>JBGAQH010000007.1:0-196095 GCA_044220875.1 Phycisphaerales bacterium | reverse complement strand
TGGGCGCCATGAACGACCGCGCCGTGCCGCTCTCTATCAATCGGTTCGATGGCTTCCGACGACGCCCGACGTCCTCGCTGGATCACCTCGTCCAGCATGATTGGACGGCACGATTGGCACGATTGGACTTGGCACGATTGGACAGCCACATTCGGGATGGCCCGTGGACAGCGCTTCGCTGAGGCCTGACGCCGGACCATCTTGGGTTGGCACGATTCGGCACGATTGGACAGCCACATTCTGGATGGCCCGTGGACAGCGCTTCGCTGAGGCCTGACGCCGGACCATCTTGGGCCGAAGGCCTGGACGGCCACCTTCAAGAAGAGCACCCGAAGCCCCCGCCGTGCGTGCGTTATGCGTTCCGCAGGACCACGTCGCCCTCCACTGGCTTGAAGCGAGACTGGAAGAACCGGAGGTAGGTCGGCTCGAACGTGAACTCGAGCCCGACGACCCGTTCCGGTGCGTCGAAGAGCGCCCAGACACTCTCCGCGGTGACATCCATGTGAGCCTGGGTATAGACCCGGCGCGGGATCGTCAGCCGCACCAGCTCGAGCTTGGGCTCGATGTTCTTGCCCGTGTCGGGATCACGGCCGGCCGAGACGGTGCCGCGTTCCATCGTTCGGACGCCCGATTCGACGTAGAGGGCAGCTGCGAGTGCTTGGGCGGGAAACTGGCTTCGCGGAATGTGCGGCAGGAACTTCGACGCGTCGAGGAAGATGCCGTGGCCACCGACCGGCTTGACGATTGGAACGCCCTCGCGGTCGAGGAGCCCGCCGAGGTACTCCACCTGACCGATGCGGGCCCGGATGTGGTCGAACTGCACCGACTCGGTGATGCCGATCGCCATCGCCTCCATGTCGCGACCGGCGAGACCGCCGTAGGTGTGCAGCCCCTCGAAGAGGACGACCAGGTTTCGTGCACGCTCGGCGAGGTCGTCATCGTTCACGCACAGGAAGCCGCCGATGTTGACCAGGCAGTCCTTCTTCGCCGAGTTCGTGCAGCCGTCGGAATGGGAGCAGATCTCCAGCAGGATGTCCGCAACCGACTTGTTCGAGTAGCCGGGCTCGCGTTCCTTGATGAAGTACGCGTTCTCGACCGCCCTCGTCGCGTCGAGCATGACTTTGATCCCGTGCTTGCGGCAGAGGGCGCTCGTGGCCGCGACGTTGGCCATGCTGATCGGCTGGCCGCCGGCCATGTTCACGCAGCATTGCATGCAGAGGTATGGGATGCGATCGGCCCCGACTCGGGCGATGAGGGCCTCGAGCTTCGCAAGATCGACGTTGCCCTTGAAGGGTGACTCGTCGGCGGGATTGTGGGCGGCATCGCAGATCACGTCGACGAAGCGGGCCCCCGCGAGCTCCTGATGGGCGCGGGTGGTCGTGAAGTACATGTTGCCGGGCACCACGTCGCCGGGCTTGATGAGCAGGCGACTGAGGATGTGTTCGGCGCCGCGGCCCTGGTGGGTTGGAATCAGATGGCGGTAGCCGTAGTGGCGACGGACGACATCTTCAAGGTGGTAGTAGTTCGCGCTGCCGGCGTAGGCCTCGTCGCCGAGCATCATGCCCGCCCACTGGCGGTCGCTCATCGCGCTCGTGCCCGAATCAGTGAGCAGGTCGATGTAGACGTCCTCGCTCTTCAGCAGGAAGGTGTTGAAGCCCGCGTCCGCTGCGGCCTTGGCCCGATCGGCCGCGGAGATCATCCGCAGCGGCTCGACCATCTTGATCTTGAACGGCTCGGCCCAGGAACGCTTCCGCATC
The DNA here is from genome assembly GCA_044220875.1 of Phycisphaerales bacterium. Lineage (GTDB taxonomy): Bacteria > Planctomycetota > Phycisphaerae > Phycisphaerales > SM1A02 > JAEUIT01. Next base: position 194,338 of record JBGAQH010000007.1, on the reverse strand, counting down.
GACAGCTCCTTCACGCAACGCAGGCAGGACACGCGACGCGACCGGCACCATCGCCGTCGCGCTGCGTCGCATGCATCAAGCGAGCTCGGACTGTAGCGGAAGCGCTCTGTCGATCGGCCCATCACAGCGGGGATGACAGGTCGGTACTCACCTGCGCTGAGGTCCCGTGCCTGATGACCGAATGAAGTTCGTTGGTTCGGACTCGCGGGTGCGCGGGTGGGATCGGCTGTCGCGCGATGAGGGAAGCCGGGAGAAAAGGCGACGTCGTCCGCCCGCCCCCCGCCTCGACCTTGCCCGCACAGCACGCACTCACCAGTGCGTTGCTGAAGACCACACCATCGCATGCGCCTGAGCTGTGGCAATCCGCGGCGAGTTCGCATCCGTGCATGCCCGAGACGCATCCGGAACAGGTTCGCGACATCGGCGCCTCTCAGCCTCGTGCGCACACGCCTGGGCCGCATAGGCCCGCATGAAATTTCGGAAGGCCACGTGCCCGGTGATGTGTTCGCTTCCCACTCGGGATGTGTGGACGTGCATCTCACGCCGACCGTCGTCGGGTTTCCACCATGGACAGAACCGACGACCTTCGATTCCAGGCTCACCGTGCGACGGGAAAGCCAAGCATTGCAAGCGCGGCGCGGGCATGATCGGGCTGTCGAGGTCGCCGACGACCGGCATCAGATCGATGATCGGCCCCGCGTCGATGCTTGGAATCGCTGCCGATCCCATGTGGCGGTGAACGTCGACGGGCTATGACGAGAGCCTCGTCCCCCGCAATCGCGCGGATTGTCGCGTCGCGCGGTTTGTCCTCCGCGGGTCGTGCGGGACAAGCGCCACCGACATCGCGCGAAGCGCGGGCTTGGGAGAAGTCCATTTCAGCGCAGCGACGCGCTCAGGCAGCGGCACTTCGGCCGCGCATTCCGTTGCGGTCGCCGCTCCTCAGGACTTGTCAGGACATGGACAGTCACAATCTTCAGAATTTGGACAGCCACATTCTGGAGACAACGTGGAGAAGTCGGCGAGTCGCACCGTTCGCGATTTCGCTAGAAAACCCGCCAGAAATGGGGACCTCCGTCGACGGCGCGGTAGTGTCGGCGACGCTGGTGTCCTCCGGGGAGAGGTTCGTGCCGGCACGGAGGATTCGTGGGCTACGCACGCTCGCTTACCGTTGCGCAGGACGTCAGCGGCATTCACCACTGCTATTCACGATGCACGCGGGGGGAACGGCTTCTCGAGTCCCCTGACCGCATCGCCGTTCTCGAGCGGCGACTTGCATTCCTTTCGACCCGCGTCTTTGCCATCGACCTCATCGAGTTCAAGCCGATGGGCAACCACGTCCACGGCATCGTCCGCACCCACCCCGAACTCACCTGGTGTTGGAGCGACGAAGAGGTCGCACGTCGGTGGCTGCTCCTTTCCATCGCGGGGCGCCGCCCCGACCTCGATCCAGGCGAGGGGCCAACCGACGCCGACGTCGCCGCACTCGTCGCGCAGAAGCCACGGATCGAGGAGCTCCGCCGTCGCCTCGCGGACCTCGGGCACTACCACTCGGCCTGGAAGGAATGGTCGGCGAAGCGGTGGAACCGCGAGGACCGGGTCTCCGGACACTTCTGGCAAGGTCGCTACGGGATCACCACGGCGCTTGACGACGGCGCGGTACTCACGCAATCGGTCTATGTCCTCCTAAACGCGGTGCATGCGGGACTTGAGTCGGAGCTCGGCACGCAGAGGCCTGGGTCACTGAAGACGAGGATCGAGCGACTGCTGAGGGACGCCACGCTGCAGCCGAAGGCTGAGGCGTTCGAGGAGGGATTCGTCCATGCGTCGTGGACGCCGGTCTATCCCTGCGATCCTGGCTCCGCAGCGGATCTGGACGACGAGGAGTACGCAAGACGGGTCGCCGCGGGGCGGCACCGGGCATCGTTCCGCGCCGCGCTTCGCGAAGAGGCACAATCGCTCTCGCACTTCGCTACCGTGGGCGAGCGAGAGGATGTCGAGCGCGCGGCGCGAGAGCTCCGAGAAAGCGATGTGGCCCCACGAGCCACAACTGAGGTCACTGAGGCCCTGCAGCGTCGCCCGCGACCGGCAAAGGCCCCCCGACACCGATCTGGCTCGGGTCAGGCGATGGCGCCGCGAACGGAACTCAAGTCCGACCAGCAGGCGTGGATGATGCCGTGGCCGAATCCGTTCCACACGACGCGGCTCGTCTGCGGGGCGGTCCCGGTGATCCCGGGCGTAACGCTCGGAACGCTGATCGCACTGGCGGACCAGGAGGGGCGACACGCACGGCCTGACAAGCGAGGAGCGATCGCCAGGGACGCGGAACCTGCACTGGCAACGCTGCGACGGATGTTCGTTCGGGATGAGGGCGATGCGGACCGGTGCGGTGCGGAGCGCGGGCCCACAGAGCCGCGGTCCGAATCAATCAGCGACTGGGCCGGTCCCTCGCCGCTGGTCCGAACGATTGACGCCGCGAAAGCGCTTGCCGATGAGCTGCGAGATCGCATCGATGCGATCTTCAAGTCATCGGTCCGTCCCGCACCGAGCGACACGAAGCAGACCGCGCTGGTGTCACTGCGAGGAACGGTCTCAGGCTCGCCGGAGTCGCTCAGCGCTGAAGCGGCGAGGCGCCGCGGCACGTGCGTGCACGCGGTCCGGCCACAGCATCGCGAGTGAACCGCAGCGAGGCGGAAACGAACTCATCGAACATCGCTCGCGGGAAATCGGCGTCGCGCTGGCCCGCCGCTGTCACACGCGCGCGGAAAGCCAGTGGCCGGCCCGAATCGCGGCCCGGAGCATTCTCGAACGTCGGATTCCGCGAACATCCTGAGACTCCGGGCTCGCGGTCGGTCGCGAATCGCTCCAGAATGTGACTGTCCAACATGGAATGGACGGTTCGGAATGGACAGCCACATTCTGAACCGCCCGCCACACGTTGGCCCCACCACGACTATCGCGAGTGCGACCTCTCTCGCGTCTTCACGTCAGCGACCGGCGTCGCCACGCTCGGTGCGCCGTCGTTCGCAGATCCATCGCAGCCCCAACGGGCGATGTAGCTGTCGGCCGCGGGGCTCACGTCGAAAGCCCCTCCAACGTACAGCGACCGACCGGTGCCATTTCCGAGGTCGGTCGCCAGCAGCGCCTTCACCGTGAGTGGCAATCCAATACCCAGCGGAGCCCACGAGGAGCCGTTCCACCGCGCGATTCGATTGATCGACGCTCCTCCCGCAGTCGTGAAGTTGCCACCCACGTAGAGCGCCGGTCCTGACCCACTGTCGTCGTCGAACGTGGTCAGGGCGGTCACGCCCAAGTTTGTTCCGCTCCCGAGCGGCGACCACGTTGACCCGTTCCATCGCGCAACCTGATTGGCGCTCGCACCGCCGGCTGTCATGAACGATCCTCCCACATACAGGGCCATGCCGCCGCCGCTTCCGTCATTGAACGTCGTGAGCGCCGCGACCGAACCGCCAAGTCCGGCGCCAAGCGCCGACCACGACTCCCCGTTCCATTTCGCAATGCGGTTGACGGTCCCGCCGCCGGCGGTCAGGAACGATCCGCCGGCGTACATCGCCTTTCCGCCACCGTCGTCGAAGATCGCCAGCGCGTACACCGTGCCGTCAACGCCACCGCCGACTCCCGACCACGACGTGCCGTCCCACTTCGCGACTCGGTTCACGGGGTTTCCTCCGCTCTGCGTGAACGATCCGCCCGCGTAAAGGGCCGGCCCGCTGCCGGTTCCGTCATCGAACGTCGCCAGCGCGAAGACCGACCCGTTCAAACCGCTGCCCACAGCAACCCATGTGGAACCCGTCCACTTGGCCACCCGATTCGCGGGAAGACCATCTGCGGTCGTGAAGTCGCCAGCGGCGTAAAGCGCCGGCCCGCTCCCGTCGTCGAACATCACCATGGTCTGCACGGAACTGTTCATGCCGCTGCCCAACGGGGACCAGGCCGTCCCATCCCATGCTCCAACTCGATTGATGACGACGCCTCCAGCGACGGAGAATGAGCCTCCGGCGTAGAGTCGCCCAGGTCCGCTGGCGTCGTTGGACGCGAGGAGGGCATGAATCGCCGCGTCGGCGCCACTCCCGAACGTTCGCCACACGGCACCATCCCATCGTGCAATTCGCTTGGCGACGCCGCCGCCAGCGAACGAGAACACGCCGCCGACACACGCCTGGGGTCCGCCGCCGCGACCGTCGTCGAAGGTCGCGAGGCAGTACACCGTGTTGTTCGTCCCATCGCCCAAAGGCGACCAGGCCGAACCGCTCCACTTCGCGACGCGACTCGCGGGCGTGCTACCCGCGGTCGTGAAGTCGCCGCCAGCGAAAAGTGCGGGGCCCGTTCCGCTGCCGTCGTCCGCGACGGCCAAGGACCACACGTTTCCGTTCGCGCCGCTCCCAATCTGGAACCAGTTCGAACCGTTCCACTTGGCGAGGTGGTTGGCGGGCGCACCCTCGGCGAGGGCAAAGTCGCCGCCGGCGTAGAGCGAGATGCCGCTACCGTCGTCGAATGCCGTCAGCGTCCGAACCGTTCCGTTCATGCCGCCCCCGAGGGGTGTCCACGAGGTGCCGTTCCAGGAGGCCGCTCGATTCGCCACTGAGCCGCCGGCCATTGTGAAGGCGCCGCCGGCGCACAGGACCGGTCCGCCAGCGCCCGGAAAGACGCTGAGCGCATACACGGGCCCGTTGCATCCCAGGCCAAGCGGCAACCATGAGGAGCCATTCCATCGTGCGACGGACTTGACGAAGACGCCGCCCGACGAACCGAAGCTTCCTGCGGCGTAGAGCGAAGGGCCGCCTCCGTCATCGAACACCGCCAAGCATTGCACACCGCCGTCGAACCCCGCTCCGAGCGTCGACCATGAGACGCCATCCCATCGTGCGATTCGATTGGCGGCCGAGCCGCCGGCGGTGGTGAAGCTGCCACCGACATAGAGCGCCGGGCCGCTTCCGTCGTCGAAGACGATGAGGGATGTCACGATGCCGTTCAGTCCGGAACCGAGCGCTGTCCACGTCGAACCGTCCCACCGAGCAATCCGATTGGCGGCAACGCCCCCGATTCCGTCGAAACTTCCGGCGGCGATCAGCGACGGCCCTGCCCCACTGCCATCGTCGAAGGTGGCCATCGCCCACACCTCGCCGTTGGCTCCGGGCATACCTCCAAAGGTCGGAAGCCACGCCGGATCGCCGACGCACGGCCCGCCTTCCGAGAGCGTGATGACGCCAGCGACGGTGACGCCACCCTGGACAATCGGCGTCACGCTCTTCATCCCCGAGAATGTCATGCCTCCGATGGAGACCGCTGCCGACACGTCGAGCGACGTGGACGCTTCCTGCAGATCGACCTCGAAATTGAAGTCGCCCCCGACGGCGCTCACGCCCTGGCCGCCGAGGTTCGTCAGCAACACCGCGTTCGCGACGGGCGTTCCGTCCGCGAGCTTCGCAGAGCCCGAGAGGATCGTCTTGAGGCACGGCGACGGACATGGTCCCCATCCGCCCAATAGCATGGCGAGATCAGCACCGTCGACCGTCCCCGACCCGTCGAGATCCGCGGGGTTGCCGGGCGCCGCAGGTCCCCACGCTCCGAGTAGGACCGCCAAGTCCGCGCCATCGACCATCGGGTCGCCCGTCAGATCAACCGGACAGCAGAGATTCCCTGCGGCGCTCGCACGCGTCGCGACGGAAGCGAAGAGACACACCAGAAGGGTCAACGACAGATACAGGCGGCGCATGTTCGTCCCTCGACACACTGCGCGAGCCGATGCGGGAGCCGTCGCTCCCGTGGTCAGGGTTCGCGACGCCTGCCGTTATAGCGAGGCCGTCACGTCGTGAGTGCACTTCTCTTCGCGGCGCAATCGCATTTGAAACAAAGCACCTTCATCGTTGACAGGTGCTGGCGTTCTCTCGCCTCGGTCGCGGCGATGCCGCGTTCAACTGGGTCGGCTGCGTGAACCTGGTAGACGACTCCCAGTGATGCGCTGATCAATGAGCGAGATTCCGTGATAGATCGTGACGACAGCGTGCTCAGCGCACGCCGCGTCGCGGACGGGCGTCCCGTGTATCCGCGCCCGCGCGCAGTCGGCTCCCGTCGACGCTTCATTTCCGACTTTGGACAGCCACATTCTGAATTGGTCGTGGAGAAGAAGACTGTGCGCGCCGCTTGGCGACGCAGAATTCGGGTGTTCAGGTTTGCAAGGTCAATCTGCCCTCTGCCTCCGCTGCTCCGCTGGTCCGCTCTTCTCCCCCTCCTCCAAGCCTCCCCCCAAGCCTCCATCTGTGGACAGGCACATGCGAATGGGCACATGTGAATGCAAGCCGCCCATGTTGGAAAGCACCTGAAGTGGAAGTCCCACGCTCGTATGGCCCTTCCGGCGTTGCCACCAGCGGACGCCAATCCGTGCAAGGCCCTGTGCAAGGGCCTGCGCAGGGCCCTGTGCAAGGCGAATCCACGGCCCGCGCAAGCCGCGCACGGCTCCCCACCTCGCACGCACACGCCTCCCCTTGCCTGGCTGAACGTCGCGCATTCCCACGCTCCCGCCCTCTCCCCGCCCCGCGCACCCGCCCCCACAACGAACAACCCCCGGCCTCCGTGCCAGGGGTCATTCCGTTCCCGACGTCCCATCCGTGCGACGTCCCGCAGCGGCGCGAGCGACGCTGCGGGCAGGGGGATTAGTCAGCGGCCGAGCGTGAGGAGCTGGTTGATGAGCTGATCGGTGGTGGTGATCACGCGACTGGCCGCGGAGTAGCCGGTGCTCGCGAGGATCATGTTGATGAACTCCTGCGAGAGATCGACGTTCGAGAGCTCGAGCGCCCCGCCGACCAATCGGCCGGTGCCGAAGTTCTGCGGCGAGGTGATGAGCGCCGTGCCCGAGTTCGGACCGACCTGGAAGTAGTTGTTGCCCGCATCCACGAGACCGGCGGGGTTGGTGAACTTCGCCACCGCGATCTGTCCGATCGTGCGGGTCAGGCCGTTCGTGAACGAGCCGGAGAGGATGCCGTCGGTGCCGATCGAGAAGTTCGAGAGGGTGCCGATCGCCGAGCCGTCCTGGTAGACCGCCGCGATGCTCGAGCTGGTGTCGGTGAGGCTGCTCACCGCGTTCGAGCCGTCGGCGAAGTTCATCGCCACGGTGAGCGGATCGGTGGCGCCATTCGCCCTGCGAATCGAGAAGGTGTCGTTGCTGGCCGCGACGAAGCGGCCGCTGGCATCGAAGGTCAGCTCGCCCAGCCCGAGCACCCGGCCCGCGGCGTCGTTGTCGTTGCTTTCGGCGACATACTGCCACGAGGTACCGCCCGAGGCCGTCGTCGCCTGGAGCACCATCGAAAGATCGATCGTGAGCGGCGTGCCGAGGGAGTCGTAGACGACAAAGCTCGTGCGCACACTTTCGCCGTCGGCCGGCGTGGTCTTGGCCATCACGAACGGCTGTGCCGAGCCTGATCCGCCCGAGGCGACGGTGAAATTGCCCGTCTCGATCCCGAGCTCCTGCACCGTACCCTCGTTGCCGGTGATGACGAGCGCACCGTTCGAGATCGAGATGCCGCCTCCGAGGTTCGAAGAACTGCCGACCGACGTCGAGTCGAGCCCGAGCACGTCCTCGGCCCACGCGGTGAAGTCGCCCAGGGTCGTGCCGAACGCATCGGCGCCGGCCACGGCCGTCGCGCTGAACGCGAAGGTATGCGTTCCCAGATCCTTGCCGCCCTTCTCGATGCCCGAGAGGGTGACGATCTTCGGATTGCTGGTGCTGTCGAAGGCCAGGGTCGAGCCGCCCGCGCCGTCATCCATATACAGGTCCGTCGCGGTGATGTCGGTTGCGGCCGTCGCCTCATTGCCGGCGGTGAGTCCGGCGTCGGTGAAGAACGCCCGGCTCGAATGCACGCTGCCCGTGGTCGCGACCGTGCCGGCCGCGTTCAGGTTGCCGTTGAAGGTCACGTTCTGCGTCGCTTCGGCCAGTGTCAGGGTGCCGAGCGGCACGTTCAGCTCGACGAGGTTGCCCTCGACCACGTTGAACGAGTCGTCGATGCCGTACCCCATGACCTTCGCGCCCGTCTTGGTGACGAGATCGTTGTTCGGGCTGCGGAGGAACTCGCCGTCGCGGGTGAAGTAGCGGCTTCCCGCCACCTCGACGATGAAGAACCCATCGCCCTCGATGGCCACGTCGGTCGAGACGCCCGTGGCGCCGATCGCTCCGTTCGTGAACGATCGCTGGGTGCCGGCGATGCCGACGCCCAAGCCGACCTGCCCCGGATTCGTGCCGCCCGAGTTCGCGCCGGGCGCGGTGCCCAGCGAGAAGTTGCGGCTGAAGTTCGGCGCGAAACTCATCCGGTTGCTCTTGAAGGACGTCGTGTTGACGTTCGCGATGTTGTTGCCGATGACGTCAAGCCGTCGGGCGTTCGCGATGAGTCCGGAGAGGCCGGTGAAGAATGCGGTGGTGGATGCCATACGGATGTTCCTGTCGTTCGGTCACCGGGGCGTTCGCTCCGGCGTCGGCATGAAGCGGGGTCACTGGTGCGAATCGCGTGCCTCGAGCAGGCCAATGACATCGGACGGGGCCGTCACCGCGGTCGGCGGGCCGGGAAACGCGGTCGGCCGATCTTCGTCGGGCGTCGGCACGCGCACTGCGGCGTCCACGAAGGCCGGCGCCGGCCCCTCGTGCGCAAGAAGTTCGCCGTCGAGCGTGCGCGTGGCGATGGTCGCGACGAACATGCGGATGCCATAGAGAATCACCGCCCGCTGCGAGCCGCGGGCCTCGAGCAGGTCCATGGCCCGGCCGATGCGGGGCATCGCCGCGGGATCAAGGGGCTCGTCGATTGCGGCCGCCGTCGGCACGCGCCCGCTGGCGATCTCGCCGCGCTGGGCCCGTTCGAGGAGCGACGCGAACGTCGACGCCTCGAGCGTCTCGACGGGGAGCCCGACCACGGATCCCGCGGGAGAGGGCCGCACCGGAGGCTCGAGGTGCCGAAGGAGCGCGTGCCCCTTGTTGAGCAACGAGCTGGCCACGATCAGCCCCCGTTGCCGCCGTTTCCGCCGTTTCCGCCATTTCCAAAGATCGACGGGTCAACGATCGTCTCGACGTTGTCCATCGGCACGACCCATCCGTTGTCGAGGAGCAGCGAGACGCTGTCGTCCTTGCGGGCCACGCTCACCACCGTGCCGGCCACCCGCTCCGCGTCGGGCGTGAGCCCCTGCACCTGACGACCGATCAGGTTGCCCGCCGTGGCGAGCTGGTTCTGGGTCACGATCGACGAGAGCTGCTTGGTGAGCTGCGTGTCGCTCTCGATCGAGCGAATCGAGTTGAGCTGCTCAAGCAGCGCCGAACTGTCGTTGGGCTTGAAGGGATCTTGATTCGACAGCTCGGTGAAGATGATCTTGATGAACTGCTCCGAGGAGAGCTCGCTGAAGCGACTCGTCGAGGAGGTCGGCGACGTACCGGTCGGGTTCGAGGCAGACTGCGAAGCGGTGATCGGAGAGGAGCTCATGGAAGACCTGCCTGCTTAGGGGAGATTGCTGGCGGCGAAGACGCGGGCGAAGCTGGCGCGACGGCGGGACTTCGAGCCTGGATCGCGCTCGTTGCCGTCGCCCCCCTGGGAGGAGCGACCGCGGCTCTGTCCGTGACTCGCGTCATGCCGTTGCTGTTGGTTGCGGTCATTGCCGTTGGCGTCGCCGTGGAAGGACTGTTGCTGGCTCGAGCCGGGCTGCTGGGCGGCCGCGCCCTGCGCGGGCGTCGCCTCGGCCCGGGCGGTCGGCAGATGCTGTTGGTTCTGTTCCTGCGGTGCGTGCTGGATCGAGAGCCGCTCGACCGAAAGGCCCTGGGCTTCGAGCGCTTGCCGCAATGCGGTGAGGTCGGCGCTCAAGAGAGCGTGGGCCTGACCGGTCGAGGTCGTCAGCTCCGCACTCACCTTGCCGTTCACGACGGTCATGGCGATGCGCAGGTCACCGAGGCTCGGGGGATCGAGACGAATCTGAAGGGCTCCACCCTTCTGGTTGGCCAGCGCCGCGAGTCCGCGACCGACGAGCGGCGTCGTGGGCTTCTCCTCCGCCGCGGCCTGCGGCTGCGGGGCGGCGAGCGGCAGCGCCGTCGCGCGGGCTGCGGCACCATCGCTCACGCGACCCGCCAACTGGAGGAGCGGCGCGAGGGCGTCGCGGGCGGCCGGTGACATCGCCGTCGCTCCGCCCATTGCTGGGGTCTTGTCGCTCTTCGATTCGCTCGGCTGAGCGGCGTTCGATGACGCGGGAGCCATGGGAATCGGCGCCGCGTGAGCGATCGAGACGCTCGGTGTCGGCGCGGGCGCCGCCGTCGGCGCCGAGGGCGTCGGCACGGACCCGCCATCGGTCGCGGCGCGAGCTCGGGCGGTCGCCGCCGCTCCTCGATTTCCCTCATTCCCCGTGCGACCCTGCTGGCCGTCGCCGCCGTTCTCGCCGTTGCCGGTCGCTCCTCCGTCGGCCGTTCCTTCGCCATTGGTTCCGACCGCACGAGCGTTCCCCTCGGCGCTCGGTACGGCGTTTGGCGTTGCACCGTTGCTGCTGTCGCCATTGGCCCCTGCCGTACCGTCGGCAGCGCTCGACGCACCACTCGCGGAGGTCGCTTGGCTCGCGCTCGTCACGACTCCCGTGCGAGCGCCGGAAGCCGCGGCGCCTGGCACCGGCGGCGCCGCGAAAAGAAGACCGGTCGGGTTGACGGGCTGGGCGGCCACGGCGCCTGCGTCGGCGGCGTTGAACACACCGGCGACCGTCGCGCCATCCGGACGATTGGCTGCGCCCTCCGCTGATCCGTCGCGGGAAGGCGCATTCTCCGCCGTCCCATCAGCCGACTCTTGCGCTGCCCGAAGCGAGTCGCCGAAGTCCCCGCCGTTCGCGTCGTCACTTGGCTGCGGGTTCGCCGCTTGGCTTGCTGTCTGGCTTTGCTCCGGGCTTGGGCTCAGGCTGGGATCCTGGCTTTGATCCAGTCTTTGATTCAGGCTTTGCTCCCGCCTGGGATCCTGACTCTCCCTGCTTTCCTCCCGCTTTCGATTCCGCTCCAGGGGACTTCGGTCGCGCCGTTCCGTCCTTGGGTCGATCGACTTCCGCTCCGGTGTTGGCGAGCGGCTTTCCCTCGTCGGGAGCTGACTTTGCGTTGGGCTTGGAGGCAGGCTGCGGTCCGGATTGCGGACCTGGTTGAGGGGCTGGCTTCCCAGCCGCTGCGTCGCCAGGCTTCCCGGAAGCGGAACTCCCGACAGGGGCGCTCGGTTCGCCAGCGGGCTTTGCGGCAGGAAGGTTGGGGCGAGGGGCAGCGTTTGCATCGGCCGGCTTCGTTGGTTCGGCACTTCCTTCCGGCGTCGCCGCGGGGCGAGCGCTAGGAGTGCGCTGACGGAGCTTCTCAAGCAATTCCGTTGCCACCTTCGTCTCCTCCTCGCCCTTGAAGGCCTTGAGCAGGGCGGTGGCCTTGAAGGAGCTCATCGCGTCGAGGTAGGCCACCGCCTGGTCGGTCTGTCCCTGGCTGACGAGTTCGAGAATCCACTCCTTGCCCTGCTTGGCCGGCACGTTCTCCAGGAGCTTCACCGCCTTGCGGAACTGCTCGTCGGTCTTCGAGGCCTTGGTCGTGGCCATCGAGGCTTCCCATGCTGCCCGCTCGGATTCGAAACCGGTGCGCTCGCTGGTGAGACGCTGCTCGCGATCATCGAGCACCTTGTCGAGCTGGTCCTTCTCCTCGCGCAGGCGACGCATGCCCATCGCCTCCTTGCGCAACTGCCGCTCGCCGGCGTCGATCTTCATCGAGGTCGGCGTGAGATCGCCTTCCGGCTCCGGCGCCGGCGCTCCGGACTTCGCGTTCGGGTCGACGGGCGGCTCGGGCTCGGCAAGAAGGGCCTTCAGCTTCTCCTTGTCCATGCGGCCGCTGCTCCACAGCCATCCGCCGAAGCCGACGACGGCGAGGAGGTTGACGAGGGCGATGATGCTGATGAGATTCCAGAGCTTCTTCATGACCCGTGCGCTCCAGCGTCAGCGGCCAAGCGGGCCGCCTCGGTCTCCTCGAGGTGGCGGCGGAAGGCAGCGATGTTGGCAAGATCGTCCAGAAACGCCGTCTCCTTGCGGTCCCTCTCGTGGTTCCACTCCTCGAGCCGCCGCTCCCGCAGGATCTCGACGGCCCGCCGCCGCTGGGCGGCCTCGACCAGCCGCAGCCGCGCGGCCTCCATGCGCTGGGAAAGCCCGGCGAGTTCGAGGACGGTCCGTCGGGCGAGCTGGTCGACGCTCATCGTGGCCGCTGCCTGCTGGCGAAGCATTGCGGGATCGATCATGCCGACGAGCCCGTTCCGCAGCGACTGCTTGCCGGCGCTGAGCTCCCCCTGTCGGGCCCGGAGCGCGTCCTCGAGCGAACGCCGTTGGCTCTCGAGCCGTCCCAGCTCGAGCGTGCGCGTCTCCTCCTCGCGGCGGCGCATCTCAAGCAGCGGATCGAGCGGGAAGCGGAACGGGGCCATGGATTAGCCAGCCTTCCGCGGCCCAGCGGCCGGTGGCATCGGTTGTCCATTCCGCTGCTCGCTTCGCTGGGGGGCCGCGGCGGGCTGCGGCGCCTGGCGCTGGGCCGCGCCGCGCTGCCGGGCGGCGTCGGCGGCGATGCCGATCTCGATGAGCGAGCGCAGCGCCCGCGGATACTCGGTGATGTCCTCGCGGTCCTGCTGGAGGTAGCCGAGCATCTGCGGCCGAAGGGCGATGGCCGTGTCGACGTCGACGTTCGAGCCGCGGGCATAGGCCCCGATGTTGATGAGCTCCTCGCTGTCGCGATAGGCGGCGAGCAGCCGGATCATCTCGCGCCGCGCCGCGCGATGGTTGGGGTCGGTGATGTTCTCGGCGACGCGGGAAATCGAGTCGAGGACATCGAGCGCCGGATAGTGGCCGCGCGAGGCGAGCTTTCGGGAGAGGACGAAGTGTCCGTCGAGGATGCCCTTCACCGCGTCCGCGATCGGCTCGGTGAGATCGTCGCCCTCGACGAGCACGCTGTAGAACCCGGTGATCGAACCGCCGAGGGACGTGGTCGGCTCCATCGGCCCGGCCCGCTCGAGCAGCCGCGGCAGGAGCGCGAAGACGCTGGGGGTAAAGCCCTTCGTCGCCGGCTGCTCGCCCGCGGCCAGTCCGATCTGGCGCTGCGCTTGGGCGAGGCGGGTGATCGAATCGATCATGAGGAGGACGTGCTTGCCCTGATCGCGGAAGTACTCGGCGGCGGCGACGGCGACCGACGCGGCCCGCACGCGAAGGAGCGGACTGTCGTCGCCGGTCGCGGCCACCACGCAGGCCCGTCGCATGCCCTCGACGCCGAGCGTGTGCTCGAGGAACTCCTTCACTTCACGGCCGCGCTCGCCGACGAGGCCAATGACGACGACATCGGCGGCGGTGCCCTTGGCGATGCTCGCCAGAAGCGTGCTCTTGCCGACGCCCGGTCCGGCGAAGATGCCCAAGCGCTGGCCGCGACCGACGGTGAGCAATCCGTCGATCGCCCGCACGCCGGTCGGAAGCGGGTCGCGGATGATGCCGCGCCGGAGCGGGTTCATCGTCGGCGGATCGAGCGGGCAGTTCTCGAGGTCGTCGATCGGCGGACCGTTGTCGATCGGTCGGCCAAGGGCATCAAGCACGCGGCCAAGCCAGCTCTGCCCCACCGCCACCGTCGCCGTGAGGCTCTTGGCCCGCACCGGCGCGCCGGGCGAGACGCCGGCCGACGAGGCGAAGAGCATGGCCAGCGAGCGCGGTCCGTCAAAGCCGATGACTTCGCCCATGGTCGTGCCCATCGCGGTCTCGATCTCGACCAGGGAGCCGACCGGCACCCGCAGCCGGTCGACCACGATGGTCAGGCCGCGGATCGCATGCACCGAACCGACGATGAGCCGCGACTCGAGCGAACCGAGCGTGCGGATGGCCCGTTCGACCACGCTCATGCGCCGCCCCGCGACTTCGCCTCATGGCCGCCCGGCGCCGCCGGCAGCAGGGCCTCGGCGATGCGGTCCATCTGCGTCTCGATCGTCGCGTCCACGCCCCCCTCGGCGACCCGCACCACCACGCCGCCCCGCGAGATCTGCGGATCGGCGGCGAAGGTGACGTCGAGCGTCGCGCCGAGGCGCTCCAGGACCATCGGAAGATTCGCCTCGAGGAGCTCGCGGTCCTCGACCGAGCAGGAGACGGAGACCGCCGTCGTCTTGCCGAGCAGTTCGAGGGCCATCTCGAGTTGGCCGAGGGCGATGTCCGGGTCGGCCCGGATCATCCGCTGGACGACACGCGAGGCGATGCCGATCGCAAGCTGGAGAACGCCCTTTCGCGCCTCGCGCATCAGCGCGTCGCGGCTGACCTCCCAGAGCTGCAGCGACTCCGACCAGTGATCGGAGAGGACTCCGAGCCGCTCGGCGTAGGACGCCTGCGCCTCGCGCCGACCGATCGCCTCGCCCTCGGACTTGCCCAGGGCGAAGCCCTCCTCGCGGCTCGACGCCATGCCCTCGATGCGTCCCTTGTCGGCCGCCTCGGTGCGAATCCGCTGCGACTCGTTGCGGGCCTCGCGCACCAGCCGCTCGGACTCGACCTTCGCGGCGGCGAGGATCCGCGCCGCCTCCGCCTTGAAGTCGGCGAGGTCGTAGCTGACCGCGCCCCCAAGGTGACGCGCCGCGGCATGTGCCTTCACGAGGGTCATCCGGCGTCACCTCACACGATCAGGTCGTTCTGTCCACCACGGCCGGCGATGACGATTTCGCCCGCATCCTCGAGCCGCCGCACGATGTCGACGATGCGCTGCTGCGCTGCCTCGACGTCGGAGACCTTCACCGGTCCCATGAACTGCATGTCCTCCTTGATGAGCTCCGCGGCGCGGCTGGACATGTTGGAGAAGATCTTGTTCTTGAGGTCCTCGCTCGCCGTCTTGAGGGCCAGGCACAGCTCGCTGTTGTCGACTTCCTTGAGCACCGCCTGGATGCCCTTGCCGTCGACCATGTTGATGTCCTCGAAGACGAACATGAGGCGGCGGATGTGCTCGACGAGATCGGGGTCCTCGCTCTCGACGCCCTCCATGATCGAGCGCTCGGTCGCCCGGTCGCAGAGATTCAGGATCTCGGCGACCGTCTGGACGCCGCCGACCTTGTCCATCGAGTGCATGAGCAGGTTCGAGAGGCGGCTCTCGAGGCCGAGCTCGACCTCGCGCACCACCTCGGGGTTGGTCTGCTCCATGTTGGCGATGCGGCGGACCACCTCGATCTGCTTCGCCGCGGGCAGGCCCTTCAGGATCTCGCTCGCCTTGTGGTGCGGGAGATGCGAGACGATCAGGGCGATCGTCTGCGGGTGCTCGTCCTGGATGAAGGTGAGGAGGTTCTCGCTCTCGGCCCGCTGCAGGAAGGAGAAGGGCGACTTCTGGACCTGGGTCTGGAT
Organism: Phycisphaerales bacterium; assembly: GCA_044220875.1. Taxonomy (GTDB): domain Bacteria; phylum Planctomycetota; class Phycisphaerae; order Phycisphaerales; family SM1A02; genus JAEUIT01. Next base: position 178,969 of record JBGAQH010000007.1, on the reverse strand, counting down.
CTGCTGGATGACCTTGTCGGCGATCTTCGGGTCAAGCGAGTTCTTGAGGAGTTCCTTGGCGTACTCGAGGCCGCCCTCCTTGACGTAGTTCTGGGCCATCGTGAGCTGGTAGAACTCGCGAATGACCTGCTCGGCGAGCGACTTCGAGACGTCGCCCAGCGACGCCAGCTTGCGGGTGACCTCCTCGACCGCCTCGGTCGGCAACTGCTTGAGCATGTTTCCGGCGGCCTCGGGCTCGAGCGCCAGCAGGAGGATCGCGCACTTCTCGACGCCGTCGAGTTCCGCGATCGTGCCCGGAAGCTTCTTCATGAAACGCATGGATGGTCGTCTCGATCGTTGCTCGTAGGAAGTCAGGCCTCGGACTCGCGCATCCACCGCCTGAGGAGCCCGGCTGCCTCAATCGGGTCGCGCTTCACAAGTCCGTTGATCTGGGCGAGCATCTGCTCGCGGCGCAGACTCTCGTCATCCAGCTCGACGCCCTCGAGCGCCGGCGCCGACTCGTCGGCCTCGCCGACGATGTCGGCCTCGTCGGTCTCCAGGGCCGGCGGAACGCCGGAGAGCTCCTCGGCCGAGGGCAGCTCGGGCTTGTCGCTGGCCTTCTTCACCATCGAGAGCATCATGCCCAAGGCGAGCACGGCAAGCGCGCCGAGGGCGATGGTCTTCACCATGCCGCCGATCGACATGCCGGGCGAGATGGCGTCGATGACCGCTGCGGCGCCGCCGCCGATGCTGGCATTGCTGCTCGAGTAGACGCCGTCGAAGTCGTAGAACCAGGTGACCTCGACGGTCCCCTTCTTCGAGTTCTCGATCGCGTCGGTGGCGATCTGCGGCTCGATCGCCTTCTTGAAGCGGGCGATCTCCTCGTCGCGAATCGCCGCCAGCGCCGCCTCGTCGGGCTCGGCGGTCGGCGCGGGGGCCGCGCCCGGTGCGGCGGGCTTGGCGTTGCGGACGTCCCAGACGCGGCGGAAGTAGCTCCACGGAATGGCCACGCTGACGTCGATCTTCAGCGGATAGCCGGTCGGATCGAACTGGCTGCGCTGGGTGCCGGGGATTCGGGCCTCGAACTTGGTGTCGGACTTCTCGCTCGTCGTGGCGTTGCCGGTGTTGGCCGGCGGAGCGACGGCCATGCCGACGTTGGTCGCGACGCCGGGGGCGCCGGCCTGCGAGCCGTTCTTGCTTGAGGACTCGACCCGCGAGTCGGAGACGGGCGTGCTCACGCCCTCGCTGTACTTGGTCTCGGTCTCCTGCACGGTCTTGGTCACGACCTGCGGATTCACGGAGACGACGACGCCGGGGATGTTCGAGAGGAGGGCCATCACGCGCTCGCGAACGGCCTCGGCGACCTTCTGCTGATGTTCGAGGTTCTCGCCCGCCAGGTGATCGCGTCCCGAGCGGGACTTCAGTTGCCGCTCGCCGTCGGAGATCGAGACGTTCTCGGCCTTCAGTCCGGCCTGGCTTCCCGCGACCGTCGAGGCGATCGCGTCGACCTGCGACTGGGTCAGCGTCTCGTTGGACTTCATGGTGACGTGCACCATCGCGCTCTGCACCGGCGAGTTGGCGCCGACGCCGGGATTGGGCCGGGCCGAGATCACCACCGTCGCGGCCTTCACCCCGCGGAAGCCGGCGATCGTGCGGGCCAGCACGTTCTGCAATGCGGTCTGACGACGCTGCTCGCTCTGGCGGGCGGTGTCGAAGGGCGTCTCCATGGCGAGGAGGGCGTTGAAGTCGATGGCGTTCGAGCCGCCGACGCCCTGCTCGGTGAGTTGGCTGACGAGGGCGTTCCGCTGATCGGGCGGCACCAGGATCTGATCGCCCTTCTCCTCGTGGGCGACGCCGCGGTCGGCGAGGAACTTCAGGACTTCGGTCTTTGCCGCGGTCGTCGCGGGCAACGGCACGAGGTCCTGCGTTCCCGCGTACTGGGCAACGAGGAAAAGCCCCATCGCCAGCACGACGAGGAGCGAGCCGACCAGGAGCTTCGCGGTGGTGTCCAGCGCCGCGATCCGGGCCTTGATGGTCTCAAACTGTTGCCGAAGTCCCTGCACGCGCCGGCCTCCATGCCTGCGGCCCACGGACACGCGAAGAACATCGCGTCAGTGGGCGATTGGTGTATGCGGTCGTGCGTCATCCTCCTGACGACGCGGTCGTCCGCCCAACGGTCCCTTTCGGCTTTCTTCCCTCCAAGATGTGCCGCCATCCCGTCCGACCCCACGCGCGCCTCCACAGCGCGGGCGAAGCCATCAGACTCGCATCTGCTTCACCTCGTCGTAAGCGTCCATGACCTTGTTGCGGACGGCCAAGAGCATCTTGAACGCCGAATCCGCCTTCTGCGTCGCGAGCACCACCGCCTCAACGTCGTTCCGCTTGCCGGTGAGGACGTCCTGCGTCGCGCCGGAGGCTTCCTGCTGCAGCTTGTTGACCTCGCCGATCTGCCGCATCAGTTCCTCGCGGAACTCGGCGCCGCCGGCGGGCGCGTTCCGGACTCCGCCGGGCTGCGCCGTCGTCGGTGCGACGCGGTTGATCTGGTTGACGATGCCGAGGGGGTCCATGGGGTGTTCTGAAAGCTGGGGTCGCGAGCGGCAGCCCGGCAAAGCGGGCGCGCGGAGGACTCAATCGGGCGGGCGCGTCAGGCGAGCATCTCCAGGGCCATCGAGGTCATCGACTTCTGGGCCTCGATGGCTGCGATATTCGCCTCATAACTTCGGGCGGCGAGCATCATGTTGGCCTGCTGCTCGACCGGGTTCACGTCGGGATACCAGACATTCCCCTTCGCGTCCGCGAGGCTGCTGTTGGGCTCGTATCGCGGGACCCAACTCTGGATCTGGCGAATGTCCGCGACGTGGACCCCCTCCTCAGCACCGGACTCGGGATCGCCGACCGCGAAGAGCACCTCGCGGATGCTCGGCGGCTTTGTCGGTCCGTTGGGGTTCCCGCCGACCTGCGCCGCGGCCATGTTCGCTGCGATGGCGTCCAGCCGAACGCGGTTGGCGGCAAGGGCCGAGGTGGAGATGTCGAGGGAGCCGTTCATGCGTTGGTGCCGGCGTGTGCGTTGGTGCTGGCGGGTGCGTTGGTCGCGGGGTCGTCGTCGATCGAAGCGCCGTTTCGTCAGAGGCGTTCGCGGATCGCGGCGTCAATCGACTGGAACTGACGACGCATCATGGTGGCGGCGAACCGGAACATCTGGAGGTTCTCCGTCAGCGATTGCAGAATCCGTTCCACACTGCGGTCGTTTCCGTCGTGACCCATCAGGCTGTCGGAAAGTGGCTCTGGGGTGAGTTCCATCCCCATGGGACCGATCTTCCATTGCTGCGACTCGCCGATCCGCAGTCCCCCGTCAACGTCGGTGTTGCCTTCGCCCGTAAGTCCTTCCGAGAGGCGAGCTTGTTCGGCCTCGATCGCCTCGGCCAAGGTCCCCTGAAAGGCCTTGACGTCAACATCGGCGGGCCGGAATCCGGGGGTCTCCCAGTTGGCGATGTTGTTGGCGATCACCTGCTGGCGCGCGGAAGCGAACTGCATGGCCCGCTCCAGCGCCCCGAAGTTACTGCCGGTGGAAAGACGTTCGAACATTGCGCTCGCCCTCAAAGTTGCGCCAGACGCCGCTCCCGCCGTTCAGATCTCGAGCGGGATGCGCGACTCTTCCTTCCACTTCTTCAGCTTGAGCCCGAGGGTGCGAACGCCAATGCCGAGGTCCTTGGCGCTGCGGACGCGATGGCCGCGGTTGCGCTCGAGCGTGGCGAGGATCGCCTCGCGCTCGATCTCTTCGAGCGTCACCTCGCCGTCGCAGGCGATGCGCGGAACGCGAGCCCCGGCGGCCGCGGCAGCGACACCCGCCGCCACCGAGTTCGGCGTGTGGGCACCGATGTGGCCCCCAATGTGAACGGTGATGCCTCCCCCGGTCGCGGTCGGCGTCACGGCTGCCATCGCCGCCGCGCCCATGAGCCACGGTCGGATGAGCGATGCCTCGATCGTTTCGCCCATGGCCAGCACCGCCGCCCGCTCGCAGATGTTCTGGAGTTCGCGCACGTTGCCCGGCCAGGAGTAGGTCTGCAGGAGCGTCACCGCGTCGGGGCTGAAGCTCCGCATGCGCTTGCCCTCGCGACCGGCGACCTGGCCGAGGAAGTGCCGGGCCAGTTCGGGCACGTCCTCGATGTGGTCACGGAGGGCCGGCATCGTCACCGGCAGCACGTTGAGGCGGAAGAAGAGGTCGCCGCGGAAACGGCCCTTGTCGACTTCGGCGGTGAGATCGCGGTTGCTCGTGGCGATGACCCGCACGTCGGCCAGCCGGCTCGACGAGCTGCCCACGCGCTCGAAGGCCCGCTCCTGCAGCACCCGCAGCAGCTTGGCCTGAAGCTCCGGCGGAATCTCGCTGATCTCGTCCAGGAGAAGCGTCCCTCCCTCGGCAAGCTCGAAGCGCCCCTTGCGGAGCCGGTCGGCGCCGGTGAAGGCCCCCTTCTCGTGGCCGAAGAGTTCGCTCTCGAGGAGGTTCGCGGAGAGGGCCGCGCAGTTGAGGGCCAGGAATGGTGCGTTGGCCCGCGGACTCATGGCGTGCACGAGCCGGGCCGCGACTTCCTTGCCGGTGCCGCTCTCGCCGTTGATGAGGACGGTCCCATGGCTGTCGGCAATGCGCTTGAGCTGCTCGCGCAGGACCCGCATCGCGTCGCTCGAGCCGACCATCTCGATCGAGGCGGGCTTGCCGTTGGGGCTCGCCGCGGCCCGCAGGATCTGGTTCTCGCGCAGCAGCCGGCCATGTTCAAGGGCCCGCTCGACGGTGAGGGCGAGCTCGTCGCCCGTGAAGGGCTTGGTGACGTAGTCGAAGGCGCCGAGCTTCATCGCCTGCACGGCGGTCTCGACGGTGCCGAAGGCCGTCATCACGATGACCGGGAGCTGCTCGTCGTGCTTGCGAATCTCCTGAAGGAGCTCGAGGCCGTTCATGTCCGGCATCTGGAGGTCCGTCACGATGAGATCCGGGGCCCGCTCGCGCAATCGCTCGAGCGCCGCCTTCGCGCTGGGACAGGCGATGGCCGTGTGGCTTCGCCGCGCCAGCGTCGTCGCCACGCTATCCCGCATCATTTCCTTGTCGTCCACTACAAGCACTCGTGCCATGACGTACTCCATCGCCTCCCGTGGTGTCCTAGCTCGCGAGCGGACCGATGCGGCGTCGTACCGCTTCGTTCAGTCCGTCGCCCCCGTCTCGCCGATCCTCCGCCTGCCGCTTTCCCGGCGCCGTGCCCGTTCGTCGTGACGAGGCGCGGAGCGTGGCCTTCACCGGCAGCGCGATCTCGAATCGCGCCCCCGCGAAGCCCGCGCCCCCCGCCACTCCTCCGACCATTCCCCCGGCCATTCCCGAGGCCCGTCCGGCACTCGGCGGGATGTTGTGCACCGCGATCGAGCCTCCATGGGCATCGATGATGCGATGCACGATCGCGAGTCCGAGGCCCGTGCCTTCCGAGCGAGTCGTGAAGAACGGATGAAAGATCCGTTCGACGAGCTCGTCGGGAACGCCCGGGCCGGTGTCCTCAATCCGAAAGACGACATGCTCGGCGCGCCGCCCGTCGGGGAGCGCCTTGCGCGTCCGCCGCGAGCTCACGCGAAGCGTTCGCTCCGAGCCGCTGGCCTCGGCCATCGCCTCGACAGCGTTGCGAACGAGGTTGGTCAGGGCCTGGGCGATGAGGTGGCGATCGACGGTGACCGCTCCCTCTGCGTCGCCGCAGCGCTCGACCGTCACGCTTCCGCGGCGGATCGGGGCGTCGCACGCGGCAATGGCGATGTCGAGAATCTCGGAGGCGTCGCACTCGACCGGCTGCACCTTGAGATCGCGGGCGAAGCGAAGCACGTCGCCGACGATGTGGTCGAGCCGCTCGACGGCCCGAAGGATCCGGTCGCAGATGCGGGCCTGCTCGTTGGGCGCCGCCACGGCCTCGAAGTCCTCGCGGAGCATCTCGACGTCGAGGGCGATCGAGCCCAGCGGATTGCGGATCTCGTGGGCGATGCCCGCGGCCATCTCGCCCAGCGCCGCGAGCTCGCGCGATCGCTGAAGCTGCTCGTTGGCCTCGGCCAGCTCCGCCTGCAACTGCCCGACCTGCGACTGGAGCGCGGTGTGCGTGGTCTGCAGCCGCTCGGTCACCTCGGTGAAGGAACGGACCAGGTCGGCAAGCTCATCGGCGGCGATGCCCGGCCGGGCGAGCTTCGGCTCGACGTGGCTGGCGCTCGGCTCGATGGCCGTCGGGGCCGAGGGGAGCGTCGTCGCGAGATTGGCCGCGCTGACTGCACTCACGGGTTCAGGCCCTCCGGTCGGCGAAGCGGTTGGAGTCGTCGGCGGGACGGTTCGTCCCCGAGGCGTACGCGGCACGGGCGCCGGAGACGGTGTGGGTGCGCATGAGTTCGGCGCGGGTCTCCTCGCGGGCTTGCCGAAGGAGCGTCTGGGCGGCCTCGTCGCGCGAGGTCACCTGATGGAGCCCTTCGGAGAGCGAGCGGAGACGACCCCGCAACTCATCGGCCTCGCCCTGGGCGAGTGAGCTGACCTGCGTCTCGAACTGCTCGGTCAACGCCAGCAGTTCCGATTGGCCGGCAAGAAAGCGATCGACGACCTTCTGCCGCGCGGTGAGGAGTTCCAGGAGCGCCACCGCATCGCGCTCGGCGATGACCTCCTCCTGGCGAGCGCTTGCGGCATGCAGCTCCGCAAGGAGCGCAACGCGATCATCGAGGACGCCGCGCATCCGCGCCGCCCAGGTGCCGTCGTCGCTTCCCGTCGAGAATCCCGCGTTGGAGGTCGAGACCATGGTGGGCTCCGTCTGCCGTGAGGGTGGAGTGGAGGGAGTCGGTCGGGGCAGCGTCATTCGCTCGTCTCCCGATCGCTCGCGCCGGCCCGGCTTGGCGTGCCGGCGGCGAGCTTCGCGCCGGGCGGGGCGTTGCGCAACCAACGCTCCCAGGCGTCGCGACTGAAGATCGAACCCTGCTCGAGGAAGGCCGAGTCGGGCAACTGGGTGAGCCGGATCTCGGCCCGGCGGTGCGCGGTCGCGGCCCGATCGGCGTCGCCGAGCTCATGCCAGGCGTTCACGATCTGGATGAGGGCGACCATCGAGACGGCGGAGTCGCTGTAGCGGCGCTCGGCGATCTCGTAGAGGTCGATCGCCTCCTGATAGCGGCCGAGGTCGAAGAGGCAGTCGGCGCGATAGAGGTGGGCAAGACGGAGGGCGTCTCGCTCCAGCGGATCGAGCTTCGACTCGTCGCGACCCGCGCCGTTGCCGGTCGTGCGCGGATCGAGGGCGGCGACGACGCGCTCGAACTCGGCCCGCGCCGCCTCGAGGTCGCTGATGCGCTGGGTGTCGATCGAGTCGCGCTGCGAGGGCGAGAGCGAACCGTCGGCGAGCTGACGGGCAGCATCGCGGGAGAGGCCGCGCCGACACTCGCCGAGCTGGAAGCGCGTCTCGGGGACGGTCGGATCGTCGGGATAGCGACGAAGGGCCTCGTCGAGCAGCGCCGCCGCCGAGGAGAGATCGCCGTCGGCGATGACCAGGCGCGCGAGCTCAAGCATCGCATCGCGGTACTCCGGCGCCTCGGGCTTGAGTCCGGTGCGCCCCTCGATCGTCTGGCGCAGGCGGGCGATCGCGTCGCTGCGCCGGCCGGTGGCCTCGAGGCAACGGGCCAGCGGCACCGTCGAACGGGCGGCCAGCGGGCTCTCCGGGAACTCCTCGATGAGCCGCGAGTACTCGCCCGCCGCCTCGCTCACGTTGCCCTCGGCATGAAGAAGGCAGGCGATCCGATAGATCGCCTCGGCGCGGCGCAGGTCACCGGCGGGCCGCGAGTCGACGAACTGTCGGAAGATCTGCAGGGCATCCTCGGTCCAGCCGGCCCGCTCGTAGCAGTCGGCGGCGAGCCAGGTCGATTCGGTCCAGCCTTCCGGACTTTCGACGACCGTCTGCTCGTGGGCCGCATGGCGAAGGAAGTTCTCGCCGGCGGTGCGGAGGAGTCGGGCGGCGCGGGCCCGGTACTCGGGATCGTGGGCGTCGGCTCCCTGACTGAGCTGGTCGGCCAGGGCCCGCGAAGTCGTCGCGATGCGCAGGATGAGGTCGGCGGTCGGGGCCATGCCCGGCTTGAAGTCGACGGCCAGCTTGGCGTAGTCGAGGGCCCGCTCGAGCTCGCCGGCGACGAGCAGCGCATCGTGGCGATCGGCAAGGCTGCCGATCGTCTCCTGCGCGGTGACCCGTCGCGTGGCCTTGGTGTTCACCGCGTCGCGCACGGTGCGATAGGCCTCAAGCGCTTCGGCGTGGTCGCCGCGAGCGGCGCTGGTCTCGGCCCGACCGAGCAACGCCGGCACGTAGCACGCCTCACCGGGATAGTCGGCGAGCACGCTCTCGAAGCGCTGCTCCGCATCGTCGAGGTCGCCGCGCTGGAGGGCGAGCTGTCCGAGCAGGAGATTCGCCTCGCCCTTCGCAATCGACTTGTCTTCCGAGAGCGAGACGGCCCGCTCGAGCGTTTCCTTCGCGACCTCCGGCTCGCCGAGCGCCGCGTAGGCTCGACCGAGGAGCGAGGTGAGCTCCGCGTAGGTCTCGGCCGGGACGACGCCGCGATTGACTTCCGGGGCGCTCTCGATGCGCCGTAGGTCGAGGAGCAGTCGGTCCGCCGCCTCGCGCGGCCGATCGAGGGCGAGGCGGGCTTCGGCCTGCCGCGCCGCGGCCCACGCCTCGTCGGCGATGGTGGTCGATGCGTCGGCGCGGAACGGACCGAGTCCGGCGAGCAGCGCTTCCCAGTCGGGCTTCTCGTCCTTGGTCGCCTGGGTCCAGGCCTGTTCCATCACCATGCGGCGCACGTGCGCGCGGAGGGCGTCGAGGTCATCGCCCTCGGCCCCGACGAGACTGACCTTCTGCATCGCCTCCTCGGAGCGGCCGATGCGCACCAGCGCCGCGGCCCAGCGAAGAAGCCGCTCGCGATCGAGCTCATAGCCGGCCTTCTCGGCCTTTTCATAGCGCTCGACGATCTGCTTGTCGTTCTCCGCCGCGCCGCTGCCGATCTCGGAACGGGCAGCCGCGAGCCAATCCGCCGCGGTCGCCTCGAAGCGGGCCTGCTCGAGCGGCGAGGCGGCATCGAGCTTCGGGGCGATGGTGTCGTAGAGGATCTTCTTCGCCGGCTCGGTCTTGCCGTCGGCGAGCAGTGCGTCGACCTGGTCAAGCGCACCGCCGAAGTCGTTGTCGCGCGGGAGATTCAGGATGTAGAAGACGCCGCCGCCAACCAAGGTCAGGGCGACGATGAGCGTCGGCACCTGCCAGAGCTCGCGCCAGCGGAGCGGTCCGTTTGCGTCGATCCCCAGCGTCGAGGTCTCGGCCGCGCCGCGCGTACCCGCTCCACGGGCCGCTTCGGGGGCCGTGACGGTGGGTGGCTTGGAGCCGCCCGACGGAGGGGCTGAGGTTGAGGTGGGACCGTCTGACATGAGATCCGCTCATGGCGTTCGAGGCCCGCGCGAGGCGGTGTCGAGCGCGACGATCAGCAGCGAATCCTTCGCTGCCAATGTGGATTGCAGCCGACGGCAGGCGACCGCACACGCGGGCGCCCGACGCAGGCACAGCGAGTATCGGCCGACGGGCCGAAACCGCTTGACTGTCGGGGTGCTTCTTGCGCGATACCGGTCGTTGCCGCCGACGCCCCAGCCCGACGGCCCCAGCCCGATGCTCCCAGCCCGACGCGATGCGAGGTCCTCAAAGACCCCATCGGGCGAGCCGAAGCGACTGGGCCGCGCCGACAATGCGCTCTCGGTCGCTTTCGTTCTCCGATGTCGCCGAATGGGCGGGAGAGGCTACTCGTCGTGTTCGAGCGGCTCGCCGGACGCCGGGTGGGTGTCGATGACCACTGTGCCGGAGGCGATGTCCCCAATCCCCCGCCGGTCGCGCTGGAAGAGCATGAAGACCGAGAGGATGGGAGCGGCGAGGACCAGGGCCTTGAACGCGCTCCGGAGAAGGACCTGGAAGAGCCGAGGGGGCGATCCGTCGGCGCTCACCACCACCGCGCCGGCCAGTCGCTTGCCGAGCGTCGTCCCGCTGATCCATTCGGCGATGGCGGTGTGGATGCAGAGCCCCGCGATCACGAGGATCGCCGGCAGCGACCGCGGGAGATCCACGGTCCAGGAGGGAAGCTGCAGGAGTTCGGCCGGCGTCACCCGCATGAGGAGCATGACCACGACCGCCGGCGGAACGAGATCGATCGCCAAGGCGCCAACGCGTCGGTGGAGTGCGAGGGCCGGCACGTCGAGCGGCTCGCGGGCCTCCTCCGGGGCGGCGATGACCCGGACGAAGGCGAAGATCATGAGCGCGCCCATCGCCATCATCATGAGGAGCGGCACGTGGATCCACGCCGCGGCGCCGAAGCCCGGCGGGGTGAGCCGCACGAAGGGCGGGTCCTGGCCGTCAACGCTCGTACCGATGTGGGCCCGCTCGACGGCCGGCAATTGCTTGCCGTCCCGGGAGGCCTGCGACTCGCGGAGTTGGATGGCGACGGCCCCGGCGCCGGCGGCGCTGACCGCCCATCCCTCCTGGTCGAAGGAGATGTTCGTCCACGGGAGGATCCGACCATCGAGCCAATATCGAAGGTCGACGGTGCGCGGCGCATCCGAGCGGCGCTCGACGAAGGCCCAGCGGCCGCCGGCGTCCATCCACTGCACCATGTGACCGCCCGAACGGCGCGGCACGGAGACCTCATCGAGCTGCCAGACCGCACTGAGCCGATCCCCGACCAATCCGCCGGTCAGCGTCGGCAGACCGATGCGCGTGCCCGCCTCGGATCGCGCCGCGTCGGGCCTGCCGGCGTCCGATCGCTCCCGCCCGCCGATCGGCGCGAGCACCGCGACCCCCTGCGGACCTCGGGCCAACCCGTCGGCCAGGACCAGTTCGCGCGGCAGATCGACCTGCTGCCAGGCGCCGCTCCGCATCTCATGGCTGAGGTAATAAAGGTTCGCCTCGCGCCGCCCGGCCTCGCTCGCCCCTTCGCGCTGGACGCCGCGCTGGGCTGCGGGCGAGGCGGGAATGAGGGCCCATACGCCATGGGCATCGGCCGCGAAGCCGACCAGGTCACCGTCACTGGGGAGGCTCGGCAGGAGAAGCCCCGCCGCAGGCTGAGCGAAACTCTGCTTGGTGGCGAGGTTCCACTCGATCCGGTGCATCACGACATCGCGCGAGTTCGGAAAGGAGGAGGTCGGCGGCAGCACCAGCCAGACCCGGTCGGCATACGCGGTCATGGCGATCGGCATGACGGCGTGCTCCGCGACCACCCGAATGGCCCCGGGGTTTTCCGGCGGCGAGTGGAGGAGCTTCGCGGCGAAATCGGATCCCCCGCTGGACGGGCCGCCCAATGGGCCGCTGGATGGGCCAGACGATGAACCAGACCCGAAGCCGCTCGACGACCGTCCCCCCGTCGTGCCCTTCGGTTGCCAGAGCAGGATCCAGAGATGTTCGGTACCGATCCGATCACCCCCCGCCGGCGCCGTCGCCACGAGAAGGGGCGGCGTGTGCTCGGCGCGGGCAGCGGAAGCGAGGGCCATCCCCAGCGCCGCAAGCGCCACCATCATCAACCCGAATCGGCGCGGGCTCACGGTCGCGTTCCCGTCGCATCGGACGAGGGATGGACCGGCTGCGGGGTGACCCGGGTATAGATCTCGTCGGGATGGAAGGCCCGGCGCAGCTCGCTGAAGTCGAAGTAGCGAGGCTGAAGCCGTTCGCCGCTGGCGCTCTGCCGCTCGAGCGAGATCTTCAGCTCGCCGCCACCGTCGGCCCGACGAATCGTGATCTGACGGGGCACCCACGGAAAGTCCCCCGGCGGCACTCCCTCAAGCGCCGCGGAGACGTAGTTCTCGAGCACGCCGGTGGCAATCACGCTCCCCGCGCCGTCGAGTACCTCGACCTTGGTCGGAAAGGCGCTCGAGGCCTCGAGCGTCCAGCGGAGGCGAGGTTCTGCAGCGCCGTCGACATTGGCGTCGGCATTGGCGTCGGCATTCGCGTCGGGGTGGCTCTTCGTCTCGACCACGATCGTCTTGGCGGCTGCGTCCTCAACGACCGTCACCCTACTCGCGTCGGGCAGGGGCGAGAAACCGGCCAACTGCAGGAGCGCCTTCGGCGAGACGACCGACATGCCCTCGCCCCAAATCGACTCGGTCGATTCGGCCCATGTCTGCACCAGGACCGAGGTCGGCTTCTCCTTCAGGAGGAAGATCCACCACTGCTCCGCGTCAGAGCCGATCCACGCGAATCGCTCCCCGAGCTTCGAGATGTTGAAGCCGGTCTTGTTGGGGAGAATCAGGTACAGGTCGATGTCGCCCTGTTCAAAGTGATTGCCCTTCTCGTCGCGCCAACGAAATTCGACGGTGCCGCGAGCCTCGAGGAACTGAAGACGGCGGAGTCGCAGGGCCTGCCGCTCGACGGCGGTGAGATAGGCCGGCGAGGGAGCGGGTGCGGGCGCTGGAGGCAGGGCCGCCGTGTGTGGCGTCCCCTCTTCGACGGAGCCATCCGGTTCGCGCGGAGCCACGGCCGGCGACGGTCCATCGCCGCCGGGATTTCCCGCTTCGCCCGAACGGTCCGTCGCGCAGCCGCCGAGAGCACTCGCCAGGCTGGCGATGACCCACATCCCGCCGAGTCCGATGGTCCTGGCCGCACGCCTGTCCATCAGCCGACCTCTCCCGACATGATCTCGCTGAGCTGACCTGCGATTTCCTCGATGTCCTCGTCCTTCAGCCGCGGATTGAGCACCGCGATCGGCGGGGCCGTCGGCTCGGTGCCGCGCATGGCGACGAGCCAGTACTCGCGCTCGCGGGGCGGCGACGAGCTTGCGTCGGAGGGGGCGTCCGTGCCGTCGTGGGCACCGCGCTCGGGCATCGGCTCACGCCGCTGGCCGACGACGCGAAGGAGCTTCTTGCGAACGAGGAAGAGGGTGAGGACGAAACGGAAGGCCTGCCGCTGCGGTCGCTCGTCCGACTCGAGGCGCAGGAAGAGGTCCAGGAGCGTCTCGTTGTCGACGAACATCGTGCGCTGCTGCCCGCCGGTCCAGGTCGTGCGCCAGAAGCAGAAGAGCCCGCGTGGCCTGGCCCCGCCGTTCCATGCGGCCAACGAGTACTCGAGCCGCCGGAGGAAGAGGCCCGAAGGCGTGCCCGCGTTCGCGGTCTGCGGATCGTCGACCTCGGCCAATGCGATGACGCACGGGGCGCCCTGTTCAAGCGTGTCGCCAGTGGCTGCGCAGACGCCGGTGGCGCGTCCGAGGTCATAGGAGCCGGAGAGTCGGGACATGGACCCGATGATACGGGACGGAACGCGCGATCGGCCTGTATCATCGCCAACGATGTCGAGCATCCTTCAGAGCCTTTTCCGTGGCTACAGCCCGTGGGAAGTGGCGCTGGAGATCGGCGTCATCTGGATCTTCGTCTGGATGATCGTCCGCTTCCTGCGGAACACCCGCGGCGCCGGCGCGATCAAGGGCTTCGCCCTCGTCGTCGGACTCGTGGCCCTGGCGGTCCGGGTGCTCGCCCAGGTCGGCGGCACCGACACCTTCGGTCGCCTTCGGTTTCTCGCCGACCAGGTCCTGATCTTCCTGGTCATCTCGCTCGTCGTCGTCTTCCAGCCGGAGATCCGCCAGGCGATGTCGCGGCTCGGACAGACCAGGCTCTTCGGCCGCAATCGCGGCCAGACCAGCACGCTGGCCGGCGAGGTGGCCGAGGCCGTCGAGGTCCTCAGCCGCAGCCGCTTCGGCGCCCTCATCGTCATCGAGAAGAGCGTGCCGCTCGGAACGCTCACCGAGGGCGGCACGGAGCTTGACGCGAAGCTCACCGCGCCGCTCCTCCAGAGCATCTTCTGGCCGAACAACCCGCTCCACGATCTCGCGACGGTCATCCGCGGCGGTCGGATCTGGTGCGCCGGGATGCAGCTTCCCCTCGCCGAGGAGGGCTCGGTCCCGTCGCAACTCGGCGCCCGACACCGCGCCGGACTCGGCGCGACCGTCGACACCGACTGCGTCGTCGTCATCGTGAGCGAGGAGACCGGCTCGATCCGCATCGCCCATCGCGGCCAGCTCTCCGGGCCCATCGCCCGCGATGCGGTGAAGGAGAAGCTCGTGGTCGTCCTCGAGAGCGAGGCGGCGGACGCGGCGGCGGCATCCTCGACCACCCTCAAGTCGGAGAACGCGGCATGAGCGGCCTTCGTCCCATGCTGGCCAACATCGCGGTGGTCACCGTCGTCTCGCTTCTCCTCTGGCTCTGGGCCGCGGGGCAGACGCGCGAGACCTCGACGGTCGAAGTGTTAGTCCTCTTCGTGCCGGGGGACGCGGAGCGGACCATCGTCACCCCCGCCGAGCCGATCGCGGTGAGTCTCGACGTGCAGGGCGCGCGGCACGAGCTCGAGCGGGCCGCCGATCGCCTGAGCGGCAAGACGATCACGCTGCGCACCGGACGGCCGGAGGTGCCGGCCTCGCCCGGGCCGCACACCGTCGACATCGCCGGCGCCATCAATCGCTCCGAGGAGCTCACCTCGCTCGGCGTCGTCGCCATCGGCGCCGTGCCCGCATCGACCTCGATCGAGGTGATGGAGACGATCACGGTCGAGGCGAAGATCCTGCCGGTGATTCCCGGCGTGCAGCTCAACGGCGCGGCCGAGGTCTCGCCGACGATGGCCAAGGTGACGCTTCCGAAGGCGCTCGTGAGCGGTCTCGGTTCGGATCCCTCGATCGAGGCGTTCGTGCCGACCACGCAGGCCAACGCCCAGGAGCCGGGACGTCGCCACGTCCTCGAGGTCGCCCTTCGCGTGCCGGAGGCGCTCGAGGGTCAGGCCCGTCTGGTGCGGATCCTCCCCGATCGCGCGAAGGTGACCTTCACCCTGCAGTCTCGCTCGGCGAGCACGCTGCTGCGCCTCGTGCCGGTGCAGCTTGCGGGTCCGCCGCTCGACCTCGACGGCTATCAGGTGTCGATCGAGTCCGGCAACGAATACCTGCGCGACGTCGAGGTCACGGGACCGGCGGCGACGATCCGACAGCTCGAGGAGGGACGCATCAAGGCCTTCGCCTTCGTGCACCTCACCGCCGACGACCTCGCCCGCCGCGTCACCCGCAAGCGGGTCGAGATGTGGATGCTGCCGCCGGGCGTCAGCGTCCTCCGCATCGGCGAGTCGACCGAGACTTCGCCCGAGGTCCGGCTCACGGTGCGCGAGCGGGCGAAGAGCGCCGGGTGAGAGGCCCGGACCCTGCGCCGTTCAATCAGGCTCAACACAGAGGCACAGAGAACACGGAGGGCCACAGAGAAGGCGAGCATCGGGAAAGCGAGCGACAGGAAAGGCCGTCGGTCATGCGGCCAGCCAGGCGAATGGGCTTGATCGAGGAAGAACGCTCACGACCTCCCGCCGCCGTGCGATGGACGTCAGGCCCGCGTGCCGTCAAAGGTCCTCGTCCTGCCTCGCATCGCTGCTCTGTGAACCTCTGTGTTCTCTGTGCCTCTGTGTTGAACTCAGGCCCCGAATTGCGCAGACAGCCGGCCTCACTGCCACTCGGTCGCGTGCCACTGCTTCTTGCCGCGCCGCAGGAGCGCGAGGCTGTCACCTAACAGATCGCTCCTCGTCAGCCGTCGCTCGGGGCCGACCTTCTCGCCGTTGACGCTCACCGCGCCGTTGGCGAGGAACTCGCGCGCCTCGCGCTTGCTGGACGCGAGCGAGGTCTGGGGCAGGAGATCGAGAAGCGGCGTCCCCTCGCCGTCGAGCGCGGTGATCGAATGCGTCGAGCGCGGAACCTCGGCGAAGACCTCGCGGAGCATCGCCGGCTCGAGCGAGCGGACGTCGCCCGAGAAGAGCGCCTGCGCCGCGGCCTCGGCCTTCGCGAGCTCGGTCGGACCGTGGTGGATCCGGACGACCTCACGGGCCAGCGTGCGCTGGGCCTCGCGGGCGCCGGGATTCGTCGCGACCGCGTGGTCGAGGGCCTCGATCTCCTCGCGGGTGAGGAACGTGTACCAGCGGAGGAAGTTCTTGACGTCGGCGTCGCTGGCGTTCAGCCAGAACTGGTAGAAGGCGTAGGGACTGGTGCGGTGGGCGCTGAGCCAGATCGCGCCGCTCTCGGTCTTGCCGATCTTGCCGCCGTCGGCCTTGGTCACCAGCGGCGCGGTGATGCCGCAGGCGAGGATCTCCTGCTCCTCCTCGTCGCGGCCGCCCGATCGGCGAATCAGGTCAATGCCCGCGACGATGTTGCCGAACTGGTCGCTGCCGCCCATCTGCACCGTGCAGCCGTGGGTGCGATGGAGATGCAGGAAGTCATACGCCTGCAGGATCATGTAGGAGAACTCGGTGTAGGAGATCCCCTGTTCGCGGGTGTTGAGCCGGGCGGCGACCGACTCCTTCTGGATCATCATGTTGACCGAGAAGTGCTTGCCGACGTCGCGCAGGACGTCGATGAAGCTCAGCTTCCGCAACCAGTCGGCGTTGTTGAGGACGACCGCCGCGCGGGGCCCCGAGAAGTCCATGACACGGGCGAAGACGTTGCCGATCGCGTCGACTTTGGCCTGCACCTGTTCGAAGGTCTGCAACTGCCGCTCGGCGCTCTTGCCGCTTGGATCGCCAATCAGCCCCGTGCCGCCGCCCATCAGCGCGATCGGCTTGTGCCCGCAGCGCTGGAAGTGGGCAAGCATCATCATCGGGATGAGGTTGCCGATCGTCAGACTGTCCGCGGTCGGATCGAACCCCGCATAGGCGACGCGCGACCCACTGGCGAGGTACGCAGGAATCGCATCGGACGTGGTCTGGGCCAAAAGCCCGCGCCAGCGGAGTTCATCAAGAAACGGCGTCATGGTGCGGGTTATAGCAGGGGGCGAGACTTCAACACAGAGGCACAGAGGACACAGAGGGCCACAGAGTAGAGGGGCCAAGGGGCTTCGCACTCATGCCGAAGCGCGTGCCCCCTTCTCCTGCTCGTCTCTGTGCACCTCTGTGCCCTCTGTGCCTCTGTGTTGAATCCCCTACAACAGCTCGCGCAGCGCCACGGGCCGGCGTTCCCGGGCCGAGCGGATCGCCGCCTCGAGGACCGCCTGGGTCTTCAGCGCGTCGTCGAAGTCGGGCAGCGCCACCACCGGCTTCTTGCCGGCCATCGCCAGGACGATGTCCGCGGCCATGCTCACGAAGCCGTGCTCGTAGCCGATGAGATGCGCCGCCGGCCAATAGGCGCTCGCATAGGGATGGTCGCCGCCGTTGGTGCACATGATCCGCGACCAGCCGCGGAGAGCGCTCGGCAGCGTGTCGTCCCACCATAACAGTTCGTTCATGCGCTCGAAGTCGAACTTGATCGAGCCCCTCTCGCCATTGATCTCGATCTGGTTCCTGTTCTGGTTGCCGGTGGCGAGCCGCGTCGCCTCGAAGCTGGCGACGGCGCCGCCGGCGAAGCGGGCGAGGAAGAGAACGGCGTCGTCGACGGTCGACTTCCCGGTGCGCCTGGTCGTCTTCGCCCCCTTGCCCGCGATCGCGCCCCCCGCGGCCGCGTCGATCACCGCCCGTTCCTTCACGAAGGTCTCCTCGATCGAGCCGACGACCTCGCTGATCTCATCGCCGGTGAGGAAGCGGGCCATGTCGATGATGTGGGCGTTCAGGTCGCCGTGGGCGCCGGAGCCGGCCTGATCGGCCTGAAAGCGCCAGAGGAGCGGCGTGCTCGCCTTGCCCCAATCCTGGAGGTAACTCGCCCGCACGTGGTAGATGCGCCCGAGTCGCCCCTCGGCGATGATCTGTCGGGCGAACGCGACGGCGGGACAGCGACGATAGTTGAACCAGACGAAGGTCCTCTGCCCGCGCTTCGCGGCGGCGCGGGCGGCCTTGGCCATCGCCTTCCCGTCCTCAAGCGTTCCGGCCAGCGGCTTCTCGCAGGCGACGTCCTTGCCCGCCTCGAGCGCCGCGATCGACATCTCCGCGTGGAGGTGGTTGGGGGTCAGCACGTCCACAAGCCGGATCGCCGGATCATCGACCAGCGAACGCCAACGGTCGGTCGAGGCCGCGAAGCCCCAGCGCTCGGCGAAGGCGGCGGTCTCGCCCGCGTTGCGGCCGGCCACCGACTGGAGCCGAATCCGCTGCGGGAGGTCGAAGAAGCGTCCGGCCTGCGACCAGGCGTTGGCGTGGGCCCGGCCCATGAACTTCGTGCCGATCAGTCCGACAGCAATCTCGCTCGCCGCGCCGCCAGCGGTCGACCGACTTTCCGCGCGAGAGGCTGCATTCGATCGGGAAGCGCTGCGTTCGGGCGTGCTCCCTCGGTCCTTCGGAGTCGTTCGTCGGGCCACTGGCATCTCCTTGTCGAGTCGTTTCGCAATCGACGGGCACTCGTATGGGCCGCGGTGGCTCCACCACCGTCAGCGGCGCATCGATGAAGCGAGCGACCGTATGCTACGGTTTCGCCGCGTCCGCACGGCCCGACTCGGCGTGTCCCCGCATGCGAAGGCTCCGCGCGAAACGCCCACCTGCACATACCCCGCGAGTCGGCGCCGCCGACAGTTCCGATTGCCCCACTCCCATGCAGACCTGCACCACCACATCCCCCTCGTCCCCTTCGGTTGAAGCTCGCATCGAACGGCTCGAGCGGGAACTCGCCGAGGCTCGCCGCGCCGCCCGTCGCTCGCGACGCTGGACCGTCGGTGCCCTGCTCGCCTGCGTCGCCGGCGTCGCGACGCTCATGGCCGCGGGCATGCCCGAGGCCTTCAGCGTCGTTCGCACCAAGCGGCTGGAGATCGTCGACGACCAGAACCGCGTCGTCGGACTCTTCGCGGTCGAGGCCGACGGCGGGCGGCTTGATCTCTGGTCAACGGCGGGAAGCAACGTCGCCCGCATCGCCGCAACGCCGCGCGGGGGCGACCTCTCGGTCTGGAACGCCGAGGGCAAAACCGCGCTCGGCGCGTTCGCGGGCGAGGGCGGAGGTCGCTTCGAGGTCTATGACGACGCCGGCCGCACCATGGGCCGCGTCGCCGCGTCGCGCACGGGCGGCGAGCTTCTTCTCCAAGGCAATCTCGGCAAGCCCGGCGTGATCGCCAAGGCCGACGATCGCGGCGGCGGCATCGCAGCCTGCGACGCGATCGGCCGCCCGCTCGCCGAACTCTCCGCCGTCGACGGGGCCGGACTGGCCCTCGTCGCCGACCGCAACGCCCGTCCGGTCGCCTCACTCAAGTCCTCCGAGCGCGGCGGCGCGATCGAACTGAGTGACAGCCGCGGCGGCTCCGCCTTCTCGGCCGGTGCCGACGTCGGCGGCGGCTCCTTCACGGTCAATTCCGCCGAGGGGAAGCCGCTCGTCACCGCCGGGGCATCCCCGCGCGGCGGCGGCTCGCTGGAGGTCCGCAATGCCGGAGGCGAAACGGTCGTCACGGCCACGGTCGGCGAGGCCAGCACCGGCCGCTTCATGGTGAACAGCCCCGATGGGCAGCGTGGCGTCGTCATGCAGGGCAGTTCGACGGGATATGCCCTGGGCATCATCGAAGCGACCCGGCGCGTCCTGAGCTTGGAAGGAAACGGCGGCGGCGGGCGCTGCGAAATGACCGATCAGGCCGGCAAGGCGGCCGCAGTTCTCGGCGTCGACGCCGAGGCCAAGGCCGGAGCGATCGCACTTCGCGACGGCAATGGCAAGGAGCTGGTGCGGATTTCAGCCGATGAGAAGGGGAACGGCCGCATGGCTGTTTACAATCGAAGCGGCGAGGATCGCAAGATCTATGGCGTGAAGTGATCGCGGGCGGGGAGTCGGTCAACGCTGACCGCTCCCGGCCGGGGACTTCGCGGTCGCCGCAGCCACTCGGAGTTCTCATGCGATCACTGCTCGGTTTCGCCCGTTCACGGTCTGGTTGGAATTCGCGCTTGGGCTGGGGAGCGGCGCTCCTCGTGGCGACGGGTGCGTCGTCAGCGCTGGCCCAGTCCACGCCCGATCAGCCGGTCGACGCCCCCAAGCGTCCGACGGGACCGGCGGTCCCGGCGCCCCCTGTGAAGGGAACGCAGGGCTTGCCCGCGGAGAAGAAGAGGCTGATCCAGCCAGGCGGCGGCGAATGGCCCGCCAACTACTTCTACGACGGCGCGGGCCTCCGCTTCTCGTCGATGATCGGCAAGCCGCCGCCGCCGATCCGCGTCCGCAATTGGGTCGGAGCGAGCGTCGATCCCCGCAATCAACTCGGCAAGGTCGTGGTCGTGGACTTCTGGGCCACCTGGTGCGGCCCCTGCATGCAGGCCGTCCCGCACATGATCGAGCTCGTGAAGCGCCATGAGAAGGACGGTCTCGTGGTCGTCGGCGTGCACGACGGACAGCGCGGCTGGGAGACGATGCAGTCCACCGCCGAGCAGGTGGGCATCAACTATCCGATCGCGATCGACTCCGTCGAACCGACTCCCGACGGCGGCATCGGCATCGGCGTGAGCGCGATGGCCTATCACCTCGGCTCATGGCCGACGGTGGTGGTGATCGATCGGGCGGGCAAGGTGCGCGCCGCCGGTCTCATTCCCGGCCGTCTGGACGAAGTGCTCGACAAGCTGCTGAAGGAGCCGGCACCGAGCGGGCTGCCCGCCGCCTCGCCGAACCCAGCCGCGCCAAACCCAGCCTCGCCGACCCCCGAAGCGGCGCCGCCGACGCCGACTCCGGCACCGGCCGCGAAGCCCGCGCCGCCGCTCGACCTCGACGACATCAAGTCCTACGCCGAGGGCGACGAGACGCGCATCGCCGCGCTCAAGACGCTGATCGGCAAGGTGCCAACGGACATCTCGAGCCCCGAGTGGATCAACACCAAGCCGATCACCTTCGAATCCCTCAAGGGGAAGTGGGTGCTGCTGGACTTCTGGGCCTCGTGGTGCGAGCCCTGCAAGGAGTCCATCCCGGTCTACAACGCCCTGCAGGCGAAGTACAAGGACAAGCTCGTGATCCTGGGGGTCTGCCAGGCCCGCGGCGCCGAGCACATGTGGCAGGTCGCGAAGGAAAAGGGCATCGAGTACCCGATTGTCCGACTCATGTCCGACTCGTTCCTTCGAGACTTCAACGTCGACAACCTGCCCGACTATTACCTGATCGGGCCGGACGGCACGCTGAAGCTGCCGGACGTGAAGAACGAGCTGATCGAGTCGGTGTTGGAGAAGGCGCTGAAGTGATCGGGCGCCGTTCGCGGGGTCGTCAGGCGACCGGCGTGAAGGTCATGCCGCTCTCGACGTACATGTTGACCATCTGCCCGACCGCGAATTCGCTGGCCTTCTGACCGGGCTCGACATCCAGCCAGGCCGGGATGACCATCTCGATCAGCAGGCGGTTGTTGCCCGCGTCGATCGCGATCACCGTTCCCTGCACGATGCGCGGCTGCCCGGACACCGGCTCGATGAACCGGCCGCCGGCGTGCGCGGCATGCATCCGCTGCGCCTTGCCCCGAACGATCCCGCGAATGCGCTTGCCCTCGGCGGTCGCGATGGCCGAAGCGGGCACGGTCGGGCGGAACTGGAGCCGGTAGGACGTGCCCGGCACGCTCACCACCACCTGATCGTCGGACTTCTGCTCCAGGACGAGCCTGCAGACATCGGGTTCGGTACGGGTTGCGGAGTCGGTGGCCATGGGCGGGCATGGTAGCGAGCGGCTTTCGTCCCTGCCCGCGGACCCCGGGCGGCGAGTCATCGCCCCAGAGAGTTCTTTATTCGCCGACTCGTGCCTTCCCTGCATGCCGTCGTGCGGGAATGGCACTTGTCATGTGGCCATGACCACCCTCCACTCCATCGCCATCGTTCGATGCGCCGCCGTCGCCCTTCTCTCGGCTGCCGCATGTGCCAGCCATGCGGAGGCCAGCACGATCCAGACCATCGGCAGCGGATCGGCGGTCACCACCGCGAACCGCATCGCGACCTTCAACATCCTGAACCAGGCCCACAACGGCTACGGCATCAGCGACTACGTCGAGAACCAGATCTTCATCGGCGTCGACGGCGACAACTGGGTCGGCGACGGTTTCCCGGTCTTTGATCCCTTCAACGGCGCCCCGGGCAGCGATGGCGCGTTCCAGTACCCAGAGTTCGGGAGCAATGGCTGGGTCACGATCCACACCACCGACAACAAGAAGATCTACGCCCTCGAGTTCATCTACGGCAACGGTTGGACGACCGGCAACCCGAATGACCCGTGGGGCATCCCCAACGGCGTGCTGGAGTGGAAGACGTGGAAGGCGGGAAGCCTCGTCTCGGCGGGCTCGGTCGGCGACCAGTGGTGGCTCGACCTCGGCACGGTGGTCGGCCTGTGGGATCCGACCGGCGTCGACGAGATCTGGCTTCGCTGCACCTCAAGCGGCAGCGGCGACCCGAGTCTCCAGGCGCTGGCTCTCGACAACGTGCGCGTCCAGCTGAACCCGGGACCGGGCGGCTGTCCGAACTCGACCAACGATTGCTGCCACGAGTCTGCCGATTTCTCGCCGGGCTGCAACGACTCGACCTGCTGCATGACGGTCTGCGGCGCCGACCCCTTCTGCTGCGACACCGCATGGGACGCGACCTGCGCTGCGGAAGCCCAGGCGGCCTGCACCTGCCAAGTCCCCTGCACCGGCGACATCAACAATGACCACGCGGTCAACGGCACCGATCTTGCGATACTCCTCGGCGCGTGGGGATCGAGCGGACCCGCGGACCTCAATGGAAGCGGCCAGGTGAACGGCGCGGACTTGGCGATTCTGCTTGGCGCGTGGGGCTCCTGCCCGTAAGCACCCCTGCCCGTAAACACCAAGTCGTTGTCGCTCAGCGCGGGGCTGCCGTCACCATTGCCAGGAAGTTCGCCAGGAGCTTCGGCCCCTCGACGGTCAGGAAGCTCTCGGGGTGGAATTGCACGCCCTCCATCGGGGCCCGCTCGCTACCGCTGCCGTTCCATCGCAGCCCCATGATCTCGCCGCGCTCGGTCCACGCCGAGACGGCGAACTCCTTCGGCACCGTCGACGGCTCGACGACCAGGGAGTGATAGCGCGTGGCGACGAAGGGATTGGACAGCCCGCGAAAGAGGCCCTTGCCGTCGTGGTGGATCGGCGAGGTCTTGCCGTGGACGGGCACGTCGTTCCGGCGAACGACCATCCCGTGGATGTCGCCGATGGTCTGGTGGCCGAGACAGACGCCGAGGATCGGAATTCGCCCGCGAAAGTGGGCGAGGAGCGCCGGACAGGCGCCGGACTCCTTCGGCGTGCAGGGTCCCGGCGAGATGACCAGCCCCTGCGGCCCAAGCCGCTCGGCGGCGTCGGGATCGATCTCGTCGTTGCGAACGACCTGCACCTCCACGCCCCGGTCGATCTCGCCGAGCCGCTGGACGAGGTTGAAGGTGAAGGAGTCGTAGTTGTCGATCAGGAGGAGCATCGGCGATCGCGGACCAAAGCCGGATCGTACCGGCTCGCTAGCGTCCCGCAGCGGCATCCCTGAGCCACGCGAGGAGGGCGCTGGCGCCGAACCGCAGCCGCGACAGCTCATCGTCGAGGGAGACTGCCGACGCCATCGCCGGACCTTCGCTCGACCGGTTCGCCGCCGGCTCAACGGCGATGTCGGCGGCGGCAGCACTCTGGGGCTGGCTCGAGAGGATCGCAACGGCCAGTCCCGCGGCGCTCAGGGCGCCGGCGACAAAGGCAAGGGCATCATTTCGGATCGTTCGCCGCATCGGTGGTTCGTTGGGATCCAGATCGAGGAAGTCCATGCCGGGAGGTTGACCGGCGGGGACCTCTCTTTCGGTGATCGCAGCGCGCGTTTTTGGGAAAAACCGCGCAGTCGAACCAGTTCGCGCCACGCGACGGGCCGCGATCAGGCGGCCTCGGAGATCGCCGTGCCCGCAACGCCATCCCGCGTCACGACGAAGAGCTCGTTGGTGATCGGATAGGGCAGGCGGCGATAATCGGCGTCGATCCTGTTCTTCAGCCGGCCGACGAACTCCGGCGGATCGCAGGTCATCGCGAGGAAGGTGTCGCGAGCCGGCGTGGCGACGTAGAAGTCGCCCTTCAGCTCCGGAGCGAGCTTTTCGTAGAGGCGGTTGAGCAGGAGCCGCGCGGCGTCGTAGCCGTCCTGGCGGCTGACGATCGCGGCCCGACCGCCCTCTTTGCTGTCGATGATCTGGATCGAGAGGTCCGGCGCGTAGCGGCCAAGATTCTCGCGGGCGATGAGCTCGAGGTCGTCGGCCTGGACGCCCCACTTCATCATCTGCTCGGTGGTGATGCTCACGGTCATCTGCGGCAGGTCGATGACGAAGACGACGACGGTGTTGTTCACGAACGGGACGTGGGCGACCTGTTCGCGGTCAAGATGCTTGAAGATCGTGTCCGGCTGGATGCGCGGCATGATCCGCGGCCGGGCGATGGCGAAAGGCAGCGGGGCGCCGGAGACGGTGTCCCCCTCGATGAGCTTCTCGAGGTAGTTCTCGACGATCTCGACGCCGTTGTCGGGATCGCGCAGCACCATGCGATAGAGGTTGTCGAGCCCCAGATGGCGGCCGTCGATCACCACGTCCATCGGACCTGCAAGATGCACGATCCGCTCGGGAAAGTGGCGCTTCAGGATGAACACGACCTGCTCGCCAAATGCTTCGGGTTCTTGCGGCATCGCCGACATTGCTGCGTCTCCCTGGCGTCCCTGACCCTTGCGGATGCGTTCCGTGTCTCGGACACGAACCGATCCGCAGGATTGCGGCGCCGGATGCACCACGTGTGCCTGCCCGGCAACGGCCCTTCCGGCACGGCGGCGTGCCAGGAGGGGATGTCACCGGCGTACGGGACCGTCACGGATCTCCAACGGGGAGGGACCGCGCGAACCGGAACTCAGATCCGGTTCATCGTCGGCAGACCGCCCGATCAGGTTTCGTCGAAGTCCCGGACGGTGGGAACGAGCCTCCGAAAGTGCCTTCCCAAGAGTCTCCGCCCTCCTCGCCGCCGGATCGATCCGCCCGGTCGGGTAGAGTGGGTCGTCGACAGCCATGCCCGCCGACACACCCCTTCCTCCACGCACGGATCCCGCCGGAGCCGCCCTTCTTCGCTGGTTCGCCGCTCCCGCGGACCGGCTGCTGGTCATCGGAGGCCCCTGCGTTCTGGAGTCCGACGAGATCAACCGCCGGATCGGCGAGACCCTGGCCGAGGCCTGCAGCGCCCTCGGGATCCAGTACGTCTTCAAGGCCAGCTACGACAAGGCCAACCGCTCGAGCATCCGGTCCGCTCGGGGGCCCGGCCTCCGCGCCGGCCTCGATCGGCTGGCGGCGCTCCGCGATCGGCTCGGCGTGCCGGTCACGACGGACATCCACGAACCGGACCAGGCGACCCCCGCGGCGGCGGTCGTCGACATGCTTCAGATCCCGGCGTTTCTCTGCCGGCAGACCGATCTTCTTGCGGCCGCAGCAGCCACCGGACGGCCGGTGAATGCGAAGAAGGGCCAGTTCATGGCCCCCGAGGAAATGCGGAACGTCGTCCAGAAGCTCCGCGAGGGGGGTGCGAGCACGGTGATGCTCACCGAGCGCGGCACCTTCTTTGGCTACCACCGGCTCGTGAACGACTTTATTGGCGTCGCCGACATGATGGGACTCGGCTGTCCCGTCTGCTTCGACGCCACCCATTCCACCCAACTGCCCGGCGGGGACAAGACCTCGACCGGCGGCCGGCCGGAGCGCGGGCCGCAGCTCGCCCGGGCCGCCGTCGTCTCCGGGGTGCATGCGGTATTCCTCGAGTGCCACCCGACGCCCTCCCAGGCGCTCTCCGATGCCAGCACGATGCAGCCGCTCGACTCGGTTCCCGGTCTCCTCCGATCGCTCGTCCGCATCCGCGAGGCGCTCGCCGCGTCGGGAATTCCGATCGGCGGATGAGCGAGTCGAGCGACGAGGGAGTTCTTGACGATTTCAGGAGGCGGGGCGAAGCGAGCCGCTACGCTAACGCGGGTGACCATGCACTGTGACCATTGTGAAAAAGCGGCAGTCGTGCATGAGCTGGTGATCAAGAACGGCACGACGATCGAGGTGCACCTCTGCGAGGACCACGCGGCGGAGCACGGATACCAGCTCCCCGCGCACCAGCCGGTCTCCGAGCTGCTCACGCAGTTCGCGGTGGTCGGTCCCGTCGGCGGCGGGCCGCCCGGCGGCATGGGCCAGAAGGCGCCGAAGACGCCCAAGCAGGTGAAGGCCTGTCCCAACTGCGGACTCGGATTCGCGGCGATTCGCCAGAGCGGACTGCTCGGCTGCGCCGACTGCTACGCGACCTTCGAGGCCGAGCTGAGCGGGCTGATCGAACATGCCCAGGCGGGCGCGAATTTCCATGCGGGGCGCGCCCCGCGGAACTGCCGGGACGCGGCGGCGCGGCTTGAGCTCCGAAGCCGCCTCGCCAAGGAGCTCGACGAGGCCGTCGCCGCCGAGCAATATGAGCGGGCGGCAAAGCTGCGCGACCGGCTGCTCCACATCAGCGCCGAGGGTGCCGAGCCCCGTACCTGACGGGGCGCCCAACGGGGCACCTAACGCTTCGCTCACCGCCCGCACCACACCGACATGCGACTCGCCGATACCAGCGTCTGGCAGATGAGCCCCGGCCCCGACGCCGACGTGGTGGTCTCGAGCCGCGTCCGGCTCGCCCGCAACATCGCGGGATTCCCGTTCGTCAACCGGGCCACGCCTCCGCAGCGCCACGAGATCGTGCGCGTCGTGAAGCACGCCTCGTTTCCGCCGGAGTGGACCGCGGGCATCGTGTGGGTCGATCTCCAGAACGCCACCGCCCTTGACCGCACGATTCTCGTCGAGCGGCACCTGATCTCGAAGCAGTTCGCCGACGGCGAGTCGCCCCGATCGGTCGCGATCTCCAGCGACGAGTCCCTCTCGCTCATGGTGAACGAGGAGGACCACCTGCGGATGCAGGTGCTGCTGCCCGGTTCGCGGCTGGCCGACTGCTACGCGAGCGTGGCCCGGCTGGACGAGTCGCTCGAGCGCACCCTCGACTTCGCCTACGCCCAGCGCTGGGGCTACCTCACCGCCTGCCCGACCAACGTCGGCTGCGGCATCCGCTTCTCGGTGATGCTCCACCTTCCCGGCCTCAAGCTCACCAACGAGATCGAAAAGGTCCGTCACGCCGCCAAGGACCTTCACCTCGCGGTCCGCGGCTTCTACGGCGAAGGCTCCGAGGCGATCGGCGACTTCTACCAGGTCTCGAACCAGATCACGCTCGGGCGAAGCGAGGCCGACATCCACGAGATGTTCGCCCGCCTGGTCGTGCCTCAACTGGTCGACTACGAGCGCTCGGCGCGGAGCGTCCTCCTGCAGACCAATCCCTCGCTCGTCGATGACCGCGTGCACCGGGCGCTGGGGATCCTCCGCACCGCCCGCCTCCTCACCTCGGAAGAGGCGATGAAGTTCCTCTCCCGCGTCCGACTGGGCGTCTGCCTCGGGCGCATCACCGACGTCGACCTGCAGACGGTGAACCGCCTCTTCCTCCAGATCCAGCCCGCCCACCTGCGGGTGACGACGACCAGCGGCGAGAGCGACGCCGAGCTGAAGGAGACGCGGGCGGCGATGGTCCGGCGCACGCTCGGTTCGCGCTAGGTTGGGAGCGTGCGGGGCGAGGGCGGAGCGGCGACGGTCAGCCGCCGCCGTACATGTCGTCGTAGGCCTTCGCGCTGTCGAAATCCTTCGCGGTGACGCCCTTCGCGTCATGCGTCGAGAGCGTGCAGGTCACCTTGTTCCAGCGGATGAGGATGTCGGGGTGGTGCTGCACCGCCTCGGCGTGGTCGGCGACGCGCTTGACGAAGTCCATGGCGTGCACGAAGTCGGCGAAGTCGTAGGTCCGCTGGACCGCATCGCCGGTCTGGGTCCATTCGCTCAGCGAGGCGAGCCGTTTGTCGATGCTGGACTGCGTGAGCTTGGCCATGGGTGCGGACTCACTATACCGTGCCCCCTTCTGCGCCGAGGTCCGCGACCCCGCCGCCGGACTCGAGGCCGTTCCCCTCGCTCCCACCACGCAGGTCATGACCGACGCCCCGACGCCGCACCCCGCACCAATGCCCGCAGCGCGAAGGACGCGGCTCGCGCCCTCGCCGACGGGGGGGCTCCACCTGGGAAACGCCCGCACCTTCCTGCTGACCTGGGCCCTGGCACGCAATCTCGGGTGGGAAATCCTCCTCCGCATGGAGGACCTCGACGGCGAGCGGGTGAAGCCCGGCGCGATCGACGAGACCCGCGCCGCTCTCGAGTGGCTCGGACTCGATCACGACGGCGTCGAGCATGTGCAGAGCGAGCATCGCGAACGCTTCGCCCACGCCATGCGCAAGCTCGGCGCCGCCGGACGGATCTTCCGCTGCGAGCGGTCGCGCAAGGACGTGCGCACCGCGGCGAGCGCTCCGCACCGCGAGGATGGCGAGACGCGCTTCCCGCCAAGCCTTCGTCCCGGCCCCGACGCGTTTCGATTCGACGACGAGATGGTGAATCACCGGCTGCTCGTCGAACCCGGGCCTGAGCACGTCGTCGACGAGCTGCACGGCACGCTCACATTCGACCCGGGCAGTGAGGTCGGCGACTTCCTGGTCTGGATGAAGCTCGGCGTTCCCTCCTATCAGCTCGCGGTGGTCACCGACGACATGCATCAGGGGATCACCGACGTCGTCCGCGGCGACGACCTCCTGGCCAGCGCGGCCCGCCAGCAGCTTCTCTATCGCGCGCTCGGCCACGCTCCGCCGCGCTGGTGGCACCTGCCGCTCGTCTACGCCGCCGACGGGCGCCGCCTCGCCAAGCGCCATGACGACACGAGTCTCGCGTCGCTGCGCGCCGCGGGCGTACGCCGCGAGCGGGTTCTCGGGCTGCTCGCGACGTGGTGCGGCTTCCTGAGCGAGCCGCACGAATGCTCGCTCGACGACTTCCGGGTGCGGGTCACCCCCGATACGCTACGGGCGCTCGTTGCCCGCGAACGGGACTCCGCCGAACGCACACGTCCGACGCATTGCGTCGTCACCGAGGAATCGATCCGATGGCTGCTCGCACCATGAGCCGACTCAACTCCGACCGCGGAACCCCGCTCGCCGCCTCCCTGGCCCTGTCGGCGTCGCTGGGCGCGGTCGTGCTCGGCGCGATCGCCGGATGCGAGCCCGACGGACCGAAGGACCACGAGACGCTCACCATCGCCGGGCCCAAGGCGACGAAGACCTTCAAGCTGAAGCTCGCCCTCAACGACAAGGAGCGGGCCCAGGGACTCGGCGGGGTCGCGGAACTGCCCGAGGACGGCGGCATGCTCTTCATCTTCGCGAATCAGGAGTCCCGCTACTTCTGGATGCGCGGCTGCACCATCGACCTCGACATCGCCTTTCTCGACGGGCTCGGCGTGGTGACCGCCGTCCACACCATGAAGAAGGAAGCGCCGCAGGGCAAGGACGAGTCGGAACAGGCCTACGGGAGCCGGCTCACCAAGTACAACTCGGGCACGCCCTGCCAGTTCGCGATCGAGGTTCGCCCCGGAACATTCGACACACTCGGCATCAAGCGCGGGACGAAGATCCAGCTTGACCTGGCCCGGCTCAAGGCTCTCGCCAAGTAAGTCGATGCGTCGAAGCGGTTTCGAGGTCGCTGTTCGCGCGCCGATGCGCGGGAGCGGCGGACGTCGATGCGCTTCGTATGGCCGATTCCCGCACGATTATCGTCTTGGCCCGGGAGGAGCACCGCGCTCGCGGTGAGTCGCTCGTCGACGGCATCGCGTCGTCGGCCTGGGGCGATGGCGGTCCGGCCTCCCTGGCGATCTGGTTCGAGCCCTGGCGGCCAGGCCTCACCCTGCGCGATGTCGACGCCGCGGTCGTCCTCTGCGCCGACGCGGACGACAGCGCCATCGTCGCCCTGCTGGACGAAGCTGGCCTGCGCTCGACGCCGCTGGTCCTCATCGACGAGCTCACCCCGACCGCGCCGCCGCGCGGCTGCCTTCGGCTGCCGCCGGACACGGCCGACGCCTGCATCGCGGCAGCGACGCTTGCCTATCTCATTCGCACCGACGACCTCCGTGCCCTGGAGCGCGAGCTCCGGCTCGTCGAGCGCGTTGCCGATGGCGTACAGGCGGAGATCACCCGACTCGACGAGGAACTGCAGATGGCCTCCCTCGTCCAGCAGGAGTTCCTGCCGCGACTCGCGCCGACCATCGACGGCGTCGAGTTCAGCGCCCTCTGGCGCCCGGCGTCAGCGGTGTCCGGCGACATCTACGACATCGTGCGCCTCGACGAGCGCCGCGTCGGCGTCTTCCTCGCCGATGCCGTCGGCCATGGCGTGCCCGCCGCGCTGCAGGCGATGCTCCTCTGCCGGGCGCTTGAAACCAAGGACCGCTTCGGCGACCGCCATGGCCAGGTCGAGCGCGTCCTTCCGCCGGCCGAGGCCCTGTCGCGACTCAACAGCACCATGGCCGCCCGCCAGGGACGGATGGGCCGCTACGCCGCGGCGATGTATGCGATCGTGGACTGCCGGGACCGCACCATGCGCATCGCCAGCGCCGGCGGCCCCCCGCCGCTGGTCCTCTCCCGCTCGCTCGGCATCCGCGTCCTGCCGATGTCCGGTCCGCTGCTCGGACTCCATCTCACCCAGGAGTTCGAGGAGACGATGATCGAGCTCGCCCCCGACGACAGGGTGCTCTTCCACTCCGACGGCTTCGAGCAGGCGTTCCGCGACGGCACCGACCAGATGGACGCTCCGGCGATCCTCCCCCGCTACCTCGAGGAGTTCGCGCGGCTGCGCGAGACGCACCACGCCGAGGAGGCGATTGAGCTGATCGGCCACCGGCTCGACGCCGAGTGCGGCTCGCTCCACCGCTCGGACGACTGCACGATGGTGCTGGTCCACGCGACGGCCCATTCGCTGCGGGCCGCCGCCTAACGCTTCGCTCGCCTCAGGCGGCGAGCCGGGGACGCCGCGCGGATCGGCGGATCGCCTCGGCGCAGGCCGCGAGCAGCCCCTGCCGGTCGATCGGCTTCGTCGCATAGTCGCTGCATCCCGCCTCGCGGCACCGGGCGGCGTCGCCGCTCATCGCATGGGCGGTGAGGGCCACGATCGGAAGCCGACAGCCCTTCGAGCGCAGGAGTCTCGTCGACGCATAGCCGTCCATCTCCGGCATCTGCATGTCGGTGAGGATGAGGTCAAAGGGCGGGGGTACGAGGAGGTTCCCGTCGACGGAGCCGTCCGAGGTCATCGCCTCGACCGCCAGGCGTCCGTTCTCGACGGTGTGCACCTCGGCGCCGGCGCGCCGGAGATGGTGCGAAATGAGCCGCTGGTTGTCCGGCCCGTCCTCGGCGAGCAGGATGCGAACGCCCTGCAGCGGACGCTCCTCCTCCGCCGTCGCCGTCGGGCCGCGCGGGGCGCCGCAGGCCTCGGGCTGGCCCGAGCGCGCGGCGGTCGGTTCGATCATCGCCGTCGCTCCGATCGGTCCGGTCGCGACGGTGAGCGAGAACGTGCTTCCCCGACCGGGCTCGCTCACGACGGTGATGTCGCCGCCGAGCATGCACGCCAGCCGCTTGCTGATGCGCAGGCCCAGGCCCGTGCCGCCGAAGCGCCGGGTCGTCGACGAGTCGGCCTGCACGAACGCCTGGAACAGGCAGGCCAGGCGCCCGGATTCGATGCCGATGCCGGTGTCGACCACGTCGAAGCGCAGCCGCCCGGCCCCCTCGGGCTCGTGCAGCACCGTGACGCGCACGCTGCCGGCGGGCGTGAACTTGATCGCATTGCCGACCAGGTTCACGAGAATCTGCCGAAGCCGAATCGGATCCGTGGTGATCGTCTCGGGAAACGATGTCGCGAAGGAGGAGGAGAGCTCGATGCCCTTCGTCGCGGCGCTCTCGGCGAGGAGGGCGATCACGTCCCCGACGACCGTCTCCACGCGCACGCCGACCGCCTCGACGGTCATCTTCCCCGCCTCGATCTTCGAGACGTCGAGGATGTCGTTGATGATCGCCAGAAGGTGTTCGCCGTTGCGGCGAATCGTCTCGATGTGGCTTGTGCGCTCGGCGGCGCTCGGGGCCCGATCGCCGCGCTCGACGAGCAGCTCCGCGTACCCGAGGATCGCGGTCATCGGCGTGCGGATCTCATGGCTCATGTTGGCGAGGAACTCGCTCTTGCTCTGGCTCGCCGCCTCGGCGTTGTGACGGGCCTCGCGCAGGGCCGCCTCGCGCTCGACCTCGACGGTGATGTCCGATTCGATCGCCATGAAGCCCGTCACATGCCCGTCAGCGCCGCGCAGCGGCTCGATCTCGACCCGAACGATGTAGCGGCGACCGTCCTTGGCGTAGTTGACGAGGTCAGCGACGCAGCCCTGGCCCTGTCGCACCGCCGTCCCGACGCGGGCGGATTCCGCCGAGTCCGTTTCCGGTCCGTGCAGGAATTCGCGGGGCTTTCGGCCCCGAATCTCCGCCAGCACATACCCCGACATCCGCTCGAAGCCCTCATTCGCCCACATGACGCGGCCATGGGCATCGGTCACGATGGCGCCGTTGGGGCAGCGTCGGACGGCCTCGGCGAGCATCCGGTTCTCGGCCTCCGCCTCGCGCTGGGCCGTGATGTCCCGGGCGACGGCCATGATCACCGGACCGCCGTGCACCGAGCTCTGTCCGAGCAGCCGCACGGCCTTGTGCTCCATGCGGCGGCGCGTGCCGCGAAAGCCGATGATCTCGAACTCGGCATGGCTCTGCCCGTTGGCCGCGGCCTCGTTGAGTGAGGCGAGGTAGGCCCGTCGATACTCCGGAGCAACGATGCCCACCGTCGAAGCTCCGAGCACGTCCGCCAGCGAGCGAGCCTCGATGGCCGCAATGCCCGCGGGGTTCATGTCGATCAGGAATCCCTCGACGTCGACGATCTTCACGCAGTGGGGATCGTGCTCGAAGATCTCCCGAGCGCTTCGCAGGGTGGCCTCGGCGCGCTGGGCGGTCGTGCGCAGCGTCTCTTCCGCGGCGCGACGGTCGGTGACATCGTGGAGTGATGCGACCGCGCCGCCGACGCGACCCTCGCGATCGAAGAGCTGCTTGGCGTGAACCACCACCAGGCGGCGCGAACCGTCCGGCCGCTCGATCGCCCATTCCTCGCCGACGATCGGCCGTGCGCCGCGGAGCGCGGTGACCAGCGTGCACGCACCCGATTCGACGCCGTCATCGCGTGCCGTCGTGGGC
Source organism: Phycisphaerales bacterium (assembly GCA_044220875.1). GTDB lineage: Bacteria > Planctomycetota > Phycisphaerae > Phycisphaerales > SM1A02 > JAEUIT01. Next base: position 145,907 of record JBGAQH010000007.1, on the reverse strand, counting down.
CGCATCGCGGCGATGAGACCATCGCCCGGTTCACCGCAGCGCGGCGTGCGACCCCAGATCGTGACCGCACCCTGGTTGAACGCGACGATCGCGCCGGTCGCGTCGCAGGCGAATGCGGCCAGCGGTGCGCTCTCGACCCAGGCTGCGGCCTGTCGCGCGATTTCGTCCGGTCGGTGGTTGTCGTGGGGCCGCGGGTGCGAGGTCGGCATCGATCGACGTCTCCGTCTCAGGAGTCAGGGGAAATCCCCGGATCTATCGACGCCTCGCGCGGGCCTCTGAACGCTACCCGGAATCAACGTCCTTTTTCCGCGGCTGCACTGATGTGCGCGGCCGATGCGGCCGCATCAGTGCCGGCCATCGGCACCGGACGGTGCGATCGACCTCAGCGCTGACTCACGAGCCGAGCCATCATCTTCGCGAGGCAATCCATCTCGAGATGCACCGCGTCACCGCGCTGTCGCTCGCCGAGCGTGGTGCGCGCGAGCGTCTCGGGGATCAGACAGACGTCGAAGGTGCCAGCGACATCATCGATCGCGGCGACGGTCAGGGAGATGCCGTCCATCGCCACGGAACCCTTGTCGTGCAGGTATCGCATCTGCTCGCGCGGCGGCGATACTCGCACCCGCCACTCGCCGCCTTCGCGGAGGACCGCATCGACGATGCCGAGCCCATCGACGTGGCCTTGGACGATGTGCCCCCCCAGAAGCGTCGCCGGCGTCGCCGAACGCTCCAAGTTCACCCGCGCGCCGAGAACGAGGCGGCCGAGATTCGTGACCCGAAGCGTCTGGTGGATCACGTCAAACCCGAGGAGACGACCGGCCGGGCCGCCACCCAGGCGTTCGCTGGCGGACGGGTTCGCGGGCGCAAGTCGGGCAAGCGTCAGGCAGCAGCCGTTGACGGCGATCGACTCGCCAAGGGTCAGTGGCATCACGGGGAGATGCGACCCGGGAGCTGCCGTCGGCGACGGGGCATCTGCCGGAGGCCACGCACCCGCGGCGGTTGCCCCCACAACGATCGAGAGCTCGGCGCCGGCCGCGGACTCCCGGCGCTCCGCGATCACGCCCACGTGCTGGACCAATCCCGTGAACATGCGGAAAGACTAGTCGATTCGCGACGGCGGCGCGCGTGCCACGGCTCGGCGTCGCCCCCCAATTCGAGCGACGGAACGCGCCAGCTCGCTCCTTTTCTTGGTCCGGCTCCTTGACGCTTGAGCCGCTCAACCTTGATACTCCACGGTTCGCCGATTCGACTCCGCATCGGCCACGGAACCGGAGCCGCTCCACGATGACTTCCCGTCACCCGCTCGCCCTCACTGCCATCACGACCCTGCTCCTCGCCAGCCCCGCGCTTGCCGCGCCGGCCGCGATCGCGGAGGGTGCCGAACAGTCCGGGGGCACGACGCCCGAAAACAAGGCCAAGCTCGAGGCGCTGGCGGCGAAGGTCGAACAGGAGTACGTGATCGGCCCGGCCGCAGCCGCTGATCTCGGCTACCGAATCCTCTGGCAGTCCCGGCTCCCGCTTCTCAAGTCGACGCCGTTCCAGCACACCCATCTCGCGGGCGACGCGATCTTTGCGGTCGATGCCGCCAACAGCGTCGCCCGTCTTCGCCCAAGCGACGGCCAGCAGGTCTGGCGCGTCTCGGTCGGCAGCCCGGTTGACATCTTCCGCGGCGTCGACTGGATCGAGACGCCGACCTTCGCGACCACCAACGGCAACCGTCAGCCGACCGTCGAAGGGCGTGTCTACGTCTCGACCGACACCGAGTGCTTTGTCCTCGACGGCTCGAATGGCGCGACCGCCTCGCGGCAGAACTTCGCGAAGCTCCCGACCACCACGCCGCTGCACGTCGGGAAGTTCCTCATCTACGGCACGCTCGGCGGCCAGATCGTCTGGCACCACGCGATCATCGGTCACGAGTGGCGGGCCAATTCCCTCGACAGCACCGTGCGCGGCTCACTTGCCCACGGTGACGGCGCGATCATCGCCGCAAGCGATCACGGCGGGATTCTCGCCCTCGACGAGGACACCGCGGTGCGCCGCTGGGCTCGCCGCACCTTCGGCGGCGTGCTTGCGTCGCCGGCGGTGAGCGAGGACGCCGTCTACGTCGCGTCGCTCGACCAATACCTCTGGTCCTTTGACATCAAGACCGGCGAGACTCGATGGCGCTACTTCACGCAGGCAGCGCTGCGGACGCCGCCCTTCCCGATGGCCGATGTCGTCCTGCAGTTCGTCCCCGGCGAGGGCCTGGTCTGCTTCAACGCCAACACCACCAAGATCGACGGCGACGTCCGCTGGCGGAACGCTGACGTGGTCGGCATTCCGGTCGGCATCGTGACCACCGCCGCCGGCGACCGGATCACGCTGTGGGAGCAGAGCAGCCACACCCTGACGCTCGTCGATCCGCGGCTCGGAAGCGTCGACAAGACCTTCATCCTGGGTTCGGTCGCCGAGCTGCAGCTCGTGACCGAGGGTCCCTTCGCCGGTGACATCTTTGCGACCGCCGCCGATGGGCGCATCCTGCGCCTGTCGCCGAAGTTCATGAAGCCCGCTCCGGCGATCAAGGACGGCGCGAAGGCCGCGGCCAAGGATCCGCCGCTCTCGATCCCCCCGACCGATGCGACGAGCGCACCCGCCGAGAAGCACTGAACTCCCCTATCGATTGGGCCGCGATCGATTGGGCCCCGATGGAATGGGCCCGATCGGCCGCAGCCCGAGCGAGGGTTTCGTACGCTAGCCATCCATGAACGCACCGATCCGAATCCGGCGGGCGCTGCTGTCTGTCTCCGACAAGACCGACCTCGTCCCCTTCGCCCGCGCCTTGGTTGAACAGGGCGTCGAACTCGTCTCGACCGGCGGCACCGCGGCCGCACTTCAGACCGCAGGAGTGCCGGTGGTGCCAATCGAGAAGCTCACCGGCTTCCCCGAGATCATGGACGGCCGCGTGAAGACGCTGCATCCCGCCGTACACGGCGGATTGCTCCATCGCCGCGACGATCCGAAGCATGTCGAACAGGCCAGGCAGCACAAGATCCCGGCAATCGACCTCGTTTGCGTGAACCTCTATCCCTTCGAGCGGACCATCCGCAAGGAGGGCGTGACGGAGGAGGAGGCGATCGAGAACATCGACATCGGCGGTCCGTCGATGCTCCGTTCCGCGGCGAAGAACCATCATTTCGTCACCGTCGTCACGAGCACCGAGCAGTACGACCGCGTCATCGCCGAGATGAAGAAGTCCGACGGCTGCACCTCGCTCGACCTGCGCCGCGAACTCGCCGCCGCCGCGTTCAGCAGCACCGCCGAATACGACGCGACTATCGCGGCATGGATGGGCGTGAGCGGCGTCGCCGGCGAGTCGATCCCGACCGAGGTCTTCCCCGACGTCCTGCGGCTGAGCTACATCGCCCATCAGGACCTGCGCTATGGCGAGAACCCGCACCAGCGGGCCACGGTCTACCGCGATTCCGGCTCGAACGAGCCGAGCGTCGTCACCGCCGAGCTGCTGGCCGGCAAGCCCCTCTCGTACAACAACCTGCTCGACGCGAGCGCGGCGCTCGAGCTCGTCCAGGATCTTCGCGACAGCTTCCCCGGACAGGTGGCCGCGACGGTCGTCAAGCACACCAATCCCTGCGGCGCCGCGATCGCGGCGACGGCCAAGGAAGCATTCGAGCGGGCCTATGACGGCGATCGCCTCGCGGCCTACGGCGGGATCGTGGCGCTCTCGGCCCCGGTCGACGGAACCGCCGCAGCGTCGATCGTCGAGGGAGAGAAGTTCCTTGAGGTGATCGTCGCGCCGAGCTTCACCCCCGATGCCGTCGCGCTGTTGGCCGAGCGCTGGAAGAACGTGCGGCTCCTGGCGACCGGCTCGCTTCGGCCGGTGCCGACCCGGGCGATGACCTTCCGGAGCATCCCGGGCGGCCTCCTCGCCCAGGAGCGCGACGTGAAGTCGACGCTGCTCGAGGAACTCACCGTGGCCCCCGGCCCAGAGCCGACCGCGGCAATGAAGGCCGACGCCGTCTTCCTCATGACGGTGGCCAAGCACCTCAAGAGCAATGCCGTCTGCATCGGCGCCGGACTCCAGCTCCTCGGAGCGGGTGCCGGCCAGATGGACCGCGTGGCGAGTTGCCGGACAGCGATCGAGAAGGCCGGCCAGCGACTCCGCAGCGGTGATCGCGTGCCGGTCGCGGCCAGCGATGCGTTCTTCCCCTTCAACGACGGGCCGCGGCTGCTCCTCGATGCGGGCGTGGGCTGCATCGTCCACCCGGGCGGGTCGAAGCGGGATCAGGACACCCTGGATCTCTGCCGGGAGCGCGGCGCCCCCTGCCTCATCACGGGCGTGCGGCACTTCAGGCACTGAGCGCGTGGCCGTCATCTCTGGTCTACCCCGCTTCCGCTACACTCTGACGCGCCATGGCAGCCCCGAATCTCGACCACCCGACGCTTCCGGTTCTCAAGGCGGCGTTTCCAGACGTCAAGTTCCTCGCCACGGAGTTCCGCGGGCAGACCACGGTGATCGTGCCGAAGGAGCGGGCCAAGGAGATCGCCCGGTTCCTCCGCGACGAGCCGCAGTGTGCCTACAACTTCCTGAGTGACGTCACTGCGGTCGACTACCTCGGCTATCCGGTGAAGCAGCCCGGCCGGTTCGCGACCATCTGGCTCCTCCTCAGCCACAAGCATGATCGGCGGCTGACCCTCAAGGTCTACCTCGACCCCTCAATGGACACGACCGGTGCGGCCGACGACCCGGCGCTCCAGGTCGACTCGCTCACCGACATCTGGCCGGGCGGCGAGTGGATGGAGCGCGAGGTCTTCGACATGTTCGGCATCCGCTTCCGCGGCCACCCGGACCTTCGCCGGATCCTCCTCTGGAAGGACTATCCGGGTTTCCCGCTCCGGAAGGACTATCCCCTCCGCGGCCGCGGCGAGCGCGAGATGTACAAGACGCTCAATCGCGAATCGCGGTGATGGCTGCCGCGGCCGGGACCGCCCGAGACGTCAGTTCAGCTTGTGCATCTCGAAGTGAAGCGGCGCGCGGATCTTCCCGGCGGCGCCGGTTTCTCCGCCGCCCGGCCCCTTGCTTCCGGCCTTGAACGTGATGTCGATGACCAGCGTGTCGCTGCGCATGTCGTAGACGATGGTGTCGACGTCGCCGGCGTTGGTCTCGCCGCGGAAGGTGAACGTCTCGCCGACCATGCGCTCGAGCTTGAGCGTGATCGGCTTGTCGGCCTCTTCCTTGGCGACGAGCGTGTCGCTGAAGTGGCGGATGCGCATGCGCACCGCGTCGCGCTCGCGGGCGATCGAGAGGAGTTCGACCATCTTCGTCGCGCCGTCCTTCTCGCACCAGCGGAAGCAGCCCATGAGCGACTCGCCGCGGGGCGAGCTCCACATCTCCTCGGCGATGCCGGAGTCCGTCTCCGCGCTCCACGTGCCAGCGAGGAAGCTGAACGCGGTGATGCCTAACACTTTGCTCGGGGCTTGCCCCTGCCCGCCGCGCGGAGCGCCCTGCGGGGCGACACCGGCGAGTGCGGCGACGGATGCGGCGAGGAGCGAGGCGAGGGCGAGTCGGGCGGCGGTGCGCATGCGGACATCTCCGGGTGGACGGGGGGGAGCCCGCACGATACCCGCGGGCGAAGGTCCAAGCGTCGCGCGCCGTCGGGTCCGACCCTAACGATTCGTTGGCGCCGCGACCGGCGGCCGCTCCTGCATCGGGATGGGCAGGATGATGTTCGAGGCGTTCGAGCCGGACGTTCCGCCGATCACCAGCGGCGCCCGGCCGTCCCACTTCTCGACGATGCGGTAACCGACCAGGTCGGGATTCAGGCGCAGGGCCTCGCCCTGGATCTTGATCGCCTCGGCCTCGGCCTTGGCCTTGATGATCGAGGTCTCGGCCTCGATCTTGGCCTGCTCCTGGGCGTACTTCGAGCGCTGGGCCTGCTGCTCCTGCACCATCTTCGCCTCGATGGCGTGCTCGAGCTCGTCGGAGAGGTCGATGTTCTCGATGACGATGTCGGCGAGCTCGAGCGAGTCGACGAGCTTCGATTTCGCCCGCGCGAGCGTGTCCAGCTTCACCTTCTGCCGGTCCTTGACGAGCTTCTCCGCGGAGAGCTCGGCCACGATTTCCTTCAGGGCCTCGTTGACGCGCGGGGCGACGAGATTGCGGAACGGGTCGCCGGCGTAGTCGCGGAAGAGGTGGACGACCTGCTTCTCGGGGACGCGGAAGAGGATCTTCAGGGTGACGTTCACCTGCTGGAGGTCGGAGGAGTAGCACTCGGTCTTCATCTCCTCGGTCTCCTGCCGCACCGAGACGTCCTGGACGTCGGTGATGAGCGGGACGATCCAGTTCATTCCCTCGAGGAGAGGTTCCTCGGAGACCTTGCCTAACGTGACGACCACGCCGCGGTGGCCCGGCTCGACGACGTGCATCGAGGAGCAGGTCGTGAGCATCAGGAGCATGATGATCACGAAGAGCGGGATGACGAAGGCGAAGAGGCGAGCCGGATTCCGGACCGGCGATCCGCGGAAGTCAGTCATGGTGTGGGCTTTCGTCGAGGGCCGCAGCGGAGCGGGACCCGGGCGGTGGAGGGACGGTCAAGCGTCGGGACATCGAGACGGGACAGGGCGACTGAACAGGGCGACTGAACAGGGCGACGGGACAGCGCGACGGGCGCGCTCAGCGCTGCGCCTGGTTGTGGCGCCCGATCAGAAACCACCAGAGCATCATGACCGCACAGATGAGTGCGGCGAAGGCAACGATGGCGAGGAGGAGGAGACGGATCACGCGGGCGCTCGGGGGAAAGTCGGTGCGTCGGAACGTTCGCATTCTAGCGAATCGCCCACCGATCACCGCGGCGCCGACGGCGCGGGCGCGCGGTCAGCCCGAGCACGCGCCCCACGCACCGAGCAGGAGCGACAGGTCGGAGGCGTCGGTGACGCCGTTCCCGTCAATGTCGCCCTGACCGGCGCCGCCCCAGGAGCCGAGCAGGAGCGCGAGGTCCGCGGCGCCGACGGTCCCGTCACCATCGACGTCTGCGCAGCAGGGAACCGGCGCCGCCATGGCCAGGATCGCGTTGGCGTCCTCGAGCGCGACGAGTCGCGCGCCGGCGAGGCTGTAATGAAAGTCGTCGATGAGGTATGGCGCGTCGGCGCCGCCGACGCGCGTCCAGCGGTGCTTGGTCTCGAGGATGAGCTTTCGATCGATGAACACCGCACGGTTCTCGGGGACGAGCGCCAGCTCGCGGAGCTTCCCGGCCATCTGATCGAACTGCTCAAGGTGATCGGGCGGCATCGCGTTCAGCGTCACGTCCGGGTCGCCCATCAGGACGAAAAGGAGGTTGGGGTTTGCGGCGAGATACGTACTGATCTTCGCCTGTACGTTCTCCTTGTAGTGTTCCGCGGTGACGCCGACGCCCTGGGCGGCGTCGTTCACGCAGCAGGCGAGCAGGACGACGTCAGGGTGGTAGGCCATGATCATCGGCAGGCAATCGGGGTGGAGCTCGAACTGCCCGGTGGTGCGCTGACCGCCGGCGGAGATCGACGAGATCGCAATGCCCCTCGTGTCCGACGACGAGAACCAGTGCGGACCCAGCTCGACCGGCACATCCGGCTGATCGCCGCTTCCGGTCACGATGACCTGGGGATAGCTCGAGGTCAGGTTCGCGGGCGTCGGAGGCATGCCGCCGAAGCCGTAGGGAACGGTGACCAGGGACCAGTCGTTCGCGCCGTCGACCGCATCGGCGATCGAGAGCGTGATCACGGCTTGGTCAGGACCGTAGAAGTGCGGAATGCCGTCCGGCGAGATCGAATTGCGGATGCGGATCGCGGGGCCCTGCGTCGCGACATGGGGAATGAGGAGGTTGAAGCGCAGGCCGATGCGAGTGGTGTAGGCGATCGTCCGATCGATCTCGGTCAGGGCCGACGGCACGTCACGGCAGTTGGCCTGAAAGACGGCGGCGATGCCCGGCGAAGCGCTGTAGGTGAAGCGGCTCTTCACCGCGCCGTCACCGCCGGGCGCCATCGCGAACGGGAATCGGGCGAGCGAGACGTCGCCCATCGCGACGCCGCCGGCAACCGAACCGACCTGCAACAGCGCTGCGCTGCCTGGGCCATAGCTCGCGGGGGGCATGGCCTGCGACTCGGGGATGTTGCCGAAGTGCTCCCAGAACTCGTAGCTCATCAGCGGGATGTAGAGGGAGCCCTGCCCGCCGGGCGACGTTTCCTGCGAGTCACCGTCATAGAGGAAGCGCACGGCCGTCGTCGGCGAACCGCTTGCCCGCTCAACGACCGCACGAAGCAATGCGATCGATGAAGCCGCTCCCCCGCAATAGGGATAGGTTTCGTAGTCAATCCCACAGCCGCCGCCAGCACCGACGACCGTTGCCGGAGCGAGCGCGAGACCGACGACACAGCACCACGCGCGACAAGCGAGCCGCATCTAGAGGGACTCCCGAATTCCTGCGGCCCGAACTGCTCCCCACCGCGCGGACATCCATGGCCCGCATCGGCGTCAGCCGCGACGTGCACGGTACCGGCCGGCGCCGGCGAAATTTCTACTGCTTTATACTCATCCTTTTCCGGAAGCGTTCCAATCATCCTCGATACCCAAATGCCATATGCCAGACCTCTACGTCATCTCGCATGCATTGACTACGAATAGTCCGCGATTGTCGCGACGGGCGTTGACGCGACAAGTGTTTCGACGGGCACCGAGCGGGAGCCCGGCGCAATGGGTCCACCTGTCCCCGTTCCGCTCACTCGTCGCCGGCGTGGATAGCGGCAGCGCCGCACTTCCTTCGGAGCGTCAACCCGGCCTGGACGACATGCCAACGGTGGTCCGCGCGCTTGAGGTCGAGTGCGTCGCCCGCGACATCGCCACCCGACAGCGCCCGCGGGAGGCTCCCGCGCGCTCCCCCCATTGGCTTTCCGTCTGACGTCCCATACGCTCGGCGGGTCATCGCCGTCGGACGCTGCCCGCCGCGCGCATCGCCCGGCGGAGCTCACCGGGCGTCATCACCGACGTCGGCCGGTGAAGCATCGCGTGGCAGTTGGGGCAGACCGGGATGAGGTCACGCTTGGGGCTCACGCGGTAACCGCGGCGTATCTCTGAGAGGGGCTTGAGATGGTGTACATGGATGTACTCCCTTCCCAAAGAGCCGTAGGTTTCCTCGAAGTTGAATCCGCAGATGCTGCAGTCGAAGCCCTTCGCCCGCACACACGCCTCTCGCGCGGCAGCGTCTCGTTCAAATGCATTGACGCGCACCCTTCGCAGCGTTCCCTCGGCGTACTCGGTAGGCCCGTCAACCTCGTTTGGGTCCAGCGTGCGATCCACTCGCCGCTTGAGGAACGCCCTCCACGCGTGTGCGAGGGCGCTGGCATACGAAGGCGGGATTTCGATCCCAGATCGCTGGTGTCCCCAAGGCCCTCCAGCCAGCGCGCCCGCAGCGAGACACGCGGCATCAAGGATCGGCTCGCTTTCGGGATCAAGAAGCACGTCAAACCTGACGTCGACGTAACGGGTCGGCCCTCTATCTCGGCCATCCCAATGCTCGCCTGAGAACGGCGTCCCGGTTGCCACACCAGATGCGAAGATCCCGCGAGGCTTCGTTCCTTGGCGCATCCAATAGACGCGATCGCCGGCTTGGATCCGCTTTGAGTAAGCGCTCCAAGTTGAGAGGCACGATCCATGTCGACAAACCTCCTCCTGTTCGTCCGCAAACTCCTCCCAAGCCCACTTCATCGGATTCCACGTCAGCAGATACGACTTCACGGTGACTCCTTCCATTCGTGCGATTGGGTGCCGTCCCGAATCGCTGTCAGCAATCGATGTCCAGGCACGATGGCCTCGTCCGCCTCAACTCTCCGCCCGAAGCGCGGTCACCCCAGCCGCCATGCAGGATTGCACGATCGACTCGATCAACATCTACGCGGGCAGAAGCGATTCCCGTGAAAGCCACGTCAAGGGCTCCACCGCAACGGCGCCGTCGGTCCGCCGTCGCGACCGCTCCGACGGCGGCATCAACGTGGAAGGCTGAGTACTTCCAGATGTCAGCATCCGAATTGAGAATCCGGTCGCCGGAGGCACAAGCATCGCCTGCGAGGGCCACGCGCGCAGCCACTGCCAAAGTGACAAATGCGATTTCGCGTGTGTCGCCCCTTGCCTGACAGTCGTCAGCTGCCGAGGCCCGTCGAGCGCTAACGGTTGCCGCTTCGTTCATTCAAGTGCCAGCAGAGTCCATGACCGAAGACGCGAACCCATTGGGATCCGCCTGAGGAATGCCACAAGCGACGGACGAGCCCGCCGCCGCGTCGAGAATGCCCTCGCCAGCGTACTTGAGAAATGAACGGAACGCATCACACCGCTCCAACCACGCCCTATCCCATATGAGTTCCGGCACGGCTGAATACAGAGGAAGCAGCGGTATTTGAAGACGCGGGCAGTCACATTGCGCGATTGCTCGCGTTGAGCATCAAGATTGGGGATCGCGCTTCCTCGCTCACTTTCGCGCAATCGTGTGACGGCTCGTTGACGCTACTCCATGGCCTCTGTCCCAAACGGCAACCTTTCGCATCAATGCCATCGGGCCGAGTCCGTCGGCGGATCCGCCTCACTCAGCGGTTCACCGACTGAAGCGCACGCAGCTCAAATGCGCACGACATAGCTCCACCCCTCATTCGGCATGTTCCCCAGAAGCCACGGCCGCGCTCGTCGTGCCATTGATCACATTCGGATGAGCATCGCTCCCCGCGTCACGCCCTCACCAACCTGAAGCTGACCTCATAGCGGAAGAACGTGATCGCGGGCACCGCGCTGATTGCCCATCGGAGCTTCTGGTCATCCGTGAGGGCAATGATGGCGCCCTCAACGCTCTGGCCGGGCTCGGCGACTTGATCCTTCACAAAGCCCATGTAACGGAGAATCTGACCGACGACCACATCACTGGCTCGTCCCCGCTTCAGCTCGACGACTAGCAGTCGCTTCCCATCCTTGCTGACGGCGAGGATGTCGATCGGGCCGGCGTCTGTGGCGTACTGTTGCCCGACGAGCTCGCCCTCCTCCTCAAAGATTGAGAAGTCCCTGCTGAGTTCGGTCTGCCTCCAGTTTTGAACCAAGAAGTCCTCGAGATGCTTCTCCATCGCGAACGCGGCGGGATCCTCGACCTCGGACGCGCCCCCTGCAACCACCGGCACCACCGCGCCGCCAAGGGCAGCCGACCAACCGAGCAGCCTCTCGATCTCCTCGCCATGACGAGAGACATCGACAACGGTGCCAGTCGCCGCGGTAGAACCCTGGAGCGACTCACCCATCGCCGCACGCGCTATGGTGGCGTCAAGCCAACGCACTCGGCGGCGATGCGGAAGCGATTGTCCTCGGGCGAAGTAGTAGTCGCTCGTCACCTCGCCGACGCGATACGAGCCTGCACCATCAGGGGAGAGCACGACATCGCCGATTTTCATCCCCTTCGAGACGGTCCACAATGCGCCACAAGCGAGTCCAGCGCCAATCCTGGTCTTCCCCGGTCTCGCGGCGAGAATCACCGGAATGAACCGCCTATTGAATTCGCGCCAACTCTCAGGGAGCTTTCCGGTCAGATCCTCGCGGACGTCGTAGTCGGTGCCGACGAATCCACCCGCCACGCATTGTTCGAGATGAAATCCCCTCCTGCCGAGCATGATGCGGTAGAAGCTCTTCATCTGATTCATTCGCTCAAGTTGCGTTGGTTCGCGGCCGCCGCCGATCGCGGATACAGGCCCGATGCTATCGACAAGTACGGAGCAATGCCCCATCAAACGCCGCGACCGGCCAGGGGAGCGATTCCATCTCGCAACTGGACGACGGCAACAAGCCGCCCCAAGCCCCGGGCGCGACCCGAGCGTGCGACCTGCCGCCCGGCGGAGCCGCTTCCGTCACCAGACGCTTCCCATCGCCCCGGGCGCGACTCGAACGCGCGACCTGCCGCCCGGCGCAGCCGCTTCCGTCACCAGACGATACCGAACGCCCCGGGCGCGACTCGAACGCGCGACCTGCCGCCCGGCGCAGCCGCTTCGGTCACCAGACGCTTCCCATCGCCCCGGGCGCGACTCGAACGCGCGACCTGCCGCCCGGCGCAGCCGCTTCCGTCACGAGACGCTTCCCATCGCCCCGGGCGCGACTCGAACGCGCGACCTGCCGCTTAGAAGGCGGCTGCTCGATTCCGGAACGACTGACGGACCAGAGACTTGCGACGCGGCGTTTCTAGCCCCCAGCTATATCCCCAGCAGTTCGCAGCAAGCGATCGCGCCTGACGCAAACCTCGCGCTCGTGATGCGAGCGTGGTCGTCGCTGAGCGTTGACATGCGCCAAGCGATCGTCGCGCTCACGCGTGCGACGGTGAATGCATCGCAGGACGTCGCGCCTGATCGCGCTCGACGGACAAGGCGCGCCGCAACCGTTCGCATGGTTCGCCATCGCACCTCCCACCCACCTGATTCGGTCTCGCCCCAACCCGGGTTCGGTCCGAGCCGATCCTCTCACTCACTGAAGGAGAAGTCATGAGGCAGACGAAAACGCTGATCCGCGCCGCGACAAGCGGGGACCTCGCTGAGATCCATGCCTGGTTAATCGCCGAGGATCGTCGCGGCACGCCCGGCAACTTCCTCTGCAACTGGGGATGGATCGAGCGGCTGTACGGCGAGGGGAAGGTCTCTGTCTGCGTCGACAGCCGTCGCGGCCACATCCTCGGGTATCTCGCCGGCGACTTCGTCGGGTCGTCGATCCTTCAGGTCCGCTTCGAGCACCGGGGACGCGGCGTCGGGAGCGCGCTCGTCGACCATCGGATCGCGCAGCACCTGGAGGCCAATGAGACGCTCCTGAAGGTCCACTGTGCACCCCAAACCTCGATCGGCTTCTGGCGAACGATGGGCTTCGATGTCGCTGCCCGCGGATGGAGCAACCCCACCGGCCACCGGGTGCTCCCGCTCCGCTTCGAGCTGCCGCCGGGCAGAGACGTCGCCGTTAAGGTCCGGTTCTTCGCCCATTCTCCTCGGAGCCCCGTCTGCCAGGCTCCCTTGGCGACCTTCAGTCCGGAGGCTCGCGTGGACCGCGAGGGTGTGATCGTGTTCGCCGAAAGGGTGCAGGTGCACGACGAGGGCCCGCGAAGGGTTACGACGTCTGCGTCGAGTTCGAGGTCGACAGCAGACGGCGGTTCGTGGGGAAGGTCAGTTCGACGCGCCGACACATCACCGCCTTTGGCCTCCTCCCAGCTCCGGTCTCCCACCGTTGGGTCGCGGCTCTATGGGGCAACTCCGTCTATCGTGTGCACCTCGCTCGATCTTCGGAACGCTGGCGATCATTACCGCTGTTGGTCAACGCCCCGTAGTCTCCGAAAGCTCGCCTAGCGCATCGCTCGTGCCGACACACACGTGCGCTCTCCGCGTCAACACGTCAGAATCGCGACTAATGCGGAGCCGTCGATCTATTCACGAGCACGGTCCCCATCCTGCGAGAAGCGTCGCCAGATCCGCACCATCGACGCTACCACTGCCGTCGATGTCGGCGGCGGGGAACAACCCCACCGGTCCCCAGAACGCCAGGAGAATCGCAAGATCTGCGCCGTCGATCACGCCACTTGCATTCAGGTCAGCGCCGCAAGGGCAGATCGTGTTTCCGCCGAGGTCAACATACGTCGGCGGAACTAGTTGGGGACTGCTGTTGGCGCACACGGTAGAAGCGCCGAGTGCCAATGCATCCGAAGCGGGTCCGCTGACGTCAATGGCCCCGCCGGAACCGATCGACGCAATGTTGTTCTCCAGCACCGATCCTTGAATGAAAACGTGTTGGTTCGAGTTGGGCAGCACGGCCGCAACGGCCCCTCCTTTCGTTGCCGAGTTGGCGATGAGCTCACAATCGACGAGCGATGCACTCGCGCCGCTGACGAACACCGCCCCACCTGAACCGCTGGCGTGGTTTTCATAGAATTGGCAACTATGCGCGCTGACGACCCCTAGTCCATCGACCAGGATCGCCCCACCAGCTGGCGCTGTATTCTGCATGAAACAACAACCCTCGAGGTTCACTCCGGACGAGGACACGAGCAGCGCGCCGCTAACTGAGTCCTGAAATCGAAGCGCTACGAGCTTTGTCCCCGCGGCAGCCTGCCCGACGACGGTGACTATGCGGGACGTCGAGTTCGGGCTTCCAATTAGCGTCACGTCACAGGGCCGCCCTGCCCCCTGGAGGGTTATTCGCTTGCCTTGGATTTGCACCGCCTCGGAGTATGCCCCTGATTCGATCTCGACAACATCGCCAGCGAGCGCGCCATCGACGGCGTCCTGAATACTTGAGAACTCCGTTGGCACGTGCAGCACTCGAGGGCAGGGTTTCCATTTGGCGAGAAAGCTGTCGCCTGCCGGACTCGGGTTCGCGCAGAATCCCCAGTTAGCGAAGAAGTTCCCTCCGACGAATACCGATCGATCGCCGTCACCCTCGTCGACGGGACAAAGACATGTTGGGACGCTTGAGAAGTTCGTGGACACGAATCGCCACTGGATGCCATCCCAAATCAGGAGGCCATTGATGGAGAGCGCGAGTAGCGAATTACCTCCGCTGCCCGCCGCATCGAACGGTGCGAATGCTATCGGATGATTGTTGGGATTGTCGACCTTGAAGGGTGTAGCGAGCCATGAGTCCCCACTCCAACGGATGAGACTCGGAGACGAGATGTCTCCCGCCCCGGTGAAACTGCCGCCGACAAAGAGCTCGCTACCTTCTGAGCCTGGATAGCTGGCCAAGCAGGATACGTCCCCGTCGGAAAGTCCAACGCCGAGGGCCGTCCAACTCTGGCCATCCCATTGTGCGATACGAGCCGCCGCGGTGCCGGCCATCGTGTGGAAGTCCCCGCCTGCGACCAGCACTGGACTCGGATGAGCCGCGGACGCGTGGATTGCGAGGGAGTGAACGCTTCCGTCAGATTCGCTTGCCACGACCGACCACGCCTTGCCATCCCATGAAGCGATGCACACATCGTCCGAAACGCCCGGAATCGTGAAGTTGCCAGCGACAAACAGCTTCGCCCCGCCACCGCCAACGACTCCGGCACACATCGCACTCACTTGGGTGAAACCGCTGGCTGCCGGTCCTAGGCCGCGCCCAACCGTACTCCAACAGATCCCATTCCACGTTGCTAGGCGCAAGACAGCGACCGACCCGGATTCTGAAAATTCGCCCGCAGCGAATAGCGTCGCAGGTTCCCCGCCTCCGTTCTCGAGAGCACAAAGCAGCGTCACCGGCTTGTCGAACCCATTACCGACCTGCGACCACACCGCGCCCTCACCCGACGCGACTCGTAGCGCGGACTGCCCACCGACTTCGGTGAAATACCCACCTACGACCGTCTGTAGCCCTTCGCCGAAGTCGAAGCGGACAACGGCGCTCACCGGCGCATTAAACCCAAGCCCGCAAGGCGTCTCCTTACCGGCCAGGGGAATCCAAGAGCCTGGACAATCCAGTTGAGCAAAGCTCGCACGGGGAATAGCCAGTCCAATCAGAACAACCAAGATCGCAAGGGTCTTTAGCATGGTCCCCACCCTCCGAGCAGGATTGCGAGATCACCCGCATCGACGGTCCCGCTCCCATCGATGTCCGCCCGCGGGAACGATCCCACGGGACCCCAGAAGCCGAGCAGGATCGCGAGGTCGGCGCCGGTAACCGCGTGGTCGTCGTTCAGGTCGCCGGGACAGAGGAGGCCCTCGCACGCATCGGGAATGCCGTTGCCGTTGATGTCGGCCTCAGCACCGGACGCGATGTCGCACGAGTCCGGCGTCCCATTGGCGTTGCAATCGGCCGACGCGCCGCTCGCGATGTCGCAGGCGTCGGGAATCCCATTCGCATTGCAGTCGGGGGTCGTCCCCGCCGCGACGTCGCACGAATCGGGGACGCCGTTGTCGTTGCAGTCGGGCACCGAGCCGTCCGCGATCTCGCACTCGTCGAAGCGGCCGTTGCCGTTGCAGTCCCCTTCCGAGCCCGAGCCGATGTCGCAGGTGTCGGGGACGCCGTTGCCGTTGCAGTCATCGGCCGCCCCCGAGGCGATGTCGCACGCGTCCCAGACGCGGTTGGCGTTGCAGTCGGCGGTCGTGTCCTGGCAGGAGTCGGGGACACCGTCGAGGTTGCAGTCTTCGGCGTAGCCCGCGGCGATCTCGCAGGCGTCGAGTAGGCCGTTCGCGTTGCAGTCGAGGTCCGTCGCGCCGTTGTAGCTCAGGGTCGCCGCGATCCACGTGCCTCCTGGGCAGGCGTTCGCGTTGACGGCGATCGTCGGCTCGAAGGTGAAAGTCGCGGCTCCGCTCGGGCCGACCAGGGCATTGAACGTCGCAGCCGAGATCGTGATGGTCTCGGGGCCGATGTCGGTGCAGTCCGCCCCGTCGATGAAGGCCACGCCGATCGCGTCGCCATTGAGGCGGACGACGACGTACTCGCTCACCGAGGAGAAGTCGCCCTGCGCCGTCAGTGACAGGGTCGCGTGACTCGCGGCAGGCGGCGCGTCGTCGATACCCCAGCTCTGCTGGGAGCCGAAGCCAATCGGTCCGAGGTTTGCCGACGCGGTCTCGAACGGGATCGCTTTCTCACAGGCGTCGGCGATGCCGTTGCCGTTGCAGTCTTCGACGGTTCCTTGGTCGAACTGGCAGGTGTCGGGGATCCAGTCGCCGTTGCAGTCGAGCGCGGTGCCGGCTTCGATCTCGGCTGAGTCGTCGAGACCGTTGGCGTTGCAGTCGGTGAATTCGTCGATGAGGGCGAAGGTGCGGGCCGACGACATCGCAAGATCGTGAATCCCGCCTGGCGACACGGTGGGAACTCCAGCACCCGCTGGCACGTCTCCCCAAACATACGCGACGCCGTCCGCACGAATGGCAGCCGTCTTGTATCCATCGCTGGACTCTTTTAGGCGAACGCAGTCTGTCAACGCTGACGGCGGCGGCGGGCTAATGCCGCCTGAGTAGCTCCCCCACGCGACGACGCTTGCGTCAGCGAGCATAACGGCACGATTCTGCTCGCCGGAGACGATCGACGCGACATCCAATCGGCTATCCGGTGGGTCACAGGGCAACTGTGCGGGAACGTCACCCCAGCAACGAACATCTCCGGCCAACGTCACGGCCGCTGCGAACTGCCACCGAGCGAATACGTCAACGCACGGTCCCAAATCCGGGGGGATCTCCGAAACAATCTCACCGCCGCCCCAAACGACTACCTCGCCAAGGGGGGTCAACGCAATTGCCGCTGTATCGCCGAGTCCTGCGTCGATCGCACCATTCGTACTTGGCGGCGGATCGACTAAGAGGCCGCCCCCCACCTCCGGACCCCAAATCCGAACGGTTCCGTCACTCTTCACCACAAGTACCCCCCTCGGGCTTGTCCTAAGCAGCGTCACCTGGTCGACGTCGGCGGGAATGAAGAACTCCGACCAGGGAAAGGAGAAGTACCCCCACCCAACGAGAGACGATTCTTGTGTGATGCCTGCAACGAACTGCGTACCGGCTTCGATCTCTCGCAGTTCGGGCAACCCAGCTGGAGGCCGCAGCCACGTCGGGTCGTAGTCGCCCCAACTGACGACCTTCAGCGGAGGGCCGCCGGTAGCCGTCACGCAGACCGTCATTGCCGCGCACAACCCCAGCCCACAAAAGACCTTGCTCTTCATGAGTCTCCTCTGCTCGTCGCACGCTACGGGCAGAGCCCCCGCGGTTCAAGGCGCTGGCCTGCGGAGTTCGGTATCAAGTGATTGCGGCGGCGAGGTCTGCGTTCACATTGGGCGGTTTGCAGCGCGCTATCATGGCGACCATGGCGCAACCGCAATGCGATCCAGCGAATGGGCACGGCGACGCTGACAGTCGCGGACAAGACGCGCCGTGGACCGTCGAGCGGGAGGTCGCGACGCTGATCGCCCTCACGCGGGGCCAGGATCGGCTGGTCGCGGCCGCGGCTCACCGGCAGTTCAGGTGGCGGCTCGGGCAGTGCGCGATGGGACCGGATTCGGCGATCGAGGCGTACCGGGCCGAGCTGAAGCGTCGAGCGAAGTCGCGGCGCCGGCGGGCCGGCTGAGGGAACCGTGGCAAGGCGCGGCGTGTGGGGGGACAGAGGCGAACCGTGCGAAGCGTCTCGGGCCGGTTTCGAGACTCTTTTCCTTGGCTTAGGACCTGCCTCCCTCTCGGCTCTGGGAGGGTGTTTTCCGAACGAATTGGAGTCCGTGCTGCTCTCCCAGAAGCAGCTTGACGCCAACAGAAGAAACCTCCGGAAGGCCGGCCAGCTGACCGAAGATGGACGGGCACGACTTCGGGAAGCCGCCCGGCGGAACCGACCCTGGGAGCACACCACGGGGCCACGAACGGCCGAGGGTCTTGCCCGTTCGTCGAAGAACGCCCTGAAGCACGGCCGGGACACCAACGAGGCCCGGGAGTTCAGGGATCGGGCCCTCCGGTTCCTCATCAGCCGCGTGGTCGAGCGGACGTCGAACGTCCCTGCGGCCCAGGAGCTCGCGCGTCACTCGACGCCCGCGCTGACCTTCGGCCGAAACAACCACGTCGAGGACGAGACGCTCCGATCGATCGTTGACGGGCTTGAGTGCACGCGTGAAGGTGCGGATCTCGACGATGTCGGGGGCACGAGGAGTGGCACTGATGACCCCCAGCGATACCCCCAGCGGTTGGGGCGCGAGGTGGCGCGAAATGGCGCGATGAAGCGCGACAAGGGCACGTCGCCGCAGACGACAGGTCGACCGAGGAAGTCGAGTGAAACTGCGACGTTGCGCGACCAAGCGCGAAAGAAATCCCCAACGCCCGGGGCGCGACTCGAACGCGCGACGTGCCGCCCGGCGCAGCCGCATCCGTCACCAGACGCTTCCCAACGCCCCGGGGCGCGACTCGAACGCGCGACCTGCCGCCCGGCGGAGCCGCTTCCGTCACCAAACGATCCCCAACGCCCCGGGCGCGACTCGAACGCGCGACCTGCCGCTTAGAAGGCGGCTGCTCTATCCAACTGAGCTACCGGGACCCTGATCCCAGTTTAGCAGGCGACGCTACTGCACCTTCTCGACGGCGCGCTTCCGGCCGAGCTGGAGGACCCGCACGTCCGGGTCGACCATGACCTGCGACGGCGGGAACGCACAGCGGATCTCGAACGGCACCGCCGCGCCGGGACCGACGAAGAGCGACTCGAGGGCGCGCGTCCCCTCGGGCTTGTCCCGCTCCTGGAGGGCGGCCACGTCCACCGCGACCGAACCGGTCCCGATGTTGTGGACGCTGCCGCGGACCACGTAGCCGTCGCCGCTCTTCTCCGACGTCACGCCCTCGAGCTTGAACTCGGGCACAACGGTGCCGTACACCCATTGGGCGACGAACGCGTCGAAGGCGGGAACGTCCTCCGCATGCTCACGGAGCGTCGCCACGAGATCCTCGACGAGCGGGAAGTCGGGCCCGTCCTTGAACCGCTCGATGAAGTCGCGCAGCCCGGCGAGCATCCGCTCCTCGCCCATCAGTTCCTTCAGCATCCACATCACCCACCCGCCGCGGTCGTAGGTCACGGTGGTGTCGCCCGGCCTGGAGTTGTCGACCTTGTGCAGAGCACGCTCGTTGTCGGGCTTCCGCCCGTTCGCATACTGATCCTCGAACTTCCGCATCGCGGCCCTTCGCTTCGTCGGCGACTCGATGCGATCGATGAGCATCGCGGCGCTGAAGTTGGCCATGCCCTCCGCGAGGATGTTCCCGCCCGGCCCGCGCCCCGGCGTGAGAATGTTTCCCCACCACTGGTGCGCCGACTCGTGGGCCACGACGAAGCTCACAACGTCGGCCTCATCGTCACCGGCATCCTTGGTCAGGAATCCGATCGCCTCCGAGAACGTAATGTTGCCGGGGAAGCCCTGGGCATAGGTCGCCAGGCCGGGGAATTCGGTGAGCTTGAGGTCGCGCCACGGATATGGATGGAACCACTCCGCGTAGTACTTTCGCGCCGCGTCCAGCGTCTTCACCATCCGGTCAACGTTTCCGGGATGCCTCGCGTCGTAGTACACCTTCGTCGTCTCGCCTTTTCGCTCCAGCAGCGGACCTCCGACGAGATTGAAGAAGCGAACCGGCTGATCGCTCGTCCATCGCACGGTCTTGCGGTTCCCGTCGATCCGCTCGTCGCTCGGCACGCCGACGGAATTGATCGTCCAATCCGCCGGCCCCGTGACGTCAAACGTCACCGCCGTCGACCAGGCCGGACCGAAGAGCGGATCGACGCGCCCCTTCCAGTAGTCGCGCTCGAACTCGCGCGTCTCGCGGGAGTTCTTCTCGTCGACGCCGATCCCCTCGGCGAATCCGACCACCGGCAGGAACGATCCGGTGAAGCTGGTGAGCACCACGCCCGAGGGAAGCACGAATTCACTCGCGCTGCCCGGCCGCTTGCTCCACCCGCCCGGGAGCGAACCATCGAGCTCGAAGCCGATGGTCATCGTCGCGCCCGGCGCGACCGGCTCGGCGGCCCGGAAGAGAAAGAGCCGCGAGCGGTTCTCGAGCGAGGGCCGCGTCTGGCCGTTCCACGGCGCGGCCGGCTCGATCGCCGCGCCCTCCAGCGTCCACGCCGACACGTTCAGGTGGTCGGCGACGCTGATCGGGATCGCGTCCATCGCCCTCTCGCTCCGGTTCCGGACCATGATCGTGCCCTTCACCGAGAGCGATCGCGTCTCGGGATGGATGTCTATCGCCGCATTGAGCGTCTCAAGCGACGGCACCGGCGCGTTCTCCCACGTCGCGCTGTTCTGCCTCCAATAGTCCTTCGCGCGCTGAATGGCCGGCCCGCCCTCGCGCCCGGCCCGCATCGTCACGAGCATGCCCGAGATCATCACAACCGCGGGCATCGCCGCGATCGCCGGGACCACCGCGGCCCGCAGCAGCTTCGCCGGGCGGAATCGATCGGCGATCGCCCTGATGTCGCCGAGCCGCCGCGGCCAGAGCTGCAGCGCCATCACGACGAAGAAGACCGCAAGCGACAGCACCGCAAGTCGGTTCCAGAGGATCGCCTCCCAATGGAGCTCGAGGCGATCGAGGTCCGACCAGATCACGCCGCTCCAGAGATGCCAGCGGCTCGCCCAGTTCGTGTATCCGAACTGGGTCAGGAAGCCGGTGAGAATCAGCGCGCCCAGGGCGATGACGTACGTAGCGTATCGATTGCGGAGCAGCGCCTGCAGGAACGCCACGAACGCGCTCCAGAGAACGAGCGTCGGCGCAAGCAGCACGCCCCAGACGAGGAGAAAGACGCCCGGCTCGATCGGGGTCTTCAGCCCCTGCACCAGCAGGATGATCACGCCGGCGAGGAACGCGGCGCCGACGATCACGCCTCCCATGAGCGAGTTGGCGAGCACCTTGCCGGCCAGGATCGCCGCCGTCGGCGCGGAGGTCGACCGCACGATGCGCGAAACGTTATGTCGCTCCTCGCGGGTGAGGCTCTCGACGGTGTAGTAGAGCGTCAGCAGGACGAGGAGCAGCGTGAGCGTGTTGAACGCCGACGCGGCGATCGTGCCTGACGAGTGCAAGACGAGCGTGTCGAGCGGTCCCGGCCGGATGAGGCTCGACCCCACGACCTGCAGCAGGATGAGCGGGCCGAAGAGGTAGATGCCCGGCGAACGGAGGAGCCAGCGGATCTCCTTCCGCAGCACCGCGGCGGCGGTCGCGACGAATCCCGCGTCGCGCTGCGTGCTGGCCGGCAGCGGCCTGCTCGCGGCGACCGAGGCGAGGGTCGCCGGCACCTCCGCCCGCGGAATGCCGTCCAGCGCCACCCGCGGCGAGGTCCCGCGCACGCGGCGGCGCACGACGAGGGCGGTCGCGAGCACGCTCACCGCGCCGGCGGCCGCGAAGGCGATCCGCGAAAGGGCGAAGGGCGCATCGAGCGTGATGGACGTCGTGTTATAGAACGCCGCGCCGCGGTCCTCGTTCAGGTAGGTCTCGCCGAGCCAGCGCATGCCCGCCGGATCGATCCACTGAAGCGCCCGATTCACCCACTCGGGCAGCCACTCGGGACTGAAGCTCCAGAGGAAGAAGACGCCGACGAGGAGGAGCACCGTCGGCAGCGCAAAGACCAGCGCCGCCTGCCGCGTGAGCGTGCCGAGCAGGAACGCCACGCCGCCGGTGAGGACCGCCAGCGGCAGGCAGAAGAGGAGCGTCGGCCGCAGGTACGCGCCGAGCGAGAAGGGCCCGCGCACCTTCTCGGGGTCGGCGACGGGATAGAGCTGGTAGAGGCCGATCTGGACGAGCTTCCACGCGAGGAGCGCCGCGATCACCGGCAGGAGCGCGCCGAGGAAGCGGCCGATCACGTACTCGATCGGCGAGAGCGGCGTCGAGTGCAGGATGCGGTCGAGCTTGCGTTCCTCGTCGAGCGTCGCCGCGGTGCCGCACGCCACCGAGACGAAGAACGGCGCGATGAGCGAAAGAAGCAGCACGTCGACGAAGGCGATGTTGAACTCGGAGTTGATCCACGCCTTCATGCCCGACGTGTCGGCGGAGCCGGTCGAGATGGTGAGGCCGCCGGCGATGAGGCCGAAGGAGCTCAGGGCCATGATCGCGAAGAGGACGATCGTCAGCGGACGCTTCCACGCGAGGCGGAGGTCGCTGAGGGCGAGGCTCGTGATGCGACGAAGGGAGGCGACCGCGCTCACGCCGCCACCTCCGCGGCGCGGGCCTTGCGGAGACGGGCGGGGATCTCGTCGGTCGGCGTGCGCATGAGGACGAGATAGGCATCCTCAAGCGTCGCCACCGCCGGCGCGAATCCGCTGGGCGGCGCTCCGTCCACGCGATGGACCCGCACCCGATTCGTGCTGCCCTCGACGAGCACCGCGGAGAGGACGCGGCCCTGTCCCGCGAAGGACTCGGCGAAGGCCGCGAGCTGGGCGTCGGGAACGAAACCCTCGAAGATCTGCCCCTCGATCGCGGCCCGCGCGTCCCGCGGCGTCGTGTCGGCGAGCACCTCGCCGCCGCGAATGACGGCGAGCCGCGGGCAGAGCGTGGCCACGTCCTCGACGATGTGGGTCGAGAGCAGGACGATCCGTCGCGTTCCCATCTCGGCGATGAGGCGATAGAAGCGGTGACGCTCCTCGGGATCGAGGCCGGCGGTCGGCTCGTCCACGATGAGCACCCGCGGGTCGCCGGCGATCGCCTGGGCGAGGCCGAGCCGCTGCCGCATGCCGCCGGAGTACCCGCCGACCTTCCGCTTCATGGCCGAGGTCAGGTTCACGCGCTCGAGCAGTTCCTCGGCCAGGGCCCGACGCCCCTTGGGGCCGCTGACTCCCTTGAGCGTGAGGAGAAGCTCGAGCATGGCACGGCCGGTGAGGTCGGGATGGAATCCGAAGTCCTGCGGCAGATAGCCGAGGCGCGAGCGCATCGCCCGCGGATCCCGCACGATGTCCACGCCGTCGAGCTCGACGGCGCCGGCGGTCGGCTCGATGAGCGAGGCGACGACGTTCATGAGCGTGCTCTTCCCGGCGCCGTTGGGTCCGAGCAGGCCGAAGAGCCCCTCGCCGATCTCCAGGTCGACGCCGCGCAGGGCCGCGACCGGGCCGGGGTGGATCTTGACGAGGCCGCGGATCGAGAGACCGCTTCGGGAAGGCGCTGACGGCATGCGATGGCTCCGGACGGGGTGTGGGGCGAGCCGCCATTGTTCGGGGGATCTTCCCGACGGTTGCGGACGCGAAGGCAATCGGATGATATTCTCTTTTTCACCGTGGCGAGAAAATCCAACACCGCTGCCTCCCGCGCTGCTTCTCCGGCTGCCTCCCGCGCTGCCTCCCGCGCTGCCTCCCCCGCTGCCTCCCCCGCTGCCTCCCCCGCTGCCTCAAGAAGCCCCGCGCGGACCGCCCGACGCGCCGCCGCCGCCCCCGCATGGGGCGCGGCCCAATGGGCGGCGCTCCGATCGCCCGCCCGCTTCGAGCTCTACACCCTCGCCGAGGGCGCGGCCCCCTGCTCCATCTCGGACCTCGCACGGCTCTCGGGCCGGCGCGCCTCAAGCCTCTACCGCCACGTCGAGGCGCTCGAGCGGGCGAAATTCCTCGTCGCCACCGACCGGCGCCGCGCGGGGCGGCGCTTCGAGACGGTCTACGCGCTCGGGCCCATGGCCAGCGCGCCCTCCGTCGGGCCGAATCCCTCGCGGGTCGTCCCGCACATCGTCAGGATGGCAGAGCGGGCGTTTCGCAGCGCCGGCCACGACGTCGCCGCCGCGCTCCGCGCCGGCCACCTGCCGCGCCATCGCGATCCGGAGACGCCGCTCTTCTTCTTCTTCGAGGTGACCTGGCTCGACGATCGGCGGCGGCGCGAGCTCTACGCGCTCCTGCGCAAGATCACCGCCATCGTCGCCGAGGGGCGCGTGAAGCGCACGGGCGACCTTCACCGCATCGTCTCGTCGATGACGCCGCTCGGCCGCGGCGCCTGACCGCGCGTCACCTCCCGGCGTCCGTCGCGTCGGGCGGCTCGGGCGCCTCGGGCGGCTCCTCCGCCGCCGGCATCGTCAGCGCCTCGGGCGCGACCCGGCGCACGGCCTCCCGGCTCGCGGCCATGGCGATGGTGCGGAAGAGCCGCTCGCGCCGCGCCGGATGGGCGTCGAGCGACGGCGGGCGCACCGTCTCGCGCAGCGGGAGATCGGCGAGCGGATCGACGCCCAGCGCCATCGAGGCCTTCTCGCGGCGCAGCGGCCTGCGGTGGCACTCGACGAGCCCCCACTGCTCGGGCAGCTCCCGCTGCCGGATCATGCCCGCCGGGGCGAAGAGGACGAGCCGGTCCGCGAGGCGGTATCGGGCGAAGCGGGCGAACTTGGTCTGGCCGTAGATCGAGTCGTCGACCCTCTGGAGTTCGCGCACCACCGCGCGATAGCTCGCCATCTTGCTCCGCTCGAAGTCCCACTCGTCGAGACCCTCGAAGAGCGAGCTTCCCTCGCGCCGCAGCGTCGGCTCGTAGCGCTTCACCTTCGTCTCCTCGATCTCGGCGCGGCGGCGCTGCAGTCGCTCGCGCTCCCGGAGGAGTTCCGTCGGGTCGTCGCCGTCGCGCAGGAAATCCGCGCGGGACTGCTTGCACTCGATGATCACCGTCGCCGAGGTGCGGGCCTCGCCCCTGCCCCGTCCGTTGCCCTCATGCGCCGCCCAGAGATTTCCGCCCAGCGCCGCGCTGCGGTCGACGAGGCCGTCGATCGGGCGATCGAACCATCCGGCGACGTCGATGCGGTAGCGTCCGATCGGGCAGCGCACCTCGGTGGCCACCACGCGGCAGCCGAGCCGCCAGAGCCAGGCGACGGCGAGACGCTTGAGCGCGACATGGTCGAGCGTCTCGCCCATCGTCAGCGGACCTTTCGGGCTCGGGTCCGCGCCCGACCGGCGGGCGCCGAGAGCCGCTCGACGCGGGCGTGGTAGGTGACGCCCCGATCGCCCATGTCCTTGAGCACCCGGTCGAGCACGCCTCGCATCGGCACGAGGTGCTCCGGGGCATGCACGCCCGGCGTGCGCACCGTGCCGTCTAACAGCATGCGCGCGACGCTCGTGCAGGGATACGCGGTGGTGCGCGACATGCTCGAGAATCCGCTGCGCGGGTCGGCGCGGTCGAGGAGGTCCCACGTGAGCCTCGTCTCCGCCCCGTCGAGAAGCCCCTCGGCGACGACGCGCATGACGGTGAGGTCCTCCTCGCCCTCCGCGTAGGTCCACTTCGGGAAGAGCAGGCGGGCCAGCAGGTCGCGAGGCCGCACGTCGACGCCGTTCACGCTCACCGGGTCGAGCGAGAAGAGTCCGGTCTCGCGGAAGACGCGCATGAGCTCGATGTGGCCCGGATAGCGCATCGTCCGCTCGCGCATGAAGGGGACCTTCAGTGTCGTCGCGAGGCTGCGGAGGCCGTCGGTGTTGAAGGCCTCGAGCGTGCCGACCCCCTCGAACTCGACGAGCTCGGGTTCCGAGAGCGCCTCCTTCACGACGATCTTCCCGCGCTCGACGACGCGCGAGGGCCGCACGTACTCCTCGATCACGTCGCCGGGGGAGAAGCCGGCCTTGTACTCGAAGGGCCAGTGGCGATGGCGCGGGATGCCGCCGACCATGATGTCGATCCGCTCGGGCCGGTCGAGCTTCGACGCTCCCCACGCCGCGAGCATGTTCGACATGCCCGGCGCGACGCCGCAGTCGGCGACGCAGACGGCGCCGGTGCGCTTGGCCAGCCGATCGACCGCCAGGAAGTCCTCGGGCATGAATGAGATGTCGCAATAGCGAAGGCCCGCCTCCGCGACGGTCGTGAGGGCCAGGAGCCCGTAGGCGCTCGGGAGTGCGCCGACGACGAGATCGGCGTCGCGCACGAGCGCCGCGATCGCCGACCCGCTCGAGAGGTCGGCCTCGACGACGGTGGCGCGTCCCTTCGTGCGTCGCTTGGCCCGCGCCAGCGAATCGGGCGAGCGATCCGCGACGGTGACCTTCGCCCCCTTCACCGAGGTGAGGTCCGCTGCGATGACCGAACCGACCATTCCCGCTCCGAGGACGACGATGCGAGGCATGACCGGATCGTACGGCCAACGCGGATGCCGACGGGGCCCGAGGACGCCTCGGATCCCTGCGCGACGCGACGACGGTGCGACTGCGGGCCGTTCCGAGAACACCCTTGGGCGGCCGATTCTCCCGCCTCCCGCGGGCCGCGGCGCGGGTTCTCCCGACCTTCCCCGATCCCCCGAACGCGGCTGGTCGATTGGCCCAGTCGTGACCGCCTCGCCCGATCGGCATCGCGCGACGGTCGACGTCCCGGGAACAGTGCACGACGGTCCCCCATGCTGAAGCTCACGCACCACACGCGCGTCCTCATCGCCGCCACCGACGATGCCACCACCACCCAGCTCCGGGCCGCGCTCGAGGCGCTGGGCTATGACCCGGTGACCGCCACCGACGGAGCCGACGCCCAGACTCGCCTCGCGGCGGACCCCTCGATCCGCGTCGTTCTCTGCGACGTGAACCTGCCGCACCTGGACGGTCCCTCGCTGTGCCGGTGGATCAGGACCGAGCGGCTCGCAAGCTACACGTACACGCTGCTCCTCACCGGGCGCGACGGGTCGAAGGACGTCGTCGTCGGCCTCGGCGCCGGCGCCGACGAGTTCCTCGCACGGCCGATCGACGGCGACGAGCTGCACGCCCGACTTCGCACCGGCGAGCGCATCCTCGCGATCGAGACCCGCGATGCCCTGGTCTTCGCCCTCGCCAAGCTCGCCGAGAGCCGCGACCCGGAGTCGGGCCAGCATCTCGAGCGCGTGCGCGCGTACTGCCACCTGCTCGCCGACGACCTTCGCAAGAACGGCGTCTACGCCGACGAGGTCGACCAGGAGTTCGTGCGGCTGATGTGGCTGGCCAGCCCGCTGCACGACATCGGCAAGACCGGCATTCCCGACAGCGTGCTGCTGAAGCCGGGCCGGCTGAGCGACGACGAGTTCGCCGTCATGCGCACGCACACCACGATCGGCGCGGAGACCGTCGCCGAGGCGCTGAAGCACTGCCCCGACGACCGCTATCTCCGCGTGGCCCTCGACCTCATCCAGAGCCACCACGAGCGCTGGGACGGTCAGGGCTATCCGCATCGGTTGGCCCTCGAGAAGATCCCGCTCGCCGCCCGCATCATGGCGATGGCGGACGTCTATGACGCCCTCACCTCGAAGCGCGTCTACAAGAACGCCCTGCCCCACAACGTCGCGACCAGCATCATCGTCGAGGGCTCGGGCAGCCACTTCGACCCGATGCTCGTGCAGGCCTACTGCCGACAGCAGGAGGCGTTCCGCGCCGTGTGCACGAACCGCGACTCGAGCGCCAACCTCGCGTCGCCGCCGGAGACCAACACGCTGCGCCGCGCGGCGTAGACCTGCGCGTCGCGTTAGGCCTTCGTCGGGACGAGCCGCGTGATCCGGCCGATCGGCACCCACTCGGCGACGAGGATCGATCCGTCGGCGAGCCAGATCGCCGTGTGCGGATGGACGAACTTGCCGGGAATGAACTTCTCGCGCGGCGCGTCGCGGAGGTTCGTCGGATGGCCGTCGCCGAGATGGACGACGACCTTGTTGTCCCTGTCGAGGATCGTCACCACGCTCGAGAGGTCGGGCACGAGGAGCTGGTCGCCGCGGGTCTTGAAGTGACAGGGCTGGCGCATGCCGTCGGTGACGAAGCCCAGGTGCTTGCCGTCGAGCGAGAAGTACTGGATGCGATGGTTGCCGCGGTCGGCGACCGCGAGCACCGGCTCGGCGGTGTGCGGGCTCCGCGTGTCGAGCCAGAGCCCGTGCGGGCAGCTCACCTGGCCCTTGTCGGCGCCGGGGCCGGCGAGCGTCGACTTCCATTCGCCGTCCTTCGAGAAGCGATGGACGAAGCTCTTGCCGTAGCCGTCGCCGACGAAGAGGTCACCGTCCGGCGCGAAGGCGACGTTGGTCGGATTCCAGTCGTTCTCGTTGGCGTAGCAGGAGCTCTCGCCGAGCTTGGCCTTCGTCGGCGCGCCGACCTCCCAGAGGATCGTGCCGTCGAGCTTCGACTTCGCGAGCCTCCGTCGGTTCACGTCGCAGTGATAGAGGAATTCCTCGCCGCCCTCGATGCGGATGTCGAGGCCGTGGCCGCCGCCGGCGAACTGCTCGCCCCAGCTCGTCACGAACGTGCCGCCCCTGTCGAAGACCACAATCGCGTGCTTCTTCTCGCTTGAGCCATGGACGGTGTGCGAGACGTAGATGCGCCCGGCCTTGTCCTGCACGAGACCGTGCGTGTCGCCCCACACGATTCCCTTGGGCGGCGTGAGCCAGTCGTGCTCGACGCGATAGGTGTTCGCGCCGCTGCCCGTGAGGAGCGGCGCCCCGTCGCCGTCGCCGGCGAACGCGAGCGACGCCGCGAGCGGCATGGCGACGATCGAGCCCACCGCGGTGCGGACGAAGATGCGGCGCGACGAAGGGGCGTTGGCGTGGGGCGCGTGGTCCATCGGCGCAGGCTACCAGCCCGCACGGGCGTCGTGCGGGAGGGTCGCTACCGTCCGGCGCCGTCGACGATTTCGACGTCCGGGCGAAGCCGCGCAGCCCGTTCGACGCCGGCGGGCGTCACCTTCGAGCGCCACACATAGACTTGGCGGAGCGAGGGAAGACCGAGCAGCCGCTCGAGGCCGGCATCGCTCACCGACGTGCCCACGAGGTTGATCGAGGAGAGCTTGCCGCAGGCGAGCAGCGGCTCGATGGCCGCGTCGCCGAGCGACGTCTCGTCGAGGCGAAGTCGAAGCAGTTCCGCCATCGGGGGC
This sequence comes from Phycisphaerales bacterium, assembly GCA_044220875.1. GTDB lineage: Bacteria > Planctomycetota > Phycisphaerae > Phycisphaerales > SM1A02 > JAEUIT01. Next base: position 116,663 of record JBGAQH010000007.1, on the reverse strand, counting down.
AACGAGGCGAGTCCGGTGTCGGTGACGTGACTGTGGGCGAGGTTGAGGGCGGCGATCGCGTCGCAGGCCCCGAGCAGGTTCGAGAGTTGGGCGTCGGACCAGGGGGGTGTGGCCCGCGAGGCGTTCACCTCGAAGAGCGGAGCCCCTCCGTAGATCGGCTGGGCGATGGCGCCGCACGCCACGCACTGTTCGATCGAGCGCTCGATCGCGGCGGTCGGCTTGGGCGGGACGTCGGTCGTGGTCGCGGGACGCTCGAGCACGCTGGCCGCCCGCTCGCTGGCGGGAACGTACGCCCCATCGCGAATCCACCGCTCGAGCAGCTTGATCTCGTCTTCGCTCAGGCCATCGCCCTTGGGGGGCATGGCGTCGGGGTCGTCGCGCAGAAGTGTCACGCGGTTGATCAGCTCGCTCAATTCCGGATGGCGCTCGACGATGACCCACTTGTCCGCCGGTCCGTCGAAGGCCGCGCCGACCGGCACCAGCCGCAGGCCGCCCTTCTGCTTTTCCGCACCGTGGCACTCCTCGCAATGGGCGGCGAAGATCGGCTGGATCTTGGTCAGGAAAAAGATGTCCTCGGAGGAGGCCCCCTCGGGAACGATGCCGGCCGATCCCGCCATCGACGAGGCGCTCTGGCCTGCGCCGGTGGCGTGGCGCGCGGATCCGGAGGAGGGTCGGCTCAGGAGTCCCTTCTGCAGGTAGTCCTCGCCGTGGACGAGCTCGCCGCCGAGATGCCCGACCAGTCCGACGATCGCGGCCCCGCCGAGAGCCCCCAGTCGCTGAGCGAGGACGAAGGAACCGGCGCTGCCGCCGAGGGTCGAAGCCTGTCGCCGTGCCCGAACGGCGATGAGGGCGATGCCGACGAGGGCGACGGCGATGATCGTGCCGAGCCATCGGTGGCGGGCGAGGTGGTCGCTGGCGTCGCTGCCATGTTCCCACGCTGCATTCAGCCATCCGCTCCCGGTTGCGGCAAGCGCGGTGAGGGCTGCCGCCGTCAGAAGCGGCGCGGATGCGGCGGAAACGCCCCGTTCACGCCGGAGGAACCGCCATGCTTCGATGGCGGCGGCGGCGCTGACGAGGGCAATGGGAAAGTGGACGAGGATCGGGTGGAGCCGGCCTGCGAACCGCGATGGCGTGAAGGTGGTGCCGGCAGCATCGGCGGCGCTGGCCGCAGCGTCAGCGACGAGAGCGGCCGCGGACAGAAAGGTCGTCACGAGATCGACGGACATCCGGGGCAATCTAGCAGCCGTGGACGGCGGTCATTCCCGCGGCGGCTCGACCCTAGGGCGGGCCGACAAAAAGGCAACCGGGTGCGGTCTCCTTGCGTCCGCACCCGGTCCCCCCACATGCTGTTCGCCGCCTGGGCGACCTCTGGGTCCGAAGACCCCGGCACTGCCCTACGACGAGACGCCCCACGATTCGCGACCCCGGCAGAGGATCGCTACGCAACGAATGTCACACGAGCCCGCGGCTCGGTCAACTGTTTCCTTGGGTATTCTCGGAAACTCGCGCACATCGCCCCTGCAATGGCGGGAATTGCCCAGCGACCGAGTCGGGGTTGAACTGAGGACGACGCGGCGCGGCCCGCGGCACTGGACCGCAGGTTGGACGGGCACCCTTCGCCGGCGCCGTTCGCCGACGCAGGCTGGCCCGGCGATTGGCGACAGGACTGTGCAGCACTGGACAGGCACCTTGCCCTCCTGTGCCGTCCCAGAGCGCCTGTGAACGGCGGGAGCGGCACGCCCTGCCCTGCCGCCAGACCGCTGGACGAGACCACTGGACATGCACTTGGCTCGCATCACCGAATCGCCGTCGGACATTGCCGGCTGCTTCGCCAACCCGGGCGTGGACGTCCAGCCAACACCGCCATCTGGCGCTGGCCGCGACATTGGCCGCGACATTGGACAGGCACATGCATCGCCAGATGCATCGCTGGCACGTCGAATGCGGAGCGGGTTGCTTCCTGCGCGCAGGTCCTCATTCGGGTCCCAATTGGTGACGACCACGCGGTTTGACGTCGGCCTGCAATCTTGCCCGAGGGTCCGGCGTTTTCAGGAACAGTGAGCGACCCGCATCCGTACTCTCTCACGACGGCTGCGAATCTCCGCTCAGTGATCGGCCCTCGGATACCTCTGACGCGGAACCACACAGATCGTCTGACTTGAACCGGTCTCCCGCCGAACCCATCCGATCCGACTGACCTGACCCACTTCGAACCCCCCACCTCGAATGCCCCCACCTCGGGGCGACCACACGGGGAACGCACGCGGATCACGCTTCCCAAAGCAACGTCTCTCTCCTTGCCGCCACACCCCCGACCGCCTCACGGCGACCACGGGGGTGTGGCGTTTTTGGGTTGTTCGCACCGCTGCCCCCGTTCCTCGCACGTCCGAATTTTCCAGGAGAACCGCTGAGACACGGAGGGGAGGGAGGCATCGCTGCGGCATTTCGAACGGCACCGCCGCCCCTCCCTGTCGCGCCGTCCGGATCGCACGGACGTTCCGGTATCGCGCGACACTCGCAGTTCCATGAACGCCGACGGCCCAGCCCCTCGCTGCGCCCTCGTGCACCCGGGCCCCCGCGGTCCGCATGAGCATGAAGCGATGACGAGTTCGTTCTGCTGAGCGGCCGCCCGCCCACGTGAGCGCCGTCGCTCAGAGATCGAGCAGCGGGTCCTTCGAGGGACTGGCGGAGGGCGTCGTCGCAGGGGTCGTCGGCACGCTCGCACCGTCGATCCGCGATTGGCTCAGCACTTCCGCCTCGGCGATGCGCCAGCTCGACTCGCGCGCCACCACCGTGTACCGCGCGACATACTCGTTCGTTCGGTCATGCGAGTGTCCCCAGTGCGTCACCCGACCGTCGACCTGATACCGGCACGTCACCAGGAAGCCCGGAATCTCGTCGCTCCGTCCGGCGAGCGGATCGCCCGCGCCATGTCCCGTCGACGCCGGCAGGAGTCCGATCGAATCGATGTCCACTTGCATTCGCCGAACCTCACGCACGCGGCTCACCGCTCCGCCCTCCTCCTGGATCACGAGACTGCGGTGAATCGTGAGGTAGAGATCCTCAAGCAGCGGACCGTCGACGCTCCGGGCGAGCGCGTCGTAGACCGCTGACTCCTCGGCGAAATCGAATGCGCGATAGAGGTTCACGTGCAGCGGCTCGAAGATGGCCTTCGCCTCGTCCGCGGTGGGCAACTGCCGCGCCGTCGAGGCGAGCGGAAGAGCGAATGAGACTCGCGCGATCGGCATGAACGGCGCGGCAAGGACGCCGATCGACGCCATCGCCACACCGACCGCGAGGCGAGCCCGCCGTCCGCGCCGGAGGCTCGTCGCAACCGTCCCCGCGCCAAGCAGCAGCAACGCGACGCCCACCAGCGACACCGTCCGTGTCGGCGCCGTCGCCGGCTTCGGCACCGCCTGCAGCCGGGCATCAAGTCCGCCGCGCGTCGCGTGCCAGACGTTCTCCGGCTCCTTCTCGCTGAAGGTGAGCTGACTGCGAACCCCCTGGGCAGTGAGTTCCGCCGCAATCATGAGCGTCGGCTTGGGATCGAGCGTCGACAGGAGATCCGTCGGAAAGGCTCCCCAGACGATGGCGACGGTCGACGGCTCCGCGGGTGACGCGCTCCCGGCGGTCGACGTGCCTGGCGGCACGAGCGGAAAGACGAGCTCGAACTTGATCTTGCGAAGGCCGCGCATCCCCGAGATCGGGAAGAGGGGCAGCAGCGCCTCGTCCGGATCGTTCATCGCCAGCCCGTCGATGCGCGGCATTAGGGGTCGGCCGTCGGCTGTGACCCGACAGACTTTCGTCATCGTCGTCAGCAAGTCCCCTTCCATGGCCCTGAGTTCGCTCATTTCGAGCCGGTCCGTCTGCTCGCGACGGGGCGGGAGCACCTCGTCGAGAAAGACGAGGTTCATCGAGATGTCGGCGACGAACGCATCCTGCCGAAGGTCGAAACGCAGGTCGACATGCGGACCGTCCTGCGGGTGAAGCCCCTCCGCCCGCACGATCGCCGCGATGGCCAGGAGGGCGAATGCCGCCCACGCTCGAAGCGGGAGCCAGCGGCGCGGAGTGGCCAGAATCTGCTTCTCGGGAGAGGACATCGCAGCCGGAGAGCCTACGCGAAGGTAGAACACGCGTTCCTGACCGTTCTCCCAAACGCCGTCCATGCGGTCGGCTCATACCGAGGGGGCCCTTCGTGTCCGACCGTCGTCCGCTTGCCTTCGTCGTCGCCGCATCCGTCCTGGTATCGGCGACGGTGGTGCCGTTCGCCCTCGCCGCACGCCCCGTTCCCCAGGACGCGGCCGCGAGGCAATCCGGGGCGACGCCGCCCAGCGGCAGCGCCGCGCACGAGACCTCGAAGGTCGAGACCCACCCGTCGACCCAGCCGCGGATTCATGAGGTGCTCGCCGCCGTGCACGAGGACGTTCGCGTCTTCAACGAGCACCTGATGGTGCTCGCGAGCCCCTGGATGGACGGGCGCCTGCCCGGCACGAAGGGAATGGAGCAGGCGATGAATTACGTCGAGTGGGGCTTCCGCAAGAGCGGCCTCGTCGCTCCGACGAAGGACGCGAGCGGCGCTCCCTCGTACCGCCAGCCCTTCCCGCTCGGTGACAAGAAGTCGTTCAGCGCCCAGACGCTCACCGCCAGCGTCGGGGGCTCGACGACGGAGTTCGCGCTCAACAAGGACTGGTCCTTCACCGGACTCGGCTCCGCCGGCGACGTCACCGGGACGTTGGTCTTCGTCGGCTATGGCATCGACAGCGCCGAGCGCGAGTACCGCACCTTTGCCGACGACGTCGACCTCACCGGGAAGATCGCGCTCCTCCTCCGCTTCGAGCCCATGAAGGAGGACGGCTCTTCGAAGTGGTCCGATCGCGGCTGGTCGCAGGCCGCCGGCTTCCAGCAGAAGCTCGCCAACGTCACCAAGCGAAATCCGGCCGGCATCATCATCGTCAACACGCCCGGCGCCCAGGACGATCGCGTGAAGTCGCTGCGGATCTCGGGCGACAACCTCGCCAAGGTCCCGGTGGCGATCATCGGGGCCGAGGCCGCGGACTCGCTCGTTCGGCTCGCCGACGGCGAAGGCCGCTCCCTCGCCGCGCTGCGAACCCTCGCCGACGAGAAGGGCGTGGTCATGCCGCTGCCGAAGGCGACCGTCCACCTCGGCGCCAAGGTCGAGTCGACCAAGGTCACCGCGGAGAACGTCGTCGGCCTGCTGCCCGGCCGCGGTGCGCTGAAGGACCAGATCATCGTGATGGGCGGTCACCTCGACCACCTCGGCTACGGCGACTTCGGCTCGCGCTCCGGCCCCGGCGCGCTGCACCCCGGCGCCGACGACAACGCCTCGGGCTCGGCCGGCATCATGCTCCTCGCCGACCTCCTCACCCGCGAATACGCGAAGGTGCCGGCGGACCAGCCGCTCCGCTCGATTCTCTTCATCGCCTTCAGCGCCGAGGAGAGCGGCCTCAACGGAAGCCGCTACTACACGCAGAACCCGCTCTTCCCGGCCCGCGACCACGTCCTCATGTTCAACTACGACATGATCGGCCGCATGAAGAACGAGCGGTTGAGCGTCTCCGGCTCGGGCAGCGCGAAGGGCATGCACGAGTGGGCGACGGCGATCTACGCCCAGGCCAAGGCGAGCTACGGCATCGAGGTCGTGGCGACGAAGGAATCGGACATGGGCGGCAGCGACCACGCGAGCTTCCTGGCCGCGGGCATCCCGGCGCTCTTCGGGATCATCGCCGACTTCCACCAGGACTATCACACGCCGAAGGACGTCTATGGCCTCATCAACCGCGAGAGCGCGGTGAAGAGCGTCTGGCTCTTCCGCGACCTGGCGCTTGACGCGGCGAAGCGGCCGGAGCGGTTCGAGTTCGACTCGAGCACCGGCCCGATGCGCGGGGCGCCGATGCGGGTGCGCCTCGGCGTCCGCAGCGCCGAGACCGACGACGGCAGCGGCGTCGCCATCGCCGAGGTCACCGCCGACGGCGCCGCCCAGAAGGCCGGCTTCAGGGTCGGCGACAAGCTCATCAAGTGGAACAAGCAGCCGGTGAAGACCCGCGACGAGTTCGTCACGCTCCTGCGCTCCCACGAACCGGGCGACGAGGTCCAGGCGGTCGTCGTCCGCGACGGACAGGAAGTCACGCTCTTCGTGAAGTTCCCGCCCAAGAGCTGAGTTCGCCTCAGTCCATCATGCGGAGCTCGTCGCGGAGGATCGCGGCCAGCTCGTAGTTCTCGGCGGCGATCGCGGCCCGCAGCCGCTCCTCGAGCTCCTTGCGCTGGCTCGAGGGGAGCTTCGGGATCAGCATGTCGCGCAGGCCGCGGAGGACCTGCGTTTCGTTCGCGGTCTCGAAGCGGTCGAGGGTGCCGCGCTCCTCGAACGCGACGCGGATCTCGGCGAGCCCCGCGTCGATCGCGGCTAACGCGACGCGCGACTGGCCGCCGCGCATCGCCAGCCCCGCCTGGGCCCGCGTCCGCATCATGATCACGTAGGGCCTGAACTGCTCGAGCACCTCGCGATCCTGCTGCGTCTCGCCGTAGGCATGGCAGAACGCGAAGGCCTCGAGGTTGCGGGTCGTGTCGCGCACAACGCCGTTGTAGTCCTCGAGCACGAAGAGCGCGACGTATCGGTGGTAGTACTGCACCGACTCCTCGCGCAGCGCAGCGCAGTCGTCGGAGCTGAGCACGAAGCGCTCCGGCCCGCCGCTCTGCTCGTGCGCCGCGAGCCGTTCGCGGACCCACTCGAGCAGCGACTCGCGTCCTTCCGGTCGCAGGCCATCGGGTCGTCCGGTCGACTCCAGCTGCAGGATGCCCAGCTCGACGCGCACCTGGACTTTCGGACGTCCGTCGGCGCCGATCACCATTCGGACGTTCACCCGGCCCGGCTCATGCGGCCACGCGCGCAAGAGGTCCGTGAGATCTGCGTTGGCGTTTCGGTCCACGAGGAAGCACGGTACGGCCTTCAGGCCGCCACGACGCCTTCCCGAGACGGGGTCTCCGGAAAAATCCCCCCCTGCGGCATCTGCGGTTCAGCCTGCATCACCGCGTCCGGGGGCGGCACTTTCGCGTACAGACCATCAAGCGGCACAGCCAAGGTGTCGACGACGGAGTGACAGGGTTTCCCTAGGACGGACGGCAGCCGTCGGGGGCCCTGAGGGAAGGTTTCGCTTCAGGGAGCAATCTGTTGTCGGCTGCCCTTCCCAAGGGGTATGCTGGCCACGCCTCGACGAACTCCGTCGAGGTCCGCCCCGGTGGGTAGCCGCCGTGGTGCAAGGTGGGGAGAAAGACGACGCGCGGTCACCTGCTCTGTGAGGGGGGTCACTGCTGAGGGGTTCTGCCCGCGCGTCCAATTCTCGATCCATCAGTTCCTCGTGCGAGGCCCTGACCGTCTCTTGGTCGTGGGCGAGGTCTCAATGGCTCGATCCCCGTTGCAATCCGATCTCCAGCTCTACCTGAGGCAGATCAACGAGGTGCCTCTTCTCTCCGCCGAGGAGGAGAAGCGTCTCGGGTGGGCGATCATCAACGACAACGACCAGTGCGCGAAGGAGACGATGATCAAGGCGAACCTTCGCCTGGTCATCTCGATCTCGAAGAATTACGTGCACCGGGGATTGCCGCTTTCCGACCTGATCGAAGAGGGCAACATCGGCCTCATTCGCGCGGTCGAGGGTTTTGATCCGGCACAGGGCGCCCGGTTCTCGACCTATGCGTCGTGGTGGATCAAGCAGGCGATCAAGCGCACGCTGATCAACGCCGTGCAGCCGATCCACATCCCGGCCTACATGGTCGAGCTCATCGCCCGCTGGAAGGAATCCAGCCGCAAGCTCGAGGAGGAGCTCGGACGCCCCGCCTCGCTGCATGAGCTCGCCAAGGCGATGAAGCTGCCGGTCAAGAAGCTCCAGATCATCCGCCGCGCGGTGAAGGCGTTCCACGCCCCATCGAGCGGACCGACCGGCGACGACGGCGAGGCCCTCGACTTCAACGACATGTTCGAGGACACGCGGAACCGCGCCCCCGAGGAGAGCGTCGAGCGCAAGGAGGAGTTCAAGCTCATCCTCAAGCTCCTCGACTCGATCGACGAGCGCGACGCCCGCGTGCTGCGACTCCGCTTTGGCCTCGAGGGCCAGGAGCCGCTCACGCTGAAGCAGATCGGTCACGAGGTCGGGCTCACCCGCGAGCGCGTCCGGCAGATCGAGGTCGAGGCCCTCAAGCGCCTGCAGCAGCAGTTGCAGGACGACAAGCCCTCGCGGTTCCTCGAGCGCCTCTCGGGCACCATCCGCAGCACCGCCAGCCGCACCTCCGGCCTGGTCAGCCACGAGGACGACGCGACGAACGACGCCTCCCCGCTGCGGCGGGTCACCGGCCGCCCGGGCCGACGGGCAGGGCGCGACGAGCCCGGCCGCGAAGCGGTGTGATCGCCGGCCGAGTCGAGAAGCAAGCACAAACGCACACGAGGGCGCCCTGCGGCGCCCTCGTGTGCGTTCGTCGATGCGTCATTCAATCGCGAAGACGCTCAGGAGCAGCCGCCCCAGGCACCTAACAGAATGCTCAGGTCGGCGGCGTCGGTCGAGCCGCTGCCGTCGAGGTCGCCCGCGGGACCGCCCCAGGCGCCTAACAGAATGCTCAGGTCCGCCGCGTCGACGGTGGTGTTGTTGTCGAGGTCGCCGAGGCAGGCCGGCGGGAGGGTCGACGGGAGGACGCTCGCCCAGGTCTTGCCGATGCGGATCTCGTCGGTGGCGAAGCCGCCGTCGTTCATCACCCGCACGAGCGTCGGCAGCGTGCCGGCCATCGTGTAGGTCGCCTCGGGGAAGGCCGGCTCGGGCTGGCCGACGGTCGGGTTCACGTACAGGCCGTAGGTGATCGTGCCATCGGCGTTGTCGGTGATGCGCACGACGCAGAGGGCGGTCACATTCTGCTGCACCGGCACGTTCGTGTCGACGCCGGAGAAGGAGGTGTCCATGAGCCCGTAGTGGAATGTGCTCGGGTGGGCTCCGACGATCATGCCGCCGGTGAGCGGCCCGAACTCGATGCCGCCGCCCTCGCCGAAGAGCGCGAGCGGCTCGAAGAGGAACGAGGCGTACACGACGCCGCTCGGCGCCGAATAGGCCGAAAGCAACCGGGTGTAGATGGAATAGGCGGTGCCGCCGAAGGCCGGCGTCACGGCGCAGTTGCCGGCGGTCACGAGGTTCGGCCACGTCAGGCCGGGCGTGGCGACGCCGGTCGTGATCTGCTGGTTCTTGACCCAGGCGGCGCTGAATCCGCTTCCGCCGTTGAGGCCCAGCAGCGTGGTGGTCGGGTTGTAGTTGAAGCCCTCGTAGGCGATGAGATCGGCGGCCAGCGCCGCACTCGACATGCAGGCGACGGAGGAGAGGAGTGACGAGACGATCACGATGGACGTGGCGCGTCGCATGGGTGTTCCTTTGGAGATGGTGCGCAGTCGGTCGCAAGGCCACCGCGCATGGGCGCGGGGCCGTCCATTCCAAAGGTACGCTTCGACCTGCCCCTGATGCCGCCGGACGCGCGATCCGCATCGAATCGAAGCGCCGAATCGCACACCATCAGCGACGTTCATTCCGCCTTCGCGTCGCGGCGCGTTCGACCCATCGACACGAGCTCGCCTCGCCCAGATTCACTTGAGGGCCGAATAGAACGGCATCTTCACGACCTTTGCAGCGGCCTTCGCGCTGCCGAGGTCGACCTGCAGTTCCGTTCCCAGCGCGCTCAGCTCCGGCGGTACGTACGCCATGGCGATCGGATAGTCGAGCGACGGGGCGAGGCAACCGCTCGTCACCACGCCGACCTCCCTGTCGCCGTTGCAGACCTTCATGCCCTGCCGCGGGCTTCGGCGCCCCTCGAGCTGAAGGCCGACGAGCGTCTTCTTCAGACCCTCCTTGGCGATCTTCTGGAGCGCGGCCTGTCCGATGAAGGTGCCGATGCGCTCGTCGTCGGCGCCCTTGTCGAGCTTGATGCCGAAGGAGAGTCCCGCGGAGAGCGGGTCGGTGTTCTCGTCGATCTCGTGGCCGTAGAGCGGCATGCCCGCCTCGAGCCGCAGCGAGTCGCGGGCCCCGAGGCCGATCGGCTTCACGACGTTGGCCTCATCGCCCTTCTCCTTGAGGAGGAGCGAGATCGCCAGCTTCGCCATCGTCTTGCCGAGGATGATCTCGACCCCGTCCTCGCCGGTGTACCCGGTGCGGCTGACGATCATCTTCACGACCATCAGGTTCTTCTCGGCGAAGCGGTATCGCTTCAGGTTCGGAATCTCGCGGGACATCGAGGAGACGATGTCCATGACCTTCGGCCCCTGGAAGGCGGCCATCGCGGTCGACTCGGTCTCGTCCTCCATCTTGAAGACCAGGTCGCCTCGCTGTTCGGCGAAGTGCTGGAGGAGCTTCGCCCGGTTCGCGGCGTTGCAGACCATCAGGTATTCGTCCTCGTCGAAGCAGTAGACGAGGATGTCGTCGCGGCATCCGCCCTGCTCGTTGAGGACCAGCGAGTAGCGACACATGCCCTTGGTCATGCCGAAGATCTGCCGCGTGCAGACCCGGTCGAGGAAGCGCCGGGCGTGACGGCCGCTGAAGCGGATCCGCCCCATGTGGCTCACGTCGAAGAAGCCGCCGCTCAGTCGGCACTGCTTGTGCTCCTCGATGATCGAGCCGTATCGAATCGGCATCGACCAGCCCGCGTACTCGACCATCTGGGCACCGTGGTCGAGGTGGAAGCTGTGGAAGGCGGTCTGCTTGAGGGGCGTCGCGGCGGCAGTCGTGGACATGCGGGCAGCGTAGCAGCGAAGCTCGCCGCATCGAAGCGTCGGGGGAACCTCGGGGGTCGTCAGGCTCCGGAACGGTCGGCGCCGTGGAAGCCTGTCGGCTGGTTGTGGCCCCCCCCGAACGCGGCTATCTTCCGCCCTTCGCGATGGGGAAGGGAAGCGCAGCGCCGCGAAAGGCCCGCGCCATCCGTCGTGTCGCATCCTGCACACACCCGAGGCCAACGAGCGTGCGTCAACCGAATCGAGCGACTCGTCCCGAATCCCGACGCGGCCCCTCGGCCGAGGGACGAGCCCCGTTCCTCCTCGCCAGCGCGGTGATCGCGCTCTCCGCGAGCTCGCTCCTCGCTCAGCAGGCAGCGCCTCCGGCGACGGCGCCCGTGCCGGCCGCTCCGCAGACACCGACCAAGGGTGCACCCCCCACCGGCGATACGCCCTCCCCGACCCGCCCGCAGACGCCGCCGCCCGCCGGCCGCACCGCGACCACACCGCAGATCGACAATCCCAACTTCGCCGATCGACCGATCTCGGCGGTGACGGTGAAGGGCCTCTCGCGCGTCACCCGGCAGAACGTCGACAACAACATCCGCGTCGCCGCCGGCCAGCCCTTCGACGGGGCCGCGATTCGCGTCGACGTCGCGACCCTCTATCGCCTCGGCCAGTTCGCGACGGTGAGCGCCGACGCCGAGCTCCGCGCCGACGGCACGGTGGAGGTCATCTACACGCTCGTCGAGCAGCCGATCATCGCCAGCATCGACACCGTCGGCAACAACGTCATCAGCGACCAGGAGCTCCGCAAGGTCATCCCGCTCTACGCCGGCGGCCCGCGCGACGACTTCCTTCTCGACCAGTCGATCGTCCGCATCAAGGACCTCTATCGGAGCAAGGGCAACTACCTCGTCGAGGTCGCCGTCGACGAGAGCCGCCTGCAGGAGACGGGGCTCCTGATCTTCCGGATCATCGAGGGCCCGCGCGTCCGCATCAAGGAAATCGAGTTCATCGGCAACTCGAGCGTCGAGGCCGACAAGCTCTACTCGCAGATCAAGACCCGCTCGGCGATCCCGCTCTTTCGCAAGGGCGAGCTCAACGAGGAGCAGCTCTACGACGACGTCGCCATCATCGACCGCTTCTACAAGGACCTCGGCTTCGTCGACGTCCGCGTCGACCGCCGCGTGCAGCTCTCACCCGACAGCAAGGAGGCCAAGGTCTCCTTCGTCGTCGACGAGGGCCGCCGCTACACCGTTCGCTCGACGATCGTGAAGGCGATCACCGCCGAGGGGGAGACGAAGCTCACCGTCTTCTCTCCCGAACAGGTCGATTCGCTGCTGGTCATCCGCCCCGGCGACTGGTTCGCGAAGCTCCTGCTCGACAAGAGCGTCGAGGCCCTCAAGGACGCCTATGGGCTCATGGGCCACATCGACACCGACGTGCAGACCCAGTCGGTGCGCGTCGGCGAGGAGCCGCAGGTCGACCTGGTCATCACCATCCGCGAGGGACCGCGCTCGATCACCGGCCTGGTCCTGATCCAAGGCAACTTCCTGACCAAGGACAAGGTCATCCGCCGCGCCTTCCGCGCCCAGCCCGGCCGCCCGATCGACGGTCGCGAGATGAAGGACGCCGAGGAGCGGATCAAGCGGACCAAGTTCTTCAACGACGTGCGCATCACCGCCCAGCGCCCGCGCCCCGCCGACGAGAATCCCCTCGGCACCAACGCCGGACTCACCGACGAGGAGGTCGCCCAGGCGGCCAAGGCCTCGAGCGACAGCGAGCTCGCCCGGCGGCTCGACCAGCAGATCCGCGACATCCTCATCGAGGTCAAGGAAAAGAACACCGGCTCGATCAACTTCGGCGTCGGCATCGGCTCGGACTCCGGTCCATTCGGCGAGATTTCGCTCACCCAGCAGAACTTCGACATCGCCGATCCGCCGCTGAGCTTTGACGAGCTCATCGCCGGCCGGGCGTTCCGCGGCGCCGGCCAGTACTTCAACCTGACGCTTGCCCCCGGCACCGAGGTGAGCACCTTCAGCATCGCCTTCGGCGAGCCGCACCTCTTTGAGAGCGACTTCGGCCTCAACACGCGGGCGTCCTACCGCATGCGGTTCTACGACACCTACGACGAGGACCGACTCGCCGGCAGCGTCAGCATCGGCCGCGTCCTGGGCGACCTCTGGAACGCGAGCGTGGTGGTCGGCGGCAACAACGTGAAGCTCAGCGGGTTCGAGGACAAGACGCCGATCGAGGTCATCGCCGACCGCGGCCCCGACTCCTACTTCAACACCGGCTTCTCGATCTCGCGGACGGACACCGACAAGTTCACCCGCCCCTCGCGCGGCACGCAGCTCGAACTCGCCTTCAACCAGTATTTCGACATCGACAACGACCGCACGTGGAGCAACGTCCGCGGCGGCGCGACGGCGATCTTCACCGTCGACGAGGATTACCTCGGGCGCAAGTCGACGCTCAAGCTGAGCACCGAGACCGCCTACATCTTCGGCGACACCGCGCCGGTCTACGAGCGGTTCTACCTCGGCGGCCGCACCTTCCGTGGCTTCGAGTTCCGGTCGGTGAGCCCCAAGAGCCGCGGCTCGCGCGCCCAGCCCACGACCCCGAACAAGGAGTCGATCGGCGGCGAGTGGCTCTTCACCGTCGGCGCCCAGTACGAAGTCCCGATCTTCGGCGACATGGTCACCGGCGTCCTCTTCACCGACACCGGCACCGTCGCCGCCGACGTGGGCTTCGACGCGTACCGCGTCTCGGTCGGCGTCGGCTTCCGTCTCTACATCCCGCAGCTCGGCCCCGTGCCGCTGGCCTTCGACTTCGCCGTCCCGCTGATGAAGGAAGACGACGACCAGACCCAGGTCTTCAGCTTCTCCGCCGAGCTCCCCTTCTGATCGCCGGTCGCGATCGCGCGGCCGCACCGGACGGTTCTCCACGCGGCGATCCCGTACAATCCGCCGCTCCTAGGAGACTTCCCGATGTCGAAGCGGTTCCTCTCGTCGTTGGCTCTCGCCCTGCCCCTCGCGGCCGCGTTTCTCTGGATCGGTAGCGAAGCGATCGCCCGGCGGGCCACCGCCGAGCCGGACGCCCTCGCCCAGGCAGGGAGCGGAACGAAGGTCGCGGTCGTCAATCTCATGAAGGTCCTGAAGGGCACCGAGTCCGGCGCGAAGTGGACGGTGCACCTCAACGACCTCCAGCGGGTGATCGACGAGGAGACCAAGACCAAGAAGGACGACCTGAAGCGGCTCGAGGACGAGGTCAAGAAGGAGAGCGACGCGGCGCGACGCGACTCGATGACCGACGAGCTGATGCGCAAGTCGCTCCTCGCCGAGGAGTGGCTCAAGCTGAAGAAGGGCGAGCTCGACCGCGAGCGGTCGCTCCACTGGCAGGACCTCTACCGATCGCTGCGGACCGAGGTGAAGACGATCGCGACGCAGAACGGCATCGACGTCGTCTTCTTCGACGACGGCATCGACGAGATCAAGGTCGAGGACCGCCAGAACCAGTCGCGCGAGTCGCAGGCCTTCTCGCAGATGCTCTCCGTCCACGTGATCTACGCCTCGGACAAGGTGGACATCACCGACCAGGTCATCACCCGCATGAACAACGCCGCCGGCAGCGGGGCGAGCTCGCCCGCCGGCGCGACCGGCACCTCGGCCAAGCCGACCGGTTCCTCCTCCAAGAACTCTGGCACGAACTGACGCGTCCTCACCGGACCCACCACCGGAACCACCCATGAGCACCAGCACCCATGCCCGCGCCGCGCGCGGCCTCTTCACCGGCACCTCGTTCGTCATCGCCGTCGTCGCGATGGTCGGCGGACTCATCGCCGGCGCGAGCCTCGCACCGGCCCCGGCCGTCGTGATGACCGTCGACCTCAGCCGCGTCTTCAACGAGTCGAACCTCAACGCCAACAACAAGCTCAAGCTCAACGCCCTCGGCGCCGAACTGACCGCCCGCGTCACCGATGCGGAGAAGAAGGTGAAGGACAAGCAGGGCGAGCTCGAGCTCTACGGGCCGAACTCGACCCGTTGGGCCCAGGCCCAGGCCGAGCTCTTCACGCTCATCGGCGAGCTTCGGGCCGAGCAGCAGTTCGCGACGGGCAAGATGGACACCGAGACGAGCCGGTCGATCAACGAGCTCTATCTGGCCATCCGCGATGAGATCGCCAAGTACGCGGAATCCAACGGGATCGACTACGTGATGGTGAACGACACGATCCCGAAGCTGGTCCCGGCCGAGCCGACGAAGATGATGGACCAGATCGCCCAGCGCCGCTTCCTCTACGCCCGTCCAACCTCGGACATCACCGTCGAGGTGCTCGCGGCGATCAATCAGGGCCATCCGCTCTCGCCCGGCGCGACGGCGCCGGCAACCACCGCGTCGGCGACGCCGCCCGCAGCCGCTCCCAAGCCCTGAGCGGCGCGCCGCCGACCCGACCGGCGTCCCGCCTTCCAGTCACCCTTCGCCGCGACCCTCACCCCTTCCGCCCCGTTGATGAGCTTCTCCGCCACCTTCACCGTGTCCGAACTCGCCTCCCGGGTCGCGGGCGAGCTGCTTCACCCACGCGGCGGCGCCGGCCTGCCGCCGATCAACGGGCTTCAGACCGTGCACGACGCCGGCACCGGTGACCTGACGTTCATCGGCGACGAGCAGCATGCGAAGGCATGGGCGACGAGCAAGGCGACCGCCGCGGTCGTCTCGCGCTCGCTCGCCGCCAGCGTGCAGGCGACCGACGACCGGGCGGTCATCCTCGTGAAGAACGCGGACACCGCGATGATCACGGTGCTTGAGCTCTTCGCCCCGCCCCCCGAACTCCCCGCCGCCGGCGTGCATTCCTCGGCGGTGATCGAACCGGGAACGACGATCGGCAACAACGTTCGCGTCGGTCCGCATGTGACGGTGATGCGCGGCGCGGTGATCGGCAACGACGTCACGCTCTTCGCCGGCGTGACGATCTACCCCAACGCCCGCATCGGCGACGGCTGCGTCCTGCACGCCAACGTCGTCATTCGCGACCATTGCGTGCTCGGGAAGCGCGTCATCCTCCACGGCGGCGTGCAGATCGGCACCGACGGGTTCGGCTACCGGCCGACGCCCGACGGCCGCGGCATCCTCAAGGTGCCGCACCTGGGGAACGTCGTCCTCGACGACGACGTCGAGATCGGCGCCAACAGTTGCGTCGACCGCGGCAAGTTCGGGGCGACGCGCATCGGCGCCGGCACCAAGATCGACAACCTCGTGCAGATCGGGCACAACTGCCGGATCGGGCGATGCGTCGTGATCTCCGGGCTCGCCGGCATCGCCGGTTCCACCGCCGTCGGCGACGGCAGCCGCATCGGCGGCGGCGTCGGGCTCGCCGATCACCTCACGATCGGCCGCGGCGTCTCGATCGCCGCGGGCAGCGGCGTGATGAACGACATTCCGGATGGCGAGACGTGGGCGGGCTATCCTGCGAAGGAGGCTCGCCGCGCGATGCAGGAAGTGATCGTCACCCGCAAGATGCCGGAGTACATCAAGAACATCAAGGAGCTGCTCACGCAGACGATCGGCCCCGAGGCCGCGAGGATTCTCGAGCGGGGCGCGGCGAAGCTTGGCGCCAAGGCGCCGGGGGCGACCGCGGGCGAGCAGCCCTCGGAGACGGAGGAGCCGAGACGTGGCTGAGTCGACCGCGCGGACAGGCGACAGTGCACGCGAGCGCTCGAAGGACGCGCCGCTGATGGCCCGGCGAACGACGGCGGGCGAGAAGCCCGGCGAACTGACCGCGGCGATGCGGCAGCGCACGCTGGCCCGCTCGGTGCGCGTCTCGGGCAAGGGACTGCTCACCGGCGCCGATGCCACGCTCGAACTCTGTCCGGCCGGCGCCGACGACGGCATCGTCTTCGAGCGCGTCGACGTGAATCCTCCGGTGCGGATCCCGGCGAACGTCGACTACTGCGCCAATCGTCCCCGCCGCACGACGATGAAGTCGGGCGACGTGACCATCGAGACGGTTGAACACTGCCTCTCGGCCCTCACCGGCCTGGGCATCGACAACGCGATCATCCGGATCAGCGGACCCGAACTTCCCTGCGGCGACGGCAGCGCCAGGCCCTTCCTCGACCCGATGCTCGATGCGGGCACGGTCACGCTCGATCGGCCCCGCAAGGTCTTCCGCCTGCGCGAGCCGATCACCGTCGAGGATCCCGACGGGGCCAGCATCGGCGCCTTCCCGACCGACATGGAGGGCATGCGCGTCGTCTACGACCTCGACTACGGCCGCAACGCCCATCGCATTCGCTCGCAGACCTTCTCCTTCACCGGCGTCACCGGCGACTATGCCCGCGACATCGCCCCGGCCCGCACCTACTCGCTGAAGGAAGAGGCGGAGGGACTCTGGGCGATGGGCATGTGCCGACACCTCACGCCCAAGGACGTGCTGGTCATCGGCGACGACGGACCGATCGACAACGCCTATCGCTTCGACGACGAGCCGGTGCGCCACAAGGTGCTCGACGCGATCGGCGACCTGACGCTCGTCGGGTGCGCCGTGCAGTGCAAGGTGCTCGCGGTTCGCTCCGGCCACCATCTCAATCGCCGTCTCGCCCAGCGGATCCGCGAGCAGATGCAGGCGATCGAGGTGCGGCAGACGATGCTCGACGGCCGCGTCATGGACATCCGGGCGATCCAGCGCCTGATGCCCCATCGCTATCCGATGCTCCTCATCGATCGGGTCATCGAGATGGACGGCGACAAGCGGGCCCTGGGCATCAAGAACGTCTCGATCAACGAGCCCTTCTTTCAGGGGCACTATCCCGGCACCCCGATCATGCCGGGCGTCCTCATCGTCGAGGCGATGGCCCAGCTCGGCGGGCTCCTCATGAGCCGGACGCTCGAGCACCAGGGCAAGATCGCGATTCTTCTGAGCCTCGACCGCGTGAAGCTCCGCAAGCCGGTCACGCCGGGCGACCAACTCCTCATCGAGGCCGAGAGCATCCGGGCGACCGCCCGCACCGGCCACCTCAAGTGTCGGGCGATGGTGGGCGACAAGCTCGCCGCCGAAGCGGAGATCCGCTTCATGATGGTGGACGCCGATCAGGCCTGAAACAATGGGTCGGGAGGACCGCGTCAGGGGATTCCTTCCGTGGGGCATCCTCCCCTGATCCGAGGTCAGGCCACGTGCCGCGACCCGTCCTCTGGGCCAGACAATTCCGTTGCCGCGGGCCGTTCTGTATGATCTCCGTTCCCTCGTCGGGGCCCGTACCGCCCCATTGCCCTGTCGCGACGGCCCTGGTCACCGCGACCCAGCTACCGGCATGTCGGAAATTCACCCCACCGCCATCGTTCACCCATCGGCCGAGATCGCGGCGGGTGTGCGCATCGGTCCCTATTGCCTGGTCGGCCCTCACGTCACCATCGGCGAGGAGACCGAGCTCCGCGGTCACGTGGTGGTCGAGAGCCACACGCGCATCGGTCGGGAGTGCGTGCTCTTTCACTTCGCATGCGTTGGCGGAACGCCGCAGGACCGCAAGTTCCAAGGCGAAATCACCTGGTGCGAGCTCGGTGACCGCAACCACGTTCGCGAGCATGTCACGATCCACCGTGGCACCGGCAACGGCGGCGGCATCACCCAGCTCGGCGACGACAACCTGATCATGGCCGGGAGCCATGTCGCCCACGATTGTCGCCTCGGGAGCTTCTGCACGATCGCCAACGAAGTCATGCTCGCCGGCCACGTGGTGGTCGAGGACGGCGTGACCGTCGCGGGCGGCGCCGGCTTCCACCACTTCGTCACCGTCGGCCGCGGCTCGATGATCAGCGGTCTGGCCCGGGTCGAGCGGGACGTGCCCCCCTACATGATCTTCGGCGGCAGCAAGGAAGGGGTCCGCATGCCCAACGAGGTCTACCTCCGCCGGCGCGGCTTCCCCGAATCGACGATCGAGGCGATCTGCACCGCCTTCCGCCGCATCTTCGGCAACCGCGTCGAGCGCGTCGGCGTCTCGAAGGACCAGGCGATGGCCGCACTGCGGATCGATTTCGCCCATGTCCCGGAGGTCATCGAGCTCCTCGATTTCGAGGCCCGCACGATGGCCCATCCCAAGCACCGGCATCGCGAGGCCTTCCGGGCCGACGACAAGCACGCCGTGACGACCAAGACCTCGGGTGCCGCGTCGATCGCCGCCGGCTGAGCGCCGAGGCCCGACGTCCAGGCGAAGCGGCCGCGGAACCGCGGGCCGGAGGTCGGAGCTTCCCTCAACTCACCCGACAAACGGCCCGATAAGGAAACTCCGGTCTCCCGTAGCATCCGCTCGGTGTGTTCCGCGGCGGCGACCTCTCGCTCTCCGACGCAACGACGCGGTCGTCGCGCCCGGGCCGATCGAGAGGCCTCCGACGAGAGGCCCCCGCCGAGACGCCCAGGAAGAACCTCATGCGCATTCTGCTCGACGACCACGACACCGGAATTCTGGCCAACAGCGTCGGCGAGGCGGTCGCCACCGCGGCAACGCTTGCCGAGCGCGAGGGCCGACAGGTCGTCGATGTCTGGGTCGACGGCGAGGAGTGGACCGAGGAGCAGCTTGCCAGCCCCGAGCGGTTGCGTGCGACCGCCGAAGAGATCCGCGTGCACAGCGTGCGCCCGGCGGAGCTCGTCCGCGAGACCTTCGTGCATGCCGCATCGGCGCTGCTCGAGGCCGAGCAGATGCAGCGGAGCGCCGCGAAGCTCATGCGCGCCGACCAGTCGAAGGACGGGCTGGACGTCCTCATGCAGGCCCTCAACGTGTGGGTGAACATCCACAAGGCCACCGTGCAGGGCATCCAGTTCGCGAAGATCGACCCGCGTACGCTCACGACGCCCGAAGGCAGCTTCGAAGAGGCGGCGGGCGACCTCAACCGCCGGCTCATCGCCCTGCGCGACGCCATGAAGGCCGGCGACACCGTCGCGGTCTGCGACTGCCTTCTCTACGACTTCCCCGGAACGACCAAGCGATGGGCGAGCATGCTCGCCGAACTCGCCCGCCGCGCCGATGCGCTGCTGAAGCACTGATGGAACCCACACGATGACCAGCACCCGAGGCGCCACCAACAGCGTGCAGCAGATGATGGAACGGGCCCAGGCGGCCCTTCACCGCAACCAGTGGTTCGAGGCGGAGCGCATGGCCCAGCGGGCCCTCGAGATGGCCCGCGCCGGCCGCGACTTCACGCTCATGGCCCGCATCGCCCTGCCGCTCCAGGAAGCGCGGCGGCAGCGGCTCCAGCTCGCCTTCGACGCCAACAACTTCCGCATCGTCGACGAGCCCTTTGGCGAGGAGGTCCGCGTGGACCCGGGCTGCTATCTCGTCCAGCCGCCCCTCGTCGGCGCCGACGCCCGGCGCCTGCGCCTCGCGGCGTTCGAGCAGGAGGTTCCGGTCGCGGTCCTCTGCCGCGAGCCGATGACCAAGCTCAAGCTCTGCCCGATCGTCACCATCGGCCAGCTCACGATCCGCACCAAGATCGATCCGCCGAAGCACTGGGACCACCCGACGCTCGACTGGTTCGTCGCGGCGCTCGAAGCGTTAGGTGACGCGGGCATCGAGACGCTCGATCGCGGCTGCGATCCGATCCGCCTCGTCGATGCCCTGCTCGCCCGGCTCGACGCGACCCCCGACCACGAGAAGCTCCACCAGGAGCTCGCCCACGCCTGCCGCGAGGCGGCGCGGGCCATCGCCGAGGGACGCATCTCGCCGCAGGCCGAGACCTCGCCCGCCGACCTCCTCGACGAGGAAGCCGAACCGGAGGCGGTCGAGGAGTGATCGCACGGGGCCGCGGTCACGCGCCGTCGCGCGATCGCCAGCGGAGCCCCTCGGGCAGCTCGTTGAGGTTGATGCAGCCGTCGGCGGTGACGATCACCATGTCCTCGACGCGGATGCCGCCGATCGCGCGGCAGTAGAGCCCCGGCTCGATCGTGAGCGCATCGCCCGCGACGAGCGGAAGCCCCCTGAAGTCAAGGAGCGGCGGCTCGTGCACGTCGAGCCCGATGCCGTGGCCGGTGCCGTGGGTCATGCCGCACCAGCTCTCCGGCGCGTCGGCCGGCGGCTGTCCGTGGGCATAGCCGCGGGCGGTGAGCTCCTCGAGCGTCGCCCGATGCACGACCTCGCCCGAGATGCCCGGCCGCACCGCCCGCTCGGCGGCGCGCTTCGCGGCGACGACCGCCTCGTGCATGCGGGCGACCTCCGCGGGAATCTCGCCGTGCACGACGGTGCGGGTGCAGTCGCCGTTGAAGAGCGTCGTCCGGTTCCGCGGGAAGATGTCGATGATCACCGGCTCGCCGGTGCGGAGGATGCCATGGCCGAGGTCGTGGCAGTCGGCGCCGACGCGGCCGCCGGCGACGATCGGCTCGGGATTCTCGTAGCCGAGGCCCAGCAGGAAGAGGTCGATCGCCGACTTCACCCGCTTGGCGGTGAGCGGCTCGCCGCCCGACTCGAGCGTCCCGTCGGCGCGGACATCGGCGTTGGCGACCAGCTCGCAGGCGTGGCGCATCGCGCGCTCGGTCGCGGCCTGGGCCTCGCGGAGCCAGGCGAACTCCTGCGCGTCCTTCGACCGCCGCTCGCCCACGCCGAAGTCGGCGTCATAGCGCACCGCGACGCCGGCGTGCCGGAGATGCTCGGCGAAGATGAGCGGGAAGGTCCGGTCGGCGATCGCCTCGCGCACGTTCGCCCGGCGGAGGCACTCGCCTAACGCTTGGGCCGTCGCCGTCTCGCGGTCGCCGCTCAGCCCGCCCTGCGGCTCGAAGTCCCGCGGACAGGCGACGACGTCGGCGCGGGCATGTCGACGGGCCCGCTCCATCTCGATGTCGCGCAGGATGAGGGTGCGTCGCCCGCCGACGTCGGCGATCGCCACCGGGTCGCCCACGAGGAAGCGGACGCTGCGGTAGAGCGAGCGGTTGATCGCCGGAATGCCGGCCATGACGTGGGCGGTGGTCTGCATGGGTCACGCATGGTAGCGGACGCCGCGGAGGCCTTCCCGCCGCTCACCGCGCCACGCAGCGCACGACGAGCGCCGTCATGTCGTCGGGCTGGACGGTGCCGGTCGTGAAGCGGTAGACGGCGGCGCGGAGCCGCTCGATGATCTCCATCGAGCCCGACGACGCTCCGGCTAACAGTTCGGCCGCCAGGCGCTCGTGGCCGAACTGCTCCCCCTCGGCGTTGGCCCACTCGAAGAACCCGTCGGAGACCACCATGAGGACGTCGCCCGGCTCGAGCGTGAGGCGCGTGCCGGGGTCGGTGCCGAGCTCCTGGACGATGCCGAGCGGCAGGCCGTGCGTCGGCGTCTCGACGACCCGCCGGTCGAGGGCGCGATAGACGAGGATCGGCCCGTGGGCCGCGGAGAGGATCGTGAGCCGCCGGCTCTCCGGCTCGAGCACGCCGGCGAAGAAGGTGACGAACTGCCCCGCCTTCGAGTCGCCGTGCACGAGCCGGTTGAGCCGCTCGATCAGCGGCTCGATCGGCGAGTCGTCGACCAGCGTCGCCCGGGCGTAGGCCCGGCAGACCGCGGCCATGAGCGAGGGCCCGACGCCGTGCCCGGTGACGTCGGCGAGGACGAGCACGATGTCGCCGCGCGGCGTCTCGATCCAGTCGTAGAAGTCGCCGCCCGTCTCGTCCGCCGCCTCGCTCCAGCCGGCGATGTCGAAGCCCGCGGCGACCGGCGGCTCCTTCGGAAGGAGCCCGCGCTGGATGTCGCGGGCGATGTTCAGCTTCGCGGTGATCCGTTCCTTCTCGGCCGTGATCGCGGTGAGGTCGATGAGGTGCCGCACGAGCCGCCGGCGGAGGTCGAGGATCGCCGCGGCCAGCGTGTGCGTCTCGTCGCGCTGGGCGGCGACGATGCGCTCGAGCTCGGCGATCGAGCGGGCGTCGTCGCTGAAGTCGTCGTCGGCGAAGGTCCGCACGTTCGACGCAAGCTGCACCAGCGGCCGGGCGATGCGGCCCCCGAGAAGCCTCGCCGCGAGCACCACAGGCACAAGCACGCCGACGGCGATCATCGCCTGCCAGAGGAGCGTCGACCGCACGCTCGCCCGAAGGTCGTCGAGCTTCACGTCCGCCGCCACCACCACGCGTCCGTTCGGCGTGGCGATCGGATGGAACATCGAGCGGAAGCTGCCGTACTCGTCCTCGTACTCGGCGAAGCGCGGCCCGCCGTCCTCGAGGCTGGCCAGGAGCTCCGGCGGCGGCCGCTCGTAGATGCGCATGAGCGTCGGCGCCTCGCCCTTGGCCCGCTCCTCCGCGGTGAGACTCGTGAACTCGACGAAGACCAGCTGGTCGGGTTTCACGCAGGTGTAGAGGTAGGTGACTCCCGACTCGTCCGCGACGCGCGAGAGCCGCTCGCAGATCGCGAGGTTCTCGGCATCGCCGATCGCGTCGCCCGCCGATGCCGAAAGCCTCGCCCTGCGATGCAGGTCATCGCCGATCAGCCCTCCCGCCGCGGCGGTCAGCGCGTGCAGCTTGGCGTCGACGCCGCGCATCATTGCGGCGGTCTCGGCGCGGTAGCCGAACCAGGCGACGACGATCGCCACCGCGCACGCCGAGCAGGCGGCGAGCGCGACGATGCTCCTGGCGATGCTCGCGGACGGCGCCCGCTCGGAAGAGGCCATGGGCGTCTTGTACCAGAGGCTTGCACGGGGCGAGCCGCGCATCGACACTGTCGCGGTGCTGCGACCCTGCCTCGAGTGCGGCTACCGGTGCGAACCCCGCGAGGGGGCGGCATGCCCCGAGTGCGGCACGGCCCAGCCGCCGGCGTCATGGGTGATCGTCGAGACCACCATTCCGCCGCATGTGCGCCGCTGGTTCTACCTCGCGATCGGCATCGGGATCGGCCTGCCGATGACGATGATCGGCGTCTCGCTCCTCTTCGGCACCAGCACCCTCGGTCCGGGCTGCATCGGGCTCTTCCCGATCCTCTTCACCCCCTTCCTCGTGCGCCAGCTCTTCTCGCGGAAGGCGCTGGGGATCTACGTGATCCGCGACGACGGCGTGGCGACCACATCGCTCGGCTTCAACCGCGTCTGCCGGAGCGCCGAGGGGTGGCGGGCGGGCGCCCTGGTACGCGACGCCGTTGACCCGCATCGCTGGGCGCTGACCGTGCACCGATACAGCGAGGGGATCGGCGAGGGAGTCGCCGACCGCTTCGAGATCCCGATCGACGACCGGATCGACGACCCGGTCGCGGTCGAGGCGGCGCTGCGGAGGGCACTCGCGCCGCCGGTTGCCGCCTAACGATTCGCACGTCACACTGTTCGCGATGCTCCGGCCCTGCGTCGCCTGCTCCTACCGCTACGACCCGGCGCGCAGCGAGCGCTGCCCGGAGTGCGGCGAGGCCCGTCTCCCGCTGACCTGGACGGTCCTTCTCCGCGAGCCGTCGCCGTGGCTCTGGCGGGGCGCCCACATCGGTTCGACCATCTTTCTGGGCATCGTCTCGTATTGGCTCTACGCGATGCTCGTCGGATCGAGGGGTGGTCAGATCGGCGGCTTCCTCTATCTCGGGATCGTCTCGCTTCCGATCTCGTTCGCCCGGCTCTCGGGCAAGCGCTTCGACGACATCTGGATCGTCTCGGACACCCGCCTCGAGCACCGCCCCCCGCGCGGCCCGACCACCTTCCACGACGGGGCCGACGGCTGGGTCGCGACGACGCTCCTGCCGCACGGGCGGAAGCCCCACGTCTGGGTGCTGCGACTGAAGCGCGAGACGGGGCGAAAGACCGAGCGTGCGGCGATCCTGATTGACGACCGCCTCGACGACCCCGTCGCCGTCGAGGCCCGCGTCCGCGCCGTCCTCACGTCCTCGTCAGCTTCCGGTACTTCAGGCGATGCGGCGTGATGTCCTCGCCGGTGCGCTTCTTCCGATCCTCTTCGTATTCCGTGAAGTTGCCGTTGTAGAAGAAGACCTGCGAGTCGCCCTCGAAGGCGAGGATGTGGGTGCAGAGCCGGTCGAGGAACCAGCGGTCGTGGCTGATGCAGACGACGCAGCCGGCGAAGTTCTCGATCGCCTCCTCGAGGGCCCGCATGGTGTTGACGTCGATGTCGTTGGTGGGCTCGTCGAGGAGCATGACGTTCGCGCCGGACTTGAGCATGCGGGCCAGGTGCACGCGGTTGCGCTCGCCGCCCGAGAGGTTGTCGATCGACTTCTGCTGGTCGGCGCCGGTGAAGCCGAAGCGCGAGACGAAGGCCCGGCTGTTCACCTTCACCTCGCCGAGGCGCAGCTCGTCGTCGCCGTCGGAGATCGCCTCCCAGACGTTCTTGCCGGCGGGCAGCGAGTCGCGGCCCTGCTCGACGTAGCTCATCACCACCGTCTCGCCGACGCGGAGCTCGCCCGAGTCCGGCGTCTCCTTGCCGGTGATCATGCGAAAGAGCGTGGTCTTGCCCGCGCCGTTGGGGCCGATGATGCCGACGATCGCGTTCGGCGGGATCGAGAAGCTGACGTTGTCGAGCAGCATCCGGTCGCCATAACACTTCGTCAGTCCCTTCGCCTCGATGACGAGGTTGCCGAGCCGCGGTCCCGGCGGGATGTAGATCTCGATCTCCTTCGCCCGCTTCTCGCCGTTCTCCGAGAGCATGCGGTCATACGCGGCGACGCGGGCCTTGCTCTTCGACTGCCGCCCCTTGGGGTTCTGCCGGATCCAGTCGAGCTCGCGGGCGAGCGTCTTCTGCCGCACGCTCTCCTGCTTCTCCTCGACCTCGAGCCGCTTCCGCTTCTGGTCGAGCCAGCCGGAGTAGTTCCCCTTGTACGGGATGCCCTCGCCGCGATCGAGCTCGAGGATCCATCCCGCGACGTTGTCGAGGAAGTAGCGGTCGTGGGTCACGGCGATGACCGTGCCCTCGTACTTCTGGAGATGCTGCTCGAGCCACTGGACGCTCTCCGCGTCGAGGTGGTTCGTCGGCTCGTCGAGGAGGAGGATGTCCGGCGTGCGGAGGAGAAGCCGGCAGAGCGCGACGCGGCGCCGCTCGCCGCCGGAGCAGCTGTTGAGCGGCTGGTCGGAGGGCGGACAGCGCAGGGCGTCCATCGCCATCTCGAGGCGGCTGTCGAGGTCCCAGGCGCCGACGCGGTCGAGTTTCTCCTGCAGCTCGCCGCTCCGGTTGAGCAGCCGCTCCATCTCGTCGGGATCGATGTCGGTCCCCAACTTCTCGTTCACGCGGTCGTACTCGGCGAGCAGCGCGTAGGTCTCCTGGGCCCCCTCGCGCACGACCTCGATGACGGTGCGGGTCTCGTTGAGGAGCGGCTCCTGCTCGAGGTAGCCGATCGAATAGCCCTGCGCCGCCCAGACCTTCCCCTCGAAGTTCGCGTCGACGCCGGCCATGATCTTGAGCAGCGTCGACTTGCCGCTGCCGTTGAGGCCGAGCACGCCGATCTTCGCGCCGTAGTAGTAGGAGAGGCTGATGTCCTTGAGGATGACCTTCCGGTCGATCGTCTTGGAGACGCCGAGCATCGAGTAGATGACGCGGGTGGTGTCGGTGTTCGCAGGGGCTGCCACGGGATCTCGCTCCGCCGTTGGGGAAGGCGGAGATCGTAGCAGCCCCTTGCGTCGCCCACGGGAACCCGCGACACTCGCCGCATGCGGCTCGGCTACGTGGGCATCCGAAACTACCGCGGGATACGCTCGCTCGAGCTCTCGATCGATCCGGTGACGACGCTCATCGGCGAGAACGCCTACGGCAAGTCGAACCTCCTCGACGCGCTCCTCGCCTGCCTGGGCCCCGGAGCCAGCGACGGCCACTTCACCTTCACCGCGGACGACCTCGGCGGCGACGCCAGCGCGCCGATCGAGATCGAGCTGGGATTCCGCGAGACGGCCGAGAGCGAGTGGACCGCCGACGCGGCGTGCGCCCCGCTCCGGCCCCACGTCTACATCGGCCGCCGCAACGACCGGCGCATCAGCCTCCGCGTCCGGGCCCGACCCGGCGCCGGCGAGGGAGAGTTCCTCGCGGCGACGACCGCGTTCCTCGACGGTGAGGGCCGCACGATCGGCCCCTCGCCCACCCCCGAGGTCGTCACGCTGCTGCGGACCCGCTGCCCCTTCCTGCTCCTCAAGGCCGACCGCTATTTCACGCGGCCTTCGCGCTCGGCGACGGGAGGCCCGAGCGCTCGCCCCCTCTCGCTCGAGGAGCGGCTGGCCGCGGAGATCACCGACGCCTACGAGGCGCTCATGCGCCCGCACGAGCCGAACCACGAGATGATGGTCCACGGCGGACTCGACGCCGCACGGGCCTACGTCGAACGCTTCGGCGGCGAGCGGCTCCGCGAGCGCGTGCGACACTTCTTCCCCGCCATTCCCTACTCGGCGACCGGCACCGGCGTCAGCCTCGCGGCCCGCAGCATGGCCCTCATGCTCGTCCTCGGCGCGCTCCTCGACGCCCGCGCGGTGCAGACCTTCGGCGTCGGCTCGCTCCCGATCCTCGCGGTCGAGGACGCCGAGGCGAACCTGCACCCGGTGCTGCTCGCCGCGGTCGCCAACATCATCGAGGCGATTCCCGCCCAGAAGATCATCACCACCAACTCGGGCGAGCTGCTCTCGATGCTCCCGCTCCGCTCGCTGCGCCGGCTGGTGCGCACCGACGCCGGCACCCGATCCCATCGGCTCGAGCGCGAGTCGCTGAGCGACGACGAGCTCCGCCGCGTCGGCTTTCACGTGAAGGCCAACCGCGGCGCGAGCTTCTTCGCCCGGGCGTGGCTCCTGGTCGAGGGCGAGACGGAGTTCTGGCTCCTGCCGCAGCTCGCCGACCTCCTCGGCGTCGACCTGGCGATCGAGGGCATCCGCATCATGGAGTTCGCCCAGTGCGGCGTCGAGCCGCTCATCAAGCTCGCCGACGACCTCGGCATCGCCTGGCACCTCATCGCCGACGGCGACAGCGCCGGCCGTGGATACGAGGCCAGCGCGAGGGCGCTCCTGGGCAGCCGTCCGGCGGAGCGCCACGTCACGCGACTCGCGGAGCGCGACCTCGAGCATTGCCTCTGGAACGCCGGATATGCCGACGTCTACCGCAACGCCGTGCGCGGCTCGTCGCCTCGGCGCTTTGACCGGCGGCCCAGGGTCGAGAACCCGACTCCGACGATCGAGCGGGCGCTGCGGGCCCGCTCGAAGCCGGGCATGGCGGTCGAGGTCGCGGAGGCCGCGAGCCACCGCGGGGCCGACGGCGTGCCCGCGCCGCTCCGCCACGCGATCGAGGAGGCGATGCGCATGGCCCGGGCGTGCGCGGCGAGCTAACGGTTCGCTCAGCCGGCCCAGCCCTCGACGAGCAGCGCAAGGTCGCCCGCCCCGACCGCGCCGTCGCCGTCGAAGTCGCCCTCGGCCGGCGTCGACGCCGCGAGTCCCCATCGCCCGAGCAGCGTCGCCAGGTCGGCGGGACCGACGGTGCCGTCCCCGGTCAGGTCGCAGAAGCGGACGAGGAAACGGGCCTCGTCGCCCAGATCGACGTCGGCGTCGCCGTCGAGGTCGAAGGCCTCGCATCCGGGCGCGAAAGCAAGACCGATCCGTGCCTGCAGCGCCGCGTGGTCGGCGTACCCGAGCGTGCCGTCGCCGTCGGCATCGCCGAGGGCACCCGGCGGCACGAGCGTCCACGTGCGGTCGGCGCCGTAGTGGAGCAGCGTGCGCGTACCGCCGCCATTGGGCCAGCGGGCGACGACAGAGCTCATGACCGTCACGTCGCCGAGTCCGACGTGAAGGACCGTCGAACTCTGGCTCTTGTACGCGCTGCCGCATTCGACCTGACGCCACTGCACGGCGTGACCGTTGTCGACGTCGATCTGCAGTCCGATCGCGTTGCGGTCGGCGCCGATGCCGACTGGCCGGAACTTGGCCCAGTGGCGCTTCGCGAGCGAGTCGGCGTGGTTGACGAAGAGGCGGACCGTGGCGTCGCGCCCCTGCACGAGCAGGTCGATGTCGCCGTCGCCGTCGATGTCGCCCGCCGCGTGACAATACGCCTCGCCGAGATTCGCGAGTCCCCACGTCGCGGTCCGATTCACGAGCGGCCACTGGCCGGTGTTCTCGAAGAGGAAGTCCGGCCCGCTCGAGCTGGTGGTGAAGTAGAGGTCGGTGTCGCCGTCGTTGTCCGGATCGAGGGCGATGCCGCCCCAGCACGTGGCGAACCCGCCGACGCCGGCCGCCGCGGCGACGTTGGTGAATCCGACGCCGCCGCTTGACTTGAGGAGCACGTTGCCGCTCGGGACGTTCGGCACGAAGATCTCGGGAAAGAGGTCGCCGGTGAGATCGCCGAAGCAGACGCCCATGGCGTCGATCGAGATCTGGGCGCCGCTCGCCGGATCCTCCGCGAACGTCCCGTTGCCCTGATTTCGGTAGAGGTGGTTCCACGAGATGCCGCTCGACCCCTTGTCGTTGGCGACGTAGAGGTCGAGGTCGCCGTCGCGATCGAGGTCGCACCACGAGGCCTGGAAGCTTGCGAACGCGTCGTTCACGCCGAGCGCCGGGGCGACGTCGACGAAGGTGCCGTTGCCGAGGTTGCGGAAGAGCTGGTTCTTGGCCGCCGCGCCGTTGCCGCTTCGGTTCGCGATGGCGAGGTCGATCCATCCGTCGCCGTCGAAGTCGGCCCACGACGCGCCGCCGCCGGCGGCGAGTCCGACGGAGACGATCCCCGCGGCCGCGGTCACGTTCGTGAAGTGAAGTCGCCCGTCGTTTCGGAAGAGGATCGGCGGGCCGAGCCAGCGGGTGAGGACGATGTCGAGGTCTCCGTCCGCGTCGTAGTCGCCGGCGGCGATCCCCGACGGCTTCAGCGGCGAGCCGAAGCCGGCCGAGGTCGAGCGGTCCGTGAAGTGACCGTCGCCCTGATTCTCGAAGAGCGCGATCGTCGGATCGTCGCCGCCGGTGCAGATCACGTCCTCGTCGCCGTCGCCGTCGAGGTCGCAGAGGGCGAGTCCGCAGCCGTACTGGCCCGGGCCGCCAAAGGCGCCCTGC
This sequence comes from Phycisphaerales bacterium, assembly GCA_044220875.1. Taxonomy (GTDB): domain Bacteria; phylum Planctomycetota; class Phycisphaerae; order Phycisphaerales; family SM1A02; genus JAEUIT01. The sequence continues at coordinate 86,991 of JBGAQH010000007.1, read as the reverse complement.
GTCACGAGGTAGTTGATGCCGCGGGCGACGGCCTCCTCGGTGAAGGTCGTCTCGGCGAGCGCGGCGGATCGCCATGGCACGGACGCCAACGGCGCGCTGAGCACCACCACCATCGCCATGCGCTCGACGGACCCCCACATCGCCATGCGTTGAACGTACCGCTCGCCACGGTATGGGGAAAGCGAAATCCGGTGAATTTCGCGCCGCTCAGACCTCGGCGCTCAGACGGTCACGGCAATCGGAATCCCCTCGCGTTCGAGCGACTCCTTCACGGCCCGCACGAGGCACTCCTTGGCGTGGGCGACGTCGGGCGTCGCGACCCACACCCGCACCGTCCACTGGAGCCCGTTGGGGGCAATGTCGCTCAGCATCGCGTCCGCAACCTCGGATGGCAGGCGGTGCGGCACCGAAACGGCGGCGGCGCAGAGCGTCTCCCGGGTGTGGTCGATCTCCACGGTGAAGGGCGTCCGCACCGCGACGTCGACGCGACGCTTGGGATGGTGCGATGCGTTCTCGATGGTTGCGCCGAAGATCTGGGCGTTGGGCACGATGAGCCGGCGGTTGTCGACGGTGTCGATCTTGGTGCTGAAGAGATCGATGTCGTTGACCCGGCCGCTCTGTCCGGCGACGGCGATGCCGTCGCCGACGCGGAAGGGCCGAAGGATCAGGAGCATGATGCCGGCGGCGAGGTTCGAGAGGCTGCCCTGCATGGCAAGGCCCACGGCAAGACCCGCGGCGCCGATGACCGCGGTGACCGCCGCGATGTTGATGCCGAAGATCGAGAGGCAGGCGATGAGGCCGAGGATCAGGATGGCCCATCGCGTGGTGTTGCCGGCGAAGCTCGCGACGGTGATGTCCGCGTGGGCCTTGAGGATGATGCGGTAGACCGACCGGCGGGCCCAGGCCGCGGTCATCCACGCGACGATCAGGATGACGATGACGCCGAGCACGCGGCCGGACCAGTCGAGCGAGGTGACGACGAGGTACTCGAGCGCCTTGGCGCTCGATGGTGCCCCGCCCGTGCCCGCGACGACGGTGGTGGTGACGGGCGGCGTGGCCGCGGCGAGCGGGAGGAGAAAGGGGGCGATGGGCGCGGCGGTAAACATGGCGACTCGGCGGTGACGGAGGATCGGCCCGCGGCCGATGGGTCGAGATTATGCGAAGCGGAGCGGCGCCTGTCATCCGCCGGAGGCGCCGGCGGCGCCGGGCGAGCGGCGAGCCGTCGTCGGGCCTCTGACGCCGGTACGGTAGAATCGCCCGGACGGGAACTTGATCGGCACCCGCATGGGCATGCTCTCTCACGACCAACTGCTGGTGATGCTGCTCAGCCTCGCGGCGCTCCTGGGCAGCGCCCGGCTGCTTGGCGAGATCGCCCGTCGGCTGGGGCAGCCGGCGGTGCTCGGCGAGATCCTCGCCGGCATCGTGCTCGGACCGACGGTGCTGGGGACGGTCGCGCCGGCGGCCAACGCGTTCCTCTTTCCGACGAGCGGCCCCAACCCGCTGGTCCTGCACGGCATCACGACCTTCTCGGTGGTGCTCTTCCTGCTGGTGGCGGGGATGGAGGTCGACCTCTCGACGATCGTGCGGCTGAAGCGCTCGGCGGCGGTGATCGGCTGCTCGAGCCTGCTCATGCCCTTCGCGATCGGCGCGACGCTGGGGTGGCTGGCGCCGCTGGCGATGGGCCGCGAGCCGGACGCGAACGCGCTGACCTTCTCGATCTTCCTCGGCGTGGCGATGTCGATCTCGGCGCTGCCGGTGATCGCCAAGACGCTGATGGACCTGAATCTCTTCAGGACCGACCTCGGGATGATGGTGATCGCGACGGCGATCTTCCTCGATCTGGTGGGCTGGACGATCTTCGCCGTGGTGCTGGGGCTGATGAACCCATCGAGCGCCAGCGCCACGTCGATCACGATGACGGTGGTCATGGCGCTGGGCTTCGCGCTCCTGATGCTGTCGGCGGGGCGATGGGCGTTTCACCGCAGCCTTCCGTGGATCCAGGCCAACGCGAGCTGGCCGATGGGGGTGCTCGCGTTTGCGCTGACGGCGGCGCTCCTCTCCGCGGCGGCGACCGAGGCCATCGGCATCCATGCGATCTTCGGGGCGTTCCTGTCGGGCGTCGCGTTAGGTGACTCGCCGCACATGCGCGAGAAGGCGAGGCGCACGCTCGAGCAGTTCGTGGCCAGCGTCTTCGCGCCGCTCTTCTTCGCGTCGATCGGGCTGAAGGTGAACTTCCTCGCCCACTTCGACCTCGGGCTGGTGACGACGGTGGTGGGCGTGGCGTGCGTCGGTCAGATCCTCGGCGGTTCGCTCGGGGCGAGGATGGCGGGATTCCCGACCCGTCATGCGTGGGCGATCGGATTTGCCCTCAATGCCCGCGGTGCGATGGAGATCGTCCTCGCGACGCTGGCCCTGCAGGCGGGGCTCATCAACTCGCGGCTCTTTGTGGCCCTCGTGGTGATGGCGATCATCACCTCGATGCTGGCCGGGCCGGCGATGCAGCGGATACTCCGGCGCCGCAGGCCGACCCGCTTCGCGGAGTGCATCGCGTCGAAGTCCTTCGTCGCGGCGCTGCACGGCGCGAGTGCGGAGGAGGTGATCCGCGAGCTGACCGCGGCGCTGTCAAGGACGCATGAGCGGCTGATTCCGGACGACGCGACCAGGGCGGTGCTCGAACGCGAGCGAATCATGGCGACGGGGTTGGCCAACGGCGTCGCCGTGCCGCACGGACGGCTGGCGTCGCTCGACCGCCCGATCGTTGCCGCGGGAATCGCCAAGCACGGCGTCGACTTCCGGGCCCACGACGGCCAGTCGTCGAAACTGATTTTCCTCGTGCTGACGCCAGAGAGCGCCGCCGAGGCCCAGCTTGAGCTGCTGGCCGAGATCGCCAAGACCTTCGGCGACCGCGCGGTGGCCCGCGCGGCCCTCGATTGCCGGTCGTTCACCGAGTTCATGGCCCTCCTGAACACCGGTGCGCCGCCAGAAGCCCCCCACGTCGCGCGACCGGTGCACACGCCGCCCGCCCCGACCGCAGCCGCGGCAACGGCGGCCACGCCCCCGAATCCCCACGCCTAAGCCGCAAGGATCCGAGCAGCTTGACGAACCCCGGCCCTCCCCTATGATGCACGACTCGACTGCGGGGTAGAGCAGCCTGGTAGCTCGTCGGGCTCATAACCCGGAGGTCACTGGTTCAAATCCAGTCCCCGCTATTTCGAGGTCGGTTGCAAACGCGACCGGCCCACCAGTTCAGACGAAACGCCGCCGAGAGACCTCGGCGGCGTTTCTGCTTTTCCCGCAAGGGTTTGGCGAGGTGCGCGGTTGCACGCGAAGTCTCTCCGTTGCCGCATGGTCATCACCCGCAGGTCGGGTCTCGGGCGCGGTCGACCCCGAATCGGCACCAAAGTCTCTCGGTCTCTCGCCGAGACCCGTGCGGGGGTTATGAGGGGGTCGGCTCCGCTGTAGCGCGACCGACCGGGGAGGTTGGGCGGCGATAGCGGAGAAGACGGTTGCGAACCCACGGTCACCGAGATGGGATCATCGGAGCATGGCGAACGAACCTGAGGAACTGGCCGACCCTCGCGAGATCAACGCAACGGCGCGCTCATGGACGAGCCTCTCAGATCGACCGCCAGAGGTCTCGCTCGAACTCTTGGCGATGATCGTCGACGCGGCCGGCGACGCTGGAGATGTCGCCGCAGCCCGACATGCCGACGCTCTCGCCTCGACTCTCGACGTCACCGCTCTTGAGTCACAACAGCAGTGCCTGCTCAACTACTACCGTGGCAACGCGTGGGCAGTCGCTGGCCGGTACGCAACCCACGGCACGCCGGAGACCTGGCTTTGGGAGCGCCTTGAGGTCGAGCGTGAAGTGTTCCACCTCCGCGCGGCCATGCGCGGACCGGGATTCGCCACGTTGCCCATCATCCGGCGGTGCCAGATTCTCACGAACGCGGGGAATGCCCTCAGCTTCGTGGGGAGGTTTGTCGAGGCAATTGAACTATTCAACAAAGCCCTTCGGATCGATGCCGCCTTCGGACATGCACAGGGCAATCGAGGGGTGTGCTTGGACTCGTATGCGCGCTCCCTCTACGACGACGGGCACGTCGCCTTGCTTCTCCGCGCTGCACATTGCGATCTGACTGCGGCACTTGAGGTTGACATCGATCCAGGCGCCCGAGCAATGTTCGCTCCGCTTCGGGAACGGATTGGTGGCTGGCTGCCCCCAGACTTTCTGCGCGACGGGATGGACGTCGAGAGTTTCTCGCTTGGTTCGTCACCGTCAGAAGTCGAGTACCGGGCATGGTGCCTTCGCGAGGGACTGTTCCTCAATCCCCTGAACGACCTTGGACCGCTACCGATCGCGGCACACGACGTCCTCACAACTCCATCGGTCGTCACTGGACTCGACGAAGGCCCATCCCTGCCCGGCTTCTTCAACCAGCTGAAGCAGGAGTACTGCTCGGCGCGATGGATCTACTTCGAAGCCGCATCACGCGAGAGCACGCACTTCTCCGACGCGGGGGTGCTGCTCTACAACACGCTCGACTACCCAGCCTATTCGCTGGCAGTCGAGCAGGCCAAGCTGGCCTATCGCGCCGCATACTCGCTGTTCGACAAAATCGCGTACTTCATGAACGCCTACGCGAGGCTCGGAATCCCTGAGAAGCGAGTTTCATTCCGTACGCTGTGGTACACCGCTCAGGAGCGCGGCAAAGGGATTCGATCGGATTTCGCGGCCCGGGACAACTGGCCCTGGCGGGGGCTTCATTGGCTGAGCAAGGATCTCTTTGAGGACAGGCCAGACTTCCGCGATGTCATGGATCCCGATGCGCGAGGCCTCGCCGAGCTACGAAATCACCTTGAGCACAAGTACCTCAAGCTGCATGATGACTTCTGGTCGGGAAGCGACGCGTCCACGACACCCGACCCGCTCCGCGACACGCTTGCCTTCTCGCTGCGCCGAGACGCGTTCATGGCTGCAACTCTCCGCGTAATGAAGCTCGCCCGCGCAGCGCTGATCTACCTTTCCCTCGGAGTTCGCCAAGAGGAGCAGGCCCGCGAGAAGGCGAGACCTGACGGCCACGTGATCATGCCGATGCATCTCGGTGTTTGGGAGGATCGCTGGAAGCGGTAGACAGGCCTGCCCCCCATGGCTCCGCGAACTGCTCGCATAGCCGTGACCCATCTGCTCCGTTCGCGCGCACTTGCATCCTGAACGGCATAGCTCCCGTGGCGGCAATCCGGATATTTCCGGGCCGCACGGAGCCCCGTGCCGATAGACAGAACCCATGATCCGGAGAGCAGGCTCCATCTGGAAAGACGCACTCTGGACACCGCGTTAGCGCGACCACACGAGGAGATTCGGACGCGATAGCGATCCAGACGGCCTTCGAGGGCAGACCTCAGTCGTTGTCTTGGTCCGCGGCCGCGAGGAGTCCGTCGAGGAATGGGTCCAACCACTCACGCATGTAGTGACCGAGCACCCGGGCGGGAATGGGATTGCTCGGCTTGTACCCCTCGGTCATTCGCTTCGGTGCTGGGTATCGACCGCTCCATCGGACGCAGTCGGTCAGATACGCGAGGATCTCGGTGATCGCGGTTCTATCGCTCTCGATCGCGAACACACAACTGGGGCAACCAGGCCCGACCCCTGCCGCCGCCGCCAGTCGACGTAGGTCATGGCCGTCCGCCCCGAGGTCGACGCCGATCTTGCTGATGCGCAGATCGATCACTTGACCGCGCCCATCCTTGACTTCAGCGAAGCTGATGTTCGCGGCATCGAGTGCGATGAGCCTCGCCTTGAGCGCCGTCTCGACCGCAAGCCCATAAAGGAACTGGGCGGTGTTCAATCGCTCAAGCCAGCTGTCAAGAATCGCGAGCGCGCGATCCCGATCTCCGGGCTCAATCGTCGCGAACAGCTCGGTGTAGGAATCCCAAAGTGCGTCGGCAGAGCGACGAACGAGGCGCGCCTTCTGACGCCACGCCTCCGGATCCGACGCGGCCGCTCGGAATGCGTCAATCTTGGCTTGCTCCAATGGAACTCACTCCGAACGGGAGACTGTACAACCAACACCGATCGCATTCTATCTGAACCGATCGGACTGGCTGTTGCATCGCGCACTCGAGTCACCGACGGCATAGCTCCCCCGTAGCGGCATCCCGGTTATGGCCGGGCCGCACGGAGCCCCATGCCGATCGACAGCACCCGTGATCCCGAGAGCATGACGGAAGCCGAGCGCCGCGACGAGGTTGCGAACATCCTTGCTCGCGGGCTTTCCCGCGCCGTCACCGCAGCTCGCGCGAGCGCCCGAATCCGGCCGGATCTCGCCCCGACATGCCTTGATCTTCCCGGCGATCCGAGGCTCAGTGTGGCTCCACGGCCCGGTGGTTAGGGCCGCCTGCAACGGAGACCCATTCACAGGAGCCACGAATGCCGGAGTCCATCGAAGACCAGATCAACGCGCTCGAGCGCATGACCACGACGGAGCTCGTCGAGCGCTTCGCCGAGGTCCACGGCTACCCATGCCGCACCCGCCACCGGCAGTACCTCATCCGGAAGATCGCTTGGCGCATTCAGGCCAACGCCGAGGGCGACCTCAGCGAACGGGCACGACGTCGGGCCGCCGAACTGGCCGACGACGCCGAGGTGCGGGTCATGGCCCCGAAGACGCTGGTCAGCCCGCCGCAGTCGGGCACCGCGAAGACCGTTCGCCGCCGCGTCCACGGCGACGACCACGATGATCGACGCCTGCCGCCCGCGGGCTCTGCAATCGTCCGCGAGTACAAGGGCCGCACGATTCGCGTGCTGGTCCTGCCCAAGGACGAGGGCTTCGAATGGAACGGCGAACGCTTCCGCACGCTCACCGCCGTCGCCAAGAAGGTGACCGGGAGCCACCTGAACGGGTTCCGGTTCTTCCGCCTCGAGGGCGAGCGATGAGCGGGCGCCGACGAACCGGTTCGCCGGTGGCGGTCGACGTGAAGCGATCGATCCGCTGCGCCATCTACACCCGCAAGTCGAGCGACGAGGGCCTCGATCAAGAGTTCAACTCGCTGGATGCTCAGCGAGAGAGCGCCGAGGCGTTCATCGCCAGCCAGAAGGCCGAGGGGTGGACCTGCGTCGCCGATCGCTACGACGACGGCGGGTTCTCCGGCGGAAGCATGGAGCGGCCGGCGCTCGACCGTCTGCTCCGCGACATCGAGACGGGCAAGGTCGACTGCGTCGTCGTCTACAAGGTCGACCGCCTCAGCCGCTCGCTCATGGACTTCGCCCGGATTATGGAGGCGTTCGACCGCAAGGGCGTGTCGTTCGTCTCGGTCACCCAGCAGTTCAACACGACGAGCTCGATGGGACGGCTCACGCTGAACATCCTGCTCTCCTTCGCCCAGTTCGAGCGCGAGATCATCGGCGAGCGCATCCGCGACAAGATCGCGGCGCAGAAGCGCAAGGGGAAGTGGGCTGGTGGCGTCCCCGTCTTGGGCTACGACGTCGACCGGTCGGGACCGAGCCCGCATCTGGTCATCAACGAAGCCGAGGCGGCACGTGTCCGACAGATCTTCTCGCTCTACCTCGAGAAGGGCTCGCTCCTGCCAGTCGTGAGCGAGCTCGCGCGGCGGCAATGGTCCAACAAGAGCCGCGTCACGAAGAAGGGCAAGGCTCTCGGCGGGAAGGCCTTCGACAAGAGCTCGCTCCACCAGACGCTGACCAATCCGATCTACATCGGGAAGATCGTCCATCGAGACGCGATCTACGACGGCGAGCACGCCGCGATCATCGACCGTGAGATATTCGAGCGAGTCCAGGCCCTCCTCAAGACCAACGGCCGCACCGGCGGTGCCGAGGTCCGCAACAAGTACGGCGCCCTCCTTCGCGGCCTGCTCCGGTGCAAGTGCTGCGATCACTCGATGACGCACACGTTCGCGGGCGGACGGAAGAGCCGCTCGTACCGCTACTACCGGTGCGTGAAGGCGATCAAGAGCGGAGCCGACGTCTGCCCATCGGGCACCGTTCCCGCGGCCGAGATCGAGCGACTGGTCGTCGACGAGGTGCGAGCGCTCGCCCGCGACCGGACCTTGGTCGCGCAGATTCTCGCGGAGACGCAAGCCACGCTTGAGGCAGACCGAAAGGCGCTGACCGCTGAACATGTCTCGCTCCGATCTGCCGTCGCGCAGCATCACCGAGAACTGCGGGCGCAGATCACTGCCCCACCCACCGCAGCCACGGCGGCCGCTATCGCCAACCTCCATGAGCGAGTCGCGGACGCCGAGCGCCGCCTGCCCCAAGTCGAGGCCCGACTCGCCGACATCGGGCGAGACACGATCACTCGGGCTGAGGCCGAAGTCGCGTTCGCCGACTTCGACGCGCTCTGGCAGAACCTGATCCCACGCGAGCAGGCACGACTGCTTCGCCTTCTCATTTCGACCGTCGAGTACGACGCGACCGCCGGGACCGTGGCCGTGACGTTCCGCCCGACGAGCATCGGAGCGTTGATCGCACTACGACTGGAGGAAGCCGCATGACGACCGTCACCCGATCGATCCGGTTCACGACGAGGGACCGCCGCAAGCGGGCCGTCGTGGCCACGGCCGCCGGCCCGGGCTCATACCCGCCCGAGCCATCCGGCAGTTCAAGAGTCGTCGCGGACGCCAACGACGGCCGCGTCCCGCGCGTTGCTCGGCTGATGGCGTTGGCGATCCGATTCGATGAGTTGCTTCGGGAAGGCGTCGTCGCGAACCAGTCGGAGCTCGCCAAGCTCGCTCGCGTGACCCAGCCACGGATGACACAGATCATGAACCTGCTGCACCTCGCGCCAGACATTCAGGAGGAGATCCTCCTGCTCCCCGGCCTGCCATGCGGCCGCGGCCAGTTGAGCGAGCGCGACCTACGACAGGTGGTGCAAGAGAGACGCTGGGCGGGGCAGCGACTCAAGTGGGCGCGGCTTCGACGCGATATTCCGTCGGAGCGTTCTTGTCACACAAGAACCCACTAGTTACCATGCCCGATATCTTCCGCCATCTTCTACGGACCCCTTCATGCCTAGGCCCAGAGCAGCCACTCCCCGGTCAGCGACCGCGAACGTCCGCCTGACAGAACCCGAACACGCCGCGATGCAGAAGGCCGCCGAGGAGGCAGGGTTTCCGACCATCAGCGAGTATGTTCGGTCCCTCCACCGGCGCCACCTGGCGGAACACGCTGCGACGCGGGCGCCCGGAGCCTGCGAGGTTGACGAGCCGAAGGTCTTTGCGCGAGTTCGTCGCGGCACGATCTACCACGGCGACTCGCGTGGTCTGCTCCTGAAGACGCTCGCTCCGCGCTCGGTAGACCTGATCGTCACATCACCGCCCTTCGGACTGGTGCGGAAGAAGTCATACGGCAACGAGGACGCAGACCAGTACGTCGACTGGTTCAGGCCATTCGCGGCGGGATTCCACCGCGTGCTCAAGGAGCAAGGGAGCCTCGTGATCGACATCGGCGGTGCGTGGAAGCCCGGCACCCCGACGCGGTCGCTCTACCACTTCGAGTTGCTCATCAGCCTATGCAGAGAGTTTGGATTCCATCTCTGTCAGGAGCACTACTGGTGGAGTCCATCGAAACTTCCAACGCCTGCAGAGTGGGTGAACATCCGAAGAATTCGCGTGAAGGACGCGGTCAATTGCGTCTGGTGGCTGTCGCCGAGTCCGTGGCCGAAGGCTGACAACCGCCGAGTGCTCGCACCCTACTCGCCAGCGATGGAACATCTTCTAAAGAACGGATACAAGGCCGCGCTGCGACCGTCGGGACACGACATCTCTACAAAGTTCCAGCGCCACAACGGCGGTTCGGTTCCGCCAAACCTACTCGCCATCGCAAACACGGAATCGAATAGCCACTATCAGGCATATTGCCGGGAGCACGAGCTCCCGATCCACCCGGCACGATTCCCTTCGCTCCTCCCCGAGTACTTCGTGAGAATGCTCACGGATGAAGGCGATGTGGTGCTCGATCCGTTTGCAGGATCGTGCGTCACTGGTGAGGTCTGCGACAGGTTGAACCGCAAGTGGATTTGCTGTGAGCTTGACGCGAACTTCCTGAAGGGCGGGCAGTCGAGGTTCCTGCGAGAGCCACGGCCATCAACGCCCGCTCAGGGCTCGTACCAGATCTCCGCGCCGTGCTCGTTGGTGGACGGAGCCGAGCCAGCTCGTCTGGGCACAGGCGAGTCGGGTAAGCGCGGTTCTGCGTCGCGGAAGTCAGCGCCTCGTGATTCAGACTTAGCGATAGCACGCTGAGACGGCGTTGCGGACATGGTCGGAGGCGGCACGCCCGGGGCGATCTCGCGGGGGTGCCGCATACCACTCGTGAGGATGTGCCCCTGGCCGCGGCGATGCTCCGGCCTCACTGGGTCGGCAACGCTGCGCCTCCACTACATGGCATCACGTTGCATCGGGGAGGTCGATGAGGGAACGAACCGACGGATTCCATCTAGCCAGCTCGCCACTGAGCAACCCGGCGAGATCGATCGCGAACGGTGACCGACCACTTGGACTTCCGACGCAGACCTGCGCAGGGAGCCTCGACATCGCGATCACTGACCGTGCAAGAACGCCCGGATCGTAGCCTCGCGCATACCTAACAAGTTGGAGCACGGCGTCCGTAAACGGGCCAGACTCGTAGCCCGCCGTTCCGCCGATGAACTTGGCCTCCGCGATCGCCACTACGCGCCTGGCCACTGCGTCGACCACCACGACATCCGGTCGGTCTGCTCCACAAGAGATTCCGAAGTCCTCACAGATGCCCGCCGCGATTTGTTCAGACGGCTCCGGCCCAGGTTCGGTGTAGTACGAGGTGCGAGCTTGCCAGAAGACCTCATATGGTCGACAGCGGGCGAGCGGCCTTAAAGCACCGCCGGAACCCAGGATCTCCAGTGTCAGAGGCTCGGTACTGGCGCGCGAGAGTTCCTCCGCCACTGCCAAGGCGGTGAGAAGCTCGAATCGTCGCCAGGGCTCCAGTGGCGCGATGACAGAATCGTGGAGCGTCGCAGCTACTGCGGACTCGTCTCCCCGCTCGATCGCGGTTAGCCGCAAGTATGCTGCGGCGCCGAGCCGGTAGGTGCCTTTTCGATGCGTAGCTGCATGCCGCACGTCACCCGCACAAGGCCGGTCGGAGAGACGGAGCGTCCGAAAGAGTTCGGACACCCGCGAGAACCGCGATGCTCTCGCGACCGACGAGCGAATGGCAGTACACCGCTCGAGATAAGGGCTACCGTCCTCCATCAACCCCTCGATTTGATCGAGCAACTGTGACGCTCGCTTCAAGACCCAGACGATCAATCGGTTGGCGCCATGATCGGCATGCCTAGATGGCGCGAAGGACACTGTGCGGCCATGATCACCGCTCCGCAACTGGACTAACAGCGTGCTGCGCGCGTCGATTCGTCCTCGCGCGATTCCATCAGATTCGGATCGCTCTTGAGCGAGCACCAGATCGGCCTCGTGTGGACTCATTGCAAGACGCGTCGCCAGCCGTTCTACCTCGGCCGACATCGCCCAGTGCATCATCACCAGTCCCGCGTCCTCTCGCGCGGTCCGGACTCCAGGTGGCAGGACGACTCGCGAGCCTCTTCTGAAGTACCGGAGAAGCACGCGAATGATCGCCCCATCAATGATTGGCGAGAGGTCGCTCATATGCAAATCGCGAGCACGGATCGCCGAAGACGATCCGCGAGCGCATGCTCAGGGGCGAGCGAAAGCGCGGCCCGAACGTCGCTCACAAGCGTCTCCCCTTCCTGCCGACTAATGCCGTCGAGGAGAGGAAGGAAGAACACAACCAGAGCATCTACGATCATCTCCACGCGAGCGTCTTCGGCACCGGTGATCGGCGCCAACTGATCCACGGTCTCGTCTCCTGCTGCCGACCTCATGTACATGACTGAATCGATCGCGGGAGCGGGGCCAAGCGGCCGAATCGCGTTGACTGCGGCCCAGACTTGCCCGAGTGGGATTGAGGTGGGCAAGTCACCATCCGCCGGGATCATGCCCTTTGACCTCAGCCACTCCAGTAGGAAGCCGGATGTGGAAGCTGGCACATCCACGAAGATCCATGCGAACCGACGGGAGAGGGCGTACGACATCTGGTACAGCGACGACTTGTCAACAGTGTTGATCGTCGCGATCAGCCGCCAGTCGCGCGACGGCGCGAACTCGTGAGGCGAGCGATCCGGCTTGGATTCCGGCAGAATCGTGTATCTCGGCGACTCCGGGTTCCCGGGCTCGGTTAGGTAGGGAAGGGTCGTCGGGTGTCCACTGAGCACGGTGAACAGCGGCCCGATCACCTTGTCGATGTCGCAGCGATTCAGCTCGTCAATGATGAGCGGCCTGTCGAAGTTCGAAAGGAGAATTCCGGGCAAGAACCTGAGCCTCCCTCCCTCCAGAGGCATGTAGCCTCCGATGATGTCTTGGGAAGTCCAGTCCGCGGAGGCGGTGATCAACTTCCACTGATCTGCGAGGCACCCAGCGACAAGTTGCGCGAGCGTGGTCTTGCCCGTGCCGGGCGGGCCGTAGAGCATCAGATGCCGCTTGCCCGAGTTGAGCGCTGCCTCGATCTGCCGAGAGATAGATGGCGGCAACCCGATGAGCCCCGGAAACTCGGGAATGCGAGCTCCGCCTCCGAGTCCGTCGCCCTCCGCGTCCGCCGTGGAAGTCTTCGCGTCGCGGAACGCAGCGTCCAGCTTCTCCGTCAAGAGAAGCCGAGAGGCGGTGTTGGTCGCATCGAAGACATCGATCGAAGCCATGGGCATCACGGCCGGAGCAGCGCCACCGACCGACACTTGAGGAGCCACATGAATGAGGCCCTGAATTGCCTCGGTGGCCTGCCCGTATGTGAGGGTGCGACCAGCAATTGCAAACTCCTCGGTGGGCGGGGAAAGGCAGACGAGCCCCGCTGCTACATACGGCTGGCGTTGCCCCATATAGGTGAGAATGCCGGTCGATGGATCGAAGTCATCCAACAACTGACCACTGCTACCGTTCCGCAGTGCGGGACTAAACGCGAACCATAGAAGCCAATCCCAATCGGACGGAAACGCGAAGCTTGGAACGTCGTCCCACTTCACCGCGAGGGCTATGCGAAAGCAGCCGACGCCGACGTACCGATTCGCAGTGTTGAAGTAGGCGGTGCGCCGTGACCCGGGCAAGTTCGGCACACTGGCGATCCAGTCACCTCTATGAGCAGCCAACTGGATGATCCACCGAGGCGGCTTGGCAGTCACCGTGGTGGGCTCCGCCCAATAGCCCGCGGCAGCGTCGAGCTCGCGCATCCGGGCCGTCTTGCCACTCTCGGCGACTTCAAGCCCATGGCGCCGGGCAACAGTGTTCAGCGCAGAGACGACTTCTCGTCGCACGGCATCCTTTGCTTCGCCCGGCATGCGCTACTCTCCTTTGTACTCGTCAGCCGTAGTCACGGTCCAGAAGCGACCAGCTCCGAGGAACTCGCCTCGGGCTCGCAGTGCCGGCCAGATCGATTCAACCAGGGCCCCATCGTCACGCCCCCGTTCGAGAGCCGGAGCGAATTCCCGTTGGCCTCGCAAGTATGTCAATGGTACAGTGAATGCTCGACGTTGCCGACCGACCCGAGGACCTAATGGGCCAATCCAAACAACCCTTCGGGGCGGCCCTCCGCGAGATGAGGGTCGCCAAAGGCTACAGCCTCAGGAAGTTCGCTGAGATGCTGGATCTGAGCCCGACCTACATTTCCCTCGTCGAGCAGGGGAAGGTGGAGAGCCCGCCGACGCTTGAGCGACTGCGGAAGATGGCGGAGGTCCTCGAGCAGGACCCCGACGGACTGATCACACTCGCGGGACGCGTCCCACAGGACCTGTCCGACATCATCAAGCGGAAGCCCGCGTCGATGCCTGCTCTGCTCAGGGCCGCTGGCGGACTCACCGCCGCAGACCTCAAACGGCTCGTCGAGGAGGCGGAGCGGCTGAAGCGCGCGAAGGGACGCGGATCGTGAGAGCCCCGCGCGGGAAGGATCGAGTGCCATTCCTGGCCGACGAGGCAATCGCGGCTGAGGCCGATCTTCTTCTCGCGGAATGGGAGAAGTCGAAGGGAGTCGAGGTCGCCGCGCCAGTCCCGATCGAGGACCTCGCGGAGATCCACCTTGGCCTCACCGTCGAGATGGGCGATCTCGGAGCGATGCTCGGGCACCGGGACGTGCTCGGTGCGATCTGGTTTGAGGATCGCACGATCCGCATCGACCGCTCGCTTGATCCCGCGTTGAACCGCGCCATGCTCGGGCGGTTCCGGTTCACGCTCGCGCATGAGGTCGGCCACTGGCGTCTCCACCGGCAGCACCTGCGGCCCGACCCCTCGCAGCGGACGCTTGACGAGGCGTACCCACCGCCCGCGGTGATCTGCCGGGCCGGGGCCACCGCGGCGGAGGAAGTCCAGGCGAACAAGTTCGCTGCAATGCTGCTCATGCCCCGCCGAATCCTCAGAGGCGCCTTTGTCGCGTGGCGAGGGAGCGACGAGCCCCTCGTGATCCAGGATCTCGTAGCCCCCGCTCGCACCGGCGACCGTCGGCGCGACGAGGCGGTGGCCATCGACCGGCTCTGCCGCCCGCTGGCCGACCGGCTCGAGGTCTCAGCCGAAGCCCTCCGGCATCGGTTGGCGGCCGTCAGGCTGCTTGTCCGGGAGAGGGAGCAGAACCTGTTCACAACCTGACGGGACGCGGATGTGTTCTCAGGACGTTTACCATTCACTGCGCATAGACAGGCGGGGCACGCCGCCAGAAAGCGAGTGAATCAGCCATGACGATCCAGTACGACCCCCGACGGCTCCTCAAGCAAATCCCCAACACCCTCCTCAAGCTGTTCTTCGACAGCCACGGCGGACTCGAAGGCATCGACTGGGACTCGCTCGGCGAGCATGACGTCGACCCCGTCATCGAGGCCATCGCGCAGCTCCCCGAGGGCCGAGGCAAGGCGATCCAGGTCGCGCTCCACGACATCCACGACCTCTCCGACGAGACGGGCTTCGGCACTCGATCGCTCGCGGAAGAGATCCAGCGCCAGTTGCCCGAGCGGGCTGGCGAGTTCGAGGCGATGACCGGCCGGGCCGAGCGAGCGATGTGGACGCTCGTCAATGCCCCGCAGGCCTTCCAGCTGGCCCGCCTTGTCGCCGACGCCGACATGAAGTCGACGGGCCGGTACTGGGTTACCACCAACAGCCTTCCCAAGAAGCCGATCGACGCGACGCCCGAGCTTCGGGACGCGCTCGCCATGCGGGTCGCGGCGTTCTTTCAGAACAAGGAACTCCGCGGCAGGCACTTCTGCGTGCACGCCCACGAGCGCGCCGGGGGGGCGCAATACTTCTTCGTCCGGCTCGCCGACTACCCCGATGCCCCACTGGTCTTCGGACCCGACGGCAAGGAGCGCCGCGGCGAGGAGTGGCGAACCTTCGAGGTCGTGTTCGTGCACTGTCCGGCCGACGGCACACTCTCGATGTACGCCCAGGGAGGCCAGCCGGTCTACGAGGCGCTTCAGCGGATCTTCTGCGAGACCGTCCTTGAGATGAAGGCCGTCCGGTTCGAGCGGAAGCGCCGAACCTATCGGCTCGACCACCTGCTCTGGCCTGAGCGCAACCTCCGCACCGCGACCGACGACCGCGTCGCGACCGTCGAGATTACTTCGGTGCGGCTGCGTCCCCTCGGCACGAACGGCGATGAGGACATCATCCTCAATGTCCCGGCAGGCGAGAGCCTCGACGAAACGCTCCGCAAGCGCCTGAATCCCGTCGAGACTCCGCTCCGTTCGCTGCGGCTCCACGGGGCCAGGTTCAGGCTCACGTTTCTTCCCGAGGCAGGCAAGACCCCGAAGACGTTCACCTTCGGCGTCGGCGGGCCCAATTCGTGCGACCTCAAGGGCGCCCGCGACGAGCGGCGGATCATCGGCGAGCGATGTCTCCGGCTGTGGGGGGTGACCGATGCGTGACCCTATCGACCCAATCCTGTGCGCGCTGGCGGACCCTGCCCTCCGGTTCGGCACCGAGGAGCTGGACGAGTGGGAGCCTGCATTCTTGGCGTGGCTTCAGGAGCGCGGCATCGTGACCGACACGGGCCCTGCCGAAACGATCCCATGCTCTTCGTGCGGCGGATCTCATCTCCTCCACCGTCGCACGCAGGTCAAGGCAGACGTCGAGGCAAGCTCGCGATCATGGATCATTTGCCCGGAGGCCGGGTGGTTCGAAGTCGACGACCTCGCCCTGACCCGGATGCGGTTTGACCGGGCGGCGTTCGCGAAACTGGTCGCGGATGCACTTGGCTTGCTTCCGCCCTTCCGCGAGGCCCTCCCCGGTCGGTACTGGACCCTCGGCTCGCTGGCGTGGGGCACCGGAATGCGACAGGTGGCGCTCGCGCTCGGACTGACGGCGCCCGACGGACCTCTGGTCGCGCAACGTGCGGGCCGGAGCGGCCGGCAGATCCTCCTCGTCGAACGGAGTCCGCCCGGCGACGTGCCATGGCCGGGTCGTGTGCCGGTCTGCGTGCCACTCGAGGACCTCATGGCATGGACGGGAGCATCGCTCGCGATCGAGTCGATGTCCCTCCGTTCGCTGGTCGAGGCCCTCGACCATGCGACTGACGCAGAGGGCACCGGGAGCGGAGCCGAGGCGAGTCGATTCCGTCGACGAGTCAAGCAGGCCGTCGACTCCATGGCAACCGCCGACGCCCTCGTGCAGGCATACGTCACGCACGGTTCGTACCGCGCGGCGGCCAACGCACTGAACCAATCGGGCTTCGCCACAGACCGGTGGGCCGTCGAACGCGCAGTGAAGGCAGCCGGCGGGCCGGACGCTTTACGACGCATGACGGACTCCGACTCCGTCGCACGGACTGTCGCGTCGCAGCCACGCGACAGGGCGACAAAATTGGCGCAGCGTCGCTAGTCGCTGTCGCAAAGCACTTTGCAACGCTCGGGCGGGCCACTTGGCCCGCCCTTTTTATGCGCCAGCCGCGACAGCACGGCCTGCGTCCGAGGCCGGTCCGCTCATAACCGGTGAGTCAGAGACGCACCCGTGGATCGCCGCCGCAGCGAGCGGCGGCACGGGCCGACTGCAACGCGGCGCGACTCGCCCGGGAGCACGACGACCGGCCTCGGAGCAATCCGATGGCCAAGGGCCACGACGTCGTCAGCCACCCATTCACCGCACCCTTCATCCGCATCAAGGCTGCCCAACTCTGTCGCCGTCGAGACTTCTCGCCGTCCGATCGTGAGGATCTCCGCCAGGGCATGTATCTCTACCTCCTGGAGAAGCAGCGTCTCTTCGATCCGACACGGGGCAACGTCGAGGCCTTCGTCACCAAGCTCGTGAACACTTGGGTCGGCATGACGCTCCGCTACAGGGGCCGCGCCAAGCGGCTCGGGAACGTCATGACGGTGACGCTCGAGCGGACGTACATCGAGGTCGACGGCGACAAGGAACCGCTCGCGAACGTCATCGCACCAGCCGACCAAGCGCGTCGGACCGGCCAGCCTCAGGCGAGTCCCCTTGAACGGATGGAGATCGCCGAGGCGACGGGCCACGCGTTCGCGCAGCTGGGGCCAGAAGAGCGGCGACTCCTTGTCCACGTTGGCGACCATGGCGTCTCCGCGACCGCCCGTGACTGGCACCGTCTCGAAGGAGGCCCGGTCTCGCGGCGGCACATCGACGAGAGGCTCGCGCGGATGAAGCGTCGGTTCGAGAACGCCGGGCTCGATGTCCGGTGATGCGCGCAGCAGCCTCGCCGTCGGCATAGAGACCCCCAAGGTGGCACCTCTCGTCCCAATCGAGTCCGCCGCTCCGGAGAAACCGGTTATGGGCTTGGTCGGCGACCGCAAGCAGCGTCGCTTGCCTCCATGGCCAGACTCCAGACGCGGGGTTCGGCTTGCGAGTCCAACTGCCTGGAAACACCACGATGAACACGGCCGTCTTCCGATTCACGTTCGCACAGGGCGTCGCCCTCGATGAGGTTGAGGCCACCCTGCTCCTCTCGCTTCTGGCTGCCGAGGGACTCTTCGGTGAGTCCCGGGTCCGCTTGGAAGCGTCGTACTTCGCTGATGCCCCGCGATCGACGATCGTCGTCGACGGCTCGACTCCTGTCGGTGACGCGGTCGTTCGCATCTACACGGGCTTCCTGACCCGCGAGATCGGTGCCGATGCGTTCGCGGTCCGACGAATGCCGCCCGTCACGTCGCCTGCGAGCGCGGCTGCATGACGTCACCACGTCGCCCGCGTGGCGACACCTCCAGCCGTGTTCCGTTCGTCCGCCCGGTCACAGGGCGAATTCACCCGGGACATCCATCCCCACGACCTTCGTCCCCTTTCGAGACCAACCATGCCAGCAACAGCTCCCCGCATCAACCAGATCGTCCGTGGCCGCGTCCCCGCTCCCCGTCGCACGCTCGTCTACGGCACGCCAGGCATCGGCAAGTCGACCTTCGCGTCGATGGCTGACAGGCCCGTCTTCATCTCGACCGAGGACGGTCTCTCGAACATCGACTGCGAGCGATTCCCGCTCTGCACCCGCTACCGCGACGTCCTCGAGCAGCTCGAGTCTCTGCACGGCGACGAGCACGACTACCGCACCATCGCGATCGACTCGCTCGACTGGCTCGAACGGCTGATCTGGGCCGAGGTCTGCTCCGAGCACGGCGTCAAGAACATCGAGGAAATCGGCTACGCGAAGGGCTATGCGTTCGCGCTGACCTACTGGCGCGAGGTGCTGGCCGGCCTCGACGCCCTCCGTCACGACCGCGGCATGGACGTGATCCTCGTCGCACACGCCCGCATCGAGCGGTTCGAGAACCCCGAGACCGACCCCTATGACCGTTACGTGCCGCGGCTTCACAAGCTGGCGTCGGCGCTCGTCCAGGAATGGTGCGACGAGGTGCTCTTCGCCTCCTACCGAGTCCTCACACGCAAGGTGGACGAGGCCTTCGGCCAGCAGAAGCACCGTGGGCTCGGCACCGGCGAGCGAGTCATCCGCACCACCGAGCGTCCGTCGCACATCGCGAAGAACCGGCTCGATCTCCCCGACGAGATCCCCCTCGACTACCGCGTCTATGCCTCGCTCGTGCGTGGCGAGCCCCCGGCGATCGGCACGCACACCGACCACGAGTGAAGTCTCCATCCACCTACACCCCTGAACCAACGACCAAAGGAACACGAAAATCATGGCAACGCTGAACTTCAACGCCAATGACGTCGACTCGAACGTGGGCTTCGATCCCATCCCCGCCGGCAAGTACCTCGCCCTCATCACCGACTCGCAGATGAAGCCGACCAAGAACGGCGCCGGCGAGTACCTGCAACTCGAGTTCGAGGTGCTTGATGGCCCCTACAAGGGCCGCAAGGTCTGGGAGCGGCTCACTCTCAAGCACCCGAACGAGACCACGGTCAAGATCGCCCGCGGCAACCTCTCCGCCGTCTGCCGGGCGATCGGCGTGATGGCCCCGAGGGACTCGACGGAGCTCCACAACGTCCCGCTTGTCATCAACGTCGCCTGCAAGAAGCGCGACGACAACGGCGAGCTCACCAATGCGATCAAGGGCTTCGAGAAGCGAGAGCCCGCAACCGCGCCGCGTGCGTTCACCACCGCCGGCGCCGCAGGGAGCCCGCCGCCGTGGAAGCGATGACCGCACGACGACGTGTCCTCTCGCTCCCGTATCCGCCCTCAACCAATCACTACTGGCGGCATGTCGGCCGGAGGACGCTCATCAGCCGCGAGGGGCGGCGCTATCGCGAATGCGTGTGCGCCCTCCTCGCGGCATCGGGTCTCAAGCGACTGGACGGGAGGCTCTCCGTGACCATCACGCTCTACGTGCCCGACCGCCGGCGGCGCGACATCGACAACACGCAGAAGGCGGTGCTCGACTCGCTCGTCCACGCCCGCGTCTTCCGGGACGACGCCCAGGTCGACGAGCTCGTCACGCGCAGGGGCCCGGTCACCTCGGGCGGCGCCTGCATCGTCGAGATCGAGGAGATCGTCTGACCATGCAGCTTCGCCCCTACCAGCTCGAGGCGGTCGACGCGGTCTACCGCTTCCTCCGCGAGCGCGACGACAACCCCTGCGTCGTGATCCCTACCGGCGGCGGCAAGACGCCGGTCCTCGCGACGATCTGCCGCGACGCCGTCCAGATGTGGAATGGCCGCGTGGCGGTCGTCAGCCACGTGAAGGAGCTCCTCGAGCAGTCCGCCGAGAAGCTCCGGGCGATCGCGCCCGACGTCCCGGTCGGCATCTACTCCGCTGGCCTCAAGCGCCGCGACCTCGGCTACGCCGTGACGATCGCGGGCATCCAATCGATCTACAAGCGAGCGTGTGATCTCGGCCCGGTCAATCTCGTTATCGTCGACGAGGCCCATCTCATTCCGGCCGACGACGAGGGCATGTATCGGCAGTTCCTCACCGACGCGAAGGTCGTCAACCCGGAGCTGCGTGTGATCGGCCTGACCGCGACGCCGTTCCGCATGCGGACCGGCATGATCTGCTCGTCCGACGGCGTCCTTAACGAGGTCTGCTTCGACATCGGCGTCCGCGAGCTGATCGTCCAGGGCTACCTCTGCCCGCTGCGGACGAAGTCGGGGGCGCACAAGCCCGACTACGCGAACCTCCATGTCCGCGCCGGCGAGTTCGTGGCCAATGAGGTCGAGGACCTCATGGACACCGATGATCTTGTCGGCGCTGCCGTCGACGAGGTCGTGGCCGAGTCGAAGGATCGAACGGCAGTCCTCATCTTCGCAAGCGGCGTCCGCCATGCCCGGCACGTGGCCGGCGCATTGAGGTCGCGACACGGCATCGAGTGCGGGTTCATCTCGGGCGACACCGCCGCCAACGAGCGGGCCACGCTCCTCAAGCGATTCCGATCGGGCGGCCTGCGCTACCTCGTGAACGTCAACGTGCTCACGACCGGATTCGACGCCCCCAACGTCGACTGCGTCGTACTCCTCCGGCCCACCATGTCGCCTGGCCTCTACTACCAGATGGTCGGGCGAGGCTTCCGCCTGAACGGTGGCAAGGCCGACTGCCTCGTCCTCGACTTCGGCGGCAACGTCATGCGGCATGGTCCGGTTGATGCGATCCGACTGAAGGACCGCGCCCCGAACGCCGGCGGCGAGGCGCCGGCCAAGGAGTGCCCGAAGTGCAGGGCGCTCATCGCGACCGGTTACGCCGCGTGCCCGGGCTGCGGATTCGTCTTCCCCGAGCCGGAGAAGGAGACGCACGAGGCCACCGCAACCACCGAGGGCATCCTCAGCGACCAGGTCACCCGCACCGAGGAGCAGGTGAAGGAGGTCGCGTACTGCCTGCACACGAAGCGCGACGACCCCGACGCCCCGCCATCGATGCGGGTCGAGTACCGCGTCGGCTTCAACCGCTGGCACCGCGAGTGGATCTGCTTCGAGCACGAGGGCTATGCGAGGCGCAAGGCCGAGCAGTGGTGGCAGGCACGCTCGCGCGACGCGGTCCCGAGCACGGTGATGGATGCGATCGATCTCGCCGATGCGGGCTCGCTCGCTATGACGCTCACGATCACCGTCGAGAAGAAGGCCGGCGAGAAGTTCGACCGGATCGTGTCGCACGTCCTTGGCGAACGTCCGCCGCGCGTCGAGAGCGATGAGGGGCTGCCCGAGCGGAACCCTGGCAACGCATTAGCCGGCATCCCGGACGACGAGATCCCATTCTGATGCCCAGTCAACGACGAGCGACGCGCGTCACGAGCTTCGACTCCCGGCAACGGGAGCACTCGGCCTTCTCACGCACGAAGTCGGAGGTGAGCCCCAGCGTCGACGCGATGGTGTGGGCGGTTTGCCTCTGCTTGACCTCCGCGAGGAGCGCGAGGCAATCGTCGCACAGCGCCCGCTTCGGATCCGACTTGATCGTCGCAACGACGCGTTCGGGGAGTGTGCCGCTGTCTGATTCGCTGGTCATGCCGCGCAGAGTACTCGGCGAGCCCGCGGGGAGGACGCACCTGTGACGAGCACCCATCACCACCGCCTCCTCAACGCCGCCTTCGCGTACACCGTTCGAGGCCTGCGGGTCATCCCCGTCCCGGCGGGCCGCAAGGGGCCGGTCGCGAAGGGCTGGAACGCCCTGCGCCTCGATCCCGCCGACCTCCCGCAATACTTCAACGGCTCGGGCAACATCGGCGTCCTGCTCGGCGAACCGAGCGGATGGCTCGTCGACGTCGATCTCGACTCCGACGAGGCCCGCG
The DNA here is from genome assembly GCA_044220875.1 of Phycisphaerales bacterium. Taxonomy (GTDB): domain Bacteria; phylum Planctomycetota; class Phycisphaerae; order Phycisphaerales; family SM1A02; genus JAEUIT01. The sequence continues at coordinate 64,774 of JBGAQH010000007.1, read as the reverse complement.
AGCTGGCCGACAAGTACCTCCCGAGCACACCCGTCGTGACCGGGCGGTCAAGCGCTCCCGGATCGCACCGCTGGTACATCGCCGAGGGAGCAGTCTCGCGCCGCCATGCCGACCCGATCACCGAGAAGTGCATCGTCGAACTTCGAAGCACCGGACTCCAGACGCTCATCGGCCCGAGCGTGCACCCGAGCGGCGAACCCTACGACCACCTCGACGGGATCCCGCCCCGGGTCGACGCCGCCGACCTCGCCGCCCGCGTGGCCGCGTTGGCCACCGCCGTCGTGGCCCGCCGACACGGCGACCTCGCGGCCCGGGCAGAACGTGGGCCAACGTCGCGGCCCACGGCGGGACCCCGCCCCGACGACGCCGTCGAGCGCCGCGCCGAGGCCTACCTCGACGCCATGCCGCCGGCGATCTCGGGCCAGGGCGGCCATGGCCGGACCTTCGCCGCCGCGACCGCGCTCGTCCACGGCTTCGGCCTCTCCCCCGACGTCGCGCTCCGCATGCTGGCCCAGCGCTACAACCCGCGCTGCGTGCCGCCGTGGACCGACCGCGAGCTGCAGCACAAGATCGACGACGCCGCGAGCAAGCCGCATGCTCGCCCGCGCGGTTGGCTGCGCGATGCGACGCCGGCGGAGACGAACGATGTCGACCTCTCCGGGTTCGGCGTGTCGACGGCCGCTCACGCGGACGACGAGCCGCGACGGATCGTCCGTCCTGAGGATCCGGGCCCATTCCCGCCAGCGCTCCTGCACGTCCCCGGCTTCATCGATGCCGTGATGCGCCACAACCTCGCGACCGCGACGAGGCCGCAACCGGTCCTCGCGCTCGCGGCGGCGATCTGCCTCCAAGCCACGCTCGCCGGCCGCAAGGTGCGCGACGAGCGCGGCAACAGGACGAACCTCTACTGCGTCGGCATCGCCCCCTCGGGCGCCGGCAAGGACCACGCCCGCAAGGTCAACAAGAATGTCCTGTTCGCAGCCGACCTGATCGAGCACGAGGGCAACGAGGATCTCGCCTCAGACGCGGGCCTCCTCGCGGCGGTCGAGGTCGAGCCGTCGATCCTCTTCCAGATCGACGAGTTCGGGCGCTTTCTTAGGACGATCGGCGACCCGAAGAAGGCGCCGCACCTCTTCAACGTCCTGACCGCGCTCATGAAGCTCTTCTCGAGCGCCGACACCGTCTTCCGCGGCAAGGCGTACGCCGACCCGAAGCGGAACAAGGTCGTCGACCAACCCTGCGTCTCGGTCTACGGCACGACCGTCCCCGAGCACTTCTTCGAGTCCCTCACCGCCGACAGCCTGAGCGACGGGTTCATCGCCCGCATGCTCGTCTTCGAGGCCTACGCCACGCCGGGCCGTCAGCGGTCGAAGGCCGTGCCTGTTCCCGAGGCGATCGTCGCCACCGCCGCATGGTGGGGAGCGTTTCGGCCGGGAGGCAACCTCGCGCTCGAGCATCCCGAACCAAGGGTCGTCGAGACCACCGCCGACGCCGGCATCGTCTTCGACGATCTGGCGGCAACGGTCGACGCCGAGTACGCGAGGCCCGACGAGGCCGGAAGGTCGCTCTGGGCCCGCGCCGAAGAGAAGGCCTGTCGCCTCGCCCTCATCTACGCCTGCTCACGCGACCACGCGAAGCCCGTCATCGACGCCGAGGCGGCGCGGTGGGCCTGTGAGCTCTCCCGCTACCTGACCCGTCGCATGCTCCACGTCGCCCACGAGTGGGTCGCCGACGGGCTCTTCGACGCCAGGCAGAAGCGCGTCATGCGCGTCGTGCGCAAGGCGGGTGGAAGGATCTCCCGCGCTGAACTATGCCGCAAGACCCAGTGGCTCACCCAGCGCGAGCGGCAGGAGGTCATCGACAACCTCTTGGAGACCGGCCAGATGCGCCACGAGATCGAATCGTCGGCCACGCGGCCAAAGGTGGTCTATGAGATCGCCTGACCCGAATCCTTCAATCCTTCAACCTCTTCGCGCGCGTACACGTGTGCGCGGGCGCGGTCACGCGTGCGGGGATGCCGTTGAAGGATTGAAGGAACTCTCTCTCTTCTTGATAAATCCATGTATCCCCGGACCTTCGGCGCGCAAGTTCCTTCAAGATCCTTCAGCGCGTCGTAGGTACTCCGCCGCCATGAGGCGTCGGAGATCCCGGCGGGAACACCTGCAATTCCCGACTGAGTTTGTTGCGCGTGGCCGAAGCGCCGGGCTGACAGCCCGAGCGGACGATTCCGGGATGAAACCTACACCCCGTGAGTCGGCGGCCGCGCTTCGCCTGGCTGAGTCCTTCATCGAATTCCTCGTTGCCGTCGACGAAGGCATCGCCGTTCGTCGAGCGTCGCGACCGCGCGAGGAGGTGCGCGTGCGCGTCGACCATCCACCCGCGCCGCCCCAACCGGAACCCGTTCGCGTCATGCCGCCGCAGAAGCCCGAGCAAGTTCTAGTCACGGTTCATGAGGCAGCCAAGCGCTTGAACATCAGCGATCGGAAGCTCTGGTCCATGAGCGCGCCCAAAGGCCCGATCCCCACCGTCCGGATGGGCCGGCGCGTGCTCTATTCCATTCGAGACCTCGACATGGTCATCGATCGGCTTCGAACGAAGCCGCGGTGACCTCAACTGAAAGGCCCCATGAAGATCGACATCCGTCCTATCTCCGACATCCGCCTCTACGAGCACAACCCTCGCATCAACGACGACGCGGTTGACGCCGTGGCCCACTCGATCCGCGAGTACGGCTTCCGGCAGCCGATCGTCGTCGATGCCGACGGCGTGATCGTCTGCGGGCACACCCGCTTCAAGGCGGCACAGAAGCTCGGACTCGCGAAGGTGCCGGTGCACGTCGCGAAGGATCTCACGCCCGAGCAGGTCCGCGCCTACCGCATCGCCGACAACAAGACCGCCGAGCTTGCGGAGTGGGACATGGACCTCCTGCCGATCGAGCTGGCGGCGCTTCGTGAACTCGACATCGACCTCGCCTCGCTCGGCTTCGACGAGGACGAGCTCGCCAAGATCTTCGCCGGCGACGTGAAGGACGGGCTCACCGATCCCGACTCGATCCCCGCACCGCCGGACGAGGCCACGACGCGACCGGGCGACCTCTGGCTCCTCGGGAACCATCGCCTCCTCTGCGGCGACAGCTCGTCACCTGCGGATGTTGATCGCCTCCTAGGCAGCGAACGGATCCACCTCGTCAACACCGACCCGCCCTACAACGTGAAGGTCGAGCCGCGATCGAACAACGCGATCGCCGCCGGCCTCTCGTCGTTCAGCGCCGCGAAACCAACCCACCATCAGTCGATGGATGTCGCGCGGCACCCCGAGAAGTCGAAGGCGACACACAGGCAGCTTCGCGCGAAGGACCGCCCGCTCGCCAACGACTTCGTGACCGACGAGGCGTTCGATGGGCTGCTCGACGCGTGGTTCGGCAACATGGCCCGCGTGCTCGAGCCCGGCCGCGGGTTCTACATCTGGGGCGGCTACGCGAACCTCGGCAACTATCCGCCCTACCTCAAGAAGCACGCGCTCTACTTCAGCCAGGGCATCGTGTGGGACAAGCAGCATCCGGTGTTGACCCGCAAGGACTTCATGGGCGCCTTCGAGATCGCCTTCTACGGCTGGCGCGAGGGCGCGGCGCATCTCTTCCTCGGACCGAACAACGCCACAGACCTCTGGCACGTCAAGAAGGTGAACCCGCAGTCGATGGTCCACCTCACCGAGAAGCCCGTCGAGCTCGCGGTGCGGGCCATGCAGTACTCGTCGCGGCCCGGCGAGAACATCCTCGACCTCTTCGGCGGCTCGGGCTCGACGCTCATCGCCGCCGAGCAGACGGGGCGGAAGGCGTTCCTCATGGAGCTCGACCCGCTCTATTGCGACGTCATCGTCCGGCGCTTCGAGGAGTTCACCGGGACGAAGGCGTCCCGCATCGGCGCGGACGACCCCGCCGCAGAGAAGGCCCCGGCGCTGGCCGAGGCCTGAGGGAGGGAACCGTCGATGTGGTCAGTCGCTTCGGACGATCGTGATTTGGAACTCGCTCCCGTCGGCGCACCGCAGCACCACGCCGCGGTCGCGGGTCATGACGCCGGCGTCGCGGAAGGACGCCACGCCTTCGATCCCGCCGAAGGAAGCGGCGATCTCGCCGAAGGCGTCGTCGTCACCGGCGGCCTCGCGGACCTGCTCGAGGAGTCCGGCGAGGAGGTCCTCGACATCCGAGGTGCGGACGCGGGGAGCAGTCTCATCGTGGTCGACCATGGGTCAGGCTCCCTTCCCGGCGCTGGCGGTCGCGGCGAAGAGGCCGCGCTCCACCTTGCGGAAGCGGGCCTCGGACTTCTTGGTCCCGATCTCACGCAGGATGGCGGCGTAGAGCGTGGCTTCGGGGGTCTTGCCGCCGGGACTCGTCCACAGGCCCTTCGCGGCCATCTGCTCGATCAGGTCCTTCGTCCGCATCGGCTCCTTCGCCGAGGCGAGGACGGTCGCTGCGGCATCGAGGGCGCTGACCCGCTTCGCCTTGCGCTCCTTGGCGGGCTTGGCGGCCTTGATCGCCTTCGGGGCCTTGGGAGCCTTCGCGCCCTTCGCGGGCTTCGCGATCGCCCGCTCGCTCGCCGCCATGCCGTCCTGACTCGCGGCACGCTCGTCGCGCTTCGATGCGTTCTCCTGATCGGCCGCCGCGATCGCCTTAAGGTTCGCGGCAACGGTCGCCTGGGCGCTGGCGAGCGCCCGCTTCGTGCGGGCGGCTCCCTCGGCGCGGGCGGCGCTCGCGGATATGCGGGGAGCCTTCTTGGCGGTCGTAGTCTTGGCGTTCGAACTCTTGGTCGTCTTCTTCGTCATGGTGAATCTCCGTCTGGTGCTGGAAACAGCGAGGCCCGCACGATGCGGGCCTCAGGTGATCGGGATGATGTCGATGCGTCGTCCGCAGGCCGGACAGTCGCACCGCGTCGGCGTGCGTCGCCGGCGTTCGGCCTTTCGGCCCGCCTCGCGTCCGGCCTCGTAGGCCGCCTTCAGTGCGGTCTCGGCCATCCACACCGCTATCTCGCGGAAGTCCGCGCCGCTCATGGTTGGCTCGAGCGTCTCGAGGAAGAGCTCTCGCTTTGCGATCTCGCGGATGGCCGCATCTCGTGTCGGGTCGTTGGTGGTCATGGCTTGGTGCTCCGTTCGTCTGGGTCAGCAGCTCTCGACGATCGCCCATCGCGGCTTCTCGACCGCGTAGGTCGGCGGGTATGGGCGGTGCCCGTGGGCCCCCACCTCGTCGTTCAGTCGGCTGCAGAGGCTTCCGGTGTCGATCCGCTCGCGGGCGAACCCGTCCGCGACCGCCTTCGCCGTCGCGCCGCTGCGGTCCGCCCGCACCAGCCTGCGGAGCGCTTCGGACTCGGTCGCGCACTCGACCTCTGCCGCCATCACCTTCTCGCCGAGCTCGTTCAGGAGCCGGGTGATCTCGCGTCGCGCCGCCGCGATCCGGGCGAGGCGTGCGTCGACTTCGGTCGCGTGCGGGCTGCTTGTCGTCGTCTTCGTCTTTCGCGTTGCCATCATGGTTCTCCGTTGGTTCGATGTGAACCTCCACATCGGTGGGGACATCAGGGCATGAGCTCCGCGACGCATCAAGGCGATGTCGCGAGCAATTCGCGGCAGTGGGCCCGAAGTGGGCAACTCGGCCGCGAGGCGCGGACCTTCGCGGTCCGGGAGGCGCGCCATGCGTGATGCTGGGGCGACTCCCGCCAAGAAGAGCCCTGCTTCCCTTGACGTCGCGGACCTCGCGCGGCTGCTGGCCGCGTCCGGTTCAAAGCACGCGACCGCAGACCGCGTGCGCGCCGACGTCGAAGCGGGTGCCCCCACGAACGCCGACGGCACGATGAACCTCGTCCACTACGGGGCGTGGCTCGCTCGCCAAGCCGCGGCGCAGGAGGCCTCACGTGGGGACTGATGTACGTCGTCTACGGATCGGCGAGACGTGTCGTCTCCTCAATTCGACCCCGCTGGGCGAATGCGTGGGCGAGCGGCAGTTGCACCGGCACCGCACCCGGGCGGGTCTCCGCATCGGGGCGGACGGCGATCCCAATCGCGTGAACCTCCTCCGCTACATCGCCTGGCTCTTCGACCAGCGCCACGCGCCCGAGAGGGCGTCTGACGCCGGCGGCGTCCCCGGATACGACGCCCATCGCGAGCGAGCACGCCTCCGAAACGCGCTCCTCTCAGTGTCCGGCCGCGACATCGGCGCGTTGCCCGAGGTCCAGGACGCCAGCCGGAAGGCGCGGGCCGAACGGGACTTCCGCTTCTTCTGCGAGACCTACCTCCCGCAGACCTTCAGCCTGAAGTGGTCAGCCGACCACCTGAAGGTGATCGCGAAGATCGAGCAGGCCGTGCTCGAGGGCGGGCTCTTCGCGATGGCGATGCCCCGAGGATCGGGCAAGACGTCGCTCTGCGAGACAGCGTGCCTCTGGGCGATGCTCTACGGGCACCGCGAGTTCGTGGCTCTCATTGGGAGCGACGAGGAGCACGCCGCGAGCATGCTCGACTCGATCAAGGCGGAACTCGAGAACAACGAGCTGCTCCTCGCCGACTTCCCCGAGGCGTGCTTCCCGATCCGCCGGCTTGAGGGCATCCACCAACGGGCAGCGGGCCAGCTTCATGGCGGCAAGCAGACGCATATCGGCTGGACCGCGCGGGAGGTCGTCCTCCCTTCAATCGATGGCTCGCGTGCCGCCGGTGCGATCATCCGCGTCGCCGGCATCACCGGCCGGGTGCGCGGCATGAAGTACAAGCGCCCGGACGGCGGCGCGGTGCGTCCGTCGCTCGTCCTGATCGACGACCCGCAGACTGACGAGTCGGCACGGAGCCCATCGCAGTGCGACACGCGCGAGCGGATCCTCTCGGGCGCGATCCTCGGACTCGCGGGGCCCGGCAAGAAGATCGCCGGGCTCATGACGCTGACGGTCGTGCGGCCGGACGACCTGGCCGACCGCCTGCTCGACCGCGAGAAGCACCCGCAGTGGCAGGGCGAGCGGACGAAGATGGTCTACTCGTTCCCGACGAACGAGGCACTGTGGGCGCGATACGCGGAGCTCCGCGCCGACGGCCTGCGATCGGACGCAGGGATCGCCGCCGCCACCGCGTTCTACCGCGAGCACCAGGCGGCGATGGACGAGGGAGCCGTGGTCGCCTGGGCCGAGCGCTTCAATCACGATGAGGCGTCGGCCGTCCAGCACGCGATGAACCTCAGGCTCCAAGGCGAGACCGCATTCTGGGCCGAGTACCAGAACGCCCCTCTGCCCGAGGCGAACCTCGCCGAGGACGAACTCCTCAGCGCCGACGAGATCGCCGCGAAGACCAACGGCCACGCCCGACGCGAGATTCCGATCGGCTGCACGCGGCTCACCATGTTCGTCGACGTGCAGGGCAAGGCTCTCTTCTGGCTCGTCGCGGCGTGGGAGGACGACTTCACCGGCTACGTCATCGACTACGGCACCGAGCCCGACCAGAAGGTGCCGTACTTCACGCTTCGCGATGTGCGCCACACCCTGGCGGATGCGTCATCTCGCGCCGGACTCGAGGGGGCTGTCTACGCAGGCCTCGAACGGCTCATCGAAGCGACTGTCGGCCGCGAGTGGCGACGCGACGACGGCGCGATGGTGCGGATCGACCGTTGCCTCATCGACGCGAACTGGGGATCGTCGACCGACGTCGTCTACCAGTTCTGCCGCCAGTCGAAGTACGCCGGCGTCGTCATGCCGAGCCACGGCCGGTATGTCGGCGCCTCGAGCATTCCATTCAGCGACTATCGGCGGAAGCGAGGCGATCGCGTCGGTCTCAACTGGCGCGTGCCGACGATCACGGGTCGCCGCTCCGTGCGGCACGTGGTCTTCGACACGAACTACTGGAAGAGCTTCATCCACGCGCGACTGGCGGTGCCGATGGGCGATCCCGGCTGCCTCTCGCTCTTCGGTCGGGCGCCGGCGGCGCACCGGCTCCTGGCCGACCACCTGCTGGCGGAGTACCGCGTGCGGACGCAGGGCCGCGGGCGGACGGTCGACGAGTGGAAGCTCCGGGTCGAGAGCCTCGACAACCACTGGTTCGACTGCGCGGTGGGGGCGTCGGTCGCGGCGTCGATGGAGGGGGCGGTCCTGTTCGGCACGGGCGAGTCGATGGCGGCGAATCGGCCCCGCATCAAACTTTCGGCCCTGAGGAGGCAACGATGAGCGAGCAACACCCGCGGACGGACGGACATGCTGGCATCCGATGCGGCGGTTGCGGCTGCTCCCATCTTCGGGTCGTGAACACCCGGCAGCTCTCCTTCGGTGGAATCCGCCGGCGGCGCGAGTGCCGCAACTGCGGACGGCGACTTACCACCATCGATCTGTTGCAGGGCGGACATTTCGGCAAACGCCCGGTGGGGTGCAAAACTTCGGCCGGCACCTGATCCATGAGGCGCGACTTTGCGTTCTGTCGAGTGAGGCAACCGCAGTGCTAGCCGTGACGGTCACGGCGAACCGAGCAAACGGCGGCCACCCAACGATCCGCCATCCGCAGCTGCGGATTGTCCTCTCTCGGTTGAACTGGAGATCCCTCATGAACAGACGGCACTTCCCACTCTCGCTCGTCGCCATTCTCCTGGCGCTCCTCACCACCAGCCTCTTGGTCCCCGCGCAGCGTGTGTACGCCGACGGGGTCAAGGTCGGCGAAGCCGGTGGATGGAGCGTCAACGTCAAGATCACCATCGATGATCTCGAAGGCTTCATGAAGGACTGCGGCAAGTGGGCCAACAAGGCCTGGAAGAAGGTGTTCACCCGCCACAAGACGTACCAGCAGGTGTTCACGATCAACGGCAAGAGCATCGTCGCTGTGCCCGTGCGCTCCGACGCGGGCGGCACCCGCCTTACCCATAACATCAACTTCGATCCCGCGTGGACGAAGGACACGAAGGTGCGCGTGTTCGTCGCGAACGTCCCGGAAGGCAAGGATCCCGCTGCGATGACCTTCCAGCAGAAGTATGACGAGGACTGGGGCTCCGACCCGAACATCGGTCCGGTGATGAAGCACGGTGATCTCGTGACGCTCAACCCCGGCCACGGCCGATACATGGCAGCCCGCAGCGACACCAAGTACTGGAACACGCTGATCCTGTTCGTGGATCCGAACATCACGAACGAGGAACTCAAGCAGCTTCCCGGCAACATCAAGCTCCACTGACTCCGAGATCGAGTCAGCCGAAACCATGTCGATGCCCGGTCGCGGATATCCGCGGCCGGGCTTTTTCGTCATGGGTCTACCGGTGGAAGGAATTTGGAGGGACCATTCGAGCGCTTGCGCATCATCGCCCCGCACGGCATAGCTCCCCCATAGCGGCACCTTCGCCGCGTTGGGAGCCGCCGTGGCAGAAGACCTCGAAGACAAGATCCGTGACAACGCCTCCGGCCCCGCCAAGGCGTCGAACGAGACCGGCTCGGTCGAGCAGCACCCGCTGCCTGACCAGATCGAGGCCGACCGCTATCTCGCGTCCAAGGCGGCCATCTCGAACCCCAAGCGCGGGCTGCGGCTCGCGAAGCTCATTCCGCCGGGAGCCGCGTGATGGGTCTCCTCGCGAGCATCTTCGGCCGCCCCAGCGCCGCGCCTGAACGGCCCCGCGCGACCCCGCGCCGACGGCTCATCCTCCGCGCCGGCTTCGACGCCGCGAAGACCACCGACGAGAACCGCCGCCACTGGGCGGAGGCCGACCACCTGTCGGCCGACGCCGCCGCGACGCACGAGGTCCGACGCGTCCTCCGCACCCGCGCCCGCTACGAGGTCGCGAACAACTCCTACGCGAAGGGCATCGTCCTCACGCTCGCCAACGACTGCGTGGGCACCGGCCCGCGGCTCCAGCTCTCCAGCGACGACGCCGACGCGAACGCCGCGATCGAGAGCGAGTTCGCCGCCTGGTCGAAGGCGATCGACCTCCCGGGCAAACTCCGCACGATCCGGATGGCAAAGGCGACCGACGGCGAGTCGTTCGCCCTCCTCACCACCAACCCCGAGGTTGCCAGCGCGGTCCTCCTAGACATCCGCCTGATCGAAGCCGACCAGGTCACCACGCCCACGTTCCGCATCGGCCGAGAGCCGACGGTCGACGGCATCGAATTCGACGGATTCGGCAACCCGACCGTCTACCACATCCTCCGGTCGCACCCGGGGAACGTGGGCTTCCTCTCGTCCTTCTCGCTCGAGGCCGACCGTGTGCCGGCGGCGAGCGTGATCCACGCCTACCGCGTCGACCGGCCCGGCCAGTCGCGGGGCATCCCCGAATTCACGCCGGCGCTCCCGCTCTTCGCACAACTCCGCCGCTACACGCTCGCTGTGCTCGGCGCGGCCGAGACCGCCGCCGACTTCGCGGGCATCCTCTACACCGACGCGCCGGCGGCGGGCGAGGCCGAATCCGTCGAGCCGATGGACACGGTCGAGCTTGAGAGCCGGGCGCTCGTCACCATGCCCGCCGGTTGGCGCATGGAGCAGGTCGACGCGAAGCAGCCGTCGACGACCTACGGCGAGTTCAAGCGCGAGATCCTCAACGAGATCGCCCGCTGCCTGAACATCCCGTTCAACGTCGCGGCGGGGAACAGCGCCTCCTACAACTACGCCTCCGGCCGCCTCGACCACCAGACCTACTTCAAGGCGATCCGCGTCGAGCGGAGCGAGCTCGAATGCCGGGTCCTCGACCGGATCCTCGCCGAGTGGCTCCGCGAGGCATCGCGCGTCCCAGGCCTCGTGCCCGCGTCGATGCGCGACCTCCTCGCCGTGCCGCACCAGTGGTTCTGGGATGGGCACGAGCACGTCGATCCGCTGAAGGAGGCGACGGCGCAGTCGACGAAGCTCGCCTCGCACACGACGACCCTTGCCGCCGAGTACGCCCGCATGGGCCTCGACTGGGAGGACCAGTTGCGGCAGCGCGCGAAGGAGATCGAGCTGATGGAGGAGCTCGGCATCACGCCGCAGCCCAGCGCAGTCTCCTCGCCTTCGAACACCAACGACCAACCCGCCCAGGAGGACGCCAGTGACCCACGCGACTGAGACGAACACAATCCGCGCGATCCGCCTGTCCGCACCGATCGAGCATTGGACGGATGCGCCCGACCTGATCGGCGCGAAGGCCGCCGACGGCACCGCGAAGTCCCTGCGCCGCTTCGACATGGTCGCCTACACCGGTGCCGCCATGGAACTCGCCGGATGGGACGCGCCCGTCGTCGTCGACCTCGCCGGCCTCCAGGTGCGCGGGAACGCCCGCCCGATCCTCAAGGACCACTCGCCCTCGATGATCGTCGGCCACACCGAATCGGTCGGCGTCGAGGCCGGACAGCTTCGCGTCGCGGGACTCGTCTCGGGCTCCGGCCGCGTGGCGAGCGAGATCGTCGAATCGAGCCGCAACGGATTCCCCTGGCAGGCGAGCGTCGGCGCGAAGGCGTCGCGCGTCGAGTTCGTGAAGAAAGGCCAGACCGCGAGCGCGAACGGACGGACCTTCGAGGGACCCATCCACATCGCCCGCGCCTCGACCCTCAGCGAGATCAGCTTCGTCGCCCTCGGCGCGGACGACGACACCTCCGCGCGCGTCGCCGCGAGCGCCGCGGCCGACGCATCCACCAACGAGACCACCATGACCACGACCCAAGAGGGCGTCGCCGCGACCGCCGACGCCACCGAACCGACCGATCCCGTCTCGATCATGCGCGCCCAGGCGGCCGCCGAGGCGACCCGCATCGCCGCGATCCACGTCGAGTGCGTCGGCCAGCCGGCGCTTGAGGCGAAGGCCATCGCCGAGGGCTGGACCGTCGAGAAGACCCAGCTCGAGGTGCTCCGCGCCACGCGACCTGTCGCGGGCCCCTACGTCAACGGTTCGCGCGAGGCACCGACCTCGCGCGTGCTCGAGGCGGCGGCCTGCCTCTCGGCCGGCGTCGGCGAGAAGCGGCTCCTCAAGGACTTCGGCGAGAAGACGCTCGATGCGGCCGACCGCCTCCGCCACATCGGGCTCCGCGAGCTCGCCGCCGAGTGCGCGAGGCTCGAGGGAAAGCACGTCCCGAGCGTCTTCGGCGACGGCAGCGCGACGATCCAGGCCTCGTTCACCACGCTCAGCCTGCCCACGATCCTCGAGGGCACGATGCAGCGGACGATGCTCGACGCCTACGAGGCGGTCCCGATCGTCGCGATGGACCTCTGCCGCGTGGGAAGCGTGAAGGACTTCCGCGAGGTCTCTCGCGTCCGCCTCCTCGGCGCAGGCCGCTGGGAGAAGGTCGCGCAGGACGGCGAACTGAAGAGCGGCAAGCTCAGCGAGCAGACCTTCAAGAACCAGGCCGAGACCCGCGGCATCCTGATCACGCTCACGCGGCAGGACCTCATCAACGACGACCTCGGCGCCTTCCTCGACCTGCCCCGGCAGGTCGGCATGGACGGCGCGGCAACGATCGACGACGAGTTCTTCCGCCTGCTCCTCTCGAACCCGTCGAACTTCTTCTCGGTGGGGAACGGCAACTTCCTCTCGGGCGCGGACACCGCCTTCGGCGTCGACTCGCTCACCGCGGCGAAGACCGCGTTCCAGAAAATCAAGATCGGCCCCGGCACCGACGCGAAGGACCAGAAGCCGATCAACATCCGCCCGGTGCGCCTCCTGACGCCGGTCGAGGTCGAAACCGACGCGCAGGTTCTCCTCGGATCCTCGCAGATCCTCCTCGACGGGTCGACGGCGAAGACGAAGCTCCCGACCGACAACCCGCACCGCGGCAAGTACCAGCTCAGCGTCGCGCCGCACCTCTCGGACAGCTACTACTCGGGCAACAGCGCGAAGGCGTGGTACCTCTTCGCCGATCCGCGGCTCGTGCCGGCGTTCGAGGTCGTCTTCCTCAACGGCAAGCAGCAGCCGACGATCGAGCGAGCGAACACGCCCATCAACACGATGGGCATCTCGTGGGCCGCCTACATCGACTTCGGCTTCCGCGAGCAGGATTTCCGCGGGGCCCTCAAGGTCAAGGGCGAAGCATAAGCCAGCACGAACATCCCCCCCTCCGAGCGGCTGGTGTGGCATCGCCGCATCAGCCGCATTCCGACCCTCTCCTCCTCTGAGGCAACCTCATGGCCACCTACGTCCACGAAGGCAAGACGATCGACTACACGCCCGGCACCGACACGGCCGCCGGCATGGTGGTCGTCCAAGGCGAACTCGTCGGCGTCACGAACCGGGCGATCCTGGCGAACAAGCTGGGAGCCCTCTCGGTCTCGGGCGTCTTCGACTTCCCGAAGGCGACCGGCGCGAGCACGGCGATCGCCGCCGGAGCGCTCTGCTACTGGGCGACCGGCGCCCAGCAGGCGACGACCGTCGCGACCGGCAACAAGCTCATCGGCAAGTGCGTGAAGGCCGCGGCCGACGCCGATGCGACGGTCCGCATCCGACTCTCGCAGTGAGGTCGACCTACCCATGGCCGACCTCATCGCGAACGGAGCCGCGTGGCTCGCCGCGCAGCGCGCGGCGCACCTCTCACGCGACATCGGCTACGTCACCGGAGCCACCACGCTCACCGTGAAGGCCTCCGTCGGGCGCACCGAGTTCGAGGTCGTCTCCGAGGGATCCGTGGGGGGCGGCGTCATGGAACGGACGGAGTCGCGCGACTTCCTCGTCGCGACCGCCGACCTTCCGGCCGCACCGGCGCGAGGCGACCAGGTCCGCGAGACCGTCGGGACCACCGTCCACCTCTTCGAAGTGATGGCACCGGTTCAAAGCATGCCCGCATGGCGCTGGGCCGACGCCCAACGGACCGCCTACCGCATCCACACGCGTTTCGTCGGCACCGAGCCTGCCTGATCGCCCGTCCCGAACCCCCCAAGGACACCCCCGTGATGGAACTCCTCGCCTACTTCCAGCTCATCGCCCTCATCGGCGGCGTCGCCGCGATCTTCATCCACATCGGCCACCGCGACCAGCAGCTCCACTCGCTCGCCCGGAGCGTCGACGAGCTGAAGTCGATCGTGGCCGACCTCCTGAAGGCCCAGGTCGCGGCGACGACCAACGCCGCGAACTCGCAGCGCCTGATCGACGACCTCTCGCGGCGGATCGAGCACCTCGAGCACCACCGCTGCATCCACTGCGGCAGCGCCACCCGGGCGGAGGTGTCGTGATCATGCCTTGCCGACTCGTCCTCGTCGCCGAGGCGGTGGCGACCGCGATCAACACCGCGGCGCTGCCGATCCCCGTGCAGGCCCAGATGCGCTGGATGCCGCTCACCGACCGTGAGGACATGAGCGTCATCGCTTGCTGGGCGATTCCCTCGACCGAGACGCCCGCCAATCTCTCGCGGCGTCGCGGCCAGTACGACTGCGAGATCCTCGTCGCCCTCCAGAAGGCCGCCGAGGACGAGGCGGAGGTCTCGGCTCTCGCCGCGAACCTTGAGGCGATCGGCGATGCCCTCTTCCAGAAGGCGCTGCCGCTCGTCTTCGAGGGCGCTCCGCAGGGCGAAGCCCACTACCTCTCCATGCGGATCGATCCGATCCTCGATCTCGACCACTGGAACCGGCTGAAGCAGTACACCGGCGTCCTCCGGCTCACCTATCGCGTGACCACGCAGGGAGCCGACGCATGAAGAACGCGATCGCCTTCGAAGTCACGCTCGGCGCGACCGCGACGCGCCTCATCACGACGCGTCTCGTCGGGAACGTGACCCTCACGAACACCGACGCCTCGCGCGTCGCCTACGTCTCGACCGACGGCGGCGCGACCCGCGGGACCATCCCGAGCAAGCTCCAGGTGCGCCTCGAAGGAGTCAATCTCTCCGAGGTCTACGTCTGGGGCTCGACCGCCGGTCTCGTCCTCTCCGTCATCGGCAACTCGACCTAAGGACCCACCGCCATGGCCATCCGACTCGGCCTGCACGCCAAGCTCTACCGCAACTCCGGCACCTACGCCTCGCCCACGTGGGACGAGATCGGCAACGTCAAGGACGTGACGCTGAACCTCGAGGCGGGCGAGGCCGATGTGACCACCCGCGCCAACAACGGCTGGAAGGCGACGGCCGCCACGCTCAAGGACGCGTCGATCGAGTTCCAGATGGTGTGGGACACCGGCGACACCGACTTCCTCGCGATCCGCGACGCCTACCTCAACAACACGAACATCGAGGTCGCCGCCATGGACGGGGCCATCACGGGGCTCGGCTCCTCCGGCAGCCAGGGGCTCCGCGCCACCTGCATGGTGACGAGCTTCACGCGGGAAGAGCCCCTCGAGGAGGCGCTCACCGTGAGCGTCACCCTCAAGCCGTCCTACTCCGGCAACGCGCCGACGTGGATGACCGTCGCCTGACGAATCGCTGGACTGCCCCATGAAGACCTTCACCGACAACGCAGGACGGGCATGGACGGTCACGCTCAACGTCGCGGCGCTCAAGCGCGTCCGATCGCTCGCACAGGTCGACCTCCTCGACCTCCAGGGCGGCCGCGTGTTCGAGCGGCTCTTCGGCGATCCCGTCACCCTCTGCGACGTGCTCTATGCCGTCTGCAAGCCCGAGGCCGACAAGGCTCAGGTCTCCGACGAGGACTTCGGGCGTTCGATGGCGGGCGACGCGATCGAGCATGCGACAAGAGCATTGATCGCCGAGCTCATCGCGTTTTTCCCGAACCCCCGCGAGCGGGCGGCGCTCTCGCGGGTGGTGCAGGCGATGGATGCCGCGATGGACAGGGCGAGGACGCTGGCCGAGCGGCGGATCGAAAGCGGCGAGCTGGACCGGGCGATCGACGAGGCGCTTCTGGCGACGCCGACGGCTGGGCGACCGTCTTCCGCCTCGCCGGCATAGCCGGCGTCGACCCGCATCCTTTCACGCTCCGCGAGCTCGACCAGATGGCCGAGGGCCGGATGCGCGACGAGTGGCAGCGGACGGCCTCGCTCGAGGCGCTGCTCGTCAACCTGCACCGCGATCCGAGGAAGCGGAGCCCGGTCAGCCCGAGCGAGTTCGACCCGTTCCGCCGACGTGACGCGAAGCACGCTCCACAGTCGATCCCCGTCGACATCACCGTCCTGCGGGACGTGTTCTGCCGGACCACCTGAACCAAACATCTGGAGGCCCCATGCGGCTCATCACGATCGCGACCTTCCTGCTTGCCCTGCTTCTCTTCCCCGGCTGCGAGACGATCCGCGACGGCGTCGCGACGATGGTCGGTGCGCCCACCTCGACCGAGGTGCGGGACACTGCAGCCAAGCTGAAGCAGGCCGAGGAGGACGTCGAGACGCTCGACGAGCGCCGCGCCCAGGCGGAGCGCGAGGCGGCGAACGTGAAGGCATCCGAAGACCGGATCGGCCAGCGCCGAGAGGTGCTCGAGCGCATGCAGTCCGAGCTTGCCGGGAAGCTGGCGACCGCGCCGAGCGAGGCTCGCCCGATCCTCTTGGCGTCGATCCGCGAGGTCGACGCGCAGCTTGAGGGCCTCACCAACGAGTCCGCCGCGATCGCTCGGCTGCTGGCCGACTACGACGAGGAGGCGATCAAGCTCGAGGTCGCTGCCGCCAAGGCCCGTCGCGAGCTCGCAGAGCACGAGGCGACCCTCGACGGATTCGCGGAGGCCACGGGTGTCGCGATCACGCGGACCGCCGAGGGCGTCAAGGCGCTCGGCGGCCAACTGAGCGGCCTCGGCGTTCCGGGCGCCGGTGCGGTCGCGTCGCAGGTGTCGGGCATCCTCGAGACGGGGTTGGCCGCCATCCTCGGCGGCGGATCGATCGGCACGCTGGTCGCGGTGCGGAACCGGCGGAGGCACAAGGACCTGGAGGACGAACGCGACGAGGCGGTCGAGCAGCGCGACGGCGCGCGACGCGTCATCGCCGTGACCGAGCGCTTCGGCATCGACAAGATCGCGGCCGACGAGAGCGTGCGGAAGCAGGCCAAGGCAGCGATCGCCGGAGACGAGGTCGCCCGCCGCGAGTACGCACTTGCGAAGGCGGAGGCGTAGCGATGCTCCAGATGTCTGTCAGCCGCGCGAAGAACCTGTTCTTCGACCGCGCGTTCGTGATCGAGCGTGTCGACGCGGCCACGCGGAAGGCCCTGTCACGCGGCGGCGCGATCCTCATGCGCTCGGCACAGAAGTCGATCAAGGACGCCAAGGTGTTTGCCAAGGGCCGCACGAAGAAGGGCGAGCCGCGGAAGATGGTCGTCCGGCAGAGCAAGCCCGGCGAACCGCCGATGTCGCACACCGGGCTCCTGCGCGACAACCTCTTCTTCGCGTTCGACCCGTCGGCGAAGAGCGTCGTCGTCGGACCGGCGAAGCTGAACGGCGGGAGCGGTGCCCCGTCGACGCTCGAGTTCGGCGGCACGGCGAAGGTCACGCGATACGCGAAGGGCAAGCGGGAGACGAAGACGGTCCAGATCGCGGCGCGGCCCTACATGCGGCCGGCGCTTGAGCGAGAACAGTCGAAGCTTCCCGAGCAACTGCGGAACTCGGTTTCCAAGAGGTGAACTATCTCCCGCGCATCAGGCCAACCCGAGGAGCTTTCTGAACGCCGTTTCGCCGCTGTTCGGACGGCCCTTTCCGCCACGGATAACTCCCTTGATGCACCATCGAGGGAGATTCTTGGTGTGTTGGGTGTTTATCAATGCCGGATTTCGCGCGAGTGCATTCTGAATGAGCTCCTTCTCCATGTGCAGGAGCTCAGCGGTTGGGATCTTCCGAATGCTCCCAGCGGGGGCGACCAAGAACATTACTGGTGCACCTGTCTTTCGGAGCGACATTGCGCGGTTGAACTTCTTGAGCTTGTCTGGCGTGAACGTCTCGTGCTTCAGCCCCCATCGCCCGATTGGCGAGCTGGCCGCCTTTGCCCGCTTTGGTCGCTTCTTGGACTTCTTCTTCCCGGTAATGCCCACATACCAGGGCAAGTAGCCTTGGCTCGCCTTCAGTGCGAACACGTAGCAGCCATTCTTCGTGGCCAGGGGCAAGAGCGCCGCCTGCCCCCAAAACGCCCGGGCGTCCGCTGGGGCGATGCTCTTCGTTCCCGCGACAACAGAGTACGGAACAGGAAACGGGCCATACAGAACCAGATTGGTCGCCATAGCCGTCGGATCCTACCGCTCCCTCGCCTCACGCAGTTGCCTGTCTACGCTGGGGGCTACGCCTCGTGACCAAATCCTCTGGCATCCGCGCGGGCCGGGCCTACGTCGAGCTCGGCGTCGACGACAAGTTCACGAAGGCGCTTCGCGCCGCCGAGGCCCGACTCAAGGCCTTCGGTGCGTCGATCCGGAACATCGGCCTCGCCCTGGCCGGCGTGGCCGCTGCCGCGAGCGCCCCGTTCGTCGCGGGAGTGAAGCTCTTCAGTGACTTCGGCGACTCGCTCGACAAGGCCGCGATCCGGACCGGCCTCTCGGTCGAGGCCGTGTCCGAACTCGGCTTCGCGGCCGAGCAGTCCGGCAGCGACATCGAGACCCTCGAGAAGGGTCTCCGCGTCATGCAGCGGACGGTGGTCGCCGCCGGCGAGGGCAGCGCTTCCGCTGCCGACGCACTGGGCAAGCTCGGACTCTCGGCTGGTGCGCTTGCGAATCTCTCGCCCGAGGACCAGCTGTCGCTTGTCGCCGACCGGATCATGGCCATCACCAATCCCGCCGAGCGCGCGGCCGCCGCGATCGGCGTCTTCGGCAAGGCCGGAGCGAGCCTCATCCCGCTCCTCGAGGAGGGCTCCCAAGGCATCGCCGAACTCCGCAAGCAGGCGAGCGATTTCGGAGTCTCCGTCTCGGCGGACGAGGCCAAGAGCGCCGCGCTCCTGAACGACACCCTCAACCTCCTCGCACGAAGCGCGAAGGCGGCCGCGTTCCAGATCGGGGCGGCGCTCGCGCCGGTCGTCACGGAACTCGCCGAGAGAGCCGCTCATGTCGTCGGGGGCATCGTCGCGTGGATCCGCGCGAATCGGGACCTCGTCGTCACCGCAGCGAAGGTCGTCGCGGTCGTCGGCCTCGTCGGCGTGACGCTCGTCGGCGTCGGCTTCGGCATCTCGCTCCTCGGGACGGCCATCGGCGGGATCGCGACCGCGTTCGGCCTCGCCGTGAAGGCGGTGCTCCTCGCGAAGGCCGCGTTCCTCCTCCTCGCCTCCCCGCTCGGGATCGTCGTCGCGCTCGCCGCCGGCGCGACCGCTGCCATCATGTACTTCTCAGGCGCCGGCGGCACGGCGATCGCCTGGCTCGGCGAGCGATTCGCCGAACTCAGGGAGCGGGTCACAAGCGTCATCGGCGCGGTCGGTGACGCCCTCATGGCGGGCGACCTCGCGCTCGCCGCGCGCGTCGCGTGGCTCGGCATACGGGCAGAGTGGATCCGCGGCATCAACTTTCTCGAGGACCGCTGGACCGAGTTCAAGGCGTGGTTCGCGACCGCGACGAGCGAGGTCTTCGGCGGCGCGCGGATCTGGGCCATCGAGATCTGGAGCGGCTTTGAGACCGCCGCCGCTGAGGCGATGGCCTTCGTCGGACGGATCTGGAACGCCCTCGTGTCGACCTTCTGGTCGGCGTTCGAGTCGGTGACCGGGTGGCTTGCCGACCGGCTCCTTGAACTCATGGGCCTCGTCGACTCGACGCTCGATGTCGAAGCGGCGAAGAAGGCCCGGCGCGATGACTCCGCGCGGAACCGGTCCGCGATCGACGCGACGAACCGCTCGAACGAAGAAGAGATCGCGAAGCGACTCGAGGGCCGACTCACCGCCGCCGAGGCCCGGCGCGATGCGGCGATCAAGGCGATCGGCGAGGGACTCGTCCAAGACCAAGAGCGGATCACGACTGCCCGTGATGCCGCCCTCGCGGAGAACGCGAGGGAGCTCGCCGCCGCCCAAGCAGAACTCGCCCAGGCGATCGAGGCGGCCCGTGCCGCCCGAGCCTCAAGCGACGCGTCGACACCTGACCGCCGAGGGATTCCCGCCATCGACGACATCCTCGCCGGATTCGGCCAGGCGCAGCAGCGCTCCGAGGTGCGAGGCACCTTCAGCGCAGCCGCGACCCAGAGCCTCCAGTCGGGCGGCGGCGGGCCGCTCGAACGGATCGCGAAGTCGAGCGAGGACTCGGCCCGGCTCTTGCGCCGCCTCCTCGACAAGGCCTCCGACAACGGACTCGTGTTTCAGGAGTGAGCTTCCACCGTGACCGTCGTCTTCCACGAGCTTGCCAGCAGCCGAACGCACGAGACCGGAACGGGCGGGAGCCGTGAGCTGCGCTATCTCGCCGTCGCCGGCGACGACGACATCGAGGTCCGCACCGAGGCCCAGATCCAGCTGCCGACCAGCTACGACGGCCTCGGCAACCGGCGGATCCGCGTCGAGCCGATCGACGTGTCGAGCGGGCTGTGGGAAGTGACCTCGACGTACCGAGCGACCGAGGACCCTCCGCCGCCCGAGGTCGGCGAGAGCAGCTTCTCGTTCGAGATCGGGACGACCACGAGCCACATCACGCAGTCGAAGGGCACCGTCGGCGGCTACGCGCCGGCGGGGACGCCGACGATGCCCGACTTCGAGGGCGCGATCGGCGTCACCCCGGACGGCGTCGACGGCTGCGACATCCTCGTCCCCGAGGCGCGGTTCTCGGAGACGCACTACCTCTCCGACGCGTTCGTGACCGCGTCCTACCGGCGGCTCCTGCGGACGCTGACCGGCAAGGTCAACGACGCCTCGTTCCGCGGGCACGCCGCCGGCGAGGTGCTGTTTCTCGGCGCGCGCGGCGGCAAGCGGGCGAGCGACGACGTCTGGGAGGTGACCTTCTCCTTCGCGACGAGCGACAACGCGACGGGACTCGCCGTCGGCTCGATCACCGGGATCGCGAAGCACGGCTGGGAGTACCTCTGGGTCCTCTACGAACCAGCCGTCGACGCCAACCGGATCGTGCTGCAGCCCGCGTTCGCCTACGTCGAGGAGGTCTACGACAGCGCGGACTTCGCCTCATTGGGGATCGGCACATGACCCTCCGATCCGTCCGAGCCGGCGAGCGTCTGCGCGTCCGTGCGGGCGACTGGAACTCGCTCGCGAACGCCGCGAAGCGCGTCGAGGCGATGGCGATCCCGCTCGGGGGCCAGAGCCCGGCGCTTCTCGTGACGACGCCGACCGTGGCCCTCGCCATGAACACCACCGCAACCGCGATCGACCGGCACGCCGTGGCGGTCGTCTCCGCGCCGGTGATTCTCCCCTCAGACAACGAGGCGGAGTGGGCGATGCGGCTCGCGGTGAGCTGCTCGCCGGCGACGACCGCGAACGCCTCGAGCTGGCTCGGCATCGCCTGCGAGCCGGTGCGCGCGTCGGGCTTCGGCAAGCTCGTCGTCGCCGGGGTCGTCCAGGCGAAGGTGAACGTCCTCGACGTCGGCCACAAGCGGGCGACCGCGAAGGACGGCGACACGTACCTCCGAAGCGCGAAGGCCGGGCAGGCCACGATCCTCTGGAAGGAATCGGGCACCGGCGTGAAGCGTGCGATCGTCTGGCTCGGGCCTCCGACGCCACCGGCGAGCGGAGTGTTCGCCGCGACGATCACGGCGGTTTCGGGCGCGCTGAACGCCTCGTACACGGCGGTCGCGTGCGACGACCCCGACATCACGGTGACCGGCGCGCCCGTCAACCGTCCGTTGGACCCCGCCCACTTCGACTGGAAGCCCGCCGCCGTCGGCGACCCCTGTCTCATCTGGCAGTGCGTCAGCGAGGCGGGCGACGTCACGCGGAAGCTGATCGCGCTCACCGAGGTCGTCGACGACCGCGACTGCGAGGAGGCACCCTGAGATGGCGAAGCGTGTCCTGAGGCTTGAGCGGGCGGTGGCCCGCCGCCAGACGAAGCTCCTCGACGAGGCCGCCGGCGTGGACTGCTGCTGCGGAGCGCCCTGCTGCCGCTGCCTCGTCGGCGAGACGCACGCGAGCGGCGGATGCTGCTACCGACCGGGCGACCGGATCCGATTGACGATCCCGCGACCGGGCCTCCCACCGACGAACTTCGGCGGCGTCTCCTTCGCCTGCTTCGATGACTGCAACCCGCCGTTCCTGACGCACACCTACTGCTGCGGCAGCATGTCGAGCGCCCAGGCGAGCGACCTCTGGGTCGAGTACGAGGCGATCGCCGAGGAGTACTGCATCGTGACCGAGTTCGACGAGTGCGAGCCCGTCAACGCGATCCCGACGCCGATCCTGATCGAGCCGCCGGGACCGGGCTGGACGCCTCCGGATCCGGGCGGCGGTGACGACCCGCCCGGCGGCGGATGCGACACCTATTGCCACCGCGTGATCGTCTTCGTCACCGCCGAGGTCTCACCGTCGGTGCAGGAGCTCCTCGACGAGGGCGGGTCCATCAAGTGCATCTTCCCGCTCGAGTGGTGGTGGGTCTGCTCGGGCTGCAAGAAGTTCGAGAACCAGGTCGGCTGCGTCGTGCCCGAGGACCACCGGCCCGTCAGCGACCTCCCGTGCGGCTACGTCACGCCGTCGGGCGACGTCTACATCGCGGCGCGACCCGCGCTCGGATGGCACTTCGTCTGCGATCCGCTCGCGATCGTCGATTGCCCCTTCTGCATCGGGGCGTGCAGCTTCGGTCCCGACACGACCTGCACGAGCGAGACGGCTCCCGGCCAGCAGATCCTCGACTCCTCGGGCACGATCGTCGCCTGCGGCGTCGACGCGTGTTCGAACGACCCGTGCTGCTCGATCCCCGACGAGTGGGATCCGGGATGCCAGGCGACGATCACGCTCGACCTCTCGCGGTGCGACGGCGGCGTCATCTGCTGCCACCCGCGCCTCTGGGCGCGGCTCAGTTGCGACATCGAGGACGGCTACCAGTGCCTCGAACTGCCGACGCACGTCTGCACGCTCGAGCGCGTGGGACCGACCGGCTGCACGTGGGACGAATCGCAGCGGAACTGCCGCACGCGGCTGCCGGGCGACCCGACTCCCGAGCCGTCACTTCCGGAGTGTCCCGAGCCATGAGTGAGTGCGCGGTCTATCGGATCAGACTGCCGAGCGGTGGTGTGCGGCATCTCGTCGCGCCCGACGACTGGGCTGCGGAGCGCCCCTACATGGAGCGCGTCGCGGCGGTCGACTGCGAGACACGGATCGACGCGCGAAGCGGCCGGCCGGTTGGCGAGACCGCAATCGAACCGCCGCCGACGCCCGGGATCCTGAAGCGCGTCGCGTCCTACGCGAAGGCGGAGTTGTCACTTCTTGTCCACGGCCAGGTGGCGGACGAGCAGTCCGAGCGGAGGAGGCTGGCCTGCGAGACCTGTCGCGGGCTCGTCAGGCATCCCGATGACCCGATCGGGTTCTGCGGGCTGTGTGGATGCGGGACAAGGAAGCGGGCGGCGTTGAGCGTGAAGCTCACGATGCCGGATGCGACGTGTCCGCTCTCTCGGTGGTGACGAGACAGAACGGCTCAGACGTTACTGTCGTAGATCCCGCCGAAGGCAATTGAAGCAGAGCTCCTCAATGGACTCTACGAGCAGATCTGGCCGAGAGTCTCCGAGCCCTCCCCTGTCTTCGGCGGCGAAAAGCACGCCGATTGATCGAATGCCAGCACTCCTCGCGGAGGCGGTGTCGCTAGGGCTGTCGCCGATAGCCCAGACGCTAGCCGCACATAGACCAAGAAGTTCAAGCGCCCTAAGCATGGGCGCGGCATTCGGCTTGTGATGACGCACATCGTGATAGGCAACCAGCGGTTCACCCTCGATCTGGAGCCGCTCCATTGCCGCTTTTGCATACGGTCGCGGTGATGTGGTAACGACTGCGATCCTGAACGGCCGTGGTGTCGCCAAGAGCTGCCTAACGCCGGGTAGGATTGCGAACGTTGGAATCATGGCCCGAGCTTGGGACCAGCGGCGCATGCGCCGAAGATCGGCCGCAGATCTCGAATCGATCAGCGTCTGGTCAAGATCCAAGATCAGACCTGCCGGCACAGCCTCATGCTGTAATCGGCGCGCATCAGGGCTTTGCATGGAATAGGTCAAGCTGAATCGGACTCGACTGGGTGTTTGGCGAGCTCGCATCGACCCGGGGGAGCCCGTCCAGAAATGCTCCCAGATCATCTCCACTCGCAAGCGGCACCGCATCACCGCGAAGGATCAGCGATTGGTTACCTTGGGCCTTTGCCTCTTTGAGCAGGTGAGCGGGATGCTGAAGGCACGCTACCGGGCGCTTCTGCTCCCTGGCCTGACGAACCGCGTGCATCGTGCCGCCCTTGATATCCGTCTCAATGACAATCAACCCCCCGCTCAAGCCAGGCTGGAGTCGATCACGCTCAACTAGCTGGTTCGGACGCATCCCGACTCCAGGAGGGTACTCGCTGACCAGCATCCCTCCTTCATCGAGAATTCGGGCAGCGAGCGAGCGGCTTGAGAGCGGATACACAGTGTCCAACCCGTGCGCAAGTACCGCGACCGTCCGGCCATGAGCGTCGAGACACCCCTCATGCGCAAGCGAATCGCAGCCGATTGCCAGTCCGCTGACTACGCAAACGGATCGCTCCGCGCAGCGCTGGGCGAATCGCCGTGACACTCCTTGACCGTATGGAGTGGGCTCGCGAGTTCCGACGATGGCGACGGCCAAGCCCATCGCGACGCACTCCAGATTCCCCCTTGCGTAAAGAACCGCTGGCGGATCCGGGATCCCCCAGACAGCCGGTGCAACTGCGCCGCCCCATGCGGTCATGACCTGGATGGCCTCCGTCGAACAGCGCTCTGCAACGGCGTCTGCACCTCGCATCGCGGCATCGACCTCGTCCAGTGTGTACTCGGGAAGACCCGGGATCGAGTGGCGGACGCTGGCTAGCCGGGCATGCAGTTCGGACGCCGTAGCAGGCGGATCGGGTGAGGTTCGCGCGATCGAGAGCGATCGTCGGCGGCCAATCTTGGGTAACTCCATCAGCGCGATCAGATATCTCGCGCGATCCCGATCGGCATTTTGGCGGCTGTGGGTCAAGGTGCGGAGTCCTCGCTTCCTGACTGGTCGCTACGATCGCTCACTGTGCGCGTCAGTGCAAGGCAGATGACGCTCGCCGCTCCGGCCTTCCTGAGGTGATACGTCGCTCCGCGCATCGAGCAGCCCCTCGTCACGACGTCGTCGAGAAGGACCACATGGCGCCCGCGGACTAGAAGGGGGTGGGGTACGTGCATGCTCGCACGGTGAATCTCCGCAGTTGGCCTCGCGCCTGAAACTGCCCCTGCCGACTTGTTGACCGTTGTCAGCCGCTCCAAGCAAATCGTTCCATCGACATGTCCAGATTGACTCAAGTGCCGAACGAGCGATCTTAGGCCTCCAGAGGCAGGGCCAATCGAATGGCCCGGCATCGGAATCAGGAGCGTGCCGCGCGCAAGCAATCGAGACAGCCTCGTGGCGAAGTAGTTGATCCCGGCACGCTCATCGTCCTTGAGGCGAAGTAAGTTGCAGCTCGCGGCATGCGAAGAGTGCCTGTGATCGCGCGTCGGGTAGTAGTCGTCGAGATAGTAGACATCAAGCTGGCTGCCGTCGCTGAGTGCGAGCGGCTTCGCGGGCAACGTCGATCTCAGCGTGTCGTTTGTCGGCCCTGGTGATTCGGCAGATGTTCGAACCTCGCGCAGAACAGCTTGGCCGAGGGACGGCGCCCGCGTGCGGCTCGTTGAACGGATGAGACGGGCGGGGGCGGAGCCAGCTCTGGGAGGGGGGACGATCTGCTGCGCTGCAGCGGTGCGCTGTCGTAGTTTCTCGGCCTCACTTGCCGCCAACATCGCTTCGAACTCGTCCTCGCGTGCTGCATTCCGCTCGCGCTCCCTTCTCGCGACCGGATCATCGAACTCCCCAAAGAAGATCCCGAGGACCGCTCCAACGACACTTCCGTCAAAGAACCGACGGAACTTGGAGTAGGCGTTCTCGGGCGGATCGGGAGAACTGGCCATCGGGCGCCTCATCGCGTCGCGGGATCCGGGACCCGCCTGCCTCATTGGTGAACGCCAGCGCACGAGCGAGCACCGGCCCCATCCGCTCAGCGTACATCCCGCAACCTCCCTCAGCAGCCTTGGTGCCGGAAGTCGAGTCTCCAAGGGCCGATATTCGATCGTTGCGGCAGGCCGACCGATCACGGGCCGCGTGCGGACCGTCGCGATTCACGTTCCCACGACGAACACTCTGCTGGTCGACGGGGTTTGGGCGCACAACGACATCTCGCTCTCGGCGCTGAGTTCGACCAGCACGTCGAGTTCGTCCTCGTCCGGCTCGTCGAAGAGCAGCGGGTCGAGCTTCTCGAGCAGCGGCACGATCGCACCGTCGATCCTGACGAGCGGTGGGAGCAGCAGCCTCGGCTTGAGCGCCAGCAGCGGGAGCAGCAACAACACGACGGCATGACGTCCTCACGGAGCTTCGGCTCAGAGACGGGGCTCAAATAAAGGCGCCGCCGAGAGTGACTCGGCGGCGCCGCATGGATCTCCAGATCTCGAATTGCCACATTCTTCGGGCGATCGAGACCGACCCAACGCTCCGTTGCTCGACCTGCTCTTACCGCCTGTCGCTCGCCGGAGGTCAGCTCGCGCCGAGAATCAGAGCGACCATTGCGGCACGTTCGGCTTCGCTGGCTGAGCCCGACCAACTAACAAACTCCTCCTCGCTCTCGAAGCCGATCGCTTCGAGCAACTCGCCCAGACCGCCGCCCCGCGCAAAGCTGTCGCCGAAGCAGTCGCCCCAGGCGCCAAGAAGGATCGCGAGATCCGCCGATCCGACCGAGCCGTCGCGGTCGATGTCCTCCGCACAACCGTAGCAAACGCTCATATACGCGCCGAGCAAGGTCGCAAGGTCAGTCGCATCGATCGACCCGCTGCAGTCGAGGTCAGCAGGACACCCTTCTGCTCCAGTCTCGACGGTCGTGAAGCTCCCCTCCTTCTGGTGGTCCGGATCCGGCGCAGTGTCGGTGTCACCCGGGCATCCAAAGACCGCGAGTCCTCCTCCCACGCCAGCACCCTTCCCGAATTCCTCCTGGATGTAGTTGTCGGAAGGGTCATCATCAACCACTGTCGATAGCAAGCTCCATCCGCATCCGCGGCCAAACAAATATGCCGCGCCCGCGTTCTGCTCGTTGTTCACATCGGCGTAGCGTGATCCGACGACGAGGCGGTCGCCGTGGACGGCGACGGCGTTGCCGAAGAGCTCAGGCTCCACAGAATCGGCCTCGTAGCAGGGAGTCAACACCGCGATCTGAGTCCATGTGGTGTCTGTCTCCGCCTCGCTCGTTCCCGCCAGTTTCCAGACGTACACCTTGCCGTACGAGCCGTCGATCGGCGCTCCAACGACAACGCCGCCACCCTTGTCGAAAGCGACGCTCGAACCGTATTGAGTGGAGCCGTCGCCGTCGTCGGTGATCTCCTCGGAGTAGTTCCAAGTCGCCGGGCTTCCGTATCGTCGATAGACGTGCACTTCTCCACCGTCTGCGAGGTCATAGCTCGGCGCTCCCGCGATGATGAAGTTGCCCTTGATCGCGACTGCATGGCCGAAGTTCTTCGCGGTGCCGGGCTTGTCAAAATAGGCCACCTCCGACCATGTGTTACCGGAGTACTCAAATACGGTGATCCGGCCAGGATTGATTCCGGGGGTTCCTGCACCGTAGTCGGCCTTCGGATCCCCTACCACAAGGGTGTTGCCGTCGAGTGCAACAGCAAACCCAAAATCATCGGCGCCCGACTCGGAGAGACCGCCGGGCGAGAGGGTGGTGCCGTTGTCCCACGTGCCGCCCGATTTCCGGAAGACTACGACGTGTCCGCCCCCATCCGCGTCTGGGACACCAACCGCGACTACATCGCCCGCCACGGCGACGGAGAAGCCGAAGCAATCAAACGACGACGGTGAGGGATCGACCAATGCCTTCACCTCGGACCAGCCGGAGTTGTACTCCCAAATCCAAGCTGCCCCCGCGTCTTGAATGCTGCTCGGGTCGCCCAGGGCCGCGCCGACAGCCATCCGACTGCCGCTGATAGCGACCGCGTTTCCCACCTGCCAATTGCTGGTCGCTGACGACGATCCAAAATTGGATGGCGCGCTGCCGTCAGCGGAACACTGCGCGCGAAGAGGGCACGCAATCGCGAGCGAAACGACACACGATAGTGCTGCTCCGACATTCATTGGTCACCTCACGAAGCTTCTTATACTTAGCCCGACGTTACGGACGCCCTACGCGAGCGTCCATGACGAGAATAGTATCGCCAAATCGTCAGCGCCTACATTGCCGTCTGCGTTGAGATCGGATCGGCACCCGGCGCAAGGCCCCCAGTCGCCGAGAAGAATCCCAAGGTCTACTCCGCCAACCGTTCCGTCTCCATTGAGATCACCCGGCGCTTCGCACTCGTCCGGAACGCCGTTCTGGTTTAAATCCAACGACGTTCCGTCGGTGATATCGCAGGCGTCCGGTGCGCCGTTGCCATTGCAGTCTTCATCGCCCAAGCCTGCGAACAGTACCGTCGCGAATGACCGGCCTATGAGAACCTCGTCTCCATAGGGGCTGATGCTCCAACCGAGATTGCCCTCGGCGATCGTGGTGCCGGGGATGATCTCCCCGGCCAAGCCCCAGCCGCCATCATTTTCTGTATAAACGAACACTCGTCCGGAGTGCGACGCTCCACCGGATGAAAGAGGGGCCCCGACAAGGACCTTGTCACCCGCAATCGCACACGCGGCTCCCGCAAAGAAGACCGGGCCCTCGTCGGTAGGCGGCGCAAGGATTTGCCCGTCATCCCAACGGCCGGCTGCTCGGCGGTAGAGCGTGGCGTTCCCGGTGCTGAGCCCACGGACCATGCTGTCCTTACCGCCGACCACGAGCAAATCCTCGGTCGCAGCCAGCGATTCGGCGTACCCGAGCGTGGCGCTCTGGGGGACTGGCTGGAACTGATGCGTGAGCGCCCAACCGCCGCGGCTGCGCTGATACTCGAACACGTTCGTGGGGTACTGGCTGACGTAGAGCCTATCTCCAAGCAGGAACACCCGCTTTCCGAAGTAGGTATCCGCAGGCGAAGATGGCGCAAATATCTGCTGCAGCGGCGACCAAACGCCGTTGACCTTCGAGAAGACAAATACGCAGCCCTTGCCCGCCTGACCCGGAACCGGTGTGAGATTGGCTCCCACCACAAGCGTCTGGTCATCGAACGCGACCGAATAGCCAAAGAACTTCGCCGGTGAACTCGGTCGAATCTCCTGGTCGAGCCACCAACCGCTATCGGTTCGCTTGAAGACATAGACTGCGCCCTCGCCGGGCGCTACCAGTGCGCTCTCGAATGCGCTCGTAATGAGCGTGTCACCGGTCAGTTGAAATGCGATCCCAAACGAGGCATAAGGCTCCCGATTGGGATCTGCGATCGCGGCCTCCTGCGCCCACGAGGCTCCGCTCCTGACGAATACCCGAAGCGAGCCCATTAGCCCCGCCGCCTCGGAGATCGCAGCCCGATCTTCGTGAAGCGAGACGATCCCTCCGAAGAGTTTGACACTCGGATCGGGCGCGGCGAACACGTGGGTTTCGCATTGCGCGTGCACGCTTGAGGCGATGAAGATGCCGAGCATAGTCGCGAACTGCGGAACGGTACACTGGCGCATCTGACCTCCACGTAACTGGACTTAGCTGAGCTCGACCTTACCAGCCCGGTCGATCCGTACTTGTGCAGTATGCGCGGCGCCGCGATCGGCATGTAGGGGTGTGGCTGAGAGATTCCTCGACTGAGCGCGGTCTTCATCCCTCCAGGCAGCCGGAGTGGGCGGCAGCGCCGCCGACGGGACTACGCGGAGTCCGCCCGTACGTTCCGCCGTTCACCCGCCTTCGCGGGTGATGTCTGCCACGCAACGCCAGCCCAAGTCCGATGATGCGGTTGCGGTTGAGAGGGCGGGGCGGCCGGGCGCTCAAGTTCCATCAAGTCCTCTCGGGTCGCGTAGAGGCCGCTCCGGCGACCGCTTGGCCCTTCACTGCCCGCCGTCCCCTACTCAACCTCGCTGCCGATCAGTAGAGCCAAGGCGCTGCTACTCGCAAGTCGCTGCGGCGTCCGCCGAGTCTCTGTTCAGGCTCCCGATCCACTCGAAGAGGGTTGCCCCCGCACTACTTCTTGGGTCCGGTGGAACGCCACCGACCCGCTGGTGAACGGTGAACGCCCGCGAGGCAACTCGCGGGCGTTCGCGTTGGTAGGCCAAGCAATCGCAAGGGTCTGCGCGAGCGCGACGTCTCGCCGAGCCTCGGCTGGCGCGTCGCGCGCGACCACCGTCCGCGCCCGTTGGCCGATCTCGGGGCGAGAGTCTCGAAGTCTCTTAACCCGAGACTCGTCTCGGGTTATGGCGGGCGTGGTCATCACCCAGCAGTCGGACGGCCCGCACATTCGCGGAGGTGCGGGGCCACCGCTCAGCCAAATCCATGCGATTCCGATAGTCTCTTCCCGTGCTAAAGGGATTCCCGAATCAGATCGCCAATCTCGTGAAGCTCGCCCGGGCACTGGGTGTGGCGCAGGAGGCGGCGGTCCGCGGCGAGAACATCCGGGACGACGGCGTGCTCGGAGAGGCGCTAGTCCGCGCCCAGGTTCTTGGTACGGGACATACCCCTCGACCGATTGACGAGTACCTCGACGAGCAGCGGCAACGGCAGCCAAGCCTCCAGAGTCACCGCACTTCCGCGCGCGGCCTTCGCGAGTTGTTTCGACTGATGCGCTGCATGGAGGAGGATTCGGTTGCGAACGCCGCTTGGCTGACACCCCTTGGTGAGACCCTTGCAAGGAACTCGCTGGACGAGCTCAGTGAGGCGGAGAGGGCCCAGTGGCGAGTGGCGATCGCCAGCATTCGCCTCGGCTCCCCAGTCGACGGCGTGTCGCATCCGTATCAGGTCCTCCTTCGCCTTGTCGCCGCGAGGCCTGGAATCACCCGAGCGAAGAGTGCTCTCTGCCTCGAAGCCACTGACGATTCGGTCGCAGAGTTGGAGCGTATTTGCCTGTTGGCGGATGTCGACAGCGAAGATGAGATTCGCGCTCGGATCGGAGGAGAGACCCCATCCAACTGGGACAACGCGAAGAAGGTGCTGCCTGCGTTTGCGGAGCAATTGGGGGACATCGAGAAGCGCGGACACAACCTGCATCTACCGGCGGCGGCGCCAGCGGCCCTCCCACCGAATCCCGAGGTCATCCCTCAGGTCATGCAGGGGCAGCCGCGCCCGCGCCGTGCTCGAACCCAAGGCCGCAGAGTCGACCCCGCAACGATCGCTCGGGCGGGAGTCGAAACAGACGAGGCGAATCTTCCGTCCATCGTGCGCGTGCCTACGCCCGAAGAGGTCGCGGCAACGAACGCGCTTCGGGCCGAGCGGCTGACGCGGCACAATCAGATCGTGCGGCAGGTCGCCGTGAGGCTCAATGTCATGGGCGCAAGCCTCCACGAAGACCCCTTCGACTGCCTAGCTCGAATCGATGATCGTGCAATTCTGATTGAGGTCAAGACGCTAAGTGGCGAAGTCGAAGACGAGAGGTCGAGGGTCCGCGATGCGCTAAGCCAGTTGCTCTACTATTGCCAGTTTGCTTTACCCGCTGATTGTCCCGAGCCCTTAAAGATCGCGCTGTTCGAATCGAAGCCCAGTGACGAACACATCGAGTGGCTCGCGTCCGCTGGCATTCATACGCTTTGGTGCGATGGCGACGCCCTCGTATCAATCGGCGATAACGGTGACGTTCTCATTACACAACTCACCGAGCTTGACCCCGCCTAACCGGCGGCGCGCGATCCGGACGTACTCAACATTCAGTTCGGCTCCAACGAAGTGCCGTCCAAGCTCTTTCGCCGCGACACACTCGCTGCCGGATCCTACAAATGGCACGAGGACCGTATCACCTGGATCGCTGAAGTGACGCACGATCCGGCGTGATAGCGAGAGCGGCTTCTGCGTGGGGTGATCAACCCGTTCGTCACGGAAGCGGTTGCCCGCGAGGGTCGGGAATCGCCAGACATCCCCAGCTAGGCGTCCGTCGGGATGCGGGGTCCACAGCTTGCCGTTCTTATAGATCGAGTGCTTCAAGCGTGCCTCGCTCTTGTAGGGCTCGCGAATCGGGTGATAGACCGAGCGGTCCGATTTTGCGAACCAAAGAATGGGCTCGTAGTGGGCCGCAGGCGCGTTCGTGTAGCGCGACCATCCATTCTCGTAATTCCAAATGATCTGACGTCGGTACCGCATGCCCGCTTCGTACAGATACACGTGGAGGAACGCGGCGTAGTGGTGAATGCCGTAGACGAAGAGATTGCCGTCCGGCGACATCGCACGGATCGCAGCATCTAGCCACTGCTTGGACCAAGCGAGCCATCCGTCAAGATCGGTGTAGGATGCCGGGACACCGAATCGCTTATCGATCTTCAGATTATAAGGTGGATCCGCGATGACAAGCCGACACGATGCCGGCTCAAGCGTCGACATGAAAGTGATCGTGTCCACGCATCGGATGGCATCGAGACGGTTCATGGCTTCTGCACTATGACAATGAACTGATGATGAATGTTGGGCACGAATGCGGTCGGATACCCGTATGGGAACACTCGTTTGTGTCGCTGGTAAAGTACATGAAGTCCCTTGGGTACAAGGCCAAGAGACTCGAGCAGGTTCATGATGTCGGCGTGGAACATAAAGTAGCGGGAGCCGTGACGGAAGTCACCGACGACGACGCACATATGTCCGCGCGACCTAAGGCAAACGGCACACTTTTTAAACACCTCGCCGAGCTCCGTGAGGAATGCGGCGTAGGTGTCAATGTTGCCAAGATCCGCGGCGTCATTGCTGTACTGCGTATCAAGGCCGTGAGACTCTCGCTCCTGTCGCGCCTTGTGATCCTTCTTCTGAAGAATATTCCAATACGGCGGACTAGTAACCACGAGGTCGACAGAGCCAGCGGCGATCTTGTCTAACACCCGGCGAGCATCGCCCCGTAGGACGACTTGCTCGGCTCCGTGGAACAGCCCCGGATCCACCTCAGCCCTGAGGCGCTTCTTGGTCAAGGACGCGTACTTCGGGTTGAGTTCAATGCCGATACCCCTCCGGCCCTCCAACGCGGCGGCCTTGAGCGTCGATCCGACTCCAACAAACGGGTCCAACACCGTTTGTCCTGCTTTGGTGAAGAAGCGAATCAGCCTCGCCACATCCTGAAAGGAGAACGGCGCAGGATGCTCCCGCTCGATCTGCGCCTCGGCATGACCCTTTCCGAGTCCGCGTTGAGTCCAGACAGATACGGTCTCGGGGATCCACTCCTTCGCAGTGAGGTCATTCAGCGTGTTGCGGGCGCTCACTCCCGCTTCGTGCGCCGTCTTGCCGTTCGACGTCGCGACGGATGTTGCGCTGGATGCCATGTTCGAACTCCTTTGTGACCGTCTCGAGGATTTGGTCCAGGTCTCGCCGCCTGTACAGCCGGTAACCGTTGAGCGGGTGGCGCACAGGCACCAACTTTCCCGCTCGATCCCACAGTCTCAGGGTCGAGGCCGACACTCCGAGCAGCCGCGCGGCATCGCCGACGGTCAGGAAGTCGCTCAAGCTCGGTCTCCCGACGGCCATGCGGAAAGGTTACCCAAGGTTGCCAGACCTTGCAACCCAAGATGTTGGGGTAAACCCAACTCTGCACTACCGCCGATTGGGCCTCGCCCGGCCATACTGCCGGAGAGTCGGGGAGGTCTCGGATGGCCAAAGGCGCGTTCTGTCGCACGGCAAGTTGGTGAGTCTTGTCGTCGCCTCGGACCCGAGCAGAGCCGGGGCCAAGCCACGGCGGACACTTCCGCTCGCCACGGCGTACATCCCAAGTAGCCACGTCGCCCCCTTCACCCCGCAGTCGCCGGTCGGACCCGGCGATGCCCGAGCCGCTCCATGCCTGCACGGACGCAGCCGCCGCTTTCCCCTGCCGATCGACGCCGTGACCTCGCGAGCATCCTCGCGGTGGCGATCATCCGGCGTCACCGTCGCTCCCGCGACTCCGCGTCCCTCGCATCGAACTCGTCCGAAGAATCTTCGCCGCCGGGCCTTGAGCTTTCGGCGCGGTTGCCGCTCAGTGTGGCTCGTACCCGCGGGTGAACCCGCGGGCCATGCACGGAGACGCTCATGACCACGCTCGACATCACCAAGGAACTCGCGGCCCTCTCACGGATGAGCGTCGGCCAACTCCACGACCGCTACGCCGAGGTGTTCGGCGAAGCCGCGCGAAGCCGACACCGCCAGTACCTCGTTCGCCGCATCGCGTGGCGCGTTCAAGCAAACGCCGAGGGCGGTCTCTCGGATCGGGCGCTGCGCCGCGCGGAGGAACTGGCCAACGACGCCGACGTGCGCGTCACCCCTCCGCGCGGAGCGCTCGCCCGCCCGACGCGCACGACGCCGCCACGGCCCGACGTCGTGGCCGTTCCGCCCGGCTACGACCCTCGCTTGCCCCGTCCCGGCACCGTGATCGTGCGCGACTACAAGGGACGACGCCTCGTCGTCACCGTGCTCGTCGACGGGTTCGAGCATGACGGCGAGCGCTATCGCTCGCTCTCGGCGGTCGCCAAGGCGATCACTGGTTCGCACATGAACGGCTTCCGCTTCTTCGGCCTCGAGGCGACGCGATGAGTCGACGACCGGTGAAGCCGGAGAAGCCGACCCGCGTCCGCTGTGCGATCTACACGCGCAAGAGCACCGAGGAGGGCCTCGCACAGGAGTTCAACTCGCTCGACGCGCAGCGAGAAGGTGCGGAAGCGTTCGTGGCGAGCCAGAAGGCAGAGGGCTGGGTCGCGCTCCCCGACCGCTACGACGACGGCGGGTTCACGGGCGGCAATACCGAGCGCCCGGCGCTCCAGCGCATGCTTGCCGACATCGCCGCAGGCAAGATCGACTGTGTCGTCGTCTACAAGGTCGATCGCCTTTCCCGATCGCTCCTCGACTTCACCAAGATCCTTGAGACATTCGAACGGCACGGCGTGTCGTTCGTCTCGGTCACCCAGCAGTTCAACACGAGCCACTCGATGGGGCGGCTCACGCTGAACATCCTGCTCTCCTTTGCCCAGTTCGAGCGCGAGATCATCGGCGAGCGAATCCGCGACAAGCTCGCGGCACAGCGACGCAAGGGAAAGTGGGCGGGCGGCAAGCCGGTACTCGGCTACGACGTCGATCGCTCCGGCTCGAGCCCGAGGCTCGTTGTCAACCGAGAGGAGTCCGCGCGCGTCCGCGCGATCTTCGACCTGTACCTCGAGCACGGCTCGATGCTGCCGGTTGTCACCGAGCTCGCGCACCGCACGTGGTCAAACAAGGCCTGGACGACTCGCGGCGGGAAGCCCCAAGGCGGACGGCCGTTCGATCGACCGACGCTCTACGCGCTGTTGACGAACCCGCTCTACGCCGGGTGCATCTCGCACAAGGGCGAGCAGTTCGCCGGTGAGCACGAGGCACTGATCACCACCGAGCGGTTCGCCGAGGTGCAGCGACGGCTCACCGCCAACGGACGGCGCGGTTGCGCCGAGGCCAGCGGCAAGAGCGATGTCCTGCTTCGCGGCCTCCTGAAGTGCAGGTCCTGCGGCTGCTCGATGGTCCACGTTCTCGCAGGAAGCGGCAAGCGCCGGTACCGCTACTACGTCTGCTCCAAGGCGAACCGGACCAGCCGCGCGCTGTGTCCGGCGAAGTCGCTGCCTGCGGCGGAGATCGAGCGCGCCGTCGTCGACGAGATTCGCGGGATCATCCGCGACCGGTCGCTGGTGAAGGAGGTCGTGTCCGCTGCCCGCACCGCCTCGGATGCGGAGGTCGCTCGAGTTGGTGAGGCAATCGCCACGACGACTCGATCCAAAGCCACGCTCGACGCCGAGATGCGGCGGCTTGGCGCGAAACACGATCGCACTGGCGTGGACACCTCACGGATGGCGGCGATCGCTGAGGAGATCCGATGCGTCGACGAGCGGCGCGAGTCGCTCCGCGCGGAGCTCCGCGACGCGGAGGCAACCATCATCACCGACGCCGACGTCGCGAGCGCGCTCGTCGAGTTCGACTCGCTGTGGGAATCGATGGCACCGCGCGAGCAGGCGCGCATCGCCTCGCTCCTCATCGAGCGAGTCGAGTTCGACGCGACCGACAACAGCATCGAGATCGCGTTCCACGCCGCCGGGCTGAAGGCGCTCGCGGCGGGCACCTACGAGGAGGCGGCATGATCACCGTGAAGA
This sequence comes from Phycisphaerales bacterium, assembly GCA_044220875.1. Lineage (GTDB taxonomy): Bacteria > Planctomycetota > Phycisphaerae > Phycisphaerales > SM1A02 > JAEUIT01. Next base: position 28,707 of record JBGAQH010000007.1, on the reverse strand, counting down.
AGACCCTTCGCTTCGGACGAGGGCCGCGCGGCCAGCGGCTGATCTCCGATGACTCCGCCCCCACTGTGGCCGCAGGGCCGCGCGTCCCGAGGATCGCGCGGCTCATGGCCCTCGCGATCCGCTTCGATCGCCTGCTCCGTGAAGGCACTGTCCGCGACCTGTCCGAACTGGCCCGGCTCGCCCGGATCACCCAGCCGAGGGCGACGCAGATCATGAACCTGACCCTGCTGGCACCCGACATTCAGGAGCAACTTCTTTCACTGCATGGAGTTGCGCACGGACGAGAGCCCATCCACGAACGCCGCGTTCGCCCCGTCGCGGCATGTCCGGACTGGCAGGACCAGCGACGACGTTGGAGGCAGCTCTTCCACCGCTAGGAATCGGCAACGCCTGGCTCCGAGCCCATCATCTTGTGGTTTCGAGCGGCTGGAAGCCACCCCGGGAGATGCGTATTCTCGCCTCCGTGGGGGGCCCGGGAGGTCCGGGTCCTGTTCGGTCAGTCGAGCGGCCGACGTTTCCGCTGTTCATCATCTGAGCACCTCCTCGATCGGTTGCCGATCGAGTGTCTGCGGCGTAGGGCCAAGGACTGCGGGTGCATCGGCGCTGATGAAGATCAGTGCTCGCGAGCGATCAACAATCCGATGACCAAGCCGTTCGACCCCAAGCGCACTCTTCGAAGCCTCAGTCCAGAGCTCCGCCGCCGACTCCTTGAACACCTCCGTGTCTCCGATGTCGAGTGGGACAAGGTGAGTCCTCGGAAGCTCGGACCGCTTATCGATCGAATTCTCGCGCTGCCGCGACCCGACCTCCTTCGGTTGCAGTCTGTGCTGCACGGGATTCACATTCTCGACAACGAGCCAGGCACTCAGATTCTGATCACCCAGTGCAGACGCGATCGAGCCGACATCGCGGGTGAAGTCGCCGGCACGCCGGGAACGACGGATCGCGCAGCCCTCGCATATCTGCTGGCGAGCGACGTCTTCCAACTCGCGTCGCGACTCGCGCGGCTCCAGGCGCTTGCCAGCAGCCAGTACTGGGCGCGCCGCGAGTCCCTGCCCAAGATGGCGGCGCCCATCTCGGACGCGACGCGAGAGAGGCTGGGAGAAGTGCTCTCCCTGCACTTCAGCAACACGGAGATGCGAGGACTCAGCAAGCTCGTCGAGGCGGAGCCGCTGCCGGACGGCTCGACCTGCATCACCTGCTACTTTTCCAGCTACCCCGACGCCGAGGTCGTGTTCGACAACGGTGAACCGGTGCGCCAGGTGTCGCTGAGAGCATTCGAAGTCCTGTTCGTCTACGACCCAACCGAGGGCGCACTTGAAATGCATGCGCGGGGCGGGCGAAAGGTTCGAGAGCCGATCGCCCGCATCTTCGCGAAGGTTGTTCTCGACCACGACCTCGAGCCGGAGCAATCGGCCAAGCCGACGTACAGGCTGGATCACTTGCTCGACCCAGCGTTCGACCTGATCGTCGATCCAAGCCTGCCGGTGTGCGATCCTCGAATCGTCAAGTTGCGACTCGAACCGATCGACGCTCCCGGCGAGTATGTCGAGATCCGGGTGGCCGATGACGCCGCCCCTGCACGCATTTACGGCGCGCTCGCGGAGTATCTGAATCGCGTTCGACTCACCCGCGATAGCGTGCAAGTCCGAAGCGTTCGCTTTGGAATGAGCGTTACGCTGGGCGGGACCGAGGAAGATGTCTTCCTCGACGTCACTGTGCCGGGCACGACGAATCTCAGGGGCATCGAAGAGCTTCGCGACATTCTGAGGCGCTGCCTCGCCGACTGGAAGATCACCGTTGCAACTGCTGAACCGTCTGTTGTCGCTGCTTGAGTCCGCGGCGCCGTCGCTCGTCACGAACGAACGAGACGTCACGTTCATCTCGCTTAGGTCGGCTGGGCTCCTTCGCGAGAGCGCCACCGCGAAGGCGGTGTCCTGTCCGTCATGCGATGACGGGCGACTGCTTCACGCCCTCCGTCCAGCCGTAGACGATCCCGATCGCCGAGCCGTAGTCTGTCCCGAGTGCGGTGTCATCGATATCCAGCCGGGGGCGATGCGCCGGTGGACCGTCGACGGGTCCGCGTTCGCGCGATGCATGAAGCGCGGCCTTGCGTGCGAGGGGAACATGACGGCCCGGATCGCCGACCGCCTGTGGAGACTCGGGCGCATGTCCCTCAACGATCTCGACCGCGACATCTACCTGGCGAGAGGGCTGACCCGCGACGACGCCGCTCGCACGATCTGGGCACAGTCGTGGTCTCGTTCCGACGTCGTCATCGTGACAGCACCTCCGCCATCGAAGCCCGCGATTCTCGTGCATCCGACGACCGTCGAAGTTGCCGAGTTTGTCGGCTGGGCCGACAAGGGGCCGGTCGCAGACCACGGGGCGCTTGTCCGAGCGATCGTCGCGGCGGACGTGATCGCCGACCAGCTCGACAACTCCGTCAAGCTCGGCGATATCGAGGCGATCGTCGAGGTGGCTGTGGAGCGGCAGGCGGAGTACACGCCGAACGATCGGCTCGCACTTCAGCTCGCGGCAATGGGCGGCTCGAGTCGTGCCATCGAGGAGGAGCTCAGGAGACGGAAGATCGAAATGGACCACGCGTCGATCGCAAGACTCATCAAGAGAGCCAAGGAGCGTGGGTTGCTCGAGCGAGTGGCAGCGATCCGCGAATCTGCCAATCTGTCGCACGGAAAAAGTCGGAATCGACTTCCAAAGAATTCCTAAGTCCCTCGGCCCACTGGCTTTGCGAACTTCGCGGTTCCGGCCACGACACCTGAATCTGTCGCAACGATGCGACGCCCCGGCGACGGGTGATGGCCAGCAGCCATTGCCCGCACACCAAGTCATCGGGGCCTGTTCGCGGCATCGTGCCGCGACACCCGGACGATCGTCGCGCGTGCTCTCAAACCTGCTGGCCTCGGAGTTCCTCCGTGGCCGATCGACCGCTCGACCTTCTCAACCATCCCACCGTCCGCCGCGTCATCCGGAATCGCGGGCTGACGCTCGCCCGCCGCCGCGACTTCGCCCGCGACGAGCTGGCCGACATCGAAAGCTCGCTGCGCGTGCTGGTCGCGCCACGCCTCAGGCTCTTCGACGTCGGCCGATCCAGCCTCCATACCTTCGCCACCCGAGTCGCTCGGAGCGCGGCGGCGACGCTCATCAGAGACCGCCATCGCGAAAAGCGGCAAGGCGAGATCCACACACAGTCGTTCGACGCGCTCCCGCCTGATCCGAACGGCGACCCGCGATGCGCCGAGACCGTCAGTGAGGCAGACGCCGCGCGCCGTCGAGGCGCCGATGTTCGCGACGCCATTGACGACCTCATCACCCGACGGTCAATCGACGAGATCGTCGCCACGCTTCATCCCGACCTCGTGATCGTGGTGCGCGTCCTGCGAGAGGACGCACCGGCTGCCGCCGCCGAACGGCTCGGCATCTCGCGACACCGAATGCGCGTCCTGATTGCCGAGCTGCGCGAGCATTTCAGTCGCGGCGGCTTCGGCCACTGATCGCACGACTCCGGACAGTCGTCGCGCAGACGGCGTACATCTCAAGTACCGGCGCGTCGTCGCCCTCCCACGCCATGAACACCAGCGTCATCCGATTCTCGTTCGCGCCGAGCGTGTCCCTCGCGGATGCCGAGGCGTCGCTTCTCCTCGCCGCCGTCGCGACCGAAGGGCTTCTCGGCGAGACGGCGGTGAGGCTCGACCTCGCCTACTTCGTGGACCCGCCTCGCCGAGCGATCCTCGTCGACGGCACCACCGAAGTCGGCTCCGTAGCCGTCCGCATCTTCACGCAGCTTCTCGCCCGTGAGTTTGGCGGGTCCGCCTTCGAGGTGCTTAGCATCGGGTCCCCAGGCAATCGGTCTCCGGCCAACGGATCAGGGCGAATCAGCGGAGCGGCGGCGTGAAGTCGCTGCTGACGTATAGCGCGCTCAACTGCTTCCGCAACTGCCCGCGGAAGTACCACCTCCGTTACGTGGAGGGACTTCGGCGTCCCGAGCGTCCCGAGGCGCTCGCGTTCGGCTCGGTGATCCACTCGGCGCTCGAGACGTGGTATCGCCTCACCGACGAACCGCACCGACTCCTCAAGGTCCAGGCGCTGATCGATGCGGCGTTCCCGTTGCGCGACGCCGATCCCGAGGTCCGTCATCACTGGCATCTGGCCCGCGCGATGTTCGAGGGCTACGCCGCTCGCCATCCCAAGGAGCCCTTCGAGGTCGTCGAGATCGAGAAGGAGTTCACCGCCGAGATCCGAAATCCCGACACCGGGCGCGAGAGCCAGACGTTCGTCATCGGCGGCAAGGCCGACGGGATCGTGCGCCTCGACGGCGAGCTGTACCTCCTCGAGCACAAGACCGCGTCGAGCATCACGTCGGACTACCTCGACCGTCTCTGGACCGACACGCAGATCGCGCTCTACTCGCACTACCTGCGGGAGCTCGGCTATCCGATCGTCGGGGTTCTCTACAACGTCTTGTTGAAGACGCGGCTGCGCCAGCGTGAGGGCGAGACGCAGGACGAGTACGAACAGCGCCGCGCCGAGCTCGCCGCGAAGAACAAGTCGGGCCGCTCCACCGCGCAGCGGCAGGAGCCCGAGACCGACGCCGAGTTCCGCGCACGTCTGGCCGACTGGTACTCGGCGCCCGACGCGTTCCATCGCGAGCGCATCTACCTCTCCGAGGACCGCATGGCCCTCCTCACCGAGGAGGTCTGGCAGATCACGCAGCAGTACCTCGACGCGAAGCGCCGCGGGAAGTGGCTCCTCAACACGTCGCACTGCTTCAGCTTCCAGCGGCCCTGCGAGTACCTCCCCCTCTGCCAGTCCGGCTTCAACCCGAACGTGCGCGCCAACCTCTACGAGGTCGTTCCGCCGCACGAGGAACTCACGCAGCTCACCGTCTCGGCAGGCCGCGACGACTCGTTCTGACCCTGAACCCCGAGGACCGCTTCATGCCCATCGCCTTGCCCACGACCAAGTCGACGCCGACATCGACGCTCGCCACGAAGACGACGCTAATCTACGGCCAACCCAAGATCGGGAAGTCGACCTTCGCCAGCCAGTTCCCCGACGCGCTCTTCCTCGAGTGCGAACCGGGCCTCAGCGAACTCTCGGTGTTCAAGATCCCAACCTACACGTGGGACGACTTCCTCGCCGCGTGCAAGCTCGTCGCCGCGGGTGACCACAAGTTCAAGACCATCGTCGTCGACACGGCGGACAACGCCTTCAAGCTCTGCTCCGACCACATCTGCGCGAAGCACGGCGTCGAGTACGAGGGCGATCTCCCGCACGGGAAGGGATGGTCGTTCGTCAAGAACGAATGGCACCGCGTCCTGACCCGGCTCGCGAGCCTGCCCTACGGGCTCGTCCTCATCAGCCACGCCGTCGACCGGCAGATCGAGACCCGCACCGGCGAGTACACGAAGACGCTACCGAGCCTTCCGGATCGAGCCCGCCATGTCGTCCTCGGCCTCGTCGACATGATCCTCTTCTGCGACACGATCTCGCGGAAGGACGAGCGCGGCCAGGTCACGGTGCAGCGCGTGATCCGGACGAAGCCTCACCCCACCTACGAGGCGGGCGACCGCACGGGCCGACTGCCCGACACGCTCCCGCTCGACTACGCGGCCTTCGCGAGGTGCTTCGACGCGCCCGCGAACGTCGCGCCCTCCTCATCCACCGACCAGAACGCCTCCACTGCACGAAAGGACGCAGCGCGATGACCACGACCTTCGCCAACAGCTCCGCACACCCGGACGAGTTCGATCCCTCCGACCGAGCGACCGCCTTCAGCGGCGGCGCGCGAAACGCCGGCCCGGCCGACCTCAGCGCCTTCGACGCCGACTACGACGAGGTCGAGGTCCCGAGCCACGACGACGTGCCGGACGGCAAGTACCAGATCCGGGTGCATCGCGTCGAACTCGGACAGAGCCAGGCCGGCGACCCGATGCTCAAGTGGGACCTCGTCGTGATCTCGGGATCGCACGCGGGCCGCCACATCTTCAAGAACTCGGTGATCACGCAGAAGTCGCTCCCGTTCGTGAAGGGCGACCTCGAGACGCTCGGAGTCCGGCTCGCGAAGTTCAGCGACCTGCCGAGACACCTCGACGCGTTGCTCGACCAGACGATCGAGATCACGCAGCGGACGAAGGGCGAGTACACGAACGTCTACCTCAACCGCCGCATCAGCGTCCCGCAGGGATCGCGTGAGGTCGGCTTCGGCGACGAGCCCGCGCCCTTCTGACCTCGCCGCCAGTGATCACTCGACCGTCGTGGGGCCGCCTCCGCAGTCCCCGACCTCCTCACCGAGGTCGGGGACCGGAGGTCGGCTTGGACCGTCCGCCCAGAAACGACTCCACCCCAGGGACTCCGTAGATGGACTTCAGGATCGTCATCGACACGCGCGAGCAGCAGCCCTACGGCTTGGCCTGCGCCACCGTCCGACGGAAGCTCGATGCGGGCGACTACTCCGTCGCCGGGTTCGAGACGCAGATCGCCGTCGAACGGAAGAGCCTCAAGGACTTCGTCCACACCGTGATCCATGACGCGGATCGCTTTCGGGAGGAACTCGACAAGCTCTCCCGGTTCCCCTTCGCATGCGTCGTGGTCGAGGCGGATCTCGACGCGGTGCTTCGCGGCCTGCGGCAGCCCGACCTCCACATGGTCACGCCCGCGGCCGTGCTCGGATCCGCGCTCCACATCGCCATCCGCCATCGCGTGCCGGTGCAGTGGTGCGGCAGCCGGCAGGCGGCCTGCGCCTTCACCGAACAGTTCCTCCGCATGACCGTCCGCGAGGGCGGCCTCGTCCGCTCGGAGGTGGCCCATGCCTGACGTCGTCACCGGCACGGTCGAGCGGACCTACTACAGCGACGCCGCGTTCTCCGCCGGCATGCTGCGCACCGACGACGGCGCGAAGGTGCGGTTCCGCGGCAAGTTCTACGCCGCCGAGGGCGACCGCCTCTCCGTGATCGGCAAGTGGACGGTCGATCCGAAGTACGGCCACCAGTTCGAGGTTCAGCAGCTCGACTACGAGCTGCCGCAGAGCCGCGAGGGGATCGTCAACTACCTCGCCAAGCACCCGGCTTTCGAGGGCATCGGCGAGAAGACCGCCGAGCGGATCGTCGGCGTCCTCCGTGACGGCGAATCGCTCGAGGATGTCCTCCGCGATCGTCGCGACGCGCTACGCGACGCCGGAGTCTCCACCAAGGTCATCGAAGCGCTCGCCGCCGCCTGGACGGCGCACTCGAGCGAGAACGCGGTGCGGTCCTATCTCGCGGGCTTCGGCCTGACCCACCACCAGATGGAGACGTTGCTCGAGAAGTTCGGCACGAGCATCGTCTCGATGCTGAAGCACGATCCGTACCTCCTGATCAAGCACCTCTTCGGATACGGATTCACGCGGGTCGACCAGATCGCCCTCAAGATGGGGATCGCGAAGACCCATCCGGGCCGCATCGAGGCGGCGCTCTCCCACAGCCTCTCCGAGCAGGTCAACGACGGGCACACATGGGCGGCGGGCGCCGAGCTCGTCGACAAGGCCAACGAACTCCTGATCATCGATTCGCTCGACAGCCGCGAGCTCATCCAGGCGGCGGGCAATCGGCTGATCGAACGAGGCGATCTGGTCGCGGACGGCCACGCCGTGACCTCCCCGGGCATCCGCAAGGACGAGCTCCTCATCCGCGACGCGCTGCTTCGGTACGCGTGGCTTCAGCCGGATCGGATGTTCGACTCGCTGGCCGAGCACGATCTCGGCGACGACCAGCGCGAGGCCTGTCGTACCTCGCGCGGCAGCCGGATCAGCGTGATCTCGGGCGGCGCGGGCACCGGCAAGACCTTCGTCGTCGCCCGCATCGCCGCCGCGTGCCGACAGTCGGGCCGTGTGCTCTCGCTGTGCGCGCCGACCGGCAAGGCCGCCAAGCGAATCGAGCAGCTTCTGGCGAAGCACGGAGTCGAAGCGTCGGCCTCCACGATCCACCGGCTCCTTGGCTACAACGGCATCGAGTTCCGCGAGGGCATCCTTGCTGCCGATGTGGTGGTCGTCGACGAGTTCTCGATGGTCGACGTCCGGCTCATGGCCGAGCTCCTTCGGCACATCGACCTCCATCGCACGCAGCTGATCCTCGTCGGCGACCACCACCAGCTCCCGCCGGTCGGGCCGGGCAACGTCCTCCGCGACATCATCGAGCACGGCCTCGCGCCCGCGACGGTGATGACGAAGGTCCATCGCCATGCGGGCGCGCTGAAGACCAACAGCGTCGGCGTCCTCGACGGGGAGATCGGTCGCAGCGCCGAAGACGATCGGTCGCGCTGGATCGTCGTCGACGCGTTCCGCGAGGCGGCGGCGATCAAGAGCCACCTGCGGGACCTCATCCTCGACGAGATCCCGAAGCGGTTCGGGTTCGACGCCGTCGCCGACGTCCAGATCATCACGCCGGAGCATCGTGGCGATCTCGGCACCAAGTCCATCAACCAGATGATGCAGTTCCTGCTGTTCGGTTCGGTCGACGGTCGGTTCGCCGTCGGCGACAAGGTGATCCAGACCCGCAACGACTACGACATCAACGTGATGAACGGGACGATTGGATTCGTCCGCGAGGTCAAGAAGGACGGCGTCACGATCGAGTTCGAGGGCTGCGGGAAGCACACCCTCGACTGGGGCAAGGCGAAGCTGGTCGATCTCGCCTATGCGCTCACCGCCCACAAGGCGCAGGGCAGCGAGTTCCCGTGCGCGGTGGTCCTCTGCCACAAGTCGCACTTCTTCGCCGACCGCAACTGGCTCTACACGGCGGTGACGCGGGCTTCCAACACCTGCGTCCTCGTGGGCGACGACTACGGCCTGCGCCGCGCGGCCCGGCATGTCCGGAACATGAACCGCCGGACGCTCCTGAGCCTCTGGGCCGGTCGCGATGGCAAGGAGGCCGCGGCATGAATGCTGCATGCGAGTCGCCTCCTGCGACGATCGATCGCCTCGCGCTTCTCGAGTGGCTGCGCCCGAACTGCGAGCCCGATCGGGTCGCGCTTCTCTATCCCAAGCGTGGCGGCGAGTTGTCGCCGGGCTGGGTGATGTCGCAGGCCGACGCCGAGCGGGCGATCACTTCCTATCGCGACGGGACCCTGCCGACCGAGTTCTTCCAGTCGACCACGAAGAACGGCAAGGCGTACCGGATCAGGGACGCGGTTCGCCTCGGGCTGGTCCCCCATCGCAACGGACGCGTGCTCGCGTTCTGCGTCGATCTCGACGACCACACGGGCGACGGCGGCACGGTCCACCTCCGTGACGCGGTCGCTCGCTTCCTCGGTGCCGAACCCATCGTCTTCACGTCGAAGGGAGGCAAGGGGCTCCACTGCTTCTTCCGGCTGTCCCAGCCGATGGAGGCGGAGGCGTTCGTAGCGTGGTCCCGCGTCTGGGGGTTCAACCGACACGGGGAGCCCGAGGTCTTTCCGAAGACGACGAAGAACACGCAGGCGTGGCTCCCGAACGAGCCGAACGAACATGGCGGCGATGCCTACGTCTCGGGCACATTCGAGTCGTGCGTCATCGCATCGCTCCCGAAGCCGCCGACCGCGAAGCTGACGACCACGACGCTTCACTTCCTGCGCGGCTTCGCCCGGCAGCCAGGACGGAACGAGGCGCTGAACAAGGCGGCGTTTGAACTCGGATCGAAGCGTGTCCCGCGTACCGAAGCATCCGAACTCTGCATGCTCGGCGCCCGCCTGTGCGGACTGCTGGCGGAGGAGCCCGATCAGACTCGCGCCACGTTCGACAGTGGGTACGAGGCGGGAGCAAAGTCGGCTCCGGCTGCCGACGCAGTGGACGGCCATGATGGCGTCGCCGCCGTGCCGAAGTTCCGTCGTCTCGACGGAATCGGCAATGGCGAGCGCTTCGTCGACCAGCACGGGCGAGACGTCCGCTTCTCCTACGAGCTCGACTCGTGGCTCGTCTGGACCGGCAAGCGCTGGTCGCTCGACTCGCAGGCCGCCGTCGAGGCGATGGCGAAGAAGACGGCCCGGCTGATCCTCAAGGAGATGGAGCGGGCGCTCGACGAGGCCCGGGACGCGGGCAAGACCGACGACGAGCTCGAGGCCATCGAGTCGGCCTACCGCAAGCAGTACGTCTCGGCCGCACGCGTCCACGGTGTCCGCGACATGCTGACCATGGCGCAGTCGGAGCCGGGCGTGAAGGTGTCGGTCGCGCAGATCGACGCCGGGCACATGCTCCTCAACGTCCGCAACGGGACGATCGATCTGACGACGGGCAGGCTCCGACCGCACGAGCGATCCGACGGCATCACGAAGATCGCGCCGGCCTCGTTCGATCCCGACGCCGACTCCACGCTCTGGCAGACGTTCCTCGATCGCATCTTCGCCGGCGACGAGGACCTCATCGCCTACATCCAGCGGGCCGTCGGCTACTCGCTCACCGGCCAGGTCGGCGAGCAGTGTCTCTTCTTCCTCCACGGCACCGGGCAGAACGGCAAGTCGGTGTTCATCCAGACGCTCTTGGCCGTCCTCGGCGAGTACGCCCAGAAGGCGCCGACCGAGATGATCATGAAGCAGGATCGGGCGTCCGGAGGAGGCGCGACGCCCGACATGGCTCGCCTGCGGGGCGTTCGACTGGCCGTCACCGCCGAGCTCGATGAGGACCAGCGGATGGGCGAGGCCAAGGTCAAGGACCTCACCGGGGCCGACCGCATCGTCGCCCGGAAGCTCTACTGCGAGCCGATCGAGTTCGACCCGACGCACAAGCTCTGGATCTACGGCAACCACAAGCCGTCGATCCGGGGCACCGACGACGGCATCTGGCGGCGCATGCGGCTCATCCCGTTCGCGGTGACGATCCCGAACGAGGAGAAGGACCCGCACCTCGTCGACAAGCTCCAGCGCGAGCGCGACGGCATCCTCGCGTGGGCGGTGCGCGGCTGCCTCGAGTGGCAGCGCGACGGGCTCGGGCTGCCCCATGCGGTGGCCAGCGCGACCGAAGCCTACCGCGGCGAGAGCGATCGGCTGGCTGCGTTCCTCGACGAGTGCTGCGTCGTCGGCGAATGGGCCCGCGTCGGCAAGAGCGAGCTGTACGCCGCCTACGAAGGGTGGTGCCGGGAGTCGGGCGAGCACGCGATCAGCAAGAAACGACTCGGCATCCGGCTCTCCGAGCGCGGGTTCGCCGAGCGCCGGGACATGCGTCAGCGGTCATGGATCGGCCTCGGCCTGATCGAAGGAGGGCTGCTCGATGCCTCGGCATGACACGTTTTCGCGATCCATGACACGTCATGACGCATCGGAATCGCGATGTGTCATGGGTCAAGCGTCTGCGGATGCGTGGGTTACGCATCGCATGACACATATGACACGTTTCCGCCTTCCTTCGCGTAGCGCGTGCGTGCGCACGCGCACACGCACGCGCATGCAAAAGTCCTGTTTCCCCGTGTCATACGCGTCATGCGTCATGGCTCGCGGCCGACCCGCGACGTTGGCCCACGTGGCGGCCGCAACTCCCGGGGCGACGACCGTCCCACCGCGCGGCCGGACGCCACTGACGCCAACGTGGGCGGCCACAACCGGGGCGGGCGGTCGGGACCGGCGCGGAGTTAGGTACTTCCCCGCCCGGATCGGCCCGAGATCCCGCGGGAACAGCCGCGCTTGGCGACAGAGTTTGTTTCGCAGGTCCGAGCGGGGGACGGGCGGGTGGCGGGGTTGGTACGCCCCGCCGCCAGGAACGCGACGTGGGCCAACGTGGGCGAACCCGTGGCCAACGGGCGTGGCCCGTAGCGGTGGGGAATCGGGCGGATGAGCCGCCCCGGACGGGCCCGTCGCCCGAGCGATCCAGCGACTGAGCGATCCCCGGACCCGTCGGCGTGTGCCGCGGGCCATTACGCCCCCGCGCCGGCGCATGCCGCCGCGCGCCTCGACGGAGATCGCCGTGAACATCGAGATGCTCCCCATCGACGCGGTCAAGGAGTACGACCGCAACCCCCGCACCATCAGCGACGCCGCCATCGATGCGGTTGCCAAGTCGATCCAGGCTTTCGGCTTCAAGATTCCGATCCTGATCGACGGCGACGGCGTCATCATCGCCGGCCACACCCGGCTCCGCGCCGCGCGGACGCTCGGGCTGAAGGAGGTGCCGACGATCCGCGCCGACGACCTCACGCCGGAGCAGGTCAAAGCGCTGCGCATCGCCGACAACAAGGTCGCGTCCCTGACCTCGTGGGACATGGAACTCCTCCCCATCGAACTGTCGGACCTCAAGGGCGTCGACTTCGATCTGGCGGTGCTGGGCTTCAGCGCCGAGGACCTCGCGGCGATCATGGCTCCCGCCGGCAACGAAGGGCTCGTCGACCCTGACGACGTGCCTGCGCCGCCCGACGCCGCGACGACGGTCCCCGGCGACATCTGGGTGCTGGGCAACCACAGGCTCATGTGCGGCGACTCCTCCAAGCCGGAGGATCTGGATCGTCTGCTCGATGGCCAGCCCATCCATCTGGTCAACACCGATCCGCCGTACAACGTGAAAGTCGAACCGCGGAGCAACAACGCGATCGCGGCCGGACTGTCGTCGTTCACGGCCACGCAGCGCAAGGACGCGAGCGCCGGCGACCAGCAGTCGGCTGACCTGCACCGCTACCCCGAGAAGTCCAAGCCGACGCACAAGAAGCTGCGGGCCAAGGACCGGCCGCTGGCCAACGACTTCGTGTCGGATCAGGAGTTCGACCGCCTGCTCGCGGCGTGGTTCGGGAACATCGCCCGCGTGTTGATCCCCGGCGGGGGGTTCTACATCTGGGGCGGCTACGCCAACTGCGCCAACTACCCCCCAGTGCTCAAGGCGATGGAGCTGTACTTCTCGCAGGCGGTGATCTGGGTCAAGGAACACCCGGTCCTGACGCGCAAGGACTTCATGGGCAACCACGAGTGGTGCTTTTACGGCTGGAAAGAGGGCGCGGCGCACCGCTTCTTCGGGCCGAACAACGTGCCGGACACATGGAGCATCAAGAAGGTGAACCCGCAGAGCATGGTCCACCTCACCGAGAAGCCCGTGGAACTGGCGCGGCGGGCGATCGACTATTCATCGCGGCCGGCCGAGAACGTGCTCGACCTGTTCGGCGGGAGCGGCAGCACGCTCATCGGCGCTGAGATGACTGGGCGGCGGGCGTTCTTGATGGAACTCGATCCGCTCTACTGCGATGTCATCGTGCAGCGATGGGAGAAGTTCACGGGTCGCAAGGCGGAGCGGATTGGCTCAAGCGCTGTGGCCGAAGAGAAAGCCGCGACGAGCGTCGCGGCTGGGAGCAGGGCGTGATGCTCGCCTCACTCGTCGAGGTTGGAGGCGGGGGGGAGCGGGCCGTCGGTCGCTTCGTCCCACTCAAGGGCGTAGCGCTCGGCGATGTCTTCGAGGTCGTGCTCGGTCAGGTAGTCGGCGGTCTTGCGCTCCTGGCAGGCGGCGACCGCACGCGCGAGATCCGTCCACTCCTCGATGGTGAGCATCTGGTCTTGGCGTGCGCCGAGCAGGTAGAGCGCGGCCTGGAGCACGGCCTCGAGTTGCGCTTCGCGGTCGGGTGCGGGCGTCGCGGTCATGGCTCAGGCCCCCTTCCCCGCCACAAACACGCCGCGCTCGTGCTTCTTGAAGCGTGCGGCGCTGCCCTTGGCGGCGATCTCGCGGATGATGGCGGCGTAGAGCGTGGCCTCCGGCGTCTTCCCGCCCGGGCTCTTCCAGAGGCCCTTGGCCTCCATCGCGGCGATCATCTCCTTGGCCCGCATCGGCACCTCGCTGGCGGCGAGTACCTGGGCTGCCGCGTCGAGGGCGCTGACCCGCTTGGGCTTGACGGGCGTCGGAGCCTTCGGCGACTTGGGCGTCTTCGCGGCCTTCTCGCCCTTGACCTTGGCGGGCTCGGCGGGCTTCCCGTCCAAGCGGTCCTTGATCTCGGCGAGCGCCGCCTTGCGGAGGCGTTCGGTCTTGGCCGCCCCATCGGCGCGGGCGGCGCTCTTGGACTTGGCGGGCGTGCGGGTCTTCGGGCTCTTCTTGGTCTTCGTACTCATTGTCATCTCCAGAACGGTGGTTGGGAACCCCGCCGCACGCTGCGGCGGGGAAGCGTGGCGGTCGCGGTTCCCCGCGACGCCGCGTGGTTCGGATCAGCAGCCCGCGACGCGCTCGATCTCGTTGAGCACGTCGTGGACCATCGAGTTGGTGGCGGCAGCCCGGCCTTGGCGGTCTTTGCCGTACACGAACTTCGCGACCTCCAGGGCCTTCGCGTAGCGCTCCTTGCGCGGCTCATCGCGGCCGAACTCGGCAATGATGTGGTCGTGCACTCCGTCGCGGCGGGTGAAGCGTTCGACGCTGACCTGCGCTCCCGCGTCGGTGCGGGAGATCTTCACGCTCTCGTCGGCCCCCACGATCACGATGTGCTTGATGTTCATGGGTGTGCTCCTTGTTCACTCGGCCTCGTTCAGGAACTCGATGACCTGCTCGGGGTCCATCCCGCTCATGAACCCGACCAGGTTGATCAGGTCTTCGCGGACCTTCCCGAGGTCGCCCGTCAGCCCCCAGTTCCGCGCGTCGGCCTTGGCGCGGTCGGCGTGCTTGTCCAGTTCCATCTGGACGACGTCCAGCAGGCGTGCGATGTCGTTGCGCCGGGAGGCGTACATCTCGGCGGCGGTGGGTTGCGGGGAAACCGGCTTCGGGTTGTGCTTGCGTGCGTTCATCTATGTGCTCCTATGCGATGGGGTGCTCTGGTAAACAACGAAGCCCGCGTTTCGCGGGCTTCAGGGGGCGGGCAGTTCAGGATTCCGCGGGCTTGTCGGGGCCTCCTCGCGGGCGGCCTCTCGTGCCGCGTCGCTCCGGCCTTGGCGGTAGCCGGTGTGCAGGCCTTCGTGGTATCCGGCCTCGAAGGCGTGGTGGACCAGGTCGCGGATCGACCACACCGGGATCTCGTGGAAGTCGAGGCTGTCGCTCTTGCGGGTGTCGAGCGTTTCGAGCAGCAACTCGACCTTGGCCCACTCCATCTCGGCGTCGAGCGCCTTCCGCTTGCTGATCCCGTCGAGGCTCGGCCTGGCGTTCTTCTTGCTGTTCTGCGGGGCGTTCATCGTCTTGGTCTCCGTCGCGGGTGTGGTTGGGAGGCGACCCGCGTTGTGACACATGAAGCCATGACATCCGCCACGAGGCAAGGCAAACCGCAGCGGTTTCGCCGTCATTCGGCGACATGTGGGCAAGTTCGCGCCGCATGTGGGCAACTCCGCGCGGGAGGTCCGCGATGACTCCCGAACACGCGCCTAGTCCCGATCCCCATGCCGCACATGCCGCCGGGCAGGGAATGTCCCGGCTGAACCCGGCCGCGCTGCCGGTGACCGATGCCGCGCGGGTGCTCACGCGTCTGGGCGGGAAGGCCGTGACGGAGGAGATGCTGCGCGCGGATCTCGACGCGGGCGCGCCGACGAACGCGGACGGCACGATCAATCTCGTGCACTACGCCGCATGGCTGGTGCGGGAGATGAACGCGCAGGCCGAGGGTCGAGGGGGTGGCGGTGGCGATTGACCCACGCCAACTCAAGCCGGGTGAGCTTGCGCGGCTCCTCAACAGCACGCCGCTAGGTGAGGTGATCAGCGAGCGGCAGCTCCACCGTCACCGAACGCGCGCGGGATTCCGTGTCGCCGCCGACGGCGATGCGGGCCGGGTCGATTTATTCCGCTACGTCGCCTGGCTGGTGACGACGCGGCACGAGGCGCTCGCCGACCCGCGACAGCAGCACCTTCGAGTGCGTGATCGATGTGGGTGTGCAGAAGAAGCTGCCCGCCGAAGGTGAACAGGCCGAGATCGATGGGCTGCTCGATCTCGTCGAGGCCATCGCCGACCACGTCCGGTTGAAGCGTCTGCCCGATGCGCCCGACGCCGCGTGGGTCGGGATCGCGCACGAGCCGGTCGTGTCGAGCGAGTCGCTGGAACAGCACCGGGTGTTCACGAGCGTGTTGAGCGTCACATACCGGGTGCGGAGGTAGCCGTGCGGAACGTCGTGTTCATCAAGGTGGAACTCGAGGAGGGCGACAAGCCCCTCTCGGATGCGCCTCTCGTCGCGACGTTCACGCTTATGGCGGCTCACACGAACACGCAGGCCATGACGCTCTCCGATGGCAAGGGCGTGGAGATCCCGGTCCCGGCGGGCGTGCAGATCCCGTTCGAGCAGGTCAACCTGGCGGACATCTTCGTTCGGAGCAAGGCGGGTGAGGTGGCGTTCGTAGTCGGCCACACGGCTGGATAGAGCAGGAGAACAACAATGGCGATCAAACTCGGCATGGAAGCGAAGCTGCTCTACAAGGTCGGCGGTCAGGCCGGCGGCGGGGCATGGGTGGTCCTGGGCAACACTCGGGACGTGACGCTGAACCTGGAAGCGGGCGAAGCGGACGTGACGACCCGCGCCAACAGCGGCTGGCGAGCGACGGTTGCCACGCTCAAGGAAGCCAGCGTCGAGTTTGAGATGGTCTGGGACACGGCGGACGCCGGGTTCACCGCCATCAAGAACGCGTTCTTCGGCAACGACCCCATCGGCTTCCAGATCCTCGACGAGACCAGCGGGCAGGGTCTGCAGGCGGACTTCTCCATCACCAACTTCTCGCGGAACGAGGCGCTGGAGGAGGCAATCACCGTTTCGGTCACTGCGAAGGTGACGTACTCCGCGACGGCGCCTTCATGGATCGGTGGCTGAGTCTGTCGGATCGCTGTCGGATTGGCGTCGGATTGCTGTTGGGGCCTGATTCACGGAGGCACGGATGCGGTCATTCAAGGACAACCAGGGGCGGCAGTGGTCGGTGGAGATCAACGTCACCGCCATCAAGCGCGTGCGAGGCCTCACCGGCGAGGACCTCATGCAGGTCATCGAGGGGACGCTGATCGAGAAGCTGATCCGCGATCCCGTGCTGCTCTGCGATGTGGTCTACGCGATCTGCAAGCCTGAAGCGGATGCACGCAGCGTCTCGGATGAGGAGTTCGGCAAGGCGATGGCGGGCGACGCCATCGAAGCAGCGACGACGGCGGTACTGGAGGAACTCGTGGGTTTCTGCCCGAGCCCGAGGGACCGGGCCAACCTCGGGCGGGTGCTCCAGGCCACGCGGAAGGTGATGGACCGGGCGCGGGACCTGGTGGAGAAGAAGCTGGACAGCGGCGAACTGGATCGGCTGGCGGACCGGCTGCTGTCCGAGGATCCGACTGCTGGAAGCTCGTCCACCAGTGCGCCGGAATCCTCGGCATCGACCCCGGCCCCCTGACCCTCCGCGATCTGGTGGCGATGCTCGACGGCAGGCAGCGCCACGACTGGTCGATCGCCTCCGCCGTCATGGCGCTCGTCGCCAACATCCACCGCGACCCCAAGCGATCCCGCCGACTCAACCCCAGCGACTTCGACCCCTTCGCCAAGCGCCAGCGACCCATCAAGGTTGGCGTGTCGGTCCTCAAGGACGTGTTCATAGACGGCAAGCTCCCCCCCATGCCGCAGGAGGCTCACGGATGAAGTTCTTCAGCTCGCTTTCCACCCGCCATTACGTGTGCATCGTCGGCCTGCTGCTCATGGCGCTCGTGCTCACATCGTGCGCGGGCTTCGACCTGGGCGACCTCGTGAAGGTCAAGACACCCAACACCATCCAGCAGACCACGGGGCTGCCGTCCACGCTCAGCCTGAACGAGGCCGAGGTCGAGTACCAGAACTGGTTCAACCAGACGCAGACGACCGGTGCGCAGTGGAAGGGCAACATCGAGAAGGCCGGCGAGCTCCGCGGCCTGTTCAGCCAGCTCACACTGTCCGCCCTCGACACCGTCGGGCCCACAGTGGCGGGCCTTCCGGTCCTCGGCCCGGCACTGCCGGCACTTACCGGGATCGTCGGCCTGTTCATCGGGTCAGGCCGTCTCCGCAAGGAGAAGGAAGCGTCCTTCAACAAGGGTCTGGAGAAGGGCAGCGGCCTCGCTGGCGGTACGCCCGCGGGCGGGAGCGGCGTGTGATCACCATCCGGATCAAGGACATGTTCTTCGACCGCGCGGCGGTCGTCCGCGCGGTCGATGGGGTCAAGCGGAAGGTGCTCAGCAAGGCCGGCGCGTTTATCCGCACGGCTGCCCGCACGAGCATCCGCAAGCGCAAGGGCTCCTCGCCCGCGGGCAAGCCTCCCCACTCGCACGAGGGGAGCCTGCGCCGACTCATCCTCTTCGGGTACGACAAAGCGGCAGACTCCGTGGTCGTCGGCCCCGTGGGGTTCAAGAAGAGCGTCGCCCCCAAGGTGCTGGAGTACGGCGGCGACACGATCGTGTTACGGCGCAAGGGCGGGAGGCTCACGTCGCAGAAGGTCAAGATCGCCGCGCGGCCGTACATGGCCCCGGCGCTGGAGCAGGAGCGGCCGAAGTTGCCGTTGCTGTGGCGGAACTCCATTCGGAAGGGAGCCTGATCGGTGGCCGACACGCAGGGCATCCGGGCTGGACGGGCGTTCGTCGAACTCGGCGTGAGCGACAAGCTCACCGCCGGGCTTCGCCGCGCCCAGAAGCAGCTCGATGCCTTTGGGGCTGGCCTCAGGTCGGTGGGCACGCGGCTCGCGGGGATCGGCGCGACAGCGGTCGCGGCGCTGCTCGGCACGGCGAAGGCCTTCTCTGACACGGGCGACATGCTCGACAAGATGAGCCAGCGGACCGGCGTGAGCGTGGAGGCCCTCTCTGAGCTGGGATTTGCGGCCGACCTCTCCGGCACGGACCTGGAGACGCTCGAGTCCGGGCTCCGCAACATGCAGCGGACGCTGGCGGGCGCAGCGCAGGGGTCGGCATCCGCGGGCGACGCGCTCGGCCGGCTCGGGCTCAGTGCCGCCCAACTGGCGAGCCTCTCCCCGGACGAACAGTTCAAAATCCTCGCTGAGCGCATCTCCCAGGTGCGCGACCCCGCGCTCCGCGCTGCGCTGGCGATGGAGGTCTTCGGCAAGGCCGGGACCAAACTGCTGCCGCTCATGGCGGACGGTGCGGCTGGCATCGAGGCGATGCAGGAGGAGGCCCGGCGCCTCGGCCTCACCGTTAGCACCGAGACCGCCCGCGACGCCGCCGCGCTCAATGACGCGCTCGGCACCCTCTGGAAGGTGCTCAAACAGGGTGTGTTCACCATCGGCGGCGCGCTCGCGCCGACGCTCAAGGACCTCGCGGAGCGGATCACCCGCATCGTCGTGAGCGTCACAACCTGGATCAAGGCGAACCGGGACATGGTCGTGTGGGCGCTCAAGATCGCCGCCGCCGTCGCCGTGGCGGGGGTCGCTATCGTCGCGCTGGGGTACATCGTCTCGGGCATTGGCGCGACCCTCGGCATCGTCGCGGGTGTGATCGGCGGCATCGGTGCAGCATTCGGCCTGATCGGTGCGGCCATCGCGGCGATCCTGTCGCCGGTCGGGTTGGCGATCGCCGCGATCGTGGCGCTCGGCGGCGTACTCCTCGTCACCACCGGCGTCGGCGGCGAGGCCGTCGCCTGGCTCGGCGAGCAGTTCACGCGCCTGCGCGACTGGGTCAGCAAGGTCGTCGGCGGCATCTCCGATGCCCTGGCCGCGGGCGACATCGCACTGGCGGCCGAGATCCTGTGGCTCTCCCTCAAAGTGGTCTGGCAGCAAGGCGTCGCCGCGCTCAACAAGGTCTGGCTGGAGGCCAAGGAGTTCTTCGTCTCCACTGCCTATGGCATGTGGTACGGCGCGCTCGCCGCCGCGGAGATCGTCTTCCACGCCCTTGAGATCGCGTGGATCGAGACCACGTCGTTCCTTTCCAAGACCTGGACCAACTTCACCACCGGCTTTCAGCAGGTCTGGGAGTCGGCAACGTCATGGGTCGCCAAGCGGATGCTGGAGATCCAGGGGCTGTTCGACTCCGGACTCGACGTGGACGCCGCGAAGAGGGCCGTCGATGATCAACTCGAATCCCGCTTGGCGGAACTGGAAAGCGCGGCCCAGCGGCAGGTGGCCGAGCGCGAGGGACAGCGCACCGCCGAGCGCGATCAGGCCGCCGCCTTGCACGAGGCAACCCTCGCCGGGATTGGTCGTGACTTTGAGGAGGCCCAGGCCGCGCTCAAGGCGAACACGGAGGCGGGGCTCGCGGAGTCGCAAGCGGCGCTGGATGCCGCGAAGCAGAAGCTCGCCGACGCCATCGAGCAAGCCCGCCAGAAGCGTGAAACGACGGACGCCGAGCGCGGGGCTGCTCGCACACCGCGCGACCTGATGGCCGAGTTCGAGGACCGCCTCGCGGGGCTCGGCGAGGTCATCGGCAAGGGAATCAGCGTTCGGGGCACGTTCAACGCCCGCGCTGCGCAAGGGCTGGAGTCCGATGGCGGTGCCGCCGAGCGCACCGCCCGCGCGACCGAGCAGACCGCCAAGCACACCAAGCGTCTGGCCGACGCCGCGCAGA
The DNA here is from genome assembly GCA_044220875.1 of Phycisphaerales bacterium. Taxonomy (GTDB): domain Bacteria; phylum Planctomycetota; class Phycisphaerae; order Phycisphaerales; family SM1A02; genus JAEUIT01. The sequence goes on along the minus strand of JBGAQH010000007.1, from coordinate 8,311 downwards.
GCGGCGGGCTGACGTTCGCATAAGGAGAGTCGTTCGTGGCGATCACGGTGACGGAGAAGTTCGAGAGCCGCAAGTCCACCAAGGGCGACAACCCTTCGGCGGAGCTGGTCTACACCGTGCGCGGGACCAACGACGACCTCGCGGCTCGCAACGCGGCCGAGACGACCAGCCCCGCGACCTATGACGGCCACCCCCGGCAATCCACCTCCGTCGAGCCGGTCGGCGATGAGCTGTGGGAGGCGGTGGTCCGGTACGGGAAGGCCCAGGGCGGATCGCTCCCGGAGCCCGGCGAGAGCATCTTCTCCTTCGACACCGGCGGCGGCACGCAGCACATCACCCAGAGCAAGGACACGGTGTCTTCGCACGCGCCCTCGGGCTCGTCGGCCCCAGACTTCGGCGGCGCGATCGGCGTTACCGCCGACGGCGTTGAGGGCGTGGATATCACCGTCCCGGTGTTTCAGTTCTCCGAGACGCATTACTTCACCAACGACCAGGTGACGACGTCCTACAAGGGCACCCTCTTCACGCTCACCGGCAAGGTGAACTCCGGCGCGTTCAAGGGGTTTCAGGCGGGCGAGGTCCTGTTCCTCGGGGCATCGGGCGCGCGGCGCGGTACCGACCCCGAAGACGACTGGGAGATCACCTTCCGTTTCGCAGCCAGCCCCAATGCGAGCGGCATCTCCGTCGGCGACATCAGCGGCATCAGCAAGAAGGGCTGGGAGTACCTGTGGGTGCGGTACGCCGACCAGGAGGACACCGGGTCGCACGCGATCGTGAAGCGCCCGGTCGCGGCGTATGTCGAGCGCGTGTACGACGAGGGCAACTTCGCCGGATTGGGGATCTGACCCCCCACGAGGAGACGCATGGGCGACGTGTTCCGCAAAGTCCGGTCCGGTCAACCCCTCCGCATTCCCGCGGCGGCGTACAACGCCTTCGTCGATGCGGCGGTCGATCTGCGCCGGCGGGAGCAGAACTCCAACGCCGGATCGGCGCTCGAACCCGCGCAGCGCGGCATCGTGCTCGTGCGTAACGACTCCGAAGATGACATCGAGCCGTACCACGCGCTGGCCATCACCGGCGTGCTCGTGCAGCCGGACAACGAGGACCAGGAGCGGACGTTCCACAGCCGCACCCCGTTGACCGGGGAGATTGCCACCGACGAGTCCCCATCGCTCTCGTTCGTGCTGGCGCTACAACCGATCAAGCCGGGCGACCTCGGACGGTGCGTGCTCAAGGGCGTGACGCCTGCGCGGGTCTTCATCACCAACGAGACGGACACGACCTGCGAGCTGGCTCCCGAGGAGACCGTGCTGGCCAGCACGCCCCTGGGCGGCATCCCGATCCTGTGGAAGGAAGAGGGCACCGGCGAGAAGTGGGCCGTGATCGAGATGGGCCAGCCTTCGCCCGGCCGCGTCACGGCGATCCTCGGGGCGGCACAACCCATCCCCACCGAGAACAACCGCTGGCGCTATCCGTGGGTCGAGGCCCGGATCGACGGCGACCCCGGCAGCGACACCTACCTCCGCTATGTCCCCGTGCCCGAGGGCCTTTCGTCGCAACTGGCCGGTGGCGGCGAGGACCCGACGCGGCTCGCGATTAACCGCTTCGAGGCCCACCACATGAACAACTTCGACGCCGGGTCCGGCTTCGGTGGGTTGCTGGGTCTCGGGCCGGTGTGCGAGTTGCCGGGCGTGCTCCCCAAATGCCCGCCCGCACGGTCGCTCAAGCCCAGGCTCGTGCCGATCCCCGAGGGTGTCTGCGTGCAGCTCACCTGTGAGCGCAACAGCAAGGGCAGGCCGGTGTGGGTGTTCGAGGCGATGAGCCTCATCGAGATCGCCGACCCGGCCGACGAAGATCGCAAGTTCAACATCTACATCGAGGGAGGCGCATGACCACAACTCCCGCCCCAATCAAGCCGACCGTCGACGCCCGCCGCGAGCACGAGCGGAAGAAGTACGTCGCGCTCGCCGCGCGGCCCGCCGCGCCCGGCATGGGTTACGGCGCGACCAACCACGGCGCAGCGGCTTTCCTGATGGTGCAGCGGCTGAAGCCCCGCTTCGTGGTGGACTTCGGGTGCGGGCGAAACGACTTCATCGGCGCGCTGCGGCGGATCGGCATCGACGGGCTCGGTATCGACTTCGCGTTCCCCGAGGCGGACCTCCCGCGGGCCATGCACAAGACCGGCCTGCTCGACGGAGTTGCCGACGTGGTGACGAGCTTCGACGCCCTGGAGCACCTACTCCCGGAGGATGTGGACGCGGTGCTCGCGGAGATGCGGCGTGTCGGCCGCCCCAAGGCGCACTTCGTGTTCTCGATCTGCACGCGCCCGAGCCGCACCACCGTCGCCGGCGAGGGTCTGCATCCGACCGTGCGACCGCTGGCGTGGTGGCTGGAGCGGATCGACCGCGTCGGCACCGTGACGGCACCGAAGGCCGAGGGTCGGTACATCGTCGGGCGGTTTGCGGCCAAGGAGGGCCGTGGGGGGTGTGGCTGTGCGTGAGAACCAGTCGGACATCGCGGCGCTTCAGGCGGGGCTCAAGGCGCGGAAGCCCGCGCGGGACGGCCTGCGCCTCTACACCGCCGACTTCGACTCCGTGTCGCTCGGGGGTTTCTACCGCGGGCGTTCGGCGTTCCTGATTTTATCGGGGCCGTCGCTCACGCAGGTTGACCTCACGCAGCTCAACAAGCGCGGCATCGTCACGATGGGAGTGAACAACTCCTGGTCCGTGCATCGGCCGACGCTCTGGACGTGCGTGGACGATCCGGGCCGCTTCATCGATACCGGCTGGAAAGACCCGGGCATCCTGAAGTTCGTGCCGACGTGCTGTTGGGACAAGCGCCTCCGCATCCAGAACCCCGACGGCACCATGCGCAACAGCGCCTTTCGCGTCCGGCAGATGCCGAGCGTGCTGTTCTTCCGCCGCGCGGACCATTTCGATCATGAGCGGTTCCTGACGGGCGACTCGGTCCCGTGGGGGAACGATGCCAAGCACGCGGACTCGCTCGGGATCACGGGCAAGCGGAGCGTCATGCTCGTGGCGCTGCGCCTGCTCCACCACCTGGGCTTTGGCACGGTGTACCTGCTCGGCTGCGACTTCAAGATGGCGACCGACCGCAAGTACGCGTTCGACGAGCACCGCGCCCCGAACGCCATCCGGCACAACAACGTCCTGTACGACTCGCTGGCCCGCCGCTTCGAGGCGCTGCGTCCGCACTTCGACAAGCACCGGTTTCGCGTGATCAACTGCTCCCCGGGCAGCGAACTCCAGGCGTTCGATCGCCTGGACTTTGGGGCGGCGGTGAAGGCCGCGTCCGCCGAGTGCGGCAAGCCGGTGAGCACGCAGGGCTGGTACGAGCCGAATCCCAAGCCCGCCGTGGGAGCGCAGGAGGCCGCCCGATGAGTGACGGCCCGACCCGATACTACTTATACATCCCCGTGTGGGCGACGGGTCGCCCGCCCACGGGCGGCGGGTCGAGCAACTACTCCACGCCCTCGGGATCGACGCCCGAGAGCACCTACTCGACGCCGACCAGCACGCCGAGCATGCCATCGAGCTACTCGACGACCGGAGATGTCATCTACACGACCGGGCCGAGCGGAACGCCCACGCTCACGTTCTACACCACCGGCGCCTTCACGAGCAACACCTCCGGCACGACGCATACGCCGTCCAGCAGCGGGTCGAGCGATTCCATGTCTTCAGGGTCATCGGGTTCGAGCAGCGGCTCTCCATCCTCCGGGAGTTCTTCTTCGGGATCGATGTCGTCGAGCGGCTCGTCCTCCTCGGGGTCGTCATCGAGCGGGTCTTCCAGCAGCGGCTCTGGGTCTAGTTCTTCGAGCGGATCAGGATCATCGAGCGGGTCGGGCTCATCCGGCTCGGGCAGCAGCGGCCAGAGCAGCGGGATGTCCAGCGGCGCCTCATCAGGCGCGAGCAGCGGGATGAGCTCAGGGGCGTCGTCGGGCGCATCCTCAGGCGGTTCCTCGGGTGGCGGGTCGTCCGGTGGAGGTTCCTCGGGCGGCGGTGGCTCCTCCGGTGGAGGCGGATCGAGTGGCGGCGGCGGATCATCGGGTGGTGGTGGGTCCAGCGGCGGTGGCGGAAGCAGCGGCAACTGCCTCCTCTTCGGCACACTCGTGCGGCTGGAGGACGGCCGCCTCACGCCCATCGAGAACCTCAAGCCCGGCGACCGAATCGCATCCATCCAGGTCCCCGGCCTCGAGGTCGATGTGCCCTACCGCGCCCAGTACAACTGGCTCTCGCACCACGGACTGCACGGCGCGACGCCCGTCGCGGCGCGCGTGGCGAGCATCCACCTTGGCGAGCACCACGGCTTCATGGTCATCAACCGCCGCCTGAAGGCGACGCCCGAGCACCCGTTCATGATCCGCCGCGGCGACGAGTGGGGCTTCGCGTCCGCCGAGTTCATCCAGCCGGGCGATTTCCTGATCGATGAGCACATGAACGAGGAGGAGGTCGAGTCCGTCGTCCGCGTTGATGCGCCGACCCGCACTGTGGCTATCCACATCCCCGGCACCAACACGCTTCTGGCCGAGGGTGTCTGGGTCCACAACGACATGCCCGCGACCGCCCAGAGTTCCGGCTCGGGCAGCGCGTCGTCGGGATCAGGTTCCGGCTCCGGAAGTGGGTCCGGCTCCGGCTCGGGATCGGGGTCCATGTCTGGATCGAGCAGCGGCTCCTCCAGCAGCGGCTCGTCGTCCGGGAGCAAGTCGAGCGGCTCGTCCTCGTTCTCGACCTCTGGCTCAACATCCGGGTCGTCTTCCTCATCAGGCAGTGGCTCAGGCAGCATGAGCTGGTCGAGTTCCAGCGGCGGGGGGACGGGGACGTTCTCAATCTAGCTGATGGCAAGTCTCCTACGCTCGCCGGTATGGACAGTCCCGTCGATGTCGTGCTAGACCTCGAGATCAGCATCTCGGAGCCGCGGCTCGCTGACTTCTTGGCGTTTCTGCGGAGGGCGGTACCCTTCTACGAAGAACCAGGCGGCATAAGGGTCACCCTTCTCCGAGACGATCAACGGCCCGGCCGGTACATCGAGCGCGTTGAGTACGTGGACGAATCCGTCTTTGAACTCGACCAGCGCCGGGTCGCCGAGGACGAGCACATGAAAGCGCTACTGGCGGAATGGCGCGGCCTGCTCCAGGAACCGCCAGTCGTCCGAGTGTACCGTTCGACTAAATTCGCGTGATCGCGGGTTAGATCTTCCCCTTCGTGCGCGGTGTTTCTGTGGTGCCGGCGGCGCCGCGACGCACGTTCGTACCTGATCGACTCCAAGATCTTCCCACACCCTCCGGTCCAGTGCGCGCGTGCGAAGGGCCCGGAATACACTCTCGCATTCCTGGAAGTAGGCTCCGGGCCAATCAGGTTGCGAGGTGACGATGCCAGCCTTGAGTCGAGAGACGGTCCGCGCAGGTGCACGAGGTGTTGTGGCGACGCTCTTGGTGGCGGCGCTGATCGCCATCGGCTCCCGCAACCTCGCCCACTTCGACGCGGCGCTCGTTGGCTACACATTCGCCACGCTGTTTGCAGTGTTTGGGATCACGTATCGCTACTCCATGTGGCTTCAGCGTCCGCCGACGGCACTCTACTGGCGACGAGGCTGGCAGGCGTTCTTCTCCCGTGACCGGCTGCTCATCAACCTCGCTGCCTGGCCCAAGCGTGTCGTCGGCGTCTTTGCGCTCAACAACTTCATCTTCCGGCGCAGCCGGCCCCGCTGGGCCGCCCACTGGCTCATCATGTGGGGCTGCCTGCTGGCAGCTGCGATCACGTTCCCGCTGGTCTTCGGGTGGATCCACTTTCAGACGCCCGCTGACGACTTCGAGCGCTACCGCGTGTATGTCTTCGGATTCCCGACGTTCAGCTTCCGGATCGAGAGCATGGTCGGCGGGTTGATCTTCCACGGCCTGGTGTGGGCCTCGTTCCTGGTGATCGCGGGGGTGATGATCGCGATGCGGCGGCGAATGCGTGATCGCGGCGCCGAGGCCGTGCAGCAGTTCGGCGAGGACTTCCTGCCGCTCATCCTCCTCTTCGCGGTCAGCATCACCGGGCTGATGCTGACCGCGAGCTACACATGGATGAAGGGGTACGCTTACGACTTCCTGGCGATTGTGCACGCCGCGTGCGTCATCTTCACGCTCTTGTGGCTGCCTTTCGGTAAGTTTTTCCACATCTTCCAGCGCCCGGCGCAGCTCGGTGTGTCGTTCTACAAGGACGCTGGTAGAGCGGGCGAGCAGGCTGTTTGCCGGAACTGCGCGCAGCCGTTCGCCTCAAAGGTGCACGTTGAAGACCTCATCCGGGTCGAGCGCGAGCTTGGGTACTCCTACGAGATGCAAGGGGTGGGCGAAGACGCGGTCAACCACTACCAGTACATCTGCCCGCGCTGCCGCCGGCTCAGCATGGCGTTGGCGCAAGGCCGCTTGTGGCAGGCCGGTCGGGGCCGCGAGGTGACGAATCGCCCCGGGATCGTGGATGTTGCGGCGATGATGGAGGCCGCGTCGGCCCCGGCGACGACGACCGAGCGCGCTTGATCGACCAGAAGGATTCTCATGTCCAACCCTCCTTCAAACCTCCTGCCGATCCTCGACCGCTTCGGGCCGCACCTGAACCGTTCCAGCCCCGTGCGATTGGCCACCGACGCCCAGCCAGACCGGCTTGTCAAGACGCACTGCTGCTTCTGCGGTCAGCAGTGCGGCATTCAGCTCAAGGTCAAGGACAACGTCGTCACGGGCTTCGAGCCGTGGTACGACTTTCCCTTCAACCGAGGCATGCTTTGTCCGAAGGGTGTCAAACGCTACCTTCAGGGGGCTCATCCGGATCGGTTGCTCACGGCGTTCAAGCGGGACACCTCGGTCCCCGAGGGTTTCAGCCCGATGGGCTACCAGGAGGCGATCGCACGCGTCGCCACCGAGATCGGTCGCATCCAGAAGACCTACGGCAACTCGGCGATGGGCGTGCTGAGCGGTGCGAGCCTCACGGTCGAGAAGGCCTACTTGATGGGCAAGTTCGCCCGGGTGTGCCTCAAGACTCCCTACATCGACTACAACGGCCGACTGTGCATGGTGAGCGCCGGGGCTGGGAACAAGAAGGCGTTCGGCATCGACCGGGCCGCGAACCCGTGGAGCGACATTCCCAAGGCCGAGCTCATCTGGATCAGCGGGGCCAACGTCGCCGAGTGCGCTCCCATCACGACCGAGTATGTCTGGCAGGCCCGCGAGAACGGCGCGCGGATCATCGTCGTCGATCCCCGGATCACACCGCTGGCCCGCACCTGCGACCTGTTCCTGCCGGTCAAACCGGGGCGTGACATCGCCCTGTTCAACGGCGTGCTCCACCTGATGATCGAGAAGGGGTGGATCGACAGGCCCTTCATCGAGCAGTTCACCGTTGGCTTCGACAAGGTTGCCGAGCACGTGGCTTCCTGGAACCCCGCCAAGACCGCCGAGGTAACCGGTATCCCCGAGCGGCTGATCCGTCAGGCGGCGGAATGGTGGGGCACGGCCAAGTCCAGCTTCCTCATGCACGCCCGCGGGATCGAGCACCATGGTGCTGGCCTCCGGGCGTATCGGGCGCGAGGGGTGTGGATACGGCACCATCACCGGCCAGGCCAACGGCCAGGGCGGCCGCGAACACGGGCAGAAGTGCGACCAGTTGCCTGGCTGGCGGGATATCTCCAACCCGGTCGACCGTGCCCACATCGCCAAGATCTGGGGCATCGCCGAACCGGACATGCCCGGCCCCGGCGTCGATTGCTACGAAATGTTCCGCAAGATCGACAATGGCGAGATCAAGGGCCTGATCTCGCTCTGCTTCAACCCAGTTGTCTCCCTCCCGGACAACAACTTCATCGCCCGTGCCCTCGGCAAGCTCGAGTTCTACGTCGCCATCGACTTCTTCATGAACGAGACGGCGCGGCATGCGGACATCGTGCTGCCCGGCTCCCTCCAGGAAGAGGACGAGGGCGTGGTCACGCAGATCGAGGGAAAGGTCATCAAGATCAACAAGGCGGTGGACTGCCCCGGGGATGCCCGGCAGGACTGGCGGATTGTCCAAGACATCGCCGGTGCGCTGGATCGACCAACGGGGTTCACGTTCACCGAGCCGCGCGCGATCTTCGACGAACTCCGCACCGCCAGCCAGGGCGGCGTCGCGGACTACTCGGGGATCACCTACGAGAAGATCGAGCGGCAGTACGGCGTTTGCTGGCCGTGCTATAGCGAGGATCCAAGCGGCAAGCCCATCGATCACGCGGGCACGCCGCGGCTGTTCGAGCCCGGCTCGTGGAACGTCGTGGCCAAGGG
>JBGAQH010000003.1:0-732483 GCA_044220875.1 Phycisphaerales bacterium | reverse complement strand
TGTGTCCTCTGTGGTGCAAGTACCAAGGCCCGGAGCGCACTCCCCGAAGCTATAGTGCGTTCACCCATGCTTCCCCGCCGAAAGACCCGTCAGATCGTCGTTGGTGATGACCGTGTTGGCCGCGTTCGGATTGGTGGCGACGCCCCGATCGCCGTCCAGACCATGACCGCCGGCTACACCTATGACGTCGACGCCTGCGTCGCCGAGATCAACCGCTATGCCGAGGCCGGCGTGGACCTGGTCCGCGTCGCCGTCCCCGAGCGGAAGGACACCGAAGCCCTCGCCAAGATCATCCCGCAGGTCTCGGTCCCGATCGTGGCCGACGTCCACTTCCACTACAAGCGGGCGCTGGAAGCCATCGAGGCCGGCGTCCACAAGATCCGTCTCAACCCCGGCAACATCAACGACCGCGAGCAGGTGAACGCGGTCATCGACGCCTGCAAGGAACGCCGGATTCCGATCCGAATCGGCGTGAACGAGGGCTCCATCATCGAGCGGAAGGACAAGCAGAAGCGGATGGAGGAGCTCGGCAAGTACTTTGCCGGCCACAAGTCCGGGCACCTCCTCGCCCTCATGATCACGAAGCTCGAGGAGTACCTCGACATCTTCGCGGCCCGGGACTTCCACGACGTCGCCATCAGCGCGAAGTCGATGGACGCGGCCCTCGTCATCGACATCTACACCGAGATCGCCAACCGCTTCGATTACCCCCTGCACTTGGGCGTCACCCACGCCGGACCGAAGACCACCGGCACCATCCGATCGATCGCCGCCCTCTCGACCCTCATCGCCAACGGCATCGGCGATACCGTCCGGATCAGCTATGCGAGCGACCACATCGACGAGGTGAAGGACGCCCTCGAAATGCTCTATTGCCTCGGCAAGCGGGAGCGCAAGGGGATCGACCTCATCGCCTGCCCGACCTGCGGCCGCATTCAGGTCGACCTCTTCACGCTGGTGAAGGAGGTCGAGCGGAAGCTCGCCCGGGAGATCACGCTTCCGATCAAGGTCGCGGTCATGGGCTGCATCGTGAATGGACCGGGCGAGGCCGAAGGCGCCGACGTCGCGGTGTTTGCCGGCGACCGCCGCGGGATCATCTACGTGCAGGGCGAGCGGGTCGCCAACGTGCCCGAGGAGGAGATCCTCGATCGACTCCTCGACGAATGCCGGAAGTTCCAGGCCAAGGTCCAGCGCGGCGAGGCTTCGCTGGGCGAGAAGGTCGTTGAGATCCTCCCGCCCGACCCGATCGGCGAGCTCGGTTCCGGCGCGGCGAAGATCAATGCCGGCCTGGTCGAGCAGGTGACCATCGGTCGAACCTGAGGCCGGTCGGCGGCGCCAAACCTTCGATCAATCTGGGGTGCAATCGGCAGTCCGATCACAGCCACCCTCAGACTTTCCCGCATGACGCCGTATCAACCCGACGTATAGTGAACCGAGATCACTGCCATCGGTCCCGTCGATGTCGAGCCCCCGAGCCAGCGGAACGCACCGCGACCCACCGTGGGTCCTCGGGGGGGAAGCCTGACCCGACGGACATTCCCATCGCCCCCGGTCGCATCCCCTCCGGTTGCAACCCCGCGGAGTCCTTGAGCCATGCCCGCCCCCTCCTCTGCTTCCAGCCATCCTCGCCGCTTCGGCTTCACGCTCGTGGAGATGCTCGTCGTCATGGCGATCGTCGCCACCCTCATGAGCCTCCTTTTGGTCGGCCTGCAGGCCGCCCGCCGGACGAGTCGAGCGACGAAGGAGAAGAGCTCGCTCAAGCAGGTCTATCAGGCGTGGCAGCAGTACGCGAGCACCTACGACGACGCGGCGCTCCCCGGCTACATCGAGCCGAGCGTGCAAACCAACAACTGGCATGTGAAGTACAAGGCGAAGGACGGCTCGACCGTCCCGGCCCAGTATGCGGCGAGCTACCCGATGCGGCTGCTCCCCTACCTCGATCACTCCTTCGACACGCTCTATGGCTACATGGAGCAGGACGACGACGACTTCTTCAAGGCCACGCTCCCCGACGGCTCGGTGAACACCGCCGGCCTCGATGCGATGAGCCTCTATCCGGCCTTCGGCTACAACGGCTACTACGTCGGCGGCTACTGGCGTGACTCCGGCGGCGCCGCGAACCTCCGCTTCCAGAACGCGGTGTGGACGAATGCCGCGGGGACCTCGATCGCCGGCAAGGTCGTCGCGACGAAGGCCAACAACATGGCTGATCCCTCGCGGATGGTGGTCTTCTGCGGCGCGACCACCCGCAGCTCGGGCATCTACAAGAAGGACGGCGAGAACGACAACGGCGCCGCCTTGGTCGTCCCGCACATCCTCGCCTCGACCACCATGTGGGAGGCAACCGACGGCACGGACTTCAGCGGCGTGAGCACGCCCGGCGCCTCGGCCCTCGACCTCTTCCCGACGTTGGCGCAAGCCTTCGAGGTCCGGCTTGTGCAGTCGGCCGGCGCCGCGATGCAGGTCTATGCGACCGGTGACATCGGCGTTCCGCTTCGCCGTTTCGGCACCCAGATCTCGGTGGTGCACGGTGACGGCAACGTCGCCGGTGCCGGTCTCGGCGAACTCCTCGACCAGAGCCGCTGGATGAACCCTGCGTTCGAGGCCGCCTCGCGCAACACCTTCACGCACTCTGACCCGTCGAACTGACTGTGACCGCGCACGGGCCCTCGCCAATCACCTGCCACGGGTGCGGCCTGACCCAGCAGGTGCCGGAGATTCCCCTTGGCGCGGTGGCCCGATGCCCGCGCTGCCACGCCCGCGTCGCTCAGCACCGGCCGGCGGATGCGGTGCGGGCGGCGGCGTTGGCCCTCGCGGCCCTGGTGCTCCTCCTCCCGGCAAATCTGCTGCCGATCCTCGAGCTCGAGTACATGGGCCGGACCAAGGCCAGCACCGTCTGGGGAGGTTGCGTGGCGCTCTGGGACGAGGGCATGTGGGCGGTGGCGACGCTCGTCTTCGCCGCCAGCATCGCCGTCCCCTTTCTGAAGCTCATCGCCATCTTCGGGCTTTGCTGGCTCGATGGCTCCGGTCGATGGGTACGGGCTCGCGGTTGGACCCTTCGGCAGATCGAGCGGATCGGGCGCTGGTCGATGCTCGACGTCTTCCTCCTCGCGGTGCTCGTGGCCCTGGTGAAGCTCGAATCCCTGAGTTCCGCGCGACCCGGCGCCGGCCTCTTCTTCTTCGCCGCGGTCGTTGTCCTCACCATCCTGGCCAGCGCCAGTTTCGATGCCCGCGGCATGTGGCGAGAGATCGACCGCGAACGCCCCCCCGGCGAACCGGAGCGCGCGCCCCCAACGGCCCGCGCTGCGGCCGAACCCCTCTGAGAATGGCATGACCAGCGCGACCACGACCGACGAGCCACCGCCGTCGCCCTCTGCGGGCGGCTCCATGCCCACCGCCACCATCGACACCCGTCGCAGGAGTGGCGCGATCTGGCTCGTCCCGATCGTGGCCCTGCTCATCGTCAGCGTGTTCGTGGCCCGCGAGTGGTGGATGCGCGGACCGCGGATCGTGGTATCCATCCCGCGAGCGACCGGCATCGAAGCGGGACGCACGCGAGTCTTCTCCCGCGGCGTGCCGATCGGCACCGTCGAGCGCGTGCGACTCGACGATGATCTGGTCCACCCGGTGATCGATGTGCAGCTGGAGCGCTGGGCGAGCGCGTTCGGTCGCGAAGGCGCGCACTTCTGGGTGGTGACTCCATCGATCAACTTTCACGGCGTCTCGGGTTTGGAGACGCTTGCCTCCGGCCCCGTGCTCGAAGCCCGACCCGGTTCCCTCACGGCGGCCTCGGTCGAGCGCTTCGTTGCCCTCGCCCATGCACCCTCCGACGCCAGCGGCGTGCCCGGCCTCCGGCTGTTGCTCACCTCCCCGCGCCTCGGTTCGATCCGCGTCGGCTCGCCGGTCACCTATCGAGACCTGGAGGTCGGTGAAGTCATCGAAACCGAACTTGCATCCGACAGCCGCCTGGCCCGCATCCACATCGTGATCGGCGAACGGTACGCGCCGCTCGTCCGAGAAGGCAGTCAGTTCTGGGGGCGAGGCGGACTGGGGCTCGATCTGGGCATGACGGGCTTCAAGCTGCGGACGGAGAGTCTTGAGTCGATCCTCGGCGGCGGAATCGCGTTTGCGACCCCCGACGCGGGAAAGGCGGTGGCGGCGAGCGGCGCGACCTATGAACTGCTCGATGAGGAGCCGAAGGGTTGGATCAAGTGGTCTCCCGAGATCAAGCTCGCGGAGTAGCGCGGTAAGGGATCCCCCTGCGCCATCGGTTAGACTCTTCCCCTTCACGCACCAGCACGATGTCCTCCTCCGCACCAATCTCGGCCGCCCTTCCGATGGCTTCGCTCTCTGACCTCGACCTTCGCCTCATCGGGCAGGTGGACCATGCGTTGGGCGCGTTCCTCGACGCCGCCGTCCTTCCGCCCAACCTGAAGTCGGCGGCCTTGCACGCGGTGCTCGCGGGCGGCAAGCGGATGCGTCCGCTCCTCGTCCTCCACTGCGCCGCGGCGGTCGGCGGCTCCTATGACGACGCGATGCCCGCGGCCATCGCCATCGAGTTCATTCACGCCTTCAGCCTGGTCCACGACGACCTTCCGGCACTCGACAACGACCGGATGCGCCGCGGCCGCCCGACCGTGTGGGTCGCCTTCGGCGAGGCGATGGCGGTGCTCGCCGGTGACGTCCTGATGTCCCTGGCGTTCGAGAGCGCCGCAACCTCCCGTCGCGAGGCGACGCGGATCACCCGCGAGGTGGCGACGGCGACCACCCAAATGATCAACGGCCAGGTCCTCGACACGCTCGGGGGATTCCACCCGTCCGAAAGCGATCGCGAGAAGCTCCACCGCATTCACGAGAACAAGACCGGCGCCCTCATCGTCGGCAGCTGCCGGATGGGAGCCCTCTCCGGGGGTGCGACCCCGGAACAGCTCTCCGCCCTCACCCGCTGGGGCAAGATCATGGGGCTGATGTTCCAGATCATCGACGACCTGCTGGACGAAACCGCCTCGGCCGAGCAGATCGGCAAGGCCGTCGGCAAGGACCGGGAAGCGGGAAAGCTCACCTTCCCAGGGGTGTTGGGCATTGACGAGAGCCGCCGCGAGGTGGCCAAGCTCGACGCCGAGGCCCGCGCCATCATCCGGGAACTCGGGCCGGCGGCAGCGCCGCTACAGAACATCGCCGACTTCTTGGCGACCCGAACGCACTAGCGACGAACTCTCCCCCGGCGCTTGGGACTATCATCTGCCCCCAGCGACCACCGCCCCAGCGACGGTCGCGGTCGCGGTGTGATGCCCTCCGGTCTCCGGAGCGACCACCGATGCCCGGACCTCGCCGCCCGCCCTGCCAACCGACTCCGTCGGACGGCTCGTGATTCACCGATGGAACTCACTCTACTTCCCAAGATCCAGACGCCCGCCGACCTCCGACGCCTTCCGATCTCGGCCCTGCCCGACGTCGCCGCGGAGATCCGATATGCGATCTGCGATCAGATCAGCCGTTCCGGCGGGCACCTGGCGCCGAACCTTGGCGTCGTCGAGCTGACCATCGCCCTGCACTACGTCTTCGATTTCGGCCACGACCGCCTGCTCTTCGACGTCGGCCACCAGTGCTACCCGCACAAGCTGCTGACCGGCCGGCTGCCGCTCCTCAAGAAGCTCCGACTCCGCGACGGCATGGCCGGGTTCCCCGAGCCGCGCGAGAGCCCCTACGACCTCTTCTCCGTTGGCCACGCCGGCACCGCGATCTCGACCGCCGTCGGCATGGCCCGCGGCGACACGCTCAACGGCGAGGGCTACAGCGCGGAGCATCCCAGCGGTCGGCGCGTTGCGACGATCATCGGTGACGCCTCGATCGTCAACGGCGTCGCGATGGAAGGCCTGAACAACGCCGGCACGCTGAAGCGGCAGTTCCTCGTCGTCCTCAACGACAACGGGATGAGCATCGCCAAGCCCCAGGGCGCCGTCGCCGCCTACTTCGACAAGGTCCGCCTCAGCCACAGCTACGGCGAGCTGAAGAAGGCCGCGAAGGACATGCTCAGCCGCGTCCCCGGCGGCGAGATCATGCGCGAGGTCTATCACCGGATGGGTGAGGCCAGCAAGGCGATCGTGAGCGAGGACGCCTGGTTCGAACACTTCGGCCTCGTCACCGTCGGCCCCGTCGACGGCCACGACATCCCAAGCCTGATCCAGGTGCTGAACGAAGCCAAGGACGTTGACCGTCCGATGGTGCTGCACGTCAAGACGATCAAGGGCAAGGGCTACGCCTTCGCCGAGGGCGACTCGACCACCTTCCACTCGCCCAGCCCCTTCGCGGCCGTCGGCGGCGACAGCGAACTGGTGAACGAGGGCTGCCGCGTCGAGCTGAAGAAGTCCTCCCGTTCCTTCACGGGCGCATTCGGCGAGCAGCTCGCCGAGCTCATGGCCCGCGATCCGAAGGTCGTGGCCTGCACCGCGGCGATGCCCGACGGCACCGGCCTCTCGAAGGTCATGCCGAAGTTCCCTGACCGCACGTGGGATACCGGCATCTGCGAGAGCCATGCCCTCGACATGATGGCCGGACTGGCCAAGACCGGCTGGAAGCCCTTCTTCGCCGTGTACTCGACCTTCGTTCAGCGTGCCTTCGACCAGTGCTTCCAGGAGGTCTCGCTGCAGGGGCTCGCCGTGCGACTCTGCCTCGATCGCGCCGGACTCGTCGGCGGGGACGGCGCCGTCCACCATGGCTTCTGTGATGTCGCGATCCTCCGGACGCTTCCCAAGGTGGCGCTCATGGCCGCCATGGACGAGGCGTCGCTGAAGGCGTGCTTGGCATTCATGGCCGACTACAACGACGGCCTCTCCTCGGTGCGCTATCCGCGCGATGCGGTGAGCCCGATGTACGCCGATCAGGCCTGCCCGCCCTTTGAACTTGGCAAGGCCCGTGCGCTCATCACCCATGAGCGGCCCGACATCGCCCTGCTCGGCTTCGGCACGATGGCCATTGAGGCCAGCGAAGCGGCGACGGCCCTCCGCGACGAGTATGCGGTCAACGTCTACGACGCGCGCTTCGCCAAGCCCGTCGACGTCGCGCTCCTTCGCGACCTCATCAGCCGCCGCATTCCCATCATCACCATCGAAGACCACTCGATCGAAGGCGGCTTCGGCAGTTGCGTGCTCGATGCCTGCAACGATGCTGGACTGGATGGCCGCCTGGTGAGCCGACTCGCCCTTCCCGATCGCTGGATCTATCAGGGCGAGCGAAAGGACCAGCTCATCGAGGCGGGACTCGATGCCGCCAGCATCGCCCGTCGGGTGCGCGAGATCATGCACGTCAGCGGCGGCAGCGGCGTCACCCCCACCGCGTCCCTCCGCACCGCGAGTCCCGTCAACGCCTGAGCTCGCTCGGCACCTTCCGACACGACCGCGCCCTCTCTGACGAGAGGGCGTTTTTCTTGCTTGCACGCCCCAAAAACCCCCTTCGCTACGGAGGTTGCGACGCTTGGTGAGCGAACTGGCGGATCCCCTCAATGGGTGTCCGCCAATGGCCGATGATCGCGGTTCACGGCCAGTCGTAACTCTACCCAAAGCCCATGCGCTCGAACCCCGCCCATACCGCTCGCACGCGATCCCGCGCCTCTGGCGACACCCAGCAACAACGCCCGTCACTGTTCTGGACGGTCTCGTCGCTTGGCTCCGCCGCCGCAGCCACCGCGCTCGCCGCAGGTGGAGGCCACACGGCGATCGCATCGGCGTGCGCGTTGGCCGGCGCGTGCGGCCTCATGCAATCCTGGAGTCGTCGATCGAACCAGGTCCGCGACTTCGCCGCGATCGAGCACGCCCACGAGGCCCATCGCTACCGGTCGCTCATCGAAGCCGCCGACGTGATCATCTGGGAATACGACATCCACGACGACCGATTCACCTATGTCTCGCCACAGGCGAACCGCTTCGGCCATCCGATGGAGCGATGGCTCGAGCCCGGATTCTGGCGCGAGCATCTGCATCCGGATGACCGCGACGGTGCCCTTGCCTTCTGCGCCTCGCAGGTCGGGGCCGGCGTTGCCCACCGCTTCCAGTACCGGATGCGCACCGCCGACGGCCAGTGGATCTGGATCGACGATTTCGTCTCTGCCCCCGATTCGAATGGACCACGCCCTCTTCTTCGCGGCGTGCTGGTCGACATCACCGAACGCGTCGCCCTCGAGCGCCGCCTTGCCGCCAGCGAGGCGTTTCTCGAGCGCACCGGCGAGATTGCAGGAATCGGCGGCTGGTCCCTGGACGTCGAGACCAACAGGGTTCACTGGACGGCGACCACCTGTCGCCTCCATGGCGTCCGCGAGGACTACACGCCGACCGTGGCCGAAGCGATCTCCTTCTACGATCCGAGCGCCCGTCCGGCCATCGAGCAGGCGGTGCGCGACGCGATCGAATCGGGAAAGCCCTTTGATCTCGAGCTGCCGCTTCGAACCGCTGACGGCGAGCGAATGTGGGTCCGCTCGGCCGGCCGCCCCGAAGTCGCGAACGGGAAGACCGTGCGGGTCGTCGGCGCCTTTCAGGACATCACGTCCCGCAAGCACGCGAACGAGCGCCTTGAGGTCGCCAACGCCGAGCTCCGCCGGGCCACGGACCTCGCCAGCGCCATGGCGATTGAGTCGGCGATCGCGAGCAACGCCAAGACCGCCTTCCTCGCCACGATGAGCCACGAGATCCGCACGCCGATGACGGCGATCCTGGGGTACGCCGATCTCCTCGCCGAGGAGGGCGACCGAATGAGGGCGCCTCCGAGCCGGCTCGACTACATCGACACCATCAAGCGGAACGGCGAGCACCTGCTGGCCCTCATCAACGACATCCTGGACGTTTCGAAGATCGAGGCGGGCAAGATGGGCGTCGAGTCGCTGGCCGTACGGCCTGATCAGGCCCTGCTGGACGTCGCGTCCCTCATGACGGTGAAGGCCGAAGCCAAGGGCATCCGCCTCGACGTCGTCTACGACACGGCCATCCCGTCGACGATCCGGACGGATCCGCTCCGCCTGAAGCAGATTCTGGTCAACCTCCTCGGCAACGCCATCAAGTTCACCGAACGCGGCGCCGTCACGCTGCGCGTGTCGCTGGACCGCTCGACCTCGTCGCCGCAGCTGGTGCTGGCCATCCACGACACCGGCATCGGCATGACCGACGCACAGGTCGCCAAGCTCTTCGCGGCCTTCGAGCAGGCGGACGCGAGCACCACGCGTCGCTTCGGCGGTTCGGGTCTTGGGCTCCTCATCAGCAAGCAGCTCTCGCTCCTGCTCGGCGGCGACGTCACCGTCAGCAGCAAGCCCGGCGAAGGCAGCGTCTTCACGGCCCGCATCGCGACCGGTGCCATCGACGGTGTCGCCCTCATCACGCCCGACGAGGCGCGTGCGGCGCTTCACGAACCGCTGTCGCCCTCACCGAGCGCCACCGAGGGCCGACTGCTGGAGGGCGTGCGGATCCTCCTGGCCGAGGACGGCGCCGACAACCGCCGACTGATCGCCTTCCACCTGACGAAGGTGGGAGCCATCGTCGAGGCCGCCGACGACGGACGTCAGGCGCTCGAGCGCCTGACCGCGGACGGGACCGCGGAGGGGCCGCTCGCCCCGCCGCGCTTCGATCTCATCGTGACCGACATCCAGATGCCGCACATCGACGGATACGCGCTGGCCACCCGGCTGCGGGCCAAGGGCTGGCGGTTGCCGATCGTCGCCCTCACCGCCCACGCCATGGCGGGCGAGGCGGAGCGGTGCTTGAAGGCCGGCTGCAACGGCTACGCGAGCAAGCCCATCGACCGAGCTCGTCTGGTCGCCGTCTGTCGCGAGGCGCTCGCAAACACCCCACTGGGCGAACGCCGCGCCGCGTAGAGACGACACAGGGCCCGCGCCCGGTCTGGTACGTTGGAATCCATGATCAACGTGCTGGCTCGATCGGCGCCCCGTTCGGTCCTCTGGCTCGCGCTGGCCTCATCAACGGCCGCGACAGCCGCCCCGCCATCGGGCACCGTTCCTCCCGACGGACCGCCGCCTCCTTCGCCCGCTCGGATGGTCATTCGCGTCGACCAGCCGCAGCACGCGATCCCCACCTCGCTCTGGGGGATCTTCTTCGAGGAGATCAACCACGCCGGGGAGGGCGGCCTCTTCGCGGAATTGCTGCGCAACCGCTCCTTTGACGAACCGCTGCCGCCGGAGGGCCGGGCCATTCCCGGGTGGACGCGAGGCGACGCCGCGATTCTCGAGCCGGTCCCCGGCCCTGATGCGTCCCGCGCCCACGCCGTGCGGCTGCACGGGTCGATGCACTCGACCGGCCACTTCGGGCTTCCGATCCGCGCGAGCGAGCGCTTCATCGTGCGCGTCGATGCGAAGCGCGTCGGCGACGCCCGACTCACCGTCGCCATCGAGGACTCGGAGGGCAAGCGCCTCGCCGCCGCTCCGATCGAGGCCCTTTCCGACCGGTGGGACTCCACCATGGTCTCGCTTCTCACGACCGACGCAGCGCACGATGCGCGGTTCGTCGTCACGACCGAGGGTCAGGGCGACGTTCACATCGACCTTCTCTCGCTCATTCCCGCAAGCACGTGGCGCGGTCATGGCCTGCGCAACGATCTCGCCGAGCTGGTCGCGGCGATGAAGCCGGCCTTCGTGCGCTTTCCCGGCGGCTGCTACGTCGAAGGCGGCGATCTCCTCAAGGATGCCTTTCGCTGGCCGCAGACCGTCGGCGACGCGGCGAGGCGGCCCGGCCACATGAACGCGACGTGGGGCTACTGGACCAGCGACGGTCTGGGCTTTCACGAACTCCTCCAGTGGTGCGAGGACCTCGGCGCCGAGCCGCTCTACGTCCTGAACTGCGGGATGTCCCACAAGGAACTCGTGCCGACGGAGGAGCTCGGGCCCTGGATCCAGGAGGCGCTCGACGCCATCGAGTATGCCAACGGCCCGCAGGACACGCCCTTTGGGATGCGCCGCGCCGACAACGGGCACCCCGCCCCCTTCGGGCTCAAGTACATCGAGATCGGCAATGAGAACGGCATGTTCGGCGAGGGGCCCGGCGCCTTCGGCGGCAGTCGCGCCCAGTACGCCGAGCGCTATCGCCTCTTCCGTGACGCGATTCATGCCCGCTATCCCGACATCCGGATCATCGCCAACACCCGCATCGACGCCCCCGCCGATCTCATCGACGACCATTTCTACAACACGCCCGGTTGGTTTTGGCAGAACGTCTCGATGTATGACCGCATCGCACGCAACGGCGAGCGAACCGGCGGCACCCCGTCGCCCGCGATCTACGTCGGCGAGTTCGCCGTGACCCAGGGCTGCGGACTGGGGAATCTGGACGCGGCCCTGGCCGAGGCCGCATTCATGACCGGACTCGAGCGCAACAGCGACCTTGTGCGCATGGCGTCCTATGCGCCGCTCTTCGTTCACGCCCAGGACCGGCGCTGGAACCCCGACGCCATCGTCTTCGACGCCCAGCGGAGTTACGGCACGCCCAGCTATTGGGTGCAGGCCCTCTTCGCCGAGCACCGCCCGGAAACGCTGGTGCCGATCGAGATGCCGTCACTCCCCCTCACCCAGCCAGTGGGCACGGTCGGCATCGGGACCTGGCGCACCCAGGCCGAGTTCAAGGATCTTTCGCTCTCGATCGAGGGCCAGCCGGCGATTCGGGTCGGCGACGCTCCGTTCCTCCAGACCAATGGCACGTGGACGCGTCCCGGCACTCCGTCGTCCGGCGATCCGACGGCATTCACGATGCGCGAGGAGGCGGACGAGCGTCTGGCCCTCTTCGACCTCCCCGGACTGCGCGACGCCACCGACTACACCTTCAGCCTCAAGGCTCGCAAGCTCGCCGGCGCCGAGGGCTTCCTCATCGCCTTCCACGCCACCGCCACCAACGCCCTCACGTGGTGGAACATCGGCGGCTGGGGAAACACCAGCCACGCCATCGAGCGCACCGACGGCGGCCGGCTCCGCCTCGGGGCGGGGACGGCCGGGACGATCGAGACCAACCGCTGGTACGACATCCGCGTCGAATGCTCAAAGGGACGGGTCCGCTGCTTCCTCGACGGGACGCTCATCCACGATCTCGACGAGCGCATCGCTCCCCGGGTCGCCGCGGTGGCCGGACGGAACGCCCAGACCGGCGAGGTCATCGTCAAGCTCGTGAATGGGACCAACGAGGCGCTTGCCATGAGCGTCGAGCTCTCCGGCATCGAGCGCATCGGCCGCGGCGAGATCATCGCCCTCGGCGGCTCAGCGCTCGGCGACGAGAACGGATTCGCCGCGCCGACCTCGATCGCGCCGAAGCGAACGATCCTCGGTCCCAGCAGCGGGCCGCTCGCCGTCGAGTTCGCCCCGCGCTCCTGCACGGTGCTGCGCCTCGTTCCGTCCACCCGCTGAAGCGGTCACGATCCCGGCTGCGGCGTGATCCGAAGGTAGGGCTTGATGGTCTTGAAACCCTTCGGGAAGAGCTTGGTGGCCTCGTCGTTGGAGATCGAGGGCAGGACGATGCAGTCCTCGCCACGCTTCCAGTTGACGGGCGTCGCCACCTTGTGCTGGGCGGTGAGCTGGAGCGAATCGACCACGCGCAGCACCTCGTCGAAGTTGCGGCCGGTGCTCGGCGGATAGGTGATGGTGAGCTTGATCTTCTTCGCCGGATCGATGATGAACACCGCTCGCACCGTCATGGTGTCGCTGGCGTTGGGATGGATCATCCCGTAGAGCGTGGAGACGCTGCGGTCGGTGTCGGAGATGATCGGGAAGTTGACCTCGCACCCCTGCGTCTCGCAGATGTCCTTCGCCCAGACGAGGTCGTCGGCGGCGGGATCGACGGCCAGGCCGAGCACCTTCACGTTGCGCCGGTCGAATTCGCCCTTGAGCTTCGCGACCGCGCCGAGCTCGGTGGTGCAGACGGGGGTGAAGGCCTTGGGGTGCGAGAAGAGGATGCCCCACGAGTTCCCGAGGTACTCGTGAAAGCGAATGGTGCCCATCGTCGACTGCTGCGTGAAGTCCGGTGCGGTGTCGCCAAGCTGAAGGGCCATGGGTACCAATCTCCTGCGTCGTGGTGAGGGGTGCCGGCGGTCGTCGCGACACGGACCCGGCATGACCGCGGGATTGTCGGGCATGCGTTCCATTGGTGCAACAACGACCGCTGACCGCGACCCGTCGGCGCCCCACCCGTCAGCCGAGCCGCGCGGTTGGGCATCCGGCATAGGCGCCACCGGCCTCGAGCGTCTCCTGCTTCATCACCACGCTGTGCGGGTCGACGTGGGCCCCCTCGCCGATGTCGGCGCCGTAGAAGACCACGGTGTGATGGCCCACGGTCGCGTTCCGGCGGACCACCAGGTGGTCGATCTTCAGGATTCGATCCTCGAAGGTGTGGGCCTGGAAGTTGCACGTCACCGTGGCGCCGTCCTCAAAGGTCAGCATGTCCGGGTCAACGACCTGGGCGAAGCCATCGCCGAGGATCACGTCCCGGCCGATCCGCATGCCGATCGCCCGAAGGAACCAGACGAGGAAGATGGTCCCCTCAAGGCGCTCAAGCAGCGCGCGGGCATACATGCTCCAGGCGACGAAGAGGAAGTCCCAGCGGCTGCACCAGCAGCTCCACAGCGGATGCTGACCCGGTCGCACGCGTCCGAGCAGCGCCCACTTCATGATCAGGATCACCCCGCAGAGGCTCGCCAAGGCGGCGAAGGTCACGCCCGGCAGCGCGACCGCGAAGAACCACGCGCTGTTCGATGCCGTCCACGCCGCGGGCCGCAGGCTTCCGACCGCCCCGAGCCAGGCCAGGAAGACCAGACCCGGCACGACCGGCAAGGCGAACCGCAGTGACTCCCAGAAGACCCGCGAGCAATAGCGAATCGCGCTCGGCTCGTGGGTGAGGTGCCGGTCGGCGCTGACCACCTCACGCCGCGGAAGCTCCATCGCCGGGTGACCGAACCAGCCGGAATCCTCACGGGCCCGTGCGGCGTCGGCGACCGTGGCGACGCCAACGAAGAGTCCGTTCGGGTAGTCCGCCCCCGCGGGCACCACGGCGTGGTTGCCGAGAAACGTGTTCCTGCCGAGGGTGGTCGCCCCAAGCGTCACCGTCCCCTGATGCACGCGCGGCGAGCAGAAGTAGATGCCGTCGGCGAAGAAGCACTCCTCGCCGATGGTGACCGCCTCGGGGACGACGTCGATGATGGTCGAGACCTCGCAGCCCCGCCCGATGCGCATGCCGGCGATCCGAAGCCAGATCGGCCAGTAGATCGAGCCGCTGAGCCAGCGCCCCGCCGCGTCGACCGCGCCGCTCTTCACCCACACCCGAAGGGCGTCGAGGCCCCATCGATCCATCGTCCCCGGCGCGACCCGACCCATCCACCGAAGCGAGAGCGCCTGGGCAGCGAGGCCAAGCGGAACGCAGACGAGCGAGGTCGCGAGCATGCCCGCAGCGCCGGCCCATGAGAGGTCACCGGCGTAGAGCCAGCGCACCAGGCCCTCGGCGCCGGCGCCCTGGAGCCACTCGGCCGCCAGCGCCGCGAGCGCGAGCGGCACGCCCAACCAGAGGGAGTGCATGACCCGCAAGGCGAGCGTGAGAAGGCCGTGCGTCAGCGGCGTCATGCCACGATCGCGCGGCGCCGCCGCCGGCTGCGTGCGACCGACGGGACCCGCGGGAACGCCGTCCCACGCCTCCCCGGGAGGAATCGACGCCCCTGCGGAGAGGTATGCGAGGGCCCGCAGCGATGCGCCCTCGCCGACGGTCGCGCCGCCGCCGACCCCAGCCCGCACGCCGATCGTCGCCCGCGCCCCGATCGTGACCGGCGCGATCACCAGGGCGCCGTCATCAACGTCCATCACATGCAGGGTCGCCTCCTGGCTGAGCGTCGCATCGTCGCCGATGGTCAGCAGGTCCCACGCGCCGCGCCCGAGGGCGACGCCGCGGTGGACATGGACGCGCTCGCCGATCGACGCCCCAAGGGCCCGCAGCGCGATGCCGACGAAGATCGTCCCTTCGAGAAACGCCCACGGAATGAGCCGGGCGACCTGCTCGACGATCCAGTGCCGAACGAAGGGAGCGCTCCACATCGGTACGCGCCCCGGGGTCGAACGGCCGACGAGCGCTCGATGGGCGAGTGCCGTCATCCCCACGCTGAGCGGGGCGAGGACAATGATCATCGTCGTCGCGAGCGCCGGGAACAGCAGCCCGGACAGGACGACGCCCACCCGGTCAACGAGCGCCGGGGCGAGGACGAAGGCGACGAGGTACCAGAGCCACGCGCTCACTGCGACCGAGGCGAGAATCCACGTCCCCTGGACGAGCGTGGCGGGCAGGGGATGCCGACGGCGTCGCGGCGCCGCGACCCTGTTCACCCCGCTCGGTCGGGCCGCGGCGGCGCGAGCTTCGCATCGCGCGGCAAGCTGTTCGGCGGTGCGCGCGTCGTAGAGATCGCGCACGGTCACCGCGGCCAGGGCTGGCGTCGCCCGCAGCGCGCAGATCACGCCAACGGCACTCAGCGAGTCGCCGCCCAGGGCGAGAAAGAAGTCGTCGTCGGTCGAGATGACCTCGGAGCGGTGCAGGGCCGAGGCGAAGGCCTGCACGACGGCGTGCTCGATCGGCGAGCCCGGCAAGCGCAGCGGTGTTGTGCGGGCACCCGCGCCCTCGTCCGCACCGGCGGCGCCGTGGCCGCCGCCGGTGATCTCCGGCAGGGCCTTGCGGTCGAGCTTGCCGCCGACCGTCGTCGGCAGGGCGTCGATCAGGGCGATGCGACTCGGCACCATGTAGCTCGGCAGCGAGCGGCGGCAATGGGCCTTGAGCGCATCGACATCGATCGGCCGATCGGGTTCCTCAAGGACGATGTGGGCCACAAGCCGCTCCCCGCCCGCGCCCGACTGAATGCGACAGGCCGCCTCCCGCACGCCGGGGAAGGCGGCGATCGACGCCTCGACCGCGCCGAGTTCGACGCGATACCCGCGGAGCTTCACTTGGGCGTCGATGCGCCCGTGGTACTCAAGGTCTCCCTCGGCGTTGCGGCGGACGAGGTCGCCGGTGCGATAGAGACGCCCGAAGCGAGGATGGACCGGAAAGCGCCGGGCGGTGACCTCGGGCAGGCCCCGATAGCCGCGGGCGAGGCCAACGCCGCTGATGCAGAGTTCGCCGAGTTCGCCGTCGGCCACGTCCTGCAACTGCTCGTCGAGGACGTGTCCGACGTGACCGCGGACCGGCTTCCCGATCGTCACCGGCTTGCCCGGCCAGATGCGCGTGCGCACGACGGTCACCGTGCATTCGGTAGGCCCGTAACCGTTCTCGAGCCACCGGTCGCGCCCCCATCGATCGGCAAGATCCTGCGGCAGCGCCTCGCCGCCCACGTAGAGAAATCGGAGCTTCGGCAGCGCCCGATGCGGCTCGTCGCAACCCGTCGTCCGCAACAGCGTCGGAGGCGGGCAAAGGACGGTGATGGCCTCGCGCTCGAGCCACGGCACGAGGTCGGGTCCCAATCGCACGGTCTCGTCGTCGAGCGGCACCAGCGTCGCGCCCACGGCGAAGGCCAGCCACGTCTCCTCGAGGGAGGAGTCGTAGGCCGGCGAGGAACACTGGGCGACGCGGTCCGTGCAGTCGAGGCCGAATCCCTCGACGTCGGCATCGACCAGGTTGGCGATGCCGCGATGCTCGATCTCGACGCCCTTCGGAGCGCCGGTCGTTCCCGAGGTGTAGATGAGGTACGCGAGGCGACCGGCGTGCATCCACGGCGGCGAGGGCACCGTCGCCGTCGAGGTCACAGCGAGCGAGGCGACCTGCAGGACGTGGCGGGCGCCGAGCTCTCGCTCGCGGAGCCACTCGATGCCCGCGGCGTCGGTCAGCAGGACCTCGACCTCGGCGTCGGCGAGAATCGCACGCACGTGCTCGGCGGGGAACTTGGGATCGATGCAGGTGAAGGCCCCGCCGCAGGTCATCACGGCGATCTGCGC
The DNA here is from genome assembly GCA_044220875.1 of Phycisphaerales bacterium. Lineage (GTDB taxonomy): Bacteria > Planctomycetota > Phycisphaerae > Phycisphaerales > SM1A02 > JAEUIT01. The sequence continues at coordinate 715,550 of JBGAQH010000003.1, read as the reverse complement.
CGCGTAGAGGTAGGGCGTGTCGCGGGCCAGCAGGATCGCCACGATGGGCTCCCGCTCCGGCGTCGCGCCGATCCGCTCGCGCAAGGACGCGGCAATGGCCGCGACCGCGTCGGCAAGATCGCGGTAGCTCCAGCGCAGCCGCTCCGGCCGCGTCGAGGAGGGAGGAATGTCGACCGCCGTCCGCTCCGGGTATCGGGCCGCAATGGCCGCAAACCGCTCATGCACCAGCGGGCAGGAGTCGGTCGCGGTGAAGGGCGTCGATGACATGACGGTGCTGGCGTGGGCCGACGCGTGCATCCGCTACGCCGTGACGGATGCGCGAAGGTAGCTCGCCGCCCTGCCCTGCACGCGAGCCCGGTCCGCCGGACTCAGGTGCTGGTAGCCGCCGATGCGGCGACCGTCGCAATGGCCGCAGCGGCACTCGAAGGGCTCGGCCATCGTCGCCTCGGTGGTGTTGTAGTCGAAGGTGATCTCCTCGCCGGCGGCGATCGGCGCGAGGGCCACGAGCACCGGGCCATGGAAACCCGCGTTCGGTTGGCAACTGTGATTGAGGAATCGCCACGCGGCTCGCACCGAGTCCTCGGGGATGCCGGGCGCCGGCTGCACGTGAAGGTCGGGACCCACCTGCACCGAATAGCGCGACGGCATGTCGCTGAGCAACCCCTCCAGCACGAGAATCGTGTCACCCTCGGCAAAGGCGGCGGCGGCGCGAAGGCAGCGGTGCTCCGAGGAACAGTCGATCTGCAGGCTCCGTCGAGCCCGCAGGACCGTCTTGGTGGAGGGACGAACGGCGGGCGTGACAGGCGCTGCCACGACCGTCGCCGAAGCTGCGCCGCGACCCGAAGGCTGCCCGCGCAGCGATGTCATCAGACTCATCGGTGAGAACCATGCGGTGGGACGTGCCTGCCCAAGAAGGGAAACGTCGGAGTGCTTCAGGCGCGACATCCACCGAGACGAATGCGTTATCAACGCCTGTTTCGCGATGCTTGTCAAGGTCGGCGTCAGCCTCAGCGGTTCGCGCTCCACCTTTGTCCCACGGTCGCCTCGCAAGGGACAGGTTCCCCACGCTGGCTCGATCGCAGCATGCGGACGCCCGCATGGTGCGATCGAACGCCGCGACCAGGCAGTGCTCCCCCGTTCCCTATGATGCGGCGACCGCTCCGCGCCGCTTCCCTTCACTGGATGTCCCGTGCTTCGACTTCCGCCTGACCAGATGCTCCAGCGTGCACAAGCTGCCTTGCAGGCGATGCAGCTCCCCTTTGCCGAGCAGGCGTGCCGCGCGGTGCTCGCGGCGCAGCCCGAGCGAGGCGACGCCTGGCTCCTGCTGGCCCGCATCGTGATGGAGGCGTCGCGCCTCGAGGAGGTCGACGCGCTTCTCACCAAAGCCGATCGCTGCAAGGCCCACTCCATCGAGGTGCAGCTCGCGCGGGCTTCGCTCCTCTGGCGAATGGGGCGGGACGAGGAGTGCTTTGACGTCAGCCGCCGCGTGCTCGCGCTGCGTCCCAACGACCAGGAGTCCATCTGCCGGATGGCCTCCTGCGAGCGGCGTCTCGGCCGTCCTCGAGATGCGCTGCGGAGGCTTCAGCCCCATCTTCGCTCGCCGATGGCCGCGACGATCGCCGCATGGGCCCACCTCGACGCCGGCGATCCGGCGGCGGCGAAGGCCGTGGCCCTCCCCTGCGCCGACGCGCCGGGGCTCGCGGCTGCACTCCGCTCGAATCTCTGGCACGTCATCGGGCTCGCCCACGAGCAGCTTGGCGAATACGGCAGCGCCCTCGCCTCCTACACCGCGTCGAAGCAGGCGATCCCAATCACGGTGGACGAGAAGGCGATGCGACGGAACTTTCATGAGCTTCGCTCCACCTTCTCGGCGGAGTTCCTCCGCTCGGCGCCGCGGGCCGGACTTCGCACCGAACGGCCGGTCTTCATCGCGGCGATGCCCCGATCGGGGACGACCCTCCTCGACCGCATCATCGCCGCCCATCCCGAGGGGGCCGGCGCCGGCGAAACGCGAGCCCTGCGCGGGCAGGTGGCCGCATGGACCGGCTCCACGGAAGAGACGCGGTGGCCGGGGATCGTCCGGACCTTCACGCCGGAGGACCTCGATCGCATCGCAACCCGGTATCTCAAGGAGACCGACCAGTTCGGCCCACGGGCGGCACGCACCGCCGACAAGCACCTCATGAACTGGGTGTCGGTGGGCCTCATCGAGATGGCGTTCCCGGCGGCGCGAGTCATTCATCTCCGCCGCGACCCGATGGACGTCGGCATCTCCTGCTTCGAGCGACTGCGGACCGGGTCCATCGCCTGGTGCGGATCGCTCCGCTCGATCGGCCTCGCCCTCAAGGCCTGCGAGGTCCTGCTTGCCCATTGGAAGGCCGTCGCCACCATTCCGATCCTCACCGTTGAGTATGAGTCGCTCGTCCGCCATCCCGTCGAGGAGACGAAGCGCATCATCGAGTTCCTCGGCCTTCCGTGGGACGACCGGTGCCTTCGCCGCGAGCGTGAGAGCCGTGGGGACAGGGGCCGCATCGAGCCGCCGCCGACGTTGGCCAGCGAGCAGGCAGCGCGTCCCCTGTACGACTCCGCGATCGGCCGCGGAGCCCGCTTTGGCGCGGCGCTCGACCCGCTCCGGGAGGCATTCGCCGAACCGTTTGAGGAGTGACAGGACCGCGCCGTGGCGGCCGCGTTGGTATGGTGAACGGCCCCATCGTCGTCACGCCCATTCGGGCGAGTCGATGGGCCACCTCCCCTCCGCGACAGCACTCCATGTTTCCCACGGCCAACCAAGCCCAGCAGCTCGTCCAACGCATCACCACGCAACTGGGGACCGGTCAGCTCGGCGGGGCCGACCGCGATCTCGACGCACTGTCCCGCATCGCGCCGAACAGTCTCGACACCCATCGCCTTCGCGGGCAGGTGCGGACCGCCCAAGGCCGATTCGCCGAGGCCGGCCGCTCCTTCGACATCGCCCGGGCCGCGTCGCCGAAGGACGTGAACGTCCTCATGGGCATTTCACAATTGCGCTATCGCGAAGGGCGCTTCGACGAATGCATCGGCGTGCTCGAGGAGGTCCTCGTCATCAAGCCGGGCTTCGCCGCGGCGCTCGGCATGATGGCCGGTGCCCGCTGCCGTCAGGGACAGCCCAAACTCGCCCTCAAGATCCTCGAGAAGCTGCCGAAGTCTCCCCCCGCCGCCATCACCGCCGCGTGGGCCTATCACGATCTCGACGAGCCGGAGCGCGTCCTCGCCGTGCTGAGTCCGGTCCTCGCCGGGCCCGATCCGGGTCCGCTCAATCGAGCCCAGGCCTACCAGATTCGGGGGCTCGCCCTCGAGAAGCTCGGTCGATACGACGCAGCGATGGCCAGCTACATCGAGGCCAAGCAGGCGGTTCCGGTCTCCTTCGACTTTCAGCGGTACACCGACTGGCTCGATGGCGTCAAGAGTGTCTACAGCGCCGCCGCGTGGCCGACGCTCGCCCGATCGACCAACCAGAACGATCGCCCGGTGATCATCGCCGCGATGCCCCGCTCGGGCACGACGCTCCTCGAGGCGATCATCGCCGCCCATCCGCAGGCCGCCGATGCCGGCGAGGTCGACGTCACCCGCCGCATGGTGGAGGAGACGATGAAGCCGTCGTTGGCGGAGAGCTGGCCGGCGATCGTGCCGGCGACCTTCACCACCGAGCTCCTCGACCGTTGGGCCGCCCGCTACACCGACGCGACGACCATCTTTGGGCCGGAGTCGCCGCGCATCGTCGACAAGCACCTGTACAACTGGATCTACCTCGGTCTCTTCGGGCAGATGTTCCCGAAGGCCCGCGCGATCCACATCAAGCGCAATCCGCTCGACATCGGCATCTCCTGTTTCGAGCGCATCGCCGCGACCGCCGTCCCCTGGTCGGCGAACCTGCACCAGCTCGGCACCGTGATCCGCCGATACCAGGAGCTCATGGAGCACTGGAAGGCGCTGAACGTGCTGCCGATTCTCACCGTCGAGTACGAGCAGCTCGTGCGAAACCCAGAGGCCGAAACGCGACGCATCATCGAGTTCCTCGGCTTGCCCTGGGATGATGCGTGCCTTGCCCACCACGACAAGAGCCGACAGAAGGCGAAGGCCCGCACCAGCATCCCAGCCCCGACCTTGGGCAGCGCCCAGGCGGCGAAGCCGGTCTACGACTCCTCGGTCGGTCGCGGCTCGCGATTCGGCGCAGCCATCGAGCCGTTGCGGAAGGCGATTGCCGGCGAACGCTGATCGCCCGAAGGGAGACACCGTCCAGCGTCAACGACCGCGCCCCGCGCCGATCGAATCAGCGCGGGGCGCGGTCGTTGATCCATGACGCTCGCGGGGCGATGCTCAGGCCGCTTCGCGGTGCGTCGCCCCATGCGGGATGTGATGCTGGGCGATGATGTACTCAAGGGCCGCGACGTGCTCGGGGCGGAGCCCCTCAAACTGCAGTGCGCAGCTGTGACGATGGTGGGCGATGCGTCGGGTGCGAACCACACGCGCGTCGCAGACCACGCGGCATGCGCCGTCGGTGATGCTGAAGGGCACGGTTGACTGCAGCGGGACGCGGCTCATGACCAGCGCCCCTTGCGAGGAGAGGTTGACGATCTTGCCGACGTTGCAGGTGACCGCACCACCGAGGGTGTAGCGATGGCCGCCGCGATCGTCCGCCGGTTCGAAAATGGTGCGACCACCAAGTGCCACGTGGGTCGAGGTGGAACGAGATTGAGAGCTTCGTGATTCCGCCATAGCCGCGAGGATCGGCCTGCCGCCAAAGGCCCATCAGGCGACCTTCGGACTTTCGCCGCCATCGCCCCGCCACCACCCGCGCATCCCGCACGACCAATCCACCCGTCGGTGAGAGGTCGCTCTCAGTAGTGCAGGTCCTTCACCCGGCCTGCGTTCACCCGATCGACGGGCATGAGATAGAGGGCGATCGACTCGGCGAGCCGCTTCCCATGCCGAATCGAGCCGGCCCCGAACTCCGTGAAGCCGGCCGAGAGCGCCGACCCGTCGGAACCCGCCGAGGCGGCGACGCCCGCCACGACGCCCGCATCGGCCCACCACTGGTGTTCGAAGCCGAACGTGAACACGCCGGCCGAGAAGGACCGCGTCACCGGCTTCGCCCCTGGCTTGGCGCTCGAACCGAAGGGCGTCGATCCCTCGGGCAGTTTCGCGATCGACTCGCGCTGGGCGATGAGCTGCGTGAAGGTCCAGGGGATGCCCTTGTAGAGCGGATCCTCCCGACCGGGGAAATTGAGCTTGAGGTCGCGCCAGCCGAAGTCGCCGTCGGCCACGAGCTCGCCACCCAGCGCCTTCACCAGCAGCCGTGCGCCGAACCCCAATGCGCAGATCGGAAGCTGCCGGGCGTGGGCCTCTTTCACCAAGGCCATCTCGGCGTCCGCCCACGCCGGGGCATTCGCGAGGAGCGTCTGCGGGCCATCCGAAAGGACGATGGCATCGACATCGTCCAAGTCGACAGGCAGCGCGTGGGCCACCAGCCGCACGACGTTCATGCGATGGCCATACTCGCGAAGGGTGTCACCCAAGATGCCCGTCGTGCCGGGCCTGGAACCGTGATCAAGAAGAAGAGTCGGCATGGTTCGTCCGTGAGGTGCGCGCCCGGGGTGGTTCGTTTACCACAGAGGACACAGAGACGGCAAGAGAGGCCAGAGGGTCCAGAGGCTGGGTGCGGGAGGAAGCAAAGCGAGAATTTCTCAGCCCCATTGTCTTCCTCCCTGCCCCCTCTGTGCTCTCTGTGTCCTCTGTGGTGAATCCGTCGTCACGAACGCTCACCCGCGGGGGCCGGCGGCGCGGACCTCGGGGGTGACCTTGAACTTGCCGTCGTTGTCGCGGAACTTCTTGGCGAGCTCCTTCGCCTTCGCGTCGTAGGCGGCCTTGTCCTTCCAGGTGTTCCGCGGGTCGAGCACCTCGCTCGGCACGCCCGGCACCTCGGTCGGCATGCGGAGGCCGAAGATCGGGTGCTCCACGTACTTCGCGTTGCGCAGGCTGCCGTTGAGGATGCTGGTCACGAAGGCGCGGGTGTAGCTCAGCTTGAAGCGGCTGCCGACGCCGTACGGTCCACCCGTCCAACCGGTGTTGAGGAGCCACACGTCGGTGCCGTGCTTGCGGATCTTCGCGGCGAGCTGCTCGGCGTAGACCATCGGAGGCCGCGGCAGGAAGACGCCGCCGAAGCAGGCCGAGAAATTCGGCTGCGGCTCGGTGACGCCCGCCTCGGTGCCGGCGAGCTTCGAGGTGTAGCCGTTGATGAAGTAGTACATCGCCTGCTCGGGCGAGAGCTTCGACACCGGCGGCAGGACGCCGTAGGCATCGGCCGAGAGGAAGACGACGTTCTTCGGGTGGCCGCCGCAGGAGGGGATGATCGCGTCGGGAACGTAACTCACCGGGTAGGTGACGCGGGTGTTCTCCGTCTTGGCCTGCGAGTCATAGTCCGGGACGCGGCTGGCGTCGTCGATGATGACGTTCTCGAGGACGCTGCCGAAGCGGATCGCGTTCCAGATCTGCGGCTCGCCTTCCTTCGAGAGCTTGATGCACTTCGCGTAGCAGCCGCCCTCGATGTTGAAGACGCCGGCGTCGCTCCAGCCATGCTCGTCGTCGCCGATCAGGCTGCGGTGCGGGTCGGCCGAAAGGGTCGTCTTGCCGGTGCCGGAGAGGCCGAAGAAGAGGGCCACGTTGGTCGGATCCTTCTTGTCCACGTTGGCCGAGCAGTGCATCGGGAAGACCCCGCCGCCGACCTTGCCCGCGTCGGGGCCCATGGCCGGGAGGTCGTGGTTCATCGCGTAGAAGATCGACTTCTTCATTTCGCCCGCGTACCGGGTGCCGAAGATGAGGACCATGCGCCGCTCGAGCGACTGGGCGATGCAGATGCCACTCTTGATGCCGTACTCGGCCGGGTTCTCGATCCGCATCGCGCCGCAGTTGATGACGATCCAGTCGGGCTCGAAGCCCTTGATCTCGCTCGGTGCGGCGTTGATGAAGAGCGTCTTCGCGAAGAGCGAGTGCCAGGCTTCCTCGGTGACGACCGAGACCTTGAGGCGGTAGGTCGGGTCGGCGCCGGCGTAGCCGTCGAAGCGATAGAGCTCCTTGCGGCTCGACATGTATTTCCTGGCCAGGGCCTCGAGCTTGTCGAAGGCCGCGGGCGTGATCGGCTGGTTGACCTTGCCCCAGTCGATGTTGTCGTGGATCGCGGGGGTGTCCTCGAGGAACTTGTCGTTGGGGCTGCGTCCCGTGCGGTCGCCGGTGTCGCAAGTAATGGCACCGTTGGAGGCGAGACGTCCCTCACCGCGGCGGAGAGCGTGCTCGACGAGCACCGGGGCGGCAAGGTTGGAGTGGATCGTGCCCCCGGTGAGGGAGGCGAGGAACTCAGCGGCGCGAGAACGGACGGCGGTAGCCATTGGTGTGAACTCGTAAAGAAGACGGCTCGGGGGAGGGTCTTGCGGTACCCCACAAGGCCCCCCGGCGAGGACTGGAATCGGCTCCTCAACGATCGGTCGAACGGCCGTCGCACCATGGGCCAATTCCGAAGCAACAAACGAAACCCGAGTGTATCACCATCGATCGGGCTCCCAGCATGGCGCTGGGCCTCCGTTGACCCCAGAGAGAGGCTCGGCTATTCTCCGCCTGCCGGACGAGTCAGCTCGTCCGCGTGTCGCGGTGCAGGAGCCTCTCCGACCAGAGGGAGCTCCCCCCATCGAGCCTGCCGCGCAGGCCGAACGCCGCCCTTCCGATGGTGACCGTAGCTCAGCTGGTAGAGCACCGGGTTGTGGTCCCGGACGTCGCGGGTTCGAACCCCGTCGGTCACCCTGCGCCCGACTTCGTCGTGGCGAGAGAGCCGAGACAGAGAGCCGAGACAGAGGGGAGGCGAGGAGAGACGGCGCGGGCTTCCTCACAAGCGCTTTCGGCGGCGGTTGGTCCAGCCTCGGCCGCATTCTTGGCATGCGCTGGTGAGGCCTGGGGGGCGGGCGTGGCCGCAGGCGAGGCAGGCGCGGCGGCGGAGTCGCATGCGGCGGGTTCGGCTCAGCCACAGGATGACAAAGGGGCCGAGGAGCCAGAGCGCGGTGAGGATGCCGAGCACCAGTCCCCAGAACGAGCCGGTCGCGCAGTAGCAGTCCTTCTTGCGCCGCACGATCGCGTCGATCGGGAGCATGAGGACCATGCCGATCGCGGTGTTCGCCAAGAGTGGCTTCATCATCCGATCCATCGAGACCGGGTCGCAGGGCGAACTCAAGCGCCACAAGAACCGGCCCCACAGCACCCACGTCGGGACGAGGATCGCGATGGGGAGGATCAGGAAGAACCCGGGCAGGAACCGCTCGCCCATGTCAATGGCGTCTTCCTCACCGGCAGCAAGCTCAAGGAGCGCCCATGCCAGCCCCGCGGCGATGAGCGCCGCGGCGCAGCCCGCGAGCGCCGCGGACTTCTTCAGTGATCGCCCTCGCCTCGACGGCTCGGGAGGGCGGAAGATCGGCAGCAGGAAGATGGCCTGCAGAATGACGATGGCCGCGGCGGGAACGAGGAACCAGAGCAGGACCTCGATGTCGCCGCGGAAGAGCTCGCGCAGTATGTCCGCGTATGCCGACAGCAGGTGGTCGAGATCGTGGTCGACAATCACTCCAACCGCGAGAAACTCGCCGATCGTCGTCACCACGAGGCTCACGAGCATGTACCGCACCAGCGCCCACCAGCCCTCCCCGGGGAGGTTCGCCGGGAAGGTCCTCGTCGATCGAGCGCCGTGCACGCTTGGCTCGGTCAACCCCACGCTCCGAGCAGGAGCGCCAAGTCGCTTCCACCGACCGACCCGTCGCCATCGAGGTCTGCCGCGCAGCCGACGCAACTCCCCCACGCCCCGAGCACCAGCGCCAGGTCGGCGGCGTCCACATGGCCGTCGAGATTGAGGTCGGCGATCGACGGCGCGACGCTGCCAAACTCATACGCCCCCCGATCGACGCTGGCGCCGGCCACGCGAAGCAGTCCGTCGCGGTCGAGCGTTGACGTCGCGGGCAGCGCCGCGATCGCCCCGGCGTCGATGCAGGGCGAGATCGACTTCAGGTGCAGGTCCGGCGTGGTCGCGGTGCTGACGAACTGCGGCACCGAGAAGCCGGAGTTGGCGTCCTGGCCTGTCGCGCTCTTCCAAGCCGTGAAGCCGGTGATGTCGACGTTGTTCCAAAGGAAGCCCGCCGCCGCGGCGCCGCCGGGGACGCTGTAGTGGTTGTTGTCGATGACCGTTCCGGTCGGCGGGGCGAAGGCGTTCGAGAGGAGCACCGCCTGCGGCCCGGTCGAGAGGATGTTGTTGCGGATGACGCAGTTCTGCACCTTCGACTGGAGCATGATTTCGCCCGAGCCGGTCGCGTCGGTGTCGTTGCGGAAGCAGGTGTTGTTGACGACGGTGCAGAGCTTGGTGCCGCCGACGGTCGTGTCGTAGCCGCCGAGGGAGATGCCGCAGACGTGGCAGTCGAAGACGACGTTGTTGGTCGCGACGACGCTCAGCGTGTTCCAGCCCGCATGTTCGCTCGCGAGCTCGATCCCGAGGTTGGCGTGGTGCACCGTGTTGCGGTCGATCGTGATGCAGCATCCGCCGTCCACGTAGATGCCGTCGGCCGAGCGTTCGCCGTTGTAGGCCGGGTTGTTGAGCGAATCGATGTGGTGGACGAGGTTGCGTCGGGCGATGCCGTTGCGGGCGACATCAAGCGCGGGCGTCGGGCCGGTGCCCTCGCCGCCGATCATCACGATGCCGATGTTGTCGCAGTCGTGCACGTGGTTGTCCTGGACCAGGAAGCCGTCGACGTTGCAGTTGACGGCCAGGGCCTCGCTCGAGCCGAGCTTGCAGTTGCGAATTTCGTTGCCGGCGACGACGAGCGCCGTGCAGGGGGCGACGGCGTCGGCGTAGATCGCGATGCCATGGGCGTTGCCCGCGGCGTTGGTCGTCGTGATGTCGTGCACGAGGTTGTTGCGAATCGTCACGTGGTCGGCCCCGCCCCGGACATGCACCGCCATCGGCACGCGGGCAGCGTCCGCGGTCGTGAGGGAACGCATCTCGAAGCCCTCGACCGTGATCCAGTCACGACCGGGGAGGAAGAAGAAGCCGCTGTCGGCGGCGGGGACGGTCAGCGTGCTGCCGTCGAGGATCGCCAGTTCGCCGGGTCGCGATCGGAAGGTGATCGGGCCGCTGGTCGCGTCGCCCGAGACGTTCACCGTGACCAGTTCCGCGTACACACCGCTGCGGACCTCGACCGTACTCCCCGGCGTCGCCACGTCGGCGGCGTGCTGAATCGTCTTCCACGGGGCTGCCAGGGTGCCGGGGTTGGCGTCGCTGCCGTTGGTCGCCACCACGAAGGTCTCGCCCGCGGCGTCCGCACGAGCGGGCCACCCGAGCGCCGCGGCGCCGGCGGCGAGGGCCCCGAGCAGGCTGCGCAGAGATCCGGTTCCGGTCGCGGTGGTCATGGCGATGCCTCCTCCAACGGGTGGCCGCAACGCCCCGCCGTTCCGGCGAGAGCGAGCATCTCGGACGATACACTCCGCCGATGCTGCTCGCGGCGCTCCAACTGGACATTGCGTGGCACGATCCCGCCACGAATCGCTGCCGCATGGCCGCCATGCTCGACGGTGCCTCCCTGCCGGCCGGTTCGGTGGCCGTGCTACCTGAGTTGGGCGACGTCGGGTTCACCATCGATCTGGATGCGGTGACGCCCTCGGACGCACCGGCCTGGGCGACCGAGCAGGCCCGCGCTCGGGGGATTCACCTTGCGGTCGGATACCCGCGTCGAGCCGACGACGGCTTCGGACGCAACGAGGCCCTCCTCGCCCACCCCGATGGCCGTCGCTCCCCTGCCTATGCAAAGGTCCATCCCTTCGGCGTGGGCCGCGAGACCGAGGCATATCGCGGCGGCGACCGTCTGGTCCTCAGCAGCGTGGGCCCATTCACGGCGTGCCCGCTGGTCTGCTATGACCTCCGCTTTCCCGAACTCTGGCGGCTCGCTGCCCTGGCCGGCGCCGACCTGTTCCTGATCGGGGCCTCGTGGCCCGCGGCCCGGCAGCATCACTGGCGCTCGCTTCTTATCGCCCGCGCGATTGAGAACCAGGCCTACGTCGTCGCCGCCAATCGCGTCGGCGACGACCCCTCGCTGCACTACGCCGGCGGCTCGATGATCATCGCGCCAACGGGCGAGATCCTCGCCGAGGCCTCCGACGCGCCGACGGTGATCACCGCGCCGGCCGATCACGAGGTCGTGCGCGCATGGCGCCAGAAATTCCCGGCGTTACGGGACGTCCACCGCGAGTTCCTCGGCGCCGTTCCGATCGAACGGGGCTGAACGGACGATCGCACGTGGCGCGTTGTCGCATCGCCGCCTTCGCGCGGCGCGCGCGATAGCTCGGTGGATTACTTGCCGCAGACGCCGGCGCATGGAGCGATGCGTTGACGCGCATGCCCTCACAACTACACTGCGACCCGCAGGACGCACGAGCGTTGTCGGAGACGATGAGGCTTGATCTGCTTCGCGTATGGACTCGCGAAGTCGGGGCGTCCGAACGAGCGCGACAGAGGCGGTTCACGCGGTACGACACGCAGGAGGCGGAGATGCCGGCCCCATCCGATGAGGCGAACCCGACGGTTTCATTCGCGCGCGAGCTCGCCGAGCACCAGCCGGAGCTCGAATACGGCTTCGATCGATCGCTCACCGATCGCATTCGCCGCGAGTTTTTCGCACGCGCCGCAGCAAGTGCCGAACGCTACGGCGTGACGCAGCACGACGTCCTCACGCATCTCCGCGACGCACACCTGGCCCTCACCCCGGGTCCCGCTCGCGTGCTCTCCTTCCTCGACGACGTCGTGCTCACCGTGGCGTGCGTCCGCGGTCATCCTCGCGCCTGGTACGACGCATGGCAGCGCAACGAGTCGCCGCTCATCCGCGCCTGTCACGCCCGACTCGATGACGCCGGTGCCGTCATCTTCGCCCGACGATTCTGGATCGAGCTCTTCACCACCACGATGGGCCGCCGCTGCGATGGCGAGCACCCATGGTCCTCGTTGCCGCACCTGGGCACCTATGTCGGCGTGCGTCCGCTGCGCATCTGGCTCACCGACCGGCTCATGGGCGTGCTCGAGAACGCCGTCGTCTCAGCCAACCGGGTGGCCAACCGGGTGGGTTCCTCGGGCGATCCGATGGTCCTCGGGCGCGATGGCATGCAGGACGGCCTGATCTTCCGCGCCCTTCGCCGGCGATCACGCCTGCCACGTACCGATATTCGGCTTCGACTCGTGGACTGACCGCGCATCGCGGCGGACCCGATCGCCTCGGCGACCTTCGACTTGACAGCCTCCGCCCGGCCCGTACTCTGTAGCGCTCCTTGGCAACTTAGCTCAGTTGGTAGAGCACCGCATTGAAAATGCGGGTGTCCGCGGTTCAAGTCCGCGAGTTGCCATTCACGACCGCCACGGGATCCCGTGGCGGTTGTCGTTGGTGCGCTGATCGTTTCGGGCGGCGGATGGTCGCGCGACGCCGTCACGCCGCCTGGAAGCCGCGGCGGATGATGTCCTCGTCCATCCCGATCATCGGGAAGCGACTGGAGAGATGCTTGGCCAGCTCCTCCGGGGTCACCAGCACGAAGAACACCGGCGAGGCGATATGGGTCGTCGCAAAGCGAAGGGCCCGGGCCAGGGCCGGAACGCAGGTGGCGATCACCAGATGGTCGTCCTCGTATCGCAGCGGCGCCGAGCGGAACTGCCACGCCTGGCGCCGGGTGACGACCTGCTCCGCGGCGGGATCGACCTGGTTGAGCCGGGCATCCACATGGGCGACAAGCTTCGCGTACTGCTCGGCCCACGCCCCCTCGACGACCTTCGGATGGACGCCGAAGAGCCGCTCGCAGACGACGCCGAAGGGCTCGCCGCTCTCCTTCTGCTCGACCACGGCGCGGTCGACTTGCGACTGGGTGAGGATCCCGTTCTGGACAAGCAGTTCGCCGATGCGCATGGCCATGACCATCGGCCGCTTCGGCTGCGCGGGTTGGCTCCCCGCCTCGCGGCCCGCGCAGCCCGTGCGGATTGTGTGGGCACGGCGGATAAACTCCGCCCACGTGACCCGACCGCGGCTCGCCAACGACGATGACTTGCCGGCGCGGCTGCGCGACGACCTTCGCGACCGCCTTGCCGAACGCGGCGATGCGGCCCAGTCGAAGGGCCTGCGCCGCCTGCTGTCGCTCCTCGACGGCGATGACGGCCCCGAGCGGCGGCGCAGCGCCGCCTGCGAGGCCGCCATCGCCCTGCGGCTGCTGGCCCGCGGCGCGCGCCTGCAGTTCGAGGTCCCCGTCGCGAGCGGCCGCGCCGCCGACTTCCTCGTGCGCACCCCCACCGCCCACTTTGCCCTGCACGTGAAGCGCTGGACGCCGCCGCGGGAGCGGGCCAGCACGAACCTGCGCGTCCCCGGATCGATGCGGGCCTTCGAGCGGATCCGCCGCCCCTACCTCGTCGGCGTGCGCTGGCCCTCGGTGCGGACGCTCTTCGATCCCTTCGTCGCGGAGGGAACGCACTTTCTCCTGCAGGCCAGCGTCGGCGACGAGTGGGTCTACCGCGACGCCGACGACCTTCCCGCGGGCGGCCTGCGCGTGCTCGCCCCCTGGCCGGGCGATCGCGTCATCCTCACCGTCGGCCTGGACGCGATGATCGAGGACGAGATGGCCCGCGTGCAGCGCCTCCTCCGCAAGGCCCACGGGCAGTTCGCGACCGACCTCCCCAACGTCATCGCCCTCGTCGGCGGATCGCGCGAGGACGAGCGGCTCGTCGACACCTCGGTCTTCGGCTCGCACGTCGAGCGCTGGGATCTCTTTCCCCCCCGCGGCCATCGCGTCGCCCACGGTCGCGGCGACGACGGATTCTGGTCGGGGGAGCGCTACGCCCAGTCGCGGGCCATCGCCTGGTGCACCTGGAGCGAGGCCCGCGGCATCGGCGCGACGCGGCTCTGGTTCCGCTCGCGGGCCGACGCGGATGCTGAGGTCCGCACCGCGCTGGGTGCCTAACGCTTCGCTGTGGCGTGCCTAACGCTTCGCTGTGGCGTGCCTAGCGCTTCGCTGCGGCCCGCCTAACGCTTCGCTAGACGTCCCGAACGCTTCGCTGGTGGGTCGCCTCGCGTCCACTCACGCCTCGTCGCGCATGCCGGCCGGCAGGTCCGGCATCTCGCCGGCGAATCGCTCGTGCGGCGGGACGCGGCGCGCCGCCCGCTCGACCGCCGGGTCGAACATCGCCCGGATCGCGGCGCTCGGAATGAGCCCGTCGATCCGCAACCCCGGCGCCGCGGCGAGCTGTTCGGCCTGCCGCCGGCCGAGCCGGACGCGATAGGCCACGCCGTCGCCCTCATAGCGCCGCTCGAGGATGTCGAGCCGTTTCTCGATGAAGTCAATGGCCTTGCCCTGTCCCATCGGAATGGTGAGTTCGCATTCCCGAAGTTCGCCGAGCATGACCGCGAGCACCCGCTGGCGGAGTTCCTCGAGGCCCGCGCCGGTGAGGGCGCTGACGGCCATCGCATGCTCCTCCTCGGCGAGCCACTCCTCCGGCGTTCGCATCGAGTCCTGCGCCTCTTGGGGCATCGCGCGGAACCGGTCGATCTTGTTCAGGAGGAGGAACCGCGGCTGGGTCGTCGCGCCGATGTCGTCGAGGACGGAGCGCACCACCGCGAGCTGCTTCGTCGCCTGCGGATCGGCGACGTCGAGCACGATGAGGAGGACGTGCGAGTGGATGGCGTCCTCGAGCGTCGATCGGAAGCTTGCGACGAGATGGTGCGGCAGGTCGCGGATGAAGCCGACGGTGTCGCTCAGGAGCGCCATGTTGACGCCGGACGCCTCCTCGGAAGCGCCCGCCGACTTGCCGAGGTTCCAGCTCTCGACGCGGGTGAGGAGGGTGGCGAAGAGCTGGTCGTTGGCGAACGCGCCCCCCGAGGTGAGGGCGTTGAAGAGCGAACTCTTGCCTGCGTTCGTGTAGCCGACGAGGCCGACGGTGAAGTGCTGCTCGCGCCGCTCCTGCACCTCGCGGCTCTTGCGGGCCTGCACCTCCGCGAGCTCGCGCTGCAGGGCGAGCAGCCGCTTCTGGACGAGCCGACGGTCGATCTCGAGCTGCTGCTCGCCCGGGCCGCGCGTGCCGACGCCGACCGGCGAGCCGCCGGTGACCTGGCCGAGGTGGCTCCACATCGCCCGCAGCCGCGGCGCGGTGTATTCGAGCTGGGCGATCTCGACCTGAAGCTGGGCCTGCCGCGTCGAGGCGCGGTGGGCGAAGATGTCGAGGATGAGTTCGCTCCGGTCGATCAGCTTGGCCGAGGCCCCTTGGCTTCCGAGCTCCTTCTCGAGTTCCTGGATCTGGCTCGGCGACAGCTCGTTGTCGAAGACGATCAGGGTCGCCTTGAGCTCCTTCACCAGTTGGGCGAGCTCGTCGACCTTGCCCTTCCCCAGGTAGGTCTTCCCGCGCGGCTTCTCCCGGTTCTGGATGAGCTCGCCGACCGTCCGCACGCCGGCGGATTCGGCCAGGGCCCGCAGCTCCGCGAGCGGGTCCTCGTGGTCCGAGGGAGCGGTCGCCCGTCCCTGGGGGAGCCGGACGGCAACGAGGACGGCCGACTCGGCCCTGAGGTTCATCTCTTCGCGCGGATTGATGTTCATGCAGACTGCTTCCGATGCCCGACACAATTCGTTTCCCGGCTCGAACCCCGCGTCCGGGGAGAGCGTCGATTGTAGAACGTAGAATCGAGATCCACGCCGACCAATCGGCGTCCTTCCCCCAAGAGTGCACCATGGCCCGACCGACCGCCGACGCTGACAGGTCTCATCACGCACGCGAAACGGCCCTCCTGACGCCGCGTGACCGCGTTCGCCGACGGGGTGGCTGGTGGGCCGCGGCCGCCTGCGTCGCGCTGGCCACCGCTGCGCTTCCGTCGCTCCTGCACGCCGCCGCACAGAGCGGGCAGGCCGATCCGAAGCCGGCGGCGGGCAGCAGCAAGACCGCCCCGCGCGACTACGCGTGGTTCGACCCGATCATCGAGACGCGCCTCCTCCTCTCGAATGCCTTCGTCGACCAGACCGACGACAAGGAAATGCAGGAGGCGGCGCTCGGGGCGATGGTGGCCTCCCTCGGCGATCCGTACACGGTCTATGTCCCGCCGCAGCGCGAGCGCGACTTCAACAAGGAACTGCGCGGCACCTACGTCGGCATCGGCGCCGAGATCGACCTCCACGAGAACTACCTGCGCATCGTCACGCCGCTCGAGGATTCCCCCGCCCAGCACGCGGGAGTCATGGCCGGCGACCTCGTCCTCACCATCGACGGCGAGAGCACGCTGGGCAAGTCGACCGACGACTGCATGGGCAAGCTGCTCGGCGAGGAGGGAACGACCGTGCGGATCACCGTCCGCCACGGCGACGGGCGCGAGGAGTCCTTCACGATCACGAGGGCGAAGATCCAGACCCAGACGGTGAAGGGCTTCCGGCGCACCGCAACGGGATGGGATCACCTCATCGACCGCGAGCGCGGCATCGGCTACCTGCGCCTCACGCAGTTCACCGAGACCTCGCCGCAGGCGATGCACGACGCCGTCGACGCCATGCAGAAGGACGGGGCGAAGGCGCTGGTCATCGACCTTCGCTTCAACGGCGGCGGCTCGCTCGGCGCCGCGATCCAGATCGCCGACCTCTTCCTGCGCAAGGGCTCGATCGTGAGCCTCCGCAACCGCGACGGCCAGGGACGGGCGTGGAACGCCGCCGACCAGCCGACGGACATCGACATGCCGCTCGTTCTCCTCGTGAATGAGGGCAGCGCGTCGGCGAGCGAGGTGCTCTCAGGCGCACTCCAGGACAACGACCGGGCGAAGATCCTCGGGACGCGCACCTTCGGCAAGGGGTCGGTCCAGGACGTGCGCGAGCTGCCCGAGGACCGCGGCACGATCAAGTTCACGACCGCGCGCTACTACCTGCCGAGCGGTCGGAACATCACCCGATCGCACAAGCCGGAGGACGCGGAGAAGCCCTGGGGCGTCGATCCCGACCCCGGCTACCACGTGCCGATGAGCGACGATCAGGAGCGGACGATGTTCCTCGCCCGCCGGGCGTGGGAGATCCCCGACGGCAAGCCGACCGATCCGGCGAAGTGGGCCGATCCGGCCTGGATCGCCGCGGCGCCCGGCGAGCGCGGCGAGACCGGTCTGGGCGACCTTCAGCTCGCCGCCGCCGTCACCGCGCTGCGCGAGAAGTTAGGTGGCGGGAAGTGGCCGCGGGTCGGCGACGATCCGGGCGCCACCGCGACGGTGAGCGATGAGCTGCAGCGGGCCCGCGGCTACCGCGATCGGCTCGTCAAGGAGCTCGAGGCGACCGACAAGCGCATTGCGGAGCTCGCCGCCGACGAGCAGAAGCCGCTGCAGACCGCTCCCAAGGGCGCGGCCGACGCGGAGCGCAAGCGAGGCGTGCCGACCCCGGCGGACGACCAGAAGTGAGCGGACGCGACGGCTCGATCATCCTCGGCATCGAGAGCAGCTGCGACGAGACCGCGGCCGCGGTGGTGCGCGACGGCCGGCAGGTCCTCGCCGACGTCGTCGCGACGCAGCACGAACTTCACGAGCGCTACAAGGGCGTGGTCCCCGAGATCGCGAGCCGGGCCCACGTCGAACGGATCCTGCCGGTCATCCGTACCGCCCTGGACGAGGCGTGCGTCGCCCTCGGCGACCTTGACGCCGTGGCCGTGGGGCATCGGCCGGGGCTCATCGGTTCGCTCCTCGTCGGCACGAGCGCCGCGAAGGCCATCGCCTGGTCCGCATCGAAGCCGCTGCTGGCCGTCGATCATGTCGTCGCCCATCTCTTCGCCGGCCTGCTCGAGGCCGAGCCCTGCGCCTTCCCGGCGCTGGGCCTGGTCGTCTCCGGCGGCCACACGAGCCTCTTTCTCGTGCGCGATCCGCTGACGCTCGAACTGTTAGGCAAGACGATCGACGACGCGATCGGCGAGGCCTACGACAAGGCCGCGACGATGCTCGGTCTCGGGTACCCCGGCGGGCCCCTCGTCGACGCCCTCGCCCAGCGCGGCGACGACGCCGCCGTCCGCTTCCCCGTCGCCTGGCTCGGCCGCGACGCCGAGGGAGAGCGGAAGCTCGACGTGAGCTTCAGCGGTCTCAAGACGGCTCTCCTCTATGCGGTGCGCGGCGTCCCCGAGCGCCGCACCCGCGACACCCCCCGCGGTGAGGCGCCGCGATTCGCACGGAGCGCCGCCGACCTCGGCGATGTCGAGCGGGCCAACCTCGCCGCCGGCTTCCAGCGGGCGGCGATCCATGGCGTGATGACGGTCGTCGAGCGGGCCCTCGAGCGGACCGGCGTCCGCACCCTCCTCGTCGGCGGCGGAGCCAGCGCCAACAGCCGCCTTCGCGCCGAGCTTGGCGCACTCGCGACGGCCCGATCGCTCGACCTTCGCCTCCCGCGCCTCCGGTGGTGTCTCGACAACGCCGCGATGATCGCCGGATACGCTCACCACCGGCTGGCCGCGGGCCACCGCGATTCGCTGGGCATCGCTCCGCAACCGCTTTCGTCGTTCGCCTCGTCGCCCCGGTAGCACACACCGCGCATGGGATTCCTGACGACCCTCATTGCGACGTCGCTCCTTGCCACGTTCCTCGCGACTGGCGTGGCGATCGCCTTCGGCGGCGTCATCGGTCGTCCGATCGCGATCACGCCCTGCTGTTCCCGCTGTCGCCACGGCGTCGCACTGTCGCTGCAGTCGCTCCGTGCCCCCTGCCCCGAATGCGGCGGCAATCTCGCGGCGGCGGATGGCATTCGCTATTTCCGCACGGTCCGGCAGCCTTGGCGCATCGGGCTTGGCATTGCCGTCGCGCTTCTGGCCTTTGCCGTTCCGGTCGCGTTTCAGGCCCTGTTGATGCGCTCCTCGCCCTCGGTCAGCGCCGCGACGTCCTCCCCGGACCTCGCGGCCCTGATCGCGAAGCGGGACGCGATCGATTTCTTTGCCCTCTCCGAGGCCCATCGCCGCCTCGTCGCCGGAGCGCTTGCGGACGCCGACCTCGCCACGCTCGCCCGTGCGGTCATCACCGCGCGGGCCAGCGATCGAAGCGGCTTCGTGCAGGCGTCGGAGGTGCAGATCGTCGTCGCGGCGGATGGACGGAAGCTCTTGGGGGAGGACGAGCTGCTGGCCTTCTTCCGGTCGCTCGCCGAGCCGCCGACGCTCTCCCTCCCCCAGCGAATTCGCGTCCCCCATGACCTCGTGTTCCCCTCCTGGCCACCGTCGCAGAACGACGCGGTCCGGCGCGATCTGGACCTTGTCGGCCTTCGCCTCGACGAGACCGATCTCACGATCCTCGACAATTCGAACAACCAGCCGATCAGCCGCGTCGCCTTCGGGGTCTTCGCCCGCGTGACCGTGGCCGGCCCGCCGGGGGAACACCACATCCACGCGACCTTCGAGGAGTCCTACGGCGTCGCCTCGAATCCGACGCCGCGCATGAAGACGACCCGCGCCATCGACCTGCCCATCGAGATCGTTGCCGACGGCGCCCCGACCTGGATCGGCACCGAATCGCCGGCGGCACGGCGGGCCGACGTCGACGCGGCATGCAACGCCATCGCCGTGGCACTCGACGCCGACGCATCCGGCACGCAGTGCTCGATTCGCGTCAACTATCGACTCTTCCCCGTCGCCTCACTCTCGTTCGGTTTCGACATCCTCGTCCTGCTCGACGGCGTCGAGTACCCGGTCGCTCGACACGTCATCGGATGGGCCGGCGGGACACTCACCGAATGGCCGGCGACGTTGGGCGAGCGGACGATGCCGATGCCGACCGGGTCCATCCCCCGCGAGGCGACGGTGATCTTCCGGCCGAATCCCGGCCTGCTTGAGACGGTCGCCGGCGTCGAGCGCATTTGGGGGGAAGAGGTCCGCCGTGAGCACGTTCCCGTCGTGACGACGCTCGGTCGCGCGCCATCCGCGTCGCCTGCTGGAGGCTCGCCGTGACCGCCCTCCTCATCACGCTCCAGGGACTCTCGCTCCTCGTCGCCCCTGCGCTCGCCGGGATCTGCTTCGCGCTCGGCTGCGCGCGGCGAGCGTCGTTGACGCGGGCGGGTTGCGCCGCCTGCCGGTCGCCGGTCGGCTTCGATGCGGTCGCTCTCGACGCTCCCTGCCCCGCCTGCCGGCGCCCGCGCAGCGAGTCCGGCGAGCCCATACCGCTTTCGGGGCGGCGTCGGCCGTTCCTCATCGTCGGTGGGGTCCTGCTCCTGATGACGTCCCTGGCGCTCGCGATTCTTTCGTCATGGCTGATGCACAGCATGCTCACGATGACGCAGTTCACCCAGACGACCTCCGCCATCGTCGCCAATGCCCTTCGACCCGGTCAGGGTCTCGCGGGGTCGGAGGCGACGCTCAGGACTCGGGCCGCGCAGGGCGAGGACATCGTCGGCGCGGCGACGTCGGCGCTCACCGCGGCGCTTGGCAGCGGTGACGTTCCGGCAAACCTCGGCGGCACCGGCGCCGCGGATCTTGCGGCGATCGCCCTCCTTGGCGTACCCGGCAGCGCGTCGCGTCCGGCCGCCGATCCGGCCTTCGCGCAGCGCTGCCTCGAGGGCTGCTACCCGGCGCTTGCGATCGATCCCGCCGCCTTGCGCGGAGCGACGCCGGCGCTGCGCCCGAGCTACACCGGATTCGTGGCGCCGCAGGGCGCCCTCAAGCGCATCGTGGTGCTCCGTCGCGTCCGGGTCGACGGAGCCGACGTCGAGACGAAGCCCCTTTGGCAGGGACAGGCAACCGACGTGCGCCTCTTTGCGCCGGAGACCCCGCTCGCCCTCGCTCGTCCGCTCGACGCATCGGAGCACACCATCGAGCTGGAGGTCGAGGCCCGTCTCTATGCGCGCTTCGACGCCGAGCGCACGCTCGATCATCGCGGCCTCCAGCGGCCGATCGAGTCATGGCCGGAGCCGCTGGCCTCGAAGACCTCGACGATCACGCTCACGCTGCCCACGACCGGCACGGCGCCGTAGGGGACGCGTCGCGCCCTCGCCGAGTACGCTACGGGCGCTGATGGCCTACCACCCGCCGTTCGTTGACCCCGCGTTCACGCAGATCAAGGCGCCGCATCCCTCGACGCTTCCCGAGGAGGAGTTCCTCAAGCAGTGCGGCTTCGACATCGGGCGCGTCTCCGGCCCCGGAGGCCAGCACCGCAATCGGGTGGAGACTGCGGTGTACATCACCCACGTGCCGACCGGCATCGAAACCCAGGCCACCGAGCGGCGGAGCCAGATTCAGAATCGGGCCCGTTCGATCTTCCGGCTCCGCCTCAAGCTGGCGATCAGGTGCCGGACGACCGTGAATCCCGAACGCCACCAGCAGAGCGAACTCTGGCGCAAGCGCCGTCAGGGCGAGAAGCTCACCGTCAACCCCGAGCATGAGGACTATCCGGCGCTGCTCGCGGAGGCGCTCGACGTCATCGTCTCGCGGCGCTACGACGTCGCCGGCGCCGCGGGGGTCCTCGGCATCACCATGAGCCAACTCACCCGACTCGTCCGTCATGAGCGGCATGCGTTTGCGCTGGTCAACGCCGGACGCGAGAAGATCGGGCTGACCCGGCTGCGATCGTGACCCTCGGGGCTCCTTGCAATCGTTCGTCCCCAGCGGACAATGCCCGCATGATCTCCACCGAGCGACTTCGATCCCTCATCGCCGAAGAGCTTCCGCGTGCCATCGCCTGCAGACGCGATCTGCACATGCATCCCGAGATCGGATACGAGGAGCGGCACACCGCCGACTTCATCCATCGCCAACTCGCCGAGTCCGGCGTGGCGTACGAGGGCGGTCTTGCGGGCGGCACGGGAACGCTCGCCCATGTCCCCGGAAAGGACGCGAGCACCTCGATCGCCCTGCGGGCCGACATCGATGCCCTCCCGATCGAGGAGGAGGGAACGCAGCCGTGGAAGTCGACAATCCCCGGGCGCATGCACGCCTGCGGCCACGACGGCCACACGGCGATTCTCCTGACCACCGCTCGCGTGCTGGCGAAGATCGCGAAGGAGCAGGCACTTCCGCGCTCCGTCACGCTGCTCTTCCAGCCCGCCGAAGAGGGCGGCGCCGGCGCCCGGCGGATGTGCGACGACGGCTGCCTCGACGGCAAGGTCCTCGGCCCGAAGGTCGAGCGGATCTACGGACTGCACGGCTGGCCGATGCTTGACGTCGGCACGGTCGGCACGCGGGCCGGTGCGCTCTTCGCGTGCAGCGACCGTCTCGAAATCCGCCTCACCGGCGAAGGCGCCCACGCGGCCTTCCCGCATCTCTCGCGCGACCCGATCGTGGCCGGGGCCGCGATCATCAGCGCCCTCCAGTCGATCGTCGCCCGCAACGTCGATCCGCTCGAGTCGGCGGTGGTGAGCATCACGACCTTCCACGGCGGCAGCGCGACGAACGTGATCGCCCCGACCGCCGTCCTGACCGGCACCGCCCGTGCGATCTCGCCCGAGACGCGCGATCTCCTCGAGAAGCGCATCGGCGAGGTGGCCCGCGGCATCGCCGAGGCCCACGGATGCGCGGCCCAGGCGATCTACTCCCGCGGCTACCCCGTCACCTACAACAACGCCCAGGAGGCCGATCGCTTCAATCGCCTCGCGGCGACCGCCTTGGGAGCGAAGCGCCTCCAGCCGCTCGAGCGCCCCGTCATGGGCGGCGAGGATTTCAGCTACTACGCCGAGCGCGTGCCGGCCTGCTTCTTCGCCCTCGGCCTTCGCCAGCCGGGGACCACGATGCCCTCGCTGCACCATCCGCGATTCGACTTCAACGACGAGGCGATTCCGACCGGCGTCGAGATGTTCTGTCGCCTGGCACTCGAGGAATGAGCACGTGATCCTCGCCATGCTCGCCGCAGCCGCGGCGCTCGCGGGAGCGCCCGCCGCCAACACCTGCCGCGTCCTTGACATCGCGATCGACACCGACGTCGAGTTCGTTGACCGCCGCTTCGGCGGGGATGCCTTCGAGGCCAATCGCTACCTCGTCCACCTCGTGTCCACGGCGAGCGCGATCACCGCGGCCTCGCTCGACCTTCGCGTGCGGATCTCCTCGCTTCGCCTGCGCGAGGGCTCGACCCGGCTCGATCCGTGGAATGCGACGACGGGGAACGCCCAGCTCGAGCAATTCCAGCGTTGGTGGAGTTCGCAGGAGCGGGCAACCCCCTGCGACCTCGCGATCCTCGTCAGCGGACGCGACCTGGGCTGCGATGCCTTTCCGTCGAGTGTGTGCACCGACCGGCATTGCGCCCTGCTCTCGAATCTCACCGGATTCGTGCCGCACCATCCGCAACCCCACGACGACCGCAACACCGATCTCGTGCTGCTGCTGCGAACCATCGGCATCGCCTGCGGGGCGACGGAGACGACGGAGTGCGACGGCGATGGCTGTGCGGCAGCGTCGACCGATGCGGCGCGGGGAAGCATCATGAGTTCCTGCGAGCGCTGCCCTGGAGGCTTCGCCAATCACTCGCTTCGCTTCGCCGACGAGAGCGTCACGGCGATCTGGAGCTTCCTTGATCACGTCACCTGCGGCGTGGGCGCCGCCGACAGCGGCGTTGTGCCGGCGGCGGATCTTGTCTACGTCGTCGCCGGCACGACGGCGCTCGTCCCGATCCTTGCCAACGACGGCGCGACCAACTGCGGCCCGGTGACGCTCGATGCCGCCGATGCCCAGACCGCCGGCGGACTGCCGCTGTCGGTCGTGCCCGACGAGAACGGCATCCCCTGCCTTCTCCTCTCGCTGCCGCTGGGCTCGTTGGGAAGCGACTCCGCGAGCTATCGGATTCGCAGCGCCGATGAGTCAAGCGGACCCGAGCCCAGCGGCGAGGGCTCGATCGAGATCGTCTTCCGTCGCGCTGACTTCAACGGCGATGGCCGCACCGATCGCGACGACCTGTCGTTGATGTTGGAAGACTGGGGGAGTTCCACCGTCGAGCGGGACCTCGACGGCGACGGAACCGTGGGATCCACGGATCTCGCGCTGTTGCTGACGACCTGGACGTCGCAGCGCTAGCGGCCGAAGCGGGGCAAATGGGGTTGCTTCGGGATTGCCCGAACGCGATCCGCGCCGCACACTCTGGCCATGCTGTTCGCCCTGACGTCGCTGATTGCGCTCTCCGCCCCCCTCGCCTCCCCCGCGTCAACGCCGATGCCCGTCGCCGGGCAGCGCGTCGTCGCCCGCCAGGCTCCGCCGCCAACGACGCTCGCAACGGGGACGGTGCCGCTCTCGGCCGCGCTCCTCACGGCGCTTCGCGAACAGAACCCCTCCTCGATCGACCTGCCGCTGCCCGAGGGGGGCTCGCTCCGACTTCGCCTGCAGCCGGTCGACGTCTTGACGCCCGACGCGACGATCGTCGTCGCCACCCGCGACGCGGCGGGAGTCCATGAGTCCCCGCTCAGCGTGCACCTGCGCACCTTCTCCGTCGCCGTCGACGGTCGGAGCGAAGGCCACGGCGTCATCACCGTGGACACGCAGACGCAGACCGACGGCACGACCACCATCGGCGGATTCGTGAGCCTGCCGGAACGGACGATCTGGCTCTCGAACGGCCCACATGGCAAGAATCTCGGCGCGTTCGCCTTCGATCCCTCCCGCGCTGATCCCTCGCTCGTCCCGAGCGGAACGGACTTCTGCGCGACCGACCTCCTCGGCCAGCCAGTCACGCCGCCGGCGTCGGGCGGCATTGCGGGAACGCCCTCGCCCGGCTGTCGCGAAGTCTCGATGGCGCTCGACACCGATTGGGAACTGACCAACAGCGTCTTCGGCGGGAATGCCAACGCCGCGGCCGCCTACGCCCTCGCCCTCACCGCTGCGGCGAGCGAGATCTACACCAACGACCTCAACGTTCGCCTGCGCGTCTCCTATCTGCGGCTCTGGACCGGGAACGGACCGGACAGCGATCCGTGGAACCAGGGATCGACCGTCGACCAGCTCTTCCAGTACCGCGACTACTGGGTCGCGAACGAAGCCGGCGTGCCGCGTGACCTCGGCCACTTCCTCTCCGGCCGCGGCCTCGGCGGCGGCGTCGCGTGGCTGCCTGGCCTCTGCGGCGGCGACTACGCCTTCGGACTCAGCGCCAACCTCGGCGGCAGCTTCCCCTATCCGCTCGTCGATCATGACGGCGGCAACTGGGACATCATGGTCTTCGCCCATGAGATCGGCCACAACTTCGGCTCGCCGCACACCCACGACTACGCGCCGCCGCTCGACGGCTGCGGGCTTGGCGACTGTTCCGCGGCCGGCACCGGCACGATCATGAGCTATTGCCACACTTGCCCGGGCGGCATGACGAACATCGCGCTGCACTTTCATCCGCAGAACGTCGTGACGATGCTCGACTTCCTCGACACCAACGGCTGCGACTACTCCGGCGCCGCGGTACCGGCGAGCGCGATGGACGACTACGCGACGATCGTCGCGGGCAGCGGCGGACCCGTTGACTTCCTCTTCAACGACCTGCGCGTCAATTGCGAGTCGCTCACCGTGACCACCTTTGACGCGACCACCGTACACGGGGCGAGCGTCACCATCTCGCCGCCTCCGCCCGGAGGTCGCCCGGTCTTCTCGGTCTCGATCCCGGAGAGCGCGACCGAGGACGACAGCTTCACCTACACCATCACCGACAGCGCCGGCTCCTCGGACACGGCCACGGTCTGGATCGACGTCCTGCCGCTGCTCCCGGCCACCAACGTGGTCGGCACGCTGCCGAAGCTCGACGTCGCCTATTACGACATCCCCGCCCTCTCCTTCCTCCCCGACTTCTCGCAGCTCACCCCCTATCTCACCGCGGTGAGCACCCAGGTCAACTACCCGAGCACCAACGGCAACTTCGCCTCGAGCGGTCGGGCGGACTTCGTCGGCGCCGTCTTCACCGGCTGGCTGAACGCTCCGACCTCGGGCCTTTACACCCTCTATCTCGAATCCGACGACGGCTCGCGGCTCTTCGTCGACGACACGCTGGTCGTTGACAACGATGGCCTACACGGCATGGTCGAGCGCTCGGGCGGCGTCGGCCTGATGGCCGGCAAGCACGCCTTCCGGGTCGAGTTTTTCGAGAACGGCGGAGGCGCCGGGGTCATCGCCCAGTGGCAGGGGCCCTCGAACGCCAAGCAGGTGATTCCGGGTGCGGCCTTCTCGCGCGGCGGCACGATCGTGAGCCCCGACCTCGACGGCAACGGCACGGTGGACGCCAGCGACCTTGCCATCCTGCTCGGGGCGTGGGGCACCAACACCCCCGCCAAGGACCTCAACGGCGACGGCATCGTGAGTGCCGCCGACCTGGCGATCCTCCTCGGGGCCTGGAGCTGAGTTCTCGGGCCACGCCGCTCCCCGCGGACCGCTTCGCAAAGGCTTGCGACCCTTCGCATGCCCCTGTACAGTGCCTCGCCCTTCGCCGATGACCCTCGCGGTTGCCGGTGAGGGAATCGTTTCCCGGCGCCGCGATGACACCTCGCCGCGGCGCTGACATTCAAGACCGCACGCACTACTGCGTCGCGTTGCACCATCAGGCCGGTGCTTCGCAGACTGAAGAACGAGCGCTCGACGCTCGCGCCCTTCAGGACGTGGTGGGAGGTAGGAACAACCATGGCCGCAAAGAAAGTCACGAAGCAATTCAAGATCATGGCGCCGGGTGGCAAGGCCACGCCGGCTCCTCCGATCGGTCCCGCGCTTGGCGCCAACGGCGTCAACCCGGGTCAGTTCATCACGCAGTTCAACGAGCGCACCAAGGAGTTCCAGGGTCGCGTCGTCGGCTGCCTGATCACCGTCTACTCGGACCGCTCCTTCGAGTTCGAGATCAAGACTTCTCCCGCGTCGGTGCTCATCACCAGCGCCCTCAAGATCGAGAAGGGCTCGGGCACGCCGAACACCACCAAGGTCGGCAAGCTCACCAAGGCCCAGCTCAAGAAGATCGCCGAGGAGAAGCTCAAGGATCTCAACACCACGAGCGTCGAGTCCGCCATGCGCACCATCGCCGGCACTGCCCGTTCCATGGGCGTGACCATTGAGGAGTAAGCCCCGATGCCACGACCGATGAGCAAGCGCACCCAGGCCAACGTCAAGATCGCTCCCGCGGGTCTCCACGACGCCGCCGCCGCGATCAAGTCCGTCAAGTCATTCAAGAAGGCGAAGTTCGACGAGACCGTCAACGTCGTCGTCCACCTCGGCATCGATCCCAAGCAGGCCGATCAGATCATCCGCGGTTCCGTCTCGCTGCCCCACGGCATCGGACGTTCCGCCCGCGTGATCTGCTTCTGCCCCTCGGACAAGGTCGCCATCGCCAAGGCCAACGGCGCCATCGAAGCCGGCGCCGAGGACCTCGTCGCCAAGATCGAGGGCGGATGGTTCGACTTCGACGTCGCCATCGCCAGCCCCGACATGATGCGCGTCGTCAGCCGTCTCGGTAAGGTCCTCGGTCCGAAGGGCCTCATGCCCTCGCCCAAGGCCGGCACCGTGACGCCGGACATCGCGTCGGCCGTCAAGGAATACTCCGCCGGCAAGCAGGAGTACCGCAACGACGACGGCGGCAACGTGCACGCGGTGATCGGCAAGATGAGCTTCTCGGAGCAGGCGCTCCGCGAGAACTTCGAGGCGTTCCTCGCGACCATCAACAAGGCTCGCCCGGCGTCGGCCAAGGGCACCTACATCAAGAAGTGCGTCGTCGCCGGCTGCATGAGCCCAGGGGTGCAGGTGAGCGTCTGAACGGAACTTCGGCCTAGCGCCGAGGCAACCGTTCGCGTTCCATCACCCAAAGCCCCACCCAACGAAACGAAAGGCTTCCCATGAGCAAGCCCATCAAGGACATGATCATCGCCGAGTACCGCAAGCGGTTCGGCACCATCAGCGGCGGCATCGTGGTCGAGATCCGAGGACTCGAGGCGACCGCCAACAACAAGCTGCGCACCACGTTCCGCAACAAGGGCGTGCGCGTCACCGTGCTGAAGAACTCGCTCGCCCGCAAGGCGTTCGAGGGCGGCCCGCTTGAGCCGCTCGGCAAGGCCCTCGCCGGTTCCAGCGCCCTCATCTACGGTGATGCGACGGTCGTCGACATCGCCCGCGAGGTCGTCAAGGCCGCCGGCGGCATCAAGGAACTCGCCCTCAAGGCCGCCGTCCTCGACGGCGAGTACTTCGAGGGCGCCGAGGGCGTCAATCGCCTGAGCCAGTTCCCGACCAAGGACGAGGCCATCGCGAAGGTCGTCAGCATCGTGCTCGCTCCCGCGGGCAAGGTCGTCGCCGCCGCGAAGAGCCCCGGCTCCAAGATCCTCGGCATCGTCAAGGAAATCCAGGAGCGGCTCGAGAAGGGCGAAGCGATCGCGGCCAAGGCCTAACGCCTCGTCCGTTCCCGTCGCCCTTCCGCGTCCGATCCCCCCCGTTCACGTTTCATCCGTCCCATCACGATCTTTGTCGGAGACTGGCTCGCCACCCCGAACGACGTCAGGTCCAAGGAACGCGAGTTAAAGGCCGGGTGTTCCGGCCCCTCTCTCCGCAGGAAAGGTTTCATAGCAATGAGCGATACCAAGACGTTCGACGCCAAGATCACCGGCCTCGGTGACAGCATCGCCTCCCTCACCCTCAAGGAGGCCGTTGATCTCGCTGACTACATGAAGGACAAGTACGGCATCGAGCCGGCCGCCGGTGGCGCCGTCATGATGGCCGCCGGCGCTGGCGCCGCTGCCGCTCCGGCCGCCGCTGCCCAGACCGAGTTCGACGTCGTCCTCAAGGACGCCGGCGCGAACAAGATCCAGGTCATCAAGGTCGTCCGCGACGCGACCGGCCTCGGCCTCAAGGAGGCCAAGGACCTCGTCGACGCTGGCGGCAAGACCGTCAAGGAGAAGCTCTCGAAGGAAGACGCCGACAAGCTCAAGGCAACCCTTGAGGCTGCCGGCGCCAAGATCGAGATCAAGTAAGTCGCACGTCGCGCTGCACGCGTGACGCATGCCCGACCACGCGAGCCGTCCCTTCCACGAGGGGCGGCTCGCTGTCGTTCGTGCGTTCCCCGCGTGCCACCAGCGGCACCGCATGCGGCCCTCCCGCGATAGGGCACAAACCCAAGTTCCGGCGAGGTCCGCAAAGTTCGTCGGATGGTCCGCTTGGTCGGGTCGAATGGCCCGCCGTCAGGCCCAACCAATTTAGAACACAAACTTTGGCGATCATCCGGTGTTGCCGCTTGATCCTCCGCTGCCGTTCGGTAGGCTCCGTGTTTGGCGGTAGATAAAGCCGTCTTCATTCAGAGAGAGACCGCCATGGCTTCGCCTGCGAGGCCGTGGAAATCCCGGGAGATCGATCCGTGGCCAGCCATCTGCACCGCGCCCTTCGTGCGGCACTCTGTCTTGTCGTGACCTGCCTGACGCTCGGCATGGGCTCGTCTGCGTTCGCGCAAACCGCGGATCTGTTCATCTCCGAGTACATCGAGGGCACCTCGAACAACAAGGCGATCGAGATCTACAACGGCACCGGCGCGGCGGTCAATCTCTCGACCGGGGCCTACAAGCTGCTGCAGTACAACAACGGCGCTCTCACCCCGAACCTCACGGTCGCGTTGACGGGCACCATCGCCGCGGGCGACGTGTACGTCGTCGCCAACTCCAGTTCGAACGCCGCGATCCTCGCCCAGGCGGACCAGACGAACGGCAACCTCAACTTCAACGGCAATGACGCCATCGTGCTGGTCAAGGGTGCCACCAACACCGTCGTGGACGCCTTCGGCCAGGTTGGGAACAACCCGGGTACCGAGTGGGGCACCGGACTTACTTCGACGGCCGACAACACCCTCGTCCGCAAGGTGAGCGTGTGTGCGGGCGACGTCGTCAGCGGCGACGCGTTTGATCCCTCGATCGAATGGGACGGATTTGCCGTCGACACCCTCACCAACCTCGGAACGCACTCCGCCAACTGCGCGAGCTCGGTGAGCTACTCCTGCTCGATCACGCCGACGTCGCCCCAGACCCTCGTCGCGGGCACCACGGTCAACTTCACCTACACCCTCGTGCAGAATCCCGGCGCCGTGCCGGTCGTCGGCGCCAACGTCAGCCTGCTCGTCACGAGCGGCCCGAACACCGGGGCGAACAATGCCGGCGTCACCAACGGCAGCGGCCAGGTCACGCTGAGCTACACCAGCAACGGAACACCCGGCACCGACAGCCTGTCGATCTCCGCGGCAACGACCCCATCGGCAACGGTGTGCACCGCGTCGGTCCTCTGGACGCCGAATGTCACCTCCGTTCCGATCGTCATCAACGAGGTGGATGCCGACCAGACCGGCACCGACGCGACCGAGTTCGTCGAGCTCTATGACGGCGGCGTCGGCAACACGCCGCTGGATGGACTTGTCATCGTCTTCTGGAACGGGTCGAATGACCTGAGCTACAGCGCCTTCGACCTCGACGGCAAGACCACCAACGCCAGCGGCTACTTCATCCTCGGCAGCGCCGACATCACGTCAAATCTCGGCAGTGGTTTCGCCGCAACGAACTTCGTGACGTTCGTCGGCACCAATGCGATTCAGAACGGCCAGGATGCCGTCGCCCTGTACACCGGTGAGGGCAGCGCGTTCCCGACCAACACCCCCCTGACGCTCGCCGGTCTCCGCGACGCCCTCGTCTACGACAACAACAACCCCGACGATCCGGGCCTCCTCACCCTCCTGAACGCAGGCCAGCCGCAGATCGACGAGAAGGGCGGCGGCGACGGCTTCACGCAGTCGATGCAGCGCTGCCCGAACGGCAGCGGCGGCCTCCGTAACACCAGCACCTTCACGCCGAGTCTTCCGACGCCCGGCGCAGCCAACGCTTACACCAACGTGCCGACCAGCGCCGGCGCGAGTCCCTCCTCCTTCTGCCTCGGCGGCTCGGTCCAATTGAGCGCCGTGGTCGGGAGCGACGAGACGGTGAGTTGGTACGAGGGCTCGATCGCCGGCCCGCTGGTCGGCACCGGCACTCCCGTGACCGTGACGCCGAGCGGCGCGACGACCTACTACGCAGTGTCGAAGAACCTCAATTCCACCTGCGTGAGTTCCGGCTCGACGACCGTTCTGGTCTCGCAGAATCCCGACACCGTCTGGTATCAGGACTCCGATGGCGACGGCTTCGGAGATCCCGCGAACACCACGCTCTCCTGCTCGCAGCCGGTGGGCTATGTCGCGAATGCCGACGACGGCTGCCCCGCCGACGGGGCGAAGCAGGTGCCGGGCGTCTGCGGCTGCGGCACCCCTGACACCGACAGCGACGGCGACGGCACCCCCGACTGCAACGACGGCTGCCCGAACGACCCGAACAAGATCGTTCCGGGCGCCTGCGGCTGCGGCGCACTTGACACCGACACCGACGGCGACGGTATCTCCGACTGCAACGACGGCTGCCCGAACGATCCCAACAAGACCGCTCCGGGCGTCTGTGGCTGCGGCTCCCTTGACACCGACTCGGACGGCGACGGCACCGCGGACTGCAACGACGGCTGCCCGAGCGATCCCAACAAGACCGCTCCGGGTGTCTGTGGCTGCGGCGTCGTCGACACCGACAGCGACGGCGACGGAACCGCCGACTGCAACGACGGCTGCCCGAGCGATCCCAACAAGACCGCTCCGGGCGTCTGTGGCTGCGGCTCCCCTGACGCCGACTCGGACGGTGACGGCACTCCCGACTGCAACGACGGCTGCCCGAGCGATCCCAACAAGACCGCTCCCGGCACCTGCGGCTGCGGCAACCCCGACACGCTGGTGACCGTCTACGTGGACGGCGACGGCGACGGCTTCGGCAACAGCAACGCCCCGACCCTCGAGGTCTGCGCCAACGCGATTCCCTCGGGCTACGTCACCGACAACACCGACTGCAACGACGGCGACGCCACGATTCACCCCGGCGCCACCGAGATCTGCGGCAACGGCATCGATGAGGACTGCAACGGCGTCACGGACGACGGCTTCGGCCCCTTCATGGACACCTTCGTCGATGACGACTGGGCGTTGCTCAGCAACGGCACCGACCCGGACGGCGCCGGTCCCGCCATCGCCATCGGCTGCGATTCCTTCGCGACGATCCAGCAGGCGATCGACGCCGTCAGCGGCGGCGGCACCGTCCACGTCGCCACCGGCTTCTACAGCGAGAACCTCGTCGTCGACCATCCGCTGACGATCAGCGGCCCCAACGCGGGCACCTGCCCGGGCACCCACCTCGACCGCGGCCTCGAGGCCGTCATCCGCCCGGCGGTCAGTCAGCCGATCGGCGGCATCGTCCTCTACGTCACCGCCAGCGACGTCACCATCGACGGCATCACCATCGACGGCGATCAGCCCCTGGGCAACAGCGGCGAGGACGTGAATGGCGTGGACGTCAACGCGGCCCACGCGGTCGGCAACGGCACCTTTGACGACGTCACGAAGCCCTTCGTCGACATCGACGGCCTCGTCGTGAAGAACACGATCATCGTGAACTTCAACGACGTCGCCGTACTCCTCTACGGCTCCGGCGCGAGCGGCACGGTCTCGGACTTCAACGTGATCGAGTGCAACCGCTTCGACAACATGAGCGGCCACAACTCGCTCGGCTACTCCCGCATCGCGACGCTCCTCTACAACGACACGTACGCCAAGGTCGACACGAACGTGCTGACCCGCGTATCGGTCGGCGTCCAGACCGGCAACAACTACCAGGCCAAGGACGTGGGCTCGGTCGCGAGCATCAGCTCGAACCAGATCGAGTTCGACGGCGTCGGCATCTGGCACAACCTCCACTACGCGAACGCCTCAAGCTGGGAGATCGCCCTCAACCAGCTCGCGAGCGTCGGCGACAAGCAGGCGGACCAGCCCATTGGCCTTTTCGTCAGCTCGATTCAGGGCAACGTCGGCGTGGTGGTGAAGAACAACAACGTCTCGGATTCGTTCGACGGCGTCCGGCTCTGGAACCTCCCGACGACCAACACCATCACCGTCGACGGCGGCACGCTGGTCGACAACTACCTCGGTGTGCACGTCACCAACTTCGATGACGTCTACGGCGAGGCGGCCGCGAGCTCGGTGGTGCTGAAGAACCTCACCATCTTCGGAGCGGTGCCCGGCAATCCGCGCGGCGTCTTCATCGACGGTAGCGGCAGCCTCAACGCCATGAACTGCGAGGTGACGAACGTCAGCTCCAGCGGCTTCGAGGAGGGCGTCGCCGTCGAGGGCGATTCGGCCGGCCTGTACATGCACGACAACCCGGGCCGCATCACCGGCAACAACAACGGCGTCGTGATCTTCGAGGGCAAGGCCCGCATCGAGACCACCGATCTCACCGGCAACCTCGTTTCGGGCGTCTTCATGCTCGCCGCGTCGCACGTCGACCTCGGCGACTGCAACGACACCAACTTCACCGGCCTCGGCTCGAGCGTCGGCCTCAACAACCTCACCGGCTACGACGGCATCACCTCCTGGGCCGTCTTCAACCAGAACTTCTTCAACTTCGCGGATGTTCTCGCGGAGAACAATTACTACGGCTATCCGTCCCCGGTCACGAACCTCGATGACGTCATCTTCGACGACACCGACGCCCCGATCGTCTCGACGGTCTTCGCCTCCGAAGCCGGCGACAGCGACGGCGACGGCACCTCCAACTGCTTCGACCTCTGCCCGCTCGATCCGATGAAGATCGCGCCGGGCGCCTGCGGCTGCGGCGTCCCCGACACCGACAGCGACGGCGACGGCACGCCCGACTGCACCGACGGATGCCCGAGCGACCCGACGAAGGTCGCCCCGGGAGCCTGCGGCTGCGGCACGCCGGATCTGGACAGCGACGGCGACGGCACCGTCGATTGCCTGGACGGCTGCCCGAACGACCCGGCGAAGACCTCGCCCGGCACGTGCGGCTGCGGCCTCGCAGACACCGACAGCGATGGTGACGGCACCCCGAACTGCATCGACAACTGCCCGAACGATCCGAACAAGATCGAACCCGGCACCTGTGGTTGCGGAACGCCCGACATCGACAGCGACGGCGACGGCTTCGCCGATTGCGTGGACGGTTGCCCGGCCGATCCGCACAAGTCGGCACCCGGCACCTGCGGCTGCGGCACGCCCGACGTCGACAGCGATGGTGACGGCGTCCTCGATTGCATCGACGGATGCCCGACCGATCCGTCGAAGACGGTTCCCGGCGCCTGCGGCTGCGGCGTTCCCGACACCGACAGCGACGGCGACGGCACCGCCGACTGCAACGACGGTTGCCCGAGCGATCCCAACAAGACCGCTCCGGGCACCTGCGGCTGCGGCGTCGCCGACATCGACAGCGACGGTGACGGCACCCTCGATTGCCTTGACGGCTGCCCCGCCGATCCGCTGAAGACGGCACCGGGCATCTGCGGCTGCGGCGTTGTGGACGCCGACACGGATGGCGACGGCGCGGTCGACTGCATCGACCTCTGCCCGAACGATCCGAACAAGTCGGCACCGGGCGCCTGCGGCTGCGGC
Organism: Phycisphaerales bacterium; assembly: GCA_044220875.1. Lineage (GTDB taxonomy): Bacteria > Planctomycetota > Phycisphaerae > Phycisphaerales > SM1A02 > JAEUIT01. The sequence continues at coordinate 681,081 of JBGAQH010000003.1, read as the reverse complement.
GTCCCCGACACCGACAGCGACGGCGACGGCGTGCCCGACTGCAACGACGTCTGCCCGGGCTACCCGGACAACCTCGACTGCAACGAGAACGGCATCCCCGACGGCTGCGACATTCACGTGAACGGGACGTCGGGCGATATCAATCACAACGACGTGCCCGACGAATGCGAATGCATCGGTGACCTCGATGCAAGCGGCACGGTCGATGGCGCCGACCTCGCCATCCTGCTCGGTGCATGGGGCAACGCCGGCGGCGTCGCCGACCTCAACGCCGACGGCACCGTCGACGGCGCCGACCTGGCGATCCTGCTCGGCGCGTGGGGCATCTGTCTGAACTGATTCCGTCGAGCCTACCCATTTTCACGGCTACTCGACCCGGCGCCCGTGCGCCGGGTTTTTTCTGCGCCGCGCGAGAAATAGGTAACACGACGCAGATCACCTCGCTTGTACGAAAGTAGTTCCTTCGTTCTTGCATTCACCGCGACGAGCGCGGATATTTCCGCCGCTCACATGCCTTTCCAGAGGTCCCGCAGTCGGGATTCCGCAAGGGGGTCTGCGCGGTGTGCATCGCCTTCAGGGTGCATCACGGAGTGTTCCATTGGCTTCGATTGAATTCGGTCCACGGGCGATTCATCACGTTCGGCGGTTCGGGAGCGGTTTCGCTCGCGGGTTGCACTTCGCACTTGTTGCGGGGTGCGCCCTGGCCGCCCAGACAGTCGCCGCCGATCCTCCGCTGACCCCCTGCCCGATTCCCGGACTGAGCGCCAGCGACGGCACCGCCGGCGACCTGTTCGGACACCACATCGCCATCGACCGCCTCAACGGCGCCACCGTCGTCGTGGGAGCCGCCTATGACGGCCCGAACGGCGCCGCCTCCGGCTCCGCCTACGTCTACGAGCGCCAGGCGAACGGGTCGTGGCTCGAGGTCCAGAAACTCGTCCCCGCCGACGGCGCGGGCGCGGACCTCTTCGGCTGCTGCGTCGCCATCGACGGCAACACCATTGTCGTCGGCGCCCAGCAGGATGATTCGCCGACCTTCGACGCCGGATCGGTCTACGTCTTCGTCCGCAGCGCCGGCGGATCGTGGATCCAGCAGGCGAAGCTCACCGCGCCGGGCCAGGCAAGCGGCGACAACTTCGGCAACAGCGTGGCGATCAGCGGCAACACCGTCGCCGTCGGCGCCACCCTGGATGACCTCCCGGGCCTTGGCAACGCCGGTTCGGTGAGCATCTTCACCCGCGATGCCGGCGGCGGCTGGTCGCTGCAGGCGAACATCACCTCGCCCGACCCGGCGGCGTCCGACTTCTTCGGCAACGCCGTGGCCCTCGACGGCAATCGACTCGTGATCGGCGACTGGGCCAACGATCCCGCGGGCGTCGGCGATGCCGGATCCGCGTACGTCTACGACCGCATCGGCACCACGTGGCAGTTGAACTCCGTGCTCGGCGCGCCGCCCGGTGACGTCAACGTCAGCGACTACTTCGGCTGGTCCGTCGCCGTGGAGGGCAACACGGTTGTCGTTGGTGCGCGCGGCGACGACCAGGCCGCCGCCGACAGCGGCGCCGCGTACGTGTTCGGGTTCCAGGGCGGCGCCACCTGGAGCGTCACGAAGCTCCTGCCTCCCGTCGCCGACGACCTCGCCAACATCGGAGGCAGCGTTGCCGTCGACGGCGATCGCATCTTCGTCGGCGGTCCAGACGTCGCTGGCGACGGCGCCGTCTTCGCGTATCAGGCGATCAACGGCGCGTGGTCCGCACCCACGAGCCTCACGGCATCGGCGACTCCCGCCGCGCGGCAGTTCGGCGTGGCGCTGGGTGCGGCCCATGGGACCCTTGCCGTCGCCGCCTACCACGACGACGTCGGCGGCGCGGCGGACGCCGGCTCCGCGTACCTCTTTGCATACGCCGGACCGGACTGCAACGCCAATGGCGTGAGCGACTCCTGCGACATCGCATCCGGCGCGAGCGAGGACCAGAACAACAACGGCGTTCCCGACGAGTGCGAATCGATCGACAGCGACGGCGACGGCGTTCCTGATGCGCTCGAGGTCCTCCACGGGACCGACCCCAATGACCCCGACAGCGATGACGACGGCGTGTTGGACGGCGCTGATGGCTGCGCGCTCGATCCGCTGAAGGCCGCGCCCGGCCAATGCGGATGCGGCACGCCGGACACCGACTCCGACGGCGACGGCATCGCCGATTGCATTGACTCCGACCGCGACAACGACGGCGTGGCCGATCTGACCACGGTTGACGCGTGGGGCGATGGCACCTACGGCCCGCTCGTTCCTGGCGACTTCACCGGCGTCATCCAGCTCGCCCTCGGCACGCACCACACCGTTGCGGTTCGCTCAGACGGCACCGTCGCCTGTTCGGGCTGGAACGCCTACGGCCAGTGCGCCGTCTCGCCCGAACTCGACGACGTCGTCGCCGCCGCGGCGGGCTTCTCCCACACGGCCGCTCTACGCTCCGACGGCACCGTGCTCTGCTGGGGCAACAACACGGACGGGCAGTGCACGCCACCGCCGGCGCTCACCAAGGTCGTGGCCATCGCCGCGGGCTCCTACCACACGGTGGCGCTTCGCTTCGACGGCACCGTCATCTGCTGGGGCATGAACACCTACGGCCAATGCAGCGTCCCCGCTGGGCTCAACGATGTCGTTGCCATCGCGTCGGCCGGCTACCACACGGTGGCGCTCCGCTCCAACGGCACCGTTGCCTGCTGGGGCTGGAACGACTACGGGCAATGCACGCCGCCGCCCGGCCTCGGCAACGTCTCGGCGATCGCCGCGGGATTCTCGCACACGGTCGCGCTTCGCACGGATGGCACGGCGGTGTGCTGGGGCAACGATGGGAGCGGCCAGTGCACGGTCCCCGTCGGATTGGGCGCGGTCACCGCTGTCAGCGCGGGCGGCTATCACACGATCGCGCTCCTCGTCGACGGCTCCGTCGTCTGCTGGGGCTGGAACGCATACGGCCAGTGCTCGGTTCCCACCGGCCTGACCGACGTCTCGCAGGTGGTCGCCGGCGGCGATCGTTCCTTCGTCCTCATGGGCGACCGCTGCCCGACGGACCCGGCGAAGATCGCCCCGAGTCAGTGCGGGTGCGGCAGCATCGAGGTCGACACCGACGGTGATGGCCCGGCCAACTGCATCGATTTCGACGACGACAACGACGGCCTGCTTGATGCGACCGAGGGACTCCTCGGCACGGATCCGCTCGACGCCGACAGCGACGACGACACGCTCTCCGACGAGTTCGAGGTCAGCCACGGCACCAACCCACTCGACGCCGACAGCGATCACGACGGCGTCAACGATGCCGCCGAATTCGCCAACGGCTCAAACCCGCTGGATCCGGACAGCGACAACGACGGAATCAACGACGGCGTCGACGGCTGCGCCCTCGATCCGCTGAAGGCCACGCCCGGCGCTTGCGGATGCGGCACGCCGGACACCGACTCCGACGGCGACGGCATCGCCGATTGCCTCGAGGCTCCGCTGACGCCCTGCCCGGTGGCGATCATCACCGCCAACGACCCCTATGCCGATGACCGCTTCGGCTCGCCGCTGGCCCTCAGCGGCACCACGCTTCTCGTCGGCGCCGAATTCGCAAACGCCGCCGGCACCGACTCCGGGGCCGCGTACCTCTTCGCCCCGATCGACGGCGTCTGGCGCCAGACGGCGAAGCTCGTTCCCGCGACCGGCGCGGCCTTTGACCGCTTCGGCGATTCGGTCGCGATCGACGGCGACACCGTCGTCGTCGGCGCTCCGCTTGACGACATTCCCGCCGCCGATGCGGGCTCGGCCTTCGTGTTCGTCCGCGGCGCCAACGGCGTCTGGACCGAGCAGACCAGGCTCATCGGTCCCCCGAGCACATCGAACTGCTGCTTCGCGCACGTGTCCAGCAAGGGCTGCGACGACCCCGCCTGCCAGGGAGCGGTCTGCGCAGTCGACTCGTTCTGCTGCGACAACGCCTGGGACGGAATCTGCGCCGACGAGGCAACCCAGATGTGCGGTCTCTGCGCCGGCGACCCGCAACAGGACTTCTTCGGCACGTCGGTCGCCATCAGCGGCAATACCATCGCAGTCGGCGCCCCGTACGACGACTCGGCTGCCGGCGACGCGGGTGCCGTCTTCGTCTACGTCCGCGCCGGCACCGTGTGGTCGCAGCAGGCCAAGCTCTACTCGCCCGATCCGGCGGCCTCCGATCACTTCGGTCAGACCGTCGTGCTCGAGGGCAATCGCCTCGTGGTCGGTGATCCGCACGACGATGACGGCGCCGGCGATTCCGGAGCGGCGTACCTCTACGAGCGCGTCGGTGCGAACTGGAACTTCGTCCGGAAGTTCGTCGCCCCGACCCCGAACACCTCCGACCTCTTCGGCGCCGCCCTCGCCCTTCGCGGCAACGAGCTGCTCGTGGGAGCATCCGGCGACGACGAGGTGACCGCCGACGGCGGTGCGGTCTATCGCTTCACGCGCTCGCCCTCAGGCGTCTGGAACGCCACCGGGCTCCTGCTTCCTCCGGCGGGCTCCGGCCTTCAGAATCTCGGGCGGCAGGTGGCGCTCAATGCGACGACGGCCTTTGTCCAGGCGACCAGCTCCGTCGACGGATCGGGCGTCGTGCTGCGCTTCCCGCTTGCGGGTGGCGGAGTTCCATTCGCGACCGCCCTCGTTTCGCCATCGCCCGCCGGAGCGATCGGCTTCGGGTTCGGCCTCGCGGCCAACGATCTTGTGGTGGCGGTCAGCGCCTCCGAGGAGGATCAGGCGGCGCCGAATTGTGGCTCTGCGGTGCTCTTCTCCACGAATTTCCCCGACTGCAACAGCAATGGGCGTTCGGACCTCTGCGACCTGGCCGACGGCACCAGCCTTGATGTCAACGGCGACGGGATTCCCGACGAGTGCCAGACCGCAGACGCCGATGGCGACGGACTTCCCGATGCCTTCGAGTTGACGCGCGGCACCAATCCCAACGATGCGGATACCGATGACGACGGCGTGACCGACGGAGCGGAAGTCGCCGCCGGAACGAACCCGCTCGATGCCGACAGCGATGACGACGGCGCGAACGATGGCGCCGATGGATGTCCAGCCGATCCGGCCAAGGCGTCGCCGGGAACCTGCGGCTGCGGCGTGCCCGACAGCGACAGCGACGGGGATGGCACGATCGACTGCCTCGAGGTCGATCTTTCGCCCTGCCCGACGAAGGAGTTCTTCGCCGCGGATACCACCGTCGGCGACAGCTTCGGCTCGGGCGTCGCGATCGACGGCGATCTTCTCGTCCTCGGAGCGATGGGCAACGACGCGACCGGTTCCGACGGCGGCGCGGCGTACGTCTATCGCCGCTCGCCGCTGGGCCAGTGGAACCTCGAACAGAAGCTCTACCCGGCCGTCGCCGCAACCAGCGACAGCTTCGGCCACAGCGTCGCCATCAGCGGCGAGACGATCATCGTCGGCGCATCGCACGACGACCACTCTGGCTCGACCGACATCGGGTCGGCCACGATCTTCGTGCATGGCCCCGCTGGCTGGGTGGTGCAGGCGACCTTGCTTCCGACCGGCACCGGCTCCCTCACCTATGCGGGCGCGGCGGTCGCGATCGAAGGCGACACGGCGGTCCTTGGTGGCATTGGCTACAACGGCGACCGCGGCGCGGCCTGGGTCTTCCATCGCAACGGCTCGCTCTGGTCGCAGGAAGCCATGGTGACCGCCCCCAACGCGGCCGCCGGCGACAACTTTGGCTACAGCCTGGCCCTCGACGGCAACACGCTCATCGTCGGCGCGCCGACCAACAACCCCAACGGCATCGACAACGCCGGTGCCGGCTACGTCTTCGTGCGCGGCGGCACGGGCTGGTCCTGGCAGGCGACGCTCGTCGCATCGGATCCGGAGGCCGGCGGCTATCTCGGCACCGGCGCTGCCATCGACGGTGACACCATCCTGCTCGGCGCCTACGGCGACAACGCCACCACCGAGGACAGCGGCGCGGCGTACGTCTACGTGCGGTCCGGCTCGACCTGGACGCAGCAGGTGAAGCTCTTCGGCCTCGGATCCCCCGGCGTGATGTGGTTTGGCTTCGCCGTCGCGATTGAGGGCGACGTCGCCGCCGTCGGCGCTCCCCTCGACGACCTGCCCGCCCAGGACTCGGGAAGCGTCTTCGTCTTCGACCGCACCGGAAGCAACTGGATGCAGCGGAGCTACCCGCTTCCCTCGCCGAGCGGCGACGGCCTTTCGAACTTCGGCTCCCGCGTCGCCATCGACGGCAGCACGATCCTCGTGACGGCGCCCGTTGACGGAACGCATGTTCCGGACGGCGGTGTTGCCTGGCTCTTCGAGACCGCATTCCCCGACTGCAACGCCAACGGTCGCTCGGATGCCTGCGAGCTGGCCGACGGCAGCGCCACCGATCTCAACCACAACGGCATGCTGGACCAATGCGAGTCCGGCGATTCCGACGGCGACGGCGTGCCCGACGTCGTCGACGGCTGTCCCTCCGACCCGCTGAAGACGTCCCCCGGTCCCTGTGGCTGCGGCGTGGTCGAGACGGATGTCGATCAGGACGGAATCGCGGACTGCGACGAGGAGCCCTGCGCGCCGACGGTTCTGCCCGCCTACGTCCAGAATGGATCGCTCTTCGGCACCGCGATCGCGATGGACGGCGACTGGATGGTGGTCGGCGCGCCGAGCTACGACACCTCCGGCCCCAACACCGGCGCGGCCTTCGTCTACCGGCGACAGACCGACGGGCTCTGGCACCTCACCCAGGCCTTGCTGGGCTCGCACGCCGGCGACGGATTCGGCTCGTCGGTGGCGCTCCGCGGGTCGCACATGCTGATCGGCGCCCCCTACGAGGATCAGTCCTTCTGGAATCTCATCCCCGATGCCGGCGCCGTGCACGTCTTCGCCCGCGATGCCGCAGGCACCTGGTCCAATGACGTGACGATGGTGAGCGCGAACGCCTCCACCAATGACTGGTTCGGCTATGCGGTGGCGCTCGACGATACGGGCGACATCGGCTTCGCCAGCGCACCGCTCCACGCCACCGCCTCCGGTGGCACCGGCAGCGGTTGGGTCGAGAGCTTCAGCACGCTTCCTCCCTCGAGCGGCGTTCCGACCGCGCACATCGTGCCTCCCGATCTTGCCGCCTACGACCGATTCGGGTCGAGCCTCGCCTTCGGCGATGGGCGCCTGCTCGTCGGTGCGACCGACGATGACGCGGCCGGTCCCCAGTCGGGCGACGCCTGGGTCTTTGCTCAAGCGGTCGACGGCACGTGGCTCCCCGAGTCGTCGCTCCGTCCGACGATCCTCTCGGCGGGAGACCATGCCGGCGTCAGCGTGGCCATTGACGGCGATCTCGCGGCCGTCGGTGTTGTCCAGGACACCGGAGCCGCCGGCACGTACCAAGGCGCAGTCGCGCTCTTCCGTCGCGGACCGGCCGGAGAATGGCATGAAGAGGCGATTGTCGTCGCTCCCGATGCCGCGGCATACGACGCGTTCGGACAGTCCGTTGCCCTGCGCGCCGATCCGCGCGGTGACGTTCTTGTCGTCGGCGCTCTCGGCGCCGAGACCCCCGGCACGGTCGAGGCGGGGCGCGTCTACGTGTTTCATCACGAGGCGAGCGGTTGGAGCCTCGTGAATGCCTACGCCCCACCCGGGCTCGAGAACGAAGCCCGCCTCGGCAGTGCGGTGGCCATCGGCTCGCTCGGCATTGCCATGGGCGCTCCCTACGGCGCCGCAGGCCCCGCGGCCGACAGCGGCCTGGTCGAGGTCCTCGACCTCACCTCGGACTGCAACAGCAACGGCAATCCCGACGCCTGTGACGTCCTTCGCGAGATCGCCAGCGACCTGAATGGGAATGGCGTGCTCGACGTGTGCGAGACCCCGGACAGTGATGGCGACGGCATCGTCAACGGTCTCGACGGCTGCCCGAACGACCCCCACAAGACCGCGCCTGGCGTCTGCGGCTGCGGCGTCCTCGACCTCGACACCGACGGCGATCATCTCCTCGACTGCGTTGACGCCGACGATGACAACGATGGCGTGCCGGACGCTACGGACGGCTGTCCGACCGATTGGCGCAAGACGAGTCCAGGCCCCTCGGGATGCGGCGTTCCCGACGTCGATACCGACGGCGACGGCATCCTCGATGCCTTCGAGATCGACGACGACAACGACGGCGTTCCCGATGCCGACGATGGTTGCCCGACGGACCCGAACAAGATCGCCCCCGGTCAGTGCGGATGCGGCTCGCCCGACATCGACAGCGACGGCGACGGCATTGCCGACTGCGCTGATACCGCCTTTGGCTGCACGATCGGTTCGACGGTCGCCTCGGACGGCAGCACCGCCGATGCGTTCGGCGACGCCGTGGCGATCGACGGCGACCTCATCGCGGTTGGCGCCCCTTACGACGACAACGAGCGCGGCAGCGATGCCGGCGCGGTCTATCTCTACCGACTCGAGGCGAACGGGACCCGCAGCTTCCTTCAGAAGCTCGTCGACCCCACCGGCACCGCAGGCGATCAGTTCGGCTGGCGCGTGGCGCTCGACGGCGATGCCTTGGTCGCGACCTCGCCGCTGGACGACGTCGCGACCTCCGCCGATGCCGGGTCCGCGAGCGTCTTCCGCGCCACCACCGGCGGTGTCTTCGTTCCCGAGGCAAAGCTCGTCGCCTCCGACACCCTCCCGAATGCCCATTTCGGCGCCTCGCTCGACGCGTTTGGCGGGCGAGTCGCGATCGGCGCCACCGGCGGTTCGACCGCATTGAGCGGCGCCGTCTATCTCTTCGATCGCGCCTCCGGCTCCTGGTCGCAATCGGCGCGGCTCGTCGCGCCGACCAGCGCGCCGAACGACAGCTTCGGCTCCGCCCTCGCCCTCGACGACGGCGGCCTCCTCGTCGGTGCCCCATCGCACAGCGGTACCGGCTCCGTATTCCAGTTCATCCACAACGGGCTGGGAACCTGGTCCTACTTCGCCACGATCTCCCCCACCGATGCCCAGCCAGGTGACTCGTTCGGCGCCGCGCTGTCGGCGTCAGGCGAACTGCTCGCGATCGGCGCGCCGTACGACAGACTCGCCGGCTCGACAGTCTCGGCCGGCACGGTCCGCCTCTACCGGCGCACCGCCGAGGGCCAATGGAGCTACTTCCGCCAACTCTTCTACGGGTCTGGTCAGTCCGAGGGACACTTCGGTGCCGCCGTCGATGTCGGCCCGACGGCCGTGGTCGTGGGCGCCCCGATGCAGGCCGGATTCTCCATCCCGGCTGGAGCAGGCGCCGCGGTCAGCTATCGAATTCCCCCCGCCATCAACGACCCGTGGATCGCCACGGTGACCGCGACCGGCGCGCAGGCCGGCCAATCCCTCGGCTCCGCCGTCAGCGTGAACGATGAGGGCATCGTCGTGGTCGGAAGCCCCAATGCCGACGGCAGCGGCGGTACCGATGCGGGCTCCATCCTGCTTTTCGCAGGAACCCAGCACGACTGTGATCAGGATGGCGCCGGAGACCTCTGCGCGATCGCGAACGGTCTCGTTCCCGACGTCAACGGCAACGGCCTGCCTGATCCGTGCGAGGACTCGGACCACGACGGTACGATCGACGAGTTCGATCTCTGCCCGAACGACCCGGCGAAGACCGCACCGGGCGTGTGCGGATGTGGCGTGCCGGACGCCGACCACGACGGCGACGGGATCGCCGACTGCATCGACCCCGACGACGACGGCGACGGTGTCGCCGACGTCAGCGACGGCTGCCCGACCGATCCGACGAAGAGCGGGCCCGGTGCGTGCGGATGCGGCGAGCCCGACCTCGACGCCAATGGCAACGGCGTCGCCGACTGCGTCGAACGTTCGGTGCCGAGTTGTATCGGTGCCCTCGTTCCCGCCCCCGCCGTCGGCTTCAACGTTGGCATGCTGGCCGCGGACGCCGAGTCGATCGTCGAGGTCGGTCATGACGGCACACTCTCGATCTTCCGGCGCTCGGCGGCCGGCGTCGTCCCCACCAGCTTCGATCTCACCATCCTTGAGGGCGCCGCCGTCGTTCGCCGCGCCATCGCGGTGGACGGCGACACGATCATCGCGGTGAATCTCGCCGTGCAGGGTGGCGGGCAGGGCGGCGCGAGCGTTCTCCCCATCGTCCAGTTTGTCCAGCGCGAGGCCAACGGCTCCTGGTCGCTCGGCCAGTCGATCGTTCTCCCCGACGTCCCTTCCTTCGCGGATCTCTCCGTTCGTCTTGTGGGCGACACCGCCGTCGTGGCGCAGTACGGCGCAGACCCGTGGGTGCTCCGGCGCACGGCCGGCACGTGGAACTACCTGCAGCGACTCACGCGCCCCAATCCCAAGCAGAGCCCGTTCTGGCCCACCTCGATCGATTTCGACGGCGAGGACATCGTCGCCAGCGACCGTGGCTACGCAACGCCCGGCGCAGGCATGGGCACGTGCTTCACCTACCGCCGCTCCGTCGATGGCATGTGGCACTTCGCCGGCGTCGTCACCGCTCCGCCGTCGCTGCCCTCCTCTCAAACCTTCGCGATGGCCGCCGCCGTCATGCATGACCGGCTTGCTGTCATCGCGGCGGGATCGCCTTCGAGCCAGGTGTGCCTCTATCACCGCACGGGCAACGCGTGGGTGTTCGAGCAGTCCCTTCCCGGTCCCTTCCAGTCATCCTTCTCCACGAATCTTCGATGGATGTCGGCCGGAGACGAGCCGCTGCTTGCAGCCAGCTCCGACTCGAACCTCCGCTACTACGGCCTTGGCGCCGACGGCGCATGGCACGAGGTCGGTGCCCTGAGCACCCTCCCGTCTGTCATCCTGAACCTCGTCTCGGCCGGTGGAGATCCCGTCATTGGGCTCAGTGGCGGACCGTCGAAGCTCTATCCGCGGCTTCTCGTCGACTGCAACGGCAACGGGATCCACGACGCCTGCGACATCACGGCCGGCACGAGCTCGGACCAGAACGGCGACGTCGTGCCCGACGATTGTCAGCAGACCGACACCGACGGCGACGGCACGCCCGACATCATCGACGGCTGCCCGAACGACCCGCACAAGTCCGCCCCCGGCGCCTGCGGCTGCGGCGTCCCAGACACCGACAGCGATGGCGACGGCTTCCCCGATTGCCTCGAGTCCGACGACGACGGCGACGGCATCGCCGACACCCTCGACGGTTGCCCGACCGATCCCTCCAAGTCCGCCCCGGGCGTCTGCGGCTGCGGCGTCCCGGATCTCGACACCGACGGCGACGGCTGGTTCGACTGCGAGGATCCGGACGACGACAACGACGGCGTGCTCGACATCGCCGACGGATGTCCGACCGATGCGTTCAAGACCGCGCCTGGCGCCTGCGGCTGCGGCACGCGTGATACCGACAGCGACGGCGACGGCATCGCCGATTGCCTCGAGGCGCCGCTCACCGCCTGCGACATCGGCGGCCTTCCGTCCGTCTATCCCGGTTTCACCGCAGGGGCGTCCGCCGGCGCCCGCGTGCGATTCTCCGACGATGGGGCGCTGGTGGCAGCGCCGCTGCAGGACCAGCCGTTCGTCGACGGCGGTTGGGTGCTCCTGTACGACCTCACCAACGACGGAAGCCAACCGGTCAGCCAGTCGTTCGTCCCGACGTACCCGGGAACGGGCGCAGAGTTCGGAACGGGTCTCGACAGCTTCAAGACGCGCATTGCAATCGGCGCCCCAGGCGAGGCCGTCAGTGGCGCGGCCAATGCAGGCCGCGCCTACCTCTACGACGCGTCGATCGCTTGGACGGTGGCCATGAAGGCCACCGACGCGAGCGCCGGGGCGCGCTTCGGGAGCGCCGTCGCCCTCTCCGCCAATCGGCTCGCCGTCGGCGCGCCCCTCGCGCCCGTCAACGGCACGCCGCGCGGCGCGTGTTACCTCTTCGCGCCCCCAAGCGAACTGTTCGCTCCATGGACCCAGGTCGCGAAGCTCACTTGGCCCGTCTCGAACGGCTCCACCTCGTTCGGAGCGGCGCTCGACATCGACGGCGACTGGCTGTTGGCCGGGGCTCCGAATGCGTCGACGATTGCCTCGACCGACGGCGGCGCCTGTGCCTTCTTCGCTCGCTCCGGCCCCGCCAACGTCAATGACGGCTGGACGTTGATGCAGTCGATCGTCGCTCCCTTCAATGCCGGGGCGCACGCCGGCGCCGCCGTGGTGCTGCACGGCGAATGGGCCTTCATCGGCGCTCCGAACGCCAGTTTCGCCGGCGTCGCCAGCGGCGCCGTGCTCGTCGCGCACCGGACCGGCGCGACGTGGATCGCGGTCCAGACCCTCTCCCCGGGCATCGGAACGGGCACGATCGGTTTCGGCACGTCGCTTGCCTTCGACGACTCGGGCTCCGCGCCGCGGATACTCGTCGGCGCACCGAACGACGACACGGTCGCGACCGACGCTGGCGCCGCGTACCTCTACGAGCTCGCCCCGAACGGACAGTGGGTCCTGGTCGAGAAGGTGCTCCCCCTCGAGGCAGCGAGCGGCGCCCATGCGGGCACGTCGGTCGACCTCCGCGGCGATCGCCTGCTGCTGGGCGCTCCGGGGACTCCCCCAGGCGGCAAGGCCTTCCTGCTGTCGATCGCCTTCCCCGACTGCAACGCCAACGGTCTCTCCGACCGCTGCGACATCCGCTCGGGCCTCAGCGCCGACGTCAACGACGACGGAATTCCCGACGAGTGTCAAGCGGGCGACGGTGATGGCGACGGCGTTGCGGACATCCTCGACAACTGTCCGACCATCGCCAATCCCGATCAAGCTGACAACGACGGCGACGGCGTCGGCGACGCCTGCGAGATCACATGTCCGCCCGGTGCCGAGCTCACGCTGCCGGCGGTCTACTTCGACCATGGCAGCATCAGCTTCCAAGGCTCGTCGTCCTGGCCTGGCGGTTCGGACTCGAAGTCAGGCACCGCCACGGTGCGCGGCAAGGGCGGCTCGGGTGGCGGAAGCACCGGCAGCGGATTGCCGGGATTCCCGGTGTCAGCGACCGGCGGCGCGACCATGAGCGTCGAAACGGTCGGCGACAGTCCCATGACGACGGTGCGCGCCGAAGCGACCGCCTACACCATGGGCGTCTGCCCAACGTGCTCCGCCAATTTCACGGCCTCGGGCGACGCAACCTACGTCGTCCGCGGATTCTCGTCGCTCGGCCCGCCGCACGCGGGGCTCATGTCGGTCTACGCCGCGGACGGAGGTCCGACCTACGCCGAGCAGCACATTGACATCCTGCCCGTCGCCTCGGATCCGAACGACGATGCCGACGGCGACGGCATCCCGGCGTGCCTCGACAACGATCCCTTCCACCGCAATCTCGATCAGTCCGATCGTGACGGCGATGGCATCGGTGACTCCGCTGACGGCTGCCCCGACGATCCGGCGAAGATGATGCCGGGCACCTGCGGCTGTGGCGTCGCGGACGCCGACCTTGATGGCGACGGCATCGCCGATTGCATGGACGGCGACATCGACGGTGATGGCGTGCCGAATGCCGCTGATCTCTGTGATCGTGACCCGGGCAAGTCGGCGCCGGGCGCGGCGGGATGCGGCGTGCCGGACGTTGACAGCGACGGCAACGGCATCCCCGACGCTGCCGAACGATCGATGGTCCCCTGCGTCGCCACGACGCTTGGGTCCGGCTCGCTTGATCCGATGGCCTGGTTCGGCTTCGCAGTCGATCTCGACGGCGATCGCCTCGCGGTCGCGTCCCTGTACGACGATGCCGGCTCCATTCCCGACGCCGGACGGGTGCGGATCTATCAGCGGACCGCCAACGGCGCATGGGCCCTTGAGGCGACGCTGACCGCAACTTCGCCCGCCGCCGACGACGGCTTCGGCTTCGCGCTCGATCTTGACGGCGACCTCCTCGCCGTCGGCTCCTACCTCGACGACACGGACGCCGGCACCAACGCCGGCTCCGTGACCGTCTTCCAGCGCATGCCCACCGGCGAGTGGATCGCCATCGCCACGATCACCCGACCCGCCGGCGCCGCGTTTGACCTCTTCGGATCCTCGGTCGCCCTCGACGATACCTGGCTTGCGGTCGGTGCGCCACTGGCCGATCTGCACCTCGCCACCGACGGCGGCGCGGTCGAACTCTTCCGCGTGAACCGCAGCGCCTTCGCTTCGATTGCCTTCGAGGCGGAGATCTCCCCGACCGCGCCGCACAACGACGCCCGCTTCGGCTCCACCCTGGCCCTCGACGGCTCGCTGCTGGCGATCGGCGCCCCCTCCGACACGGTCGGAGCCCTCGCCGGCGCCGGCTCGGTCGAAGTGCGCTCGCTCGACCCCGGCGCCCAGATGTGGTTCCTCACCCAGCGTCTCACCGCGCATGTGCCGCATGCCGCGGCCGGCTTCGGCACATCGCTTGCGATCGGCGCCGAGCGACTGCTGGTGGGCGAACCCTTTGTCGACGCCGTCGCCGCAGGCACGCCGGGCGTCAGCGGTCGCGCGTGGGCCTTCGAGCGTTCGCCGAACGGCGCGTGGAGCGGACAACCGCTGCCGGTGCCGCCGCTGTCGGCGTCGATCCAGTGGACGACGCTCGGATATTCGGTCGCCCTTAGCGGCAATGACGCCTTCGTCGGCGCTCGCGACGCGACGGTGAACGGTCTCGCCGGCGCCGGTGCCGTGGCCTGTTACCGCCGTGCGGGCATTCTCTCGTGGAGCGCGACCGATGCGCTCACCGATCCGACTCCCGCGGCCACCGACTTCTTCGGCTACGGCCTCGACGCCGACGGCACGACGCTCACGGCCTCGAGCGTTCTGGCCGAGGATCTCGTGCAGAACGCCGGATTGGTCCATCTCTTCACCAGTGCGGTGATCGACTGCAACGGCAACGGCGTTCCCGATGCCTGCGACATCGCCGCCGGTGCGAGCCTCGACGGCAATGCGAACGGATTCCCCGACGAGTGCGAATCGAGCGACGCGGACGGCGACGGCACTCCCGATGCGTTCGATCACTGCCCGAACGATCCGCTCAAGAGTTCGCCCGGCGCCTGCGGCTGCGGGACGCCGGACACCGACAGCGACGGCGACGGCACGGCGGATTGCCGGGACGGTTGCCCGAACGATCCGGCGAAGATCGCGCCCGGCGTGTGTGGCTGCGGCGTGTCGGACCTGGATCTCGACGGCGATGGCCTCCTTCCCTGCTTCGACGACGACGACGACAACGACGGCACGCCGGATGTCGCCGACGGCTGTCCGAACGATCCGCACAAGACCGCGCCGGGCACCTGCGGCTGTGGCGTCCTCGACATCGACAGCGACGCCGACGGCATTCCCGATTGCTTCGACGCCGACGACGACAACGACGGCACACCCGACGCCTCCGATGGCTGCCCGACCAGCGCCCTGAAGACCGCACCGGGCTTCTGCGGGTGCTATGCGCTGGACGTTGACACCGACGGCGACGGCTGGCCCGACTGCATCGACGGATGTCCGACGAATCCGCTCGTGCACGAGTTCAATCCCTGCGGCTGCGGACCGGAGGCGGCTGATCCGGACGGTGACGGCGCCCCGAATTGCTTCGACGTCGACGACGACAACGACGGCACGCTCGACGTCCACGACTTCTGCCCGTTGGATCCGAACAAGGTCTATCCCGGCGCCTGCGGCTGCGGCGTGCCGGACGTCAACACCGACGGCGACCTCCTCTATGACTGCGACGACCCCGATGACGACAACGACGGCGTGCCCGATGCCACCGACGGCTGCCCGCTCGATCCGCTGAAGATCCTGCCCGGCGCGTGTGGCTGCGGAACGCCCGATGTCGACGCCGACGGCGACGGTCTCCCCGATTGCGCCGACGCCGTGGTCATGCGCTGCGTGACCCAATCGCTCGACGCGCCCGTGGCGCCGACGCAGGAGCGCTTCGGCGCTGGCGTCGCACTCTCCGGCGACCTGCTCGCCGTGGCGAGTCCCTTCAACTACGAGGGCTTCCTCTCGACCGGCTCCGTTCACCTCTACCGGCATTCGACCGGAGGCGGCGCCGAGCCCTGGGCGCTTGAGGCCACGCTGCACGCTCCCACGCCCTCGACCGGCGACGGCTTTGCGTCGACGATCGCCCTCGACGGCGACACGCTCGCGGTGAGCGCACCGCTCACCACCACCGCAACGCCCATTCCTGTGGTGCACATCATGGAACGCGGGGCCAACGGCACGTGGAGCGAGACGGCCCACATTCTCGCCCCCGACCCGTCGACCTACGGCAGCTTCGGTAGGGCCCTCGCCCTCGAAGGGAACCGCTTGGTGATCGGATCGCCCTTCGCCGCTCGCGTGGATGTCGCCGAGCGCGGTGCCGATGGCTCCTGGAGTGTGGTCGCCACGCTCACGGCGCCGCCCGGCATCGATGACTACGAATTCGGCCACGCCGTGGCCCTCACCGGCGACGTGATCGCCGTCGGCGCCGAACATGCCGCCCCGGCCGGCGTCGTCGTCATCTACCGTCGCACTGCCGCGAACGGCACTTGGACGCCGTCGATCGTGCAGCCACCGGTGGCCTGGCCCGGCCTGCGCTTCGGCAACTCGCTCGACGCCGACCAGGGGCATATCGCCGTCGGCGCGGCCATCGACAACGATGCGAGCGCCGCCCCAACCGTCGCGATTCTCGACGTCGCCGGCGGCAGCGTGACGACGCATGCGGTCGTCCTCCCCACCACCTCGCCCTTCGGCACGCAGGTGCGGTGCATCGCCATCGACGGCGATCGAGTCCTTGCCGGCACCCCCTGGTCCTGGCCGCTCTACGGCGCGTGGATGATCACGCGTCAGGGCTCGACCTGGTCGCCGACGGCACTCCTTACCGACGAGCTCCCCGCCTGGAGCGTGGCCGTCAGCGCAGGGGGCGCAGCGATCGCGAATCCGTTCGAGACCGCACCCGACGGCACGCAGGGCATGGTGCTCCTCTTCGAGTCTGACGCCAGCGACTGCAACCACAACGGCATCGCCGACGTCTGCGATCTCGCCGACGGCACTAGCGTCGACCAGAACGCGGACGGCGTTCCCGACGAGTGCCAGCTCACCGACACCGACGGCGACGGGCTCCCCGACACGATCGACCCCGACGACGACAACGACGGTCTCGACGATGCCGCGGAGGCCGCGATCGGCACCAACCCGCTGGTCGCCGACAGCGACGGCGATGGCATCGTCGACGGCGTGGAAGTCCACACCTTCGGCACGAGCCCGCTGCTCGCCGACACCGACGGCGACGGATCGAACGATGGTGAGGAAGTCACGCTGGGCAGCGATCCCCTGCACGCCGACACCGACGGCGACGGCACGATCGACGGCATCGACGATTGCCCCCTCGATCCGGCGAAGATCACCCCGGGATCCTGCGGCTGCGGCGTCATGGACATCGACAGCGATGGCGACGGCGTGGCGGATTGCCTCGAGGGACCGCTCGCCCCGTGCATCGCCGCCCTTCCACCGGGCCAGAGCCCCGGCGAGGGCGATTGGCTCGGGTTTGCGCTTGATCTGCAGGGTGACATGCTCGTCGCAAGCTCCCTGTTCGACGATCCCTCCGGCGTGAGCAACGCCGGCAGCGCGTGGGCGTATCGCCACCTGCCCACCGGCCAATGGGTCCTCGCCTCAGCGCTCCATGCGACCGACGTCGGCGTCGAGGATCGCTTCGGCGCCTCCATCGCCCTTGACGGTTCGCTCCTGGCGATCGGCGCCGCAGAGGACGATCTCCCCGGCATGCCCAATGTCGGCGCGGTGTATGTCTATCGCCGCGTCGCCGATGCCTGGGAGCTGGACGCGGTCCTTCGCGCGCCCGATGGCGCGGCGTTCGACCTCTTCGGCGAATCGATTGCCCTCGCGGGCGACACGCTGGCGATCGGAGCGCCGCTGCGCGGGGCCGATGATGCCGGCGCGGTCTATACCTATCACCGCACCGCGCCGGGAGCGTGGAGCCTCACCGGCATCGTGACCGCACCGTCACTTCCCGCCGGTCTACTCGGCGCCGCCGTGTCGCTCGTCGAGCGGCAGAGCGTGAACGGCCGTTGCCTGATGCTCCTCGCCGGCGCTCCGCTTGCCGACGTCGCCACCGCCGTCGACGCGGGCAGCGTGCTGCTCGTTCGGTCGACCGACCCCGCTGGTCCCTTCGGCGATCCCGTGGTGATCGCCGCCCCGTCGCCGCAGCCCAGCGAGCAGTTCGGCTCGAAGATCGACGGCACCCGCATCTCGATCCCCGGCCCCGCGGGCGGTGCATGGGGAGGCGTCGCGCGATTCGCGATCGGCATGCCCAAGCATGATCTCGGTGCGGTGGCCGATGCCGGCGCGGTGGCGCTCATCGATGTCGCGTCGAACACGGCGGGCCCGGTCACGCTTCTTCTCCCGACGACCGTCGCTGCGGGTGAGGAATGGGGCCTCTCGGTGGCGCTCACCGCCAGCCGGCTCGCGGTCGCGTCGCGCTTCGACACCGTCGCCGGCGGTCTCGATGCCCACGGGCTCGAGATCTTCTCCCTCGGTCTCGTGCCACCGTCGGCGACGCTTGAGCACAGCATCGATCCGGGCACCGCCCCGGCGCCGCTGCCGAGTTTCGTGCCGGCGGACTTCTATGGATACGCGATCGGTCTCGACGGCACCACCGTCGCGGTCGGCGCACCGCTCGCCGACACCGGCGCCGGCGTCGATGCGGGCCGCGTACTGCTCTACTCGAGGAGCGGCCCGGACTGCAACGACAACGGATCGAACGATCTCTGCGACATCCTGAGCGGACTCAGCCATGACGCCAACGGCGACGGCATCCCGGACGACTGCCAATGCCCGGGCGACCTGAACGGATCGGGCGCCGTGGACGCGGCCGACCTTGCCGTTCTCCTCGGTGCGTGGGCCACGGCCGGCGGGCCGGCCGATCTCTCGGGCGACGGCGTGGTGTCCGGCGCCGACTTGGCGATCCTGCTCGGCGCGTGGGGCGTCTGCCCGAACTGACCGTTCGCGCGTCACCGGCACGGTGCGGCGATGGATCGCCCAACGCATTTCGCCTGGACCGGGCGATAGTTGGATATTCGCGCTTGCAACTCGGCCTCCGCTCCGTCACATTCACGATCTGATTCTCGCTCAATGGCCGAGTGGTGGGGTCGATTCGAGCGACACATGCGTTTCGTGGTGCAGGCGGACGAAGGTCTCCTTCGCTGTTCATCGGGCGGCGAGTGAGGTGAGCTCGCGCCGCGGATGATGTCATTCGCGTTTGGTCTCGGATCACTATCGAATGAACGAAGAATTCACGGGACGAGTGCGCCCGTCGATGCAGACACGCATGATCGATTCGAGTACCGTCTGCCGCACTGCCGAACCTGCGCTCGCGACGTGATGCGACCTGCTGCCGATCCGATCGGCACGAGTCCTCGCCCGAGCGGACCACCTTCGGCAGATCCGATCAGCGGCGTGTTTGGGGAGAACGTGCATGCGAGAGCCACTCGCGCGCATGACTCCGCGCCCCGCCGGACGGCGACAGCACGACCGCGGTCGATTCCCACGACCGCGGTCCATTCCCGAAAAGGATCGAGAGCCATGGCCAGCCTTCCCGCATTCGTGCACCTTTCCGCGCTTCGCACCAGCCGCATGACGGCGCTGGCTGCGGCGCTGACCACCTTGGCTTCGACGACGGCATGCGCGCTTGCCGACGGGACCTACCAAGCCCTGCCCTTCTCGCAGAACTGGACGACGGCAACGCTGATTTCCGCCAACGACGACTGGTCAGGCGTGCCGGGCATCATCGGCTTCCTCGGACAGGACCTGACGACCGCAACGGGCACCGATCCGCAGACTCTCCTCGGCGTCTCGTCGGTCGCCAACGACCTCGACGTGGTCGCCAATCAGACGAATCCGAATACGTTGGCCCAAGGGGGCGTTGCGGAGTTTGCCCTGACGAATCCGGTCGTCGCGCTCCAGGGAAGCGGCACCGCCGATGCTCCGTACATCCAACTGCACCTGAACACCGCGGGCAAGGCCAGCATCACGATCAGCTACAACCTTCGGGACGTTGACGGTAGCGGCGACAACGCGGTGCAGGCCGTCGCGCTGCAATACCGCATCGGAAACACCGGCAATTTCACGAACGTTCCCGCGGGCTTCGTCGCCGACGCCAGCTCCGGTCCGAGCTTGGCAACGCTGGTGACGGCTGTTTCCGTCACCCTGCCGGTCGCCTGTTCGAACCAGTCGAATCTCCAACTCCGCGTCATCACGAGCAACGCCGCCGGCAACGACGAGTGGATCGGCATCGACGACATCCTCGTGACCGGACTCGACGATGCCGACGGCGACGGCACGCCGGATGCAAGCGACGGCTGTCCGAACGATCCGAACAAGATCGCGCCGGGCGCCTGCGGCTGCGGTGTTGCCGACACCGACACCGACGGCGACGGCACGCCCAACTGCATTGACGGGTGCCCGACCGATCCGTTCAAGATCGCGCCCGGCACCTGTGGCTGCGGCGTCGCCGACACCGACACCGACGGCGATGGCACGCCGGACTGCAATGACGGCTGCCCGACCGATCCGTTCAAGGTCGCGCCCGGCACCTGTGGCTGCGGCGCTGCCGACGTCGACAGCGACGGCGATGGCGTCCTCGACTGCAACGACGGCTGCCCGAACGATCCGGCCAAGCTCGCCCCCGGCGCCTGCGGTTGCGGCGTCGCGGATACTGACGGCGACGGCGACGGCACTGCGGATTGCAACGACGGCTGCCCGAGCGATCCATTCAAGACCGCACCTGGCACCTGCGGCTGCGGCGTCGCCGACGCCGACACCGACGGTGACGGCCTCGCCGACTGCATCGATGGCTGCCCGAGTGACCCGAACAAGATCGCTCCCGGTACCTGCGGCTGCGGCGTCACCGATGCCGACAGCGATGGCGACGGCACAGCCGACTGCAACGACGGCTGCCCGAATGACCCGAACAAGACGGCTCCCGGTACCTGCGGCTGCGGCATCGCCGACACCGACAGCGATGGCGACGGCACGCCCGATTGCAACGACCTCTGCCCGAACGACCCCGCGAAGACGGCACCCGGTGCATGCGGCTGCGGCGTCGCCGACGCCGACACCGACGGCGACGGCACGCCCGATTGCAACGACGGCTGCCCGAATGATCCGGCGAAGACGGCGCCCGGCACATGCGGCTGCGGCGTCAGCGACACGCTCGACACCGACGGCGACGGCGTCGTCGACTGCCTCGACGGCTGCCCGACCGATCCGGCGAAGACGGCACCCGGCATCTGCGGCTGCGGCGCGAGCGACACGCTCGACACCGACGGCGACGGCGTCGTCGACTGCCTCGACGGCTGCCCGACCGATCCGGCGAAGACGGCACCCGGCGCCTGCGGCTGCGGCGTCGCCGACGCTGACACCGACGGCGACGGCACGCCCGACTGCCTCGACACCGACGCCGACAACGACGGCGTGACGGATGTGACGACGCTGGAGGGATGGGGGTACACGGACTATGCGCCGATGATCCCGGTTGACTTGGGCACGGTCGTCCAGACGGCGGCAGGCCTTTACCACAGCGTTGCACTGCGGTCCGACGGCACCGTCACGTGCTGGGGATCCAACGCACAGGGCCAGTGCACCGTCCCCGCTGGCCTCACCAGCGTCGTGCACGTCGCAGCCGGCGGGTATCACACTATCGCGCTGAAGTCCGATGGCACGGTCGTCTGCTGGGGATACAACGGCAACGGCCAATGCACCGTCCCGTTCGGCCTCACTGGCGTCACGCAAGTCGCTGCGGGGGAACAGCACACAGTCGCGCTGATGTCCGATGGATCGGTTGTGTGCTGGGGATTCAATGACTACGGCCAGTGCACCGTCCCACTTGGCCTCACCAACGTCGTGCAGGTCGCTGCGGGCGCACTCCACACCGTGGCTCTCAAGTCGGACGGCTCGATCGTCTGCTGGGGATACAACGGCAACGGTGCGTGCACCGTTCCCGACGGCCTCACGGACGTCGCAGGGATCGCTGCCGGGAGCTTTCATTCCGTCGCGCTAACATCCGATGGATCCGTTGTGTGCTGGGGATTCAATAGCTACGGCCAGTGCACCGTCCCCGCCGGCCTCACCAGCGTCGTACAAGTTACTGCGGGCTACTACCACACCGTTGCGCAAAAGTCCGACGGCTCGGTTGTTTGCTGGGGATCCAACCCACAAGGCCAGTGCACCGTCCCTGCCGGCCTCACTGGAGTTGCGCAGGCAGCCGCGGGTGGCTTTCACAACATCGCGCTGAAGTCCGACGGTTCGGTCGTCGGCTGGGGATACAACTCCTACGGCCAATGCGATCCCCCCGTCGCGATCAACGATATCGCTCAGCTTTCGGTCGGCGAATCGCACTCGGCTGCAGTGGACCGCGATGGGCGCATCATCTGCTGGGGCCGCAATGACTGGGGCCAGTGTGACGTGCCTGTGAATGTCACCGGTGCCACGCAGGTCGCCGCGGGGGCAATCCACACGGCTGCCCTGAAGTCCGACGGCACGGTCGTCTGCTGGGGATACAACGACTACGGGCAGTGCACCGTCCCGTTCGGCCTCACTGGCGTCACGCAGGTAGCGGCGGGCGCCTTACACAATGTCGCGCTGACGGCCAACGGCTCGGTCGTCTGCTGGGGATACAACGCGCACGGCCAGTGCACCGTCCCCGCCGGCCTCACCAGCGTCGTGCACGTCGCAGCAGGTGGGTATCACACCATCGCACTGAAGTCCGACGGTTCAGTCGTCTGCTGGGGACACAACGCGCAGGGCCAGTGCACCATACCCTCCGGCCTCTCCGGCGTAGTGCAGGTCGCGGCCGGCGCCTTCCACTCCATCGCTCTAAAATCCGACGGAACTGTGGTCTGCTGGGGTTTGAATTCGGAGGGCGAATGCAACGTCCCTGTCGGCCTCACCGGCGTCGTGCACGTGACCGCCGGCGCGAACCACACCGCCGCGCTGAAATCCGACGGCTCTGTCGTCTGCTGGGGATTCAATGGCTACGGCCAGTGCACCGTCCCCGCCGGGCTCACCAATGTCGCGAGCGTCGCCGCCGGCGGCTTGCGCACCCTCGTCATCCTCGGCGACCTCTGCCCGCTTGACATCACCAAGATCCGCCCTGGCCAGTGCGGCTGCGGCAACGTCGAGACCGACTCCGACGGCGACGGCATCGCCGACTGCATTGACTTCGACGACGACAACGACGGGCTCGACGATGCGCTCGAGGCCGGCATCGGCACCGATCCGCTCGTCGCCGACACCGACGGCGACACCCTCTCCGACGGCTTCGAGCACGACCACGGCACGAATCCCCTCGATGTCGACACCGACCACGACGGCGCCCTCGACGCCGCCGAGTTCACCGCCGGTACCAACCCGCTCGTCGGCGACACCGACGGCGACGGCACGCTCGACGGCGCCGACGGCTGCGCGCTCGATCCGCTCAAGACCGCGCCCGGCCAGTGCGGCTGCGGCAATCCCGACACCGACACCGACGGCGACGGCACGGCCGACTGCGTCGACGCCTGCCCGCTCGACCCGGCCAAGACCGCGCCCGGCGCCTGCGGCTGCGGCGTCCCGGACCTCGACCTCAACGCCAACGGCATCGCCGACTGCCTCGAGGCGCCGCTGGCGCCCTGCGAATCGCAGAAGGTTCTCCCCACCGCCCTCTCCTACAACTTCGGCGCCTCGGTCGCGTTGGACGGCGACACCATGGTCGTCGGCGCCCCCGGCGACAACACCCACGGCGGCGACGCCGGCGCCGCGCATGTCTTCGTGCGGAGCGGTGACACCTGGACCGAGCAGGCGGCGCTCTTCGCCTCCGATTCGGCCGCGGGCGATCTCCTCGGCTACTCGATCGCGATCTCGGGCGACACGCTCGTCGTCGGCGCGTTCGGCAACGGCGGCGTCGGCGCCGCCTACGTCTTCGTCCGCACCGGAACGACATGGACGCAGCAGGCCAAGCTCACCGCCAGCGACGGTACCGGCGCCGACCACTTCGGCCGCGCCGTCGCCGTTGACGGCGACACAGCCTTGATCGGCTCGGACCGCTACGACAACGGCGGCAGCAACGACGCCGGCGCGGCGTACGTCTTCGTCCGCAGCGGCGCGAACTGGTCGCAGCAGGCCAAGCTCACCGCAGGCGATCCCGGCTCAAACGACTACTTCGGCCATTCGGTCGCGCTCTCCGGCGGCACGGCGGTCGTCGGTGCCTTCGCGCATGACGGCCCCGGCGCCGACGCGGGCGCTGCGTACGTCTTCCAGCGGAACGGCTCCTCCTGGCCACAGCAGTCCAAGCTCACCGCCAGTGACGCTGCGGCGGGCGACTTCTTCGGACTGTCGGTCGCGATCGACGGCGACACCGCGGTGGTTGGCGCCCCGAACGACGACAACTCCGGCTCGGCGTACGTCTTCGCTCGCTCGGGCGCGGCGTGGAGCCAGCAGGCGAAGGTCTCAGGCGACGGCGCGCCGACCGACGAGCTCGGCGACTCCGTGGCGATCCACGCCAACACGATGGCTGTGGGCGCACCCTACGACAACACCGTCGACGGCGCCGACGCCGGCACTGTCCACCTCTACTTCCGCACCGGCACGGTGTGGTCTGAGGTCGCGACGCTCAGGGCGAGCGACACCGCAGGCGGCGAGCAGTTCGGCTATTCGGTCGCGGTCTCGGGCGACACGCTCGCCGGCGGCGCGTTCTGGGATTCTCCCACCGGCAGCGTCTCGGTCTTCCCGATCGGCGGCGCGGACTGCAACGCCAACGGCGTCCCCGACCAGTGCGAGATCCTCGACGGCTCGGAGATCGACGCCAACGGCAACGGGATTCCCGACTCCTGCGAGTTCATTGACTCCGACGGCGACGGCGTCGCGGATCCGTTCGACGGCTGCCCCAACGATCCGAACAAGGTCGCACCCGGCGTCTGCGGCTGCGGCGTCGCAGACACCGACACCGACAACGACGGCACCCCCGATTGCAACGACGGCTGTCCGCTTGATCCGAACAAGATCACCGCGGGCACCTGCGGCTGCGGCGTCGCCGACACCGATACCGACGGCGACGGCACGCCCGATTGCAACGACGGCTGTCCGCTTGATCCGAACAAGATCACCGCGGGCACCTGCGGCTGCGGCACCGCCGACACCGACACTGACGGCGACGGCACCCCCGATTGCAACGACGGCTGCCCGAGCGATCCGGACAAGGTCGCGCCGGGCGACTGCGGCTGCGGCAACCCCGATGCGAAGACCGACGTCTACCCGGACGCCGATCATGACGGCTTCGGTAGCGCGAGCGCTCCGCCGACCAACGTCTGCGTGAGCTCGCTCCCGATCCCCGGCTTCGTCACCGACCACAGTGACTGCGACGACACCCGACCCTCGGTCCACCCCGGCGCGATCGAGATCTGCGGCAACGGCATCGACGACGATTGCGACGGCCAGACCGACGAGGGCTTCGCCACGCCGCTGGACGTCTATGTCGACGACGACTTCGCCCTGCTCAACGGCGGCGATGACCCGGCCGGCCCCGGTTCGGCCATCGGCTGCGACGCCTTCGCGTCGATCCAGGCCGCCATCAACGCCGTCGCCCCGGGCGGCACCGTCCACGTCGCGGCGGGCACCTATCTCGAGGACCTCTCGGTCACGAAGACCCTCTCGCTCCTCGGCGAGGGCGCCTCGATGACGACGGTGAGCGGCCCGATCGGCGGCGCTGGCTCGACCATCCAGCTCGCCGCTTCCGGCATCCTGCTCGACGGCTTCACCATCACCCGTGAGGGCAACAACCCCGCGCAGTGGAACCTCGCCCTCAACACCGCCGGCGTTGCGATCCAGAACCAGGCCGGCATCGAGGTCCGCAACTGCCGCATGGTCGGCAACCGCACCGGCCTCGACATCAACAACGCCAGCGGCCACTCGATTCACAACAACGTGATCGAGGACAACCGCACCGGCGTGATCCTCCGCAACCAGACCGACGGCTGCACCTTCACCGAGAATTCGATCTCGGCGAACTGGACCGTCGGCGTCCTCTTCCTCGACGCCTCGTCGGGCAGCAACTCGCCGCTCCAGCAGGCGCTCGGCACCACCTTCTCGAACAACACGATCAGCGGAAACTGGTACGGCCAGATCGTCGATCGCCAGACCGGCGGTTCGCTGCCGGCCGCGGGCACGACGAACCTGAAGGACTTCTCGGGCAACTGGCTCGGCACCACCACGCCGGTGATCTCGAGCGCCAACAGCGCCGAACCCGGCTACGCGGCGCAGATCCCGGTCGCGTACGGCGGCAGCGCCACCGCGCCGGGCGGTCAGCCCGACATCTGCGGCATCGCCTCGGCCAACGTCGACATCACCCCGCTCCTCGGATCGGGCACCGACATCGACGTCGCCTTCGGATTCCAGGGCAGCTTCTCGCTCCTCACCGTCACCGACGAGCTCGCCCAGGTCGGCAGCGTCGGCCGCGTGCAGGAGGGCCACGACCTGGCGTTCGGAACCACCGTGAACCTCACGGCGGGACTCTTCGTCGAGAACCTCACCGTCACCAAGAACCTCACCCTCATCGGTGCCGGCAGCGGCACCGACGCCCTCGTCGACACCATCCTCGAGGCCGCGAACCCCAACGCCCCGGTCATCGCCATCGACGCCAGCGGCGCCGCCGCAAACGACCGGCTCACCATGCAGGATCTCCGCGTCACCGGCGCGACCGGCTCGGACGGCATCGGCGTCATCGGCTCCTTCGTCGAACACCTCACCTTCGACAACGTCGCCAGCGTCGGCAACACCAACGGCATCCACTTCGGCGCCAGCGGCGGATCCGTCAGCGACATCGAGGCGATCGACTGCGTGCTTGACTCGAACCTCAACGCCGGCATCCGCGTCGCGAGCTCGATGAGCTCGACGACCGGCCTGCACGTCACCGGCGGCGAGATGAAGTCGAACGGCTTCTTCGGCTTCAGCTTCAATCCCAGCGGCCTCGCGACCTGCGTCGGTGACGACATCGACTTCGACGGCATCACCTTCGCGGACAACGGCGGCGCCTTCGGCACCGGCCATCTCTCCTACTTCGGCTACAACGGCTCGGCCGACCTCTCGAACCTCACGCTCAGCGGACCGACCTTCGCGCCAATTCAATTCCGCGGCGCGGGGAACGCCAACGTCCCCGGCACCTGGCAGCCCTCAGGGGCCATCACCCTCAGCAACGTGACCATTGCGGGCAACACCGCCCGGGCCGGCTTCTACGTGCAGGTCTACTCGTCGATGCCGAGCGTCACGCTCAGCGGGCTTGACCTCTCCGGTCTGGTCAACACCAATCCGCCCTTCTCCGGCTTCGCGGTGAGCGGCATGGTGCTGAGCTACCTGAGCGGCAACGTCGCCCTCAACGACACCCTGTTCCCCTGCCAGGGCACCGGCTATGTCGCCCTCGCCCTCTTCGGCACCGGCACCGCATCGGCGGACTGCTCGACCGTCTTCGTCGGCGCGACCACCGACGCCGAGAAGGAGGCGTGCACCTTTGACGTGAACGACTTCGCCGGCATCGGCGACGTGACCTTCGCCGGCTCGACGACCTGGTACCTCGACCAGGACGCCGATGGTTTCGGCGATCCCGCCTCCTCGCTCCTCTCGTGCACGCAGCCCTCGGGCTACGTCGCGGTGGACGGCGACGGGTGCCCGACCGACGGTGGCAAGCAGGCCCCCGGGACCTGCGGCTGCGGCGTCGCGGACATGGATACCGATGGCGATGGCGCCGCGGACTGCGTCGATGGCTGCCCGAGCGATCCGTTCAAGACCGCTCCGGGTACCTGCGGCTGCGGCACCGTCGACGCCGACACCGACGGCGACGGCGTCTTCGACTGCATCGACGGCTGCCCGCTCGATCCGAACAAGATCGCGCCAGGCACCTGCGGCTGCGGTGTCGCCGATTCCGACACCGACGGCGACGGCACGCCGGACTGCAACGACGGCTGCCCGAGCGATCCGTTCAAGACCGCGCCAGGCACCTGCGGCTGCGGTGTCGCCGATACCGACACCGACGGCGACGGCACGCCGGACTGCAACGACGGTTGCCCGAGCGATCCGAACAAGATCGCGCCCGGCACCTGCGGCTGCGGCGTTGCCGATACCGACACCGACGGCGACGGCACGCCCGACTGCAACGACGGTTGCCCGAGCGATCCGTTCAAGACCGCTCCGGGCACCTGCGGCTGCGGCACGGCGGACGCCGACACCGACGGCGACGGCGTCCTCGACTGCATCGACGGCTGCCCAACCGATCCAAACAAGATCGCGCCCGGCACCTGCGGCTGCGGCGTAGCCGATACCGACACCGACGGCGACGGCACGCCGGACTGCAACGACGGCTGCCCGAACGATCCGAACAAGATCGCGCCCGGCACCTGCGGCTGCGGCACGCCCGACGTCGACACCGACGGCGACGGCGCCCTCGACTGCAACGACGGCTGCCCGACCGATCCGAACAAGACGGATCCCGGTGCATGCGGCTGCGGCACACCCGACGTCGCGATCAGCGTCTACCCCGACGGCGACGGCGACGGCTTCGGCGATGCGAGCGCGGCGGCAGTGCCCGCATTCGCCTGCGCGATCCCGTCGGGCTTCGTCACCGACCACAGTGACTGCGATGACAGCCTCGCGTCGGTCCACCCCGGCGCCCAGGAAATCTGCGGCAATTCGATCGACGACGACTGCGACTCGCTCATCGACGAGCACGACGCGCCATCGATCGTGTACGTCGACGATGACTTCGCGGCCCTCGCCTACGGGGCCGACCCCGATGGCGCCGGACCGATCCACGCCGTCGGCTGTGACGCCTTCGGCACGGTGCAGGCCGGCATCGACGCCGTCGCCGACGGCGGCGCGGTCCTGGTCTTCGGCGGCACCTACGCCGAGAACCTCGTCGTCAGCAAGTCCCTCGCACTCGTCGGTCCGCACGCGGGCGAATGCGCCGCGTCGTCGCTCAATCGCGGCGGCGAGGCAATCCTCCGACCGGCGGCCAACGCTCCGATCGGCGGCATCGTCCTCTACGTCACCGCCGACGACGTCACCGTCGACGGCTTCACCTTCGACGGCGACAACCCAGCGATCAGCGGCGGCCAGTCCGTCAACGGCGTTGACGTCAACGCCGCCCACGCGATCGGCAACGGCACCTTTGACGATGGCGCCAAGCCGCCGGTCGACATCGACGGGCTTGTCTTCACCAACAACGTCGTCGTCAACTTCAACGACGTCGCCATCCTGCTCTACAACTCAGGCGCAGGCGGCAGCGTCTCGAGCTTCAACCAGATCGACTGCAACCATATCGACAACGTCCAGGGCATCAACGGCCTCGGATACGAGCGCATCGCGGTCCTTCTCTACAACGACACGTACGCGAGCGTGGACAACAACGCCATCACCCGCGTTTCGATCGGCGTGCAGACGGGCAACAACTATCAGGCGATGGAAGCGGGCGGCGTCGCAAGCATCAGCTCGAACGCCATCACCGCCGACTCCGTCGGCATCTGGCACAACCTCCACTACGCGGGTGCGTCGTCCTTCACCATCGCCGACAACGACATCACGGGCCTGCCCTATGTCGGTCCGCCTGCGTCGGGGAATGTCGCCTACGGCCTCTACGTCAGTTCGATCCAGTCGGCGGTCGGGGTCGCCATCAGCGGCAACCTCGTCGCGGACTGCTCGGTGGGCGTGCGACTCTGGAACAACCCAACGACGGACACGATCACGGTCGTCGGCGGCACGCTGACCGACAACTTCATCGGCATCGAGGCGACCAACTTCGATCCGACCTACGGCAACGCGGCGCCGAGCCGCGTCGCGGTCGACGGCGTCACCATCCATCACGCGCTGCTCGGCTATGCCGGCATCTCGGTGGACGGCGCCGACGGCAACCAAACGATCTCCGCCGACATCAGCGGGATCGACGTGAGCGGATACGGCTATGGCGTGTCGGTCGATCGGGCTCGTGCGAGCGCTTCGCTTCACGATTCCCCGATCGGCGCCACCGGCAACGGCGTGAACGTCTACGCCTACGCCAGCCGCGCCCGCGTCGAGAGCACGAGGCTCACCGGCGGACTCTTCGCCGGCGCCCAGGCCGGCGGCGGCGCCAAGCTCGACCTTGGCGACTGCACCGGCTCGAACGCAACGGGCCTCGGGACCAGCATCGGCGGCAACGATCTCTCCGGCTACAACGGCGCGACGACCTGGGCCGTCTATGACGACAACCTCTCGATCCAGCCCGACGTGACCGCGGACGCCAACGACTACGGCTTCCCGATCCCGGTGGCGAACATCGAGTCGGTGCTCTTCGACGGAAGCGACAATCCGACGCGGTCCGACGTCATCGCCTCGCAGGCCGGTGACTTCGACAACGACGGCGAACCCAACTGCACCGACGGTTGCCCGAACGATCCGAACAAGATCGCCCCCGGCACCTGCGGCTGCGGCGTGAGCGACATCGACAGCGACGGCGATGGCACGCCGGACTGCAACGACGGCTGCCCGAACGATCCCAACAAGCTCGCTCCGGGCACCTGCGGATGCGGCGTTGCCGATGCCGACAGCGACGGTGACGGCACGCTCGACTGCAATGACGGCTGTCCGAACGATCCGAACAAGATCGCCCCCGGCCAGTGCGGCTGCGGCGCGGTGGACTTCGACACCGACGGCGACGGTACGGCGGACTGCAACGACGGATGCCCGAACGATCCGAACAAGATCGATCCCGGCCAGTGCGGCTGCGGCGCTGCCGACACCGATGCGGACGGCGACGGCACGGCGGACTGCAACGACGGATGCCCGAACGATCCGAACAAGATCGCGCCCGGCACCTGCGGCTGCGGCGTCGCCGACACCGACACCGACGGCGACGGAACGCCGAACTGCAACGACGGCTGCCCGAACGATCCGAACAAGACAGCTCCCGGCACCTGCGGCTGCGGCGTCGCGGACACCGACACCGACGGCGATGGAACGCCGGACTGCAACGACGGCTGCCCGACCGATCCGAACAAGATCGCGGCGGGGACCTGCGGATGCGGCACTCCCGACACCGACAGCGACGGCGACGGGACGCCCAACTGCGTCGACGGCTGCCCAACCGATCCGAACAAGGTGCTGCCTGGCGCTTGCGGCTGCGGCACACCGGACACCGATAGTGACGGCGACGGCACCGCCGACTGCAACGACGGCTGCCCCGCCGATCCGAACAAGACCGCTCCGGGCGTCTGTGGGTGCGGTGTTGCGGATGCCGACAGCGACGGCGACGGCACCTTCGACTGCGACGACGATTGCCCAAGCGACCCGCTGAAGACCTCACCGGGAATCTGCGGCTGCGGCGTTGCGGATATCGATAGCGACGGCGACGGCGCCATCGACTGCATCGACCTCTGCCCCACCGACCCGAACAAGACCGCGCCGGGAAGCTGCGGCTGCGGCGTACCGGATACCGACAGCGACGGCGACGGCGTTCTCGACTGCGACGACATCTGCCCGGGCTACCCGGACGACGTCGACTGCAACGGCAACGGCATCCCCGACGGCTGCGACATCCACGAGAACCTCAGCTCGCCGGACATCAACGGCAACGAAATCCCGGACGAGTGCGAGTGCCTCGGTGACCTGGACTACGACGGCCTCATCAACGGCGTCGACCTGGCCATCCTCCTGGGCGGCTGGGGCGGGTCGGGCGTCGCGGACATCGACTTCAACGGCGTCGTGGATGGTGTCGACCTTGCAATCCTGCTCGGTGCGTGGGGCTCCTGCCTCTTCCCGGTGGATACCGATGGCGACGGGGTCTACAACCCGGCGGACAACTGCCCGCTGACGTGGAATCCCGGCCAAGAGGACGCCGACGGCGACGGGGTCGGCGACGCCTGTGACAACTGCCCGCTGATCTTCAATCCGGGACAGCAGGACAGCGACCACGATGGACATGGCGACCCCTGCGACCCGTGAGCCGGTGACCCAGTGAGGTCCGGGGGCCCCGCCTCCGCACCTCGACGCCGCTCCTTCTCACCCGCAGTGCTAGCCCAAGGCCCCGCGCCGTTCCGGTGCGGGGCCTTTCTTTGGCTCGGACGCCCGTCGGCGATACGGCGTCCGGAACTGGGACGGCTGGCGGGCCGGCCTCCGGTTCTCACCCCATGTTTCAAGAATTTGCTCGGGCTCGAACCCCAATCGTCCATGCCCTTGTGCAAACTCCGCGCCCGCGCTACACTGCCCCGCTTCGGCGGCAGCGGTGATCACCGGCACTCCATGGACAAATCAAGCAGCTTGACCACGGCGTAACGAACGTCGCGGCGACGCTTCCTCAAGCGAGTCCCTCCCCCAACGGCAGAACCGGCTGGGCATCGGCAAGGGCCGATGAACTCGCATCGAAGAAGGCATCGCTTCGGGGTTTGTTCTGCATGAAGAGGGCTATCGCTCGCTTCACGCAGTCCAGGCGTCCACCGAACGGAGTTCGGCTGGCGGTCCGGCAACGACTTGCACCTTTTTCACACCGCTCGCACGCGTTAGGGGAACGTTGATGGCAACCACCACTTCACGTGAGCTTCGATCCTTCTCCAAGCGTGAGGACGCAATCCCCGTCCCAGACCTCACCCGCGTCCAGCGTGACGCGTATGAGCGTTTTCTCCAGATGGCCAAGGGCCACGACGTCCGCGACCACGGTTTCGGCCTCGAAGCCCTTCTGCGCGAGATCTTCCCGATCGAGTCCTACGACGGCTCGATGAAGCTCGAGTACCTCTACTACAAGCTTGACGAACCCCGCTACACGGCCGACGAGTGCCGTGAGCTTCGTCTCACCTACGGCATGCCCTTCCGCATCGCCGTCCGGCTCCGTCGCAACGGCGTCGACGAGATCCCCGAAGAGGAGATCTACCTCGGCGAGATCCCGATCATGATGGGCGGCGGCGAGTTCATCGTGAACGGTGCCGAGCGCTGCATCGTCAGCCAGCTCCACCGCTCGCCCGGCGTCGACTTCTCGATCGTCTCGAGCTTCGGTGACCGTCCCCTTCACTCGGCTCGCATCATCCCGGAGCGCGGCTCCTGGATCGAGCTCGAGGTCACGAAGAAGGACGTCCTGGCGATGCGCATCGACCAGTCGACGAAGCTCGCCGCGACGACCTTCATGCGGGCCCTCGACGAGAACTACTCGTCGACCGACAAGATCCTCGAGCTCTTCTACGACGTCGTCGACCTCAAGGTCGAGAAGCTCAAGCCCGAGCACTTCTCCGCCGAGATGATCGTCGACAGCGATTCGGGCGAAGAGCTCTGCCGCGTCGGCGCCCCGATCGGCGACAAGATCGACACCATCCAGGCGTCGAACCTGAAGACCGTCCGCGTCATCACCGACCCGGGTGACCCGCTCATCCTCAACACCCTCGCCGAAGAGAAGCTCGACTTCCTCGCCGAGGTCACCGAGCACGAGGCTGCGCTCCTCAAGATCTACGGCCGCCTCCGCCCCGGCAACCCGCCGCAGGTCGACAAGGCCAAGGCCCTCTTCAAGGAGAAGTTCTTCGACGAGAACCGCTATCGCCTCGGGCGCGTCGGCCGCTTCCGCATCAACCGGAAGTTCGAGGACGACAAGGACTACTGCGAAGGCGGCAAGCTCGGCAACCTCCCGCCGGAGTCGATGCAGGCGATCCGCGCCCGCGACTTCCTCGCGGTGATCAAGTACCTCCTTGATCTCCGGGCGAAGCGCAACCGCGCCCACGTCGACGACATCGACCACCTCGGCAACCGCCGTCTGCGCACCCTCGACGAGCTCGCGACCGAAGAGATGCGGAAGGGCTTCCTCAAGCTCCGCCGCACCGTCCAGGAGCGCATGAGCGTCAAGGACCCGGACGAGATCTCGAAGATCGCCGACCTCGTCAACTCGAAGTCGATCTCGAGCGCCATCGAGTTCTTCTTCGGCCGCAGCGAGCTCTCGCAGGTCGTTGACCAGACCAACCCGCTCTCGATGCTCGTCCACGAGCGTCGTCTGTCGGCCCTTGGTCCGGGCGGCCTCAACCGCAAGCGCGCGGGCTTCGAGGTCCGCGACGTCCACATTTCCCACTACGGCCGCATCTGCCCGATCGAGACGCCGGAAGGCACCAACATCGGTCTGATCGCGTCGCTGGGCATCTACGCCGAGATCGACGACTACGGCTTCCTGCTCACCCCCTACCGCAAGGTGAAGGGCGGCGCCGCGACGAAGGACGTCCTCCGTCTCCGCGCCGATGAGGAGCTGAAGAAGGTCCTCGCCACGAGCGACATGCTCGACAAGGACGGTCGCTTCTCCGGCCACCACACCCTGGCCCGCATCGACGGCGATCTCGCCGAAGTCCCCCCGGACAACGTCGAGTTCGTCGACATCAGCCCGAAGCAGATCGTCGGCGTCTCGGCGTCGCTGATCCCCTTCCTCGAGCACGACGACGCCAACCGGGCGCTCATGGGCTCGAACATGCAGCGTCAGGCGGTTCCGCTGGTGAAGGTCGAGGCGCCCTGCGTCGCGACCGGCATGGAGCGGATCGTCGGCGGCCACTCGGGCATGATCATCAAGGCGAAGCGCGGCGGAACGGTCACGTTCGTCGACGCGGAGCGGATCATCATCGACAACGCCGACGAGTACGTCCTCCGCAAGTTCGTCGGCCTGAACGAGCGCACCTGCCAGAACCAGAAGTCGATCGTCAAGCTCGGCCAGAAGGTGAAGGCCGGCGAGATCATCGCCGACGGTGCCAGCACCCAGAAGGGCGAGCTCTCGATCGGCAAGAACGTGCTCGTCGCGTTCAACACCTTCGACGGCTACAACTTCGAGGACGCCATCGTCATCAACGAGCGGCTCGTCAAGGACGACGTCTTCACGTCGATCCACATCGAGAGCTTTGACGTCGAAATCCGCGAGACCAAGCTCGGTCGCGAGGAGTTCACCCGGGACATCCCCAACGTCAGCGAGAAGATGCTCTCGAAGCTCGACGAGAACGGCGTCATCCGCATCGGCGCCAAGGTCGGCCCCGGCGACATCCTCGTCGGCAAGGTCAGCCCGAAGTCGAAGTCGGAACTGTCGCCCGAAGAGAAGCTCCTCCACGCGATCTTCGGTCGCGCCGGCGAGGACGTGAAGAACGATTCGCTCGAGGTGCCCGCGGGCACCGAGGGCATCGTCATCGGGGCGAAGCGCTTCAGCCGCCGCATGCACCTCTCCGAGGAGCAGAAGAAAACCCTCAAGAAGGAGATGACCGACTTCGAGAAGGAGATGGATGACAAGCGCATCCGCCTCTTCAAGCAGATGGTCACCAAGATCAACGAGATCCTGGCCACCGAGATGGTCGACCCGTCCACCCGTCAGAAGGTCGGACAGAGCGACATCCCCGAGGTCATCCTCGAACAGATCGAGAACTTCAGCGAGAAGTGGATGAAGGGCTCGGCCGAGGCCCGCGAGACGGCGAAGGTCGTCTTCGGGCAGTTCTGGCCCCGCATCCAGGACATCGCCAAGGAGAAGGAGCGCAAGCTCGGTCACATGAAGCGCGGCGACGAGCTGCCTTCGGGCGTGCTCGAGATGGTCAAGGTCTACCTTGCCACCAAGCGCCAGCTCTCCGTCGGCGACAAGATGGCCGGCCGTCACGGCAACAAGGGCGTCATCGCCCGCATCGTTCCCGAGGAGGACATGCCCTTCCTCGAGGACGGCACGCCGGTCGACGTCCTGCTCAATCCGCTGGGCGTGCCCAGCCGCATGAACGTCGGCCAGATTCTCGAGGTCCACCTCGGCTGGGCGGCGCAGGTGCTTGGCTTCCAGGCCCTCACCCCCGTCTTCGAGGGTGCGACGGAGCAGGAGATCTTCGACGCGGTCGACGCCGCCAACAAGCACGTCGCCGATCGCATCGCGAAGTTCAACGAGGACGGCGAGGATCCGGGATTCCCGCGCGAGCTCCTCGCGAAGATGCCCCGGACCGGCAAGATCCAGCTCTACGACGGCCGCACCGGCGAGCCGTTCAACCAGAAGACGACCGTCGGCTTCATGTACATCCTGAAGCTGCACCACCTCGTCGACGACAAGATCCACGCCCGCAGCACGGGCCCCTACAGCCTCATCACGCAGCAACCCCTCGGCGGCAAGGCCCGCACGGGCGGACAGCGCTTCGGCGAGATGGAAGTCTGGGGCCTCGAGGCCTACGGCGCGGCGTATGTCCTGCAGGAACTCCTCACCGTCAAGAGCGACGATGTCGAGGGCCGAACGAAGATCTACGACTCGATGGTGAAGGGCACGAACACCCTCCAGGCCGGCATGCCGGTCGTGTTCGACGTCCTCTGCCACGAGATCAAGGGTCTCGGCATGAACATCACGCTGGAGAAGCAGCAGCAGGACCAGGGCGCGATCCTCTGATCGCGCCGCCGGCTCGCCGGCATTGTGGCCCCCACTGTCCGTTTCTCGTACCTCTTCTGACTGATTCGCGGCGTCCAGGCCGCACATCAACCGACGCCGGGACCTCCACCGGCGTCGGCGACGCACCTAAGAGCCCTTTCTCCCTCAGCGAGGGACTGAAGGGCGGAGCGACCAAACCATGGCCGAGAGCGTCTATGACCGCGTGAATGACTTTGGCTCGGTGAAGATCACCCTCGCTAGCCCGAACGACATCCGTTCGTGGAGCTTCGGCGAGGTGAAGAAGCCCGAGACCATCAACTACCGCACCTACCGACCGGAGCGTGACGGTCTCTTCTGCGAACGGATCTTCGGACCCGAGCGCGACTACGAGTGCGCCTGCGGCAAGTACAAGGGCACCAAGTTCAAGGGCATCATCTGCGACCGCTGCGGCGTCAAGGTGACCCACAGCCGCGTGCGCCGCAAGCGCATGGGCCACATCAACCTGGCCGCCCCGGTCGTGCACATCTGGTTCTTCAAGGCGATGCCGAGCCGCCTCGGCAACCTGCTCGCCATGAAGACGAGCGACCTCGAGAAGATCATCTACTTCCAGGATTACGTCGTCACCGATCCGGGCACGACCGACCTCGAGCACCAGCAGGTGCTCACCGAGGACGAGTACCGCACCGCCTTCGAGAAGTACGGCACCTCCTTCACCGCGATGATGGGGGCCGAGGCCGTCCGCGAGCTCCTCAACCAGCTCGACCTGACCTCCCTCTCCCGTGAGCTCCGCGAGGAGCTCGCCACCACCAAGAGCAAGCAGCGGCAGAAGGACCTCTCCAAGCGCCTCAAGATCGTCGAGCAGATCCGCGGCTCGGAGAACGATCCGGCCTGGATGGTCCTCGACGTCATTCCGGTCATCCCCCCCGACCTCCGCCCGCTCGTCCTCCTCGAGAGCGGCAACTTCGCGACCAGCGATCTCAACGATCTCTATCGCCGCATCATCAACCGGAACAACCGCCTCAAGAAGCTGATGGACCTCAATGCCCCCGAGGTCATCATCCGCAACGAGAAGCGCATGCTCCAGCAGGCCGTCGATGCCCTCTTCGACAACGGCCGCTGCCGCCGTCCGGTCCTCGGTTCGAGCAACCGCCCGCTCAAGTCGATCACCGACATGATCAAGGGCAAGCAGGGTCGCTTCCGCGAGAACCTGCTCGGCAAGCGCGTCGACTACTCGGCGCGTTCGGTCATCGTCGTCGGTCCGGAACTCCGCCTCTGGCAGTGCGGCCTTCCGAAGAAGATCGCCCTCGAGCTCTACCAGCCCTTCATCATCCGCAAGCTCAAGGAGCACGGCCTCGCCGACACGATCAAGAGCGCCAAGCGCATGCTTGAGCGCCGCGATCCCGAGGTCTGGGACATCCTCGAGCAGGTCATCCGCAACCATCCGGTGCTCCTCAACCGCGCCCCGACGCTCCACCGCATGGGTATCCAGGCGTTCGAGCCGGTGCTCGTCGAAGGCAACGCCATCAAGATCCACCCGCTCGTCTGCACCGGCTACAACGCCGACTTCGACGGTGACCAGATGGCCGTCCACCTTCCGCTCTCGGTCGAGGCCCAGGCGGAAGCGACCGTGCTGATGATGTCGATCCACAACATCTTCAGCCCGGCGTCGGGCAACCCGATCGTCAGCCCGTCCCAGGACATCGTCATGGGCGTGTACTTCCTGACGGTCGGCCATCAGGACAAGGCGGGTGACGACAAGAAGCCCCGCCGCTTCAAGGACTACGAGGAAGCGCTCCTCGCCTTCTCCCTCCCGCACGGCAATCCCCATCGCATCAGCTTCCATGACTGGATCGAGGTCCGCCTCGATCGCTTCCACGACACCGTCGAGGACCAGAAGAAGCCCGCGGTGAAGATGCCGGAGAACCGCCGCCTGGTCACGACCATCGGTCGCCTGATCTTCAACGAGATCCTGCCCGACGGCATGCCCTTCTACAACTGCGCCCTCGGCAAGAAGGGCGCCGCCCGCGTCATCGACGACACCTACGCCCGCATGGGCAAGGCGGCGACGATCGACCTCCTCGACCGGATGAAGGAAGTCGGTTTCCGCTACTCGACCGTCTCCGGTCTCTCCTTCGCCATCACCGACCTCCGCGTTCCCGCCGAGAAGCAGAAGCTCCTCAACGAGACGCAGAAGAAGGTCGATCGCATCGAGAAGGCCTATCAGGGCGGTGCGATCACCGAGCGCGAGCGGCACAACCAGCTCCTCGACCTCTGGCAGCACTGCCGCCAGGACATCACTGGCAAGCTGGTCGAGACCCTCAAGAACGATCGCCGCGACAACGAGGGCCGCGAGACCGACATCATCACCCGCGAGGGCACCAAGTACCTCAACCCCGTGTTCCTCTTCAGCGACTCGGGCGCCCGCGGCAACGTCAGCCAGATGCAGCAGCTCGCCGGCATGCGAGGCCTCATGGCCAAGCCCAGCGGCGAGATCATCGAGACGCCCATCCGCTCGAACTTCCGCGAGGGCCTGAGCGTTCTCGAGTACTTCTCCTCGACCCACGGCGCCCGCAAGGGTCTTGCCGACACCGCACTCAAGACCGCCGACTCCGGGTACCTCACCCGCAAGCTCTGCGACGTCGCCCAGTCGGTCGTCGTCATCGAGAACGACTGCGGCACGCCGTACGGCGTCCCGAAGCGCGCCATCTACAAGGGCGAAGAGGTCGACGTGCCGCTGCGCGAGGCGATCCGCGGCCGCACGAGCCGGCAGACGATCATCGATCCGATCACCGATCGGGTCATCGTCCGCGAGAACGAGCTCATCACCGAGGCCATCGCCCTTGAGATCGAGCGGCTCCGCATCGATCAGGTCCAGGTCCGCAGCTCGCTCACCTGCGACACCAAGCGCGGCGTCTGCGCCCACTGCTACGGCATGGATCTCTCGACCGGCAAGCTGGTCGAGGTCGGCATGGCGGTCGGCATCATCGCCGCCCAGTCGATCGGCGAGCCGGGTACGCAGCTCACCATGCGTACCTTCCACACCGGCGGCGTCGCCGCCCGGTCCATGATGGAGAACGCCCACAAGGCCATCAACGCCGGTAAGGTCGTTCTGCGCGACTGCAACGAGGTCGAGGTCGAGACGCCGGAAGGCACCGCCATGGTCGCCCTCAAGCGCAACGGCGAAGTCCTCGTCTACGACGCCAAGGACCGTGAGCTCGAGAAGTACAAGGTTCCCTACGGCGCCATCGTCCGCGTCAAGAGCGGCGACCAGGTCAAGAAGGGCCAGGTCCTCTGCGACTGGCAGCCCCACGCCACGCCGATTCTCGCCGAGAAGAGCGGCATCGTCCGCTTCAAGGATCTCGTCGAGGACACCACCTTCCGCATCGAGAAGAAGAAGGCGAGCGAGGGCGGCGGCGAGGAGATGATCGTCATCGAGCACACCGGTGAGAAGCACCCGCAGATCACCATCGAGGACGAGAAGGGCAACATCCTCGACTTCCATCACCTTCCCGCGAAGGCCCGCATCGAAGTCAAGGACGGCGACAAGATCAAGATGGGCCACATGCTCGCCCGTCAGCCGAAGGACACCGCGAAGTCGGCCGACATCGTCGGCGGTCTCCCGCGCGTCACGGAGATCTTCGAGGCCCGCATCCCGAAGGACCCGGCCGTCATGGCCGAGATCGGCGGCAAGGTCGAGCTCCACAGCGACAAGCGCAAGGGCAAGATGACCATCCGCGTGGTCAGCGAGTCCGGACTCGAACACGACCACCACGTGCCGCAGGGCAAGCACCTGCTCGTGCACACCGGCGACCGCGTCGAGGCCGGCGATCCGCTCACCGAAGGTCCGATGGTTCCCGCGGACATCCTCCGCATCAAGGGCGAGGAGCCGCTCTACATGTACATGCTGGACGAGGTCCAGAACGTGTACCGCGCCCAGGGCGTGCCCATCTCCGACAAGCACATCGAGGTCATCCTCCGTCAGATGCTCTCGAAGGTGCGCGTCACGAGCCCGGGCGACACCGAGCTCCTGCCCAACGAGGTCGTCGACAAGTTCGTCTTCCGCGAGATCAACGAGGCCGTGATGCGAAAGCTCCGCATCGAGGATCCGGGCGACACCGGCCTCACCACCGGCGCCCTCGTCGATCGCGAGGAGGTGAAGGAGAAGAACGCCCTCGCCGAGGCCGAAGGCAAGAAGTCGGCCAAGACCAAGAAGGGCAAGCCGGCCTCCGGCAAGACCCTCCTCCTTGGCATCACCAAGGCCTCGCTGCAGGCCGAGTCGTTCCTCTCGGGCGCGAGCTTCCAGGAGACCACCAAGGTCCTCACCGAAGCCGCCCTCAAGGGTGCGATCGACACGCTGCAGGGCCTCAAGGAGAACGTCCTCCTCGGCCACCTCATCCCGGCCGGCACCGGTTTCGATCCCTACGCCAAGCTCCGCATCAAGAAGCTTGTCGCCGAACCCTCGATCGACGAGGAGTACGCGATGCTGGCCGAGGCTGCGGAAGAGGCCGAGGCGCTCGGAGCCGAGCGATTCGATCCCTCCGCCCCACGGGTCGGAGCGTCGATCGCCGAAGCCGACGACATCGATGACCTCGGCGCGGAGGAACTCAACAGCGCCGGCGGCACCGAAGTCGCCACCGCCGATGGCGATGCGCCAGCGGTCTGATTTCCCTCCGAACGCACCACACCCCGCGTAACACACGGCCGGGCGACCCTCACGGGTCGCCCGGCTTTCGTTCGCGCCCGCCCCGCGCCTCCCCATGCGCCTCCCCATGCGCCTCCCCATGCGCCTCCCCATGCGCCACCCCGTGCGACTTCCCATGCGCCACCCCGTGCGACTTCCGGTTCGCCATCCCATTCACGGGCCCATGCCCCCCACGCAGCGGCCGGACCGATCCCCGCGCTGCGAGTGCGCGAACCTGACAGCCCACGCCAACCTTCGCTCGACCGGCGCCTTTCCGATACCGTACGAGTCCGATGTTCCCACACAGATCATTCGGGACCGCGACATGCCTCGGCGCAGCGCTCACCGTCGCCGCAGCGCTCCTCCCAGCCCCTGAGGCGCTTGGACAATCCCGACAGGCGGCGCTCACCGCGGCGAATCTCGACTTCCGCGACGTCGTCCGTGGCGCCCGCGCCAAGGTCTTCCCGGCGGTCGTCTACCTCAAGTGCCTTCGTCAGGGCATGGAATCCGGCCGGGCCCGCACCGAGGAGGTCGGGGGCTCGGGCGTCATCATCAGCGAGCAGGGCGAGCTCCTCACCAATTGGCACGTCATCGACCGGGCCAAGGACATCCGCTGCCTCCTCTCCGACGGCCGTGCCTTCCGCGGCGAACTCATCGCCAGCGATCGCGACCTCGACATCGCCCTCGTGCGCCTCCAGCTCGACTCCAAGCACGAGCCCTTCGCCGTCGCCGAGCTCGGCCCCTCCGCCGAACTCGAAGAGGGCGACTTCGTCATGGCCATGGGCGCGCCGTGGGGACTCAACCGCTCCGTGTCGGTCGGCATCGTGAGCTGCACGCGACGATTTCTCCCCCAGTCGAGCGAGTATTCGCTCTGGCTCCAGACTGACGCCTCGATCTCACCGGGAAACTCGGGCGGTCCGCTCGTCGACACCAAGGGTCGCGTCGTCGGCATCAATACGCTCGGCCAGACCGCGGGCGGCGACCTCGGCTTCTCGATTCCCTCCGACACGATTCGCGAAGTCCTCGATCGCATGCGGGCGAAGAAGGAGGTCGGATGGTCCTGGACCGGCCTTTCCCTCCAGCCGCTCCGTGACTTCGATCGCGACGTCTACTTCGAGGGCACCAACGGCGTCATCGTCGCCGGCGTCGAGCCCAAGAGCCCGGCCGCCGAAGCGGGGCTGCAGAGCCGCGATCGCCTTCTGTCGATCGGCGGCGTCAGCATCACCGGACTCACCAGCGAAGAGCTCCCGGCCATCCGACGTCGACTCGCCCTCCTGCCGCCCGGCGTCCCTGTCGATCTCGCGGTCGAACGGACATCCGCCGCGGGCTCGAAGGCCCTCACGCTCAGCGTGACCCCAATTCAAAAGGGCCGCGTGCAGGGGGACGAGGTCGATTGCCCCCGCTGGGGGCTCACCGCGAAGGCCATCAACCGCTTCGAGAACGCTGAGCTCTTCCGCCAGCGCCCTGAGGGGGTCTTTATCTTCGGCATCCGCACGCCGAGCAACGCCATGGCCTCGGGACTCCAGGAGAACGACATCCTGGTTGAGGTCGACGGCCAAGCGCTCACCACCCTTGACGACCTCCGCGCAG
The DNA here is from genome assembly GCA_044220875.1 of Phycisphaerales bacterium. Lineage (GTDB taxonomy): Bacteria > Planctomycetota > Phycisphaerae > Phycisphaerales > SM1A02 > JAEUIT01. Next base: position 638,505 of record JBGAQH010000003.1, on the reverse strand, counting down.
CGCACGCACGCTCCGTCGAACGGCTCGGCGAGAAGACCCGACTCCTCGTCAAGCTCATCCGCGCCGGCCAACTCCGCCAGATCATCCTCGACGTCTCTCGCGACTACGAACGGGAATGACGCTTCCATGCGCGGCGGGCAGCGATCCCGCCCGAACCAACTCGATGCAGCCGACCATGCGAATCACCCTCCCGCTCCCGTCACTGCTCCTGCTCGCCTCGCTCGCCGGCGGCCTCGTTGCCCGAGCCGACGCGGCCCCCGCACCATCGTCGCGACCCGCTCCGCTCGCCGACGAGCCCGCCATCGACCGGAAGCGCATCGCCGAGCTCGTCGCCCCGAGCTTCGTCATCGTCGAAGTCCGCTTCCGCCAGGATCGCGGCGAGGTTCCCCAAGGACGGGTCAGCCAAACCACCACCGTCGCCGAACTCATCGGCGAGGAGCGGCCGCTCGAACTTCCGGGCTTCCTGCTCGACGACCGAACCGTCGTCGTGCGCGACACGGAGACGCCGGCCCGCTTCATCGAATCAGTTCGCGTACGCAGCGCCTCCGGCGGCCAATCGGTCGCGGCGGCGCCGACCGCGTGGTTCACGGAGTCGCCCGGCATCCTGCTCACGCTCGAGGGGCCCATCAAGGGCGCTCATCCGATCGAACTTCTCCCCGACGGCGCCACCCCCGACGGAGCGCTCAGCACCGTTCGGGCGGGCGATTCCCAAGGCATCTGGACGCTCGTCGTCACGGCGCCGGAAGAGCGCACCGGAATCGAATTCACCGGCGCCGGCCCGATGCCGGTGCAGTCGAGCCCGACCGACGCCATCACCGTTGACGCCAAGGGACGCATGGTTCGGTGCGCGATCGGCAATCGCCGAAGCGACACGAGCCTCACCATCAGCGACCCCCGCCGATGGCCGAATCTCGGCGTCGATCAGATGAAGACCGCCGAGGCCACCGTCGCGAAGCGATCGGATGCGGCGGTGCTCCGGACCACGCTTCATTTCCGCAGCCCGCGCAAGAGCGCCGGCGGCGGCATGATGAATCCGATGGCCGAGAGCGCGGAGGTCGCAACCGAACTCGAGACCCTCAGCGTCCTCCTCACGGACGGCTCGCTCCTCGTGCTCGCGGACCTCGCCCCCTCGACCACCGCACGACTCGAGCGCATCGACGTCGTCACCGCCGATGGAGCGTCCGGCAAGGCGGCCTTCACGGCCTCGCTCCGCGATTGGGGGGCGTTCATTGCCACGCCGGAAACGCCACTCACCGGAGGCGTCGAACTCAGCGTCAACGACCTCGCTCCGTGGCGTGATCGCCTCCTCTTCGCACGGGAGATTCGCATCGTCGGCCGAGCCCGCGTCAGCGATCCCATGCACACCAGGCCCGGCGCGTTCGACGTCGGCTGGCATGGCATCCGCTTTCCGATGGGCCTGCCGCAGTCGACCTCCGCATTCCTCTTCGCCCATGACGGAACGCTGGCCGCCCTCCCCATCGCCCACCGCGAACAGCCCGGGGACCGGGACCGCTGGAACCGCAAGGGCGACGTCTGTACGCCCTCGACGGTGATCGCATCCGTCCTCGCCAACCGCGCCGCCGAGGTCGATCCCTCGAACATTCCGCTGAGTGCGAGCGACGAGAGCCGCACCGGTTGGCTCGGCGTTCTCATGCAGCCGCTCGAGCCGGAGCTCGCCCGCGCCAACGGCGTGGCCGAACTCTCCCGCGACGGCGAATTCGGCGGCATCGTCACCTTCGTCTATCCAAACTCCCCCGCCGCCAAGGCGGGCGTTCAGCCGGGCATGATTCTCCTCACCATCACCACGCCTCGGCGCCAGCGGCCGATCGAGATCTCGCTCAACGAGTACGACCTCGGATGGGGCGGCGTCTTCCCGTGGGACAAGCTCGACGGACTGCCGGAAGAGGCCTACGACCAGGTGCCGCCGCCCTGGCCGCCGATCGACGACTCCATCAATTCGATGCTCACCGAACTCGGCATCGGCAGCCAGTACCAATTGGAATGGGCCAACAACGGAACGGTCGAGCGAAAGGAGCTCACCGTCGAGCAAAGCCCACCCCACTTCACCAACGCACCCAAGGCCGAAGTGAAGGAACTCGGGCTCACCGTGCGTGACCTGACCATCGAGGTGCGCCAGTACCTCAGCATCGCCGGCGACGCGCCGGGCGTGGTCGTCTCGAAGCTCGAGCCGGGACAGCGAGCGAGCGTCGCCGGACTGCGTCCCTTCGAGATCATCGAGAGCGTCGACAGCGTGCCTGTCGCCAACGCCGCCGAATTCGCCGCGGCGATCAAGGGGAAGAGCGACATGAAGCTCACCGTCAAGCGGGCGCAGCGCGAGCGCGTCGTGAAGGTGACGCTCGATCCCACCGCGACTCCGAATGCCGCCCCAAGCTCGGCCCCAACCTCAGCCGAACCCGCCAAGCCGACGCCCGGTTCCGCCCACCACGAAGAGTGAGTCAGCCCAGGCGACGTCGCCCGAACCCGGCGACAGGATCCGCCGACGCTCGCTCGCATGACTTCATCGCCGCTCCACCGCTTTCCTCGCCTCACGCGTCCCGCGCGTGCTACGGTGAGGGCGTGCTCGTCCACACACCTGCAGGTTCCTCGAGACTCACGCCGCCGGCGCCGCATCCCTCCTCGGCCCGACCGATCTCCCAGGCGCCCCGTCCGAAGGAGCACCTGGCGCACGCTCGGACGCCGCGCGAACACCGAAGGGACACGCCTGCGGGCGACGAGCGATCGACGCAAGCGGATGAGCGTCCGATCCCGCTCATCACCGAACCGACGCCGCGACCGTCAGGACCTCGCAAGCCCCTGCCGGCCCATCCCGGGACGGCCAGCCCGCTCCTCCATGAACATGCCCTGGCGTTCATGCGCTCCCGCCGCTACAGCCGCAGGACGATTGAGCAGTACATGTACTGGATGCGCCGACTCGTCGATCATGTCGGCGGCCGCCATCCGCTCGAGCTGACGCCCGACGAGCTCGCGGGTTTCGTCAACCATCTCGTGATCAGGGAGCGCGTGGCGCCGTCAACGCAGAACCAGGCCATCGCGGCGCTCGTGCTTCTCTACCGCGACGTGCTGCAGCAACCATACGAAAGCGTGGCGACGCTGCGGCTCGCGAAGATCCCGCAGCGCATTCACGTCCTCCTCACCGTGAGCGACGTGAAGTCGCTCTTCGGGGCGATGGACGGCATTCCGCGGCTTGTCTGCCGCCTGCTCTATGGGGCGGGACTGCGGCTGGGGGAAGCGCTGTCGCTGCGGGTCAAGGACATCGAGCTCGAACGACGCGAGCTCTGCATCTACGACGGAAAGGGCCGCAAGAGCCGAACCACGATCTTGCCGAAGGCGCTCGTGCCGGAGATCCAGGAACATCTCCAGAAGCTGCGGAGGTTCTTCGATGCGGAGTCCGCGCGCGGCCGCGTCACCGTGCCGCTGCCCGACGCCCTCGCCCGCAAATATCCCAACGCGGAGCGGGAGTGGCCGTGGTTCTGGGTATTCCCGGCGGCGAAGATCTACGCCGACGAGATCGATGGCGTGCAACGCCGATGGCACATCCATGAAACGGTGGTCCAAAAGGCGGTCGCGACCGCGCGCCAGACCCTGCGCATGTCAAAGCCCGTGCGACCGCACGATTTCCGGCATGCGTTCGCGACCCACTCGCTCCGCCAAGGCATCGATCCGCGGACGCTCCAAAAGCTCCTCGGACACGCCGACCTCAAGACGACCCTGACCTATCTCCACGCATGCGATCAGGCGGAGGACGCGATACGAAGCCCGCTGGATCACCTGATGATGACCGAACGCTGACCAATGAAGGGACCGGAGCAACGCCGACGCAGCAGCCGAAGCCCGACCAACATCGAACGACGCGAGAAAATCGGCCAGGGCGAACGACGCCCAGCCACATCCCCCTCGCTGCCGATTCCCCTTAACCCGCCAGCGTCAGCCTCGCTCCGTTCCCCACCCGCATTCTCAAGCACGCCATCGACCCTCTTCCACTCCCACGCACCGCCAATTACCATTAACTCGCATACTCACCCCACTCGCGGGTGAATCAGTCGTTATGGCTCGCGAAACCGACCGCAAAGACCGTCTCACGTGGGGCGAGGCTGAGCGCATCGATTGGGCGTGCTCTCTCCCTCAGGTAACGCGTCCCTGGAACTTGACCGAGCGGAACGCAGACTGCCGGTTCTCGCGATCGTTACCGACGCGCTTCCGAACGACGGCGCCGCTTGCTCTGCCGCCAGGGATCTCCACTCCAATCTTCCGAACTTGGCGGGGTTGCCAGCCTCGTCGCGCGGGCTTCCGTGCCCAATACCGCACCGCGACAACGCCAGACTGCGCGTTCGGCGGGGTTGCACGCCGCGTCGCGCGGACTTCGGTGCCGCTCAACCGCACCGCAACGACGCCAGACTGCGCAACCGGCTGGGAGCTCGCTCCGGCGGACTCGCGCTCAGCGCTGACTTGGAGCGGAAACCGACGTGGCACGCCGGATCGCGGACTCCGCCGGGTCGCCGTGCCCGCTGGCGCGCCCCACTCGCGTCACCCGGCAGGCAGCGTGATCTGGCGACGGTACGCGACAGCAGACATCGGTCCTTCGCAGCCATAACGAATCGCTCATGCCGACACGCACGTGCGGCTGTACCATGTCGCGAGGCCTACGGCCTCGGCCGCACGTGCGTGCGGCATAGCTCACGGTCGTTAGGCAGAATGGACGAGCATCCCAACGATCCACATCGCGTGATCTACAGGGCGTGGGAGGAGCACTCGTTCAACCTCCCGCCCGGTCGGTATCGACCGCACCCCGACAGCAGCGTCGCCGTGTGGCAGTCGCTCTGGGCGGAGTACGCGCAACGCGGTCCTGACGAGCTCGCAATCGAGGACCTGTCGCTTCTCTGCTATTGGGGCTGGACGATGGCCATGGAACGGGGCGACTCCGCGATGGCTCTCGAACGCCTCACGCCTTGGTTCTCGCGCGAGGACAGATTTCAGGACGACGCACCTGACTGGGCCGCGTTGCATGCGTGCGCCATCGACTGCCACCTTCGTTCTGGAGAGCCCGACCGCGCCGCGCTGGCTGCACGCGTTGCCTTCTCCCACGAGCAGCATCGTCATCGGCGGACTACCGCTTTGGTCCTTCGCAACACGCTTCTCCAGTTCGGCATCACGCAACCCGACTCTGCAGACGTGCCGAACGGAACCGCCGCGATCGCCGAGGAGGTGCTAACGCTACTGTGGCCAGGACAGACGTCGGAGGATTATGGTCCTCCATACAACTGGCGAGGCCTCCTGACTGCCCTTTCGAGAACACCTCCACCCGGCACGAGGGCCCCATCTGCCTAACGCATCGCTCATGCCGACACGCCCGTGCGGCTGTACCATGGTCGCGAGGCCTACGGCCTCGGCCGCACGTGCGTGCGGCATAGCTCACGGCCGTTAGCCGGACAGTTCCCGATCATGGCAGACTGGTCATCAAAGTCGGAGATCGTGCGGCGCTGGCTCGAAGTCGACTGCGCTCCGCTTGATCCTTTAGCGCCGGAGGAGGGCATTCCCCCGGCGAGCGTCGCAGCCTGGCAGGAGCTGTGGGCGAAGCACGTTACCAACAATTCTGCCGATCATCTCTCTACGTGGGACCTTTCGCTTCTCTGCCATTGGGGCTGGAAGATCGCGACCGAGCTTGGCGATAATGAGGCCGCACTCGAACGCCTGAAGCCCTGGTTTCTCCATCCCGACCGGGACGACGACCATCCAGTCAACGTCGCCGAACTGTTCGGGTGCCGCGCGGTTTCCGCTCTGATGCTGCATCGTTACCTAGACGCTATCGACGACTTCCAGGTGATACTCGATCTGACCGATCAGCGCGCCGCACGCTCAGCGGCGTTGCTCGTGCGCAATTTGCTTGTGCGCGCCGCCCACAGCCTCGGTGAGACCGCCGTGCCACCTGAGATCCGGCGTCTAGCGTCCAACGTGATCCAGCGAATCAAGCCAGCCCTGGCAGCGAGCGCCGATGCCGCAGGGACGTATTCCGCCCTATCCGACTTGCTCCTGGAGACGTTTCCGGCCGACGACTGAACGGAGCCGGCTAACGCAGCGCTCATGCCGACACGCACGTGCGTTACCATCTCCGCGAGGCCTACGGCCTCGGCCGCACGTGCGTGCGGCATAGCTCAAGTCGTTAGGCGGAACATGCAGTTCACCTACCAGCTCACTCGAGAGGACCTGCACTCATTCTGGCTCCTCTCGATCGGGGGCACTCGTCGGCTGCTCTATTGGGCCGCAGGTTGGGCCGCCGCGTTCGGCCTCGGGGCGTTTGTCTTTCTGTCGCTCTTCGGCGGCCACGCGGTCGCAGCGCTAGTCACGGGGTTGGCGGTGGCCGTCATCTCTGGATTCTGGCTCTTCCGCCGAACAGTGCGAGAGCTTGAGAGCCGGCTACCCCGTCGAGACACGGCCGGCGTGTTCGATCCGCATGTCCTAGACCTGGACGCAAACGGAGTCCGGAGCACCTGTCCTTGCGCCAAGGGCGAGTATTCGTGGCAGTTCGTTCAGCAATGCAGTTCGTGGCCGAGCATGACCGCTCTGCACCTCAACAGCGGGATCGCCTTTGTGATACCCGCTCGCGCGATCGCTGATCGCGCAGCACTTGTCGCGTTCCTCAAACGGCACTGTCAAACGGTGCACGTCATGGGCTGTCCACGGTGCGGCTATGACACGTCCAAGGCAGTTGCCGAGCGCTGCTCGGAGTGCGGATGGAGTTCTCACGAGTCCGCCTAACGAAGCGCTCATGCCGACACGCACGTGCTGTTACCATCTGTGCGAGGCCTACGGCCTCGGCCGCACGTGCGTGCGGCATAGCTCAAGTCGTTATACGGGGCGAGTCAGACCCGCCGCGACGCTGACGTTTTACGCTTCGCGGCTTTCTTACGCCGCGGCCAGGTGAACAGCTGCCTGCTTCTTTGGGTTCGGAACCTCGACTCGCAGCGACCGGCGACATCCTGCCTGCCGGTTCTTGGCGCATGCCGAAGAATTGCCCAGACTGGCCACCGGCGCCCTCCGCGCCGCCTCCTCAGCCTCCGTAACGACCGATCGCGCGTCGGCGTCGATGCGCCCCGCAGACGCCAGCGCCCAGGAACGCATCTCGGCGTGTTCGCAACAGGCCACTGCGGCGGTTCACGACGGATCTCGCGACCGACGGTCCTTCACGACGGACTGCGCTTCGGTCGGTCCTTCGGGACAGACCGCGCACCATCGCCACGGTGGCTTTCGGGCCGCCAACCGGTGGCGTCGTGGAGGCACCAGTGGCCAGTGCTCCGCCCAATCTGCGTGCGTGGACGGCGTACTCCATTCGAGACAATCGGCAGGCCACGCCTGACGTGGCTACGCGACTTCGAGCGTCCGGGAGTCGCCCCGTATAACGTGTCGCTCATGCCGACCGGCGCGGTAAGCTCCTGTCAGTTGCAACGGTGCTGTGCGGCCGCGACGGCGGCATAGCTCACAGTCGTTAGGCCGACCAAAATGCAACTTCCAGACTTCACCTACCATTCTGATCCGCTCGCGACCGGCGCATGCGTCCGCTCGACGACCGCCTGCTTATGTTGCGGGCAGTCGCGAGGCGCGATCTACGTGGGGCCCGTCACTGCGTCTACACGCCTCGAAAAAAGGGTCTGCCCTTGGTGTATCGCAGATGGGTCGGCCGCCTCCCGCTACGACGCCCGGTTCATTGAGCCGAAATCCGTCGGTGCCAACCGGCGGGATCTGCGACTCCCCGCGGAAGTCGTCGAGACGATCTCCCGCCGAACTCCTGGATTCATGGCTTGGCAAAGGGAGCAGTGGCTTGCTTGCTGCGGTGACGCGGCCAAGTACCTTGGTCGCGCGACCTACGAGGACCTGGTCACTCGCTGGGCCTCCGTTGTGAACTCGCTTCGTGCCGACGTTCCGCTCAGCGGCGACGACTTCGACGACTATCTTCGCTGCATTGACATCGAGGGGCCGGTTGAGGCGTACGTGTTCCAATGCCGACACTGTCACCAGCTGCTCGGCTATTCCGACTCCGAATGAATGCGGCCTAACGTATCGCTCATGCCGACACGCCCGTGCGGCTGTACCATGGTCGCGAGGCCTACGGCCTCGGCCGCACGTGCGTGCGGCATAGCTCACGGTCGTTAGGCAGAACAGGCAAGTGCCCCCCTCGCAGCGCACCAACTGCATCGCGTGTGGCCATCCGCTTCCTAGCGTGAGTCCACAGCCTCCGTGCTCGGAGTGCGGCCACAGGTCGAGGGGGCCGTTCACGGAACGCGAACGCCGATCGGTCTACTCGTCGAGGCTCGTCTGCGTCCTTGTGTTTCTCGCCGTTCCAACTTCACCAGAGGCGTCCGTAGCAAAGCTGCTGTGCGCCGCCGTCGCTTGCTGGATCATTTGGCAGTGGCGTTGGGACAACCTGTCGTGCGTTCCGGCGAGAGAGCGACGGGCGGTCCTCCGACTGGCGGCGGCGATCGGGCTGCTTGCCGGACTCGTTGCGCCCTGGGCCTCGGTTGCTTCTGGGCTTCGCGACCCAGCAGCGCTTGTCAGCGACCGTACCTCCGTCAGGTTTCTTGCCGTCTATCCCGGCATCTGCTTCATCGCCTCGACCCTCAGCCTCGCCGCTGCGTCAATCCTGGTGCCGCGTCCTCGCCCAATTCGGTAGCAAAGTCTCAGTCTGCCTAACGCAGCGCTCATGCCGACACGCACGTGCGTTACCATCTTCGCGAGGCCTACGGCCTCGGCCGCACGTGCGTGCGGCATAGCTCGCAGTCGTTAGCCAGATCGCTCTCGACCCCGGGGAACGGCTTCCCGAAGCCATGGATTTGTGTTGCATGACGCCCATGCAACCGCTATCCTGCCCCCCATGATCGCGTCCTTCGGCGACAAGGAGACCGAGCGGTTCTACCACTCACGGACTAGACCGCCCCGCTTTCCTCCCGACCTGACCCGATCCGCCCTTCGGAAGCTCGATCTCCTCAACGCCGCCCACGACATCGCCGATCTCCGCGTCCCGCCGGGCAACCGGCTCGAGCAACTCAAGGGCAACCTCCGCGCTTTCTGGTCCATCCGCATCAACGACCAGTGGCGCATCGTCTTCCGCTGGGCGGGCGGCAACGCCCTCGACGTCAAAGTCGTCGACTACCACTCCTGAGCCCCCCGATGGTCCCCAACAGCCGCACTCCAACTCACCCCGGCGCGATCCTCCTCGAGGAGTTTCTCAAGCCTCTCGGCGTCACCCAGGTCGCGTTTGCCGGTCACATCGGCGTCCCGCTCCAGCGCGTCAACGAAATCACGCGCGGCAAGCGCGGAGTCACCGCCGAGACGGCATGGCTTTTCGCACGCGCACTCGGCACGACTCCGCAGCTCTGGCTCAATCTCCAGGCCAACTACGACCTCGCCAAAAGCAAGCCTCGTCGCGCCATCCGCCGCCTGGGCGCGACTGGCTAACGCAGCGCTCATGCCGACACGCACGTGCTGTACCATCTTCGCGAGGCCTACGGCCTCGGCCGCACGTGCGTGCGGCATAGCTCAAGTCGTTAGGCAGAACCAGTGCGCGTTGTCGCTTCCCTCCTCGCGGCCATCTCCCTCGTCCTCTGCGTTTGGATCGCTCTTTGCGGCGTGTTCGCACGCACGTACTTTCGTCCGCTCGCTGACAGGCCGGACTATGAACCGACACAGTGGCGCGTCGCCGCCGACTGCGGAGAGCAGCTCTATCGCGATGTGGGTGCTCCGGCCGTCGTGGGACTGTTGCTGCACGGCGCGTTCTGCGTCTGGGTCGCCATCGCTCCACGGGCAAGCTCCCCAAGCGGCCGGGATCCGCTCGCGTAGTCGCGCCTCCGCGTAGCTCACTCAGATCCGCGGACTACCCCCTCTACTCCGAACAAGCGCCTCGATACACTGCGCCGCAACAGTCTCAAGCTGACTCGCGTACCCCGCCGCGGTTCGCTCACCGGCCATGATTCCACTCTTCATCTGTCACCGCATCATCGAGATCCCGCCTCCACCTCCGATTCAGGAGCTGACGATCGGACTCGCAGCGGCTCTCCTCGTCATAGCCTGGTGCCGGCACCGCAAGTTCTCGTGGCTCCCAAGCCAGAACTGCCGCCGCTGCGGCTACCCGAAGGGCTCCTCCGCGCACTGCTCGGAATGCGGCACTCCGGCCAGGTCTGCCTAACGCAGCGCTCATGCCGACACGCACGTGCGTTACCATCTCCGCGAGGCCTACGGCCTCGGCCGCACGTGCGTGCGGCATAGCTCAAGTCGTTAGGCACACCAAGGCAAACTGAGGCGATCCTCGCAGTGGAGCCCATTTGGCCGGGCTCTCTTCGGGGTGTACACTGGCAGCATGGCCGACGCCACCGCCCCCAATCTCAACGAGCTTGTCCACTCTGACCCGGAGATCATGGGCGGCACGCCGGTCTTCGTCGGAACCCGCGTCCCCGCTGCCACGCTGATCGAGTATCTCGAGGCCGGCGACTCGCTGGACGAATTCCTCGAGGACTTCCCGAGCGTCGGCCGGGATCGCGCGATCGCCGCCCTTGAGGTCCTTCGATCTCTCTTCGAGCGTCGTGCGTCTGCTGCTTGACGAGTGCACGCCCCGCCGCCTTGCGGCGTCGCTCGCCCCGCACGAGGTCGAGCATGTTGTCACACGCGGCTGGTCGGGCATCAAGAACGGCCGCCTTCTTTCCCTCATGCAGGAGTCCGGATTCGCGGGGCTCATCACGACCGACCGGAATCTCACTCAACAGCAGGCGGTGACCAAGACGTCATTGTTCGTGGTCGTGGTTCGGGCCAAGTCCAACCGCATCACCGACCTTCGGCCGCTCGCGCCAGAGATTCTCCGCGTAGTCTCGTTCGCGCAGCCCGGACAGGTCTACTCCGTGGGTGCCTAACGCAGCGCTCATGCCGACACGCACGTGCGTTACCATCTCCGCGAGGCCTACGGCCTCGGCCGCACGTGCGTGCGGCATAGCTCGCAGTCGTTAGGCCGAACTCGCGCATAGACGCTGCGCACTCCGGATTGGGTTCCAGGCGCCCTTCCGTGGTCTGGTCCGCGGCGCAGCGGCGGATCACGCGTCCATCGTCCGGAACCAATCGATCGGGCGGCACGCCATTCGGGGCGCGTCGTCGAGCAGCATTGGCGGGAGCATGTGCAGGCTGCTTCCCACCCTCTCCGGGAGCAGCCTGTGACGAGATGTGCTCAGAGCGCTCCCCAAGCGTGCAGTGACGCACGGAACGTGCAAACGCCCGTTGACTGCTTGCTTGGGTCCGCGGGTCACCGTTGCGCAGTCGGCGTGGTACCCCGGCGCAGTCGCTCTCGGGTCGGCGTCCTAGTGCCCGGCGGTCGTTCGGGGATCGCGTCCCCCGCTTCGCCCCGGCCTTCCGGCCCCAGCGCCGTGCAATTGCGGCCGCAGCTTTTGTGACCGTCGGCCTAACGCAGCGCTCATGCCGACACGCACGTGCGTTACCATCTTCGCGAGGCCTACGGCCTCGGCCGCACGTGCGTGCGGCATAGCTCGCGGTCGTTAGGCCGAACTCGCGCGTAGCCGCTGCGCACTCCGGATTGGGTTCCAGGCGCCCTTCCGTCGTCGGGTTCGCGGCGCAACGGCGGATCACGCGTCCATCGTGCGGGACCAAGCGATCGGGCGGCACGCCGTTCGGGGCTCGTCGCCGCGCAACACTGGCGAGGGTGAGTGCAGGCTGCTTCCCACCCTCTCCGGGAGCAGCCTGTGACGAGATGTGCTCAGAGCGCTCCCCAAGCGTGCAGTGACGCACGGAACGTACAAGCGCCTTTTGACTGCTTGCTTGGGTCCGCAGGTCACCGTTGCGCAACGGCGCTTGGTACCCCGGCGCAATCGGTCGCGGGTCGGCGTCCCGGTCCCTGGCGGTCGCTCGGGAGTTGCTCCCCCCGCCTCGCCCGGGCCCGTTCGGTCCGAGCGGTCCCCTTCGCGGCCGCAGCTTTTGTGACCGTCGGCCTAACGCAGCGCTCATGCCGACACGCACGTGCGTTACCATCTTCGCGAGGCCTACGGCCTCGGCCGCACGTGCGTGCGGCATAGCTCGCAGTCGTTATGCCCCGCGAACCGACCGCAAAGAACGATTGGCGTCGGGCGATGGTACGCGCATCAATCGCGAGTGCTCTCGGCCCCGGTTGCCTCCGCCCAGATCCGTGATCAAGCGGGTCGGGACCTCGCTTCTCACAATCGCCGCCGAGCTCGAGCCCTCGCAGCGGCAACGCCAGGACGGCGGAGCAGGTTTCGCCATTCCAGAGTCCCGCGCTTGACGGGGTTGCAAGCCTCGTCGCGCAGGCTTCCGTGCCCAATACAGCACAGCAGGGACGCCAGACGGCGCGCTGGGCGGGATTGCACGCCGAGTCGCGCGGGCTCGGGTGCCCCACAACCGCACCGCAGGGACGCCAGATTGCGCAAACGGGCGGTGTGCGCCTTAACGACCTCACGTCCCGTACCGCCTTCGAGCCCTCCCCACGGACGGGCATCCAGAGTGCGGTGCTCGGCGGGGTCGCCGTCCGCGGCCCACCTCGACCTTCTGGTTTCACTCCGCGCCGCTGAGTCACCGCGGTTGCCATCCGGGGATTGGTACGCGACGGCAGGCATCGATTCTTCGCGGGCATAACGAATCGCTCATGCCGACACGCACGTGCGGCTGTACACTTGTCGCGAGGCCTACGGCCTCGGCCGCACGTGCGTGCGGCATAGCTCACGGTCGTTAGGCAGATCCAGCGGGCGTCCGACCCATCCGACGCGACGCGAGCGCATCGCTCCCATGGCAGCCCCCGACGCGCGACATCCCTTTCGACTTCTGCGCCTTTCCCTGACGCTGGGGCTTCAGGGTCTCCTTGCCGCCTCGTTCGGGATCATCGTCGTCGGCGCGGGCCACGGAGTCGCCACCGGCTTCCATATCCTCCTTGCCACTCTCCGCGAGTTCCCGACGGCCATCTCTCCGTCTCAGCCCGGCGTCCTTCTCCGCCTCTCGCTCCTTTGCGCCGTCGCTTTTGGCGTTCTGGCGGTGCTCGTGCCCGTACGACAGGCCTCGGCGGCACTCATGCTCGCATCGACGATCGCATGGAACACGGCCGCCTTGTTCCTCATTACCAGCTGCCAGCCCGGAACCCTGGCGTTGGGCGTCCTCACCGCCGCTCCGCTCTTCGTCCTCTCGCTGGCCGCTGTGGCGTTCGCCATCGCCTGTCTCGTCCTTCGCGAACGCGTCCCGACTGACGCTTCGGCAGCGCCGGGAACCAAGGAAAGGACTGCCTAACGAAGCGCTCATGCCGACACGCACGTGCGTTACCATCTCCGCGAGGCCTACGGCCTCGGCCGCACGTGCGTGCGGCATAGCTCAAGTCGTTAGGCAGAACCAGTCCAACCGCTCAGGCGACCTTTCGCCGACGCTTCACGCTGAACGTAACGTCCACCCCCGCCCTACCGAGCATCTCGATCAGCATGTCGACGCTGAACTTGTCGATCTTGCCGCGCACGAGATCGCTCACCCGCGGCTGCGACACGCCGAACACCCTCGCCGCGACGGCCTGCGTCCAATCGTTCTTCGCGATGAGCTGCTCCAGCTCGATCATGAGCAGCGACCTCACGCGGAGGTGCTCCGCCTCGGCTGGCTCGAAGCCCATATCGCGAAACACGTTTCCTGTCGACTTCTTGCTTCGGATTGCCATCACTGTCCTCCTCCGCCTTGGCGGCGGCGCTTCAAGAGCAGCTGCCGGTACCGGGTCGCACCCAACTCCAGGTCTCGACCATCGGTCTTCTGGGACTTCTTCTCGAACGCGTGTAGCACGTAGACGGCCTCCGCGAACCTGGAAACGTAGAACACCCTGTGTGCACGGCCGGTCCGGATCCGAATCTCGGCCACACCCGGCCCCACCGACGACATCGGCTTCCAGTCGGTTGGCTCGAGCCCGAGCTGGATTCGGAGCAGCTGCCGCCCCAAGAGCTTCTGCACCTCGACGGGCATGCTCCGCACGTCCTCCAGCGACGTCGCCAGCCATTCAAGGGGCTTGAGCTCGCGTTCCACGCCGGTATCATACAACTTCTTGTATCGCAGTCAAGTCGGACTTGCGGCCCCAAGGGTCTGCCTAACGCAGCGCTCATGCCGACACGCACGTGCGTTACCATCTCCGCGAGGCCTACGGCCTCGGCCGCACGTGCGTGCGGCATAGCTCAAGTCGTTAGGCAGACTCGCGATTGGATCACGATCCCAACTACCTCAAACTCCTGGCCGTCGCCTCCGAGCTGGCTCGCTGCCGCGACGTCGTGATCGCTTGTCGCTCGCGCGTCCCCCTCGCGGTCGACCGACGCGGGCTTGGCCGCGTGATGTACGACCTCAACGCTGCAATTCACGACGTGACAATCGCTGCACTGCGTCAGGAGTACACAACCGTCGTTTGCCTAAGGCCGCCGCCTTCAGAGGATGACGCTCATCGTGCGTGGCAACCGTCATCCGTCGAACATTGGCTTGACGTCCCACGTCTTGACTTGTCGCCCTCGGACTCCCTCTGGACTGCACAATCCCGCTATGACCTGCTGCGCGGCGTCACAGAGACTCTCTTTCGGATCTATCACGCCATCCCAAGTCTCGCGTCAACGCTTGCCCGAATTGGCGACCGCGAGATACTGGTCGACGGCTGCAAGACTGACCTCCGCTGGGCCGCTGAGAACTGTGCCGTAGTCGCCGAGCATCAGATCGGGCGCAAATTCAAAGATGACATGGGCCTGTCCGGCATGCACGAGCTCAAGTACGCTCGTCCTGTCGACAGCACTCCCGTACAGCGAATCGACCTCGACGAGGTCTCTGTCGACCTGGTAGGCACTTGGCGCCCAGTTCCCACCAACGACGAGATTGAACTCGAGTGCGTCAACAAACCCATTACGCTCTCAGTCCAGACGATCTGGTTTTCCTCAGCGGTCGCCCCAACTGAATTCCGTTCGATCTTCATGTGGGGAGTGTCACTGCGAATCCAGCAACTGGAATACCAGTTCGGCCAGACCGACTTTGCTCGGCAGCAAGAGCCTTCCGATGGCAAGCAACCTGAGCTGCGGCTGTATGGAAGAGCCGACCGCGACGGCGCGCGGCTCGCATTGGCCTCGCGTGGAGATCCTCGGAAACTCGTTTTCCTAACGATCCACTGCAACTCCCCGGAGATTGCAGAGTCCTCCTTCCTGGACCTCTGTACCGCCATCTTCGACCGCATGACGCTCAAGGACTGATCGCTGACACGTCTCTCATGCATCTTCACGGCGGCTATCCAAGCTGCCTAACGCAGCGCTCATGCCGACACGCACGTGCTGATACAATCTGTGCGAGGCCTACGGCCTCGGCCGCACGTGCGTGCGGCATAGCTCGCAGTCGTTAGGCTGATCCAACAGGTGCCCGCAGGTTGCTTGCATTGCAGTTGATCTTTGACACTCTGGAGTTACTCAGCGCCCTCTTGACGACCGGCGAGTGGATCGGCCATGTTCGTTCCTTAACGTTGCGGGAGCGCATCGGCCGACGAGCCCCTGTTTCCGACGAACACTTCAACGCGACTCACTTCCCGGAGCACCCCTATCCAGCGCTTCCCGCAAAACTCCGGCGATGGCTCGCCGCTCACGCTGACGTCAAACCAGAACGGATCCGCGCGGACGACGACCTATCGCTGCTGGTCAAGCGCCGTGTCGTGAGTACGCGGCTGGGAGAGTTCCTGCAACGCGAGACTGGCGTCACTGTCCCCCACCATCTCTTAGAGCGTCGCACTACTTGCAGCGTCCGCTACCTTTCATCGCTGCCCTACGTTGCCGCTTCGATTGCGGACACATACTCGCGCTGACCGCCGCTCGCCCGCCCAACAACGTTTCGGCACCGAACCCCATGTGGAGGACTTGCCAGGACAGCCTAACGCAGCGCTCATGCCGACACGCACGTGCTGTTACCATCCGTGCGAGGCCTACGGCCTCGGCCGCACGTGCGTGCGGCATAGCTCGCAGTCGTTAGGCGGAAGCAGCCCGGATGTCGGATCCCACCCATCGCGCCAGCAAGTTGCTCAGCCTTGTGCTCCGTCATGATCCCGCCGCGATCGGCATCGAACTCGACTCCGGTGGATGGGCCGACCTCGACGAACTTGTTGCCTGCGCCAATAGATCGGGTCACAAGCTCTCCCGTGATCTGGTCCTGCAGGTGATTGCCGAGAGCGACAAGCAGCGCTTCGCCTTGAACTCCGACGGGCGTCGCATTCGCGCAAATCAAGGGCACTCAATCGACATCGACTTGGGCCTGACCCGAACCGAACCTCCCGAGGTGTTGTTCCATGAAACGGCGGTTCGCTTCCTTGAGTCCATTTTCGCTTCTGGGCTCAACTCCGCGAGCCGCCAGCATGTGCATCTGTCCGCCGACGTCGAGACCGCAATTCGGGTGGGACGCCGCCACGGTTTGCCGGCTGTGCTTCGGGTCGACTCGCGTGCTCTTCATGACGCCGGGCAGGCGTTTTTCCGGTCCGACAACGGCGTCTGGCTGACCTCGGCGGTCTCACCACAATACCTCGTCCCGCTGCCGCCCATCGGTGGGTGAGAGCTTGCGCTACTCACGACGCTCCGCCTAACGCAGCGCTCATGCGACACGCACGTGCGTTACCATCTCCGCGAGGCCTACGGCCTCGGCCGCACGTGCGTGCGGCATAGCTCAAGTCGTTAGGCGGAGCTTCCAGACACGTTGACGAATCCGCACTGGTCATCCCTGCTTCAGTGTCTCGAAGGCGTCCAGTACTCCGTCGGGATCAAGTCGCCCCAACAGGCGAACCATCGAGTTCGGATCGAGCCCGGCCTCTCTAGGCGGGAGATCGCGCTCGCAGAGTCGACCTTCGCGTTCCGGTTCGTGCCCGACCTTCGCGACCTACTTCAGACTGCCCTGCCCAGTGGGTCGGACTCAGCCTCCTCGCCGACATCGGACGGCTATGGTTTCGTCGAGCTCGGGCGCCGACCTCCAACCCTGCGGACCGGCGGTGTTCAAAATGCGGCCACGTCCGCTCCAGATTGCCGTTCCTGCCGTGTGCCGGATGTCGCGATCCCCGTAGGACGCCACCGAGCGACCCCCAGGGACCCTCGAACTGGCAGGCCGCCTAACGCAGCGCTCATGCCGACACGCACGGCGGTTACACTCCTGTGCGAGGCCTACGGCCTCGGCCGCACGTGCGTGCGGCATAGATCGCAGCCGTTAGCCTGACCATTTCACCGAGCTCGGAGCGCGGCCTCCGGATGGGGATGACGTGAGCATGATCGTCATCGTCGACTACAACCCGAATTGGCCGGTCATGTTTCAGAACCTTCGCGATGGCATACTTCCTGCGATCGGAGATGTTGCAGTCGCGGTTGAGCACGTCGGCAGCACCGCTGTCCCAGGGCTGGCTGCCAAACCAGTGATTGATGTCGACGTGGTCGTTCGAAACGGAGACGTTCAACTCGGGATCGAACGCCTCCAGTCCATCGGCTATCGACATCGGGGCGACATGGGAATTCCAATGCGCGAGGCGTTCCATGCCCCGCAAGGCTCGATCCGGCACCATCTCTACCTCTGTCCTACCTCAAGCCCGGCGCTGAAGAACCACATCGCTGTTCGCGATCATCTTCGGACCAATGCATCGGATGCGCTCGCCTACGGCGAACTCAAGAAGAGACTCGCAGGCACCTTTGCAGACGACAGCGATGGCTACACCGCGGGTAAGACGAACTACCTTATTGAGGTTTTGCGTCGATGCGGATTTGGTGAAGCTGCGCTCACTGAAATCGCGGTGATGAACAGCCGCCCAACGCAGGCAGGCTAACATGCCCTTGAACCTGCCGAAGTCGCCGATACGGTCGCCGGAGGTCGAGAGGTTCCTGACCGGCGCCTTCGCAGGTTAAGGACGTCGTTAGCCGGAGCAGGCGAGAGCGGGAAAGTGCCGGGCTTAGCAGTGTTTGGTCGCGCCGTAGTCGCGTGTTACACTCCGGGGATGGCGGCGTTCTCACGAATCTCGATCGATTCGGCCGTCCGCTTCGGCAAGCCTTGTGTCAAGGGCACTCGCATCACTGTCGGAGAGGTCCTTGGTCGCCTCGCGTCCGGCACGACCGAACCCGAACTCCTCCAGGAGTTCCCGCAACTCGCCCACGAGGACGTACTTGAGTGCCTCGCGTTTGCGGCCGAGCGGGAGCGCCGGATCGTGATCGATCCCGCCGCGTGACCGCCATGGCCTTGCTCCTCGACCAGAACCTTTCGGAATCCGTCGCGGCACGGATCGCTGCCGATTTCCCCAACACCGAACACGTCCGCCGCGTGCTGGGCGCCGGCGCGACAGACCAGCAGGTGTGGGAATGCGCCAAGCCTCGCAACCGGCTGCTTATGACCTTGGACCAGGACTTCGGGCGCCTCAGCGTTGCTCGGGGCGCCCCGCCCAAGGTCGTCCTCATCGACGCACACAACGCCCGTACCGCCGCCGTTGCTGCAGCGCTCATCGAGCGGGCGACCTGATCCGCCGCTTTGAGAGCGATCCCGAGGTTACGATTCTCGTCCTTCGCTTGTAGTCGTTCGAAGCCCGCCTAACGTATCGCTCATGCCGACGCGCCCGTGCGTTGCCATCTCCGCGAGGCCTACGGCCTCGGCCGCACGTCCGTGCGGCATGGCTCGCAGTCGTTCGTCGGAAACCAGATGGCCTCTGGAAACGCACATGCGAGCCCTTGCATCGGCATGCGGAAACTCCGGCGCAGCTCCGTCATTGCGGGTCTCGTCGCGGAGTTTCTGGTCGTTGCCGGAATTTGAGTCGCACTGAAGCAGCTGCGCATCCGGGCGTGGCCCCCTACGTTCGCCACGGTCACCGCGTGGAGTCGAGGCATCGACGCCAGCGGCGAGTACGCTTGGAATGCCAACCCCCGCGCGACCCACCTCTACGCGGTCGCGGGCACCGCGTACCGCTCTTCCTCCCTCCACCCGAGCCCTCCACCCGAGTTGGCTCAACTGCCAGGGCCAGATGGCGGTGGCGAAACACACGTCGCACGTCGTCGTCGGAGCCCGGGTGCCATGCTGGTACAACCCGTCCGCCCCAAGCGAAACCGATCTCGCCAATGTCGATTGACCGCGGATGCCTGCGTCCTGTCGATCGCCTCGTGCGCAACTGCGGCGCTCATCGTCGCGGGGTCATGCCGGGCCGCGGCGCTCCAGCCGGAAGGATCCCATCCCGCCGGGCGCGGTTCCGCCTAACGTAGCGCTCATGCCGCCACGCGCGTGATGTACAATCCTTGCGAGGCCTTGGACCCGACCGCACGCGCGTGCGGCGTGGCGCACGGTCGTTGGGCGGAGCATGCGGACCCTACCTCTCAGAGCTCGACGTTGGTGCCGGTTCGGCGTCCTTGCGGTAGTGCTTGCCTACATCGAAGGCGTCGTTCTCTCGCTCGATGTCGCCGCCAGCTCCTGGTGGCCCTCACGCACCATCAGGAGCCGCCTTGAGTCGGCCAATGGGTACAGCTTCTGGTTCGTGGAACTCACGGAGTCCCCCGTCCGCGCAAGCGTGCGATCAACCTGGGCACGCCCACGGGCCCGAACGGAAGTGAGCTGGACGGGCCTGGCGCAGGCCCCCTTGCCGGGCGAGCTTGTGCCCACCTGGGCGGAAACTGCGTGTCCTCACTCGAACTCACCCGAAGGCTCAAGTCACCGTTGTCTTGCGATCGCATCTGGGTGGCCGTTCCGATCGGTCACGGGAGAGTCTCTCGCAACGTCCGTGGCGGACGGGACTACCGAGGTGGTCATCTCCGGCGCGATCCCGATCCGGTGGACCGGATCGTCGGGGCCCTCTGGTGACTCGACTCCGCCGACGCTCATGCCGCTGACGCCGCATTGGCCGGGACTTCTGGCCAACGCGTCCCTGACCTTCGTTCTCCTCGTCTCCGCAAGAGCGGTCCCGACGGTGGTTCGCACGCTCTCTCGCACCAAGGCCGGGCTCTGCAGCAATTGCGGCTATGACCTTCGAGGTGTTCAAGCGTGCCCGGAGTGCGGCCGACGTGGTACCGGTGCCGTGACGTCGCCGACGCCGCGAAAGTCAGCCTAACGCTGCGCTCATGCCGACACGCAGCGCGGCGCACTCCCGTGCGAGGCCGGTTGCATCGATCGCGCGAGCGTACGGCACATTTTCGGTCTTCGGGCGGAGCCGGCCGTCGACACCCCCATGGCTCCCCCATGGCCTCTGGCCCTCCAGAATCCGGCCACCACCGATCCGTGGACAACGTTCTGGTCGCCAATCTCGGCGCGCGGCGGCACGCTCCTTCCGACCGTCATCCCCGGCGTGGCGGCCCATCTGCTCTGGGAGCGGGTGTGGTGGCGTCAGATCGTGCGGGGCGGGGCCGAGACGCATTCCCTCCAGCTCGTCCGCCGGCTGCGCCGTGGCTTTCGGACCCGTCCGTTCCTCTGGAGCAAGACCGCTGTCGCATCGCTCACCAGGCGTCACGAGGCCGCTTTCCGATGCGAGGTACGGACGCTGGCGGGCGCATCCCCGTCCGAGACTCAGTCGAGGTCGCGTTCCGCAACCTCTCGTCTGCGGGCACGCACCATCACCTGTTCGTTGATCTCAGGTCCCGCGAGACGGGCGACGGCGAACTCGGCGTCGCGCCTTTCGCGTCGGCTCGCCATTCGCCCGTTCGTTGCGGCTCGCTTCGTTCGGCCCTCGCGACGCTCGTGCCTACGCGCGTGGTGTTACCATCTCGACGAGGCCCGGCCTCGGTCCCACGTGTGCGCGGCGCCATTCTCGGTCGTGAGGCGGAGCAGTGCGCGGTCTACCCCAGTTGTTGCCCAGCCCGGGATGGAGGCGAGCGGCTCGCGTCGCCCTCCTCGTCGTCGTCGCGCCGATCGCCCTCGTCACCCTTGCCAACGTGCTCGACGCGAACTTCGCTGCATCGAGCAACTGCGGCGGAAACTCGGCGGCGCTCTTCGCATGCTCGACGCTGGCTCGCGTTCCGCACCGCGCGCTCAAGGAGCAGCCCCAGGCCGAGATGGGATTCGACTCCGCCCGGCGGGTCCTCGGCGCCAGGGAGTTTCCTTCCCGTCCGAGCTTTCTCCCCGACGCCACGATCCTCATCAGATCACCCGCCGAGTCATGGCCGCGCCCGCCCCTGCCAAGGATCGTCGTCGCTGTCTGCACCACCCCATTCTCCAACGTGCGGATTCACTCCCCCTGGAACATCTTCGCGTCGAATCAGGCCCACGCGGTGAGCTACTCCGACGGCAGCACGGGGCTGCTCACGGTCGCTGAGTTCCATCAGCTCGACCTTTCTGGGTTCGTGCCGATCGAGTCGTGGAATCCGGACTGGTAGCGGAGGATTTCCCGCAACGCCCCCTAACGCATCGTCCATGCCGACGCGGCCGTGCGGCCGTACACTCGGTCCGCGGCCGCGCGAGCGTGCGGCCCACCCCACGATCGCGAGGACGCACGTGCCCGTCGCTTCCCTTCCGTCCGATGCCGAGGCAATGGCCGACGGCTTCTTCGGCCCTGCCTTCCAGCGGCGGCGCGAGGTCCTTCGGGAGACCCTCGCCGCATTCTCCGACCCGGACTGGGCAGCTCGCGTGAGGGCCGTCGCGCGGGGCAATCTCGCGCGCTGGGCCGATTCGGCCCCTTCGCCGGGGCAAGAGGCCGAGATCCTGGTCATTCCCGAGGATTGGGGAGTCGTGACCCGACGCCTGACCCAGCGGTTCGGCGTCTGCTTCGCCGTGCTCAACATGGCCAATCCGTTCTTTCCCGGCGGCGCATACGGCGAGGGCGCGCCCGCCCAAGAGGAGAACATGTTTCGTCGCACCGACTGCCACTTCAGCGTCGATGACCTCGAGCTGGCGGCTGACGGCCGCACCTACACCGAGCGGATGACCATGCTCATCTCGGGGGCGGAGGGCCGTGTCTACGTGGACGCCCTTCACCCGCGAACCTGCGTTCGCGGTCCCGAGCGCCCGGACCAGCCGGATCTGGGCTACGCACGGCTTGCGGACGACGACATTTTCCCGTTCTATGAGCTGCGCGCCGCCGCACAAGACCTTCGCGACGGTTCCGCGTTCAGCGCGGCGGACGCGCGACGGCGGATCGCCGCGGTTCTTGACACCCTCACGGAGGCGGGGATCCGGCATGCGGTCCTCGGAGCTCTCGGGTGCGGAGCGTTCGCGAATCCCGCCGAGCAGGTCGCGGAGCTATTTCGCGAGGAGATTCACCGCCGTCGCGGGGAGTTCGCGGTCGTCGCATTCGCCATTCGGACCGCTGGATACGGGCCGGACAATTTCGGCCCGTTCCATCGCGCGTTCTGCGGGTCCACCTAACGCAACGCTCATGACGACCGGCGTGTGCGTGACCATCACGGCGAGGCCTCCCCGCCTCGGTCGCACGCGTGCGGCGCCTCTCGGAGGCTTGGGCGAGCGTCACACGGCGAAGTCCGCCCATTCCTTCCACCCCGCGTGCGAGCACTGGGTCCGCGCGATGCCGTCGGCTCCCTCACGACTCGAGGCCGAGCTTCCCTCGTCCCGGGCCCTTGCGCCCATCACCCGCCTGTTCTCCGAGTTGCGGAGCGCGCTCGCGGGAGTTCCGATGCGGCGGTGGCGAGCGTCTTGCGTCCGCTGATGTGCGGTGATGAGGGAGGCGATCGCCGGGGAGTCTCCCGTCCGAATCTTCCCATGCAGCGCCGCTTGGCGCGCATCGGCTCGATCGCGGCGTTCCGCGGTGCGACCCGCGAGCGCCGCGACGTCGGCGTCTGGCTGCGTGGGGGGTCACCGCGCGACATCCATCGCGTGAAGGCCGGCCCCTCGGCGTCGGCGCTGACCGCACCGGGATTCCCGTTCGTTGCCGGCCGGGGTTCGTTGCGAGATCTCCCGTCGGCATGTTGACATGGATCGCCCTCCGGGGAGTGTCCTCACACGTCGTCCACGTCGACGCGCGATCGCGCGACGTACACTCCGCCCCGGAACGTCGACCCGAGCCCGGCGTGCGGATCGGCCGCGGTCACCCGAACGAAGATGCGCCTCGTCACCACGCTCGTCCTGTCGGCCGCACTCGGAACGCTCGCCAGCGTCGGCGGCGCATGGCTGGCGGCGGTCATTCCGCACGGGTATCGGCGCGTTCCACTCCCCGCGACCGGATGGGTGGTGCCGCCGTTTCCCGGCGGATCCGGCTCGCCGTCCGACGCGCACCTCAACACCAGCGCCGCGGTCGAGATCGTCAACCTCCTGGAGCTCGATGCGAATCGCAGGATCGTCCAGGCGCAGTTCGTCACCAGATCGGGTTGGCCGTTCCTCTGCCTCGAGTCAGGCGTCTGCATGTCGACCACCCCGCCAGCATGGATCGCCATGACGGGATCGCGGGCCGGCATTCGTCTGCCCCGCTCCGTCACTGCGAGGCTGGACCTGCCGGCCGCCACCACCTTGCCGACCCATCCGTGCGTTCCGGGTCTCCTCGCCGATGTGGCACTGTTCGGCGCCGCCGCGTTCGCAGCCCTCCGCGGACTTGACCATCTGGTCGCACGCCGGCGAAGGCGCGTCGGCGTCTGCACGAACTGCGGATACACCCTCGACGCCACCGCCGTCCGCTGCCCGGAATGCGGTGCGGCGCGGTCAGCGGTGCGATGACGCGGTCATTCCGTCCGGTGCTGCCGCTACGATCCGCGCGCGGTCAGCGACATCCACGTCGGTATCCACCACCATGAGCTCCGCGGCCCAACTGACCATTCAAAGGACGACGTCGTTTGCAGACCGCGCCCGCGCCTATGAGGTCCGGGTCGACGGCGTCGCCGTCGGCACGCTCCGCGCCCGGCAGTCGATCACCGTTCCGTTGCCGGAGGGACGACATCGACTTCGGATCCACATCGACTGGTGCAGCAGCAACGAAGTGGAGCTCGATGCCGCGGCGGGTGCGCACCTGGCCTACGCCTGCGGAAGCAACCTCTCCGGCTGGCGATCGCTCACGGCCATGTTCGTCGTCGCCTTCCGTCCGGACACATACCTCTGGCTCGCGGAGGGCAACCGGTGCTCGCGGTGCGGATACGTCCTGGCGACAGGCTCCGGCGACCGATGTCCCGAGTGCGGATCGCCGCGTCCGGCGTGAGTTGCAAACGCCTTGCGCAGGACGACGCACTCGCCCAACCGGGGGGATGCGCGCGGCGAGAGCGCGTCTCGCTGCACGATCGGTACACTCCGCGCCACGCCTCGCGTGCGGACGCATCCGCTCATCGAGTCGGATCGAGTTTCTGTCGTCACGATCGGTTCCCGGGAGCCCGCATGAAGATCGTCGTGTCAGCAGTCGTCGATGCACCGCTGCAGGAAGTCTGGCGGGCCTACACCACGCCCGATGACATCAAGGCGTGGAATGCAGCCTCTCCCGACTGGCACACGACCTCGGCCTCGGTCGACCTTCGTCCCGGCGGCCGCTTCTGCTCGCGCATGGAGGCGCGGGACGGCTCCGTCGGCTTCGACTTCGAGGGGCAGTACACGGCGGTGGTGCCGCAGCAGATGATCGAATACTCCTTCGGCGATCGGATGGCGACGGTGACGTTCGCGCCCGGGGCCAAGGGAGTGACCGTCACCGTCACCTTCGACAGCGAACAGACCCACTCCGAGGAGCAGCAGCGCCTGGGTTGGCAGGCGATCCTCGACAACTTCGCCCGGCATGTGACGCGAGCGCGAGCTGCGGACTGAGCGTTGGGCGAAGGACGCCCTCGGGACGCCGTTCACGACGCGGAAGCGGCCTGCGCGCGGAGCGCCGGGAGGCAGCGTCGTGCGAATCCTCAAGCTGACGTGACCTCTTTGGCGTCGACATGATCTGCCTCGAACTGGCGTCGACAGGCGCCAGAACACCCTCCACGCTCACGACGAGATGGAAGGCTTCGCGGAACTGGTCGACCGGCTGTCGCGGCGAGTGGCTGGCGCCCCGCAGGACTGGCGGCACTGCGTGGCCCAAACCGCACTCGCCCTGAACTACACGAGTCTGTATGCCGCTCCCGGCACAACCGCTGCGGAATGACTGCGGATCCAGTGCGCCGCCCCTCGCGTGCCCCCCGGCCGGCGCTCGTCCATGACGCCGACGAAGGTCGCGCGCCGCCCGGCGGTCGGAACCGCCGCACCTCCGCGCCATGGCACGGACCATGTCGTTCTGGTCCAATCTCGCAGCGGCGATCCCATGGCAACGTCCCTTCTGCACAACCACGCACGATCGGCGATCGAATGAGGCGACGTCGACCTCCGCTCCTCTGCCTTGGAGCCGGCGCGCTGCTCACGCTCCTGTCCGCGTGGATTCCGCCGCTCATCGACCCGCCCATGGTCAGTTTCCCCGGCCTCGGGCTCGGGCCGGGCGAAGTCGCGCCCTGGATCGGGGCGCCGCACACTCGTTGGTTGGGAGAACCCGCGTGGCTTGCGACGGAGGGGCGAATCGGGATCGGCGTCCGACGATCCCCCGGCTGCGTCGAGATCGCCGACATGGCCTACCTCCGCTCGTCGGAGCGATGGTCCTACGTCATCGCCGCCGGCTGGCCCCTCTATGCATTCCATGGGGGCGGACTCCAATATCCGCCAGTCGGTCCGATCAACGACTCGCGGGCTCCGGAGGCCCTGACGCTTCCGACCTGGGTGCCCACGCGCCAGAATCACGCCCCGAGCGTTCCCGTGGCGCCCCTCTGGCGGGGCCTCCTCATCGACGTCGCGTTCTGGGCGCTTCTCCTCCTTTCGGTCACCCGAGCCGCCGGGGCGATGCGCCGCTCGATCCGGCGGCGAGGTGGCCGCTGCACTTCCTGCGGCTACCCTACGAAAGGCGCGGGCCCCCGCTGTCCGGAGTGCGGTTCGCATCCGCATGCCTAACGCTTCGCCCATGCCGGCGGCGTCACCACGACCTTCCGCACGGCACTTTCCCACGCGGATTCCCACACGACCCACCATGCATCGCCAGGTCCACGTCGGCGGACTCGAGAAGCGAGAACTCCTGGAGCGACTCGTCGCGTCCGGCGTTCGGACGAATGCCCTCGCGGACGAGCTCTTCGCCGACGATCGATTCACGACGTCGCCCGTGCGGACGCTTCTCGACGTGGAGCAGGTGCGCGTGTCCGATCTGGGACTTCCATCCGGCGGCACGATCGATCAGATCGTCGGACGCGCCGCCGAGCGCGGGCTCGCCCTCTGTCCGCTGGAACTCGGTCCTCATCTCCGTCTCGTGCTCACGGACCAGCCCGAGAGCCCGACGGGCCTCGAGCGACGGAATCGGGCACCCGACGGCTCGATCACCATCGCGTCCGCGGCGCTGAGCGCCGACGAGAGCGTCCCCAAGGGCTTCTACCTCCTCCACGCCGGGGGCGAGCGCTGGCTGCGCGGCTACCGCTCCTGGTCCGGACACCCGTGGAGCGCCGAGGACGCGTTCGTCTTCGTCCGCTCTCCCGGTGCGGGACAGGTCGGTGCCGGCGTCGAGCGAGGGTGACGGGCGGCGACCCGCGCCGTACGTGCGGGCGATCGGATGCGGAATCGCCGCCGGCATCCATCCCTCCTCGCTCGCATGATTCTCGCAACGAGCATCGTCGGACGCGCGGCCCATGATCACGACCGGCCGGGCAATCGCTCGCGGGAACACGGCGGAGACGTACACTCTCGCCGCGGCCCATCACGGAGTGCCGCCGTGATCGCTCCACCGGGCGTTCGTCAAGGAGAGACCGCGCGTGAGCGACAACGCCACATTGCAGACGTCGAGGACCCTGCCGTTTCCCCCCGAGTCGGTGTACGGCGCGTTCGCGTCGGCGGACCTGCTGGCCAGTTGGTGGGGACCGGCAGGCTTCACCAACGAATTCGAGGTCTTCGAGTTCAGGGAAGGCGGCCGGTGGAGGTTCGTGATGGTCGGCCCCGATGGCCACCGCTATCAGAACGAGAGCGTCTTCATGGCGCTCGACCCGGGCGTCCGGGTCGTCATACGACACGTGTGCGAGCCGTTGTTCACGCTGACCGTCGACCTCGAGCGCGTCGGCGACGGAACGCGCGTCGCCTGGCGCCAGCGCTTTGCGGATGCGGCCGTCGCCCAGGCGGTGCAGCGGCTCGTCGGCCCGGCGAACGAGCAGAATCTGGACCGCCTCACGCTGACCCTCGCACAAGCGGCGGGTCGGGCGTGAGTGGCGTTCGCGAGCGCCGCGGGCACGGGGAGCGCCTTGGCCTCGATCGCGGCCCGTCCCGACGCCGCATCGCGTCTTCGCCGGTTCCGGGGAGCGACCTCCCATGACCTCGCTGGCCGACCATTGGAATCGCGTGTACGCATCGAAGGCACCCGATGCCGTCAGCTGGTATCGACCGCGGCTCGACTCTTCGCTCGCCCTGCTCGATGCGCTCGGATGTCCGAGCGACACTCGCGTGATTGACGTGGGCTGCGGCGCGTCGAGCCTGATCGCCGACCTGCTCAGGCGCGGGTACCTGCACCTCACTGCCCTCGACATCTCGGAGCGGGCCGTGGCCATCGCTCGCGGCTCGCTCGCGGACGCCGCCCGCGACACGGTCCGGTGGATGGTCACCGACATCCTCGAGGCCGATCTCGCCGAGGCATCGGTGGATCTCTGGCACGATCGGGCGACGTTCCACTTCCTCACCTCCCCCGGCGACCGCGCCCGGTACGCCTCGCTCGCTCGGCGGGCAATCGCTCCCGGGGGCCACATCCTCCTCGGCGGATTCGCATCCGACGGTCCCATGCGATGCAGTGACCTTGAGGTCGTGCGGGCCTCGCCGGAGGACCTGCATGCTGCGCTCGGCGAGGGGTTTCGATGGGTCACCGGCACACACGAGACGCACGTCACCCCGTGGGGTGCCTCCCAGCGATTCGCGTACTGCGTGAGCCGGCGGATCGCCTAACCGTCGGCCGACCGCATCATCGCGAGCGATGGACCATGCTGCGCCGATGAGCCGGCGAGCGAGATTCCACCGTGCCCCGACCGCGGTATCTTGGATGCCCCCCGCAATCGTGGGCCTCGAATCGCGTCGAGCTTCATCATGCGAACCTTCCCCGCCCTCCGTGCGTCGCTGATGTTCACGCTCCTCGTCGCGGGCTGTGCCACGACACCCGAGAGCTCTTCGGTCCGTGGGGCCCCCCAGGGATTGCTCGGCCACCGCATCGGAACCTACCTCCATCTGGAGGGCATGCGTTCCGATCAGGGCAAGTCCGGCCATTCGACGCTGCTCGTCGACCATGTCAACGGCGAGCGGCTGGATCCTCCGACGTCCATCTGGCTCGACAACCTCGAGCTTCCGGAGGGGGAGCGCTGCCGCGTCTCGGGCTTCGAGACGGGGCGATGGATCGGGATCCCGCCGGACGTGGCTCGCATGGAAGCGATGAATCCCCGGCAGGCGGGCTGGCAGTTCGCGATCAGCTTTGTCGTAACCTCGATCCAGGCACCCGAGTCGCTCCGAAAGAGTGCGACGAACCTCGAGCGTTGACCTCCCGGCAGCACCTTGACGTCCCCTGCGAACCGGCTGCTGGCACCCCGCTCCGCTGCGGAATCTGCGTGTGCACACCCCCGAATCCGGCCGTCGCGATCCCGGACCATTTTCTGGGATTTGTCGTATTTCATCACCGGGGCCGTCCCTCTCTCTTGGCGACATCCCGCATCGGAAACCCGACTCAGAGAGCGATCACCTGCTCCGGTAAGTGACGGAGTTCGCTCGGCCCGCGCGTCGCCTCGAAGGCGGCTGGCCAAGCGTCCACCTATGAGGTCTCTGGCTCGGAATTCTGGTGCAACATCCGATTCGTGAGTTGCGTCGCCCCCGTCTTGGGCAATCGTCACGAGTTTCCGATCGCCGATCACCGCACCCGCCGACCGCTCCCCCCAATGGCAGTTCGCCTCACATCGATCATCAGCATTCTCGGCCTCGCCGCGCTCACCACGGGAGCGGGCGCCGGACAGCCTGCCGATCCCGCGATTCCGTCCCAGATCACCGTGCGGGTCGCGGACGCCCGGCACCTCAGTCAGTGTGTCGCGGCGCTCTCGAAGCAATACGCGCCGGTTGCGGTGCTCGACTCCGTTCCCGGTCGGGGCATCCATCTGCTCGGCTACTCGCTTGGGCCGGGTCAGGACACCGCTGCGGTCGAGCAGGCGCTCGCAAGTCTCCAGGCGGACGGGACGCTCCTGTGGGGCGAGCTGAACTATGGCGCTCAGACGGCGGAGGGAAAGACCGACAGCCTCTGGGTGAGCCAGCTCACGATCGGCGGCGTCGAGTACGCCCAGCAGTACGCATGGAACACGCTGCAGCTCGCTTCCGCGCATCGCCGGACCACAGGGCTCGGAACGACGATCGCCATCCTTGATACGGGCGTGGAGGCCCAACATCCGCTCCTCGCGGGACGCGTCCTCGAAGGCGGCCTCAGCCTTGTCGGCCCGTTCTCCCCCACGGTCGAGGTTGCCGACGGCATCGATACCGACGGAGACGGAAACGCCTCCGAAATGCTCGGCCACGGCACGTTCATGGCGGGGCTCATCGCCGGCGTCGCCCCCGACGCGAAACTGCTCTCCGTCCGCGTCCTCGACGACGACGGATACGGAGACCTCTTCACGATCACGAAGGGGATGTACTGGGCGATCGATCAGGGCGTCGACGTGATCAACATGAGTCTCGGCTCGACCTATCACGGCCATGGCCCCTCCGACGCCGTACACGACGCAGCGCTGGCCGGCATCGCCGTGGTCGGCGCCGCAGGTAACCTGAATGTCGAGGATCCCCGCGAATATCCGGCCTGCGACTCGAAGGCGATCGGCGTCGCGGCCACCGATTGGCTCGACATCAAGGCGCCCTTCTCGAACTTCAACGCCCGAGTCGCGCTCTCGGCGCCGGGCGCGACGCTGTTCGGCGCCGGCGGCGGCGCCGACCCGACGAAGAGCATCATCTCCTCCGTGCCTGGAGGCGGCTATGCGTCGTGGGAAGGCACGAGCGCCTCGACCGCACTGGTCAGCGGAACCCTCGCCCTCGTCCGGGCCCAACATCCCGAGTGGCCCAACGGCGCCGTACCCGCCGATGCGATCGTCGACGAGCTGGTCATGACCCTGTTCGTGAGCGCCGCACCGATCGATCAGGACAACCCGGGCTACGAGGGCCTTCTCGGCGCCGGACGCGTCGATGCGGGCGCCGCCGCCGCGCTCGGGCCGATGCAGCCGAAGCCCGGCGACCTCACGCTCGACGGCGTCGTCGACTCCGCCGACCTCGCCCTCATGCTCGGCGCGTGGGGCCCCTGCACGGGCTGCGCCGCCGACGTCGACGGCAACGGGCAGGTCGAGGCGAGCGACCTGGCGATCCTGCTCGGTCACTGGGGCTGAGCGCCGAGGTCGATCACCTCGACGCGCTGCGCCGGGCCGATCCGGCTTCCCTCGGGCAGCACCGGAAGGCGCACGAGCGTGCCCCGCTCCGCATCGACCAAAGCCGCGTTCAGGTCCGACCGTTCCCGGTCGAGGACTCGAACCTGCCCAAGCGAACCGTCGCCGCGACAGACCCAGCGCTCGGTCTTTCCGCGGCTCCCTAACGCGTCGCTCACCAATCGCCAGCGGTGCGCATCGGGCGGCGGCGACTGCGGCCGGCGCGGGGCGAGGGCAAGCATCGAATAGAGCGCGAGGTCGTCGCGGCGGCGCGTGATCGCCTGGATCTCCGCGACGCGCGGCGTCGGCCGGATCGACCGCGCCTCGTGGCACCAGTCGCGTGGGCCGGCCAGCATCGGACAGGGCGACTGGTGCGGACAGGGGGCGACGACGTCGATGCCGCCTTCGGCGAGCAGCCGATCCCGGAGCCGCTGCAGGGCCCGGGTGGTCGCCTTGAGCGCCGGCTCGACGAGGAGCGTCGGCGCCGTCGTCGCCCAGCGCGTCACCGCGTCGACGGCGGTGCGATCGTGCTCCGGCTCGCCGGGACGGTTCGCGGAGAGCCGCTCGTTCAGTGCGGTCTGACAGAGGACGAGCGACGT
This sequence comes from Phycisphaerales bacterium, assembly GCA_044220875.1. Classification (GTDB taxonomy): domain Bacteria; phylum Planctomycetota; class Phycisphaerae; order Phycisphaerales; family SM1A02; genus JAEUIT01. Next base: position 607,541 of record JBGAQH010000003.1, on the reverse strand, counting down.
CTCGGGCGGAAGCGCTCGGGCCATGCCGTCGTCGGCGAAGGTGTGCAGGGTGACGCGAACGCCGACGACCGCGGCCGCGGCGCGCACCGACGAGGCCCACACGCCGAGCACCGACGGCTCATGGTCGACGCCGAGGATGGTGACCTCGCGCTGTCCGCGCGACCCGAGCCAGAGCAGCGCGCCGACGCTCGTCGCGCCGACGCCGCAGCCCACGTCGACGATCGTTCGCGGCGCCGCGAATCGGGCGTCGCGGGCCGCGCACTCGTCGAGGGCGATGACGATCTTGGGCGCGTCGGAGGCGAGAAAGTAGAGCGTCTTCGCCGCAAGATGCTCGCGGTCGCGCTGCTGGCGGGCGAGGATCCCGCGCTCGAGCGTGTAGAGATCGGAGAGCTCGCAGACCCATGCGGCCACGTCCGCGACGCTCGGCGGCGCATCCCGTCCGTCGCTCCATAGCCTTCGCTCGATCTCGGAGAGCCACGCCCTCGCCTTCTCGTCGTACGCCATCGTCGCGCCATTGTGCAGCGCGATCGCCCGCGCGTACACTCGGCGGCATCATGCAGCCCTCCACCTTTCGCGAGATCCAGGATCAGATTCGTGCCTTCGTCGAAGTGCGTGAATGGGGCCAGTTTCACTCGCCGAAGAACCTCGCGGCTGCGATCTCGGTCGAGGCGGGCGAGCTCCTGGCCCACTTCCGGTGGATCAGCGAGGCCGAATCGGCGCAGATCCTCCATCGCCCCGAGGTGCGGGCCGAGGTGGACGCCGAAATCGCCGACGTCCTCATCCTGACCCTCGAGCTCGCCGACAGGCTCGGCCTCGATCCGGCCGAGGCCATCCGCCGCAAGCTTGCCGTCAACGAGGCACGCTATCCGATCGAGAAGTCACGCGGCCGAAACGTGAAGTACAACCAGCTCTGACCAACCCGCACCACAGGTGGGAGTTCGCGCGTGACGACCCTTGTCGAAGCCATCCCCGTCTGGTGTCTCGCCTCCTGCCTCTCCGCCGCACCGCCGATCTCCTTCATCGAGGTTTCCCGCGACATCGGCCTCGCGGACCGCAACGTCCAGCGCGTCGCGGTCGCCGACCTCAACGGTGACGGACGTCCCGACATCATCGCCTCGCGCGACCAGGTCTTCCTGAACGAGCCGGCACCGCCGCCGATGGGGGTCCGGTTTCGCGCAGTGGACTCGGGCCTGCTGAAGCCGACGCTCGCCTCGGCGCCGACCGACGACGGCGTGACGATCTTCGTAGACGTCGACGGCGATGCGATCCCCGATGCCGTTGCGTTCCGGTTCGTCGACGCGAAGAGGGCGAAGGCCGAGGGCGAGCACCCCCAGCCGCATGCGTGGTGGCAGCGCGGCAAGGGCGACGGGACCTTCGAGGCGCCGCGCACGATCGCCGCCACCCGTCCCGCGTCGGCGTGCGCGATCGGCGCCGGCGACGTCGACGGCGACGGTCGCATCGATCTCCTCGTCGGCAACTGGTACGTCGCCTACGGCGAGAACGTCGAGGCCTTCACCGCCGATCTCCTCGTGAATCGCCGCGGCGAGGATGGACTTCCCCGCTTCGAGCGGGCCGCGCTGCCCGAGGATCAGGCGACCTTTGACGAGGAACATGATCTGGCCGGCCGACCGATCTACGGGGCGATGATCGCCCACCTCACAGCGGCGCCGACCGCGGATCGGTTCACCGCGCCGCAGCTTGTCGAGCTTGCGTATGGCCGCCGCTGGAATCGGCTGTATGAGTCGCGCGACGGCGGCTGGACCGACGTCGCGCCGGCCGCCGGATTCGACGGCGACGAGAACCGCAGCGGCGTCTATCCGACCTGGGCGGCCCGCGAGAACGAGAAGCCCTTCCGCAGCAACGGCAACACCTTTGACTGCTCGATCGGCGACATCGACAACGATGGCCGCTTCGACTGCATGCTGGTGGACATCGCCCACTCGTGGGCGGGCCCCTCCTCCGACCGGTCGCGGATCCTGATCGCCGACCACGCCGGCGCCCCCCGCTTTCAGTCGCCTGCCGGCTATTGCCTCGATCGCATCCCCCCGATCGCCGACCCTGCGGCCAAGGTCTCGTGGAATCAGGGCGACCTCTTCGGCGAGTGCGTGGACCTGGACAACGACGGTCGCCTCGACGTGGTGCTCGCCAGCGGCGACTACCCCGATCCGCCGCCCTTCGACCAACGACTGCGCGTCCTGCGCCAGCGCGATGCGACGGCGGTTGAGGAGCGCACCCTCGAGGACGTGACCCGCGAGGCTGGCATCGACCAGCACGGCTGCGCCCAAATCGCGGTGGCGGACCTCGATGGCGACGGACGGCTCGACATCGTCGCCGGGCAGTCGTTCCATCGGTTCACGCCGGAGATGATCGCGGCCGAGGGCGGCACGCCGCGCCTCAAGGTCTTCCTCAACCGCACCGGCGGCGCCACGATCCCCCCCTCCATCGAACTTCGACTCGCCGGCGATCCGTCGCGCGGCATCGGATCAGCCGCCATCGGCGCCGTGGCCCGCGTGACGGTGGCGATCGACGGCCCCGGTCAGCGGCAGCTCCATCAGGTGTTCGGCCCGGGTGGCCACTCGGGAAAGTCGCGGGAGTCGATCATCCACATCGGACTCGGAGGCGCCTCCGCCGCGGAGTCGATCGACATCGTCTGGCCCACGGCAAACGTCACGGCCCGCGGTACCTCGCTGTCGAAGGTGGCTGCCGGTCGCTATCTCGTTCGCCCCGACGGCAGGATCACGCCCGATGTCCAACGGCCGACGGCTGCGGAATCGGCGCCACCCCCATCAGCGCCGCCAGCACCGCCAGTGCCGCCGTCGACACCGAGTGTGCCGCCGACTCCGCCTCGGACCTCGGTTCGCTCGCCATCGTGATGAGGCGCGCCGCCGGGATCTCGGTGGGAGCTTCGCGCTCGGCGCGAAGCCGCCGATAGACGTCGATGGTCGCATCGGAGACGCTGCGCGGGTCTCCCCCGCGCAGGACCATCCGCCGTTCGGTCGTGGCCTCGTCGGCGACCAACTCGACCAGGATCCACCGCCCGCCCCGCTCCTTGGCGGCGGCCACGCTCAGCGACCGCTGGCTTCGAAGGCGATGCGAGGCATCGACGATCACCGAGCCAGCGGCGCGACGCGTCGCGTCGGCCAGCGCCGCATAGGTCGCCTCGGATGCCGACGGCGCGTACAGCGCCGCGGAGCCCCGATCGGTGGGGTCCATGCCATGAAGCGCCTTGCGGAGGCGGTCGCTGCTGAGGACCGTCGCGCGCAATGGCGTCCGCAGGTGCGTCGCGAAGGTGCTCTTGCCGCTCGCGGGGAGTCCCATCAGGAGGACCGTCGCCGGCTCGACCAGATAGCCGGCGGCGAGAGCGGCATAGGAACGAACGTCGTCGCGAATCGACGCATGGTCTTCGGCAGGCGTCTCGGCTTCGTGCAGGCGAATCGACTCGACCATCGCCCGCACGATCGCATAGTGCAGCTTGAAGAACCGACAGGGCGCGTCCATGGTCGCGTCCCCCGATGCGGCGCGATAGGCGTCCACGAAGGTCTCCGCGAGTTCGGTCTGCCCGCGCCGGTCGAGGTCCATCGCCAGGAATGCAACGTCCATGGCCACGTCGGCGCATCGATACGCGGGTTGGAACTCAAGGCAGTCGTACGCGATGATCCGGCCGTCGACGAGACAGAGGTTGCGGGCATGCAGGTCGCCATGACCATCGCGCACCGCGCCGGCTGAACGGCGGCGCTCCAAGAGCGGCTCAAGCCGGTGCAGCGATTCGAGTGCCCCGTCGCGGAGGCGGCGAACGAAGTCCGGCTCAAGCGGCGCATCGGCCCCCTCGGATCCGCGGGTGGCGTGCGCCGCGAGCCGGTCGAGATTGTCGCGGATGCGTCGCTCGAGCACCGCCATCGCCCCGTGGATGGCCACCGCGGGTCCGCCATCGGCGCGGGCGTGGAAGGCCGCGAGATCGGCGGCGAACTGACGGAGCATCTCGGGGCGGACCTCTCGGCGCTCGATGAGCCGATCGAGCATGCCCTCCGCGGGGAGACGCCGCATCTCGACGACCCACTCGATGACCGAGGCCGAGGGGGGCGGATCGCGGGTCACGCGCACGCGGTCGATGCCGTCGCGCACCACCGCCGCGAGGCCGCGGTAGATCTCAGGCACCAGCCGGCGATTGAGTGCCAGCTCCGCCAGGCAGTCGTCGCGCCGCTGTTCGAGGGTCGAGAAATCGAGGAAGCCCAGGTTCACGGGCTTCTTGATCTTCCACGCCGTGTCGCCGACCAGAAACACGACCGAGGCATGCGTCTGCACGACATCCACCCGGCCATGATGTTCGGCGTCGGGAAAATTGCCCGGCTGCCGCAGCGCTTCGATCAGCTCTTCCAGTCGCACGAATGAGAGCGTAACGCGGGGGAGCGTCGGCACACGCTCCTGTTCAAGCGAATCGAGAACCTAGGGATATCGCAATACCATCTGCGGCTCGATCTCACCGCAAAGTTCCGAATTCCACTCCGTACCATGAGTCGCAGGATCGGCGGATGGCATGCGACAATGCGGTCCGCATCGCGCTGCCCGCCCACCGCACGCACCGCATCGTTCGACTCCTTCGCAACCGTCACCGGGACATATTGATGCGCCTCCACCACCGGCTTCTCCTGCTGGCCTTCCACGTGTGCGCGTTCCTTGCTGTCACGCTCGCATGCGTTCGCGCCGCCAACGCGAGCGGCGGGGAATCCACCGTCCCCGTCAAGGTGGATGAGCGCGTCGAGCTCCTCACCATCGTGGCCCGTCTTGCGGGAGCACAAGAGTTCCTCATGAGCAACTCTGCCTCCCCGTACGCCGAGCGCGTCGCGAAGCACTTCGGGCCCTTCGCCAACCATCCTGCGATTGCGGCATATCAGGCGCTTCGACAGTCATTCGGAGCGTCCTACGACGCGATCCCCTCATTGGCGCTCCACCTCGAGGGGCTCCCCTCCCTGGCCGAGCGCATCCCGTTCGACACCACCCCACCGCGACTGGATTCGCGCTGGGATCTCGTCGCGACGCGGGCGTTTCTCGTGCAGCTCCGCGACTTCGCGGCGGTCAGCAAGGCGAGCGAGTTCTTCGCCGGCGAGGCCGCGTTCTATGCCGCGTGCGAACAGCGGATCGCGCCGGTCCTCGCCGACGCGAAGGCGGTCCCCTGGTTCGACGCGTTCTTTGGCGCCAAGCCCGGCGCGACCTATGTCGTGATCCCCGGCCTCCTCTGCGGCGGCAACAATTTCGGCGTCGGCGTTCGATTTCCCGACCAGCCGCAGGGCGGCGCCGACGCGCCGAAGCGCACGCCGACATCGGAGGAGATCCGTCCGGTCCTGGGCTGCTATCGCTGGGACAGCGCGGGCCTGCCGATCTTCGACGCAAGCACCATCGGGATCTTCGTGCACGAGCTTTGCCACTCCTACACCAATCCGATCGTCGACCAGCATCTCGATGCCCTCGCCGATGGAGGTCAGCGCCTCTTTCCGCTGGTCGCGCGGCGCATGTCACGCATGGCCTACGCCACCTGGCAGACGGTCATGTACGAGTCGTTCGTCCGCGCCAGCGTGATCCGTTACCTCGCCGATGTGCAGGGTGCGGAGGCGGCGACCGCCGAAGCAGCGGCCCAGACGAAGGAGGGATTCACCTGGGTGCCCGACCTGGCCGAACTCCTGAAGCGATACGCCGCCGCTCGCGACCGCTACCCCACGCTGGGGAGTTTCGTCCCGGAGGTCGCCGAGTTCTTCCGAGCGAGGGTGACCGCGATGGAAGCGGACGCCGCGCGGCGCGAGGCGACCGCCCCCAAGCTGGTCACGATGACCCCGGCCAACGGCGCCGTCGACGTCGAGCCCTCCACGACGTCCTTCGTTCTGCAGTTTGACCGGCCCATGAAGCGGAATGGCTGGTCGCTGGTCGGATCGAAGGAGAACGTCCCCGAGGTCGTCGGGACGCCGGCGTGGAACTCCGCCCGAACGGTCCTCACCCTGTCAATTCGCCTCGTCCCGGGTCGCACCTACCGATTCAGCCTCAACAGCGAGCGATTCACTGGCTTCCAGGCAGAGGATGGCACGCCGCTCGCGCCCGTCGACGTGACGTTTTCGGTCAAGGGCTTCTGAATCGAACAGCTCACTCGGCGGTACGCTTCCGTCACGCCTTTGGAGTCTCCCATGCGCTGCCTCGTCGCTCCCTCGCTCGCCCCCCGGCTCATCGCCCTCACGCTCATCGTCACCGCCCCCACTGCACTCGCCACGCCGCCATCGATTGGCGAGGCGAAGAACCGCGTCGCCGAGTTCTACAAGGTCTACGAGAAGATGCCCAAGTTCGAGGGTCAGCCGACCCCCGAGCAGATGACGGAAATGCGGCGCCTCGCCGAGGAAGCGGCGGCCAAGGGACTGGAGGGCATCGACCTCAAGGAGCTGACGCCGGAACTTCGCCAGGCCCTGCAGCCGATCCTCGTCTCGTCGCCCAAGGCCCGCGAAGCCGTCCGCGCCGACCTCGCCGAGAAGGCCAAGGCCAAGGATCTCGCCGGCTTCGAGGCCAGCGTCGAGCAGATCGACTACGCCGATCAGATGTCGGGACCGCCCACCGAGCTCGTCAAGGCGGCGCTTGATCATCCCGCGGCGGAAGAGGGCTTCCGCGCCGGCAAGGCGACGAGCCTCATCTATGCGATCGGCTGGGACAAGGATGTCGCGAAGGAACGGGCCGAGCGCCTCGCCGTGCTCGCCCGCTCGCTTGACGCCAAGGCCTCGCCCGAGGCGTTCATGGCCGCGCCGACGCTCGCGAGGGCCCTCTGCGACGCGTTGCCGAAGGAGAAGTTCGAGCCAATCCGCGCCGCGCTGGCCGCCGAGGCGAGCCGCCGCGCCGGGGAGGCGAAGGACGAAGGCTCGAAGAAGAGCCTCACCCGTGCGATCGCCCGACTCAACGGCGCGGCCCTGAAGGGCGAACTCATCGGCCACACGGCACCGACGCTGACCTTCAACTGGGTTCATCACGCGACCGGCTCCTCCGAATGGAAGTCCCTCGCCGACCTCAAGGGCAAGGTGGTCGTGCTCGACTTCTGGGCGACCTGGTGCGGCCCCTGCGTCGGCAGCTTCCCGAAGGTGCGCGAGCTCCGCGCCGCGTACTCGCCCAACGAGGTCGAGATGATCGGCGTCACCAGCATTCAGGGTTCCGTCGCCCATCAGAAGCGGGATCGGGTCGACTGCAAGGGCGACGTCGCCAGGGAAAAGAAGGAGCTCGAGGTCTTCCTCACCGACATGGAGGTCACCTGGTCGGTGGGCCTCACCGACGAGGACGTCTTCAACCCCGACTTCGGCATCGAGGGCATTCCCTTTGTCGCGATCATCGACGCCGACGGCAAGGTCGTGAAGGCCGGACTCCATCCGATGAACCACGAGGAGATCAAGGCCACCATCGACTCGCTGCTGAAGAAGACCGCGTCGAAGTGAATCGAGGCGGGCCCGCTCGGCGCGAGCGAACATGACCCGAAGACACAGGGGAGCCTCACGCGGGGCTCCCCTGTTCGTTCATGCGTCGTTCATCTCGCTTGCCGCGACGCTCACCAACCGGTGCGCCACGTCGGCTTGAGCTGGGCGCCGGAGTCGGCGATGCCGTCGAAGGCGACCTTGCTCGGGTCATACTTCATCGGCTTGCCCGCGTACCGCGAGGCGACGGCGCCGACGGCTAACGCTTCGCACATGAGCGCCGCGGTCTGGAACGGGGCCCGCGTGGTGCCGTGGCCGAGGCACGCATCGACCCAGTCGTGCCAGTGGTTGGTCGCCTTGTGCGGGTTCTCGAAGTCCTTGCGCTTGCCGTCGAGGAACGCGTAGGGCTGCTGCCACTGGATCGGAATCACCAGGACGCCGCCCTCGCCGACGAGGATCACCGCGCCGTCCCTCGGGAGCGGCAGGCACCCATGCTCGTCCTTCTGGTTCTGCTTCTCCTTGCTGTCGGCCGGAGCGAGCGTCGCGGGAAGACCGAGGGCCTTGAAGTCGGGCAGCCGACCGCCGTCGTACCAGATGAGCTCGACGCCGCTCGACACCGTCCGCTCGGTCGGCGCGAACTTCATGCGCACCGTCTGCTGGTTGGGGAACTGGTCGTCGGTGCTGTCCGGGGCTTCGCAGGAGACCTCGGTCGGCGAGCCGAGGCCCAGCGCGTAGTAGGGCATGTCGAGAATGTGGCAGGCCATGTCGCCGAAGGCGCCGGTGCCGAAGTCGCGCGTGCCGCGCCAGTTGAAGGAGTGGTAGAGGTCCTTCTTGTAGGGACGGGCCGGAGCCGGTCCGAGCCAGAGATCCCACGCGACCTCAGGCGGAATCGGGTCGCTGCCCGTGGCCCGCGGCTTGCCGCTCGGCCACCAGCCGGCGGGTCGGTCGGTCCAGGCGTGCATCGCCCGAATCTTGCCGATCGCACCGTCGCGCACGAGCTGATACGCAAGCCGCCGCTCGGACGTCGCGGAGCGCTGCGTTCCCATCTGCGTCATGAGCGAGGGCTTGGCCTTCGCGGCCTCGGCAAGCATGCGGTTCTCGCCGGCCGAGCGGGCCAGCGGCTTCTGCGTGTAGACGTGCTTGTTCATCTCCAGCGCCTTCAGGCTGGCGATGGCGTGCGAGTGATCGGGCGTCGAGACGCTCACGGCGTCGAACGTGTCGCCGAGCTTCGAGAGCATCTCGCGCCAATCCTGGAACTTCGGCACGTCCTTGAAGCGGTCGTTCCCCTTGTCGTCCTTGCCGACGCGATCGAGGATGCCGCGGTCGATGTCGCAGAGGCCGACGATCACGACGTCCTTGTGCGCGGAGATTTGCCCAAGGTCCGTCTCTCCCATGCCGCCGCAGGCGATCTTCGCGACCGCAAGCTTGCCGTTGGGGCCTTTGCGCCGCGCGGAGGAGGCCGATGCGATGGCGCCGAAGGGCCCGCCGGCGAGCGTGATGGCCAGGGTGGTCTTGAGGAAGTCACGACGGGGAGGGTTCGGGAACATGCGCGGAGAGTACCGCGCGACGCGCGGCACAACCATGCGGTCCGTGCCTCCTCGGGTCGAGCGAATCCGCCTCCGCCGCTCACTGGGGTGTACGCTTTCCGCCTGATGTCTCTGCCGTCCGCCCGATCCGTCGCGCTTCCCGTCCTCGCCAGTCACGCAACCGCCGCCGGAGGGCGGCCCGCGCCGACCGAGGCCGAGCGATCGAGCATCGCCGAGGACCTTCGGGCCTTGGGTCTGGACGACGTCCGCTTCGGGCGTCACGGCCGCATGCTCTATGCGACCGAGGCAAGCATCTATCAGGTCGAGCCAATCGGCGTCGTCGTCCTGCGGACGCCGGAGGACGCCGTGAAGGTCATGCGCTACGCCGCCGCCCGCGCGCTTCCCGTCCTCCCCCGCGGAGGCGGCACGAGCCTCAACGGCCAGACGGTGAACGAGGCGATCGTCCTCGACTTCTCGGCGCATTGCCGGCGGATCATCAGCGTCGACCGCGAACGCAAGCGCTGCCGCGTCGAGCCGGGGGTGGTGCTTGACCAGCTCAACGATCACCTCAAGCCGATGGGCCTCATGTTCGCGCCGGACCCGAATACCGGCGGGCACAACAACATCGGCGGGATGATCGGCAACAACTCCGCCGGCGCCCACTCGATTCTCTACGGCCGCTGCGTCGAGCATGTCCTCGGACTCGACGTGCTCGTTCCCGACGGCAGCAGGCATCGGCTTGAGGAGGGCTCCTGCGAGCGCGATCCCGCCCAGCGCGAGATCGCCCGGCAGATGGCGGCAATCGCCCTGCCCCTCCGCGAGGAGATTCGCCGGCGCTATCCGACCATCGTCCGGCACGTCGACGGCTACAACCTCGACCTCTTCCTCGACCAGCTCGACCGCTCCACGCCGGGCACCTTCGACCGCGTGAATCTCGCGACCTTCGTCACCGGGTCGGAGGGAACGCTCTGCACGATCGTCGAGGCCGAGCTGAACCTCGTCGACGCTCCAATCCAGACGGGACTCGCCATCGCCGGGTTCGATTCGGTGGACGCCTCGCTCGATGCGCTCGCCGCGATGCTGGCGACGAAGCCGGCCGCGGTCGAGCTCGTCGACGACACCATCATCGGTCTCGCCCGACAGAACACCGAGTACGGCCGCTACGTCGGCCTCATGCCCCAACCGCGATCGGGCAAACCGTTAGGTGCGGTGATGTACGTCGAGTACTTCGGGCATCGCCCTGGCGAGATCGAGCGGCAGTTCGCGACGCTGCAGGCGGCGCTTCCCGACGCCCCGATCCAGCTCCACACCGACGCAACGGCCATGCGCCAGGCGTGGACGCTGCGGCGGGCGTGCGAGCCGCTGCTCCATGCCCTGCCCGGCGAGCGACGGCCGGTCGGCTTCGTCGAGGACACCGCGGTCGCTCCGGCCGAGCTCCCCGGCTTCATCCGCAGCTTCAAGGCGATCCTCGCCAGGCACGGCACCTTCGCCGCCTACTTCGCCCACGCCAGCGTCGGCTGCCTGCACATTCGTCCCCTGCTCACGCTGAAGGACGAGGCCGACCGGGCCCGCATGGTCGCCATCGCCGAAGAGATCACCGACCTCGTCGTCCGCCACAGGGGCGCCCTCTCCGGCGAACACGGATCGGGACGTTCCCGTTCCTTCCTCGCCGAACGCTACTTCGGAAAATCCCTCTGCGACGCGATGAGGACCATCAAGCGCATCTGGGATCCGGAGGGCCGGATGAACCCCGGCAACAAGGTCGACTGGACCGACGCGAAATCCCTCACGGAACAGTTGCGCGTCAGGCCGGGCGATTGCGTGGTCGGCGGTGAGTCCGACCAGATGGCGAGCCAGACCTACTTCACATACGAGCGCGAGCACGGCTTCGTCCACGCCACCGAGATGTGCAACGGCGCCGGCCTGTGCCGCCGCATGACCGCCGGGACGATGTGCCCGAGCTACCAGGCCCTGCGCGACGAGCGGCACTCGACGCGCGGCCGGGGCAATCACCTGCGCCTCGCCGTTTCCGGGCAATTTTCGGCCGACGGAACCACCCCCTCGTGGAAGGATCCGGAGGTCTATGAGACGCTCCGGCTTTGCCTCTCCTGCAAGGGCTGCAAGTCGGAGTGCCCGAGCAACGTCGACATCGCCAAGCTGAAGTCGGAGTATCTCGCCCAGCGCTACCGAAGCGAGGGACTTCCCCTCCAGGCCAGGGCCTTCGGGGCGATTCGCACGCTCAACCGCCTCGGCTCGGCCTTTCATGCCATCGCCAATGCCACCGCCCGCCTCGGTCCCGTGCGGGCGATCATGGAATCGCTCCTCGGCATCGACCGGCGCCGAAGCCTGCCCCCCTTCGGCCGCTCGGCGCTGGCCTGGCACCGCCGCCGTGCGAACGCCGACGCCGCACGACCGACCGTGCTCCTCTTCGCCGATTGCTTCTCGACCTACAACGAACCGCATCTCGCCGAGGCCGCGGTCGAGGTCTTCGAGGCCTTCGGATATCGCGTGGCGATGCCCGACGTCGGCTGCTGCGGCCGGGCGGCGATCTCGATGGGCGATCTCGCCGGCGCTACGACACTGTGCGGACGGACCGCCACGGCGCTTCTCGCTGCGGTCGAGCGTGAGAAGGCCATCGCGGTCATCGGCCTCGAGCCAAGTTGCCTCTCGGCGATCAAGGACGATTGGCAGGAACTCCGCATGGGCGTCGATCGGTCGAAGCTCGCTGCCCTCAAGGCAATGAGCTTCCTCGCGGAGGAGTTTCTCGAGGCCCGATGGAACGAGCATCCGCTGCGACCGACCTTCGAGCCGAGCGAGTCGAAGCTCCTGCTCCACGGGCACTGCCACCAGAAGGCGCTCTGGGGCGTCGAGAGTTCCGCGGCGCTCCTGCGCCGCATCTACGGTTCGCGACTCGACGTCCTCAAGACCGGCTGCTGCGGCATGGCCGGATCCTTCGGTTTCACGGCCGATCGCTATGAGCTGTCGATGGCGATCGCGAATCTCGACAACGGGCTCGGCCTCCTGCCGGCAATCGCCAAGGACGCGTCGGCGACCGTCTGCGCTCCGGGCACGAGCTGTCGCCATCAGGTGCTCGACGGCGCCGCCCGCCACGCCCGGCATCCCATCGAGATCGTGCGGGCGGCGCTGCGACGATCGACGGAACCCTCACGGAGCTGATGATGTCGACACTGCCCGATCCGCATGAGGCGACGATTCTCCTGAAGGCCGCGGCCTCCGGCGATGCCGTCGCGGCGGAGAAACTCCTGCCGCTCGTCTACGGTCGTCTTCGGGCCCTCGCCGGTTCCTACCTGCAGGGCCGGGTCGAGCACACGCTGCAGCCGACCGCATTGGTGCATGAGGCGTACATGCGGCTCTTCGCCATGCAGGAGTCGGCCAACGATCGCGAGCATTTCCTCGCGATCGCCGCGACCGCGATGCGCCAGATCCTCGCCGACCACGCCCGACGCAAGAAGGCAACCAAGCGCGGCGGCGACCGCGGCCGGATGGACCTCGACAAGGCGGTGGCGACGGGACTCGCCGGCGACGACGGCGACCGGGACGGCCTCGTCGCGTTGCACGAAGCGTTAGAGGCGCTGGCCAAGGCCGACGAGCGCCGCTACAAGGTGGTCGAGCTGCGCTTCCTCGGCGGACTCTCCGTCGAGGAGACGGCGCGGGCCCTCGACGTCTCCGAGCGCACCGTCGAAAGCGATTGGCGGGCGGCGCGGGCCTGGCTGAAGCAGGCGCTGTCGGAGGATTGACGCGCGGAGCCGAGCGCGCGTCACGCCGGCAGCGGGCCGCCGATCATCCGCTCCGAGATCACCCGCAGGGCCAGCGACCAATCCGCGCTGTCCTCAGGAGTCCACGCCGCGCCAGCCACCTCGGCCATCGCCGCGACCATCTCGTCGATCACGATCGGGTAATGCTCGGGCTTGGCCCCATACCCGACGTGCCGCTCCCCCAGCTCCCTGAGCGGTCCGCTCAGGTCATCCGCGCTCCGCAGGTTGGCGATGACCTGCTCGAGCGTCTGCCCGATCTTTTCCCGCTGCTTTGACATCTCGACGGGGAACATCCCCCGGATCTGCGGGACCCGAGCGAAGAGCCGCTCGTAGAAGCGCTCCGCCAGCCGACCCGTGAGCGGGCCGCAGCGGGCGCTGCTGGCCGCAAGCCGATCCGCGAGTTCGAGGTCCGGTTTCAGTCCCGGCGCGGCGACGGAAGGTGTGAGAGGGTGGCGGCGGATGGTCATGTGCCAGTCGTCCACGCACGGGCGATCGAGGAGGCGCAGCGGAGTGTCGCAGATTTCGCATCCAAATCCGGAAGTGCGGGGATGAATCGATGTTCAAACGGCGGTACCCTCTGCCTCCGTGGACGCCGTTCCCGACGCCCAGACTCCCGCTGCCCTCCCGCGTGACCACAATGTCCGAGCGGCGCTCGATCTCTTCTTAGAGGTCTGTGATATTCCTGAGGCCGAGCGAGCCCAGGTGCTCGACGCCAAGTGCGGTGATGACCACCTGTTGCGGGCTGCCGTCGAGCGAATGCTCGCCGAGGATTCGCCGAACGGAACCGTCTCGACTCCGGGTGGCGGCATGGGCGTGTCGCTTGGCACGGGAGCTGGCGTTCGTGCCGTCTTCGACGCCGCCGCGAAGCGCGGACCGAGCCGATTGGAGCGTCCGCCTGTCCTTCAAGGGCGCTACCGCATCATCCGGACGATCGGCGAGGGCGGCATGGGAACCGTCTACGAGGCGGAGCAGGTCACGCCCCGCCGGCTCGTTGCCCTGAAGGCACTGCGGGTCGGAAGTGCCGACGCCGACGATGCGCTCCGCCGCTTCGCGCTCGAGGCGGAAGTGCTCGCCCACCTGCAGCACCCCAACATCGCCCACATCCACGAGGCTGGCTTCGGCGACGAGATCGGCGAGGGACCGGCGTGGATTGCGATGGAGCTCGTGCGAGGCAAGCCCCTCGTCACGGCGGCGAACGAACGACAGCTCGACCGCGACGCACGGCTCAAGCTCTTCCTGCAGGTATGCGACGCGGTCGCGTTCGCCCACCGGCGTGGCGTCATCCACCGCGACCTCAAGCCCAGCAACATCCTCCTTGCCGAACCGGAGCAGGGCGCGACGGGCGATGCGGTCTTGGGACGACCGAAAGTCCTCGACTTCGGCGTTGCCCGCGTCCTCGGCGATGCGTGGGATGCGGCGACCGTGCTCACCAGTCCCGGCCAGCTCGTCGGCACGCTCTCCTACATGAGCCCCGAGCAGGTTTCCGGGGATCCAGACGCGGTCGACGTGCGCACCGACGTCTACGCGCTGGGCGTCATCTTCTACGAACTCCTCTCCGGCAAGCGCCCCTACGACGTCCGCGGCAAGGGACTCGCCGAAGCGATCACCGCGCTCCGCGAGTGCGACCCACCGCCGCTGAGCTCGATCGACCCCTCCCTGCGCGGCGATCTGGATGCGATCGGCCGCACGGCGCTCGCCAAGGAACCGAGGCGCCGATATCAGTCGGTCGCGGAGTTCGCCCTCGACGTCGAGCGCCATCTCCGCGGCGAACCGGTGGCCGCTCGCGCCGACGCGACGTTCTACGTTCTCCTGCGGCAGGCGCGGCGACATCGATGGCCGCTGAGCCTGGCGATTGTCATTGTCGTCGCGGTCATCGCGCTTGCCGTGCGCTCGACGATCGAGGCCCAGCGCCTCGCGTCGCTCGCGGCCGCGGAAGCCAACGCCACGAATCTGGCCGACGCCGCCCGCCGCGATCTTGCGGCAGAGCTGGACGCAAGCCAGCTCGAGCAGGCCCGCCTGTTGGCCCGCGGCGGCAGCGTCGCCAGCGCCGAGGCGGTGCTCGCGCGACGGACGGGCGAGAGCGTCCGAGACGGCATCGACGTGCCGCTGATGTGGGCCCAGCGCGAGATTGCCGCACGCCATCCGCGACGGAACGAATGGCGATCGCACGAGGGCGACGTCCTCTGCGTTGCGTATGTGCCCTCGGCGGCGCTGATCGTCTCGGGCAATTCCGATTCCTGCCTGGCCGTGAGCGACACCGACGGCCGCGCGATCGCCACGGCCGAGCTGTCCTCCATCGCCCAGTGCCTGGCCATCGACGACGACGCCGGACTCGTCTACGTGGGCACCCAGGCTGGGACGCTCCAGTCCTATCGCCTGCCGGGGCTCGAACTGGTCGGCGAACTGCCTGCGATGAGCCGGCGCGTGAGAAATGTCGTGCTCCTCGATTCGCTCATCGCCTACGGGAGCGATTCGGGAGATCTCATCGTGATCGATCGCGCCACGGGCGACCGCTGGAATTCGAATCATCGCTACTACCTCAACCGCATTGAATTCGCCGACGCCGACAGCGTGCTGATCGGACGGAGCGACGGCATGGTCCTCCTCCACCATTTCCGCACCGGCCAGACGCGGACCATCGGCCGGCATCTCAACGGCGCGATCTCGGCCATCGCGGTCGATCGGGCGACCCATCGCGGATTCACCGTCGGTGACGAGCGGGTCGTGCACATCTGGAACCTCGTCGACGGCGTCGAGGCCGATCACTTTGATGCGATGAACGGAACGCCGCGCGAATTGGCCTTTGACCCCAAGGACGGAAGCGTGCTGGTCAGCGGATGGTGGACGATCGATCGCTGGGACATCGCGACCAAGACGCGCCGGCGGATCGGTTCGCATCCGAGCGGGAACGCCTGCACCGCGCTCGTTCCAACGGAGCGGCTGGCCATCTCGGGCCACGGTGACGGCATCCTCCGGGCGTGGGCGATCGACGACCTTGTGGGCGGCATCCCCGGTCCGCTGATGGAGGGGCGTTCGGCCTGCGAGTTCTCTGCCGACGGCCAGCATCTCGCCGTCGGCGACGGGTTCGGAACGACTCGCATCCTCGAGACCCGCACCGGTCGCATCTCGGCGATCCCTCCCCAGCATTCCGAGCGGGTGAAGGGATTGGCGTTCTCGCCGGACGGCACCTACTTCGCGAGCAACGGCGACGACGGAAAGCTCTGGCTCTCCGATGCCCGATCCGGAACGCCGTTGGCGCTCTATCGCGGCAGCGAGTCGACCTCGACGCTCAGCGTCGCGTTCTCGCCGGACGGGCGGCGACTCGCGGCAGTCTGCCGTGATCGCACCGTTCGGGTCTTCGATGTGCCCGCGCTCCAGCCGCTCGCCACCCTTCCCGCAGGCGGCGCGTTCCAGGTCATCAGCCTTGCGTGGTCGCCCGATGGCCAGCGGCTGGCGACCACGGCTCGCGACAAGTTCGTTCGCCTCTGGTCCTCCGACGGCCAGCCGGTTGGGGCCGCACCGACCGGCGTCGATTGCCCATGGTCGGTCGAGTACTCCCCGGACGGAAGCATGCTGGCGATCGGCTCGTGGGGTCGATTCGTCGAAATTCGTGACGCGACGTCGCTGCGGCTCATCAGGACCCTCAACGGCGCCTTCGCGCTCATCAATCGCGCCGGATGGATTCCGACGCCGGAGGGCGCCGACCCGCTGGTGTATGCGTCCGCGGCCGACGGCGTGGTGCGGGTGTGGAGCGTCAACACGGGACGCGTGCTCTTCGAGCTCGATCCCTTCCGCTCCTGCGACATGACCGGGTGCTCGATATCCCGGGATGGCCGATGGCTCGCCGCCGCGGGCGCATGGGGCGAGAGCGCGATCTGGGATCTGCGGGAGTGGGACCGATGGAGCGCCCGCTCACTGCGATGGTCGAGCATCGTCGAGGCCGACGGAGGCACGATCCGCGACGGCGCGGCCTCATCGGCGTCGATCGGAACGACCCCGACCAATCAGCGATGACTCGTCCGAATTGGGGCGAAGATCGCAAACAGCATTCACGGGAAGCAGTTGGGTTCTCCGTCGCCGTAGAATCGTGGCCCTCCGGAGGTGCTCACGTGGGATACGAACTGCTGCTTGGTGACGAGGCTGCCGCCCGTGGCGCCATTGATGCTGGCATCGGAGGAGCGTTTGCCTATCCGGGAACGCCCGCCACGGAGATCTTCGAATTCATCGAGGAATACGTGCGAAACGCCGGCGATGGCTGCGGCATCAGCGCCATGTGGTCCGCGAACGAGAAGGTCGCCTACGAGGAAGCCCTCGGCATGTCCTACGCCGGGCGACGCGCCCTGGTGAGCATGAAGCACGTGGGGCTCAACGTCGCCGCGGATCCGCTGATGAGCTCGGCGATCACCGGCATCAACGCCGGATTCGTTCTCATCGTGGGCGACGACCCGGGGATGCACTCCTCGCAGAACGAGCAGGACACCCGCTACTACCACGATTTCGCCCAGCTTCCGCTCTTCGAGCCGGCCAACCAGCAGCAGGCCTACGACCAGGTGCTTGAGGCGTTCGAGTACTCCGAGGCGGTCGGCCTGCCGGTCATCATGAGGATGGTGACGCGACTCTGTCACAGTCGGGCCAATGTTCGCCTCCGCGACCCGGCCGAGCTGAAGGTCCAGGCGAAGAGCCGACACGACGAGCCCCGCCCGCGTCCCGAGCCCAACGACTGGGTTCTCATGCCGTCGAACGCCAGGCGGCGCTACCGGCGGCTGTTGGATCTCCAGCCTCGACTGCTCCGCGACGCGGAGGATTCGTCGGCGAATGTCCTCCGCCTCGCCGGCAAGCGCGGCATCATCGCCGCGGGCATCGCCCAGAACTACGTCGCCGAGGCCTTGGGCGGCTCCGACGACGACTCGCTGCTCACGATCACGCGCTATCCCCTGCCGACCTCGCTCCTCCGCCGGCTGGTGGACCACTGCGACGAGATCCTCGTCGTCGAGGACGGATATCCCTTCATCGAGCGAAAGCTCACCGGCCTGCTCGGACTTCCGGGGAAGGCAATCCGAGGTCGGGTCAGCGGAGACCTTCCGCTCGACGGCGAACTCACGCCGGACATCGTCGCGGCGGCGCTCGGCATTCCGCACGTGAGCCCCGCCCAGCCGCTCTCCGGGCTCGCCGCCCGGCCCCCGCAGCTCTGCAAGGGCTGTCCGCACGCCGACAGCCTCAAGGCCATCGTCGAGGCCGCCGCGCCGCTCGGCAACGCGTACATGTTCAGCGACATCGGGTGCTACACGCTCGGCGTGCTCCCCCCCTTCCGGGCCGTCCATTCCTGCGTCGACATGGGAGCGTCGATCGCCATGGCCCACGGGGCCGCGCAGGCCGGCGCCCATCCGGTCATCTGCACCATCGGCGACTCGACCTTCGCGCATTCGGGCATGACACCGCTCGTCGGCGCCGCCCGGGCCAACGCGAACATCACCGTCTTCATCCTCGACAACGCCACCGTCGGGATGACCGGCACGCAGGAATCGATGGCCTGCGGCGCCGAACTCGATCGGCTCGTCCACGGACTCGGCGTCGATCCGGCGCACGTCCACGTGATCGAGCCGCTGCTCAAGAACCACGACGCCAACGTGGCGCTCATTCGTCGCGAGATCGAACATCGCGGCCTGAGCGTGATCATTCCGAGGCGGGCCTGCATTCACGTGAAGCGCCAGGCCACCATCCAAATCCAGTCGCCGGGCCGGGCCCGCGAATCGGACGAGCCGCGCGAATCCTGCGGAGCCTCCTGCTCCTGCACGCCGACTCCCGTTCGCGCCGGCCAACCGGCGTAACACCTCAGCCGTGACGACGGCATCAGAGCACGCGATGCAACAGAACATCATCCTCGCCGGTGTGGGCGGTCAGGGCATTCTCTCGATCGCCAAGGCAATTTCGGGCGCCGCGGTCGCACGCGGCATGCACGTGAAGCAGGCGGAGGTCCATGGCATGAGCCAGCGCGGCGGCGCGGTGCAGTCGCACCTGCGCATCGCCGACGAGCCGATCCACTCCGACCTCATTCCGGCCGGGCGCGTCGACCTCCTCATCGCGGTCGAGCCGCTCGAGTCGCTGCGCTACGTCCACATGCTTGCGCCGGACGGCGTCATCGTCTCGTCGGCGAACGCCTTCATCAACATCGGCAACTATCCGCCGGTCGAACAGGTCATCGACCGCATCACCGCCATGCCCCGCCACGTCGTCGTGGACGCCGAGCGGCTCGCCCGCGCCGCGGGCTCCGGCCGCTCGGGCAACATGGCGATGCTCGGCGCGGCGTCGCACTACCTCGCCGTGAGCGAGGAGGAACTCGAGCGTTCGATCGCCGAGATGTTCGGCGCCAAGGGACAGCAGGTGGTCGAGGTCAGCAGGCGGGCGATGCGCTTCGGGCGCAACGCGGCGTCGGCATATCTCCGCGGCCTCGACCGCGGCGGCACCTCGCGCGCGGTTCGGCAGTGGGTCGACACGCTCGGGCCGGAGCATCTGGCCGCCGCGGAGCGTCCCGACGGACCTGTCTTCGACGTGGTCGACGCGGACGATCGACTCTCCGGCGCCGAGGCCCATGCGGTCGAGCGCCTGCTCAACGACGTCTACGAGGCGGACCGCCGCCAGCTCTACGAGCACGAGGTCTACCAGATCGTGCAGCTCGTCGGCGCCATATCGCCCCCCCACCACCTGTTCGTCGGCGTCGACAACCTCATCTCGGAGGAGGCGCTCGCCGGATTCCCCGGGGAGCAGGTCGTCCTCAAGATCGTCTCGGCCGACGTCGTCCACAAGTCCGACGCGAAGGGCGTGGTGTTCTGCGCAAAGCGTTATGACGCGGTGAAGCGCGAGATCGATCGGCTCATCGAGCTCCATCGCGGGCGCGGCGCCCACGTCGACGGCGTCCTGGTGGTCGAGTTCGTCGAGCGCGGCGGCCAGGGGCTCGGCGAGGAGCTCTTCGTCGGCATCCGCGCCACCCGCGAGTTCGGCCCGGTGATCGCCGCCGGACTTGGCGGCGTCGACACCGAGTATCTCGCCCGCGTGATGCAGCCGGGCGTCGCGGTGGCGAAGGCCGTCGCGACCGAGAGCACCGCGGAGGGCTTCTTCGAGCTCTTCCGGCAGACCGCGGCGTACCAGATGATCTCGGGCCAGGTCCGCGGCCACCGGCGCATCGTCTCCGACGGCGAGCTCATCCGCTGCTTCCGGGCCTTCATCGCCCTCGCCCGCCGCTTCTGCGTCGATCGCGGCGAGGTCGGTCCGGACGTCGCCGAACTCGAGGTCAATCCCTTCGCGTTCCGTCGCCAGCACCTCGTGCCGCTCGACGGCCGCGGCCGGCTCGCCCCGGCGACGAAGCGGCCGCACGCCCGCCCGATCGCCCGCGTTCATCATCTGCTCGAGCCGACATCGCTGGCCGTGCTGGGCGTCTCGGCCAAGGGTCAGAACTTCGGCCGCATCATCCTTCACAACGTGCTCGCCTGCGGCTTCGACCGGCGGGCGCTCCGCGTCATCAAGGACGGCATCGACGAGATCGACGGCGTGACCTGCGTTCCATCGATCAGCGCCCTGCCCGAACCGATCGATCTCCTCGTGATCGCCGCCGCGGCCGGCCAGTTGCCCGACATCATCGAGGAGTGCGTCGAGACCGGCAAGGTGCGCTCGGCGATCGTGATTCCCGCCGGCGTCGGCGAGACCCACGACAGCCAGGCGCTCCTGAAGCGCGTGCGCGAAGCGTTAGATCGAGGCCGCAACGCCCCCGACGGCGGACCGGTCTTCCTGGGGCCGAACTCGCTCGGCGTGCAGTCGCGTCCCGGCCGCTACGACACGTTCTTCATCCCCGACCACAAGCTCGACAAGCGCCGCGGCGTGCCGGGGCGCGGCGTCGCGTTCCTCTCACAGAGCGGCGCGTTCATCATCAGCCGCCTGAGCAACCTCACGACGCTTGACCCGCAGCTCACGGTGTCGATCGGAAACCAGCTCGACCTGACCATCGCCGACATGGTCTCCGCCGTGGGCGAGCGGGCCGACATCCACACCATCGCCGTCTATGCCGAGGGCTTCAACGACATGGACGGCCTGGACATGCTCCAGGCGGTCCGCCGCGTCACCGCCGAGGGCAAGACGGTCATTTTCTACAAGGCGGGACGGACGTCGCAGGGGCGCGACGCGGCCGCCGGCCACACCGCATCGGTCGCGGGCGACTACGACATCTGCGAGGCCGGCGCCACCAGCGCCGGGGCGATGGTGGCCGAGACCTTCGCCGAGTTCGAGCAGCTGCTCGAGCTCTCCGCGGCGCTGCACACCAAGACGGTGGGCGGAACGCGGCTGGGCGTCATCACCAACGCCGGGTGCGAGGCCGTCGGCATCGCCGACCGCGTGCGCGGCGCGAAGTATGAGGTGCAGCTCTCCCCCCTCTCCGACGCCGCGCGCGAGGCCGTCGAGGCGGTCCTGCACGAACAGAAGATCGCCGACATCGTGAACGCCCGCAATCCGCTTGACCTGACGCCGATGGCCGGCGAGGCCGTGTACGAGGGCGTCGCGCGGGCGATGCTTGCGAGTCCGGAGATCGACGCCCTGATCATCTCCGCGGTCCCGCTCGCGCCCAAGCTCGTATCGACCGCCGAGGAGATCGCCGGCGGCGACTCGGTCGCCGATGTCCTGCATCGACTCGTCACGACCTCCCGCAAGCCGATCATCGCCGTCATCGACGCGGGCCCGATGTACGAATCGCTCGTGCAGAAGATCCGCGCCTATCACGTGCCGGTCTTCCGCTCCGCCGATCAGGCGGTGCGTTCGCTCGGCCGGTACCTCTGCCATCGGGCCACGCACGCCGCGAAGCCGGCGCCGACAGTCCCCCCGACGGCCCCGCTGTTGGCGGTCGCACAAGTCTGACGGCCGCAACATCGGATGCCTTCTCTGGGATCCGCCGTTGGAGGAGCGCCATCGCGACGATCTTTCCGGTATACTCTGATCCACGTATCCGGATTTAGCGCATTGCCCTCCCTCGCATGGCTCGTCCATGGATGGCCGCAGGTGTCCAGAACGAACTTGAATCTCGACCGTCGACTCCCCGCGCGACTGAGCCCGGGGCGCGTGCTGTGGAATCTCGCCTTCGTCGTAAGTTGCTTCGCCGGGCCGATCAGCGACGCATCGGCCCAGACGGTGCGACCGCCGCCGGACGACCCCGACAAGCGGTGCCTGCAGTGTCACGGGCAAGCCCACATCGCCGAGCTGAATCCCGCCGAACGATTGTCGATGGTCGGGACGTGGCTCGGCACCGAGCCCAAGCCGGAGTCGAATCCCGGCGTTGAGCAGACTCCATCGCCATCCGCCCCAAAGCCCCACGGACGGGCGATCGGCGACATCCCGGAGCGTCGGCCCAACCTCTACATCACTCGGGACTTGCTCTCAGGCAGCGTCCACGCCAACACCAAGTGCGTGGAGTGCCACGAGGACGCCGCCCGGCTCCCCCACGCCCCCACGCTGAACCTGGCCACCTGCGCCACGACCTGTCACCCGAAGGCCGCCGCGGCGTTTCCGACGGGTGCCCACGCCGAAGCGCTCAAGCGAGGCGACCCGCTCGCCCCCACCTGCTCCTCGTGCCACGGTGGCCACAGCATCCTCGCCGTCAGCGATCGCCATTCGCCGCAGAACCGGCTCAACAGCATCTTCCTCTGCGCTGATTGCCACGAACGGCACATGAAGCCGACGCCGGCGGGCTATGCGCCGAAGGCCCACATCGAGGCCTATCTCCAGAGCGCCCACGGCAAGGCCATCGCCGAGGCGGGACTCGTCGCCGCCCCCACCTGCTCCGACTGCCACTCGGCCCACGCCGTGCATCCGGTGAGTTCGCCCGAGTCGCCGGTCCACCGCAGCAAGATCTACACCACCTGCGGACGGTGCCATGTCGGCATCCTGAACATCTACGAGCAGAGCCTCCACGGGAAGCTCGCGGCTGAAGGCAACATGGACGCGCCGGTGTGCACCGACTGCCACACCTCGCACTCGATCGTCCAGCACGACAAGGTCGCCTTCAAGCTCGACAGCAGCGACCGCTGCGGCAAGTGTCACGAGGACCGCGTCGAACACTATCGCGAGACCTTCCACGGCAAGGCCCTCGCCCTGGGCTTGCCGAAGGTCGCAGCGTGCTACGACTGCCATGGCCATCATGACATCGTGCCGATCGCCGATGCGCGGAGCCGTCTCCACGGTGACGCGAAACTCAAGACCTGCCAGACCTGCCACCCGACGGCGACGGCGAAGTTCACCGACTACATCGCCCACGCCGACCACATGAATCGCGCGGCGTATCCGGGGCTGTACTGGACGTTCGTGTTCATGACCATGCTGGTCGTCGGCACGTTCCTCTTCTTCGGCGCCCACACGATCCTGTGGTTCGCCCGTTCCGCCGTCCTGTACATCCGCGACCACAAGGCATTCAAGGAAGCGAAGCGGAAGATGGCGGAGGACCAGGAGTCCTTCGTCCGCTTCAAGCCCTTCGACCGCTTCCTGCATGTCCTGGTCATGACGAGCTTCCTGCTGCTCGTCGCGACGGGCATGCCCCTCAAGTTCTACTACACGACCTGGGCGAAGGAGATGGTGCGCTGGATCGGCGGACTGGAGGCCGCGGCCCAGCTGCATCGGCTCGGCGCGGTCATCACGTTCCTCTACTTCACGCTGCACATCGGCAGCCTCATCGTGCGCGGCTGGGCCAACCGCGCGAAGTTCCGCAATCCCGCGACGGGACGGTTCAGTCCGATCGCCTTCGGCAAGGTCGTCTTCGGCCCCGATCTCCCCTACCCGCACATCCAGGACCTCCGTGACTGGTGGGCGCACCAGAAGTGGTTCTTCGGCCGCGGCCCGCAGCCGCAGTTCGACAAGTGGACCTACTGGGAGAAGTTCGACTACATGGCCGTCTTCTGGGGCGTCGCCGTGATCGGCATCAGCGGCCTCGTCATGTGGTTCCCCGAGACGGTCACGCACATCCTGCCCGGCTGGATCATCAACATCGCCCTCATCGTGCACAGCGACGAGGCCCTGCTCGCGGCCGGGTTCATCTTCACCTTCCACTTCTTCAACGTTCACTTCCGGCTCGAGAAGTTCCCGATCGACTCGGTGATCTTCTCGGGACGCATCTCGAAGACGGAGATGCTTCACGAGCGGAAGCGCTGGTACGACCGTCTGGTCGCGGCGGGGACGCTCGACTCGATCCGCACCGGCGACGAGTGGAAGCAATGGCGTCGCGTCATTCATCCGCTTGGCTTCATCGCCTTCGGGCTCGGCCTTATCCTGCTGCTCCTGATCGTGATCGCCATGTCCTCGCGCCTCGGAGGCGGCTCATGACCTCGCGGTCCCGAACGTGGCTGGCCCTCGCACTCTCCCTGGCTGCGGCCTCCGCGTGCCTGGGTCAGGTGGGCTCGAAGGACCCTCCCGTCGATCCGAATCGGCGCTGCCTGCAGTGCCACTCCCAGCCGCACATCGCCACCATGGGTCCTGCCGATCGCCGCTCGATGGTGAGCACCTGGCTCGGCACCGACGGTGCGCCCGGCACCACGAAGGCGGTCGAGCCGCTCAAGGGCGATGAGCCGGCGGCGCGACCCGGACTGCTCGTCGACCCCAGCCGATTCGCCGACGGGCCGCATGCGAAGACGACCTGTGTCGAGTGCCATACCGACGCGGCCTCGCTCCCGCACGCGGCCAAGCTGCAGCTCTCGACCTGCGCCACGAGTTGCCATGCGAATGCCGCGAAGGCCTACGAGGAGAGCTCGCACCACGCCGCGGCGCTGGCCGGCAACGCCCTCGCCCCGAGTTGTGCGAGCTGCCACGGCGGCCACGACATCCTCCGGGTGAAGGACCGCAACGCACCGCAGCACAAGCTCAACTCGATGTTCCTCTGCGGCGACTGCCACAAGCAGCACAAGCCGACCGCCCAGGACAGCAACCCGACCGCGCGGGTCGGCGACTACCTCGAGTCCGCCCACGCCCGAGCCGTCTCGAAGGCCGGCCTCCTCACCGCGGCGACCTGCGCCGATTGCCACGGCGCCCATGGCGTCCTTCCCTCGAAGAACCCCGCGTCCTCGGTGAGTCGGGTCAACATCCCGCAGACCTGCGGCAAGTGCCACGTCGGCGTGCTCGAGACCTACGTCACCAGCGTGCACGGCATCAAGCACGCCGAGAGCATCGACAAGGCCGCGGTATGCAGCGACTGCCACACCTCGCACCAGATCACCCAGGCCACCGCCCCGAGCTTCGCGGTCGATGTCCTCAACGAGTGCGGCCACTGCCACGACAGTCCCGACGCCGGCGACGACCGGATCGGCACCTACTACCGAAGCTACCTCGAGAGCTACCACGGCCAGGTGACCAAGCTCGGCGGCATGCGCGCCGCCCGATGCAGCGACTGCCACGGATCGCATGACATTCGGCCGCTCGACGACCCGGCATCGCGCGTCGCCCAGCAGAATCTCGTCAAGACCTGCGGACAGTGCCATCAGGGATCCAACGCCAATTTCGTGCAGTTCGATCCCCACGCCGACTTCCGCGACGGCAAGCACTACCCGCTGCTGCACGGCGTGTGGATCTACTTCGTCATCATGATGAGCTCCGTGTTCACGGCCTTTGGCGTGCACACGATTCTCTGGTTCATCCGATCGACGGCGGAGCGGCGCCGACTGGCAGCCGAGGGCAAGCTCCATCACCCGGCGCCGGCGACCACGGCCATCCGCCGCTTCACGACCCTCGACCGCATCAATCACGCCTTCGTCGCTCTCACCTTCTTTGGCCTCACCGCGACCGGCATCCCGCTGGTCTTCGCCGAGGACCGCTGGGCCCGCACGCTGGCCAACGCAATCGGCGGCATCGAGGCCGCGGGCATCGTCCACCGGATCTTCGCTGCACTCCTCATCGCCAACTTCGCGCTGCACTTCGTCGGACTCGGCCTGCGGTTCATGCGTCGAACCTGCTCGGCCCGCGAATGGCTCTTCGGCCCCAACTCCCTGATGCCGCGATGGAAGGACGCGAAGGACGCATTCGGCATGATGCGATGGTTCCTCGGCGGCGCCCATCGCCCGCGATTCGACCGCTGGACCTACTGGGAGAAGTTCGACTACTGGGCCGAAGTCGGCGGCTCGATGATCATCGGCGGGTCGGGACTCTTCCTGTGGTTCCCCGAGCTCGCCGCGAAGCTCCTGCCCGGCTGGATCTTCAACGTCTCGATGATCGTGCACGGATACGAAGCCCTGCTTGCGATCGGCTTCATCTTCACCATCCACTTCTTCAACACCCATCTGAGGCCGGGCGCGTTCCCGGTCGACGAGGTCATTTTCACCGGCAGCCTTCCCGAGGCCGAGCTCAAGGAGCAGCGACCCGAAGAGTACGCACGACTGGTGGCGACAGGCCGACTTGAGTCGCTGCGCGTTCCGGCGCCGGACCGCTCGCGCCGTCCCGCCATCGTCGCCGTTGCCGTGATCTCCGTCGGCTTTGGCCTGCTGCTCCTGGGCCTGATCCTGATCGGAGGCCTCACCTGACGCCAGGCCCGGCCATCAGGCAGCATGCCCGGCTCGCGACGGCACTCTCGGTCGCCGCGATGGCCGTCGTCGCGTTCGTGGCGTGGCGCGTCCTTCGCGCTCCGCAACCCACGCCCGACACGGGTTCGGCGTCGGAGGCCCATCTCGTCGCGGGTCCCGCGCCGAAGCCAACGGCGGTCGTGACCTTCAAGGAGGGCTGCCTCACCTCCGAATGCCATGCGTCGCTCGCCAATGCACCGGTCCAGCACGCGGCGATGTCCCAAGGGGCGTGCGAGACCTGCCACGCTCCCGACAGCGGCGGCCATGTCTTCCCGGTGCTCGCGCAGACCGGCGGCGCCAAGGACGGCATCTGCGCCTCCTGTCACGACACCGCCACGCACAGTCCGGTGCAGCATCGGGCGATGAGCGAGGATGGCTGTCTCGCCTGCCACGACCCGCACGGCTCGAAGGCCAAGGGACTGCTGCGGACCGCGTCGCTCGGCGAGACCTGCCTTCAGTGCCATCCGCGTTCGACGGCGACGGAGCTCCACAAGCCCTACGCCGCCGATCGCTGCGATTCTTGCCACGAGCCCCACGGCTCCGACCATCGCTCGCTCCTCACCGGCGGCGAGGGGGCGAACCACTGTCGGCAATGCCACGCCGACGTCGCCGACGCAGTCGAGATCGCACCCTACTCGCACTGCAACGTCGAGCGAGGTTGCCTTGCCTGTCACGGAGCGCACGGCGCCGACCAGAAGCACCTGCTGCTGGCCCAGCCGCGCGACCTCTGCGTCACCTGCCACCCGACCATCGGCTCGACGGTGAGCGGCGCCCATGTCTCGCACGATGCGGTGCTCAAGGGCGATCAGTGCGTCTCCTGCCACGACCCGCACGCCTCGTCGCATCCGAAGATGCTCCGCGACTCGCAAATGAATGTCTGCCTCTCCTGCCACGCGAAATCGGTGACGGCCGCGGACGGCCGGACGATTCCGGCGATGGGCGAGTCGCTGACCTCCTCGCCCGTCGTGCATGGCGCGGTCCGCCACGGGGACTGCAGCGCCTGCCACACCATGCACGGCGGCGAGCATGCCCGACTGCTCAGGGAAGTCTCGCCGGACGCGCTCGCCGGCCCCAACGACGTGCGGAACTACGCCCTCTGCTTCTCCTGCCACGATCCGACGCTGATCAAGGCCCAAGGCACCACGCAGTTCCGCAACGGCGAACGCAATCTGCACGAGGTCCACCTCCGCGGCGACCAGAAGTCCCGCGGCTGCGGCTCCTGCCACGCCGCCCATGCCGGATCGCTGCCCCGACTCATCGCCACCACCGTCAACTACCAGGGATCTGGATGGGCGATGCCCATGAAGTTCCAGCTCACCGCCGACGGCGGCAGCTGTGCGCCGGGCTGCCACGAGCGACTCGCCTACAGCCGGTCCGCCGAGGGAGCCTCCGCACCCAATGCTCCCTCACGATCCAACGCCGACAACGCAGCCAACGAAGAAGAAGGAAGTGCCAAGTGATCGCACGTTCGCTCGCCATCCTCATCCTGTCCATCGCGGTGACGGCCGCGCTGTTCGGTGGGCCGCAGCAGCTCGACAAGAAGCCGACCGGCGATCCGCCGCGGGCAACGCTCGACACATCCGGCTCGACCGAGGCGGCGCCGACCAGCGTGATTCCGCGCGAGGGATGCGTCACGCCGACCTGCCACCCGGGCATCAAGGAACGTCCCTTCCTGCATGGGCCAGTGCAGGTGAATGGCTGCGACGGATG
This sequence comes from Phycisphaerales bacterium, assembly GCA_044220875.1. Taxonomy (GTDB): domain Bacteria; phylum Planctomycetota; class Phycisphaerae; order Phycisphaerales; family SM1A02; genus JAEUIT01. The sequence goes on along the minus strand of JBGAQH010000003.1, from coordinate 579,531 downwards.
CCACCGGCTGACCGATCCGGCGAAACACCGCTTCGAGGCGGTGGCCAGCCGCCAGGAGATGTGCTCGCTCTGCCACACCCAGGAAACCGCCGACCGCCCCGTCGTCCACGAACCCTTCGCCAAGGGCGACTGCCTCTCCTGCCACGACCCTCACGGCAGCACCGAGGCCCGCCTCCTTCGTGGCGAGCGCTACGCCGATGCGTGCTTTGCCTGCCACAAGGACATGACCGGCGCCCACGATCGCGTGCACGGCCCGGCCTCGGTCGGCGCCTGCGGCGCCTGCCATGAGCCGCATGCCTCGCGATTGCCCAAGCTCCTCAACGCCGAAGGCCGCGACCTCTGCCTCACCTGCCACGTGCGCACGGCGATGGAGATCGAGAACAGCCCCGTCGTCCACGCTCCGGCGCTGGGCGAGTGCCGCGTGTGCCACGACCCGCACGCCACCGACAACCCGGCGATTCTGGTCGAGGAGCCCTCGAAGCTCTGCCTGCAGTGCCACAAGGACATCGGCGACACGATCAGTTCGGCATCGACCCAGCACGCCGCGGTGACCACGAAGCGCTCTTGCCTCAACTGCCACATGCCCCACGCGGGCACGCATGCGTCGCTCCTCCGCTCCGACGTGAAGCAGCTCTGCTTCGAGTGCCACAACCAGCCGATCAAGCTCGACGACGGCACGACGCTGGCCAACATGAAGCAGGTGATCGAGAGCGGCAAGAGCCTGCACGGCGCGATCACCCAGCGCGGCTGCGTCGAGTGCCACGAGATTCACGGCGGCGGCCATCGACGGCTGCTCACCAACGAATATCCCTCCGACCTCTATTACCCCTTCGGCGAGTCGGCGTACGCCCTCTGCTTCAGTTGCCACGACCGGCAACTCGTCCTGTTGCCGACGACCGACTCCGCAACCGGCTTCCGGAACGGCACGACGAATCTCCACTACGTCCACGTGAACAAGGACACCAAGGGGCGTTCCTGCCGCGTGTGCCATGACGCGCACGCCGCCAACCGCGACAAGCACATTCGCGACGATGTCCCCTTCGGCCCCGGCGGATGGAAGCTGCCGATCGGCTTCACCGCCATGCCCGACGGCGGCAGTTGCGCCGGCGGCTGCCATGTGCCGTACCAGTACAACCGCGTGAACGCGATTCCGCATCCGCCCCCGCCGCCAGGCGCCCGCGACGGCGACTGGAAGGGCAAGGATCTCGCCCCCGGCACCCGCGCCGATCCACCAAAAAAGACCTCCACGTCCGCACCCGTTCGTCCGTAATGCACATCCACGCGGCCCCCCCCCGAGGCCGCTGGAGAGGAGCGAAACATGCTCTCCCACCGAAGACTCATCCTGACGCTCATCGCCATCCTGTTCGCAGCGACCGTCTCGGCCCGCTGCCTCGCCGACAACCTTCGCAACATCCATCAGGGCGAGCCCTTCCCGGCCTTCCGCCTGCCCGCAATCGACGGCAGCACCGTCGACAGCGAGTCCCTGAAGGGCTCGGTCGTCGTCCTGCTCTGCCTCTCCGCCGAACAGCGGCGCTCGGAGCTTGCCGCCATGGACTCCGATGCGGTCGTCCATGACCTGGCCTCCGATCAGGTGAAGATGGTGCACGTCACCGCCGACGCGATCCAGAAGGCCTACTTCGAGAAATTCCGCCAGGACCGCGGCATCCGCACGCCGCTCGCCCTCGACGCGGACCGGACCCTCTATGCGAAGCTCGGCCTCATCGTCTTCCCGACGACGGTCATCATCAGCAAGGACGGCAAGCTCGCCAACGTCATCGCCCTGCATGACACGAAGTACAAGCATGTCCTCGACGCCGAGATCCGCCATGCGTTGGGCATGATCAGCGACGACGAGCTCGCCAAGCGCCTCAGCGAGCAGCCCGCCAGCGACAGCTCGCCGAAGAGCGTCGCCTCGGCGCACCGGGCGCTGGCCCGCTCGCTCCGCGAGAAGGGCCGCTTCGACGCGGCCAAGGATGAGTTGCAGAAGGCCCTTCAGAACGATCCGGAGAACCGCGAGATCGTTCTCGACCTGGCCGAGCTCGCCCTCGCCGCGAAGGACTTCGACGGCGCCGACGGTCAGGTGAAGAAGATTCTCGAGGCCCAGCCCGACAACCGCCGGGCCAAGCAGCTCAAGGGGATCATCCTCTTCCAGCGCGGCAAGCTCGACGAGGCCAAGGCAATTCTCGAGGAGGCGATCAGCCTCAATCCGAATCCGGAGCTCATTCACTACTACCTCGGACAGATCTACGAGAAGCAGGGCGACACCGCCAAGGCCCTCAGCCACTATCACGAGTCGCTCCGTCGATTCGTGCACGAGTCGGGCGATGCGGCCGCGCCGGCCGCACCCGCCGCACCTGCCGCCCCCACGTCTCCCGCGTCCCACACGTCAAAGTAATCACCTTCACAGACCACCCGACGAGGCCGGCGGCTCCCTCCACCGCCCGCCTGACATGGTGAAGACAGCCCCGCGCGAATGCGCGGGGCTGTTGTGTGCGCGGAGTCAGATACGGCGGTGCGAATGGGCGATGATGCTCCCCAGCGAGCGAGCCCCATGGAAGCACCGACGCCACCGCCACATTCGGGCAGGCCCCGCGTGCGGGATTCGGCACTGGTCGCCACGCTCACCGCCATCGCAGCCGCCGAGCTCGCCTTCGGCAGCTCGATCGGCATGCGCGCCATCGCAGTCTTCAGGGCCGCCGCGAAGGGCGCTCATGCCCGGCGGGAGTTCATTGCGTTGGCATCGACCGTCCCGGTCTGCTGGCCACCGTCCTCGTCTCGCGTGCGCGACATTGGCCAGTGGTGTTTTCGGCGAAGTGGTCGACCGCGGCGCGCTTCAGCGAACGCGTCGGCGCCACGGCCCCGGGCCACCGTGATGCAAGACCTCGTCATCCTCGCCACCGGCGGCGTGCCCCTCGGCCGCTCGCGCGGGACCGCGTCCCTGATGCCGTCGATGATGTCCCGTGGTGTGGCGATCGGCGGGCCCTGCCGCGACACGCCAGCCGGCGCGTCGATCCTCTGGGTCATCGCGATCGGCCTCGTCCGGGGGTTCGCTGCGGCAATGCGCTTCCGCGGCATGATCAGGCGAGCTGCAGCGTGGGATCGACCGGTTCACCGTGATCCTTCTCGTGTCGATCGTCGGGGCGATCTCGTTCGTGGCCTTCGTCATGGCGATCCCGATCCTGGTCCGGGCCGGGCGGCGCGGCGGCGAGGTGACCATCGGCACGGGCGGCTGATCGGACGCGACCACCGCGGACCGTACGCCTTCCGGCACAACAGAAGGCAACCGCCCCGCCCCGGTTGGTGACCGGGGCGGGGCGGCGTGCATCTCGGCATGGCTCTGCCGTCGGTCCGTTGGAGACCGACGAGTGGCCGATGAGTGACCGACTAGTGACCGACTTGGGGGGTCAGGGCCTTCACGAGTTCGCCGACGACGGCCTTCGCGTCGCCGAAGAGCATGAAGGTCTTGTCGAGGAAGTAGAGCTCGTTGTCGATGCCGGCGAATCCCGGGTTCTTGCTGCGCTTCACCGCGAAGACCGCGCGGGCGCGGTCGGCGTCGATGATGGGCATGCCGTAAATCGGGCTTGCGGTATCGAATCGGGCGGCCGGGTTCACGACGTCATTGGCGCCGAGCACGAGGCAAACGTCGCACTGCGGCATGTCGCCGTTGATCTCCTCCATCTCGACCATGTCGTCGTAGGGGATTTCCGCCTCGGCCAGGAGCACGTTCATGTGGCCGGGCATGCGTCCCGCGACCGGATGGATCGCGAATCGCACGGTGATCCCCCGCTTCTTGAGCTGATCGTAGAGCTCGCGCACCTTGTGCTGGGCCTGGGCGACGGCAAGGCCGTAGCCGGGCACGATGACCACCGAGGCGGCCTGCTCCATGATCTGGGCAGCGCCTTCCGGCGTCTCGGGCTTGTAGACCTTCTGCTCGCCGCCCGCGGCCTTCTGCTGCACCTGTCCGAAGGCGCCGAAGAGGACGTTGGCGAAGGAGCGGTTCATCGCCTTGCACATGATGATCGAGAGGATGAGACCGCTCGAACCGTCGAGTGCGCCGGCGGTGATCAGCAGCTTGTTGTTGAGGACGAAGCCCATCGCCACCGCGGCAAGGCCCGCGTAGGCGTTGAGGATCGCGATGACCGTCGGCATGTCGGCGCCGCCGATGGGCATCACCAGCATCCAGCCGAAGTTCAGGGCGAGGAAGATGACGGCGCCGAAGGCCCAGGGGCCCCACGATGCCGCGGGGTTGACGATGAGTGCGGCACCGAGCACGATCGCCACGCCGAACGCGATGAGGTTGACGACGTTCTGGCCGGGGTAGATCCACGGTCGCTGTGGAATCCACTTCACCTCCTGGAGCTTCGCGGCGGCGATGATGCTGCCGGTGAAGGTCAGGAAGCCGAGGATGACCTCGGCCACGATGGCGGTCATGAGGAAGGGCGTGAGTGAGTGATTGCCGGTGAGGTAGAAGTACTTCGCGGTGCCGACCAGACCGGCGGCGAGCCCGCCGAAGGCGTGGGAAAGCGCGGTTCGCTGCGGCACGGCGGTGATCGGGACCAGCGAAAGCCAGACACCCGGCCATATCGCCAGCAGCAGCGGCACCACGACCCACGCATGGCGCACGAAGTCGGAGTGGAAGGAGACCTCGGGCTTCGCCCATGTCGCCAGGACGGCGATGAGCATCGCCAGCATGCCCGAGTGCACGCCCTGACGGGCGGTCTTCGGATCGGACATCCAGTGGAGCGAGAGGACGAAGAGTCCCGTCGCGAGGAGATACGCAAGTTCGATGGCGGTGGTCATGCTCATGACTTCGCTCCTTGCTGGGACTTGAACATCTTCAGCATGCGATCGGTGATGAGAAAGCCGCTGATGATGTTGGTCATGGAGGCGAAGAGGGCGATGGCGCCGAGCGCCTTGATGGGCGTCGGATAGTCCTCGCCGCCGGCGATGATGAGGGCGCCGACGACGGCGATCGCGGAGATCGCGTTGGTCAGCGACATGAGGGGCGTGTGCAGCAGGCGCGAGACGCGGCGGATGACGCCGATCCCGATGAACGTCGCCAGCATGAACACGAAGAGCATCGACACGAGATCCAGGTCACCGCCATGGGCGGCCGCTGGATGCGCATCGGCGACGTCCGTCGGTCGAACGACCGGGGCCGCAGCGAGCACGGTGGTCAGTCGGAAAAGCAGGGTTGTCATGGGAGTCTCAGGTGGTGCGGCCCGCGCCGGCGGTCTGGAGGGAAGCGATCGCCTCCTTGGCCTTGGCGTGGAGCACTTCGCCGGCGTGGGTCACGATCGCGCCGCGCTGGATGTCGTCGTTGAGGTCGAACACAAACGCCTTGTCCTTGGTGAAGGTGGTCATGAAATTCGTGAGGTTTCGTGACCAGAGCGTGCTTGCGTCGGTGGACATCTTCGCCGGAAGGTTGAGTGGTGCCGCGATCGTCACGCCGCCCTCGACCACGGTCGAGCCCGGCACGGACAGTTCGCAGTTGCCGCCGCCCTCGGCGGCGAGATCGACGATCACCGAGCCCGGGCGCATCTTGCGCACGATCTCGGCGGAGATGAGCTTCGGGGCGAAGACGCCGCCGATGAGGGCCGTGGTGATCACCGCGTCGGAGATCGCGCACTGCTCTGCCAGCAGCTGGCGCTGTCGCGCCTTGTCCTCTTCCGAGAGTTCCTTCGCGTAGCCGCCGCCGGCCGAAGCGCTCTGCTTCAGCTCGATGCCGACGTACTTCGCGCCGACGCTCTCGATCTGCTCCTTCACCTCCGGACGCACGTCCGTCGCCGACATTTGGGCCCCGAGGCGGCGCGCCGTCGCGATCGCCTGAAGGCCGGCGACGCCGGCGCCGATGACGAAAATCTTCGCGGGCAGGATCGTTCCCGCGGCGGTCATGAACATCGGGGTGTACTTCGAGAGCTCCAGGGCGGCGATGAGCGCTCCGCGATAGCCGACGATGTTGGCCATGGACGACAGCGTGTCCATCGCCTGGGCCCGCGTGGTGCGCGGAATTGCGTCCGTCGAGAACGCGGTGACCGACCGCTCCGCCAGCGCCCGCACGATCTGCGGGTGACGGCTGGGAAAGAGCGAGCCGAGGAGGTACGCCCCCGACCGCATCAGCTGGATCGACTCGACGCTGGGCGGGCCGACCGAGAGAAGCATGTCGGCGGAGGCAAGAAGCGAACGGGCGTCGGCGGCGATCGTCGCTCCGACCGCCCGGTACGCCTCGTCAGAGAAATGTGCGGCGGATCCGGCGCCCGTTTCAACGGCCACGGCATAGCCCGCAGCCACGAGCTTCTTCACCGATTCCGGCACGAGGGCGACTCGGGTTTCGCCCCGAGCCGATTCCTTTGCCACGGCAAGTTGCATGAGACCCCCAAAAAAGGCCTCGGGACGCAGAGGTCCCCAAGGAGTGTCCGCCGTCGAAGCCTCGACCGAACGAGACGCACAGCGGCAGACCAAGGTGTCCGCGAGGCCCGAACAGCGTCGGATCTCGCCGGAACGTCGAACTATAACCAATCCTCTCGTTGAGAGTTCCACATCGGGAGTTGACTGCATAGCCCCGCGCGGCGCGCTCCTCGGGACCTCTCACTGACCACTCCTCCGGGTTCCGCGAATGGTGCGTTTCGCGGCTGCGCGCGTGGCAGACACGCCCGCCCACGTGGCCTTGAAAGTCGCCGTCAGAGACGGTCGCGCTTTGGGGTGACGGGAAAGCGTCCGATGACGCAGGTGCTCCCATCCATTCACAAAGAGCACCTCACCCGACCATGCGACGCCTCGACACCCCCCCATCTGGACGTGAAGCGCGGTTCAGCGAGGAGGAGATCATCGTCAGCAAGACTGATCTTGCAGGCGTGATCACCTACGCCAACGACGTCTTCCAGCGCGTCTCCGGATACTCCGCGGCAGAGCTCGTCGGCAAGCCGCACAACCTGATTCGGCATCCCGACATGCCGCGATGCGTCTTCAAGCTGCTCTGGGACACGATCGAGCAGCAGCAGGAGATCTTCGCCTACGTCGTGAACCAGGCCAAGAACGGCGACCACTATTGGGTCTTCACGCACGTCACGCCGAGCTACGACGAGCACGGCAAGCACATTGGCTACCACTCGAACCGTCGCGTCCCGTATCCGGACGCGCTGCCGAAGGTCCAGGCGCTCTACGCCCAGCTTCGCTCGATCGAGGCGAGCCATTCCGATCCTCGGGCCGGGATCGAGGCAAGCACTCGCGCGGTGCTGGATCTTCTCCGCACCAGCGGCCTGACCTACAGCCAGTTCGTCTTCAGCCTCTCGAGCCACACCACGTTGGATGCCGCTGCATGACCAAGCGACCTTCGTTCCTCCAACGCCTCGCCGCTCGCTTTCGCCTGCCCTGGGGACGCAAGGCGGAAAGCTCCGAGCGGGCCCTGATGCAGGAAATCGTGCAGGTGTGCGCCCGCGCCGCCCGCGGTGACAACGAGGCCCGCATCCTCCTGGCCTACCGTGACTCCGAGCTCGGCGCGGTGGGACGATCGATCAATCACCTGCTCGACATGTCCGACGCATTCGTGCGCGAGGCCGCCGCGGCCATGTCGCACTGCAGTCAGGATCAGTTTCACCGCCCCATTCTTCTTCGAGGCATGCACGGCACGTACCGTCAGAGCGCCCTGGTCATCAATCAGGCGGGCCGGACGATGCGGACCTCAAGCCAGCAGCTTGCCCGTGTCGCCGCGTTGGCGAGCGAGACGGCATCGAACGTGGGTTCCGTGGCCACTGCGTGCGGACAGCTCGACGCCGAGGGACGCGAGATCGTGGCCCAGGCCAGCGACTCCTTCCGCGAGAGCCAGACGGTCGTCCGCAAGGTCGCCGAGGCCGACGCCAAGGTGAAGGAGCTCGGCAACACGACCAAGGAAGTCAGCAAGATCATCGCCGTCATCAGCACCATTGCCGAGCAAACCCACCTGCTGGCCCTCAACGCCAGCATCGAGGCGGCGAGGGCCGGCGAGGCCGGACGCGGGTTCGCGATCGTCGCCCGCGAGGTGCAAGACCTCTCCCAGAGCGTCTCCAAGGCCAGCGGCCAGATCGGCGAGCAGATCACCTGCATGCGCGAGATCCTGACCCACGTCGTCGAGCTCATCGCCACGGTCAACGAATCCGTCGAACACGTCTCGCAGAGTGCGGACGCAATCTCGCGTGCCGTGGCCGATCAGGCGACGGCGACCCAGGGGATCGCCACCAGCATCGCCGGCGTCACGCGGAACAGCCAGCAGGTCTCGGAGAGCATCAGCCTCGTGCACCGCGAGCAGCGTTCGACCGATGCCCCGCAGCGCGCCACCCAGCGGCGCGCCACCCAGCAACGCACCGCCCAGCAACGCACCTCGATGCGGCGTGCGGCATGACCTGCCGGCGCCCCCGCAACCGGTAGGAATCAACCACCCCGCCGGCTTCGGCGCGCTTCGCCCTGAATCCCGCTTCCCGTCCGCCCCCGATTGCACGACAATCGCGCGTGGCCCGCTGTGACGTTGGGGAGCGCTTCCCAACGGAGGCGGCCGCACGAGTGCCCCGCGTCCCGGGTCACCCCATAGCGCAGAGAAGGAGCCACGGTCATGCGCAGGTCCCTGACGAGCCTTGTTCTCATCGCCTGCGCCATCGGTCGGTCGTCCGCTGATGGCGCCGTCACCATCGTTCCGCTGGTGCGCGTCGGCGACATTCTCCCCGGCATCGGCGCGGTGACGCTCATCGAATCGGTGAGCGTGAACGACAACGGCGACTGGAGCGTCGAGGTCGACACCGACCAGGCCAACACACTGACCGACGCCGTGGTCATCGTCAACGGTGCGGTCGCATTCCGCGAGGGCCAGGCGCTGCTGACGCCTCCCGGCACGACGATGGGCGCCTTCGATTCGGTTTTCCTCTCCCCCACGGGACTGATCGGCTGGGACCTCGGCATCGGCGGCGGCGTCCCCGCCAACCTGAACTCAGGTCTCTTCGTCGGCGCTTCGGTCGTGATCCGGGAAAGCGACCTGTGCACCGCGGCAGGTCTCACGCCGAACTCGCCCTACATGAGCTTCGCCGAGTCGCGGCTCGACGGAAGCGACCGGCTCTTCTTCGTCGGCGCCGTCGACGATCCGGCCATTCCGTCCACCTCCGACCGGGTCATCGTGCGCGTGGATGGCGCGAGCAATGGAGCGAGCCACACCGAGACGCTCATCGCCAAGGAAGGCGACGTGCTCCCCGGACAGAGCGAGGCGGTGGTCGACTTCGGCAACGGACCGGAGAACGTCGCGATCAACGGCGTGGGTGACGTCGTGTACTCGGCCAGCCTGACCGGTTCGACGACCAGCAATGGCGCGCTCTATCGAAACGGAACGCTCATCGCCCAGAAGGGCGGCCCCTCCTCGATCGCGGGACGAAACTACGCGAACATCGGTACCGCAACCCGCGTCGACGTGAACGACGCGGGGCATGTCCTCTTTGCGGTGACGCTGAGCGGCGATCCGGCCTCCGATCTGGCCCTGGTCAAGGACGGCCTCGTGTACGTTCGCGAAGGCGACACTCCCGGCAAGCTCCCGGGCGTCACGATCACCGGATTCGGCACCGCCCCTGTTCGTCTCGACAACAGCGATCGGGCCATCTGGTACGCGTCCCTCTCCGGCGCAACCGCGACGAATGCCGCGCTCTTCCGCGACCAGGAGGTCGTGGCCCAAAAGGGCGTCACGACCATCGAGGGTCAGACGCTCACGTCGCTCGCCAGCACCACGTCAACCGGCGGCATCAGCCGTGGCTTCTGGGCAAGTCCCAACGGCACCCACGTGATCTTCCGTGGCGTCCTCAACGGCACGACGGCGGGAGCGTTCCTCGCGACCTTCGATGACCCGCACGGCCCCGACTTCACCAACGACGGCGTGGTGAACGGCGCCGACCTCGCGGTCATGCTCGGCGGCTGGGGCACCGGCGCTGCGGATCTCAACGGGGACGGCACCACCAACGGCGCTGACCTGGCAATCCTGCTTGGCTCCTGGTCCTTCTGACCGCCGCGATCCCACAACGCAGACAGGGCCCGCGCCGTAGCGCGGGCCCTGTGGATGCGTCGATCCCGAATGCCGTGACTCAGTTGTTGCAGTTGTCGGCGGTGAAGCTCAGGCCGAAGTGCCCCTTCGCACCCTGGTAGCCGGCGACGCGCACCATGTAGATGGCGCCCGGCTCGGTGTAGAAGGTGACCCGGCTCTTCCGCGGGAAGCCGTTGAGCTGGCAGGTCGCGGTGTTGGTGTCGTCGTTGCAGTCGATGAACTGGCTCGTGCAGCCGTTCAGCCCCTGCTTCCAGACGCTCACCACGGTGTCGAAGTCGGTGCCGTCGTTGCAGGTCGAGATCGTCATCGTCGCGTTCGGCCCGCCGCAGGTGCTCTCGAAGGAGTACCACTCGCCCACCGTGTCATTCGTGCCGCAGGGCGAGAGATCGGCGCCGGCGTCGTTGTCGACCGTGGTGCCGTACACGGTGAGCCCATCGACGTCGTTGAGCTGGATGGCGTGGAGGCAGCTCGAGCCGGCCGACAGGAAGGAGAGGGAGAGGACGCCGGTGCCGGTGAATCCGTTGAAGCCACCGACGCGGATCTTGTACTGGTGCCCGGCCTTCACCGGCACGGTGAGCTTCGACGCGAAACCGCAGGCCGCGTCGTCGTCGTTGCAGCCGAGCAGGCCGACGAGGGAGATCTGGCCGCCCGGGCATCCAATCGTGCCGGGGAAGACGGTTCCGTAGACGGCCAGGCGGGTGTCGAAGTCGGAGCCGCAGGTCGAGAGCGTGAGGTCGCCATCGCCGAGCGGGGAGTAGGTGTACCAGACGTCGCCATAGACGTTGGCGTATCCGAATTCGACGCAGCTTGAGCCGGCGGCGTAGGCGGGGCCGTCGGTGTTGGCGCCGAGCGTGCAGAACGCGGTCGGGCCCTCGCCAATCTCGATCGAGTTCTGGCAGAGGTCGTTGGCCGGGGCCGAGGCACAGGGCCCCCAGGCGCCGAGGAGAAGCGCCAGATCCGCGGCGTCGGTCGAGCCGTTGCCGTCGAGGTCGCCGGCGCCGGACCCGCCCCAACCGCCGAGCAGGAGGGCGAGATCCGAGGCGTCCACGGTGCCGGAGGCATTGATGTCCCCCGTGCAGGCGCAGACTGCGCCGGCAACGCCGCCGCCGACTTCCTTGGTCGGAGCGTTGCGGCCGTTGGCGGGAACGAGTGCGAGGGTCGAGGCGAGAACGACGGTCGAGAGCGTGAGCATGGCGTATTCCTTGAGGTGATGCGTGGAGTCTGCTGTCGTGGGAGAGACGCCTCTGCGGCGCCCGTCAACGCCACCACGCACCCCGTCGACTCGGGGCGCAGAACTTCATCCCTGGTTTTTCTCATCGCCGCCGGACTCCCCGCCGCCCGAATGCGGCGTCAACGCCGCGTCTCGGCCAGGGCCCACGCATACTCGCGGGCGATGGGTGCCGGGGGGGAGGGCTTCAGCGTCATCCACGCCCGCATCGGCCAGTGGGGGTCACGGAGGAGCTCCCGACCGAGAAGGACGAGGTCGGCCTTGCCGTCGCGGATGATTGCCTCGGCCTGCTCCGCCGTGGTGATCATGCCGACCGCGCCGGTCGGCATCGACGCGTCACGGCGAATGCGCTCGGCGAACGGCACCTGATAGCCAGGGCCGGTGGTGATCTTGGCCGTGCGCGAGGCGCCGCCGCTCGAGCAGTCGATGAGGTCGACGCCGTCGCGACGAAGGAGCGCGGCAAGTTCGACCGACTCGTCGATCGTCCAGCCGCCCTCTGCCCAGTCGGAACAGGAGAGGCGCACGACGAGCGGCATCGTCGCGGGGATCGTCTCGCGCACCGACTTCACCGTCTCGCGCAGGAAGGAGACGCGGTGGTCGAAAGGGCCTCCGTAGGCGTCGGTCCGGCGGTTCATGAGCGGCGAGAGGAAGCTGTGACCGAGGTAGCCATGGGCGAAGTGGAGTTCGATGAGATCGAACCCCGACTTCACCGCTCGGAGCGCCGCGGCGGCGAAGGCGTCGCGGATCGAGCGAATCTCGGGGATCGAGAGTTCGTGCGGCACGGGGCCGTCGCCGTCGAATCGCTGGGCGCTTGGCCCGACCGGCAGCCAGCCCCCCGCTTCCTCGGAGACGTAACTGTTTGGGGAGGGGTTGAATGGGCGGTGGCGCGAAGCCTTGACGCCGGCATGGGCGAGCTGGATGCCCGATGCTGCGCCGCGGGCTCGAAGGAAGTCGGTGAGGCGGCGCAACCCCGGGATGTGCTCGTCCTTCCAGATGCCCAGGCAATTGGGCGTGATGCGCCCCCGAGCCTCAACGCCGGTCGCCTCGGTGATCAGCAGTCCGACGCCGCCGACCGCGCGGGCCCCCAAGTGGGCGAGGTGCCAGTCGTTGGCGAAGCCGTCCTCCGATGCGTACTGGCACATCGGCGAAAGGGTGATGCGATTCTTGAGGGTGAGCCCGCGGAGCGTGAGCGGATCGAAGAGGGATGCCATGGCACGGGCAGTTTCGCACATTGGCGCCACACGAGGAGGGATGCCTTGCGGAGTGGATCCCGTAGCATGCGGGCATGGCTGAGGAAACCACGCGGGGCGACCTTCCGACCGCCATTCCGAACACCGGATCCCTCTTCACGGCGCCGACGCCCGAGGAAGGTGGCCAGCACAAGGTGACCTCGGCGGACGAGGCGCAGCGACGGGTCGGCACGCGCTATCGCGTCGTGGCGCTGGCCGGATCCGGCGGCATGGGCCAGGTGGTTGAGGCGATCGACACGGTGCTCCAGCGGCGCGTGGCGATCAAGTTCCTGCGCGAGGCGCGTCCCGGCCAGGGATTGGATCAGCGCAGCCGGGACGCGGTCGTCCGCGAGGCACGGGCGATGGCCGCGCTCCGCCATCCCGGCGTCTGCAGGCTGATCGAGGCGTCGCTCGACGTGCCGGCCGGCGCGGACGTCGCGGCGTGGCGACCGTTCCTGGTCATGGAGTGGGTGCAGGGCCTCGAGTTCTCGCGGTGGTGCCGCACCGTCGGGCGGGAGGATCGCATCGGCATGTTCGCCCGCGTCGTGAGCGCCGTCGCGTCGATGCACTCGGCGGGCCTCCTGCACCTGGACCTGAAGCCGGCGAACATCATCGTCGATGCGAGCGGCGAGGCGATCGTCGTCGACTTCGGGCTTGCCCAAGGCCGCGTCGAGGCCGCGACCGATCGGATTGCCGGCGGAACGCCGGGATGGTCCGCGCCGGAGCAGTTCACCCCCGGCGCGCGGATCGAGCCCTCCGCCGACGTCTTTGCCCTGGGCGTCCTCCTCTATGAGCTCATCACCGGTCGGAGGCCCTTCGAGGGCGCGTCCTCGGCCGAGCTGATCGCCCAATCCCGCGAGGGTCGGCCGGCGCTGCCGGAATCGATCGATCCCGACATCGATCCGGCGATCCAGCGAATCTGTCTGGTGGCGCTCGACCCCGATCCGCGACGGCGGTACTCCGACGCGGCCCTGCTGGCCAACGACCTGCGGCGGTTTCTCGAGGGGAAGCCCGTGCTGGCACGGCCACGGCAGTTGCTCGAGGAATTCGCCGAGCAAGTCGACGGCACGGTGCAGGCGATCGACCGCTGGCGGAAGCAAGGGATGGCCACCGAGGATGAGGCCCGAAGCCTGGCGCGACTCTTGGGAAACCTCAAGCGGCCCGAGTCACCGTGGATTCTGGAGAGCAGGCGGCTGAGTCCGTCGCAGGTGAGTCTCTACCTCGGCGGTTGGCTCATCCTGCTGTCGATGACGGTCGGGGCGTGGTGGAGCGAGCGGGCGTGGCAGTCGATTGCTCCGGCGATGGCTTGGATCGTTCCGCTGGCGACGGCCCTGGTGGTCTGCGCCGTCGGCGTGGTCCTCGATCGGCGAGGCGAGTGGCGGATTGCGTTTGGGTTTCTCCTGACGACGTGCGTCGCGGTTCCCGCGTCGGTGTGGAACGTGATGCGCGTCAATCTCTGGCTCGCATCGACGCGCGAGGGCATCGGTCCGCAGCTCGTCGGGAATCCGGAACTGGGGCTGTCCAACGATCAGATGCTCCTCGCGAGCGGCACATGGCTGCTGTTGGCGGTGGCGTTTCGCGTGCTGCTGCCGTCGGCGGCATTCGCGTTCTTCGGATGCTGCGCGTCGCTCCTGGTGTGGGGGTCGTTGTGGACGCGCTGGTTCCTCCCCGAGGAGGCGACACGCATGGACGGCGGCGGGGCGGCGGCGTGGATGCTCCTTGTCGCGGCGGGCCTGATCGGGGCCGGGTGGATTCGCGATGCCCGCGACCGGCTCGAGGCGCACGACGCGGCATGGAAGGCACGCGTTTCTGATGCCGGCGCGATGCTCGCGGTGGGACTGGTGAGCCTGATTCTCGCGGTGGCGATGATGGCCTGGTGGTCGCCCGAGCGATTCTGGTTCGATGCGCCGCGTTTGCTCGGCGATGCAAAGCGCGTCGCTGCGCCCACCGTCGAACAGCGGGCGGCGGCATTCCTCATCGCGGGGGTCGGGCTTCTGGCGCTCTCGATGGTGCTGAGCTGGCGCACGACGCCGCTTCGGGATCGCTGTGCGCGAGCCCTACGATGGATCGTTCCCTCGTTCATTCTCATGCCGCTGGCGTGGCTTGAGTACGAGGATGCCTCGCCGGGATGGATGACGTGGCTGGTGGTGCTGGCGAGCGCGTCGCTTGTCACCGCCTGCGCGAGCGTCGCCCAACAGTGGCGGCCTTTCCTCCTTGCCGGCATGGCCTACTTTGGCGAAGCGGTGATTCGCACCTTCTCCCGATTCGATCATGAGTGGAACGGGCTTCGCTGGCCACCGCTTGCCCTCTCCGCTGGCCTTGCCGTAGTGGGGTTGCTGCTGATGGTGGGCGCCTGGCGCTATGCAGGCCGCAGATTCCGGCCATCTCGGCTTCTCGCCCGATCAAGTGCGCCGCAATACTCGACGCGCGACGCCGGACTTGGGCCCTGACGACCGCGCGTCGGGAGATCTTGCAGGACTGGCCGACGGCGAGGAGATGGGCGATGGCGCCGGATGAGTCGATCGCGCAGGGCGGGCGACCGCGCAAGGCGGGTCGATGCACGACGCGGGACGAAAGCACTGCCCTCAGCCATCCCGGTCAGGCATGCCCAATGCGATCGACTCTCGAGGGCACTGAAGCGAGTGCGAGACGACTACATGAGCGGGCGGAGGCCCTGCAGCGCCCGCAGGAGCATGATCTGCCCGACGTGGTAGGAGTCGTGGGCGACGAGTCCCCACATCCAATCGCTTTCGGCGGAAGGGTCGCGATAGACCTCGGCCATGAGGGCGTGGGTCGCGAGGAAGCGATGCTGGAGCTGGTGCCACGCGGCCGGCACGATCTCAAGCCCGGAGACCGGGGCAGCGAAGTGCAGACGTTTGATCTCCTCGTCGTTGGGCACTGCGTGTTTGCGGGCAGCGGCGGCGATGTACTCGCGCCAGAAGCAGATATGGCTGACGTGAGCCCAGATGGAATGGCGCTCGTTGCCCGGTCGCCATGCAGCGTGTTCCGGGGAGAGGCCAACGAGGACATCCTTCCACGGAGCGAAGCCCAATCCGTGGGTCAATGCTCCGTCCCAAAGCGTCGAGATTGTTGCGCGGTCCATGTGCTGCTTGCTCCAATCGAAAGGCTGATGCCGTCGGCCACGGAAGTCCTCGCGGTTCGTGCGAGCGTATCCAGTTCCGGCGGGGTCGTGTCACGAACGCCGTGACGGAGGGACTCCAGCACACACGGCCGGGGTGGCTGCTGGAGTTGGGAGTTGGGAGTTGGGAGTTGGGAGTTGGGAGTTGGGAGTTGGGAGTTGGGAGTTGGGAGTTGGGAGTTGGGAGTTGGGAGTTGGGCGTTGGGCGTTGGGCGTTGGGCGTTGGGCGTTGGGCGTTGGGAAGTCGGAGTTGGGATGTGGGAGTCGGCGAGTGTGATGTATGAGGAAGGGCGCTCAAGAACCTGCATGCCGGGTCCGGGGCATGTGATGGCGGGCACGTGACGGCGGGATCGCGTGGGCGAGCGTGCGGTCCGGTCGAAGTGCGCTCGTCGATCGGTCTCGTCCATGGCCGACGCGGCTTGGGCGATCATGCCGCCGTTCGCGGCAGGCGCCGTGTGGCGGGATTTGCTCGTCGGTGGCGCACGCGCCGCGGCGATCGCGGAGAGGACGCGGGTTGATGGATGCGTGGTCAGTGGAAGTTCCTTGCCGCGACCTCGATGGTGGCTGTTGTCTGATCGCCCGCCTCGGTGGTGGTGATGATGGCGCTGTCGCCGCTCACGTCGATGACACGCCGGACGAGGAGATGGACGACGTCGTCGCGCCGCTCCACGGTGCCCGTCGCCATGAGCATGACGCTCTGCCGGGCGGCCCGGCGAAACCGTTCGTAGACCTTGGGACGCAGGATGAGGTTGGCGATGCCGCTCTCATCCTCCACGGTCATGAAGAGGATTCCCTTGGCCGTTGCGGGGCGTTGGCGCACCAACACCACTCCGGCGACGGCCAGCGAGGTCCCCTGCGGCGTCAGCGTCGGGTCGCGCAGCACCGCGCATGGCACCGCCCCCCGAGCGGCGAGACGCTCGCGAATGCACGCCGCCGGGTGGCGCTTGAGCGAAAGACCGACGGCGGTGTAGTCGTGGGCAACGGCGGCAATCGGCAGCACCGGCGGCAACGGACTTCGGGGCACGGCGGGCGGCGCGGCCTGCTGACCGCCGAACGGCACGGTCGGAGCCGTCGGTGCCGTTCGGTCGCGAGCGTCACGGCTCCCCTGCGGTCGTTCAAAGAGCGGCGCCGGCTCATCGCGCAGCGCGCGAATCTGCCAAAGGGCACGCTGGCGATCGAGGCCCATGGAACGGAAGGCGTCCGCCGCGGCCAGACGGCGAAGGGACGGGACACCGACGCCGCTGGCCCGCCAAAGATCGCGAATGGTCCCGAAGGGGCCGGCCCGCCGAACGGCGTCCACGATCCGCTCGGCCTCGTCGCCGCGCAGGCCCCGCACCAACCGCATGCCCAGCCGAAGCGCCGGCTGGTCCTGGGCAACCGAGTGACGCGATGAGGGCAGGCACATCAGGGGATCCCGAAGAAGCTCGCGCTGCCGTCGCGAGTTGATGCGCACCGGCCGATCGAGCAATGGCGCGGGCGAACGGAACATCGATGGGCCCGGCCCCTCGTCCTCCCAGGCTTGAAGGCTCCCAGCGCCAGGCGTTGCCCCTTGCTCGAAGTCCCTCGGCATCGCGTCGGAGGCGATCCGCTCGAGGGCGCACTCCCAACCGCTGAGGTTGGCGTCGACGGCTCGAATCTCGACGCCATGTTCGCGGGCATCGCGGACGATCTGGGCCGGTGCATAGAACCCCATCGGCTGACTGTTGATGAGCGCCGCCGCAAAGGCCGCCGGGTGATGGCACTTGAGCCAGGCGCTGACATAGACCAGAAGGGCGAAGGAGGCGGCGTGGGACTCCGGAAATCCGTAGCCGGAGAAGCCCTGGATCTGCCGGAAGACCTGCTGGGCAAACTGCTGGGTGTAGCCGCGCTCGAGCATTCCCTGCTCAAGCTTGGCGGCGAATTCGCTGAGCCTGCTGCCGCGCCGTTTCCACGCTCCGATGGCCCGACGGAGTTGGTCGGCCTCGCCGGGCGTGAAGCCGGCGGCCACGATCGCCAGTGCCATCGCCTGCTCCTGAAAGAGCGGGACGCCGAGGGTCTTGCCCAACACCTGACGGACTGCCTCATCGGGATAGACGATCGGCTCCTCGCCGTTGCGGCGCCGCAGGTAGGGATGGACCATGTCCCCCTGAATGGGACCGGGACGCACAATCGCCACTTCGATGACCAGGTCGTAGAAGGACCGCGGTCGAAGGCGCGGGAGCATCGACATCTGGGCCCGCGACTCGATCTGGAAGACGCCGATCGTGTCGGCCGCGCAGATCATGTCGTAGACCGCTGGATCCTCGGGTGGGATGGTGTGGAATTGGATCGGCGCGGGCCCCGCCTCCCTGCGGTTGGCTCCGGCGATGCGTGCTTGACCGACGCTGGTCTCGGTGAGGGGGATTTCGGTGAGGGGTGTTTGGGCGAGGGGTGTTTGAGCGAGTTGGGCCGCGCTGTCCGCATTGACGAGATCGATGGTCTTTCGGATGCAGGTGAGCATGCCGAGGGCCAGCACGTCCACCTTGAGCATGCCCATCGCATCGATGTCGTCCTTGTCCCACTCGATGACCGTGCGGTCGGCCATTGCCGCGTTCTCGATCGGCACCAGCTCGCACAGCGGCCCGTCGGTGATGACGAAGCCGCCGACGTGCTGGGAAAGGTGCCGCGGAAAGCCCAGGAGCTCGCTCGTCAGATGGGCGAGTCGGCGAATCGTCGGATCCCGCGGATCGAGGCCGATCTCGCGGACCCGCTCGATCTCCACGCCTCCCTCGTGCCACCAGTCGATGCCTGACGCGAGGCGGTCAACGCAATCGAGGGAGAGGCCCAAGGCCTTCCCCACGTCGCGCACCGCGCTGCGGCCCCTGTATGAGATCACCTCGGCGGCCAGCGCCGCCCGGTCGCGGCCATAGGTCTGATAGAGGTACTGGATGACCTCCTCGCGCCGCTCGTGCTCAAAGTCGACGTCGATGTCCGGAGGCTCGTTGCGTTCCTTGCTGACGAATCGCTCGAAGAGGACGTCGATGCGATTGGGGTCGACCGCAGTGATGCCCAGGCAATAGCACACCGCGGAATTCGCGGCCGCCCCGCGGCCTTGGCAGAGGATGTCACGTGAGCGGGCGAAGCGAACCAGATCATGGACGGTCAGGAAGAAGGGCTCGTAGCGGAGATCGGCGATGAGGGCGAGCTCATGCTCGATCTGGCGCGAGACGCGATCGGGTACGCCACGGGGGAATCGCTCCACCGGATAGCGCTCGGCGGCCCCCTTCCAGGCCAGCGCTCGCAGATGCTGGACGGGCGTGACACCCGGCGGAGAGACTTCGGATGGATAGCGGTAGCGAAGTTGATCCATCGCGAAACCGGCGGCCATGGCTGCGAGTTCGGCGCTTCGGGCGACGGCGTCGGGGAGGTCGGCGAAGAGACGCTCCATTGCCTCCGGCGGCTTCAGGTGCCGCTCGGCATTGGGAAAGAGCGCGTACCCCGCCCGCTGCACGCTGCAGCCGTGACGAATGCAGGTGAGGACATCCTGAAGTGGGCGGCGTTCGGGAATGTGGTAATGAACGTCGTTGATGGCGACCAGCGAGACGCCGGTCCACTCCGAGAGCGAAACAAGCTGGCGAGAGCGAAGGGCGTCATCGGAGCTCCCGATGCGATGGATGGCAATCGAAAGGCAGTCGCGGGCGTGGGGACCGTACGCATCGCGAAGTCCCTCCACCAGCATGACGAACGCGTGATCGATCACCGGCGGCGGCACCATCGTGCAGAGGAGTCCGATACGATGACGCTGGTGACCGAGCAGCTCGTCCAGCAGATCATGAAGGACGAGGCGACACTCGCCCTTGGCGGCGCGGCGCTTTCCGATGGTCAGCAGCCGGCAGAGGCGGCCATAGGAGTGGAGGTCGGTCGGATAGAGGATCACCTCGCAGTACATGTCGCCTGAGCGACGCGGCTCTCGTCCGGCAAGCGACTCAATGGCAGCACGGTCGGGATCGCGATCGACCAGCAGTTCGAGGCGACTGCCGACGACGAGCTGGATCCCCCGCTCCTTCGCGGCAACGTGCGCCCGCACGATGCCCGCGAGCGTGTGCCGATCGGTGATGGCGATCGCCCGGTAGCCAAGCGCCGCGGCCCGCTCGACGAACTCCTCCGGGTGGCTGCCTCCGACGAGGAAGGAGAAGTTGCTGGTCACCGCCAGTTCGACATAGCGCCGAAAGCGAGGGATGTCGCGATGATGGCGAGCCTCGCCATCGGCGGCGCGCGGGCCGTCTCGCTGGCCGCCGCCGGGCTGGCCATGGGAATCGCCGTGAGCGACGCGCTCCTCCCATGGATGGGCGTGAAGTTTGGGGGCTGGATGTTCTGGCATCGGGACTCGACTGCTGACGAGGTGAGTGGCGGACTCCAGTCACGACACATGGACGAACGGTTGTGAGGACGGTGAGGGAGGACGCGGGCGGGAACGTGCTGGGAACCGCGACCGGCGGGCGCGGGTGATGGGTACGGGCAGAGGAATGCAGGCAATGGGTGCAGGGTGCGTGCGTGAAGGCCACGTGAGCGCGTCAGCACCAACCGCCGTGCACGAACCAGCTCGCCGAGTCATGCCCGGCGCGTTCAACGTCGCGGAATGTCAGAGCGCCGTCGGAGAGGCGGAACAGCCAGAGCCAGAGCCCCTCGTCACAAAGCACGCGGCAATACCAGCGGCGGCGTGCGAGGAGTTCCGCGGAAAGCGGAGCCGCGATCCGCTCGGCGGCCCGATCCGCGGCGTGCATCGCCGCAACAATCGGCGATGGGATCGGGGTCGCTGCTTGAGGCGGACGTCGTTCTCCCCCCCGCTCGGCGAGTCGCGTCGCATCGACACGGGGGTGGGCGTGGGGATCACCAACGCGATCACCAACCGGGCGCCGAGCGGAGGATCCGCCGCTCGAGCGCGGTACCTCTCCCCACCAGGACTCATCGATGCACTCCCATCCATCCATCACAAGTACGCGGCGCCAGCGATCTCGCCACAGGAACCTCGCCATGGTCGAAGCCCCGTGCCCGGACGCTTCCATCACGATCGCCTCGGGCATTGGCAAGAGCCATGATGGACGGTGCGCGAGTGGCCGCCGGCGTCCCCATGCCTCCGCCCAGCGGTCATCGATCATCCGGCATCGAGCATCCCCAAGCGGAACGACCTCAAAAGCCCGCTCCGGCTCATGCGACTCCACCGGGATCGCTCGCCGCACTGCGTCGGGCCCAAATCGAGCTATGAGCATGTCGAGGCACTCCGAGACATGGGGTGCCCACGCAACCATGCCCCTTGGCGACAGCCTTGGGATGGGCACCATCGTCTTCTCCGTCGTCCGTTCGCTTCCCGATGGCGTTCGGGAGAGCGTCCACGCGGCGTGGCTTCGCTGTTGATGGGCGACCGGCGTGGTGCGCAGGGCCGTGAGCGTGATCGATTCGATGCCATACCCCATCGCGCTATCGCCAACCACATGGCGCCCCCGATGACACGAGCCGCCATCAAGCCGCTCCAGATGTGGCTGGAGCAATGCCCAGAGGTGAGCCCGCCGGCGTGTCGGAGCACCAAGATCGAACTCGATGGTGAGCGGCGTTGCGTTCGCCCGCTCGGCTCTCCACCGCAGGCGACGGATGCCTCGCTCATGGCGGCGAACCAGTCGACAGAGGGAATCGACCAGGTCGGCGGAAGCGAGCTCGATGACTTCCGGATCCATCACCGGACCGTCGAAGGTGCGCAGGACCCGACAGGGCGGCGTGAGACGCACGGGAAGCAGCGGCTCCGGCAGACGGCCGAGGGCCTGATCGAGCCGCTGCAGCGGATCGGGGACATGAGCGTGCACCCCGGCGTGCCCTTCGGTTCGCCCCTCGACATGCCCCTCGACATGCATGCCGGCGCGCAGATTGGCGGCCCCAGAGTCATCGCGTCGTGCCGCCCCACCGCGCGGTCGTCCGCTCTTCCGTCCACGCCACAGGGACGATCCACCGACGGCGCTGTGGCCGAGCCGCTCGCCGAGCTCCTCCCGATCAAGTGCGAGAAGCTGGCCGACTCGTTCGACCTGCACCTCGCGAAGCGCGGCTGCGTCCGCTGGTGCCAGCCGCAGGGATTCAATCGGAAGCGGTCCTAAGGCGAGGACCTCGTCGCCACCGGGAACCACGGAGATCGCTGATGGACCATAGCGAGCGCACGCCCACGCCACTCCCGCCGTCGACCCAACGGCCAATCGGGCGGTGAGTCCCCGTCGTGCCAGGCGACCGTGGAGGAAGGCGAGAAACCCACGCTCGTCGCCATACCGCTGGACGATGAGTCGCTCGCAGCCCGACAGGTCGCCCCACAGCGAAGCGTCCGCCGCCTGGGAAGCGCCACCATGGCCCGCATCTCCTGCGGTGGTCGCCAGCGCCACGGATGGGACGTAGAGCAGCAATCGAGCAGCGAGGCCCCGAAGTGCCGCAGCGTCCCGATGCGGGTCGTGATCAAGCACGACGCATGACTCGCCATCGGCCTCGGAAGACGATGCTGACCCGGACGACGATGGACAGAGGGCCTTGGCTTGCGCGAGGGTCATGCCGATCCGTACGCCATGGCCCATCGCGCACGGACATGCCGCAACCACCGTTCGAACACCGCGGGCAGCAGCGACCACCAACAGCGGCGTTCCGATGGTGTCGCCGGGCGAGCCGCCATCGGCGAGCGCTCCGCTCTTCGCCGGCAAACGGGGGGATACGCGAGCGGACTCCGGCTGCGCATGCACGCGAGCGTCAGCCCACACCGCAGCCATGGTGCGAGGGTGACGCCATCCGCGACCGGCATTCGACATGCCAGGCGACCTCGCCGCGGCAGGATCGCTGACGGCATCCGGCAGGTGATTCGCTGCGGCGAGCGCCACGTCCGGCCCAACACGTGAACTCGGCCCAGCACGCACACCTGCTGGCGAAGAGACAGACAGATGCCGCTGGAGCGAGCGAACGCTTTGCTCAACGGGCCAGAAGGGAAAATGGATGGCAAGAATGCGTTGCATCAGTGCATCACATGAATCACAGATCGTGAACTGAAACCAATCCGAGCAGTCGTAGCCCTCCAGGCGCATACTCCTTCCGGCGTGGCAGGCCTTCCGGCGTGGCACTCCTTCCGGCGTGGCAGGCACCTGCGGACGCCGCGACGCGCGGACTCCCATCCGGATCGGGAGGCCTCCATCGCGCGGACTCCTGCAATCAAAGGCTCGGGAGACCTCGCTCCCTCAGCGCGAACTCGCCCGTGGCAGGCGCCCCACGAGCTCGCGTTGGCATGGCATCTCGATCGATACGCGATCCCACGCTGACCAAGACCTTCCACCACATCAGACGTCCCGTGCCCATATGCGTCCAGTACGAAGACCGATGGGCCTCTCCCCTGCTATGCCGACGCTCGCTCCAACAGGACGACATCCTCATCGTCACTGCAACGCTGATCGCGCTCCGTCGGGACATCCGTACCCCCGACTCGCGCGCTGTCCGTGGCGCGTCCCCATTCCGCGTGCGTGCCCATCTCCCAATTCGCCCCGATGCGGGCAATCGGCATGGCGTCATGCGAGTGTGGCGGACTTGCTGCACGCCGTCCTGCTCCATCGAGATCCCCTCCCTTCTCCCCTGACCCGATGCGTCGATCCTCCTCGCCATGCCGCGCAGCGCGCATCACCATCCCCATCAGCGTTGCCTTACATCGCATGAGGCGGATCGCCCAGAGACGCTCATCCCATCTCTCCTCGCTCATTGCACCCTCTGCGCTGCTCCCTCCCTCGCCCCGCGCCATGTCAGGCGAATCGCCGCCATCTCCGTCCATCAAGTCTCTACCCATCAAGGCAGATGGGGCAGCGTCGGCCGACAGCGTGCGGCTCGATGGCGCAGGGGCGACCATCCAGCGGGTCAAGGCAGCGGAGAGCGCCGTGGCATCGTTCGGGGGACGTGCGAGCAGTACCAGTTGCGGCGTCGAACGCGCGAGCATCGCCAAGTGCAAGCGGCGCGTTGCCGCCATCGTCAGTCCACTGCCATCCGCGATGACCATGGCCACGCCATCGGAACGAATGGCCTGCTCGATTGCCCACCAGGATGCCTCGCGCGACCGATCGGCTTCCGGATCCACGAACACCGAGCGAGCGAGCAATGACATGTCGACTGCCGCTCCCGGTGCGGATGGTGGCCGGGTCCCTGCCGAATACCCTGTCGAGACGCCTGCAACCACCTCGTGCTGACCATCCCACCACGCCTGCGCCCATGGGGCGCGCACTCCCGCCATCAAGCACCGTGGATGCGGCCAGACATGACGGCCGATCCAGAGCACAGGCCGCACATCTTGCGTTGGTGTTGCTCCGGCCTCGCCGCGCGACATCTGATTCCATTGGCGATCCAGCGAGCGACAGGCCTGATGCGCCATGCTGACCAACACGCCGATCGGCGCTCCCATGAGCACCCGGTCGGACGCGTGCCCGAGCTTTCCTGCGGGAGATGCCTCTGAACGGTGCGTCCCCGCGCGTCCTGATCGATCGACGTCACCCCGGAACAGCTCTGACGTGCACAGCCCGATCCACTCATGAAGGCCGCGCCACGGCAATCCGCCGCCGAAAAGGCGATCGACCGCCGGCCAGCCGGTGGCGACGCGAAACGCTCCAATCGATGCACGCCCGACGTGCCAATCTCCTTCCCCATGGAGTTCCCGCCCATGCTCGCCGTCCCCCAAGGTCATGCGCAGTGATGCGCGGTGTTGCTCCAAGCCTGAAGCCAGATCGGAAGCCAGATCGGAAGCCAGATCGGAAACCAGATCGGAAACCCGATCGGAAGCCCGCGTGGCCGCTGGAACCGCAGCCGAAAGTTCCTGCGGCCATGAACATGCGATCGATCCCTCATCAGGGGTCTTCGGGTGCAGTGGTGGTGGCGATGGGTCTGGCGGCCGCACCGAAGGCGCTCGCGCAGGTTCCGGAATCGCGGGCGGTGGCCCGACTGGCTGTGGCGGCGGCGCTACTGGCGCGTGTGGTGATGCGGGAGGCGGAGGCGCTTCCTGAACCGTGTGATCATCGACGCCAGCCTCAGCGGCCTCCCACGCCGCTCGCAGCGCAGCGACTTGGGCAAATCGCCGACGCGATCCGCCATGCCCACCATCGTGAGCGTGGCCTTCCGGCCACGCTTGAGTTTGGCCCTGAGTTTGGTCTTGATTCTGGTCAGGGCTCTCCGTGCGCGACTCAATGACCATGATCGCCTCCTGGAGCTGTCGCACGAGTGCCGCGCGATCGCGCGCCACCGCTCGCGGTCGCTCGCCGCACATGGCTTCTCCCTCGCGACGCTGCGCTTCCTTCTGCGCATGCCGACTCGACCGATCAGATTGGTCCCTCATGCGTCCTCCTTCCCAACACGCATCCAGAACACGTCTCTAGAACACGTCGCGCACCGAACGTCCTCGAGCGATGCTCGCGCACCGACAGCCCACGAACGTCGCTCACGCAACGCCGTCACACCGCCCCCCATCTCACTCCCTCTCTCGCCACCCCCTTCAAGCGCCGCAGGCGTCCCCGATCGGCCGCATGGGACCAGTCAGGGTGCAGGACTCCAAGCCGACATCAGCAAGCACCAACACACCCATGCCGATCGCCCCGAGCGATCGCGTTCCACACAGCCGCGTGCGGGTTGGTTTTTGTTAGGGTAGCAGGCGAATGCGATCCGTCAAGCATTTCTCGCATTATTTGATCGATGCCCCTCGCGCCGCCCTTCGCCGCCCGTGCGGCGCAGCAAGCCCTCAAGGCAATGGCGTCAGGCACTCGGGCCGATCATTCCGGGCGTTGTTCACCACCGGCGACACGCGCCACGTCCGCAACACGTCCGCATCGCAGGGGCGCAGCAACTCGACCGGGGGCACCGTTGCGCGAAGCCACTCGTCACGATGGGGCTCATCGATGATCACCGGCATGCGATGGTGCAAGGGACGCATCGTCTCGTTCGCGTCGGTGGTGATGATCGCCACCGAGATCAGCTCCGGTGCCGTCGAACCGCCCTGCGGATCGCGCCACCGTTCCCAGATGCCGGCGAAGGCCAACACCTCGCCATGGGCCGAGGCGATCGCATACGGCTGCTTCGCCCCGCTCTCCTGCACCTGCCACTCGTAGAAGGAGGTCGCCGGCACCAGGCACCGGCGTCGCTTCCATGCCTCGCGAAACGCCGGCTTCGAAGCGATCGAGTCGCTGCGGGCATTGTTCAGCGACGCGCCGATGTTCATCGCCTTCGCCCAGAACGGCACGAGCCCCCAACGCATGAAGGAGATCTCACGCCCCCCATCGGCCGCTGCGGTCACGACCGGGATGGTCGTCGTCGGCGCGATGTTGAATCGCCCCTGCCACGCCGCAAGGGCCTCGACGAATGCCGGCAACAGCGGTGCGGCCCCCATCGACGCCGCCACGGCCTCACCGGTGATCGCCAACGCGAAACGGCCGCACATGGGGCTCCTCCGATCACGCCCGTTGCCATGTCTCGACAGACGACATCACGCCGCCTCGACCGAGGTTTCCCATCCGTCGTACTCGCCGCCATGCTCCTCGGCCAGCTCGAAGAGCGGCATGGTGATCTCGTCGATCGCCTCATAGCTCGGCACATCGCGGCGCATGAGCTGAATGCGAATCTGCGGCCCCGGATCCTCCCCGTCATCACCCTCAGGCGCCTCGTCGGCGTCGTCGTCGCCCTCGTCAAGGCTCACGCCACGCACCTCGAAGCCGAGCTTCGTTGCCGCGTCGATCACGCGGGCCTGCGCCTCCTCGGTCGAGACCCTGATCCAGTGGTCGATCTCGCGCGGCTCGGTGAGCGGATCGCCATGGTCCTCGAGCTGCTCGCAGAGTTCGCGATTGAAGATGCCCTGCAGGTCCCGCGGCGAGGGAAAGAGGAAGGAGAGATACGCCTCCCAACCCGGGTCGTTCGTGGCCATCACCTCGGCCTGGTAGGCGGGATAGCCGATCATGATCTCGCTGACGCGCTCGGGCCAGTCCGACGGGTCGCCCGCATAGAAGTAGATGTCGCGGAAACCTCCGCACGTGACGCGCCCGACCAAAATCGCCTCGGGGATCGCCTCGGGCGCCGATTCGTCGACATCCGCCGAATCGGGATCGGGCAGGTGGACATGCGGAGCGAGCTGCTCGGTGAGCACCTCTTCGATTGCGCCGAGCGTCTCGGCCTCGCCGCTGCCGGTGAGTCCCTGCGGATTCGGTTCGAGCATCTTCAGGCGGACGATCACCACGTGCCGCAGCGATTCCATCGGGGCCACCGAGGCCAAGGCGAGGTTGAGGAAGATCGAGGCGACGTTGCCCTCGATCGAGCAGAGGTAGAAGTTCCAGCGTCCGCACATAGCTCTTCTCCACATCCCCCGCATTCGCTGAAGGGGCAATCGACCGCACCGGGCACCGCGACGCGACTCGCCGCGATCGCCGGGAACGATCGAAGGCACTGTAGCGAGTTCGCTTCCGAATCCTCGATGCGGGCTTGCCCCGGCCCCGCCCGGCGCCGACGATGGAACCATGCCCGGCTCTCGCGACATCCTCCGCACGGCGGCTGCACTGCTCACCGCCGCATCGCTCTCGGCCTGCGGCGAGCACCGCGGCGATTCGGCGCCAACACTGGCCGAATCGCAGGCCCAAACCCCCGGGCCGACGCCAGCGGCGCCACCATCTCCACCTCCGGCTCCCGCCTCCTACGACCTCGCCGAGGCGAGCGCCGACGGCATCGGAAAGTTCTACATGGGCCGCGAAATCGCCCAGGTGATGGGACATCAGGCCGCGGCGTGGCTCGACCGTCCCGAGCGCGTCGACGAGGAGCGCACCGACCTCCTCGTGCAGTTGCTCGAACTCAACGACACCGCCGTCGTCGCCGACATCGGCGCGGGCACCGGCGCCCTGAGCTTCCCCATCGCCCAGCGAATCCCCAATGGCCGCGTGTATGCCGTCGACATCCAGCCGGAGATGCTCGACCTTCTCCGCGAACGCGCCGCGTCGATGCACGTCACGAACGTCGAGCCGGTGCTCGGCGCCATCGACGACACGCGTCTCCCCGCCGACTCGGTCGATCTCGTCCTGCTCGTCGACGCCTATCACGAGTTCTCCCATCCGAGGGAGATGCTCGACTCGATCCGCCGCGCACTGCACGTCGGCGGGCGCTTCGTCCTCGTCGAGTACCGCGCGAACGATCCTGCGGTGCCGATCAAGCCGCTGCACACGATGACCGAGGAGCAGGCCCGGCGCGAGGTCGAGGCCTCGGGCCTTCGGTGGGAACGCACCGATCCGTCGCTGCCGCGTCAGCGGGTCATGACCTTCCGGAAGTGAGCTCCCACAACGCAACGAACGCCGCGGAAATCCGCGGCGTTCGCAATGCCGGTGACAGGAATCGAACCTGCACTTCCTTTCAAGGGAAAACGGATTTTGAATCCGTCGCGTCTGCCAGTTCCGCCACACCGGCGCTAAGGGGGGCGTGAATCATCGGAAGCGTCCCCGCCGCTGTCAACGACACGACCCCCGGGAGTTCGTCCCGGGGGTCGTGCACAACCAGCCTACCTGTTCGCGTGAGCGAGCGTCAGCTTCCCCATGACCCGAGGAGGATCGCAAGATCCTGGGCGTCGACGTGGCCGTCGGCGTTGAGGTCGCCGGGGCCGGCCGAGCCCCACGCTCCGAGCAGGATCGCGAGGTCCTGAGCGTCGACGTGGCCGTCGCAGTTCAGGTCAGCCGGATTGCAGCTCGGTGCGGGATTCGGAACGGTGACGCACAGCTCGATGAAGCAGCACTTGAGCCAGTCGGCCGAGTGCTGGCCGATCGTGAGGCAGAAGACGTCGCCCGGGGCCATGCCGCTGTTCACGGTGATCGGCCCGATCGACTGCGTGCCGTATTGCGGCACGCCGGCGAAGTTCCAGAGGGCCGGCGAGACGGTGCCGGTGGTGCCGCTGGGGAAGAGCGAGACATGACCCATGTTCCAGGTCTCGAGGTTCGTGATCTGGAAGCCGAGGTTGAAGACGCCCGGCGTCGAGGTCGCGGCGAGGGTGACGTGCGAGGTCTGGGCGCAGTCGCAGTCAGGCAGGTCGATGCACTGCTGGATGTGGCAGCACTCGTTGCCCTCGACCGAGCCGAAGATCATGTCGAAGCAGAACTGCGTGCCGGGCTGCTGGCCGGTGAGGTTCACGGTGACCTGCGCCGAGGAGCCGTTGGCCAGCGGCGGGTTGAAGGGAATGACGTGCGGCGTGGTGTTCGGATCGGGGAGGATCAGGACGGCCGCGGTCTGCCCGCTGAGGTTGGTGACGGTGAAGGTCCAGGTGAACGAGCCGCCCTGGTTGCAGAGGATCTCGTCGGTGTGGACGTCCATGCAGTGGGCCGCGGTGAGGCAGTTGACTTCGAGCGAGCCAAGCTCGTTCTTCTGGGTCGACGTGGTGATGCCGTCGAGGTCCACGAGGATGCTCGATGCGACCGGGGCGCCCGCCGCGGGCTGGCCCTGAAGGCCGTAGGTGATCGGGTTCGAGCAGAGCTTGAGCGCATCGCCCATCGACCAGACGTTGTTCGCGCCCGGCTCGAAGCCGACGCCGCCGGCGCTGTTGTACGCGCCGATGCAGGGATCGCCGATCGAGTAGTCGAAGTTCGCGCCCCAGCCGCCCGCGGCGGTGTGGCAGAACTTCATCACGCGGGAACTGTGGGCGAAGGTGTAGAGCTCGGTGAGGCCACGCTCGGCGACCAGCATGCAGCACTGGTCATCGAAGGTGATGTCGACGACCGGGTTCGAGTTCGTGTAGCCGGGAAGGACCGGCAGGACGATCTCGAGCGTCTTCGAGTTGGGCACGAAGTCGCCGGTGGCGGTGAGGCCGACCGACCAGATCGTGTTCGGCGAACCGCCGTAGCCGGCTGTGCTGTTCCAGACCGAGTAGTAGAGACGTCCGCCCTGCACCTTGACGGCGTAGGGACGCTCGCCGAGCGGCACCCAACCCGGGGCGTCGCCCGGTTCGGCGAGGTTGTTGGTCGGAAGCGGTCCGGTGATCGCGTTGGTGGTGATGTCGAAGGTGTCACGCACCGGCTGGCCGGCGTTGTTCGGATCGATCGAGTAGATGCGGCCGTCCTCGAGATCGGCGGCATAGAGGCGACCGGTGTCGCACCCGAAGGTGAGGTTGCCCAGGCCCGGGTAGGCCTGCAGCGGATCGCTCGCGGCGATCGCCGGATCGATCTGATTCGGAAGGCGAACGAGCTCGGACGCGGCGCCGGTCGTGCCGTTCAGCTTGTAGATGCTGCCGGCGCCGCCGAGCGAGCCGAGCGGATCGGAGCCGCTCTGGCCGTACACGGAGGTGTGGCCGACGAAGACGTTACCGAGGTTGTCGAGCGTGACGCCGAAGACCGAGCCGAGCTTGCCCATGGTCCAGTCGGGCGCCGAGTAGCGCTGCGTCGTCCAGTTCGTGCCGAGCGGGGCGCTCCCCTGATTGCCGAGATCGACGACGTACACCGCCGGCAGGTTCGCGCCGTTCTGGAAGTTCGTCGTCGCGGCGAGGAGGCCGGGGTTGAAGGGCGTCGAGAGATTCGCCACGAGCGGCGGGCGCTCGCCGCAGCAGGAGCAGTCGGTCGGATCGCCGGTGCCGCCGCCGTCGGGGCAGGTCTGCTCGAGGCAGGTGATGGTCAGCGAGCCGATGCCGCCCGGCGTATTGGCCGTCTTCGTGCCGACCTGGATGAGGTAGGTGTGGCCGCACACCGCGTCGCAGGTGACCTTCGTCTGCTTGCCGCACTCGTCGTCGCCGCAGCAGATCGGGTTGCCGGCGTCGGCCGGACAGGTGCATCCGTCGTAGACGCGGATCTTCGTGTCGACTTGCGTCTGACCGCAGGTCGAGAACTCGACGAAGCCGTTGCAGGTCGCCGTCCAGCAGAACCACACATCGTGGCCGATACCCAGGACGGGACCGTCGCACTGCGGCGCGGTGACCCCGGTGGTGCCGAGGGTCGCGCTCGTCAGATCGAAGTTGAACGGTCCGGTCCCGGTGATCGCCGTCGCGTTGATGCAGTCATCGTTGGGAGGCGTCGCGGCGCTCGCCGAGCCGGCGAGCGCGATGGCCGAGGCGAGTGCCAAGGCCGAGATGAGGTCTCTCTTCTGAAGCATGGATCTGTCTCCAATGTCCGCGTTGCCGCGGGGGGCTTGGTCCGCGTTGCCGCGGCAGGTTGGTTGTGGCCGGAGTCTCGACATCGCTGCCGTCCGGCATCCACCTGTGCGAAGCACCTCCCCGTACCTCTCATCCGCACCGGCAAAAATGTCCTGGCGCGCCGACAGGGCCGAGGTCGGCGACCTCGGCCCTGTTGATCCAACCCATGCCGTTCAGCCTCGGCGGAACGGCCCCCATCGAGGTGGCCGGCCGTCGGCGGGCCTAGTCCTGAATCGCCTGAATCACGCTGTAATTCGGGCTTTCCTTGGTGATCTGGATGTCGTGGGGGTGGTTCTCGACCACCGTGGCGTTGGTGACCCGGACGAAACGGGTCCGCTGGCGGAACTCGTCGATGGTCATGCATCCGCAATAGCCCATCGAACTGCGGATGCCCCCGACCATCTGATAGACGAAATCGCCCAACGGCCCCCGATAGGGCACGCGACCCTCGACCCCCTCGGGAACGAATTTCTTCGTGTCGCGGATCTGCCCCTGTCCATAACGATCGCTGGAGCCGGCGGCCATCGCCCCCTCGCTTCCCATGCCGCGGTAGGTCTTGAAGCGCCGCCCCCGATGGAGGACCAGTTCGCCCGGGCTCTCGTCGAGTCCTGCAAAGAGCGAGCCGAGCATCACCGAGGACGCCCCCGCCGCCAGGGCCTTGGCAATGTCCCCCGACTGCCGAACGCCGCCGTCGGCGATGACCGGCACGTCCGCCCGCTCCGCAGCCTTGACGGCGTTCATGATCGCGGTGATCTGGGGCATGCCGACGCCCGTGACCACGCGCGTCGTGCAGATCGAGCCCGGTCCGATGCCCACCTTCACCGCATCGGCACCGGCCTTGATCAGCGCCTCGGCGCCCGCTTCGGTGGCAATGTTGCCGGCGATGATGTCTATGTCGTAGCGTTGGCGAATCTGTTCGACGGTGCGGATGACGTTCTCGCTGTGACCGTGGGCGGTATCGACGACGATGACGTCCACCTCGGCGTTGACGAGGGCCTCAACCCGGTCGAGCTGCATCACCCCCACCGCCGCGCCGACCCGAAGCCGGCCCCGGCTGTCGCGACAGGCGTTGGGGTGCTTCGTCACGTTCTCGATGTCCCGCATGGTGATGAGCCCCCGCAGCCGACGCTTCTCGTCGACCAGGAGGAGCTTCTCCACCCGGGCCCGATTGAGGATTCGCTCTGCGGCCTCGAGGGTCGTGTCGGCCGGAGCGGTGACGAGGTTGCCCCGCGTCATGACGTCCCCGACGCGACCGGAGTCGTCGCGGCCGTGGAGGAACTTCATGTCGCGGCGAGTGAGGATGCCGACGACTTCCCCCTTGCTCGTCCCGTCGGACGTGACCGGGAATCCCGAGACGTTCTGTTCCGCCATGAGTGCGGCGGCGCGGGCGATGGTGTCGTCCGGCGAGAGGGTCACGGGGTCGGTGATGACCCCGTTCTCGCTCCGCTTCACCTTCGCCACCTCGCGGGCCTGTCGCACCGGCGACATGTTCTTGTGAATGATGCCGATCCCGCCCTCCTGGGCCAGCGCGATCGCCAGCGTGGACTCGGTCACCGTGTCCATCGGCGCTGACATCAGCGGGATATTCAGCCGAATGTTGCGGGTCAGGCGGGTCGAGGTATCCGCTCGATCGGGAGTGACCGACGACATCGCGGGAATCAAGAGAACGTCATCGAAGGTGACGCCGTCCTGGACAATCTTGTGCTCCATCAGGTGAGTGTCCCAGCGCGTCGCGACCATTGTCAACGGCAGGCGGGGCTGCGCCGCGACGCCGGACCGCCCGATGTGCGGCAGATGCCCACCCGCTCAAGCATTCACCCCGCGCTCCACCCCGACCGCAACGCGCTGTCCCACCGGCGATCTTCGAATGCCGTGGAACCAGCCCCCCATCGCGCGGCGTACGTTTCTTCGCGCCGAGTGCCCCGATGCGGGGCGCATCGGAGGTCGTTCTGATACCTTCTTGCGACTCCGGCCCGTGCGATCGCCGCGCCTGCGACGAGCGCACCCGACGGAGCCGCGAAGGGCCAGAAAGGGCGCCGCGCGGGCCAACGACCGATCGTTCCGTCAACGGCGGATCGTTCCGGCAACGGCGGCCCGTTCCGGCAACGGCGGCGAGATCGCGCATGCGGTCGGTGCCCCTCACACGAGGCGGCCCTCGATCGTGTCGCCTCGGCCGCCTGACGTCTGCGAATCGACCATTCCCCCAAGTGCGGGCATCGAGGCCCGCGGAGCATTGCCTGTGGAACGAACCGAGCTGACTGCCAATCCCGTCCACCACGACCGCGGAACGGTCGCCGGCGAGGGCGAGAAGCTCTGGCGCAGCTACCTCGACGCGATCATCCGCTTCGGCGGCAGCGACCTCATCCTGAAGAGCGAGACCTGCCCGAAGGTCCGGTTGCGCGGCTCGCTGAAGAAGCTCGAGACGCCGCCGACCTCGACCGACCAGATGTTCCAGATCGCCAAGGACATCCTGGACGAAAAGCAGTACAGCGTCTTCGCCGCCCACGGCTCGATGGACTTCGCCTACGACTACGACGACCGCAACCGCTTCCGCGTGAACCTCTTCATGGCCCGCGGCAAGCCCTCGGTGGCAGCCCGTCTCATCACGAGCAACATCAAGCGCTTCGAGGACCTCTACCTGCCGTCGATTCTCGGCGACGTCGCGATGAGCGCCCAGGGGCTCATCCTCTTCTCCGGCGTCACCGGCTCCGGCAAGTCGACCTCGATCGCCGCGATGCTCCAGTACGTGAACGAGCGAAAGCGCGTCCACATCGTCACCATCGAAGACCCGATCGAATACATCTTCAACGACGACAAGGCGACGATCAACCAGCGCGAGGTCGGCATCGACTGCGTCAACTTCAACGAGGCCCTTCGCGCCCTCGTCCGCGAAAACCCCGACGTCGTGCTGGTCGGCGAAATGCGCGACTACGAGACGTTCGAGGCGGCGATCCGCGCCGCCGAGACGGGCCACTTGGTCTTCGGCACCATCCACGCCTCCAGCGCCTGGCAGACCTTCGGCCGCATCTACGACCTCTTCCCCGAGGGCGAGCGCGACCAGATTCGAAAGCTCCTTGCGTACAACCTTCGAGCGATCGTCTACCAGAAGCTGCTCCCGACCCTGCACGAGAACATCCCGCGCATCCCGGCGCTGGAGATCCTCAGGAACACGCCGGGTGTCCAGAAGTACATCCTCGAAGGACGCGAGGGCGAACTGCTCGACATCATCAAGCAGAGCCATGAGGAGGGCATGGTGGACTTCACCACGAGTCTTGTGAGACTTGTGGAACAGGAATACATTCACGCCAAGATCGCCCTCGAAGCCACTCCGAAGCCCGAGGAACTCAAGATGCGCCTCAAGGGCATCTCGTAACGGCCCCGCCCTTCGGGTGTTCCCGAAGGGCCCGTCCCGGGGCGTTCTCCCGAGTCGCCCCGACGGCCTCCGCTCCCCTCGCTCTCCTCTCATCGAAACCGACCTCGCCAGCCAACGGCCGCACGATGATCGACCAACACTTTGCCTCAGCCTGGGTCTCGAGCGGGTCGCCTGACTCGCTTTTTCTGCTTGCCCAGCAGGTCGTGACCTACTCGCTGCTCTCGTACATCAAGCCAGTTCTGCTGGTGGGCACGATGATTCCGTACTGTTGGATGGCGACGAAAGTCGAACCCGACGCGCGGAAGTACCTCTTCCCGGTCACGATGTGGAACGGGATTCTCGTCGCTTCGGCGGCGATCGCCCTCGTGGCGGTGCTGGCCATTCCGATCTTCTGGATCGGCTGGCCGGTGATGATGATCATCCTGGCCGGCACGCTCTGGGGGTATTGGCAGTACCGCGACAAGCGAGTGCCCGCCAACGCAAAGTTCCAGATCGTCTCCGACAGCTTCAAGAAGTCGATGGAGGAGCGCAAGGCCCGCAAGGCGACCGCCGAGGCGGCGATCAAGTTCTTCTCTCCCTCCGGCAAGCCGCAGTCGGTGCCGCAGCGCGACACCCCCGAGTACGCGGTGCACATGGCCCTCGAGTCGGTGCTCCTTCCGGCGCTCTCGCGCCGCGTCTCGCGGCTTGACCTTGTCGCGACGTCGCCGCAGCAGCCGCTCGTGCCGCTGCATACGATCGATGGCGTACGGGTGAAGGGCGAACCGATCGCTCCGCAGGCCGCCGTCGAGGCGATCGATTACCTGAAGAAGATGGCCGGGCTCAACCTCGATGACCGTCGCCGTCGGCAGGTCGCCGAGATGAAGGTTTCGGGACCGACCCGCGACGCCCTTGCGACCGTCGCCGTGTGGGGCTCGAGCGCAGGCCCGGCCCTTCGCGTCGACTTCGATCGGGCGAAGACGCTGCAGGTCTCCTTCGACTCCCTCGGCCTACTGACCTCGCAGCTCGAGTCGCTGCGAAGCCTGCAGGACACGGCCAAGCGCCATGGCGTCTTCCTGATCTCGGCGCTGCCGGGTCAGGGTCTGACGACCACCGCGTACAGCTTCCTCTCCCGCCACGACGCGTACACCTGCAACATCAAGACGCTTGAGAAGACCGTCGAGCTGCAGTTGGAAGGCGTCGACCACGCCCAGTTCAATCCGGCCAATCCCACGGTCGATTTTGCGACCAACCTGCAGTCGATTCTCCGCCGCGATCCGGACGTCGTCTACGTCGCGGACGCGACCGACCCGAACGTCGGACGCATCGCGTCGAATCCGGGCATTGCCGGTCCCCTTCTCTACATCGGCGTGCCGTCGGAGTCGATCGGCGCCGCCGTGGCCGAATGGTTCCGAGCGGTCGGCGACCTCAAGGCCGCGGCGAAGGGCCTCGTCGGCATCAGCCACCAGCGGCTCATCCGCAAGGTCTGTGAGGCCTGCCGCCAGCCACTGCAGCCGACGCCCGACCTCCTCAAGCGTCTCGGCGTGCCGCAGGGCAAGTCCGTCAACCTCTTCCGAGCCAACGGCAAGGTGCAGGTCAAGAACCGCGTCGAGGACTGCCCGGTCTGCCAGGGCACCGGCTTCTTCGGCATGACTGCCTGCTACGAGATCATGCTGATCGACGACGCGATGCGACAGATGCTCGCGGACGGCGACTTCAAGAGCGCCTACGCCTACGCCCGCCGCGAGCACAAGCTCGTGCAGCTCCAGGAGGCTGCCATGGAGAAGGTGCGAAACGGCGTCACCACGATCGAGGAGCTCATTCGCGTCTTCCCGCCGCCGGCGTCCAAGAGCGCCGGCGTCGCCACCAAGACCTCGTAGGGGCGACCGTTTCCGTCGTGACCTTCCCGACGCGACCTTCGAGTCACGACCGCTTCGCCGCCTCGCCCCTCCCCTGACACGCATCACCGCCGGAAAGTGCCGGAACACACCGCATGTTCGCCGCCTTCAACCTCATCCTCATCGCACTGGTCGCCCTGATCGCCTATTGGTGGATCAATCAAGGCCTCTTCAGCGCGGTCCTCCATTTCGTCTGCGTCGTGGTGGCGGGCGCCCTCGCCTTCGCGGTGTGGGAGCCGCTGGCGGTGAAGATGCTCGACAGCGACTTCGCCTCCGACTACGCGTGGGGCATTGCGCTCCTGGGGCCCTTCTCGCTGTTCCTCTTCCTGGCCCGACTCGCCTGCGACAAACTGGTGCCGAACAACCTGAACTTCCCGCAGTGGGCGCACTACTCGGTCGGCGGCGCGTTCGGCGCCGCGAGCGGCGTGCTGACCATTGGCATGCTTCTGATCGGCGGCGGCTTCGTGAAGTCGGCCAAGGACGTCATGGGCTACGAGGGCACCGTCCGGACGATGACCACCCGCGGCCAGCCCGACGCGGGCAACCAGAATCTCTGGGTGCCGATGCACAGGATCACGGAGCAGTTCTACTCGCTCCTCTCCGCCGGAGCGCTCGCCCCGGAGTTCGGCGCATCGCTGCGTACTGCCTATCCGGGCCTTTCGGACATGGCCTACGGCCTCTATCGCGATTCGTTTGCGGGCGGCAAGGCCCGAACGTCGCTCCCGCCGAAGGGCGTGACGATCAACCGCCTGTTCTACTCCAGCAACTTCCGCAACCCGACCGGCACCCCGGGCGCGTGGGTGGTGGAGGCGGAGTTCGGCATGCCCGGCACCGACTCGGGCGGCATCCTCTCGATCTCCGCCTCGCAGGTGCGTCTGATCGAGCGACTCGCCCCCGGCGAATCGCGTGCGCCTCGCTACGTCTTCCCGCTCGAATTCAGCCAGCCCTCCGATTCGGGCGCCGGGATGAACATCTATCCCTTCGACGACATCACGAGCTTTGCCTCGAATGTCCCCGGCCAACAGTCGACGCGAGTCTTCTTCGCGTTCCCGGCGGCCGAGATCGGCGGCCAGAACACGCCGCCGGCGTTCATTCAGATCAAGGGCCTTCGCTTCGCGCTCGCCCAGCCCACCGACGCGCAGGACTACGACGACCGCGACCTGCGCCTTGTCATGCGCGGCTCCGATTCGCGCGTCGCGACCGATGTGCCGCTTGTGGATCCGACCCGCAAGCTGATCCGTGCCCGCGACCTCGTCTCCGACTACACGATCAACCCGGCCAACGGCGCGGTCGGCGAGCTCGGCAACATGGAGCAGTCGGAGAACTACCTGACCTACGGCAAGGATGACTTCCAGAAGGGCGGCAAGCCGCCGTCGAAGGTCAATCGCATCAACGGCATCTACGCCGCTGAGGGCACCTCGGTCCTCCGCCTGAACATCTCCCGCGGCGACAGCAGCATTGACGTCTGGAACACCCGCTCGGACTTCCGCAAGCAGGCGGGCGAAGAGGCGGCGCTCCTGCTGGTCGATTCCGACGGCGCGACCTACGCCCCCGTCGGATACCTCTGGATCCAGACCGACTCGGTGCAGGTGGCCCTCCCCAAGGAAGGCATCCAGACCATCAAGGAATTCCCCTTCCAGCCCTCCTCGGGCAGCCACGAGCTCTACGCGATCTATCGCGTGACCGTCGGACGCAAGATCGTCAGCGTGCGACTGGGCACCATCGTGCTGGCCAACTGTGACTTCAAGGTCGAGGTCCAGACGAAGCGCTGAATCCGGGCGATGCGCTGAATCCGGGCGATGCTCCGCACCAACGGGAGCCGCTCGTCGCCGGACTTTTCCACACTCGCCGCCGTTCGAACGGCGGCGAGTTTTTTCTGGCCGTTTCCCGGTGAATTCGAGGAGTCGAAAAACCTCGCGTTACCATCGCGGGCATGACCAGCTTGCCTCCTCCGCCTCCCGGCATAGGCCCCCAGGGGCTGTCGCCGTTCTCCCCGAACCATGCGGCGACGAACACCGCCGCGAGCGCGCACCGCACGGTCGTTGAGGTCGTCGCCAAACGTGGCGGTTTCGCGCAGGCCCTTCTCTTCCTGCTCACGCTGGGCATCGTCGCGGCTGCATTCGTCGTCGGCATCTTCTTCGGGGCCGTTGCGGCACTCGCGCCGCAGGGCGGACAGGGACTTCCCCTCGAGAGTCCCGTTCGCCCCGGTGACGCGCACCAGCGCATTGCCGTCATCGCCGTCGAAGGCGCCATCAACGAGGCGGCGAGCGAAGAGCTCCACCGCGCCGTCGCCCACGTGCTGGCCGACACCTCGATTCGCGCCGTGGTCCTTCGGGTGGACAGTCCCGGCGGAGCGGTGAGCCCGAGCGATCGCATGTGGCGCGACATCGAGCGCGTCAAGGCATCGGGCGTGCCCGTGGTGGCGAGCTACGGCGGCATCGCGGCGTCGGGCGGGGTCTATGTGAGCTGCGGAGCCGACGCGATCGTCTGCGAACCGACAGCCATCACCGGTTCCGTCGGCGTCATCGCCTCGGTGCTCACCTTTGGCGATCTCATGACCAAGGTCGGGGTCAAGCCGGAGACCCTGGTAGCGTCCGGTTCGCCGCACAAGGACGACGCCAACGACGTCTACCGCACCTGGGACACCGCCGACAAGGCCGTCGTTCAGGCCATGCTCGACCGTTCCTACGAGACGTTCGTCGATCGGGTCATGACCGGCCGATCGGGGAAGGCGCCGGATACGGCGAAGCTTCGCGCCGCGCTCGACGGTCGCGTCGTGGGAGCCGATGAGGCGAAGGACCTCGGCCTGATCGACGCCGTCGGCTACCTCGACGACGCCATCGCCGAGGCCGAGCGCCGTGCCAGCCTGCCCGCGAATGGCCCCGCCGTGGTCCGACTCTACGAGCCCGCATCGCTGTTCGGAGGATCGATGCTGGGATTGAGCTTCGCCGACCTCGGCCAGCGCATCGCCGGACGCGACGCCGCGCACGCCGGCCGGACGGCCTCGGATGCCATCGACGGCGATGCCCTCCGCGATCTCGTCACGGAGCTGACCACGCCGCGCCTTGAGTATCGCCTGCACTTCTGAGCGCTCGCGGCTCGAGCGCGCACGCACACCCCACGGAAGGAAGACCACGATCATGCCACCGTGGCCGCGATCGCTCGCGCGCACGATGTTCCGATGCCTCCGTTCGCTCCTGCCCCATCGTCCCGTCGCGCGCGACCGCGGCGAGCGCGCCGCGGCGCGGCACTGCGAGTCACTGGGCTGGGACATCCTCGACGTCAACGTCCGCCTTGGCCATGACGAGGGGGACCTGCTCTGCCTCGATGAGGCGGGCGCTCCGGTGCTCGTCGAGGTGAAGTCGTCGAGCGGCGGTCCGATCGACCCCGTGCACCACGTCGATGCCGCGAAGGCCGCATGCCTCCGACGCCTTGCGCTTGCGCTCTCCGCCGACCGCCGATGGGCGGGGCGCGTTCCGCGCATTGACGTGATCACCGTCCTCCTGCGTCCGGCGCCGGCCGGCGACGTCGTCACCCGCCACTTCCGCCAGGCCGTCGAGGACGCTCCCGCGCCGCGGCGCAGGGGGCTGCTCCGATGATCGCGATGCCAACACCCCCAGGCCGTCACGCGCCCGCGCGCCGACTATCGAAAATACCGCTCGAACGCAATGAGCAACAGCCGCTCCTCAATGCGGTTGATGTCGTCCGACACCCACCGGCTCCGGAGGCGTCCGATGTACCGGCCCCGCTCCACCACCGAGCGGATGCCGTCGATCTCCTTGCGCAACTGCATCTGCACGTTCGGATCGAAGAGCGATCGCCCCGCGTCCTGCTTCACCTCAACAACGGCGAGCCAGGTGAGGGAGGTGCCTCGCTCGATGGGCGAACTCAGCACGCCCGGGGCCAAGCCCTTCAGCTTCGCCTTCACGGCCGGTGCGATGTCATCGCTTGCCTCGATCGCCGCCTCGGCCGTCTCGCCCGCCTTCAGCGGCACGCGCACGACGATGCCACCCTTGTCAAGCTTCAGGGCGTCGGCGATCTCAACGAAGGACTTGCCCTCCGCGATCCATCCCTTGACCTTGGCGACCTGATCCGCGTCGCGCACCGCATCGAGCGCGAGTCGACCGATCGAGACCTTCGCCGGCGGATTGAACTCCGCCTCGCGGTTTCGATATTCGCGCTCGATGTCGCGCCAGGCGACGATCGTGCGCGGCTTCACCTTGCGGTCCAGGAGGTATTGGGCCAGTGCCGCGTCGCGCCGTTGCCGCATGAACTCGTCGATGTCCATGCCGAGGTCCTCGCGCATCGCCTCGCGGGCCTCCTCGCGATTGCCCGCGTAGCTGGCGATGGTTCCCTCCTGCATGGTCTTGAGCCAGCCGAAGAACCCCTGCTGCTGCTCAGGCGTGAGATTGCTCTCGGCCTCGCTGATGATGAGCTCACTGTTCACCCAGTCCTGGAACCGCTCCTGCACGATGCTGATCAGCTGCCGGCGTGCCAAGGCCCGATCCTCGCCTCTCGCAATCTCCTGCAGGCGGGCGGCGATCGGCTCAAGAAACTCATCCGCGAAGACCGGACGGCCGTTGATCTGTCCGACGAGCGCATCCACAAGCCATCGTTCCGATCCGTCCGGATCGGTCGTGGTTCCCGACGAGGCCGCCGGCTTGGACGGAGGCGACTTCGAAGGCTCGGCAGTCGCGCCTCGCTGCGGTCCCGCGGCGCCTCCGGCGACGGTCGGCGGCTTCTGCATCACCGTGCGGGGGGCCGTCTCCGCGGGCGGATCGTCGCCGGCGAGGTCGGCCTCACCGACGGCGGCCTGCCGTGCGGCAGGGGTAGTCGCCGGCGTGCGCCCAAGGATCATTCCCTCCGGCGCCGGCTTCGAGAACTCGGTGAGCGAAACGCTTCGCGATGCGCTCTCGTCGAGCCCGAATCCCGCACATCCGCCGAGGGCGATCATCGTCGCGCCGGAGAGGGCGACAAGGGCCCAGGCGTCCGGGGCGTGCCATCGTGCAACAGGTCGCGACGGAACGGCATGGGCTCGATCGGTGAAAGGCATCGCGCGGCGGAGTGTACCGGGATGCGAGCCCCGTATACTGGGAAACCATGTCCAGCTCGTCCGATCCCAACGCCCCGACTCCGAAGCTCCATATCGACAGCGATTGGAAAGCGCAGGCCCAAGCCGAGAAGGAACGGCTGGCACAACGGGAGGCCGAGCGCGAGACGCAGCGCGGCCCGGCCGGCGCGGAGGAGTTTCCCCCCGCCGACTTCAAGGGACTTGTCGGCGTCCTCGTCTCGCAGGCCCTCATGGGACTCGGCGCCTACGGCGACGAGCAGGGCCGCATGATCGTCGACCTTCCGGGCAGCCGATTCGCGATCGACCTCCTCGGTGTGCTCGAGGAGAAGACCAAGGGCAACCTCGCCGCGGACGAGGCAGAGGACCTGAAGACGGTGCTGAGCCAGCTTCGAGCTCGCTTCATGCAACTCGCGACCGTCGTCGCCCAGCAGATGCAGACACGGGGAGCGGCGGGCATGGCGACGGCCGCCGGACCTGCGACCATTGCCGGCCGCATCGATGGCCCCCTCGACAGTCGGGGCGGCGGCCCCGGACCTTCAGGCGGTGGTCCGAAGAAGCCGCTCATCGAGATGCCCTGAGGACTCCTCACCGGGGCCTGCGCTCGACCCGTGACGCTCGGACTGCCTCTATACTTCACGCCTCATCGACGGCGCGGAGCGTGGCCACCGCCACGACCCGTTCTCGCTGAGCCCTGAGGCCACATTCGCATGTCCGCTTCCGAAGCCGGCACTGCTGCGGGAACTCCGCACCAGAGCTTTTTCGATCGTCACTACCACCTTCTCCGTCGCCTTCACTCGCTGAGCGGCGTTGCCCCGGTCGGCGCGTTCCTCATCCCACACCTCACGACGAATTCGTCGATCCTGTGGGGAGCGGTGGTGAACGCCCCCAAGTACCACGCTCTCCCCGAGGGCGGCGCGGGCGTCGCGACCTTCCAGCACGAGGTGGATTTCATCCACTCCCTCCCGGCCCTCGTCTTCATCGAGGCCTTCGTGCTGTGGATCCCGATCCTCTTCCACGCCCTGTTGGGGATCCACTTCGCCCGCTCCGGACGGCCGAATCTCGATCGCTACAAGTACCAGGGCAACGTCCGCTACGGACTGCAGCGCCTGACGGGGTACGTGGCCTTCATCTTCGTCGTGATGCACGTCCTGAGCCTGCGCTTCGGCATCGAGTTCGGCGGCATCATGCCCTCCTTCGATGGCCACGCCGCATCGTCCACGACCGCCGCCCACTTCCAGAACGGCTCGACCGGCCTGCTGATCGCCGGTTTCTACCTGCTCGGCGTCCTCGCCATCGTCTTCCACTTCGCCAACGGACTTTGGACCGCAGCCATCACCTGGGGCCTGACCGTCAGCGTTCCGGCCCAGCGGCGATGGGGCTATGTCTGCACCGCCGTGGGCCTTGCCCTGGCGTCCGCGGCCGTTGCCGCCGTTGTCGGCTTCTCGACCCTCAACGTCGAGAAGGCCAAGGCGGTCGAGCACGAGCTTGCCGCGCAAAAGCTGGCCGCACACTGACCGCGTTGCCCGACGATCCACCACCCCAGACGCTCAGAAGAACGAGACGACATGAATCCCAAGCGACGAGTCATCGTGGTCGGCGGAGGTCTCGCCGGTCTTGCAGCCAGCGTTCGCATCGCTGAGGCCGGCATCCCGGTGGACCTCTTTTCGATGGTCCCCGTGAAGCGCTCCCACTCGGTGTGCGCCCAGGGCGGCATCAACGCCTGCAACGAGGTCGCTCGACAGCAGGGCTACTCCGAGCACGAGCACTTCGACGAGAGCGTCTACGGCGGCGACTTCCTCGCCAACCAGCCTCCCGTCTACGAGATGGCCTACTGGGCCCCGAAGATCATCGACCTGCTCGATCGCATGGGCGTGCCCTTCAACCGAACCCCGGAGGGCCAGCGCGACCTCAGACTTTTCGGCGGTTCGCTGTACAAGCGCACGCACTTCGCCGGCGCGACCACCGGCCAGCAGCTCATATACGCGCTCGATGAGCAGACCCGACGCGCGGAGGCCGAGGGCAAGGTCACCAAGTACGAGCACTGGGAGTTCCTGCGCCCGATCATCGACGCCGACGGCGTCTGCCAGGGGATCGTCGCCCAGGACCTGCGCACGATGCAGATCCGCTCCTTCCGCGGCGACGCGGTGGTGATGGCCACCGGCGGCTGCGGCCTCATCTTCGGCAAGAGCACGAATTCGGTGATGTGCACCGGCGCCGCGGCGAGCCGCTGCTATCAGGCGGGCGCCTGGTACGGCAACGGCGAGTTCATCCAGGTCCACCCGACCGCGATCCCCGGCGCCGACAAGCTTCGCCTCATGAGCGAATCCGCCCGCGGCGAGGGCGGTCGCGTCTGGGTGCCGAGGAAGAAGGGCGACACGCGCGATCCTCGGCAGATCCCCGAGGCCGAGCGCTACTACTTCCTCGAGGAGCGATATCCCGCGTACGGCAACCTCGTGCCGCGCGACATCGCGACGCGCGAGATCTTCAACGTCTGCGTCAAGGATGGCCTCGGCGTCGGCGGCGAACGGCAGGTCTACCTCGACCTCACCCACCTCGGCCGCGAGTACCTCGAGCGGAAGCTCGGCGGCATCATCGAGATCTACCGGAAGTTCGTCGGCGACGACCCGGCTGAGCTTCCGATGAAGATCTTCCCCGGCGTCCACTACTCGATGGGCGGGCTCTATACCGTCTACACGGCGAAGGATGACCTCAAGGGGATGAAGCTCGGGGCCGCAAACAACATGATGACCAACATCGCCGGGCTCTACGCCTTCGGCGAGGTCAACTACCAGTACCACGGCGCCAACCGGCTCGGCGCCAATGCCCTGCTCTCCTGCATCTTCGACGGGCTCTTCTGCGGCGTGAGCGTGGCCAACCACGTGCGCGACCGAAAGAGCGGCGCGGCCGACGCCGCGGCGACGCTCTTCGAGTCGAGCGCCGCCGCCGACGAGCGGCGTCAGGAGCAGCTCATCCGCGGCGGCGGCAACGAGAATCCCTATCAGATCG
Source organism: Phycisphaerales bacterium (assembly GCA_044220875.1). GTDB lineage: Bacteria > Planctomycetota > Phycisphaerae > Phycisphaerales > SM1A02 > JAEUIT01. The sequence continues at coordinate 535,433 of JBGAQH010000003.1, read as the reverse complement.
GCAAGGAACTCGGCGACGAGATGACCGAGGCCTCGACCGTGGTGAAGGAGGAGTCGCGGCTGCTGCAGGCCCGGGCGAAGCTCGCCGAGCTCCGCGACCGCTGCGCCCGCATCCGCCTCAGCGACACGGGACTCTGGACGAACCAGAATCTCTCCTACGCCCGAGCGGTGCAGGACATGGTGCTGCTCGCCGACGCGATCATCGAGGGCGGCATCGCCCGCAAGGAATCGCGCGGCAGCCACTACCGCTCGGACTACGAGAAGCGCGATGACGAGAAGTTCCTCAAGACGACCGTCGCGAAGTTCAACGCGAAGACCGGCCGGCCGGAGCTCTCCTACGAGGACGTCCAGACCGGCCTGTCGAAGCCACGGCTCCGCAACTACACGAAGTCGGGCCTGAACTCCTGAATCCCTGACCTCTCGGCCCGCGGCGGTCGGGGCAACGCCGCGCGCCGTCGGGGGCGAAGCCCGAGAACCGACGCCAGCCCCGCAGCGGCTCACGCTGCCGGCTCCGCGCCCCATTCCCCAGCCCATTGCGCGCCGCACGTCCGCTGCACATCGCGCCGTCCGCACGACGCGACCGACCTGCGGTGCGAAGCGACACGGATTGCGCCGCACGCGCGGTCTGGCCGAGGCCCCGCCAGGGCCAACCCGCGACGGCGGAAAACCCGAGCGAAGCGCCGCGGGCGAATGTCCGATCTACCGATCCGTGCTGACCGCCGCTTCGACCGACATCCTCGCGGGTGCCGCCCACGTCGTCCTCGATTCGCTGCTGGGCCTGAACGCCGAGGAGCGCGTCGCGGTGGTCGACCGGGAGCAATCGCGCTCCCCCTTCCGCGCCGCGCTCCGCGCCGCGCTGGAGGCACGCGGCACGCCACTGCGGATCATCGCGCTCCCGGCGCGCGGAGAACATGAGTCGATCGCTCGCCTCGAGGCCGAGCTGAGCGGTCTCTGGCCGGACGCGCTCATCGAACTCGCGGCGCCGACGCTGATCGCCAGCGATCCCGTGCGGCGCTTCATCGCCTGCGGCGGACGGGCGCTCAGTCTCGCGGGCATCTCCGACGCCTTCGCCGCGCGGGTCATCGCGCCGCTGCGGCTGGCCGAGGTGCGATCCGCCCACGAGGCGCTTGTCGCCCGGCTCGCGCTCGCAACGCGAATCACGATCGTCACCGGCGAGGGGCGGGCGCGATTCACCCTGGACCTCGATCCGCGCTCGGGGACGCAGCGGCTCCGCCGCGCGCTGGGCCTCGAGTGCGGCTCGCTCGTCGATCCGCCCCCGATTCCCGCCGTGCGCTGCCAGCGCACGGCGCCGCCGGGACTCATCTCCTTCCTCGGGCGCGGCAGCTCAATGAGCGGCCGCTTCGTCGCCCAGGCTCGCATCGCCGAGCCCGGCATCGACCTTCATAAAGGTCCTCCGCTCGAGCTGACCATCGAGCGAGGCCTGGTCGTCGCCGCCGATGGGCCGCTCGCGAGCTCCTTCGCCCGACCCCGACGCATCGAGGAGATCTCGATCGGGTTCCTCCCGCACGCCCGATTCGACGGCGACCTCGACGAGGCGCGGCGCGTCGCCGGCGCCGTGTCGCTCACCTTCGGCACGGACGAACATCCGATCGCCGTCGTCGCCTCCGACGCGACGCTCTACGTCGACGGCTATCCGGTCATTGACCGCGGCCACCTGACGCCTGCCCCAGCCCATCGCGTGAAGATCGCCCCGCGCGCGGCGCGTTTCGACGGTCTGATGCGTCCGATCGCTTCGCTCGTTCGCCCGCTGCCGGTGCGGCGATTCGACACCGAGGCCGGACGCCTCGACGTGGTCGGCTCCTGCTGCCACGAGGGCGCGTGGCTCGCCCGGCTCTGCGGACGGGCGCTGGGCCAGGTCACGCACGGCAGGGCCCCGCTTGGGTTCCTTCGCGGGACGACGGCCGGCGCCGACCTCCTCGTCTGCTCCCTCGACGGCGCACGCCTCGCGGCCGAGGGACTCCGCTCATCCACGGTCGCCGTGCCGGGGCTCATCCAGCAGGAGCTTCCCCTCGATGCGATCCGCGCCCGTGGGCTCGATGGGCTGAAGGCCGGCTCGAATGCCGCCAACGACCTTCGCGTGATGCGGAAGGAACGGCTGGCCCCGCGCTCGCGACCGCTCGACGACGCGGCGCTCAACCGCTTCTACGACGACTACTACGTGCCCCAACTCCGCGAGCGCTATGGCTCGCTCGCCGGATTCGCATCGCGCGGCGAACTCGCCGCGCACGTCGGCTCGGCCGAGCTCCTCGAGGTCCTGCGCGACGGCGTGCCGATCGCCGCCACCATCCTTCGCTGCGACGGCGCACGCGCCGCCCTGATTCAGTCCGGGCTCCTTCACGGCGACCAGTCGCTGCGGAAGGCGCGGGCCCTCGCCGCAACGTATGTCTTCGGCGCCCTGCGGGCCGTCGAGCTCGGGGCCACGATCCTGGGCTTCGGCGGGAGCCTGCCATTCCTTCGCGACGGCGTGCTCGCCTTCAAGGCGAAATGGAACCCGACGCTGACCCTGCCCGCGCACGCCCCCTGCTACCGCGTCGCGGTGCGGCTCGACACCGAGGCCGGCCGGCGTCTCCTCGAGCGCTCACCGCTCATCGCGATCGACGACCGTCGCCAGCCGGTCGGCATCGCCCTCGTCACGCCGACGACGGCGCTCGAGCGACTTGGCGATCTTCTGATCCCGGGACTTCGCCGACTCACGGTGCTCCTTGACGGCATCGGGGAGGACCGGATTCGCGCCGCCCTCGAGCCCCACGCCGCGTCGGATCGCGTCCGCTGCGTGCCCCTCGACGGGGCCCGCTGGGGCACGGGCATTCTCGGATGATCGCCGCGGCCGCGGCCGTCCGGGCCGCGCGCGACGCGTTAGTGAACGCCCCTTGACGCGAGCCATCGCTCGGCGTCGATCGCCGCCTGACAGCCCATGCCCGCTGCGCTCACCGCCTGCCGATAGACGCTGTCGGCGACATCGCCCGCGGCGAAGACTCCCTCGATATTCGTGTAGGAGTTCCGCTGGCGAAGGTGCACGTAGCCGCTGGCATCGAGCTCGACGCCCGCGCCCGCGAGGAACTTCGTCGCCGGCGAGTGGCCGATCGCAATGAAGAGCCCCTTGACGCTCAGGTTCGAGCGTTGCTTGGTGATGGTGTCCTCGAGGACGACGCCCTCGATCCGATCCTGGCCAAGCACGTCGACGACGCCCTTGTTCCAGAGGACCTCGGCGTTCGGGGCGTTCAGGATCCGCTCCTGCATCATCTTGCTCGCCCGGAAGCTGTCGCGACGATGGATGACGTAGACCTTGCTCGCGAACTTCGTGAGGTAGCTCGCCTCCTCCATCGCGGTGTCGCCACCGCCGACGACCGCCAGCGGCTGGTTGCGGAAGATCGGCAGCGCCCCGTCGCAGACCGCGCAGGCGCTGACGCCTCCGCCGGCCATCGCCAGGCGAAGCTCGTTGGGCAGCCCCAGCCAGTTGGCGGTGGCGCCCGTCGCGATGATCACCGAATGGGCCCTGATCGTCTCGCCTTCGGCAAGCGAGAGCGTGAACGGGCGCTTCGAGAAGTCGCAGCGCACGACGTCGTCGCCCACGATGCGGGTGCCGAAGCGCTCCGCCTGCTTCTGAAAGCGCTCCATCATCTCCGGCCCGGTCACCCCATCGGGGAAGCCGGGATAGTTCTCCACCTCGGTGGTCAGCATGAGCTGTCCACCCGGCAACACCGGAGCGGGATTCGAGGCGGGCACGCCAATCACGCAGAGCGGATTGAGGTTCGCCCGTGCGGCGTAGATGGCCGCGGTCCATCCAGCCGGTCCGCTGCCGATGATGACGACCTTCTCGATGCCGTGGGAGTCTGCCATGGGTTAGCCCTTCGACGAGCGGGCCGCGGCGCGAAGCGGCGGCCAATAGAGCACGTCGTAGGCATCGGCGGTCGGATCGCTGGTCTTGGCGCCGTCGTCCTGGTTGTTCAGGCCGCGCGAGTAGACCATGCAGCCGGTGACGGAGACGGTGCCCTGCGGCGTCTCGACCCGGCGCTCCTCGGCTCCGAGGTTCCGGAAGAGGAGCGAGCCGAATTCGACGTCATAGGGATCGAAGTTGGTCTTCTTGAGGCCGAAGATCGGGAAGGCCTTCTCGATGTCATCGGGCCAGGTGCCGTTGGCCCGCTTGTAGGCGCACATGGCGATCGCGGTCGCCGTTCCGTTGATGTCCGCGGCGACGCGGAGCCGGGCCTTGAACGCCTCCTCGATGTCGATCACGGCAAGGAGGATGGCGGCATAGCGGATCGAGTTGAGCTGCGAGAGTTCGGTCGGCACGAGCGTCGCCGGGTCATACGGGCGGTAACGCCACCGGCGCCACCAGTCGTCGTAGACGTCGTTGAGCTTCTTGGTCGACGCGTCGAGCGAGCCGTGCAGCGAGGCGATCTTCGCCCAGCGGCGAGCGGCGCCGAAGCGGGTCAGCGGCGCGTCCTGCGACTGGAGTCCGGCGAAGACCTCGGCGAAGAGCGCCTCCGAGGGCTGGCCGCGATCGTCGAAGCATCGCTCAAGAATCCCCTCGGCGACGTAGCGGTCGCCCTCGGGCATTTCGAGCCGACGCATGCGCTCGCCGTCCTGGGGACGAATGAGCGGATAGTCCTTGGTCGCCACCTTCTTCAGGGTGTCGGCGGGGATCTTCTCGAGATAGGTGAAGACGAAGTCGCGATGGATGCTCAGGCAGGTCGACATCGCGTTGAGCGCGTAGAGCTTCTCCTCGAGCATCGTCTGGTCGGCGAGCTGGCGCAGCACCTTGACGTGGGCGATCCCGAGGGCAAAGGCCTCGTCGAACTTCCCGGCCTCGCCGAGGCGATACATGTCCGCGGTGACGTAGGCGTTGATCTGGGCGATCGCCTTGAGGTACCCGAAAGTGGTCTTCTTGCCCTCGGTCTCGAGATTGACCGTCGTCGAGAACCCCTTCGACCGGAAGGCCTGATCGAGCTTCTCCTCACCGTAGGGCATCGCGAAGGCGAGGCGGTCCTGATTGGCGATGAGGGCCTTCCCCATCGAACCGTTCTTCTCCGCCCAGGCCGACCACGCCGACCACTTCTCCATCCCGGGCCAGATCGACGCCGCGTCGAACGACGCGTCGATGGGAGCCGGCGACTCGGTGATGTCCAGCGCGGCGGTGAGCACCGGCTTCCAGGACTTGTTCTCGTCGAGAATGCGGCTCCACGGCTCATTCAGCTTGCCGAGCACCTTCGAGACCTGACCGGACGCGGGCGAGGTCCACACGCCGACGAGCGCCAAGGTCGTCAGGCCAATGCCGCGGAGGGCGCCACGGAGGGCGCCGCGGAGGGCGCCGCGAATCGGGCGCGGGGCGGCGTCGGTGGCGCGGGACGTGCGGATGGGGCCGGAGAGGGATCGAGCGTTCGATCGCACGGTCGAGCCAGTGGGAGCGGTGTGCATGCGCTGAGTCATTCCAAGGATCCGGTGGAGGCTGCGCCGGTGGGCGTCGGAGCGAGTCTCCTACTGTAACAGCGTGTCGGAGTTCAGTGGTCGATCGGTGCCGCTACACTCCGCCCTTCGGCGCGTGGCCGCGCCGGGCGCATGCCTCGGTCACGCGAGCCCATCACTCGGCCCGGGCTCGGCCCGTGCGCGGCGCTCGATCGGCGGGGATCGCCCCCTGTGCGAGTGGCCGCCCCACCGCTTCTTCCGTCCCTCCTCTGATAGGAGAACGCCCCGATGATCGTCGGAGTCCCCACCGAAGTGAAGACCGATGAGTTCCGCGTCGGCCTCCGTCCGGTCGGCGCGGAGATGCTGGTCCGCGACGGCCATACGGTGCTCATCCAGTCCGGAGCGGGGCTCGGATCGGGCTTCAGCGACGAACAGTTCCAGGCCTCGGGCGCGACGATCGTCAGCTCCGCCACCGACGTGTGGGATCGGGCCGAGCTCGTCATCAAGGTGAAGGAGCCGCAGCCGCAGGAGCTCCCGCACATCCGCGCCGGGCAGTTCCTCTTCACCTACTTCCACTTCGCCGCCGACAAGTCCCTGACCCTCGCGTGCCTTGAGCGGAAGTGCGTCTCGATCGCCTACGAGACGCTCACCGACGAGCGCGGCGGACTGCCGCTCCTCATGCCGATGAGCGAAGTCGCCGGCAAGCTCTCGGTGCAGGAGGGCGCGAAGTACCTCGAGCGACCCTTCGGCGGCAAGGGCGTCCTCCTGGGCGGCGTGCCCGGCGTCGCGCCCGGTCATGTGCTGATTCTGGGCGGCGGCGTCGTCGGCACCTGCGCGGCCAAGGTCGCCGCGGGCATGGGCGCCGACGTCGTGATCATGGACATCTCGATCGAGCGGCTGCGTCGCCTCGCCGAGATCATGCCGGCCAACGTGCGCGTGGTCTACAGCGACCCGCAGTCGATTCGCGAGCGGCTCCACTGGGCCGACGTCATCATCGGCGCCGTGCTCGTTCCGGGGGCGAAGGCGCCGTGGCTCATTCGTCGTGAGGACCTTCGTCACATCCAGCCCGGCTCGGTCATCGTCGACGTGGCGATCGACCAAGGCGGCTGCGTCGAGACCAGCCGCGTCACCACGCACCGCAATCCCGTCTACGACGTCGACGGCATCGTTCACTACTGCGTCGGCAACATGCCCGGCTCCGTCGCCCGGACCTCGACGATCGCCCTGACCAACGTCACGCTGCCATGGGCGATGAAGCTCGCCAAGCACGGTCCCGAGACGCTCGCCCGCCGCGATCACCACTTCGCCGATGCGATCAACACCCATCGCGGCCGCCTCACGAACAAGGCCGTCGCCAGCGCCCACGATCTCGAGTTCGACTCGCTCAACGTCTAGTCTCGCCCGCCGCCGCGCCCCGCGGCGTTCCTCTCGCACCGCACCATGCCCGCCTCCCTTCCATCGCCCTGCAACGTTCTTCTCATTGGCACGGGAGGCCGCGAACACGCGCTCGCCTGGAAGCTCCGCCAGTCCAAGCATCTCGGCACGCTCTGGGTGCAGGGCGATGCGAACGCCGGCTTGGCCTCGCTGGGTCGCACCTGCCCCGAGCTCATCGACGCGAAGCAGATGTTCCGGCTTCAGCGCTGGTGCGACCGGGAATCGATCCACCTCGTCGTGATCGGCCCCGAGGGACCGCTCGCCCAGGACTTCGCGACGCAGCTCGAGACGCCGACGCGGAAGGTCTTCGGACCCTCGCGTGAGGCGGCACGCCTCGAATGGGACAAGGCCTACGCGAAGCAGATCATGCGGGCGGCGTCGATTCCGACCGCAGAGGGCCGGAGCTTCGATTCCTACGAGGCGGCCATGCGCTATGCCGACGCCCGGGGCGAGGAGCCGCTGGTCGTGAAGGCCGTGGGCCTCTGCGCGGGGAAGGGCGTGTCGGTCTGTTCCAGCAAGTCGGAGGCCCTCGAGGCGGTCGAGCGCATCATGCGGGATCGCGAGTTCGGCGATGCCGGCGCCCAGGTCGTGATTGAGGAGCGCCTCAGCGGCCAGGAGCTCTCGGTCCTGGCCCTGGTCGACGGCCGGACCATCGACGTGCTCGATCCCTGTCAGGACCACAAGCAGGTGGGCGAGGGGGACCACGGCCCCAACACCGGCGGCATGGGTGCCTATTGCCCGACACCGCTCGTCGACGACGCGCTCATGGACACGATCCAGCGGCAGATCCTGGTGCCTGCGGTCGATGCCCTCCGCCGCGACGGCGCGGTCTTTCGCGGCGTCCTGTACGCGGGCATCATGCTCACCCCCGCCGGCCCGAAGGTGCTCGAGTTCAACACCCGCTTCGGCGATCCGGAAACCCAGCCGCTGATGGTCCGCCTTCAGGGTGACCTGCTCGAGCTGCTCTACGGAACCGCCACGGGCGAACTGGACGGGATCGACTATGGCTTCGACCCGCGTGCCGCCTGCTGCGTCTGTGTGTGCTCAGGCGGATACCCCGGCCCGATCGTCAAGGGCAAGGTCATCACGGGTCTGCGCGAAGCCGCGGCGGTCCCGAACGTGACGCTCTTTCACGCGGGAACCGTGCAGCGCGACAACGGCGACATCGTCACTGCCGGTGGTCGCGTTGTGGGCGTCACGGCGCTCGGGGAAACGCTCGCCGAAGCTCAACGGGCGGCGAATCACGCGGCGAGCCTGGTCCAATTCGATGGGGCGTTCTTCCGCCACGACATCGGGCATCGCGTCCTGACGCGCCTCTCGGGTGCGTCGAGCGCACGCTAACGGACGAGCTTCGAGCAGAATCCGAAGGTCAATGGCTCTCGGTACTTGTTGCTGATAATGGGGCTGTTACACTTCGCGCTGGCAGAGCTTCTCTCGATGGGTCACCGATCGAGATTTGCTCCGTCTGGTATTTCGATCGCAACAGGTACGGCGGCGCTCGCGAAACATCGGAGCCGCTGGCCCTCTCCATCGTCCCCCTCGCGCGGTCTGACATCTCTCCATCCCCCTCGGAGATCTGAAGCATGATGCTGCGTCTCGTTCCTGCCTCCCTCCTCGTAGCCGGATTCGTGGGCTCGACAGTCCTTGCCCACCCGACCTCCCTTCTCGAGGGGCCTGACTCGGGGGCACGCTCCAACCCGGCCCGCACCAGCGGCGGAGCGAAGGCCACAAGCAGCTCGACCGTGAACGGCGCCAAGCTGGTCACCTCCAAGGGGACCGCGACGCCGACCATTGATGTCAGCCCCGCGGCGCGCACCCCGCGCCACGCCTATCCGAAGAAGGCAACCGACTCGCTCGCGCTGCCGATCAACAAGCGCACCGGCGAGCTCAGCTTCACCGGCCGCATTCTGGTGAAGCTCCGCGACGATCTGGGCGCACGCGCCCCGAAGGCCGCCCCGGCTCCGCACATCATGAGCATCGGCGGCGCCGATCTCGGCGCGTTCGACGCGGTGCTTGCCCAGTTCGGCGGCAGTGCGCAGGCATCGATCACCGGTCACAGCGACGAGGCCCTTCGAGCCCTCGAGCTGAAGGCCGAGGCCCACAGCGGAAAGCCGCAGCCTGATCTCGCGAGCATGATGACCGTGACCGTGCAGCCGGGGATGGAGCTGCAGGCCGCGCGTGCCCTCAACGATCTTGACATCGTCGAGTTCGTCGACTTCGAGCGACCGCTCGAGCTGCACCAGATCGTCGGCTGCGTCGCGAACAATCCGCTCTCATGCAACGTCCCCGGTCCCAACTGCGATCCGGACGGATTCAACTGCAACCCCGACCCGGGCTGCCTCGGACTCCCGACGCCGACCTGCGAAGCCGGCTGCAAGGACGTCGTTTGCTGCGAGCTCGTCTCCTCCATCCGCACCAGCTGCCCGGACTCCGATCAGCAGGCCGGCTGGGACATCTTCTGCGCCGCGTACGCGAACCTTCTCTGCGACGGAACGATCTACGACGGCGCCGGACCGCTGCCGCCGGCCGATCGCTATGACCCATGCTTCAGCGACGGCGCCGGCGCAGCCAACCCGATCTTCGCCTTGGTCGTCCCGCTGCTCTCGGGCAGTTGCTTCGAAGTCCGCGACCAGCACGGCTGCAACATCGCCCCGTGCTGCTTCTCGGTGTGCAGTCTCGATCCGGTCTGCTGCACGGTCGGCTGGGACGCCGGCTGCGTGCAGATGGCTCTCAGCGACACGTTCGCGAACATCTGCGGTCCGGGCGTCGATCCTGGCGCCACCCCGAACTACACGAGCGAGACCGTCGCCAATCCGAACTTCCCGGGCATCGGTGAGCCAGTTCTTCTCACCGACAACTTCCAGACCTACATCAAGGGCGAGCCGGTCCTCGGCGACTTCTCCGCCCTTCCGCCGGCCTTCACCGGCCAGTTCGTCTTCCTCAACAGTGGCTTCCGCGGCGGCGGCTTTGACCTCCCCGCGCTGCGGCTCCTCCAGCAGCAGTTCTCCGAGCTCTACCAGGACGGCCTCACGCCGATCCTCGACGGCAAGGGCACGAATCTCGGCATCGTCGAGTTCTCGGCGTTCGTGAACCACGAGGAGTTCACCACCAACACCGACGGCACGCCGCTGGCGCAGCCGAAGGTCATCCCCGAGCCCAACCAGACGATCATCCTCATCGAGGGTGGCGCGAATCAGCCGCAGCACGGCACCGCGACGCTCGGCGAGTGTGTCGCAGCCAAGAATGGCCGCGGCGTGACCGGCATCGCGTTCCGGGCCCAGGGCTACTTCTTCCCCACGCTCTCGGTGGAGGAGGGCTCGCGACTCAACAACGCGATCACCTCCGCGGGCATCACCTTCCATGAAGGCGACGTCCTCAACTACTCGATCGGCTTCGGCGGCGCCGGACCGATCATCATCGATCCGACCGTTGCGGCGCTGATCGCCGTTCTCTCCGACGTCGGCATTACGAGCTGCATGTCGGCCGGCAACGACTCGATCCCGATCGTCGCCGCTCCGTTTGAGACGGGCGCGATGGTGGTCGGTGCCTGCTGGCCCGGCATGAATCTCGGCATCGATCCCTGCACGAACAGCTTCTGGCGGTACTGCCGCCTTGGCTTCTCGAACTTCTCCGATCCTGAGGACGCCGACGGCCTCGCTCAGGTCCACCTCTGCGCGTGGGGCACGGCCATCGCGACCACCGGCTACGGTGACCTCTTCACCGGCGCCAACGGCACCGATCCCGCCGATCCGGAAACGAACCAACTCCGCAAGTACACCTCGGTCTTCAACGGCACCTCGGGCGCCGCACCGATGATCACGGGCCTCGCGGCAGTCCTTCAGGGCTGGGCGCGACAGGCCTACGGCGCTCCGATCTCGCCGCTCCAGCTTCGCGGCATCATGGCCGGCAACGGCCGCACGCCGGATCAGTGCAATCCGCTCGGCACGGTCTTCGGGCCGGATCGTCCGGAGTGCAACCCGCAGCTCGGTGACGACATCACGCCGCTCATTGGTACCTTCCCCGACGCGCTCGAGTGCGGCTACTCGATCATGAACGGTCAGTTCATCGGCGCCAACGGCACCGAAGTGAAGATCGTCTACGGCACCGCCCCCGCCACGAGCCCGCCCTCATCCTTCCGCATCCGCGCGGTCGACGGCAACTACCTCAAGATCATCACCAAGTGGGCGGACGCCGGACAGAAGGTCGAGGGCCTCTCCTACCTCGCGACCGGTCACACGACCGACGTCATCGCCTTCCTCGAGACGCCGGCCGATGAGGCGACCCTGACCTCGGTTGCCCTGAACGTGACCAGCAAGGCGACGAAGCCCTTCGTCATCCTCGGCGGCTTCCTCTACAACTGGCAAGACCAGCGGTACGACTTCACCGGCGTGACCTTCATTGGTCCCGCCCCGGTGACCTCGGCCTTCCCGGTGCAGCAGATGTACCTCTCGAAGTACATCGGACCGGGCGACCTCTTCGAGGCTCGCGTCTGGACCTGCGGACTCGGCAACACCGGCCCGCACCAGGTCTGGCACGACTTCATCTCGATCCAGGTCATCGGCTCGACCCAGACGCCGTAAGCCCAGACGCTGTAGGCCCCTTGCTCAGGATGGCCAGATCACTGGCCTGAACGCTCACCCAACGCCCCCGTCGAAGGACGGGGGCGTTTTTCATCCTCATGCCGTCGCGGGGCCGTTCCGCGTTCGCGTGTTTCAGATTTTTCTGAAATGACAGGCCGCTGGCGCTTGCTCCCCGCTACGCTCCGGCACAGGAGATCTGCAGGCATGATTCCCTCCAGCGAGCTCACCAGCGCACCATCACACGCGACGCTCACCGCTCCCGACGCCGACGCGGCAACCGCGGATCGCGAGCTGGTCGCGTCGCAGGACAGCTTCATTGCCCTGTGGGGCGAGATGGCGTCGCGATGGGGCGTGCCGCGCACCATGGCCGAGGCACATGCCCTGCTCTTCGTCCACGGCGATCCGCTTCACGCGGAGGCGATCATGGAGCGACTTCGCATCTCGCGCGGCAACGCTTCCATGACGCTCCGCACCCTGGTCGAATGGGGCATCATCACCCGTCATCATGCCCGGGGAGATCGACGCGAGTATTTCCGCGCCGAGCAGGACGTCTGGAAGCTCTTTGCGACGGTCGCTCGGGCCCGCAAGCGCCGCGAGATAGACCCGCTGGTTGAGGGACTCGCCCGCTGCCGAACGACGCCCATGCGCGGCCGCGACGGCGCTGCCCGCGCGGCCCACAACGCCCGCGTCGACGAGCTCCTGAGTGCCGTGCAGCTCGTGGACGGCTTGAGCGAGCGGCTGGTCGGCGCCGATGGCGGCGCACTCCGCACCGCCACGATGACGCTCTCCAAGCTCGTCGGGCTGGTCCGCCCGCTGCGCAAGCGAGCGGAGAGCTCCGTCGCCAAGGGAGTTCGCTCATGACCACCATGCACACCATGCACAGCATGCACACGGGCATTCGCGATCGCTCCGCCGAGTCGGTCGTTCTGGCCGCGTGCTGCGACGCTTCCGCAATCGTCCGCGTCGCGTTCGATATCGAGTGGCCATGTCTCGCTCGCGCACTCGATCCCACGGCCGGCCCCACCGAGGAGGTTCGCGTGCGGGTCCACGGCACGCTCGACGGCCCCCACGACGATCAGCCCGCGCACCGCGCCGGGCCACTGCGGGGCCGAGTGATCATCGACGTCCTTCGCACCCACGGCGACGTTGCCCCTCGGCAACGTGCCGATCGTCCGCTCCGTGGCACCTTGGTCGAAAGCGATGGCTGGCGCGTCATCGTCTGCGCGTGCGAAACCACCGACGGCGGTCCGCTCGGCTTCGACCTGATCGTCCCTCGCCCGACCGCCCATCGCGCCACACCCCCAGTCCGCGATCCGCACCCCACGGGCGAGAGCCGTGACGGCCTCTCCGCGTGCGGCACTCCCGTGCACGTACGGTCCGATCTCATGCGTTGGCTCGGCGTCCCCGGCGGCCGATACGGTCGTCCGTCGGTTCGCTGTCGAGTGCTCGCCGACCGTCTGTCCGACGCATGACGGCCGCCCGATCCCCCGAGAACGCATGCTTCCGGACGAATGGCGATGAGTTGCCGCGTTTTTTCCCTTCGGATCGGCCTCGCTTCGGGACGGTGTTAGACTCGACCCGGACGGTGTCCGGGCAGTCGTGTGGAGATCGTGGCGATGCATGGAGTCTCTTGGGAGGGCGCGTTGAGCCCTCAGGCATCCGGCGCGGGGCGTTGGAATCCCACAGCTCGCCTGATGGGAAGTGCTGTCGCCGTGGGGCTGACGGCCTCGGCCGTGGCCGGTGGCGGCGGAGGCGCGATCGCCCCGTTCACCGAGGAGGCGATGCAACGAGGCATCAACTACCCCGTCACCTTCCCCCAGAACATGGGCATCTACGGGTTCGGCTCGGGCTTCGCGGACCTGGATGGTGACGGTGACCCGGATCTCATCCTGCTCGGCAAGGATGGTGGGGCGATCGGACTGTACGAGAACAATGGCAGCGGCGTGTTCATCGACCACAGCGACACCTGCGGCATCACCGGGCTGACCAAGCCCTCATCCTTCTGCGCCGGCGATCTCGACGGCGATGGCATCATCGACCTCTACATCACCCAGATCGATGCGGGCAACCGCGTCTATCGCGGGCTCGGCGGATTCCAGTTCGCCCAGTCCTTGGTCGCGCCGCTGCCCGCCGTCAACGGGCCGTGCAAGGCCCCGTCACTGGCCGATTTCGACAACGACGGCGACCTCGACATCTTCGTTCCGGTCTACCGCAACGGTTCACCGGGCGGCGTCGGCAAGCCGAGCTCGCTCTTTCGCAACGATGGCGGCATGCACTTCACCGATGTCGCCGCGGCCAATGGACTCACCAAGCCCGCCTACTCGTTCACCGGGGCCTGGACCGACTTTGACCTCGACGGCGATGCCGACCTCTACATCTCGAACGATCGCGGGCATCTCGCGCCGTACTTCCAGGGGAATCAGCTTTTCCGCAACGACAACGGGCACCTGGTCGAAATCAGCGCCGCCAGTGGCGCTGGAATCCAGCTCTTCTCGATGGGGCTCGCCGTCGGCGACTTCGACCGGAACGGCTACCCCGATTTCTATTGCACCAACATCGCCTCACCCTCGCAGCCGACGCTCGGCGCGAACCCGCTGCTCCTGAATCAGGGCAACGGGACGTTCATCCGCGGTGATCAGCAATGGGGCGTCGGGCTCTTCATCTCAAGCTGGGGCGCGGAGATGTTCGACTTCGACAACGAAGGCACGATCGACCTCTACGTGAACAACCAGTTCGTCGCCAATTCCCTCTTCCAGAACCACCCGACGCCGCCAGCGATCAACGTCAGCGCGGCGACGAACTGTCCGGGCGGCACGGGCGACTACTCCTTCGCCTCCTCGTCGGCCGACGTTGATGGCGACGGCGACGCGGACCTCCTCGTTGGCGGCGTCGGATCCAACGCGCTCCTGTACATCAATCACGAGGGGGAGAAGCGCAACGCGGTGACGGTGCGCGTCGTCGGCAAGCCCGGCAATCCCACCGCCATCGGAGCGACGCTGCGCGGCCAGCTCGATCCGAACGGGCCGCTTCTCTTCCGCGACATTTTCGCCGGCGGCCGCAGCTATCTGGGCCACGACATGCCGGAAGCGCCTTTCGGGCTCGGGACACGGAGCACGCTTCTCCACGTCACCGTGCAATGGCCGCTGGGCATCGACGGCGGCCCGACGCGCGTCATCAGCAACCTTCCCGCGAACGGCGTGTGGAGCGTCTATCCCCCCTCGCGGCTCGGCGACATCGATGGCGACGGCGTGCTCACCGGCATCGACCGATTCGGGTTAGACGCCTGCGCCGGCACCGGGTTCATTCCGGGCTGCGAGATGATGGACTTCGACGGCGACAGCGACATCGATGCCGACGACAAGTTCCTCTTCGATCACAAGGCCAGCGACTTCGACGGCGACGGCATCGTCGGCTCGAGCGACCTCGCGATCCTCTTGGGATTCTGGGGCACGGCCAATGCAGCGTGCGACCTGAGCGGCGATGGCCACGTCAACGCCGACGACATCGCACTCATGCTGGGCGTCTGGGGCTGATCAGACATCGCGATCGCTCCGCTTGACGCCCAGCGGGACGCGCTTCGGCTCGCCGGGGCGGCGCGGGTAGATCTTGGGCGTGATGCGCATCTTGCGGATCGGCACGATCGTGCCCGTCTCGGTGCGAATGCTCTCGAGGGCGTGGGCATGCAAGGCGTAGAGGGCTTGCTTCGCCTCAACAACCTCCTCGGCGGCCCGCTCGCCCTTGATGGCCAGCACCATGCCGCCGACGCGGGCGAAGGGGACGGTGAGCTCGACCAGCGTCGCAAGGAGCCCGACCGCCCGGCTGCACACGACGTCGTAGCGCTCGCGATGCTGTACGCGATCGCGGCCGAGATCCTCGGCGCGACCCTGGACGACCCGCACGTTCCCCAATCCGAGCGCCGCAACCGCCGCCTCAAGGAACCGCACCTTCTTGCCGGTGGCCTCCAACAACGTCACCTGCACGTCGGGAAGGCAGATCGCCAGCGGTATGCCGGGCAATCCTCCGCCGGTGCCGACGTCAAGAAGGGTCCACGGCGTACCCGGCGGATGCGGCGGAAGGCTTGCCGCGTCCGCGTCCGCCCCCGGTTCGGCGTCCTCGGCGTCCTGCAGCGAGGCGATGACCGGGAGGAGCGAGAGGCTGTCGGCGACATGGCGGATCCACATCGAGGGCTCGTCGGTGATCGCCGTGACGTTGAATCGCTCGTTGGCCTGCCGGAGGAACGCCAAGTACCGTCCCAGCAAGGTGATCTCTGCCGGATCGCAGGCCACCCCCAGCCGGGTGAGGGCCTCGTGGAAGGCTGGCGTCGCGGCGATCCCGGGCACGGTCGGGTCGAAGGGCGGGCCGTGGTCGGCCGAGCTGTTGGCGACGGGACGGGTCATGAGGCACGCACGGTAGCAGCGCTCGCCGCGAGATTCTCCCTGAGGGAAAAGCTCCGCAAAAGCCCCCATCGCCGGAGGTCGATAGACCGAGTCGGCGCCGGCGCAAGAGTCTCTCTCGGTGCGTCCGCCGACCGGACTTCTGCGTAGCGTGCGTTGGGATGGGGATGGCATCGGTGCCATCCGCGGTCCGGCCTCGCTTCGCGGGCACCGAGCACCTGCCCCATGACATCACGTTCGATCGCTTGGAGGAACACCGGCTTGACCACGCCCCGAGTCGCCCGCGTCGGCGCCTTTGCGTCGGCCGCCATCGCGTCGGCCGCCGGCGCCGCGACGCTCCACGTTCCGGCGGATTTTCCGACGATCGCGGATGCCATCATGGCCTCGAGCGACGGCGACATCATTCAACTCGCTCCTGGCGCCTACGTCGGTCCCTTCAGCTTCGGGACGAAGGCCGTGACGCTCCGCGGAGAGCCCGACGCCCCCGAGACGACGATCGTCTCCCCCGCCGCGTTCGATCCATCGCTGCTCCTGACCATTCCGGCGATGCCCGAGGGGGACACGATCACCCTCGACGGCCTGACCCTCGGCGGCTATGCCGAGTTTGCCGTCATGGACGGCTCGCTCGCGGTGCGCCATTGCGTGATCACCACCGACGCCAACGGGCTCTCGGTCGCATTCGGCATCTCGAACGGCGCCCTGTCGGTGAGCGACGTCACCATCGACGACAGCGGCTACGAACCGCACAACGTGCCGCTCTTCCATGTGCATGCCGGCCTCGCGAGCCTCTCCCGCGTCGTCACCCTCGCGGGCTCGCGACCGATCTTCCGCGGCATCAGCTCGAAGTCGTCCATCGCCGACTCGACGTTCGGGGGGCTCACGCTCGACCCCGCCCTCCCTCCCATCGGCGCCGTGGAGAGCATCGTCGGCGAGCTGGACGTCGCCAGCTCGCTGTTCGCCGGCATCGGTCCCGGGAGCGGCATCGTCGCCCAAGGTTCCTCGCTCTCCGTTGCCGACACGGAGTTCACCGCGATCGGGCAGCCGCTCGAAGGCAACGACAGCGCGATCATCGCCGACGGGCCTTCGATCACGCTCACCGAGTGCGGCTTCTCGCTCTGCGGCAGCATCGCCGGCCCGGCATCGGTGGCGACGCTCACCGCCGACGCGATCCTCCTCGACGGCTGCACCGTCACCGACAACATCCTGAGCGATGCAGGCTGCGGCGGCTGCATGCTCAGCGGCACCGCAACGATCCTCCGCTCGACCTTCGCCCGAAACAGCACCTTCGGCTTCGGTGGGGCGCTGGTGGTCCTGGGGAACGCCACGATCAGCGACACGCTCTTCTCGGCGAATCTCGGCGGCGACGGCTGCGGCGCGCTGCGCCTGGTCGGCGACGCCTCACTCCTGCGATGCGATTTCCTCGACAACGTCGCCGGCGACGGCGCGTACGGCGCGGCGATCGTCGGCGGCGCCGTGGTCGTTGAGGGGGGCACCGTCTCCCTCACCGACTGCCTCATGCAGGGCAACAGCGCAGCGAACAACGGCAAGTCCGAGGGGGTTGGCGGCGCCATCGCCGGCCTTGATGGCGCAACCATCACCCTGATCGACAGCGCGGTCCTCGAGAACCTCGCCCTCACCGCGGGCGGCGGGGCTTACGTCGATGCCTCATCCTTCCTCGCCCTTGACGGCTCGACGATCTGCTCGAACCTGCCCGACCAGGTCTTCGGCGACCACAGCAGCGCGGGCAGCGTCGTCTGCGGCTGCGCCGGCGACATCACCGGCGACGGCGGCATCGACGGGGCCGATCTCGCCACAATCCTGGGGAGCTGGGGTCCCTGCTCGGGCGTCGCCAGCGATCTCAACAGCGACGGATTCGTCGACGCGAGCGATCTTGCCATCGTGCTTGGGGCCTGGGGTCCCTGCCAGTGACCGGCGTCCGGGCATTCGCCCCGCACGGGCGAGGGCGTATCCTGCGGGCCTCATGCGTGATCCGATCGACGTCCTCGGCCACTACTTCTGGGAGATCGTCGGTTGCTGGGGCATCCTCGTCGGCGTCGTCTTCCTCTGGCTGACCTATCGCATCATCGTCGGCACCCGCGAACGCATGCGGCGTCTCCGCGCCGAACGTGCGGCGCTCGATGACCGACATCAATCGTCGAGATAGCTTCGCTCGTCGACCCGCGGTCGGCGAAGCCCGATGTTCACCAGAAGGCCGACGTTCAGCCATGTCGCGAGCAGGCTCGATCCGCCGTAGCTCACGAAGGGCAGCGTGATGCCGGTGATCGGCAACAGGCCGATGGTCATGCCGGTGTTGATCGTCATCTGCGTGAAACTGATCGCGACGAGACCGACCGCGCTCAGCCGCCCGAAGGGATCGCGGCAGATCGCCGCGGTCGCGAGTCCACCGACGGCGAAGAGCAGGAACGCCCCCCACATCAGCACGCCGCCGGCAAGTCCCCAGCGGCAGCAGACCACCGCGAAGATCATGTCGTTGTGCTCCTCGGGGAGGCCGTTGAAGGTGACGAGGGCCCGGGCGTGCTCCTCGCCGACGCCCATGACGCCGCCGCTGCCGACGAGCCGCATCGCTCGCCAGCCCTGAAATCCCTCCCGCTTCTCGAAGCGCGTGTCGCCGGAGATCTGGGCGATGATCGCGTCGATGCGGGCCCGCTGGTAGGGCTTGAGAACGAAGCCGTAGGCGATCGGCACCATCGCGGTGGCGAGCACCACGCTCGCGATGACGTGCCGCTTCTTCGAGCCGGCGGCCACGACCATCGCCCCCATCGTCGGCAGGAAGAGGAGCGCGCTGCCCAAGTCCGGCTCGAGCACGATCAGCCCGATCGGAATGAGCGTGAGCCCCACGACGGCGATGTAGCCGCGAAGCGTGCGATGGATCTGGGTCTGGGAGAGCCACGCCGCCATCGCCAGGATGTAGACGGTCTTGGCGAGTTCGCTCGGCTGGAAGTCCATGGGCCCGAGCGCGATCCACGAGCGCGAGCCGTTGCGCGGCCGGACGATCGACTCGGGCACGAAGGGCACGAGGACGAACAGGAGGAGCGCCAGGCACACGACCGAGAGGGCGATGATGCCGCGGCGATACCACCGATAGCTCGGCGTCGCGACGATCGCGGCGGCGCCGATGCCGATGAGGAGGAACGTCGCCTGCTTGCTCGCGAGATCGGGCTTGGTCGTCGCGATCGCCTGGATCCCGATGAGCGACAGGACGAGCGCCGCCGCGAAGGAGAGCCACGCGGGCGTCCACCAGACGAGCCGCCGTCGGGCCGCGGCGGGCACCTGCTCGGCATAGAGCTGCGATGGCGACCAGCGGACGCGGCTGCGGGTCGACAGTCCCAGGCGCGACGGCGAGGGACCATCCGCCGTCCGCGGAGGACCCTCGGAGGCGCTCGAAGCGCCGTTCGTCGGGCCGCTGCTCATGGCCCCTTCCCGGCATGCGAGCCGCCCGCGAGATAGCCCTCGCGGACGAGCGAACGGATGATCTCGGCGGCGATCGGGCCGGCGGTCTTGCCGCCCGAACCGCCGTACTCCAGCAGCACCGCGACCGCGTAGCGCGGCGTCGCGTCATGGTCATTGCCGACGAGTCCCACGAACCAGGCGTGATCGGTCTTCACCGTCGCGTCGGGCTTGTCGTCGTGGTCGTTGTCCAGGCGAAGGGGCGGCGCCTGCGCGGTGCCCGTCTTCGCCCAGATCCGCGTGCCCGGGACATCGGTCAGGGCCTCCTGGACGCCGTTCTCAAGCGTCAGATGGTTGCCCGTTCCGTACTTCTCGGCGACCGCCTGACGCAGCCCCTCGAGCGCCTTGGTGACCGCTGCGCCGTTGAGGTGGAGATCGCTGGACGCCCTGCCTCGGTCGGGCCGATCGAGCATCACGCCAGGCCGGATGAATGCGCCGCGCCGGGCAAGCGTCGCGTACGCGCTCGCGGCGTGCAGCGGCGTCCACGCCACCGGCCCCTGGCCGATGCCGAGGAAGATCGGCGCCGAGCGGTCTCCCGAGGTGCGGATCGCCTTGATGTCCGCGGCGCTTGGGACGACGCCACCGGCCTCGCCCTCGATGCGCACGCCGCCGCCCTCACGATCCTTCGAGATCGCCAGCCCCATGCCGATCGGTTCGCCCACGCCGTAGCGGCGATACCAGCCGACGACGTCGTCGAGCCCCAAGCGCGACGCGACGGTGTAGAAGTAGATGTTGCAGGAGCGGGCGATGGCCTCCTCGACGGAGAGGAGCCCGTGGGTCGAGTGGCGACCATCCTCCGGCCGCCAGATCCAGCATCGCGCCGAGGTCGTCACGTTCTCGAAGAAGTGCCCCTTGCACTCGACCGAGAAGTCGAGCGGAATCGCCCCCTGCGTCACGGCGCCGGCAAAGAGCAGCGGCTTGACGATTGAACCGGGCGGATAGACCCCCTCGACCGCCTTGTTCATGTCCGCCCCCTCGGCCCGTCGACGCTCGTCGCTCATCGGAGCCGCGTCGGCAAGCGTGGGCGTCGTCACCATCGCGAGGATGTCGCCGGTGGCGATCTCGAGGACGACCGCAGAGCCGTTGAGCTCCCATCCGACGGGCAGCGGACCGGGCTTGGCCTCGCCGTCCGCATCCCAACCGCGCTGCCACTGCTGGATCTTCGCCAGCCCCAGCGCCGGGTCGAGGGCCGCCTGCACCCATGACTGAAGCTTGATGTCGATGGTGAGCCGCACGTCCTCGCCCGCCAGCGGTTCCTTTCGGCTCGACTCGCCCGTCTCGAGATTGCGCTCGACCATGCCGCGCACGCCGCGAAGCCGATCCTCCTGCGTGCGTTCGACGCCGCTGGCCCCAATGACGTCGCGGTCGGCGCGATAGCCGCCCGGGTCCTTCACCTCGCCGGTGCGCTCGTCGAGGAAGGGCCGCCGCTTCAGGTCCTCGCTGAAGACGTGGGTGCGCGTGCTGCCGATGATGTGGTCCGCGACGCCATGGAGCCTGATCGCCATCGGCCGATCGCTTCGTAGCGGCGTCGGCAGTTGGGCGCGGTCAACGGAGAGGTCCACGTCATTCCATGGCCGCAGCCGCTCCGTGGCGGGCGTCACGACGATCGTGTCACGCTCCTCCTCGGCGAGCATCTGGAAGCGGAAGGCCGTGGCGTCATCGACGTCGGCCAGAATCGTGTGCGGTTCCTCCTGCTCGCTGATGGTCTCGTCCTCGGCGACCTCCGCCGGCGCCTCCCCGCTCGCCGCGGCCTTGGCCTCGGCGGCTGCGCGAAGCCGATCGCGATAGGCCTCGACCCGCTGGGCGACCCGGCCGCGGATCTCGTCGAAGCGCCGATCGAGTTCGGCCCGGTCGATGCCGCCGGCGGCGCAGATCTCCGCGCACATCGCCTCGACCCGCTCGTTCCAATGCGGCAATCGGGCATCGGTCTCGATCGACCGACGCTCGCGCGACATCTTCGCCCACGCGTTCGGGCCGACCTCCTTGCGGGCCTGGGCGCGGGCCTTCTCGGCGCTCCACCGACCCGCGATGAGCGCGTACTCGACCTGCACGTCCCAGCTCGCCCGGTCCTCGGCCAGCACCTGTCCGTTGCGATCGATGATGCGCCCGCGGACGAAGGGCAGGAAGGTGCGCCGACGGAGGAAGGTCTCGGTCTGGCGGGCGTGCGTGGCCCCCTCCACGATCGCCAGCCGCGCGAGCTGCGCGGCGAGGGACCCGGCCACGATCACGAAGACCGCAAGCAGGAGGACCAGACGACGATGGAAGATGCCGGGCACGTGTGCGGAGGATAGCTATCGCAGCTTCACCGACACGAGCGCCAGCATGCCGAAGATGATCGCGACGATCCAGAACCGCGTGACCACCTGGAGCTCGCTCAGGCCACCCATGTGGAAGTGGTGGTGGATCGGCGAGCAGCGGAAGATCCGCTTCCCCTTGGTCCACTTGAAGTAGGAGACCTGGAGCATGACGCTGCCGATCTCCATGATGAAGATGCCGCCGATGAGGATGAGGAGGAACTCCTGCCGAATCGCGACGGCGACATAGGCCAGAAGCCCGCCGAGGGCCAGCGAGCCGGTGTCGCCCATGAAGACGGAGGCAGGGTTGCAGTTGAACCAGAGGAAGCCGAGGCAGGCTCCCGCCATCGCCCCGGTCACGACCATGAGCTCCTTCGCCTCGGGGACGTAGGGCACCAGCAGGAAGCCGGCCGCCGACTGGGAGCTCGCCATGTAGCAGAGGACCATCATCACGAAGCTGGCGATGGTCAGCGTGCCGGCGGCGAGGCCGTCCATGCCGTCGGTGATGTTGACGGCGTTGCTCATCCCGGCGATCGCGAGGGCTCCGATGAGGACGAAGGGCCCGAGGGAGAGCACCCAGACGCCCGAGTTCAGCTGCAACTCCATGATGTGCCGCGGGGTCGGCTCGTAGGTCCGCTGAAAGGGCAGGTTGAGGGCGAGGGCGGCGTCGTTGCCGGTCGAGAGCCCATGCCGGTAGAGGAAGTAGCAGACCAGTGAGGCCATGCCGAGCTGGAAGAGGAGCTTCTCCCAGGCGAAGAGTCCCTCCCGCGTTCCCGGCCCGCGGCGGGCGGCGGTGAGCTTGAGCCAGTCGTCGAAGCTCCCCACGCCGGCCAGCCAGACCATCACCAGGACGGCCAGGTGCACGAGCCGGTTGTGGGCGAAGTCGGCGAAGAGAAAGACCGTCAGGAGGATCGAGCCCACGATGAGGATCCCCCCCATCGTCGGCGTCCCCGACTTCCCCTTCATCATCTCGTTGAGGCGCTCGTTGTAGAACTCCGGCGCATCCCCCACCTTCTGCTTGCGGAGCCAGCGGATGATCGGCTTTCCGAAGAGGAGGACCGCCGCGAACCCCACCAGCACCGCTGCGAAGGCCCGGAACTCAAGCTGGAGGAACACGCGGACCACCGAGAAGAGGCCCATGTGCTCGAGCCAATTCTGGAGTCGATCGGTCAGGAGGTAGAACATCGTCGGGACGTCGCGAGGGAGACGGTCCCGCTATCGGCGAAAGGGACGTTTCCACAGCAGATCCTGCGCTGCTCCGGCCGTCTCGCCGCGAGCGGATGAAAAAGCCCGCACCTGTCCGGATGAGCGTGACGAGGCGCGGGCCTGAGATGGCTTGGAATGGGCTGTCGGTATGGACGCGGGATCCGGGCGGGCCGCCGTTGCGGGTCCGGCCCCCGACCCGATCAGTTCGGGGATTCGACCTTCTGGAAGGAGAGGATCCGCGGCTGATCGCTGGGCTTCTTCACGTTGCTGCGGTCGACCACCATCACGTAACGGCTGTCGTCCATCACGAGATCGCCGTTGGTGGCGTCCCATCGCCCGGTGACCGGGTCCTGCTTCACGGCCTTGACCCGGAAGTAAACGGTGAAGACGTCGCTGCGGACGGAGACCACGTTCGAGATGCCGGCGAAGAGCAGGTTGCGCTCCTCGGCATCGCCGGCGACACGGTCGGGGATGACCGCACCGTTCACGACGACCTGCTCCTGGGCAAGCTTGGTGCTGCCGTTGTTGAGGTCAATCGAGAAGCGCGGGGCCACGCCGTTGTACCAGCCGATCGTGCTCGATCCCGGCGTCGCGGTGCTGGTGCGATAGGGATCGAGACCGGCGAACTCAACGCTGTAGCTGGTCTTGACGTTGTACTCCTCGACCGGACCGTTGGTCTCGTCCGCATTCCGCTGCAGGAGCAGCAGCTCGCCGATCGAGGCAAAGCCGCGGTCGCCGCGCATGCCCGGCGTCACCACGGTCGTTCCGGACATGACCGGGCCGAGGAAGCCCGGCGTGTTCTGGATCGACGGCGTGTTGGGCGTGTTCTCCGGAGCCAGTCCGCGATCGACGTAGTACGGCGTCTTGGTGCCGACGGTCGGCGCGACGATGGTGCCCGACGCCGGCAGGATGCTTCGGTCGCGATACCGAAGGATGCTGTCAACGATGCGGGTGTAGGGATTCGCGGTCGGGTTGATGTTCAGCGTGCCCGCGGGGGTGCCGAAGTTGAAGTCGTTGTTGGTCAGCCGCGTCATGTTCGGCATCGCAGCCAGGACCTCGGGCATCGCCGTGTTGGCGTTGACCAGACCGGGCGTGAGCGTGCCAGCGAAGCCGGCCGCGTTGCGATAGCGACGATTCTCGGCGGCATTGATCTCGTCCACCTCGACCACGCCGTCGTTGTCGGCGTCATAGCGCTTCGCGCCGCGGTCATCGCAGACCACCGCGTCGAAGAGTCCGACGCCCGCCGGCAACGCCGGCACCCACGGTGCGGTCGGCGGCGTGCTGAGCACCGGCGTCGGGCCGTCGGTCGGACAGGTCGGGGAACCGGTCGCGGCGACGACGGGATCGATCCAGGGCGTGATGCGAAGGCGATTGACGTAGATGCCCCGGCCGGCGGGCTGGTCCGTCGAATCCTCCTGCTGGAGCATGATCTCGCTGAAGGTCTTCTCGGTCTTCGGCTGGGTCACGCTCGACCCGACGTCGATGACCGGACCCCAGCAGAAGACGTTGAGGAGTTCGCCGATCTGATCGAAGTCGGCGTCCTTCTGCAGCATCTGCAGCGGCGCGTGCATCGCCGAGTACTTGTTGAGCTTGGTCCAGTCCGAGGCCTGGAAGCCCTTGTCGCCCATGATGACGTTCGCCGGGTACACCCCCGAGGCGTTCGGATAGGGGAAGCCCTGACCGTAGAGGTTGTCGGCGACGCCCGCCTGCTGACGGACGACGCAGGGGAAGAAGGTTGGCTTGCCGCGGCGCTCCTCGCCGAAGATGTTGCGGTAGCTCTGGCTGATCCAGAGGTTCGCACCGTCCGGATCCTGATTGAAGGCGTAGGAGTCGCCCTTGAAGGTCTTCTCGGCCCCGTCCACGCTGCCGTTCTTTTCCTTGGTCGGAAGGATCGGCTCGGAGGCGAAGGAGAAGACGTAGCGCGGATTGATCTCGTTGGGGAGGATCACGCCGTCGCCGCTGGTGCCCCCCTGCACCCACGGATCCCACGTCCACGCCCGGCTGGCCCGGCACCAGGTGACGTAGTAGTCGTCGCTCACGAGGCGAATGCCGTTCATCCAGTTGCGGTCCGGCGGATTGGTCTGGGCGTAGTCGAAGTCCTGCTTCGGCGGGAACATCGTGTCGTCGGTGAAGAGCCGGGCAAGGGTTTCGCTGAACTTCACGTGTTCGCCGCTGACGCGGTTGTCGAAGCGATCGACGACCACGCTTGCCGGCTGGGAGCCGGGGAAGGACGCCGACGCGGGAATGGTCCGGACGAGTTCGATGAGATCGGCGTTGGGGTCGTTGAAGGCGTTTGACGGATCGTTCGCCGGCGACTTCACGCCGCTCATCGTGGTCTGGAGGGCCGTCGCCGCGTTGAAGATCTTGGTCTGGTTGTCGACGCTTCCGACCGGCGTGTAGAGCTCGCTCGCCTCGATGTCGAGGAAGTCAAGCCACGTGCCGGTGACGGTGAAGGTCCCGGGAGGGGCTTCGGTGTTCGACTCGTTCACCGCGTAGACGATCGCCGTCGTCGGACCGGCCTCGGTCGCCGGACCAATGGTCACCGCGGGGCCGTACGCGCCGGTCGCGAAGGCGTAGACCTTGCCGGCGACGCGGAGCTGGAACTGGGCGAGGTTGATCGGCGTGTCGTGCGGATTCGCGATCTGCACCGCGATGACCATGCCCGGCTTCGAGCTGCTGTCGACGAAGTGCTCGCCGCCGCCGAGGAAGACCGAGGGGATCTGATAGTCGTTCGTGACCGGAATGCCAGCGGCGATGAGAGCCGCCTTGAGGGCCGGATCGATCTTGCTCTTCGGATAGACGAGGCCGATGAAGACCTCGGTGAGGTAGGGCTGCTTCTCCTGGCCGATGTAGCGCCAGTCGCCCTTGATCGGATCCTGCACGCCGTCGATCGGATGAAGCGGCGCGTCGGCGGCGATTTGGTTGGGCGGAGTGCCCAACAGCACCGGGCTGTCGCGCCACTGATCGATGTTCGCGGTCATCGACGCGACCATCTGCAGGGTCTTGTCGCGCTGATTGCGCTGATAGGTCTGGTCGATCTTCTCCGGGCGGCCGAGATAGCTCTGATAGGTCCACTGCCCGCCGGTGTCCTGCCAGGCGCGAGTCAGCGTCCGCTCGAGCATGTTGCGGATGTCGGCCCGCCACTCGCGGCGATTGGCCTCGATCGCGGCCGGCACTGGCGGAACGGACGTGCCGGCGGCCGGGGCGTCCATCGCCCGACGCAGGTCGATTCGCTTGGTCTGTCGGAGGTACGCGGCATAATCGAGCGCCGCGGCGGCCTGGGCGATCGCGGTGTTGTCGACGACGAGGTCGCCGTCGTTGTCGCCCCACTGTCCGTCGCGGTTGTAGTCAACGCGCGGATCGGGATACGGGGTCGGCCAGAGCCAGGCCGGCGTGACGTCGTTGCGGGCGCCCGAGACGGTCGTCAGCTTGTGGCGGTTGTCGAGCATCAGCCCGCGGTTGGTGAGCTGGAAGAGCTTCTCGTTGGTCTCGACGCGCTCGGGCATCGAGCGGAGGTAGCTGTTCGAGGGGAGCTGCGTGTTCATCGCCCGCTCGAGACGGCTCAGGGTCCAAGGATTGTTCTGTCCCTGGTAGGCGCGAAGCTCGACCTCATCGCTCATGCCAAAGGGGGTGAGCGCTGCGGCGGGGAAATCGTCGCGCAGGGCACCGGCCTTCCAGTAGCGAAGCCGTTCCAGTGGCGAGTAGAACTCCGACTGCTGGTTCGCGGCGTAGCTCGTGTCGGCGATGAAGCCGTTGACCGCGCCGGTCGCGTCCTTCATGCCGACCGCCTGTAGGAAGGTGAGGCTGTCGAGCGTCGCGTCACCGAATCGGTTGCGGGTCCAGCCGATGAACGCCGGCGAATAGAGGCCCGTGTCGGGGGTGGCGTCCGCGGCCACGAACATCGTCGGCACCGTGCCGATGCCGTCGTAGCTGCGGGCGGGGTTGTCGAGGATGCCGACCTGTTCGCCGATCGTGTCGGGGTTGCCGACGAGGGCGATGTCCGCCGGCGTGAGGCCGGCGCTGTTCTGCGGGTTGAAGCGGGTCGCGACGTTCACGTCGAGCATCGACGAGTTGTCGACGACCGAGACCGCGACGAGGTAGCGGAGCGAGCGATCGACCGTGGTCGGGGCAAGGAACCAGAATGCGTCGGTGAAGCCGTCCCCGTCCGTGTCGGCGAGGGTCTTCGAGACCTCGGCGCGAAGGTCGGCGGGCAGGTCCGCGAGCCGGAAGAAGTTCGGCATCGCGTTGGCGGTCGCGTAGTTGTTGGCATATGCGCCGCTGAACCACTGGTTCACGCGGGTCCGGAAGGCCGCGGCGTTCGAGACGCCGGCCGGCGGGAAGTTCGGCAGCCACTGCTCGTAGGGGATGCCCACCGCGAAGGGCGCGTTGGCCGTCTCATCCATGTTGGTGATGAGATTGGCGTTGCCCAAGGCGTTGACGCCGGCGATGTCGCTGATGTCGGTGCAGACGCGGAAGCCGTTGTTGGCCGTCGCGATCCAGCTCAGGTGGGTCCAGTGCGAGAACGAATCGGGGATGCCGTCGCCGTTGCTGTCGATGCGGGTTGGCTCGGTCGAGCGAAGCTGGCGGAAGTCGCCGAAGCCCGGATTGCCCCACGGATTCCAGTCACCGAGCGCCGTGCCGCCGGCGCCGACGACCACGCCGTTGGGCTGGCCGGGACCGAAGGGATAGTTGGCGTTCAGGAAGTCGGGCCAGTTGGTCCAGGCCCGCGTCTCGAAGGGGGCGACGTTGTAGGCGAAGTCCGGCTGGAGATCGACCGGAATAGCGTCGCGGTCGACGCTGAAGGGACGCGCGGTCGGCTCGATGCGCAGCCGTTCCCAACTCGAGGTGACGGTGCGGATGGTCGGATCGTTCGGATCGGCGCGGAAGCCGCGGCCGGGCGTGCCGAGGGCGTTGGGGCTCACCGGCTGCGGAAAGAGCGCGTCGCGGAGCATGGCCGCGAGTTCCTCGCGGATCGCCGCGGCCCGCTCGTCGCGCTGCGTGGCCTGCTGCTGGGCGCTCGACACCTGGCGCGACGCCTGGGTCCGCGAGATGAACGCGGTGGCGACGATCACGAGGAGGACCAGGATCGCGGTCACGAGGACCAGCGAATTGCCTCGCCGCCGTTGCAGGTCGCGGGCGGCGCGGCGAGCGGTTGAGCGGGTGATGCGTCGGGGTGTGGAAGAAGCGTGTCGGTGGGCTGCCATGGGAGCCTCTGTGCGCGAGCGCGCGATGCGCGTCGCCGAATGGCGCGAAGTGGAACTCACTCAGCGCTTGGGAAGTTCGACGACGAACTGGAAGGTCCGTCCCTCGGGGAACCGCTGCTGCGGATCGTTGAGCGTGAAGGTGATGCGAATCGCCGAAGGCCACGGCGTGTAGCCCGCGGTCGGATCGGGACCGATGGTGTTGGCGGCGCTGTTGACGACGAGCGGACGCGAGTTGTTGAATCCGAAGACCGCCTCGTAGACGCGGACCGACGGCAGCGCCGGATAGGCGAAGACGGGGACCGAGCTCTCGATGAGGTCTGGGTAGATCGGCAGTCCAATGCAGCCCGGGTTGTTGCCGCAGGCCCCGCTGTAGGGGAACATCGTCGACAGCGGTGCGACGCCGCGGGTGCCGTCGGTGAGGCCGAACCAGGGCTGTTCGCCGCGGTCGTTGAGGACGAAGCCCACCCACTCGTCGCCGCTGGCGGGCGATGCCGGAGTCGGATCGACCGTCGAGCCGTCGCTGTTGCTCTGCCGCCCGACGCCATCCTCCCAGGTCCAGTCCACGATGAACGAGGAGCAGCCGTAGGCGAGGGCCGGGTTGGTCAGCATCTGGTCGGCGCGTTCCATGCTGCCGCCGGGACCGCTGCGCTCGGCCCGCGGATAGCGAAGCGGAATCGCCTCGCCGGGCGAACCGATCGAACGCAGGATCTGCGTCCGCTGGGCGGGCCAGTTGGCCGCGCCGAAGTTGGTGACGGTCTGGCGGATCTTGTCGAGCGTGCTGCCTGCGATGTCGACCCGCGAGGAGAACGCGCCCGGGTCATAGGTCGCGCCGGTTGGCTGGGCGGGCGTCGACGGCTTGGCCCAGATCGAGAACGTCGAGTTCTTCGGGTCGTTGCTGAGCGTGTTGTAGCGCAGGAAGCCGTTGGTGCCGTCGTCGGCGAGGAGCATCGCCTGGCGGGCGAGGATCCACTCACGGGCGGAGGGCTGCGACGCGACGATGTCCTTCTGATAGACGCCTGTGTCCCAGCGGACCGACGCGACCTTGTAGTCGTCCTGTCCGGCGGGCGAGAACGTCCACGGCAGGAGCGGATCGCCGTTGTTGAGGCCGGCCTGAATCGCGTCGCCCGAGGCCGGCGCGAAGGGAAGCTGCACAGCGTGGCCGTAATACATGCGCGCCGCGGTCGCCTGCACCACCGGATAGCGCTTCTCGCCGCCGACGACGACGATGCCCTTCGATCCGGAGAACTGGGTCGAGGAGAAGGCGCCCTCGGCGAAGAAGACGAGCTGGTCGCAGCGGAGCTTGGCGCCGGAGGCTGCGGCACCGTTCAGGAGCGGTCCCGGAAGGACGTTGTTGACGTCGTTGGGCACCTCGACGTTGCGGATCACCATGAAGCCGTCGCGGCTGAGGCGAGCGATGTCGGCGCGGATCTGGCGCTCGATCGTCTGCGCCGTCTGCAGGATGTCCGCATTCGCCTCCCCTGCCCCGGCGACCTTGCTCACCGTTCCGAAGATGCGGGCGGTGGCGATGATCACCACGATGAGGATCGCCACGGCGACGAGGAGCTCCGTCAGCGTGAAGCCGCGTCGGGCCGCGTTCGCCATCGAGGCTGGTGCGTGGTTGGGTCGGATCTGCATCACAGTTCCTCCACCGCGAGGAAGACCGGCGTGAGCTGCACGCCGTTGGCGTCGCGGAGCGGCATGAACCAGGCCGTGGCCACGCCTTCGCTGTCGAGGGCGCCGACCGGGATCGTGCTCCGTACGCCATACGCAGCGGAGGGAACCATGGCCGGGATCGGCCGGGCAAATTTCACGGGACCTTCGGTTGAGTTGCGGCGCCCGACGATGACGCGATGCACGTTGTTGTTCTGGTCGAGGATCCACTGCCCCGGGACCTGCCACTGATAGCGCGGCTTGGTGAGGTCAAGCGGGCTCGCTGCGCCGGTACCTGGAATGATCGTCGGATCGCCGGTGGTCGGTGCGACCCATGCGGTCGCCGCAACCGACGGCGTGAAGAGAATGCTCGGCAGCGGCGAGCGTCCGGGCGACTGCGGCGCCTGCGTGGTGCTGTCGGCGGCGCTGGCTTGGACCACGTGATAGAACTGCGGCGCGCCGCCGGGGTAGGTCACGCGGTAGACGAAGATCGCGACATACGTGCGACCCTGGAAGCGGCGGAACATGCACTCCCAGGTGTACTGCGGCTTGACCGTGAGGGCGACGGTGTCGCTCACCATCGGCCAGTAGCGCTCGCGCTGGCGGACGAAGACGCGCGGCTCGGGCTTCGGGCGCAGCCAGTCGGCGCCGGCGCTCGTCGGCAGGATCGCGTAGCGATTCGGGTTGTAGGGAATCCCCCACAGGACCTTCGTGCCCGCCGCGGGCCAGCCGGTGTCGAGCTCGGTCGCCTTGGCCAGCGTGGCCATGCCGAACTGGTTCTCGACGTCCACGCCGAACTTCTCGCGGGTGAGCTGCTGGCTGAAGATGTCGAGCGTGCCCTCGTCGATGCCAGTCGTGGGATCGTCAAAGACGAAGCCCGGGCGCATCCACGGCCAGTCGCCCTCGACGGTCAGGATGGGAAGCCCGCCGTCGGCGCTGATCGCATACGGCGTCTGATTCGGATTGAAGTCGGCGAAGGAGCCGAAGTCGTCCTGGGAGAGCCGCGAGCGCAGCAGCGCCAGGGCGCTCTGGGCCACCATGGGCCCGAGGGTGTCGTCGTTGCTCTGCCGCTGGAGGGAGATGCCGGCGGGGAAGATCGCGGCGACGGAGATGACGCCGATGCCGAGGATGAAGATCGCCAGGAGCATCTCGGCAAGCGAGAAGCCGGAGGCGCGGTGGGCGCGGCGAGGGCGAGAGACGAGAGAGATCACTGCTGAACCTCCGCCACACCGGTGTAGCGATTGAAGTGGATGCGTTGGGCGTTGGTCGAGATGAAGCCCGTGCCGCCGCAGAGCTCGAGGGCCATGTTGCCGTCGTTGCTCCAGTCGAGGGTCTTGATCTCGCGGGCGGCGCGATCGTCGTAGACGGCGAGGAACGGCACGACCGTGAGGTTGCACTCGTCGTCCACGGAGTCCTGCATCCAGAAGGTCTGGAAGTTGCCGCTGGCGCAGCCGCCCGGGGTCTCGCAGTCCTGGAGGTCGCCGTTGTTGTTCGAGTCGATCAGGTTGAAGTCGACGAAGCTCTTCGTGTCCTTGCCGCTCGCCCGCGGGTTCGCGGTGACCAGCGAACCGTCGGAGGCGAACATCACCGCGATCATGCGGCTGTAGAGGATGCCCTCCTTGCAGCCCTGCATGATCATGGGCATCTCGCCCTGCGTGACCCAATTGCCGTCCTGACCGTCCTCGAAGAGCGGACCGGCGACCTTGATGCCGGCGGGCAGCTTCTGGGCCTTGATGCCGTTCACCGGGAGGAAGCGATCGGCGAGGTCCTTCTGACCGTCGGCGTAGACGTTGAAGGCGAAGGTCTCGCCGGTCCAGGCCGCGACCAACATCTCGGTCTGCTGCGGCTTCTGCTTGTTGTTGACGTCCCAGATCGGTCGGAAGACGACGACGGTGAGCTTGTTCTCGCGGATGGCGTGGGCCCGCGCGACCTGCAGCATGTTGGCGACGGCGTTCACGGCCGAGCTCACCCGCGACGTCCGGCTCAGGCGCTGAGCGGAGATCACGGTGAGGACCGCCAGGAGCGCGAGAATGCCGATCACGACGAGGAGCTCAATGAGCGTGAACGCGACGCGGCTTCGGCGAGCTCGCCGCCGCATGGGCTGGAGGTGCATGAGGTTCAGGAAAGGCATCACTCGCCCTCCTGTCCGTAGGAGTAGATGTTGTCGGCCCGCTCGTCGACGGTGGTCGTGCTGGCGATGTCGACGAACGACTGGTCGGGACCGGCCGAGACGAACAGCACGCGCCGGTTGCGGCACACCCCCCACCCGCTGGTGGTCGGGGTGGTGCCGTTCTCGCAGACGCATCGGATGGTGCCGTCGAGGTCCTTGATCACCGAGGCCTGCTCGTTCGCGCCGTAGTCGCGGCCGGGGAAGATCGCGACGATCGGCGTACCCCATGCGTCATAGGCGCCCTTGATGCTCGAGAACTCGCCGCTCGAGGGCGTCGGGTTCACGAGCTTCGTGTTGTGGAAGTACTGCGACGGGATCTTGGCGAGCAGGTCGCGCGACGTCGGCTGCTGACCCATGATCTGCAGCAGGAAGACGGTGCGCTGGTCGGGCAGGCTGCTGTTGAAGGGCGCGGCGAGCGTGTTCTCCGCGACACTGAACGCCGCGTTCAGATCGGGATTGAACGGAATGTCCCAGTTGCCTGTGTCGGCCGTGGCGTTCTGGAAGGTGACGCGCCGGTCGACCGACCGTTCCCACTCCTCGACGGCCGCGTCGAGCTGGGTCAGGACGTTGCGCGTGGTGCGTTCCTCGTTCTTGACGAGGATCGGCGTGATCACCGCCAGGGTCAGGCCGACGAGGATCACGATGATCGCCACGACGATCATGAGTTCGAGCAGGCTGAAGCCGCGGCGAATCGTGCGCCGGGCGGCGGCGTGCGCGGAGAAGAGGAAGTGTGTGGTCATCTCGTCGTTCACTGGCCGGCCTCCACGATGTTGTCGCGGTTGAAACCGTTCTCGTCGCGTCGCGTCGTGCGGTCCCAGCTCTTGTCGGCGCCTCGCGAGAAGATCGCGAAGTTGGCGGACTTGAGCCGCCCGAGCGTGCTGC
The DNA here is from genome assembly GCA_044220875.1 of Phycisphaerales bacterium. Taxonomy (GTDB): domain Bacteria; phylum Planctomycetota; class Phycisphaerae; order Phycisphaerales; family SM1A02; genus JAEUIT01. The sequence continues at coordinate 502,725 of JBGAQH010000003.1, read as the reverse complement.
CGTCGCCCGCCGCGTCGTTCACGCCCGCGAGATCCTCGCCCGGTCGGTATTCGGAGGGACGCAGGGCGAAGATGTCGCCCAGGTCGCGGCCGACCTGATTCGATCCGTAGCGCTCGAAGGACTTGAGGTCGGGCACGATGTAGGGCCGGCGGTAGTAGCTGATCGGGCTGCCCCAGTAGTCGATGAAGACCTTGGGGAGCGAGGGGAAGGTCGGGTCCTCGCCGGCGGTGACGATGATCGGCTCACCGTTCGCGTCGTAGCCCTTGATGCCGCCGAGGTTGGTCGAGTCGGCGAGCTGCAGGTAGGGACCGAAGACCTTGCCCTGCACCATCGCGCCGTTGGCGACGTTCACGTTGTAGGGAGCGGTCGTGTCAAGCGGATTGCGACTGAGCAGCGTCCCCGGTGCGCCGCTCGGTCGCGGATTGATGACGCCGTTCCAGTACCCGTCGGCCCCCGGATGGCGGATGCCCAGCAGCGGCTCGCGGGCGCCGGGCGAGTTCGCCGGCGTCGTCTGCCCCTGGTAGGCGCCGTTGCCGTCCTGGGTCCGGTCGCCGTAGCCGAGCAGGTAGTCCGGCAGCGAGGTGTACGAGTACCAGCGCTGGAGGCGGTCGACCGACGTGGCGTCGGGCGAACCGTTCGGGGCGAGCGTCCACGCCGGCTGCACCATGTAGTCGCGGGCGTTGTTCACCGTCGGAGCCCCCGCCGTCCACGGGGCCTTGCCCAACACCGGCGGCAGATAGCCCACGTCGGTCTGGAAGGAGGTGAGGCCATTCGAGATCGAGGTGAGCAGCGTCTGCGTCTGGGCGGACTGGGCCCGGCGTCCGGCGAGCGCCAGCGCCGCCAGCAGCGCGCCGAGCAGGGCGATGATGATCGCGATCACCACCAGCAGCTCGACGAGCGAGAAGGCGCGCCGGAGGTGACCCCGCAGCCTGCGAGGCGAGTGGCTGAGGGTGATGCGGGGCGGACAGGTCATGCGAAGACTCCCGTCAGGGGTGTGTGGCAGGTGCGCTCGATCGGAGCGTCACTTGGCCTGGGAGACGCTTTCGATCATGGACACCAGCGGGAGGAAGAGCGCCAACACGATGGTGCCGACGATGCCGCCGAGGATGACGACCATGAAGGGTTCGAGCAGGGACAGGAGGCTGGCGACCGCGACGTCGACCTCTTCGTCGTAGTTGTCGGCGATCTTCATGAGCATGACGTCGAGGTCGCCGGTCTCTTCGCCGACGTCGATCATGTTCACGACGATGGCGTCGCAGACCTTCGACTCGCGCAGCGGATTGGCGAAGGTGTCGCCCTCGCGGATCGAGTCGTGGACCTTGCCCAGGGCGCGTTCGAAGACGAAGTTGCCCGACGTGTCCTTGGTGATGTTGATCGCCTCGAGAATCGGCACGCCGGCGCTGATGAGGGTGCCGAGCGTTCGGGTGAAGCGGGCAATCGATGTCTTCTTGATGAGCGGCCCGAGCACCGGCAGCTTCACGCGGATGATGTCCGTGTACGCCCGCCCCGGCGCCGTCTTTCGCACCAGCTTGAAGAAGATGAAGATCAGGAAGGGACTGGCCAGCACCCAGATCGCGCCGGGCACGACCTGATCCTTGCTCGACTGCCCCGCCACCCACTTGCTCGCGGAGACGAGGAAGATCGTGAGCTTCGGGAGCTGCACGTCGAAGTCGTTGAAGATCTCCTGGAACTTCGGGATGACGTAATACATGATGCCGGTGACGATCATGATCGCGATCGAGATGACCACCACCGGGTAGATGAGGGCGCCCTTGATGCGGCGGCGCAGGCGCTGGCCCTTCTCCATGAAGTCGGCGAGGCGCTGGAGGATGACGTCCAACACGCCGCCGATCTCGCCGGCGCTGACCATCTTGCAGTAGAGGCGGTCGAACGCCTTGGGGTGCTTGGCGAGGGCGTCGCTCAGGGTCGAGCCGCTTTCGACGTCCTCGCAGACGCCGCCGAGGATCGACTTCAGCAGGCCGGGGCGCTGCTGCGACTCGAGGATCTGAAGCGAGCGAAGGAGCGGAAGGCCTGCGTCCTGGAGCGTCGAGAGCTGTCGGGTGAAAAGCGTCATGCGCTTCAGGCCGATGCCGCCGATCGAGAAGTTGATGCTCTTGCCCTTCTTCTTCTTCGTGACCTCGCGCGGGGCGCCGCCCTTGGTCTCGCCGCCGCCGCCCTTCACCTTCTGCTCGCGCACGGAGGTCGGGAAGAACCCTTGCGAGCGGATCTGCTTGATCGCCTCTTCGCTGCTGTTGGCCTCGATGGTCCCCTTCTGGTTCTTGCCAGAGGAGTTCATCGCTTCGTAGGCATAGGTGGGCATAGGTGTGTATGGGGAAAAGGTGGCGGAAGTCTGAGGAAGTCAGGAGTGGACGTGTTCGGGGCGGCGGGCGGGGTCACTCTTCGACGATCGTCTCGCGAACGACCTCGTCGATCGTGGTCTGGCCCTCGAAGATCGAGAGCAGGCCCGACTCGCGCAGCGTTCGCATGCCGCGCTTGCGGGCCTCGGCGCGGATGACCGCGGTCGAGGCCTGCTGCATCACCAGCTCGCGCATGTCGTCGTCGAGCTGCATGATTTCGAAGATCGCCAGTCGGCCGCGATAGCCCGACCGGTTGCACTTGTCGCAGCCCTTGCCGCGGCAGAAGGTGCGGCCGACGCAATCGGCGGGCTTGAGGGCCAGCTCCATGAGCTGCTCCTCGGTCGGCACGTACTGTTCCTTGCAGTGGACGCAGATGCGGCGCACGAGTCGCTGGGCGACGATCGCCTCGATCGTCGCCGTCAGGAGGAAGGTCTCGACGCCGAGGTCGACCAGACGGAGGATCGACGACGGGGCGTCGTTGGTGTGCAGCGTGGTGAAGACCAAGTGGCCGGTCAGCGACGCCTGAATGGCGATCTGGGCGGTCTCAAGGTCGCGGATTTCGCCGACGAGGATGATGTCGGGGTCCTGACGGAGGAAGCTGCGGAGAAGTCGGGCGAAGGTCAGCTCCTGCTCCGTGTTCACCTGGCACTGGATCAGTCCCTCGATGTCGTATTCGACCGGGTCCTCGGCGGTGAGGATCTTGGTGTCCGGCTCGTTCAGCTCGTTGAGCGCCGCATAGAGCGTGGTCGTCTTGCCCGAGCCGGTCGGTCCGGTGACGACGACGATGCCGTTGGGCTTGTTGATGATCGTCCGCATCAGGGCCAGGTCGTCCTCGCGGAGACCGATGCGGTCGAGGGAGAGCTGGACGTTCGACCGGTCGAGGACGCGCATGACGACCGACTCGCCGAACATCGTCGGGAGGACGGCGACGCGGAGGTCGATCGGGACGCCGCCGATGTGCAGCTCGATGCGGCCGTCCTGCGGGAGGCGGCGCTCGGCGATGTTCAGCTTCGCCATGACCTTGACGCGGCTGACGATCGGGAGGGCCAGCTGCTTCGGCGGCGGGATCATCTCGTAGAGCACGCCGTCGATGCGGTACCGCATCTTGAACTCGCTCTCGAAGGGCTCGAAGTGGATGTCCGAGGCCTTGTCGCGGATCGCCTGCATGAGCACCGCGTTGAGGAGCTGAACGACCTTGTTGTCGCTGGCGGCGCTTTCCAGCGAGGAGAGGTCGATCGAGTCGCCGCGGCCGGCGACCGCCGCGATCGCGTCGCTCTGGGCGGCCTCGGCGTAGATCGTCGACATCGAGGTCGACTTGTTCGCGTACTTGGTCCGGAGGACCTCGTCGACCTCGCTCGAGGGGGCGACGACCGCGGTGACCTTGAAGCCCATGAGCATCCGAAGGTCGTCGACCGCCTTGAAGTTCTCGGGGTCCTTCAGGGCGATGGTGAGGCGGCGGGTCTGCGGATCGAATTCGATCGGCACGACGCCGTAGGTGTTGGCGGTCTCGGCCGGCAACGCGTTGGCGGCGGCATCCGGAATCGCCAGGTCCTTCAGGTGGACGTAGCGCATCCCCTGCTGGCCGGCGAGGGCCTCCTGCACGTCTTCGGCGGTGATGTAGCCCAGGCTGACCAGAAGCTGGCCGACCGGCTCTCCCTTTCGCGGTCCCTGCTGAAGCGCAAGGGCTTCGTGGACCTGTTCGCGGGTGACCTTGCCGAGCTTGGTGAGAACGCGCCCGAAGCGCCGTCCCTTGAGCTCATCAGGATTGACCGAGGTAGAACCAGTGGTGGGTGGAGGCATGCGCGCGTAACTCGTTCGAACCGGTGTCGATGAGGTCGCCTTCCACTCGACGTTGTCGATGAAGCGCGACCGACCCGCGTGGCGATTCACCGCCCGATGCTCGGGGACCAGCGCAGTGCGATCGCAGGGCGTCGCCTGAGCCAGATCCGAGCACGACGGTGAGTGCGACGCATCGCGTCCGATGCGCCTCGATCCGACATGGCGACGTCACTGTCGTCCAGTCCGGAAAGACTCCACGCCCTGCAGAGGGTGCGTGCGGGAAGGGTCGGAGCCGACCGGCGTGGACGACTCGGAAGCGTGTTCGCCCTCCGCCGGCCGGCCCGACACCCCACACACCCGCATCATCCGCCCTCGACCCCGCCTCGCACGCAACGGACTTTCAAGTTTTTGAAAGGACAGTTGGATTACTCCGCAAGCGTGACGACCCGAAGAACGGGGTTGGACCCCGGTCGTCGTGACGACGGAGGTTGGCGGCGCCGGACGCGAAAAGGGGGCGCCAACATGCCTGTCCATCCAAGTTGTCCATCCAAGTTGTGGGCGAGGTTGTGGGCAAGGTTGTGTGCCTGTCCCTACCCGCCCTGCCACGCGCCGACTGCCTGACCAGACTTGCGCCCAGGCTTGCACCCAGACTCGCGCCGCCGAAGGCGTCGACCAGTCTCCCCCCTGGTGCTGCCCGTCCCTCGTCGGGGCGCGGCGGTGCCTGTCCACTCTCTCGTCCACGCTCACGAGGAAACGCCTGCCCGCGATCGCCCGGGTGATCTCCCAGGGGACCGCGATCGCCGCACGCCCGACCCGGCGCTCGGGCCTCGGCCCGCCCGACGTCCGAGAGCCCATGAAAGCACCGAGGCCGGCGGAATGCCGGCCTCGGTGGTTGGTTGACGTGCGGGAGCGATCGGACTGGGCGGGTGCGGCGAGTCCCCTCGCCGCCGCCACCTCAGGGTGCCTCGTCGGACTTCTCGTCGAGTTCCGGTCGGCCGACCTGGCCGCCCGAGCGGTGGACCTTGTCGGTGAGGTCTCCCGGGTCCTTGCTCTTGTCGATCATTTCCTCCGCCGAAATGATCCCCTTGCTGTACAGCGACCAGAGGTGGTCGTCGAGGAGCTGCATGCCGAACTTGCGGCCGGTCTGGATGGCCGAGTCGATGCGGAAGGTCTTGTTCTCGCGGATGAGGTTCGAGATCGCGGGGGTGATGACCAGGAACTCGTAGGCCGCGACACGGCCCGGCTTGTCCACGCGGGCGAGGAGCTGCTGGCTCAGGACGGCGATCAGCGAGGTCGAAAGCTGGACGCGGACCTGGGCCTGCTGATTCACCGGGAAGGCGTCGATGATTCGGTTGATCGTGCCTGCCGCACCGGTGGTGTGCAGGGTGGCGAACACCAAGTGGCCCGTTTCGGCGGCTCGGATCGCGGCCTCGATCGTCTCGAGGTCTCGCATTTCGCCGACCAGAATCACGTCGGGGTCGGAACGGAGCACGCGGCGGAGGGCTTCGGAGAAGCTCGTGACGTCGGTGCCGACCTCACGCTGATTGACGACCGACTTCTTGTGGTAGTGGTAGTACTCGATCGGGTCTTCGACGGTCACGATGTGCCGGTCGAGCTCGCCGTTGATGTAGTCGACCATGGTCGCCAGCGACGTCGTCTTACCCGAGCCGGTCGGGCCGGTGACGATGAAGAGGCCACGGGGACGCCGAAGCAGGTCGGTGATGATCGGCGGCAAGCCGATCTGCTCGATGGTCAGAAGCTTGTTCGGAATGAGACGGAGCACCATCGAGATGGCGCCGCGCTGACGGAAGACCGAGACGCGGAAGCGGGCCGCGTCGCCGTAGGCAAAGCCGAAGTCGGTGCCGCCGACCTCGGACATCTCCTGCTGGTGCTTCTCCGGCGTGATCGACTTCATCAGGGTGACGAGGTCGTCCTTGTCCATCACCTTGGTCTGCAGGCTGCGAAGGCGGCCGTGAAGGCGGATGGTCGGCGGACGCCCTTCGCTCAGGTGAAGGTCGGACGCGCCCTGCCGGACGATGGTCTCAAGGAGTCTGTCGATCTGAATCGTGGACATGGGTGGTTCCGTCTATGGGGCGGTCGGCTCGCGACGGGTCTCGCGTGCAGTCCTGCGCTCAGTGAATCTCGTTGGGATTGAAGCCTTCGATCTGGGCGAACTTGGCGACTTCGTCGGGCGTGGTGACGCCCTTGAGGATCTTGATCTTGCCGTCTCCGAGAAGGCTCCGCATGCCGTTGCGAAGCGCAGCCTGGCGGATCTTGCCGACCGAAGCCCGATTGAACGCCAGCTCGCGAATCTCGGCGTTCATGATCATCAGCTCGAAGATGGCCTTGCGGCCGCGGAAGCCCGCACCGCCGCAGGCATCGCAGCCCTTGGCCTTGCAGACGTTCCCCATGAGGACCTCTTCGTCGGAGATGTTCACCAGACGAAGGACCTTGCGGTCGGGGTCGGGATCCTTCTGCTTGCACTTCTCGCAGAGGATGCGGATGAGGCGCTGGGCCATGATCGCCTGAATGGCGCTGGCCACGAGGAAGGGCTTCACGCCCATGTCGACGAGTCGGGTGATCGCCGACGGAGCATCATTGGTGTGCAGCGTCGAAAAGACCAAGTGGCCGGTGAGCGACGCCTGAATGGCGATGTCCGCAACTTCGCGATCGCGGATTTCGCCGACGAGCACGATGTTGGGCGCCTGACGGAGCATCGAGCGGAGGATCGTGCCGAAGGTCAGGCCGATCGCTTCGCGCACCTGCACCTGATTGATGCCGTTGAAGTTGTATTCGACGGGATCCTCGGCGGTGATGATCTTCTTGTCCGGCCGATTGAGGATGTCCAGCGCCGAGTAGAGCGTGGTGGTCTTGCCCGAGCCGGTCGGACCGGTCACGAGGAAGATGCCGTTGGGGCGGCGGATGATGCGGTTGAAGACGTCGAGCTGGTCGGGCTCGAAGCCGAGGTTCACCAGACCGATGCGGACCGAGTCGGGCCGAAGGACACGGAGAACGACGCTTTCGCCGTGATAGGCCGGGCAGCACGAGACGCGGAAGTCGATGGCGACGCCGTCCACCATCAGCTTGATGCGGCCGTCCTGCGGAACGCGGCGCTCGGAGATGTTCACGCCCGACATCAGCTTGAGTCGGGCCAGCACCGCCCCCTGCATCTTCTTGGGGAGGGTGTCGCGGATGTGGCAGACGCCGTCGATGCGGTAGCGCACGACGACGCCGTCCTTCTTCGGCTCGATGTGGATGTCGCTGGCTCGCCCGCGCACCGCCTCGATGATGATGCGCTGGCAAAGCCGGATGATCGGCGCGTCTTCGACGGCGTCCTGGTCGATCGAGCTGTCGACCGACCGGTCGACCGACTTGTCCATCGAGCGATCGACCGACTTGTCGATCGAGTCGGTGACGAGCGACACGGTCGAGAGCTGCGAGGACTTGCTCCCCCCGCTGCCGGCGGCGCCGTCGATGAACTTCTTGATCTGGGTGCGACTGGCGAGCGCCGTGTCGACTTCGCAGTTGAGTCGGAAGCGGAGGAGGTCGAGCAGCTCGAGGTCCATCGGGTCATGGATGACGAGCTTCAGCCGACCGGCGGACTTCGAGACCGGGAGCACGAGGTGCTTTTTCACGATCTCGTCGGGGATCAGCTTCACGTCGATGCGGCTCGACTGCTCGGGCCGCTCGAGGTTGAAGTACTCCATCCCGAACTGCTCGGCGAGGGCCCGCGTGAGATCCTCTTCCTTGACCCCGGCGCTCTCCATCAGGATCTCGCCCAGCCGCTTGCCGTTCCCCTTGGTCTGGGCCAGGGCGGACTCCAGCTGCTGCGCGGTGATGACCTTCGCTTCGACCAGCAGTTCACCGAGTTTCTTTCGGATCTTCCGAGCCAACATCGCCTCCAGCGGCCAAACCGAAACCGGATTCGAACTGAGCGGTCACCCCCCCCGGGCACCCGCAACCCCGCCCCGCGACCGAACGGTCGGGAGGCCGGACGCGGCAGCGGCGGCGAGGGGCACAAGCGGTCGCACTGACCGAGTCATGTAGTATCGTCGGGGGCAGGAGAACCCGCAACAGAAGCGACGCCAATTGAGGTCGGACCCGTGCGTCCGCGTCCGACCCGCCCCGCCTCCCGCGTGCCATCGCCATCCTAGGGCGTGAACCCCTCCGACATCGATGGACCATTCGGCTGGCCTTCACCGTTCGCACGATCACGGCCCCGGTTCCTTCCATGCATTACCTCATCACCGCCGGTCCGACCCACGAACCCATCGACGCCGTGCGATTCATCGGGAACCGCTCCTCGGGTCGCATGGGCGTCGCGATCGCCACGGCCGCTCGGGACGCAGGCCATCGGGTGACGCTTCTTCTTGGACCGACCTCGGTCGAAGCGCCGGCGGGCTGCGAGCTCCGCCGATTCCGGACCACCGAGGATCTGCGAGCCCGCCTCCACGAGACGTTCCCGACCTGCGACATCCTCGTCATGGCGGCGGCCGTCGCGGACTTCCGTCCGGTGATGACCGATCCCTCGCGAAAACTCGAGCGCACCGGCAATCTCACGCTCCACCTCGAGGCGACGCCCGACCTGCTGGCCGAGATTGCGGCGACGGCCCGTTCGACGCAGCGGGTGGTCGGATTTGCCCTTGAGGAGCCGGCCCGCCTTGAGGAGCGAGCCAGGGCCAAACTCGCCCGGAAGGGGCTGCACGCGATCGTCGCGAATCCGCTCGAGACCATGGATGCGCCGGGCGTGCAGGGACAGCTCTTCCTGATCGACGGCACGGTCCGCCGCCCGGAGCAGTGGCCCGCCCCCATCGGGAAGGACCTCTTTGCCCGCTGGCTCGTGCGGACCGTGGACGGAGTCTGGACCGCGGGCGGGCCAGCGGACGGCTGATCCCTCCGGGCCGCGCTGGCCGTGGACTCCGGTGCCTCGGCAGTGCCCCTCCCCCCGGCGGGCAACCGGCGGAGAGGGGGTCGGCGAGGGCTCCAAACTGATGATGGGGAGCCGCCCGATAGCCGATGAAGCCTCCATGCAGATTGGAATGCTCGGCCTCGGTCGGATGGGTGCGGGAATGGTCCGTCGGCTGCTCCGCGCCGGCCATCAATGCGTCGTCTTCGACGTCAGCCCGCAGGCCGTTGATGCCCTCGTCAAGGAGGGTGCGATCGGCGCGACGTCCGTCAAGGACTTCATGGCCAAGCTGACCACGCCGCGCGCAGCATGGATGATGATTCCCGTCGCCTTCGTTGACCAGACCATTGCCGAGCTCGTGAAGTACGCCGAGCCGGGTGACGTGCTGATCGATGGCGGCAACTCCTATTACAAGGATGACCTTCGGCGCGCGAAGGAGCTCGCCGCGAAGAAGCTGCACTATGTCGACGTCGGCGTGTCCGGCGGCGTCTGGGGCGCCGAGCGCGGCTTCTGCCAGATGATCGGCGGCGAGCGCGAGATCGTCGCCCGACTCGAGCCGGCGTTCCGGGCCCTCGCTCCGCTGCACGAGACCGCCTCGGTCACGCCCGGGCGCGAGCGCTCGACCAGCACGGCCGACCACGGCTTCCTCCACTGCGGCCCGACCGGTGCCGGCCACTTCGTGAAGATGGTCCACAACGGCATCGAGTACGCGCTCATGGCCTCCTACGCCGAGGGGCTGAACATCCTCAAGCACGCCAACGCCGGCAAGCAGGCGCGCACCGCGGACGCCGAGACCACTCCGCTGCGGAACCCCGAGGAGTTCCAGTACGAGTTCAACCTTGCCGACATCACCGAGCTCTGGCGGCGCGGAAGCGTCGTCGGGTCGTGGCTGCTGGATCTGACGGCACAGGCGATGGCGACCGATCCGAACCTCGCGAAGTTCGCCGGTCGCGTCAGCGACTCCGGTGAGGGCCGATGGACGGTCCTGGCCGCGATCGACGAGGGCGTGCCCGCCCACGTCCTCAGCGCCGCGCTCTTCGACCGCTTCGAGAGCCGCGGCGAGGCGGACTTCGCCAACAAGATCCTCAGCGCCCAGCGCTACATGTTCGGCGGCCACCACGAGAAGCCCTCCGGCGCCTGACCGCGCTGCGGCGAGTGCGCTGCAACGCTGTCGGCCGCTACGCTGTCGGGATGATCCGCGTGCGACCCGCCGACCAGCGTGACCTGCCGACGATTCTCGAGCTCATCCACGCCCTTGCCGCGTACGAGCGAATGCCCAACGACGTCGAGGCGACGCTGCCGGCCCTCGAGCGCCAGCTCTTTGGCGAGGGCTTCGGCCGCGGCCCGACCTGCGAGTGCCTGATGGGCGAGCTTGACGGCCGCGTCGAGGGCTTCGCCGTCTTCTGCACGAACTTCTCGACCTGGCTCGCCAAGCCGGGGATATGGCTCGAGGATCTCTTCGTGCGACCCGAGGCCCGCGGCCGCGGACTCGGAAAGGCGCTCCTCGTCGAGCTGGCCCGCCTCGCCGGCGAGCGCGGGTGCGGCCGGGTCGAGTGGAGCGTCCTCGACTGGAACGCGCCGTCGATTGCGTTCTACCGATCCCTCGGCGCCGTGGCGATGGACGAATGGACGACCTATCGCCTCACCGGCCAGGCGCTCGCCCAACTCGGGGCGCGTCCTGCTGTACGCTGACGGGCACCGCGGGCCCCGTGGCGAAATGGCAGACGCAGCGGACTTAAAATCCGCAGTCCCTCAAAAGACGTGTGGGTTCGAGTCCCACCGGGGCCAGTTCGGCGGCGCGTTCGAACGGATGACGAGGCGCATCCTCGACGAGACCATGCGAGTGGCGATGCCCCGCGCCTGCGACAGCCCCCGACCGGGGGGCCACTGCGGCGCCATCCGATCGGGGGCTGAGGATTCGGGCCAGGCCCGGCCGTCGCTTACTTCACGTCCATCCCGAAGGTCTTCGCGAGGAACGCGTAGGTGTCGGCGGCCTCCTCGATGCGCTTGCTCGTCGGCTTGCCGGCCCCGTGGCCCGCGCGCTTCTCGACCCGCAGCAGGATCGGGCTGCCGCAGCCGCCGACCTTCGCCTGCGCGGCCTGCAGCGCCGCGGCGAACTTGAAGCTGTGCGCCGGATAGACGCGGTCGTCGTGGTCGCCGGTGGTGATGAGCGTCGGCGGGTAGCAGATCCCCTGCTTCACGTTGTGATAGGGGGAGTAGCCATACAGCACCTTGAACTCGTCGGCGTTGTCCGAGCTGCCGTAGTCGCCGATCCAGCCCCAGCCGATCGTGAACTTCTGGAAGCGCAGCATGTCCAGCACGCCGACCGCGGGGAGACACGCGCCCCACAGGTCCGGCCGCTGGGTCATGACCGCACCGACCAGGAGTCCGCCGTTGCTTCCCCCCTGCACCGCGAGCCGCTTGGTGCTCGTGTACTTGTTGGCGATCAGCCACTCGCCGCAGGCGATGCAGTCGTCGAAGACGTTCTGCTTCGTCAGACGCATGCCGCCGCGGTGCCACTCCTCGCCGTACTCGCCGCCGCCGCGCAGGTTGGCCTCGACCCAAATGCCGCCCATGTCGAGCCAGCCGCACTGCACCGGCGAGAAGTCCGGCGTGATGGGAATGTTGAATCCGCCGTATCCGTAGAGGATCGTCGGGTTCGACCCGTCGAGCTTGATCCCCTTCTTGTGGGTGATGAACATCGGCACCTTCGTGCCGTCCTTGCTCTTCGCGAAGACCTGCTTCGTCTCGTACTGCGATCCGTCGAAGGCGGTCTTCGGCGACTTGAAGACCTCGGCCTTCCCCGACGCGATGTCGTAGCGGTAGATCGACGGCGGCAGCGTGTAGCCGCTGACGCCGAAGAAGGTCTCGCCGTCGGCGCGGCGGCCGCCGAAGCCCGCCGCGGTGCAGATGCCCGGCAGCGGCACCTCGCCGGTCTTCTTCCCGTCGAGGGAGTAGACGTGCACGATGCTCCGGGCGTCCTGCAGGTAGTTGCAGAAGAGCCGGTTCCCGACGATCGAGGAGCTCGCGAGGGCATCCTTGGTCTGCGGGACGACCTCGCGCCAGTTCGCCCGCTCGGGCTTGGTCACGTCAATCGCCCAGACCCGGCCGCGCGGCGCGTCCAAGTCGGTTTGGACGTAGAACGTCGTGCCGTCGTTGCCGAGGAAGGTGTACTTCGCGTCGAACTTGTTGAAGAGTTCCGTCAGCGGCGCGTCGGGCTTCGAGAGATCCCGGTACGCCATCGCGTTGTTGACCGAATCGCCGCTTTCGATGCCGATCACGAGCCAGCGGCCATCGTCCGAAACCGAGGCGCCGAGATACCACCGCGGCTGGTCCTTGCGGTCGTAGACCAGCGTGTCGGCGGACTGCGGCGTGCCGAGCGTGTGGTGAAAGATCTTGTGGAACTCGTTGACGGCCTTCAGCTTGTTGCCGTCCGCCGGCGCGTCGAAGCGGCTGTAGTAGAAGCCCTTCCCGTCCTTCGACCAGCTGGCGTTGGAGAACTTCACCCACTCGATGACGTCGGGAAGGTCCTTGCCCGTCGCCACGTCGCGGACCTTGATCACGTTCCAGTCCGAGCCCGCCTCGGCGATCGAGTAGGCCGCGTACTTGCCGTCGTCGGTGATCGAAATGCCGCCTAACGCGACGGTGCCGTCCTTCGACAGCGTGTTGGGGTCGATGAAGACGCGCAGGTCGCCCGACATCGCCTGCTTCAGCGAATCGGCGACGTACACGACGCTCTGGTTCTGGAGACCGTCGTTGCGCGAGAAGACGTAGCGGCTGCCCGCCTTCTCGGGCATGCCGAAGCGCTCGAAGTTCCAGAGCGCCTCGAGCCGCGAGCGGATCGCCGCCCGCTGCGGGATCGCATCGAGGTAGCCGCGGGCGAGCGCTTCCTGGGCGTCAATCCAGGCGTTCGTCTCGGGGCTGTACTCCTCGAGCCAGCGATAGGGATCGGCCACCGTCGTCCCGTGATAGTTGTCGGTGACGTCGACGGTCTTTGCCGTCGGATAGGCCATCGCGGGGGCGGAGGACTGGCGGGCGGCGCAGCCCGCGGTGAGCATCACTGCGACCAGCGTGGCGGCGCCGGCCATGAGGCTCGCGGGGACGGCGCGCGTGGGGATCATTCGATTCGGCAGCTCTCGATTCGACATACGGCACTCCGGACGGTGCGACCGTCGGTGGCACGCGGCATCCGCCGCGACGCCCCGCGATCGTGCGCGGCAGTGTACGGTGAGCCCCCCGGGCAGTTGCACCCCGCAGCGCATCCCGCACCGCGGCAGCCGGAGGATTCACGCACCATGGGCCAGATCGCACCCCGCCCCATTCGACTCCGGGACGGCTCCTCCGTCCTCGTTCGAACCGCGTTGCCCGAGGACGCGCCGGGGGTCATCGAGCATCTCGATCGGATGTTTCGCAGCGCGCCCTGGGTCCTGCGAAACCCCGACGAGGCGACGTTTCCGCTCGAGCAGCAACGGGGCCGGCTGGACGAGTGGCTCTTCGATCCCCGCTCGATCGCCCTCATCGCCGAGCGCACGGAGGGCGAGCGGGGCCGCATCGTCGGCATGCTCGTCTTCGCCCGCGGCGACCGGCGCAAGGTCTCCCATACAGGCGAGATCGGCATGGGCACCGACCCTGACGCCCGCGGGACCGGCGTCGGCACGGCGCTCCTGCGGACACTGCTCGACTGGGCGGTCGACGCACCGGGTCTCTCGAAGGTGACGCTCCGCGTGGTGCCGGAGAACGTGCACGCGATGCGGCTCTACGCCCAGCTCGGATTCGTCGAGGAAGCGCGACTCCAGCGCCATCTTCGCGAGGACGACGGCACCCATCGCGATCTTCTCGCCATGGCGATCTACGTGAAGCCCGACATCGCACCGCCGGGCTTTCGGCAATGGCCGGTTGCCGAGCGCGCGTCCTGAGCGGGCCCCGTCGCCGACTCGATCAGAATCCCTGCGGCTCGATCACCCACTCATAGGCCTTGCCGTCGCGGCGCACGTGACCGAGTCCCGGCCACGGCAAGTGGAAGGCCATGACCCGCGAGCGCTCCGACGCGAGGCGATCCCACACCTTCGCCCGCGTCGCGGACGCGATCGACGGCTCCGTGTCGAAGACCGGTCCCCAGTTCGGGTCGGCGAACATCACCACGTGGTTGTGGGCGACGTCGGCAAGGATGAAGAGCTCCTGGCCTCCGTCGCGCAGGACGAGCGACGTGTGTCCCGGCGTGTGGCCGGGGGTCGGCACGAACTCGATCTGCGGAAAGACCTTCGCCCCCCCGTCGATGAGATCGAGCTTCGCGCCGCCCGTCGACATCGCCGCGATGTGCTTCTGGGCGCCGGCGATGAATTCCTTCTTCTGGTCGTCGGGCATGCCGACCTTCGACAGGTCGGGAGTGCCGGTCCAGAAGTCGCGCTCGACCTTCGACATGAAGTACCGAGCCTTCGGATAGGCGAGCGCCCCCTCCTTCGTCAGCACGCCGTTGATGTGATCCCCGTGGGCGTGGGTGATGAACACGGCGCTCACCGATTCCGGCGCGATGCCCGCGGCGCGGAGATTCGCGCCGACCCGACCCATCGCCGGCGCCCCTGCCGTGCCGTAGCCGCAGTCGATGAGCACCGTCTCGGTGCCGCCGCCGGCGGTCGGGAGCTTCAGCGCGATCGCGTTGAACTCGAGGATCGCCCGGTCGCGCGGATGGAACGACCTGTCTAACGCGGCGTTCAGCGCCTCCTTCGGCGCCGATGCCGCGAACCGCGGCTGGATGCCGTCGAGCATGGCGGTGCCGTCGTTCACGGCCACGCACTCGACCGCGCCGACGCGGAAGCGATGGAAGCGAGGAGGCTCCGCAAGCGGCTCCTCGCCGACGGTCGCCGCCTCGACCCGACGGCCGAGCGAGAGCGATGGCATGAACGCGAGGGCACTGGCCGCAAGGAGGCTGCGGCGATGGAGGACGGGCTGGCTCATGCGATCTCCTGCAGGGTCAGGGGGAGTGTGCGATTCACTTGCTCACGGTCTTGCACGCGCTGAGCTGGGCAAGGTGATAGAACGCGTGGGTGGTCACGAGGTAGCTGATGAAGTCCCCGACGGTCACGAGGGGGCTGTCCGAGGGAAGGAACGCCAGGCCGTGGGGCTTGGCCATCGCCTCGGGGTCGGCCTTGCGCATCGCGGCGCTGATCGAGGCATGCAGGCGGTTGAGGACGTCGACGAGCTCGCGCTTCGACGGTCCCTTCGGATCGGTCCGCCCCGACGCGCCGGGGCCGAAGAGCTTCCCCCACTCGCTCGGCACGCCAGGCCCGAGTCCCAGGAGCGTCCCCGCGAAGTCGAGCCCGACGGCGATGTGCCCGATCACCCATCGCGCGTCATGGCCGCCCTCATAGGGACAGACTTCCATGCGGTCCGCGGGAATCGCATCCGCCAGCGGATTGAACTCGCGAAGGAACTGGTCGAAGAGCCGGATCACGGTGTCGTTCATGCCGGCCAATCGTACGGGATGCGCATCGCTTCGCCAGCCCCGATGCGCGAGCCTCAGGTCAGCGCGCCGCCGCGGCCGCGATCTCGCATGCCCGTGTTCGCTGCGGATCGCGGCCCGCCGCATACGGCAGCGGATCGGCCACGGCTACGTCCGGCGCAACGCCCACGCCCTCGAGCCGCTCGCCGTCCGCGTCGACGTCCTGCACCGCGAGATAGAGGACCGCACCCGACCGGAGCGCGAAGAGCTGCCCTCCGAGCACCGCACCGGCGGTGCGATCGCCCACGATCGTCGCCCGCCCGTGGCGCTGCAGCGATCGGGCGATGACCTCCTTGCCGCTGCGCGTGCCGCCGTTCACGAGCAGAACCAGCGGCTTGCGCCACTGCGGGTCATACACCGATTCGCGGCCCTCGCGGTCACGCGAGCGGAGCATGGGCGCGTCGCACAGGAAGGGACGCACGTAGGCCGGCGAACATCCGCCGTAGCCGTCGCGCAGATCGAGAACGAGCGCATCGGCGGAACGCAGCGGCCCGCCGATGGCGGCCTCGAGCTCCTCGAGAAACTCATCGCCGGCGCCGCTGAAGATCGGGATGATGGCGATGCGCTTCCCGTCATGCTCCTCGATGCACGTGCCGTTCCGCTGGGCGGCGAGCCACGCCTCGCGCACCGACTCGCGCCTCACCGGCACCGTTCGGAAGAATGTCGTCTCGCCGCGCTGCCGCCGAATGCCGAGCGTGACCTGCTCGCGGCCGGCGAGCGATCGCACCGGCTCGAACGCCCGACCGTCGGCGCTGACGATCTCGTCGCCGCGCAACAGTCCCATCGCGGCGGCGGGACCTCCGACGAAGACGCGGCGCACGAACCAGGCGTCGCCGATCCGGGCGATGTCCGCGCCAAGCGAGCGCTGCGTCACCCGATCGCGATCGGGGCCGAAGATCGCCGCCATCGCCGCGAAGCTCGGGTCGTCGGGGGTGATGATCGCGGTATGCGAGGCATGCAGTTCCGCCAAGGCCCGCGCGACCTCGGCGGGCGAGCCCTCGTCCAGCGCCGCGTGCGCGGCGGCCCATCCGGCGGCCCGCTCGCGATCGTAGAAGTGGTCCCGCACCAGCTCGACGACCCCCTCCTCGCCCCGTCGCGCTGGGGATGTCCCGGTGCAGCCGGTCATGGCGACGAGGACGAATGTCAGCGCCGCGACCGTCACCGCGACGTGACGGCGGCATCCAAGTCGCGGTGACCGCCCGATGCTCGGCACGCACTCCGACGATCGCAGGTCACTGAGCCTCATCGCCGCGCTCCGTTTCAGGCCGGCCCCGCACGACGCACCATCGTTCGGGAGATTGACGGGGCCCGTCCGCACAGTCCGAACGCGCCCCGGTCGGGGAGTCAGCGTAGTCGAGCCGCGTGCCGGACCGGGGTCGCTCGAGGCCGCATCCGCGTTCCACCTCCCGCCGAAGATCCTTGCGCGATTCCTCGATCGACCGAACCACTCCGCTCCACGACCAGTCCCTATCATCAGCCTCGCCAGCGCCCGTCGCGCCAGGCGACCACCCTCGCCGTTCCGCTTCGGCCCCACTCCATGAACATCCTCCTCTCAGCGACCCTGGCCGCCTCGATCGCCGTTGCCGTCGTCACCGTCGCCCTCATCACCCGACCCGGCGCCGACGATCCCCAGCCGGCCCGCACGCCCCCCGCCGGCAGCGCTCCGGCCACCATCCCTTCGACACGCTCGGAAGGCACCGACATGACCACCTCCGCCCCCACCACGCGAACCGCCTCCGGCAAGCACACCTACTCGAAGTCGGGCTACGACATCACGCCGTGGACCCGCGAGCAGGTGATGGAATCGGCCAAGAGCCTGCCCGAGGACGTGCGGCACATCGTCCTTGACGCGGGCACCGAGCCGGCGTTCTGCGGGCAGTTCACCGACAACAAGCAGGACGGGATCTACGTCTGCGTCGTCGGCGGCCTCCCCCTCTTCAAGAGCGAGCACAAGTTCATCTCGAAGTCGGGCTGGGCGAGCTTTCACACGCCCTTCGATCCGGCGCACATCATCGAGCGCGAGGACCGCAGCCACGGCATGGTGCGGGTCGAGATTCTCGACGCCCGCACCGGCGCCCACCTCGGCCACGTCTTCGACGACGGCCCGGCGCCGACCGGGCGGCGCTACTGCCTCAACAGCGGCGCCCTGAAGTTCATCCCCAAGGGCACCGAACTGCCCGCCGAATCGCAGCCGGTGAAGACCGAGACCGCCTACTTCGCGGGGGGCTGCTTCTGGGGCGTCGAGGACGCATTCGAGCCCCTCAACGGCGTGCTCGACGCCGAGAGCGGATTCGCCGGCGGGAACTCCGCGCAGGTGACGTACAAGGAAGTCTGCTACGGCAACACCGGTCACGCCGAGGTCGTCAAGGTGACCTTCGATCCGAAGGTGATCGGCTACCGCGATCTCGTGAAGCAGTTCTTCCGCATTCACGATCCGACCACGCCCAACCGCCAGGGGCCCGACACCGGCGAGCAGTACCGGTCGGTGATCTTCACCACCTCCCCCGAGCAGGAGAAGATCGCCAAGGAGATCATCGCCAAGCTCGGCGAAATCCCCGCGTTCCAGCGAACGCCGATCGTGACCAAGGTGCAGCCGGTGAGCAATTACGTGAAGGCCGAGGAGTATCACCAGGACTATCACGCGAAGAACGGCGGTCACTGCCACATGCGCGGCTACCAGGGTGAGATGCCCTTCTGATGGCGCTGCGACGACGGCCGGGAATGATCATGGCGATGGCGGCGACGCTGCTCGTGGCCGGATGCGCCGCGCCGCAGACCTTTCGATACCGGCAGATCGTGATGGGCGTCGAGACCGCGGTCTCGATCGTCGCCGACGACGAGGCCGCGGCTCGGGAGGCGGGGCGCGTCGCCTTCGCCCGGCTCGCCGAACTCGAGCAGGTGATGAGCGACTACCGTCCGGACAGCGAGCTCATGCGGCTCTGCGCGACCCATGACGTCGCGGTGCCGGCAAGCGACGACCTGATCGACGTGTTAGGGAAGGCCGAGGCGGTCCGGGTCGCGAGCGGAGGGCTCTTTGACGTCTCCGTGGGTCCGCTCACGCTCCTCTGGCGTGACGCGCGTCGCGCGGGCGCGTTCCCCTCCGACGCGGCGATCGCGGCGGCCCGCGCCCGCTCCTGCGGCGAGGCGATCGAGATCGACCGCGGCGCGAGGACCGTCACCCTCCGGCGCGCGGACATGCGGCTCGACCTCGGCGGCATCGGCAAGGGCTTTGCGGCCGCCAAGGCCATCGGGACGCTGCGCGACCGCGGCTTTCCGCGGGCGCTCGTCGCGATCGCCGGCGACATCGCCGCCGGCGACCCGCCGCCCGGCAGGCGCGGCTGGTCGGTTGAGATCGAGGCCCCGGACGGGAGCCGCACGGCGATCGAGCTCGTTCGGAGCAGCGTCTCGACCAGCGGCGACCGCGAGCAGTACCTCGAGCGCGACGGCGTGCGCTACTCGCATCTCCTCGATCCGCACACCGGGATCGGCGCCACGACGCAGCGGCAGGTCACGGTCGTCGGCCCCGACGGGGCGATCGTGGACGCGCTCTCGAGCGCCCTCGCGATTGCCGCTGCCGACCGGGTCGACGCGATCCTGGCAAGATTCGCCCCCGACTACCGCGCAATCCGTTATGAGCGTCCCGTTAGGGATGGGCGCTTGACATCGTCCGCTGGATCGCCCGCAGCGGCTCGTCGTTCACCCGAATGATGCCGAAGCGCGGGTTGTCCATGTCGATCGTCACCCACAGCGCCGATGCGACGAGGAAGGCCAGCGCCCCGGCGCCGGCGAACTGCCGGGCGCCGTCGCGGCCGCAGCCGTAGCCGAGAAGCGCCAGCGAGATCGCCGAGCAGGCGACGAGCAGTCCGAGCACCATGCGCGGCAGGTGCCGGCCGGCCGCGGCGTTGCGGTCGGCGAGGAGGTCGGCCATGTCGTTGAGCGGCGGCAGGATCGCCATCATCACCGAGCGGTCGCTCTGCGCCGCGGCCACGCCCGTGGCCCATGCCGCCGCGTGATCCCGGGCGAGATCGGCCAGCGTCGCCGCGGTTTCCTCGTCGCCGATCGCCTCGAAGAGCCGAATCCGATCGGCGCCGTAGCGCAGCAGCGCGTCGCGCATCGGGGCGCGATGCGACTCCGCGAGGAGGTCGGCCCGCAGGAAGGCCGTGCCGAGCGCGTTCGCCTCCCGGACGATGATGTCCTGCCGCTCGATGAAGCGGCTCGACGCGCCCGAGAAGGAGAATCCGAGAAGGAGTCCGAGCAGACCGAGCGTCGCCCCCTGCATGGCGCCGAGCTGCGGAAGCGCGTTGCCGGCGTGTCGCGCGCGACGCCCCCAGCGATACCCGCACTCCAGGGCGCCAAACAGGAGGCCGAAGACGCCACAGCCGACGGCGCAAAAGAAGATCCACGGAAGCATCGGCGGGACACTGTACCGTCATGCCGCGCCCTTCCGATCAGCCCGAGCCCGTTGAGCTCAGCCCAGCTTGGTCACGCCGGGAATCGCCACCGGCGCCTGCGGTCGCGGACCGAATTCGACCTTCTCCGGCATGAGCCGCTCCTGGCTGTTGAGGGCCTGCTCCCAGGTCACTTCCTTGCCGGTGTACGCGGCCATGCGGCCCATGATCGCGGTGAGCGTGCTCTCGGCCACCGACACCGCCGCGTTGACGTGCTTGCCGGCGCGGATCGCGGCGTGGAGGAACTTGTGCTCCTCGACGTAGGGGTTCGGGTTCTCGCCCTGATAGGTCCAGGCCTTCGGGCCGCTGATCGACGCAAAGCCGGGGCGCATCGAGGCGACGCCCAACGTGCCGCTCACGATCTCCTCGACCTTTCCGTCGGTGCCGTCCTGCTGCCGGCACATCGAGAGGGCGAAGACGTCGCCGTAGTCGCCATGCTCGCCCTTCGCGCCGGGCCAGACGTACTCGATCCCGAAGTGGTCGAAAATGTGGCCGAACTTCGGGTCGGTGCGGGCCTGTCGGCCGCCGACGCCGTTGGCCCGGACCGGATGGGCGCCGAACGCCCAGCACATCACGTCGAGCTGGTGGACGTGCTGCTCGACGATGTGGTCGCCGCTGAGCCAGCTGTGGTAGAGCCAGTTGCGGATCTGGTTTTCGACGTCGGTGCGGCCGCTCTGGGGCTCGACGTTCCAGAGTCCCCCCTGGTTCCAGTAGCAGCGGGCCGCGACCGGAATGCCGATGTCGCCGCGGCGGATGCGTTCGACCGCCTCGACGTAGTTGCGCTGATAGCGCCGCTGCGTGCCGGCGACGACGCAGAGCTTCCGCTCGTCGGCGGCGCGGGCTCCGTCGAGCACCATGCGAATGCCGGGGCCGTCGACGGCGCAGGGCTTCTCCATGAAGATGTTCTTGCCCGCGGCGACGGCGGCGGCGAAGTGGATCGGCCGGAATCCCGGCGGGGTCGCGAGGATCACGACGTCGACGTCGGTGGCCAGCACCGCCTTGTATGCGTCGAAGCCGGTGAAGCAGCGCTTGGGATCGACGGTCGCGCGGGCCGCGTCATGCTCCTTCAGTCCGTTGCACGCCGCCTCGAGGCGCTCGGGAAAGAGGTCACCTAACGCGACGATGCGCACGTCCGGTCCCGCCGCGAGGGCGTCCATCGCCGCCCCGGTGCCGCGGCCGCCGCAGCCGATGACGCCGATCCGAAGCGTGTCGCCGGCGGGACTTGCCCCGCGGAGCAGTTCCGCGGCGGCGAAGGGCGCGAGCGCGGAGGCGGCCAGGACGGCACGACGGGTGGAGCTGAAGGTGGTCATGGTGTTCTCGCGTTCGGTCAGCTGAACTGGTACTTGCCGGGATAGGGCACGGTCGGCTTCGGCGGCGTCGCGTCGAGCGCGTAGCGCTCCGGCACGAGCGACTGCTTGCTGTTGTAGACCTGGTCGTAGGTGAGCGACTGGCCGGAGTACGCGGCCTCGCGGCCGGCGATGGCCATGAGCGTCGACTGCCCCATGAAGTCGCCGTCGTTGACCACGTTGCCGGCGCGGATCGCGCGGAAGAGCTCGTCGTGCTCGGTCTGGTACATGTTGGGCGTCGGGCCGGAGTAGCTCCAGTTCACCTTGCCCTGGAGCCGCGTCTCCTGCGGCGCCCAGCCGTTGATGAACGCGTGGCCCCCCTCGCAGGCCACCCAGTCCTTGTTCTCGTTCGAGCAGTGGTTCATCTGCCGGCAGGTGAGGAACGCCCGGGCGCCGTCCTCGTATTCGTAGATCGCCGCGAAGTGGTCGTAGGCGTTGCCGTACTCCTCGCCCTCGCGGAGGTCGCGCCCGCCGAGGCAGGTCACCCGGACGAACTTCCTGTTGCCCATTACCCAGTTGATCTTGTCGATCGAGTGGCAGGCCTGCTCGACGATGTGGTCGCCGCCGAGCCAGAGGAAGTGCACCCAGTTGCGAATCTGGAACTCCATCTCGGTCCAGGTCGGCTGCCGCTTGCGGGTCCAGACCGGCGAGGTGTGGTAGTTCGCGTGCACCGAGCGGACCGGGCCGAGCTCGCCGCCCAACAGTTTGCCGTACACGGCGCGCTCGGGATTCGAATAGCGCCAGCAGAAGCCGCTCATCAGGTTCAGCTTCCGCTCGCGGGCGAACTTCGCGCTCTCGATCACCGAGCGCACGCCGCTGGCGTCGACGGCCATCGGCTTCTCGCAGAAGACGTGCTTGCCCGCCTCGAGCGCGGTACGGAGGTGCATTGGCCGGAAGTGCGGCGGCGTGCAGAGGAGGACGACATCGACGCCCCCCTGCCTGATCAGCTTCTCGCCGCAGTCGATGCCGGTGAACTGCCGTTCCTTGGGGGCGATGATGCGGGCGACATGCTCCGGCGCCTTCTTGCTGCCGTCGGGCTGTTCCTCGGCGTTGGTGAGCTGGGCGAGGCAGCCGTCGATGCGATCCTGGAAGGGATCCGCCACCGCCCAGAGCTGGAC
This sequence comes from Phycisphaerales bacterium, assembly GCA_044220875.1. Lineage (GTDB taxonomy): Bacteria > Planctomycetota > Phycisphaerae > Phycisphaerales > SM1A02 > JAEUIT01. The sequence continues at coordinate 480,272 of JBGAQH010000003.1, read as the reverse complement.
GCCGCGGTCGGCGGCAAGCGCCTGCGCGGCGGCGCCGGTCCCGCGGCCGCCGCAGCCGATGAGGCCGACCTTGATCCGGTCGTCGGCCCGGATGGCTCCCCACACGCTCGGCACGCTCATCATGCTCGCCACCGCCCCAATGCCGCCGAGCGTGGCGGCGCCGGTGCGCACGAACTCGCGTCGCGAACAGTCACGCTCCTGATTCAGCTCGCTCATGTCGACTCCTCGCGGAGCGGCGCTCCGCCTCACCATCGATTCCGGTCACTTCGATTCGCACACCACGCGGAAGCCCACGAAGCCTCCGTCGGCGAGCCACCACTTGCTCTTGGGGAACTGCGGGTCGCTCGCGTTCCAGTCCGACGAATAGGGCACGACGCTCCCGCAGCCGACGGCGTCCGCCGCGTCGCGGAAGGTGCCGCCGAGCGTCACGCCCTTGCCTTCGGCGTCGGTGCACCACTCGCTGGCGTTGCCGCCCATGTCGAAGAGCCCGAGCGCATCGGCCTTCGCCGTACCGACCGCATGGGTCTTGCCCTCCGCGTTCTCCTTGCACCAGGCGAACTCGGCGACCTTGTCCTTCGCGACGGCTCCCTGTCCGCAGGCGAGCTGCCACTCCGCGACGGTCGGCAATCGGTAGGTGCGGCCCGTCTTGATCGAAAGCCACTCGCAATACTTCTTCGCGCCGTAGTAGGAAATCGAAATGGCCGGGAAGCCCGCATGGCCGAAGCCGCGGTCCATCGAGATGTAGGGCTTGCTCGGACGGGTGATCGCGTCGGCCTCCGGGGTCGAGCCGTTCGGTTCCTTCTGGTCGAATCCGAAGAGGAAGACGTCGTAGAGATCCCAGGTCGTCTCGACCTTCGCGATGTAGAAGGGCTTCACCCCCGCGGCCGCGTCCTTGGGCGTCACCGGCACCATCTCGATCGACAGTGTCGTGCCCTTGATCTCGTCCTTGAAGGCGGCGAGTCCGGCGGCCGCCGGCTTTGCCTCGGGCGCCGCGGGCTTTGGGGCCGGCTTCGTCTGATCGCCGGGCGCCATCGCCAGCGAGCCCAACACCGCCAGGGCCGTCATCAGGCTTGCCGCGGCGCCATGCCGCACGACACCACGTCCGCGCACCGACACGTTGCTGGTCCTACGCATGATCATGAAGCTCCACACCGCGCGATGAACGCATGCGGTGGGTCGCATCTTCGTGCCGATCAGCGCGATGCCGCAAGGCTACCGACGACAAAAAGGGAATCGACCCCAGCGGGCGCCGTGCGCTCGTGGGGTCGATTCGATTCGTCGCATGCGATCCGTCGCGCCGTGACCGGCGAGGGATCATCCCCAATTGCCGAGGAGAATCGCAAGGTCGGCGGCGTCAACAAAACCGCTCGCATCGAGGTCAGCGGCGCCCGTGCCGCCCCACTGGCCAAGCAGCACGGCGAGATCGGCGGCATCGACATGGCCGCTGCCGTCGAGGTCGCCGGGCACCGTCGGCGCGGGGCAGTCGAAGTAGCTGACGGTGAAGTCGTCGACGCCCGCCTCGACGAGCGAGCCGGCGCCGAGGTCGCGAGCCGCGAAGCGCACCTGCACGTTGTTGGTCGGCACGACGAAGTCGGAAACGTGGAAGGACTTCTTCACCCACGCCCCGGCGTTCTCGGTGACGAGCTCGAGCTGCACCCAGCTCTGGCCGCCGTTGTTGGTGATCTCGATCGGCCAGCTGTCCGTGGCCGGATTGCCGCCTTGGTTGTTCGAGTACCAGCGCCAGTACGTGATCACCGGATCGGGCACCCCAGCGAGCTGGAGCTTCGGCGAGACGAGCGTCGTGGTGCCGCCGTCGATGTCCGCTTCGCCCGCGGCGCCGCCGAGCGTCCCCTGACCGGTGATCCAGCACTTGGTGCCGGCCGGCGTGTGGTCGTCCTCGGGCTGCGCCGAGGTGCCGATCGGATCGACATTCACCCAGAGGCCGCTCGTCGCGTTGTCGCCCGCGGCGCCGACGGTCCAGCCCGAGGGAGTCTCCATCTGGTAGCTCGCGACGACCGCTTCGCCCACCGCGCCGATCGCCGCGACCGAACCCGGGGGATCGGAGGTCACGATGCCGCTGGCGCCGGTGACCTTGAAGGAATACTTGAAGTCCTGACCGCAGCCGAAGTCGGGGAAGGTCGCCCGGTAGTTGCCGCCGCCGAGGTCGGCGAGCGGATACTCGGTCGGCTGGGCGGTGCCGATCCGCACCACCAGCTTCTCGCTGCCCGACACGATCGTCTGACCGTTGGTCGGCGTGATGGTGAGGTCGAGGGTCTGTCCGCCGTTCGGATTGACGTAGGTCGGCAACCCATTCGGATAGGTGAAGGTGGCCACGGCCGGCTCGACGCGCCAGACGAAGAGGCCTCGCTCGATGTCGCTGCCGAGCACGGTGCCCGAGGGCAGGAAGGGATAGTTCGACCAGAGGCCCGCGTAGCCGGTCGCGTCCGCCTCGGGATAGGTGTCGAACCACGCGATGCGATTCGGCGCGAGCTGGTCGGTGACGTCGAAGACCTGGAGTCCGGTCTTGTAGTTCGAGCAGTACAGCAGGTTGTCGCGCACGTAGAGATTGTGGTCGACGCTGGTGAGGCCCGTGGTGTAGGTCCCGGCGAGGAACGGGGCGGAGAGGTTCTCGACGTTCACGATGCGGCCGACGTTGAGCAGGCCGAAGTTCGCCTCGTCGATCTCGTCGTTGATGTAGATGTACTTCTTGTTCGGCGTGATCCACGCCTGGTGGCAGAACGCGGCGTTGGGGTACTGCAGGTTCGACAGGTTCGCCAGGGCGCTCTTGTTGGTGACGTCGATGATGTCAACGCCGCTGGCCGCGAAGCCGCCGTTGAGTCCGCCACAGGCGAAGAAGATCTCCTTGCCGGCGTAGGGGCCGGTGGTGTAGTTGGTCACGAAGCCGTCGTGCGTGTACTTGTCCTGCCACTGGGCGACGAAGGTCGGCGACGCCGGGTTCGACAGGCTGTAGATGCGAATGCCGTTGCTTCCGCCGCCCATGCGGTAGAGGTAGCCGGTCTGCTCGTTGATGATCATCGTGTGGGTCGAGAGCCCGCCGCCGGTGGTGACCGACGGAAGCTGCGTCACGACGCCGCTGTCGATGTTGGCCAGATCGAAGACCTGAATGCCGCCGCCCCCCTCGCTCACCGCGTAGCAGTAGTGCTGGTAGGTCTTGACGTTTCGCCAGAGGCTCGTCGGACCGGGAATGAAGGCGATGATCTGGGCCGCGGCCGGATCGGTGACGTTCACGAAACCGGTGCCGCCCGACAGGCCGACGATCGCGATCTCCTTGCCGAAGGGCGTCACGTAGCCCCAGCAGTCGTTGCCGCTGGTGTTGGTCACCCCCTGCTGGTCGAAGGTGTTGACCGGGAACCAGGACTTGAGCGTCACGCCGCTTGAGGCAAACGTCGTCCCCGCCACGCCGCCGTCGGCCTCGCGCCACGCCGGACCGATGAACGGCACGTGCTTCTCGCTCGCCTTCGGGTCGCCCTCGTGGGCGAAGGCGGCGGGCGATGTCGCCAGAAGCGTCGTTGCCGCGACCCCACCAAGCAGCATGACGAGGGCGGCGGAACGGGCAGTCGCGGAGAAGGTCACATGAATCATGGGCTGAGGAGCTCTTCCGTGCACGAGGCGTGGCGATGATTACGGGGGCCCTGGCGGGCGATCCGAGTGTACTGCTGACTTGCGGCCATCGAAGCGGGAAGTCGCCGGATTCAGCAGCTTCGCGGCGTTGCCCGCGACCTCCCCGGACCCGACGCAGCGCGACGGCCGAGGCTACATCCCGCCGAAGGTCCGGCGCGGCGGTCCCATGAGTTCGTCGGGTGGACCCGGACCATGCAGCGTCCCGAGGAAGGAGACGATGTCGCGGATCTCGTCGTCGGTGAGGTTCAGCGGCGACAGCACCGACTCGCGGTGGTGATCCAGCTGCACGGCGCCCTCGAGCGTCGAGTAGAAACGGACGACCTGCTCGAGCGTCTCGAATTGCCCGGCGTGCATGTAGGGGGGCGTCTTCGTCACGCTTCGCAGTGACGGGGTCTTGAACCGCCCCCAGTTTTCCGGCGAGTTCACGAGGGCGTCGGTGATGATCCCGCGCGGCGACTCGCGCCCGTCGCTGAAGGCCCCGGCGGCGTTGAAGGGACTGGCCTTCAACTGTTCGATGCCCGCGTAGCGACCGGGGTCGCGGGGCATCTTGCCCTCCCGCGGCGGGACGCCGATGTTGTGGAACTCCTCGTCACTGAGCATCGGGCCGCTGTGGCAACGGACGCATCCGGCCTTCCCGATGAAGAGCTTGAGCCCCCGCTCCTCCTCGACCGAGAGCGGCTCGGTCGTCTCGCTGCCGTCCTCGCTCATACCTCGCACGAAACGGTCAAAGGACGACTCGCCATCGCCGAGCATCGCCTGATACGCGGCGAGGGCCTTGCCCACATTGGCGTAGATCCGGTTCACCGTGTCGCGGGTTGACTCGCGCATGTCGTTCCAGGCGACCTGCAGCGAACTCTGGAGATCGTCCGGCACCGGACGGGCGTTGGCGGGCAGGCTCAGCCCGCTGCGCCGCGAGCTGTCGATCGGCGGAATCTGTCCGAAGACCGTCTCGTAGGCGCTTCGCAGCGCCGGGTCGGCGGCGAGGAGACGCACGATCGCCACGCGATTGCCTCCCATCTCGGCGTCGTTCTCGATCGGCAGCAGGCTCATCGACCAGAGCGAGTCGGCCCGACCGTCCCAGGCGAACCATCGGTTGCGACCCACGTGCAGCAGCGATGGCGTGTTTCGCGTGCCGAGCCCGATCGCCCTCGCCACCGGCTGACCGTCGGCAAACCAGCGCGACGGATCGTGGCAGGTCCCGCAATGCACGTCGCCGTTGGCCGAGAGGCGGGCGTCGTAGAAGAGCGTCTGCCCGAGCCAGGCCGCGCGCGGGTCAAGCCCGACGCGATTCGTCGGATCCTCGGTGATCGCCGGCGGCGGCGAGAGCGAACGGATGGTAAGGAGTTCGTCGGGGGAGAACTTCACCGCCAGCGGAGCGGGAACGTTGTGGTCGTGCGAACTGTCCCGGGCCAGCGAGGCCGTCGACGAGCGGCGGGCGATCGTCACCGGATCGAAGGTGATGAGCAGGACGCCGATCGCCAGGCCGAGCAGGGCGAGCGGCATGGCGATGAGATGAATGCGCCGATCGGAGGACGTCGCCTGAGGAGGAGCGCTGGGCGGGGTCGCGTGTGCCACGGGATCGGTCACGATGGGGAGCCGCCGCGCTGCGCGTCGGGGGTGGCCGGGGTGCCGGTAGAGGTCGGAGCGGTCGCGGGGACCGACGGCTGAACGATGACGGTCGTCTGGGCTCGCTCCAGCAATCCGTTTCGAGTCCGGTCGAAGGTCAGTTCCCATCGACCCGGCATATGGAACAGCATCCCGGTGACGTGGTATCGCCCGCCCCCGAGGGACTCGACCTTGGCCTTGAGATTCATGCCATGCCCGTGGTGCGGCATGCTGGCGTCGACGGTGAGGGTTCCGTCAGCGAGCGGGCTCGTGCACGCCTCGTCGGCGAAGAGCTCGACGTCCATGGCGAAGGGATCCGAGAGGGGAATCGGATCGGGGTCGGTGCTCCATCGGGCGGTGAAGGTGCCTGTCGCGGCCCGCACGGTGTGGGTCACCGCAGCCGGGGTCGGCGCGGAGGGAGGAGGCACCGCCGGCGCCTCGCTCACCTGCGGCGGACGCGGCGTTGGCGTGGGCTGGCTGGGCCGGGGATCGTCGCCGCAGCCGGCAACGACGGCCAGTGGGCCGAGGACCACGAACGCGAAGGCAGCGCGTCGCGCGGAATGGCCGCCGCGACCGCTCCGGTCGGAGCGCGTCCCGATCTCGCCGGATGTCCACCTGCCGTCCGCTCGCGTCACGTCTCACCTCGCTCGCGGGGCCGAGTGTACGCCCGGCCCAGGCCGAATGTCATGAGCCAGCTCCCGTTGGCCCGGAAGATCTGCGCGCGGTGGTTGCCTCGGTCGACGACGACGACGCGCGGCCCCTCGCCCGCACCCGTCGCGCCGGTGAATGTGGCGAGTCCCTCGGGCATCCACAGTTGGGCGTCCGAGGCGCCGCGGGCGCCGATGCGCCTGATGATCTCGCCCCGTTCGCTGAGGACGACGACCTCGTCGCGGGCTGCGTCGGTGATCCAGAGCGAGCCGTCCTCGGCGCGCATGACCGCGGTGGGGCGCCGCAACGGTGCGTCCGCCGGACCGCGGAACCGATCGCGAACGGCGCCCTCGGCGGAGAGGACGACGACCTCACCGCGATCGGGGAGCGTGGTCACGAAGGAACCGCCGCTGCCGGCCGCAAGTCCGCAGACGTTGCCGAGCCCCGTCGCGATCGCGCGGGTCGGCGCCAGGGTCTGGTCCATCGCCACCAGGGTGCCCCCCCGCCGATCGATCGTCCACACCGTCGCGGTGCCGTTGGCCGTCTGCGTCACAAAGCCGACCGGTTCAAGCGAGGCCATCCCCACCGCCGGCGCCAGCTCACGCACCCGACCGCTCCATGCCGCGAGGTCCCAGGAGCGCACGAGCGTGGCCATGAACGGATCGATCTTGAGCGGCGCTGCGCGATCGCGGGCGAGATGAAACTGCGAGAGCCGTCCCGCGCCGACGTCCGAGACGATCGCCATCTGGCTCGCTGCGTCCACCGCCAGCGCGGCGATCCGTCCGAAGCGATCGGGACCGCTGCCCGCGCCGCCGAAGGTCGTCACGTGAATCGGGGTCTGGTCGCGCAGGTCGAAGAGAAAGACGCTCGACGACTCCGGCTCGTGCAGGAGGAGCAGTTCGCCGTCGCAGGCGACGGCGCCGCCGAAGTGGCTCTGCACGCCATCGCGCGAGGGCATCGGTGCGTTCATCGCCGCATTCGGATCGGAGGGCGTGAAGCGCTGGACCCGCCGTTCCATCGGCTCGGCCACCACGGCCCATGAGGCGTCGGGAGCGATCGCCACGGCGCTCGGGTAGTGGATCTTCCCCTCGCCCTCGCGCGGGACGACGGCATGCATCCCCCAAAAGCTCCGGAACGCGCCGTCGAAGCCGTGGATCGTGATGCGGTGATTCAGCTCGTCGGTGACGTAGAGGCAGTCGCCCTGGACGGCGAGCCCGCGCGGGGCGTTGAAGAGTCCGGGAAAGGATCCGCGCTCGCCGAAGCGGGCGAGTTCGATGCCGCGTGCGTCAAGGTGAACGATGGCGTCGGCGTCCTCGTCAGCGACGAAGACCGTTCCGTCCGGGGCGATGGCGATGCCGGAGGGGCGCTTCCATCCGCGGTCGAAGCGATGGGTGACGTTGAGCGTCGCATCGCACACGATGACCGCGCCGCTTCGATCGGCGATCCACAGCTCACCGGGGCCGCCGCCTGCGGCCGTCGTCCACGCCGCCGCCACCGGCTCGCCGAAGGCCACGCCCGTCGCGATGCGCCACGGCACGCCGGTCCGGTCGAACAGGGCGATGCGCGAGGGAGAGAGGATGGTGATGCGGCCGTCGGGAGCGAAGGCAATGGCGCTGGGCCCCGCCTCGTCCGCGGGAATCGCCAAGTGCCAGGGCGAGGCGGCCCCCTCGCCGCTGGCCTCGATGCGCTGCGTCTCCCGCCCGTCGGCGCCGAAGAGCCGAATGCGGGCCGCGTCGCGCTCGAGCACCGCCCATGTACCGTCGGCTGCGATCGCGACCGAGGTGGGCCGTTCGAGGCCATCGATCTGCTGGGTGAAGGTCCCGAAGACCGGACAGGACACCGTCGGTGCCGCCGCCGGACCCGATTGGCCGGGCGCCGCGCCGAGGAGCGACGCGACGAGCACTGCGAGGGAGAGCATGCGGCGCACTGTACGCGGTCGCATGGCGTCGAGCGCTTCGGCGCTCGGGCCGGCGTCCGCCGAGCCTGCTACGCTCCCCGCCGACCATGTCCCAACCACTGCACCCGCATGGACCGCGAGGCGGATTGGGTTCGGCCGTGATCGGCGGCATCGGCGTCGCCGGTCTCATCGTCATTGCGCTCGCCGGCACCCTCGCGCACTCGCCGGTCGGCCCCACGCCGCCGCCGACCTCCTGGCCGATCGGCACCCTGCCCTTCGCCATCATCCTGCTGGCGATCGCGGCTCTGCCGCTCGTCCCCTCCCTCGCCGGCTGGTGGCACCAGAACCGGAACAAGCTTCTGGTGTCGGTGGTCGCGTCCTTCGCGACCCTCGCCTACATGACCCTCACCGGCGGCACCTCGAGCGCCGCCGTCGCCGCGAACCATGCGGTGCTCTTCGAGTTCGTGCCGTTCATGTCGCTGCTCTTCGCGCTCTTCGTCGTCACCGGCGGCATTGGGATCCACGGGGATCTCGACGCCCGACCGCGCACGACGACGGCGTTCCTCGCGATCGGCGCCCTCATCGCCAGCATCGTCGGAACGACCGGGGCGAGCATGCTCCTCATCCGCCCCCTGCTGACCACCACCGCGGAACGGCGCCATCGCGTGCACACCGTGGTCTTCTTCATCTTCCTCGTCTCGAACGTCGGCGGGACGCTCCTGCCGATCGGCGATCCGCCCCTCTTCATGGGCTTCCTCAAGGGGGTCCCGTTCTTCTGGACGCTCGGGCTCTGGAAGGAATGGGCCTTCTGCGTCGGCGCGCTCCTCGCGCTCCATGGCGCCATCGACACCTATTTCTGGGCCCGCGAACCGGCATCCGCGCTCATCGCCGAGCGGGCGAGGCGCACCCCCCTTCGGGTGACCGGGCGGATCAACCTCCTCTGGCTGGCCCTCATCGTCGCCACGGTGGCGTGCGTGGAGCCGTCGAAGGAGCTTCCGGGCGTCGCCTGGAGGCCCTTCCCGTTCCTGCGCGAAATCATGCTTCTGGCGTTCGCGGGGATGAGCATGCTGACGACGCCGCGGGCGGTGCGGAAGGAGAACCGCTTCGCCTTCGGCGCGATCCTCGAGGTCGCGGCGATCTTCCTCGGCATCTTCGTGGCGATGCAGGTGCCGCTTCAGGCCCTTCACGCCAAGGGCGGCGAATTCGGCCTGCACTCCCCGGGCCAGTTCTTCTGGCTCTCGGGGCTCCTCTCGAGCTTCCTCGACAACGCTCCGACCTACGTCGTCTTCTTCGGCGTGGCGATGGCGCTGCCGATCGAGAACGTCGAGACGCTCATGCTCCGCGGCGGCGATCACGTCTCGGCGCAGCTCCTGGTGGCGATCTCCCTCGGCTCGGTGTTCATGGGCGCCAACACCTACATCGGCAACGGCCCGAACTTCATGGTGAAGTCGATCGCCGAGGAGAACGGCGTGCGGATGCCGAGCTTCTTCGGCTACATGGCCTGGTCCGCGGCGATCCTCCTGCCGCTCTTCCTGCTGGTGCACCTGCTTTTCCTCTAACAGTTCGCAGACTCGCCGGCTCCGCGCGCGGCGACCCGGTCCGACGTGCCTCCCGCTGAAGCGTCAGGGGGTGGGCGGTCGACGGGCCGGGTCGCCGTGGAGTTGGGATGGAAGAGGATCAGCCTCGCGCGAGCGAAACGTTAGTCGAGGGTGATCTTCCGGGGCTTCGCCTCGGGCACTTGGGGAATCGTGACCGTGAGCACGCCATCGGCGAGCGCGGCGGTGATGCCGTCACCGGCGGCGTTCTCGGGAAGGCGCACCTGCCGGATCAGGTTGGCGGTGCGCCGTTCGCGCCGGTAGACGGTCGCCTTCGCGCCCGTCGATTCGGCAGTCTGGCCTCGCTTGGCCTCGATGGTGAGGACGTTGTCCTTCACCTCGAGGGCGATCTCGTCCTTCTTGAAGCCGGGCACGTTGGCGGTGATCACCCACACGTTGCCGGCATCACGGGCCTCCTCGTGGACATCCACGGCGAGGCGATAGGTCGGGACTTCGCAGGACTCTTCCGAGCAGCGCTCGCCCTCGCACGCCGGGGTCCCCTGCACGGCCTCGGCCGCGAAGAAGGGGAACTGGAAGGCGTGGCGAAGGAACGAAGCGGGTGACGAAATCGTGCCGCAGGGGCCGCGACCAGCAATGCGTCCGTACATGACATCTGTCTCCTGGAGTGCGCCCCAACCCGACGGGCCACTCTGGAACAGTGCGTCGCAGCCCTGTGCTTCGACACGCCTTCCGGAGGAGCCCGCCGTGGTGTGCGGCGACGACGCGTGAAGCGCATCGGCCGTGCCAGTCACGAGCCGCGGGAGGCGGAACGCGGAAAATCGCCGCTGCGAGCAGCGCATCCGCCACCTGAGGCATCACGAAGCGACGACCCACGTCCCTCGTTCGCACCTCGGTGCGACGATCGACGGGGCGGCGATCCGATGTCACCGGTTCCGCCCGACCGAGCGGCGGTTGATATCGAGGACCCGACATGACCGAGGTGCCTGTCATGCGCGACAGGCGCTGCCGATTCGACAGGATCAGCGTCCGCGCGGCGCGGCCGCGCCATCCTTGGGCGCCGTGGGGGCCGCGGGAGCCGCGGTGGTCGTCGCGTCCTTCCCCTTCGGCTTCATCGTCGCGTAGATGATTGCCTGGGCGACCACGGACTCGCCGATCAGCCGGCCGACCCGTTCGCTGGCCTGTCGCAGGTCCCGGAACTTGCCCGAGTCGAGCTCGCGCTCGAAGTCCTTCAGGCTGTTCTCGATCCCGAGCATCATGTAGGCGACGACGGCCCATTCCTGTCGCGTCTGCGGCCAGACGTCGTTGCCCTGAACGTACGCCTCCGGCACCGAGACCCGCCAGCCCTCCTTGGTCTCGATGAGAAGGACCGGCCCCTGCCACGTCTCGCCGTCCCAGAGCAGGCTCGCCGTGCCGTCGGTCATGTCCTCGGCGTGAAGGCGACCGCGCATCTCGGTGAGGTAGACGAACGGGTCGGCCATGATCCGGCTGAGGATGTCGCCGATGTCCCGCGAAAGCCCCGCCCCGCCCGCGGCGGTCGTGCCGGCCGTCGGCTTGGCGAGTGACGCCTTCGCGAGCTGGAGTTCCTTGTCCACCTGCTCCGGCCAGCGCTTCTTGAGCTTCTGGGTCACCCGCCAGAGTCGGCCGAGCATGTCGCCGAGCTTCGCCTTGACGTCGCTGATGGCACTCGCTTCCGTCACGCCATCGTCAAACCGGATATCCCGGGCCTTCACCTCGATAAGGGTGGGAAGGAGGTCGGGGCGGCCGTCGGCGATCATGAGCGTGATCGCGTCCAGCGTCTTCTCCGGCGTCGCGGTGTCGTAGCGCGGATCGGAGCAGCCACACAGGAAGGCGCAGGCCGCGGCACAGGCGGCTGCGACACCGACGGGACGGCGACGGGCACGCCAGCGGGAGGGCACGACCCGGCTCGGGCGAATGCTCTGCACCATGATGACCATGAGACGAGAGCGTACGCGCATCCGTACACTTCGTTGCATGCGGATCACGCTCAACGGAGAAAGTCGCGAGTTCGACGGCGCCCCGACGGTCGCGGACCTTCTCGAGCGCCTCCGCTCCGGCGGGCTTGTCGCCGGGGCGTGCGCGGTCGAGGTCAATCGCATCCTGATCCCCCGTCGCGACCATGGCCAGCGGATCCTCGCCGAGGGCGATCAGGTCGAGGTGGTGACCCTCGTCGGAGGGGGTTGAGTTGCTACGCTTGCCACGCCGAATCCCGGACGTTTCCCAATGACCACCCCGCACGAGACCGCCGTCGACTCCCCCGCCATCCCCTCGCTGACCGTCGGACCGTTCACGCTCAAGAGCCGGCTGGTGGTCGGAACGGGCAAGTACGCCGACTACGCGACGATGCAGACGGCGATCGAGGCAAGCGGCGCCGACGTCGTCACCGTCGCGGTCCGGCGCGAGCGACTCGTCGACGCCCAGGGCCGGTCGATTCTTGACTTCCTCGACCTCGGACGGCTCACCATCCTCCCGAATACGGCCGGGTGCTTCAGCGCCGAGGACGCCGTCCGTGTCGCCCGACTCGGGCGGGAGATCCTCGACCAGCTCGGCAATCCGGGCGCGAACTGGGTGAAGCTCGAAGTGTTAGGCGATCGAAAGACGCTCCTCCCCGATCCCGTCGGCACGCTCGAGGCCTGCCGCGAGCTGGTGCGCGACGGCTTCTGCGTTCTCTGCTACTCGAGCGACGACCCGATCATGGCGGTGCGGCTGCGCGACGCCGGTGCCGCGAGCGTGATGCCCGCGGGAAGTCCGATCGGCAGCGGCCGCGGCATCGCGAATCCGAGCGCCATCTCGATCATTCTCGAACTCCTCAAGGACCCGCAGCACGGCGGCGACGCCACGTACCCGGTGATCGTCGACGCCGGCGTCGGCACGCCAAGCGACGTGACCATGGCCATGGAGTTGGGCGCCGACGGCGTGCTCCTGAACACCGGCATTGCCCACGCCCGCGATCCGATCGCCATGGCCCACGCGATGCGCCTCGCCTGCGACGCCGGCTACCTCGGCGCCCGCGCCGGGCGGATCGCCCGAAAGAAGTACGCGACCGCGTCGAGCCCCTGGGAGGGCGTGATCGGTTTCATCCCGGGCGAATGATCCCCGGCGAATGACCGCCGGCGCGTGGAGCCACTCAGCGCAGCGACGTTTCCGCTGGCGTCTTCACGCGCCGCGCTGACGCACGCGACCGCCGCTTCGCCGGATGCGCCGACTCCTCGTCGAATTGGGCCTTGACCCGGATCGCCATCACCACGCCGACGACGCTGGCGAGAGGAATGGCCGCGACGAGCAGGCGCAGCGCCGGCGGAGGCATGCCGTCCGAACCGATCGAGGCGGCGGCGTAGACGATGGTGATGATCGGAATGACGACCGCGAAGACCCAGAGCCCCGCTCCCACCACGGGCAGACGCTCACGGGCCACCACGAGGCACCCGCCGCAGACCAGTCCGGCGACGAGATGCGACCCGAAGACCGCTGCCGCCTGAAGTCCGGTGCTGGCGCTGATCCACTGGAAGCTCCCGCGAGCGATGAGGACGCAGAGGACGGCCGCCACCGCAAGCCAGCGCGGCGCACAGAGAAAGAGGAGGGTGATCTCTGACCCGGCCGCGTCGGTGCCGTCCAGCCGCTGGATCGAACGGACCGCCGGCATGAGGAAGAGCGTCGCCACGCTGGCCAGGACAAGAAGGAGGAGCGTGATGAAGTCCATGTGGAAACACCCCAGCCATCGGCGCGTCGCGCGAGACACAACCGCCCGGCAACGACCTTGTGGACGCGAACGTCGCGACGGAATGGCCACGGGATTGGAGAGACCGAGGCGCAGGAAATTTGCGTGAGCCCCCGTTCCGGCGCGGGACGGGCCAGTCACGGCCGCCTCGTCGCCTCTCCCCGGACAAACCCCAGCCCGGTTCGCAGGCCTTGGCACGCACGCCCCCCCGCGTCGCCTCGCGACGCACGGATCTGGCCTCGAACGACGATGCTCGAGCGCTCGGCCACGGTGAGAAGCGCGAACGCAGAGCGCGGCGCCCCCCCTCCCCCTCTGGAAAGCGACGCCGGAAGAATGTCTTGCCCTCATGGGGCCACCGGCGGGACGCGAACTACAGGCAGCCGCCCCACGCGCCGAGCAGCATCGCCAAATCCGAACCGGCGGTCACTCCGTCTGCATCGAGATCGGCGGCCGCGGTTCCCCACGCGCCGAGCAGGATGCCGAGGTCGCCGCCGCCGATCGACCCGTCGCCGTCGAGATCACCGCCGCAGGCCGGCTGCTCGGGCGTGATCGTCAGCGTCTGGTTGAGAGGCACGTTGGTGAGCGTCGTTTCGGCGCCGTTCTGCCACAGGACCTTGACCTGATCGGCAACCGTCGCCGCGCCCAGCCCGAAGTGGGCGGAGAACTCGGAGGTCCCCAAGAAGCTCACGCCGCTGTCGATGAGCCGGATGCGGGTCACCCCGCCGACGGTGACGCTGACCTTCGCCCCGATGCCGTCGGGGGTGAATCCCGGAAATCCCTGCGTATTCAGGAAGATGCGCAGCCAATGGGTATCCGCCGCGGCGGGCAGGTCGTTGCGGAAGAGCGTCATCGTCCCGTTGTTTCGGCAGATGACGACATCCTGGTCGCCGTCGTTGTCGTAGTCGAATCGCAGGAGCGCCCGTCCCTTGATCGAGAAGACGAAGCCCGAAGCCACCGACTGGTCGCTGAAGGTGTTGTTGCCGTTGTTGATCCAGAGGTGCGAGGGATCGTTGTAGAAGCTGCTTCCCGGAGCCGCATCGCCGTTGGTCTCGACGATGTCCTCCCAGCCGTCGTGGTTCATGTCGACGCCGAGCGCCCCCCAGCCGTATCCGCCGTTGTTCACGCCCGCGGACGCGCCGTACTCGCCGAAGTTGTGCAGCCCGAGGTTCCGGTAGAGCTTGTTGCCCGTCCATCCGCTCGAGGGCTGGTAGATGCTCGTCGGGTACCAGTCGATGAAGCCGTTGTTGTCCCAGTCGCCGATCGCCTGCCCCATGCCATTCTCTTCGGCCCCGAGATGCGAGGCGACGGTAACGTCCGTGAAGGTGCCGTTGCCGTTGTTCCGGAAGTACCGGGTGCCGACGTAGCCGACGCCCTTGAAGTCGCCGACGAGCAGAAGTTCCGGATAGCGATCGCCGTCCATGTCGGCCATCCGCGCCGACTGCAGCGCGATGGGAGCGACGCCGGCGAAGAGCCCGATCGATGCGGTCACGTCGGTGAAGGTGCCGTCGCCGTTGTTGCGGAAGAGATGCTGCTCGGTGTTGCTCGGGGCGCCGGTGAATCCGCCGACGAAGAGATCGAGGTCCCCGTCGAGGTCGTAGTCGCCGAAGGTTGCGCTCCACGCGCTCTCGGCGCTCGGATCGGCGAATGCGACACCGGCCGACGCCGCCACGTTCGTGAAGGTCCCGTTGCCGTTGTTGCGGTAGAGCTTGTGGTGGCCCGGCGCGGGAGACCCGACGGGACCGGCGCTGGTCACATACAGGTCAGGCCAGCCGTCGCCGTCGAAGTCGCCGACGCACGCCGACTTCCCGCGGTGCACGGTGGTGAGCCCCCACTGCGCGGCGCGATCCGTGAAGGTCCCGTCGCCGTTGTTGATGAAGAGCTTGTCCGGAACGTTGCCGCTGCCGCCGGAGATGAAGAAGACGTCCATCTTGCCGTCGCGGTTGAAGTCGCCGATCGCGCCGCCGCCGGCGTACTGGGAGTTGGTGAACCCGGTGGTCGAATGCGTCGCGACGAGGCCCGACGCCGTGGTCTGGTTCGAGAAGGCGGGCGGCGTGGCGAACGCGCTGGTCGCGAAGCCCGAGCAGAGAAGGACAGACGCACATCGGACCATGGACGGCATACGGCACTCCGGAAGAGCGGCGACGGACGCCGCCGGTCATGAAAACGGCGGTCGGAGCGTACCGCGCACGGCGGCGGATCCAAGCGTGACATTCACTCCCGGCGGCGAATGCCGTCAGAGGCACCCTCCCCACGCGCCGAGAAGCGTCGCGAGGTCCGACGAGCCGGTCGTTCCATCGCCGTCAAGATCGCCGCCGCTCGTTCCCCACGCCCCAAGCATGAGCGCGAGATCGCCGGCGCCGACGCTGCCGTCTCCGTCGAGGTCGCCGCCGCATGCGGGCGGTGCGTAGGTCACGGTGATCGTCTGGTCAGCGGCCACATTCGTGAGGATCTGTTCATCCCCATTGGGCCAGGTGATCCGGAGCTCGTCGATGACGGTCGCCGCACCCACGCCATAATGGGCCGAGAACTCCGAGGTTGCGAGATAGCTCACGCCGGCATCGATCATCCGCATCTGTTGCGTGCCGCTGGTGGTGGCCCGCACGAGGGCACCGATGCCGTCGGGGGCAAGCCCCGGGTGCCCGCCGGTGTTGAGGAAGACCCGCAGCCAATGCGTCTCGTCACCGTGGACGAGGTCGTTGCGGAAGAGGGCCAGCGCCCCGTTGTTCCGCACGATGACCAGGTCCTGATCGCCGTCGTTGTCGTAGTCGAAGCGCATCATCGCCCGACCCTTCTGCGAGAAGACGAGCCCCGCCGCCGCGGCCGACTCGGTGAAGGTGCCGTTGCCGCCGTTCATCCAGAGGTTCGACGGATCGTCGTAGAACGTGCTGCCCGGCGTGGCGTCGCCGTTGGTCTCGGCGATGTCCTCCCAGCCGTCGTTGTTGACGTCCACGCCCATGCATCCCCATCCGTAGCTTCCCGCCGACACGCCCGCGGCCACGCCGACGTCGAGGAACGTGCCGTTCCCGAGGTTCTCATAGAGCTTGTTGCCGGTGAGCGCCGGCGGCAGGTCGATGTTGGTGACGTAGAGGTCAAGCAGGCCGTCGTTGTTGTAGTCGAGGAGCGTCTGGGCCATCCCGTTCTCCTCTTTGCCCAGGCCTGCGGCAACCGTCATGTCGCCGAACGTGCCGTTGCCGTTGTTCTTGAAGCACCGCGATCCGGCGTAGGACGAGCCCTTGAAGTCGGCGATGACGACGAGCTCGGGGAATCGGTCGCCGTCGAGGTCGACGAAGCGGGCGGCATTCGGCGCGTACGGGAGCGCCGTCGCCGTGATTCCGCTCGCCGCCGTGACGTCCACGAAGGTGCCGTTGCCCTCGTTGCGGAAGAGGTGCTGCTCGGTGATGCTCGGCGTGCCGGCATAGCCGCCGACAAAGAGGTCGAGGTCACCGTCCAGGTCGTAGTCGCCGAAGACGCTCGTCCAGGCGCTCTCCGCGCTCGGGTCGGCGAAGGCCACGCCCGCGGCGGCGGCGACGTTCGTGAAGGTGCCGGCGCCGGTGTTGCGGTAGAGCTTGTGCTGACCCGCGGAGGGCGTCCCGATCGGCCCGGCGCTGGTGACGTAGAGGTCCGGCCAGCCGTCGTTGTCGAAGTCCCCGACGCACGCGGACTTGCCGCGGTGAATCGCGGTGAGTCCCCATGCCGCGGCCCGATCGGTGAAGGTGCCGTTGCCGTTGTTGATGAAGAGGTAGTCCGCGCGATTGCCGGTGCCGCCCGAGATCAGGAAGAGGTCCATGCGGCCGTCGCGATTGAAGTCGCCGATGGCCCCGCCCCCGGCCCAGACCGATCCGGCGAATCCGCCGGTCGCATGGCTCACGCCGACGCCCGCCGCGACCGACTGGTTCGAGAACGCGGGCGGCGCGGCGAGCGCGCCGCGTCCGGCAAGGCCGACGAGAGCGAGCGTCAGCGCCCATGTGATTCCGATCCGGTCCCTCGACAGCGGTCCATTCCAGTGCATGCGTGCCCCTCCGGCCAGAGCACGGTACATCGCGTCCGCATCAAGTCGAGCGAGTCCGGTCGATTTCGCGGACCCCGGCGTCCCCGTACGCTGCGTCGCATGCGAGTCACCGTCGATCCGGACCAGCTTCGTGCAGCGTTCTCGGCCGTCAGCGCGAGCTCGGCCTTCGCCGAAAGCGCGGCTCTCGTCGCGGCGGGCAAACGCCCCGTCGAGATGCTTCAGGCCATGTCGCTGCGCCCGGAGATCCTCCAGGCCTTCGCGGCGACGAGCGAGGCGATCTATCCGGGCGGTCAGGTCGAGCGCCGGGTGAAGGAGCTCATCATCCTCGAGGCGTCGCGCCACAACCGCTGCCAGTTCTGCACCGAGAGCCACATCTCGATCGCCCGAATGCTCGGCATCACCGACGCCGCGGGCGATCCGCTCGCGCTGTTGGACGCGCCCTCGCTCATGAACGATCGCGAACGGCTCGCGGTTGAGTACACGCGGGCCGCGCAGCGCGACTCCAACCGCGTTCCGAACGAACTGTTTGACGCCTTGCGCCGGGCCTATTCCGATGCGGAGATCGTCGAGCTCACCGCCATGATCGGGCTCATCTCGATGCTCAACATGTTCAACAACTGCCTGCAGGTCACCTATCGCGGCGAGTACGGCGCCCCCTAACGATTCGTTCATCCCGGTACACCGCCGCCGCACTCGGGACACCGCGGCTGACCGGCCGCGAGCCGATGGCCGCACCGCGGACAGGCCCCCTCCGACCGGCGCAGCGCGCGCCGCCCGAAGACCGCGAGCGGCCACGCCGCCAGCCAGCAGAGGGGCGCGATCGGCCAGAGCATCGCGCTCAGGGAGCGAGCCGCGCCGCCGTCCGCCCAAAGCCCCGTGTCACACTCGTACTCGACGAACCGCGGGATCGCCCAGACGCGATGGGCGTGCGGCGGGATCACCTCGTTGCCGCCCTCGGGCATGAGCCAGCGCCAGCGGCCGCCGATCGCCCGCCCCATCCAGCCGCTCGCGGCATCGGGAGGCGTGCGCTCGCCCGACCAGCCGACGTCGTAGCTGCTGAACACCTGGGGCTTCGTTGTCCACCAGATCGAGCATTCGGTCTCGCCCGCGGCGATCGAGACGCTGAGGCCGGCAACCTCGACTCCGTACCGGAAGCCGTACCGACTCAGCGTCCAGGTGGCGACGAGAGCAAGCCCGCCAGCGACGGCGAGCGCCGCAGCGCCGAGTCGGCGCTTCGTTCCTCGAACGGGCCGCAGCGACGTGGCGAACAACTGCATCACGGGGGGAGATGTCCGCTGACGGCGTCGCGTCTCAGGTCGGGTGCAGGAACGAGCAGTGCAGCTCCGCGTGGCGAAGGTGCAGGCGAATCCACTCATCCTTGGTGAGCGCCCCGAGGATCACGTGGCGCGCTGGCGGATTGCCCCGATCGAGTCGGTCGATCGCGGCGAGCATCCGCCGCTCCGCCTCGTCGATCGGCAAGTCCTCGGTGCCATAGGTGCCCGACTCAACCCTCGGCATGCGGACGCCGGCCGGCATTCCCTTCAGAAACATCCGCTTCATCACGATCGGCCCGAGCAGCCGAAGGAACAGCGGCGGCTTCGGGCCCGGCGGGCCGTCAAAGGCGGTGTTGAGCCAGAACGCAAGATGGCCGAGCACCTGTCCGGTGGTCCAGTTGCCCGAACGTCGGACGCGGCCGGCTCGCTCCGCCGCGGCGAGTCGCCTCGTCTCGGCGCGGAGTTCCTCGAGCGATCCCAGGGCAATGGCGCGGCGGTCGGCTGATCGTTTCGTGTCAACGGACATGCGGTCCATCGTGCGCGAAGTCGCCCCGCGCGGCAACGGCACGCCGCGAACAGGGAAACGTTCGGCGTCGCGCCTTCGGTCGGAGTCCGCAGGCTTCGACTGCGCCTTCTCCCCGGTGGACGCCGCCCGTGCGCTCCGCACCGTTTCGCCAGCCAACCCATGGAATCGCACGTGACCACCCGCCGCTCCGCGCTCGCGCCGCTCGTGACCCTCGGCTCCCTCCTCCTCGCCAACGCCGCCTCGGCCCAGTCGATCGGTTCCGACGACTTCCAGGGCGGAGTGGTCGGATCGCTCCCCCTCTGCCCCTGGCTCGACGCGGGGCTCGTGGACATCACCGTCCCCAACCCGCCGAATCCCTCGGCGGTCGTCATCGCCACGACCGATGCCGCCGGCGCGCCGACCCTTGCGTTGCACACGGTCGACTCGATCGCTCCCTCGCAGGGCATCTACGCCCTCGTTCCTGTGAGCTCGGCGTACAGCGTCGCCGCCGACGTCCGCATCGAGCGGTTCAGCGACAGCTCCCTCGCCCCGCCGCAGGACTGGGCGATGCAGGTCGGCGTCGGCAAGCTCGACGGCACGACCGATCTCGCCTTCACGCCGCAGGTCGGGATCTACGCGGCCGCGCAGACCCACGGCTGGCGCCTCTACGCGGTCGGTGCGGGGTACGTCGCCTCGCTCGAGCTCGATCTCCGGGTGCCCGCCGAGCTGAACGTCTGGTACCGGGTGCAGGTCGACCTGGTCGCCGCCTCGGGACAGATTCGCAGCCGCATCTGGGACAAGGCCACGGACGCGCTTCTCGTCGACCGCACCGACATCGTGCCCCAGTGGACGCCGGCGGACGGCGTCTTCGACCGCCTGATGGTGATCGACGGCGAGCTGAGCCCGAAGGTCACGGTCTCGAATCTCGCCACGGTCGACAACGTGGTGTTCACCGCCGCCCCGCCGATTCCCCCGGGGCCGGCAGGCGACATCAACGGCGACGGCAAGGTCGACGCCATCGACCTTGCGATTCTCCTCGGCAACTGGTCCTAACGGTTCGCTCGCCCTCCGCCGCCCAGCCGCGGACCGGGCCATCCGAAGCGGCACAAACGCCACCAGCCAGCCCGCGATTCACTCGCGGGCGCCCGGCGCCCCACAGCGAGTGTGCGCCCGGAGGGCGCTACGGAGCGATCAAGCCAGCTTCACTCGCGGGCGCCCGGCGCCCCACAGCGAGTGTGCGCCCGAAGGGCGCTACGGAGCGCTCAAGCCAGAGCGCTCATCCCACGCCACCAGCCAGCCCGCGATTCACTCGCGGGCGCCCGGCGCCCCACAGCGAGTGTGCGCCCGGAGGGCGCTACGGAGCGCTATGGCTAATGCTCGACGCGCTTCCCTAACAGCTTGCTCACCTCCGCCACGGACCGGTCGACCGTCGCCTGGTCCTTCGCCTCGAGGTTGAGGCGAAGGAGCGGTTCGGTGTTCGACATGCGGACGTTGCACCACCACGGGCCGGCGTCGAGGCTCACGCCGTCCAGCGTGGTCACCTTGGCCTTCGGGTGGGCGCGCTTCAGCGCGGCGATCGCGCCTTCCTTGTCCTCGTTCTCGAAGTTGATCTCGCCCGACTGCACGTACCGCCGGCACGGCGCGATCTGCTCGCTCAGCGGCGCGCCGCTGCGGGCCAGCGCGGTGATGACCGCGATGAAGGCCCGCGCGCCCGAGTCGGTGCCGAACATGTCCTGGAAGTAGAAGTGGCCGGAGAGCTCGCCGCCGATCGGCGCCTTGCACTCGCCGAGCTTCGCCTTCATGAAGACGTGGCCGACGCGGCTCTCGACCGGCACGCCCCCCGACTCCCGCACGATCTCGGGGACGCTCCGCGACGAGCGGAGGTCGTAGACGACGCTCGCCCCCTTGTGGTCGCGGAGGATGTCCTTGACCAGCCACGCGAGGAGGAGGTCGCAGCCGATCGGCTCGCCCTTCTCGTCGATCACCATGCAGCGGTCGGCGTCGCCGTCGAA
This sequence comes from Phycisphaerales bacterium, assembly GCA_044220875.1. Classification (GTDB taxonomy): domain Bacteria; phylum Planctomycetota; class Phycisphaerae; order Phycisphaerales; family SM1A02; genus JAEUIT01. The sequence continues at coordinate 459,388 of JBGAQH010000003.1, read as the reverse complement.
GCAGACGCCGAAGTCCGCCTTGTGCTTGCGGACGCCCTCCCGCACCTGGGCGAGATTCGCCTCGACGAGCGGGTTCGGCTCGTGGACGAACTCGCCGGTCGAGTTGTCGAAGTTGATCTCGACGATCGAGAGTCCCGCGATCCCCTTGAACACCTTCGGGACCATCGTGCCGGCCATGCCGTTGCTGGCGTCGATCACGACCTTGATCTGCCGCTTGCCGCTGAGGACCGACGGGTCAACGAAGCGGAGGAGATGCTCGCGGTAGGGCTTCCAGAGGTCGCGGGTCTCCATGCGCCCGCCGCGCGGGGCGAGCTTCTCGCGCTCGACCAGGGCAGCCAGCCGCTTGATCTCGTCGAGGCCGGTCTCGCCGCCGACGGGCTTCGCGAAGATCTTCGAGACCTTGAAGCCGTTGTAGTTCGACGGATTGTGCGACGCGGTCACCTGCACGCCGCCGGCGCAGCCGAGGTGATTGATCGCGAAATACACCATCGGCGTGTCGACCATCCCGACGTCGATGACGTGGGCCCCGAAGTCGCGCATGCCCTGGGTCAGCGCCTCCGTGAGGGCGGGCGAACTCTTCCGCATGTCGCGCCCGACCGCGATGTGCCGCATCATCGGGTCATCGTGGCCCTGCTCCGCCGCGTAGCCGAGCAGGTACTCCGCGGTCGCATATCCGATCTGCCACGCGATCTTCTCGTTGAGGGGCTTCGGGTACGTCGCGCGAACGTCATAGGCCTTGAAGACTTTGCCAAGCATGGGGTGAGGAATCTAACGGCAGTCGATCGCGAGCGGAGGGGGAGGATCGGTGCCGGAGGAAACACAGAGGCACAGAGGACACAGAGGGCACAGAGGCGGGGCAAGCGGGACCGAAGAAGGACCCGCGCGCGCAGTCGGACTCGGCGCCCCGGCCGAGGCCTTCGAAACCACCGCCGCGCCTCGACCCCCTCACCCTCGCGCCCCCTCTCGGTTCCTCTCAGTGCCCTCTGTGTTTCCTCTGTGCCTCTGTGTTTCCTCTCTCCCCTCCCCAAACAAAGCCAGAACATCCGCCCAAGCTCTCGGCGCGGATCGCCGATTCTGCTACCTTCCTGCATCTTCCTCCCCAACGACCTCGGGTCGGGGGGTGAGGGGTGACCCGCACTGCGGTCGGTGGCCGCGGCGTCGGGGTGTCTCCTTTTCGATCGGTCTGTCAAGCGCCCTCAGACGCTGCGGGGCCCGCGGCGACGACTTCGTCGCCCGCTGTCCTCCCCACCGCCGCACGTCGGTGTCGCTGCAAAGGAAGCCTCCCATGGCCAGTCTCGTTGAAGAGCTCGTTGAAAGCGGTATCCACTTCGGTCAGCGCCGGAGCAACTGGAACCCCCGCATGCGTCCGTACATCTACACGGTCCGCAACGGCATCCACATCATCGACATCAAGGAGACCGTCAAGGGTCTTCTGCTCGCCAAGAAGTTCGTCTCGAAGCTCGTCGCCGACGGCAAGGACGTCCTCTTCGTCGGCACCAAGCGCCAGGCCCAGGCCGCGCTCGAGCAGTACGCCGGCGGCGCCAAGATGCCCTACGTCACCGAGCGCTGGCTCGGCGGCACGCTCACCAACTTCCGCACCATCCGCGAGCGCCTCAAGCGCCTCGAGGAGCTGGAGCGCATCATGGAGTCGGGTGAGATCAAGAACTACTCGAAGAAGATGGAGTCGCAGCTCACCCGCGAGCAGAAGAAGATCTTCCGCAACCTGAACGGCATCCGCACGATGCACCGCCTTCCCGGCGCGATCATCGTCGTCGACACCAATCGCGAGAAGAACGCCCTGCTCGAGGCGAAGAACCTCGGCATCCCGACCATCTGCCTCATCGACACCGACGGCGATCCCGAGCTCGCCGACATCCCGATCCCGGGCAACGACGACTCGATGCGCTCGATCGACGTGATCATCCGCGAGCTCTGCGCCGCCGTGTCCGAGGGCCTTGGCCACCGCCAGACCAACGACGCGGTCGCCAGCAAGCGCGGCGACGGCGACGGCAACGACGGAGGCGAGGGCACCCAGCGCCGCCGCTCGAGCCGCTCGCGCTTCCGCGCCGACGGCGCCGGCGAGCCGACCACCGAGCAGCCCGCGGCCGCCGAGTGACCCGACGTCCCGTTGGCCCATCCAGTTGACGGCGAGTGCCCCGCTCAGCATGACCGGCTTTTCGGGGCCTCGTCTCTTCCCGACTTCAATCACTTTTCCGAGATATCAACCATGGAACTCGCACAAGTCAGCGCCAAGGACGCGATGGCACTGCGCCAGCGCACCGGTCTCCCGATCATGGAGTGCAAGCAGGCTCTCGCGGACGCCGACGGCGACATGAAGAAGGCCGAACAGCTCCTCAAGGAGCGGGCCAAGGGCAAGATGGACACCCGCACCGACCGCGTCGCCGGCGAGGGCCGCGTCGCCGCGTTCATCGACGGCAGCCGCGCCGCGATCGTCGAGTGCCGGGCCGAGACCGACTTCACCGCCAAGAACCCGGCCTTCCAGTCGATGGTCGCCGAGATCGCCAAGATCGCCGCCGGCGGCGCCGCCGGCGAGGTCACCGCGAATGCGGCGATCACCGCGAAGATCGACGAGGTCCGCATCACGACCCGCGAGAACGCCTCGTTCGCCCGCGGCTACGCCTTCTCGGGCGGCGCCTACGGCGCGTACGTCCACCACGACGGCAAGACCGGCGCGCTCGTCCAGTTCAGCGCCGCGGTGAGCCCCGAGGTCGCCAAGGGCGTCTGCCAGCACATCGTCGCCGCCACTCCCTCGCCGCAGGCGATCGATGAGAGCGACATGCCGGCGGAGATCGTCGCGGCCAAGAAGGCCGAGGCCGTGAAGGAGGCCGAGGCCTCCGGCAAGCCGGCCCAGATCGCCGAGAAGATGGCGGTCGGCAAGATGCGGAAGTTCTTCGAGGAGACGACGCTCCTCAACCAGAACTACGTCGTCGACGACTCGAAGAAGGTCAAGGACCTCCTCCCCGCCGGGGTGAAGGTGCTTGCCTTCGTGCGCATGCCGCTCGGCGGCGACTGCGTCCGGGCGATCGCGAAGTGAGCCTCGAGTTGGTGACGACCAGATTCACCACAGAGGACACAGAGAGCACAGAGCGAGCACAGAGCTGATCAGGTGCCGCGGCGCGACCGCCCCTGAGTTCAGCCCGCCAATCATGACAAAGAGGGGTTGCCAACCACATGCGTTGGCAACCCCTTTTTCCGTTCCGGCGTTCTCACCGACCTCTCTGTGCCCCCTCTGTGCTCTCTGTGTCCTCTGTGGTGAATCTCCGCCTCGACGGTGCCAGTCAACCACCGCCCCGCGGCGTGCCGATAGTCTCTCAGCGTGACCGCCTCCGATACCTCGAACCTGAAGCACAAGGCCGTCCGCGGCGGGGCGTTCACGTTCGCCTCGCAGTGGACGAGGTTCGTCCTGCGGATCGGTTCGACCGCCGTGCTCTCACGCCTCCTTGCCAAGGACGACTTCGGCCTTGTGGCGATGGTCACCGCCTTCACCGGCTTCGCGTCGCTCTTCGCCGACGCCGGCCTCACCCAGGCTGCGATGCGGGCCCGCGAACTCAGCCGCGAGCAGGCCTCGAGCCTCTTCTGGATCAATCTCGGCGTCGCCACCGTCGTCGCGGTGCTCGTGGCGCTCTGCTCGCCCCTCATCGCCCTCTTCTACGGCAAGGAGCAGCTCACGCTCATCGCGTCGGTCGCGAGCGTGAGCCTCATCGCCGGTGCGCTCGGCGCCCAGCACGTCGCGATGCTCCAGCGCGAGCTCCGCTTCGGCGCCCTGGCGATGGCCGAGACCGTCGGCAACGTGGCCGGCGTCGCCCTCGCGATCACCATGGCCGCACTCGGTGCCGGCTACTGGGCGCTTGTCGCCCAGGTCATCGCCACCTCGACCATCACCTCGATCGGCGCCTGGCTCGGCACCGGTTGGCGACCGCTCCGTCCCGCCATCGCGCCGGGAACCCGAGCCCTGCTCTCGACGGGCTCGCATCTCTCCGGCACCGAGGTCCTCAACTACGTCGGCGTCAACGCAGACGCGGTGATCCTGGGCAAGTTCAGCGGCGAGGGGCCGCTCGGCGAATACAGCCGCGCCCAGGGCCTGCTGCTGATGCCGCTCACGCAGATCATCGGCCCCTTCACCAAGGTCGCGGTGCCGCTCCTCTCGCGCGTGCAGGACCAGCCGGAGCGATTCGCCCGCGCCTACTACCGCATGTGCTCGCTCGTCGCGCTCGTCTCGACGCCGCTCATCGCGATCCTCATGGTCGGCGCCCGCGACATCGTCCTCATCATGCTCGGGCGGAAGTTCGCCGACGCCGCCGATCTCTTCCAGATCCTCGCCATCGCGAGCTGGGGGATGCCGATCGCCGCGACCGCCACGTGGGTCGCGATCGCCACCGGACAGACGAAGGAACTCTTCTGGCGCAATCTCATTCGCGTGACGGTCTTCGTCGCCGCCTTCCTCATCGGCGTGCGCTGGAGCGCCGTCGGCGTGGCGTGGGGCTACGTCATCGCGACCCACGGCATGCGACTGCCGCTCATGTGGTGGACGCTCCGTTCGACGCCCGTCTCGCTCCGCGGACTCACCCGCGCAACGTGGCCGGCGACGACCATCGGCATCGTCGGCGCGATCTGCATGGTGGCGCCGGCCTATTACCTCCCCGTCCCGGAGGGTGCGCCGCTCTGGCTGCGGCCGTGGATCACGCTTTCGGCGACCCTGCTCGTCGGCGGCGCCGTCATGGGCGGCCTGCTCTGGTTCTGGCCGCGGGCAAGGCGCGAGCTCCTCGAGGCGATGGACGTGATCCGCAGCGCCAAGCGCGCCAGCGGAAACGGCGAACCGAATTCGCCAATCGCCGATTCGTCCGAATCAGCGCCGATGATCTAGTGCGGATGGCTATCGTGGGCGTGGGCGCATCGCGCTCCGCCAACACCGATGGAACCGATTCCGCTTGATCTCACCGAATTCAGCCGCGACCCATCCGGCGCGCCATTCGGCATCGTCGTCGACGAGCCGACGATCGCCCGCGTCGTCGACCGCTTCTACGAGCGCATTCGCGCCGACGAGCGGCTTGGCCCGCTCTTCGCGTCGCGCATCACCGACTGGGATCGCCACCTCGGCATCATGCGCACCTTCTGGTCAGCGGCCCTCAACCGCACCGGCGGCTACGCGGGACGCCCGGTCGAGCGCCATCGCCTCATCGAGGGCCTCGCCGCCGCCGACTTCGATCGATGGCTCGCGCTCTTCCGCATCACCGTCGACGAGTGTTGCGCGCCCGAGGGGGCCGCGGAGTTCATGGCCATCGCCGAGCGCATGGCTCTGGCGATGTCGAAGATGCTGGGGTTCGTCGCCCGCGACGACGGCGTGATTCGCGCCGCCCCCTTCGTCGCCCCGCCGACACCGCAACGCCCGATCGCCCCTCAGCAGATGCGCGGCAGTTCCTCGCCGTAGGGCTTCTGGACGATCCGGCGCCCGCCGACGTCGGTCACCAGTTCGCAGAGCCCGTCGGCGATCGATTCGAAGCGGCCGACCGGCGCCGCGTCGCGCCCCAGCGGATGCGAGCGCATCGCCTCGAGCGCCGCGGCCATCGCGTCGGGCCGCACCACGACCATCACCTTGCCCTCGTTGGCGACCGAGAGCGGATCGAGGCCGAGGATCTCGGCCGCGTATCTCGTCTGCGGGCGAATCGGAATCGCGTTCTCGTCGATGGTGAGGCGCCACCCGCTCTGCTCGGCGAGGTCGCTGGCCACGCCGGCGAAGCCGCCGCGCGTCGGATCGCGCATGAAGGCCACGGCCGGTCCGGCGGCCGCGAGAAGGGCCTCGATGAGCGAACCGAGCGGCGCCGTGTCGCTGGCCAGGTCGCTTCGCAGCATGTCGGGGTGCTCGCGCTGCAACATCACCGCGAGTCCGTGCTCGGCGATGGTGCCGCTGACGATAAGCACGTCGCCGGGGCGGATGCGGTCCATCCCGAGCTCGATGCCCGGCCGCATGCGGCCGATCCCGGCGGTGTTGATGTAGAGCCCGTCCCCCTGCCCCTTCCCGACCACCTTCGTGTCGCCGGTGACGACCCGCACGCCGGCCTCGCGGGCGGTCGCGGCGATCGAATCGAGCATCGCCTCGAGCGTCCTGATCTCGAGCCCCTCCTCGATGATCAGTCCAAGCGAAAGGTATTGCGGGATCGCTCCGGAGACGGCGAGGTCGTTCACGGTGCCGCTCACCGCGAGCCGACCGATGTCGCCGCCCGGGAACGAAAGCGGCTGCACGACGTAGCTGTCGGTCGTGAAGAGGACCCGCTCGCCGCCGATCGCGAGGGTCGCGGCGTCGGGCATCGCGGCCAGGGCGCCGCGCGGCGACGACGCGATGGGCGCAGCGGCGGGAAGCCGCGACAGGATCGACTCGCGAATGAGGTCGTCGGTGAGCTGGCCGCCGCCGCCGTGGGCGAGTACGACGCGCTTGCGATGGGGATTGTGAACGGCGAACGTGCTCATCGCATCGCCTCCGCCGGAGCGCTCTCGCAGGAACATCCGGTACAGCCTCGCTCGCGCCGCCGGTACTTGAACCACGCCTGACAGGTCCCCTCCGAACTCACCATGCAGGGCCCGATCGGATAGACCGGCGTGCATGCGGTGGCGAAGAGCGGGCACTCCGTCGGCGTCGCCCGCCCGGTGATGACCTTGCCGCAGATGCAGCCGCGCGGCTCACGGTCGTCGCCGAACACGACGCCGTGGCGCCTCGCCGCGTCGAACTCGGCGAACTCCTCGCGCAGGTCGAGGCCGCTGCCCGGCATCTCGCCGAGCGCTCGCCACGCCGCGTTGCCCGGGACGAAGACCCGCTCGATGAGCGCCTGGGCGTGGCGGTTTCCGCCGGCGGAAACGACCTCGGGGTAGATGTTCTCCAGGTTCGCCTCGCCCGCGACGAGCTGCCGGGCCAGGTGCACCACGCCGCGCATGATCTGAAGGGCCTCGAAGCCGGTGACCACGCAGGGCTTGCGGAAGTGGTCAACGATCGTGCGATAGGACTCGGCGCCGATGATGACGCTCACGTGACCGGGGCAGAGGAAGCCGTCGAGCGGCACCGTCGGATCGGCAAGGAGCGTGCGCATCGCCGGCAGGACGAGCTTGTGGCAGGGCAAGACCGTGAAGTTGCGGATGCCCTCGGCCTGGGCCTGCAGCACGGCGACCGCGGTGGCCGGCGCGGTGGTCTCGAAGCCGACCGCGGCGAAGACCATGGCCCGCTCCGGCTCGCGCTTCGCGATCTCGAGCGCCTCCAGCGTGCTGGTGACGACCCGCACGTCGGCTCCCTCGCTGCGGGCGAGCTCGAGCGAACCCCCCGCCCCGGCGACGCGCAGCATGTCGCCATAGGTGAGGATGGTGATGTCGCCGCGAAGCCCAAGGGCGATCAGGGCGTCGATGTAGCGCTGCGCGGTCACGCACACCGGACAGCCGGGGCCGCTGATGAGTCGGACGCCGCTCGGCATGAGCGAGTGCACGCCGCTGCGGCAGGCGTTCACGGTGTGCGTCCCGCAGACCTCCATCAGGTTCATGGTGCGGCCGAAGCGACCGGCCAGGTCGGCCAGCTCGGACGAGAGCAGGCGCATCTCCTCGCGCGGCGTCATCGGGCCACCTCGCCCGTCTCGGTCCGTGCGGTCGCCGCCCTGCTCTGCACCTCCTCGATGAGTTGCCAGGTCTCGATCGCGTCCTTCTCCTCGACCTGACGGATCGCGAATCCGGCGTGCACGAGCACCCAATCGCCGACGCTGGCGTCAGGGGTCATGATGACGCTGATGCGCATGTCGGCCTGGCCGACGGTGACCCATGCCACGAGGCCATCCCGTTCCTTGATTTTTGCCGGCAGGGCTAGACACATGGTGGTGCTCCGAGGGAGGCAATCTGATGCGAGGCACGTCGAGCCGCCGCAACCGCGGCCTGGCCGAGTGCAATGCCGCCGTCGTTGGGCGGCACCTGGACATGCGTGAGCACGTCGAGGCCTTCGTGGAGAACGATCGACCTCACGCGCTGCGTGAGGATGGCGTTGCAGAAGACGCCGCCGCTGAATCCGATGCGAGCGATCCCGGCGCGCCGAGCGATGCGAATGGCGGCATGGGCGAAGCCGTTCGCGATGGCCTCATGGAAGCGGCGGGCGAGCGTCGGCACCGACTCCCCGCGCTCGAGCCCGTGGACGAGTCGCCGCAGGAGCGGTCGGTGGTCGAGTTCGATCCGATCGCCCTCCTCGACGATCGCAAGGAGCGACTCGTCGAGGGAGCTCGCGTCGGACCGGTCGGCCGCCGCCTCGAGGGCCATCGCGCTCTGCGCCTCGTGGTGATTTCGATCGCAGACTCCCAGGAGCGACGCCGCCGCGTCGAAGAGCCGTCCCACGCCGGAGCTCGGCGGGCAATGGCGATCGCTCGCGAGCATGGCGAGCACCGCCTCGCGCTCCGCGTCGTCGGGCAGCATGCGCTTTCCGAACGCTCCGCGCGCCGCGTCGGCTCCGATCGCGTCAACGAGCCAACTCACGCCGCAGCGCCCCGTCGACGTGGCCGCGGCATCGCCACCCGGGAGCCGCAGGGGACGGAGACGCGCCGCCCGCCGCACGCTTCGCAGGTCGCCGACGAGAATCTCACCTCCCCACGCCGAGCCGTCCTCGCCGTATCCGACGCCGTCGCAGATCACTCCCACCGCCGGGCCGTCGACGCCCCGCTCGGCAAGCAGCGAGGCGAAGTGGGCGTGATGGTGCTGCACGTCGATGATCGGACAGCCAAGGCCGCGGGCCAGCGCCGCCGCAAGGCGCCGCGAGATGTACCCCGGATGGGCGTCGCACGCGATCCATGCCGGTCTCACGTCGTAGAGGGCGAGAAGATCGTCGATCGCGGCCCTGCATCGCGTGAATGCCAACGTGTGGCTGAGGTCGCCGAGATGGTGACTCAAGACCGCGTCGTCGCCGCGCACGACTGCGATGCAGCCCTTGAGGTCCGCGCCGACGCAGAGCCCCGGCGCGTCGGCACCGATCGGCAGGCGAATCGGCGTCGGCGCCATGCCTCGGGCCCGGCGGAAGGGCACGAGGCCGGAGGGCATGTCGCGGAGAATCGAGTCGTCGACCGCGCGGTGAATCGGCCGGTCGTGGGCGAGCCACGCATCAGCGACGCCGCGGAGCCGCTCGGCGGCATCGCCATCCTCGGAGACCAGCGGATCGTCGGAGAGGTTCGCGCTGGTCATCACCAGCGGGCCGCCGAAGGCTCGGGCGAGGAGATGCTGCATCGGCGTGTGCGGCAGCATGACGCCGAGGTCGGTGAGCCCCGGCGCCACCGAGCCGGCCACCGGAGCGAGCGCCTCGGTGTCCCGTCGTCGCGGCGCAAGGACGATCGGCGCCGCCGAACCTTCGATCGCTCGCCGCGCCTCGGGCGACAGTGCGACGAGCCGCTCCGCTTCCGCGGGCGTCGGGGCCATGAGCGCGAAGGGCTTGTGATCGCGGCGCTTTCCGGCCCGGAGCCGCAACACGGCCTCGTCGTTTCCCGCATCGACGACGAGGTGATAGCCGCCGATCCCCTTCATGGCGACGATCCGCCCCGCGCGGAGGAGCGATGCGGCGGCGTCGATGGGATCGCCGGCCACCGGTCCGCGGGCATCGACGAGCGTGAGGCGCGGCCCGCATTCGTTGCAGCAGATCGGTTGGGCGTGGAAGCGGCGGTTCGTGGGGTCGAGATACTCGGCGCGGCACGCCTCGCACATCGGAAAGCCGTCCATGGTCGTGAGCGGCCGGTCGTAGGGCAGGTCGCGCACGATCGTGTAGCGCGGTCCGCAGTTCGTGCAGTTGATCAGCGGATGGCGATGGCGGCGGTTGGCCGGATCAAAGAGCTCGGCCAGGCACTCGGCGCAGGTCGCGCCATCGACGGTCACGCGGCCGCGGACATCGTCGCCCCGCTCGCTGGCCTCGATCGCGAATGCGGTGGGCGCACTGGCGCCGCCGATCGGCTCGCGCGCGACCCGATCGATGCTCGCCATCGCCGGCTGCTCGGCCCACAGCCGGCGCTCGAAGGCGTCGATCGCCTGCGCCGGACCGAAGAGCTCGACCGTCACGCCGCGCGTGTGATTCCGCACGCTGCCCGTCAGGCCGAGCGAGGTCGCGAGGCGATAGACGAAGGGGCGAAAGCCGACGCCCTGCACCTGTCCGGTGACATGGAACGCCCACGCTCCCTCATGCAGTGTGCCGGACATCGTGGTCATGGCGGGGTCAGCTTCGCTTCAGGAGTGCCGGCGCCTCGGCCACCGCACGTTTCCCCTCAAGCATCGCCAGGAGCAGGTCGCACCACTCGTCGATGCACCCGTGCTTGCTTGAGGTGACGAGGACGGTGGCCTTCGGGTTCAGGGCCCTGATCGATGCGATCACGCGATCGAGATCGAAATCGAAATGCGGGAGGAGGTCCGCCTTGGTGATCACCACCACCGACGCCTTGCTGAAGATTCCGGGGTACTTCACCGGCTTGTCCGGCCCCTCGGCGACGGAGAGGAGCGCGATCTTGGTGTCCTCACCCAGATCAAACGAGGTCGGACAGATGAGGTTCCCGACGTTCTCGATGAAGAGGATGTCGGTGTCGGGCAGTTCGTCGATGGCCGGAGCGACGATGCGGGCATCGAGGTGACAGGAACCCGCGGTCGAGACCTGCCGTGACGGCAAGCCCGCGGCGAGCAGCCGCTGGGCGTCGAGGTCGGTCGCGACGTCGCCGACCACCGCCGCCATGCGCACCCGCCCGGCCAGCCGTTGGGCGGTGGCCTCGAGGAGCGCCGTCTTTCCAGAGCCGGGGGAAGAGATGAGATTCACCGCCAGGATGCCGCGCTCGGCGAATCGCCGGCGCAGGTCGGCGGCGGCGCGGTCGTTCTCCTCGAGAATGCGCCGCTTCACTTCCACTTTCCGCAGCAGTTCCTCATCCATGGGTCGGTTCCTCTCTGGGGTGCCGGGCGACGCTCTCCTCCAGCCCGGCGAATTCAAGTCGAACGATGTCAAGGTCGGATGCGTCCGAGACGGTGAGCGGAGCGCAGCAGGTCGGGCAAAGGCGAAGCCACGTTCCCGGCTGCCGTTCGCCAACCTCGCCGCACCGTTCGCACCGCTGCATGGCGGGTTTCCATTCGACCGCAAGCGTTGCCCCGTCGTCGGCGGTGCCCGCCGTAACGAGCGGCCACGCGAGTGCGAGGAGCTTCGGGTCGACGCCGGCGAGTTCGCCGATGCGCACGGTGACGCTTCGCAGCGACCCGCCGCCGCGTTCGTTCACTTCCGCCCGGCAGGCGCCATGGAGCGCGGTGGCGACGCTGAGCTCATGCATGCAGCGCCTCCGAGACGATGCGACGCATCGCCTCCAGCCGCTGTCGCGCCTCGGCAAGCGCGGCGTCAACCGCCCCGTCGGCTTCGGGCGAAAGGCCGATGCCGGTGCGCACGACCGCCGGCTCGATGCCCACGATGACGACCCGCTCGGGCAGCTGTCCCAGGAGCGCCGCGACGGAGAGGAGCTCGCGGACGTTGCCCTCATGCGCCGATCCGGCGCGCGACGGCCGGCGAAGGGTCGGGTCGGCGATGGCGTGCACCGTGCCCGGCGCGGCGCCGGCGCCGACCGCGTCGAGGAAGAGCACGGCGCTGCGCTGTTCGAGGAACCCCAACAGCGCGAGCCCCTGCGTTCCCCCGTCCAGGAACTCGACGTCATCGAGCGGCCCGACCGCCTCGGCGAGCCGCTCGAGAAGCACCAATCCCACGCCATCATCGTGCAGAAGTCGGTTGCCCACCCCGATCACGACGATCGGGGCCCGCGGCCCTGAATCGGATGGGCTAGTCGTGCTCATCGGATTGCGCCGTCGGCTTCGTCTTGTAGCCGGTGATCATCGACTCCACCAGGCTGTTGCGGTCCCGCAGGCTGTCGAAGACCACGATGTACACGTGAAGCATCACGAACCAGAGGAAGGTCCACGCGAACATGTGATGCCACATGTGCACGCGGAATGAGCCCCCCATGAGCGGAAGGACCCAGCCGGTCGCGTGGGCCCAGAAGCCCTCGGGATAGGACTCCGAATAGAGGGCCATGCCGGTGAGGATCTGGCAGGCGCCGATGCCGATCGGAACGATCGTGTAGGAGAGGCCGGCGAGGGCGTTGTGTCCGATGCGCGGCTGCGGCGAGCGGCGCAGCAGGAAGTAGGCGCCGAGCTCGTCGCCGAGCTGCCGCCACCACGCGCCATTCCAGACCGCGGGCAGGCCCGAGCGGGCAAACTTGTTGCCCACGATGAACCAGTAGGAGCGCAGCCCATAGACGATCACCCAGATGTACGCGGCAATGAAGTGGATTTGCCGGACGCGGGCCATCAGGAAGTTGTGCCAGGGCTCACCGGGCGTCGAGAGGATCGGGTGAGCCATGTACAGCCCGGTGAGAAAGAGCACCGTCACGCAGGCAGCCGTCGTCCAATGGAAGAGCCGGACCGGGAACTGCCAGACGTAGATCAGCCTGGTGGGCTGCTGTGCTGCCTCGCGTCGGGTGAGGTGGAGTTGCGACATGGTCTGTCTCCTGACGTCGATCCGAACCTGGTCCGTCCAGCGCTAACGCACCACGACCTCGGCGAGCTGTTGCCCGCTCTCGTCGTAGACATGGGATGCACACGCGAGGCAGGGGTCAAAGGAGTGGACCGTCCGGAGCAGTTCGAGCGGCTGCTCGGGATTGGCCATGGGCGTGCCCATGAGCGCCGACTCGTAGGCGCCCTTGACGCCCTGCGCGTCGCGCGGCGATGCGTTCCAGGTCGACGGCACCACGCACTGGTAGTTGTGGATCGTGCGGTCCCTGATGTGGATCCAGTGACCGAGCGCGCCGCGCGGAGCCTCGGTAAAGCCAAAGCCCTTGCAGTCGGCGGGCCACGTCTCCGGTTCCCACTTCGAGGTGTTGGCGGTGTTGAGGTCGCCCGCCTTCACGTTGGCGATCAGGTTGTTGAACTCCTCGCGGAGCCATCGGACGCAGAGCTTCGTCTCCAGGCCGCGGGCCGCCGTGCGCCCCAGGGTCGAGAAGAGCGCCGTGGCCGGCGCCTTCAGCGTCTTGAGGGCGTCGTCCACGACCTCCTTGAACTCGGCGCGGCCGCTCGCATACCCGACAAGCATGCGGGCCAGCGGCCCGACCTCGAGGGCATGCCCCTTCCAGCGCGGCGTCTTCAGCCAGGAGTAGCCGCTCTTCTCGTCGAGGTTCTTGTAGGGCGGCGTCGGTCCGTTGTAGCGGGCCTTGGTCACGCCATCCCATGGGTGGAGCGCCGTCGTCCCGGCGGGATACTCGTACCAGGAGTGCGGCACCTGCTCCTGAATCTGCTGCGGGTCCTTCGGATCGATCGGCAGCACCTCGCCGAGGTTCTTGTCGAGAATCACGCCGCGCGGAATGCGGAACTTCGACGGATCGTCGACGCCGGCCTGCGGAATGTCGCCGTAGGCAAGGTAGTTGCCGATGCCACCGCCGATCGCCGCCCAGTCCATGTAGAACGAGGCGATCGCGAAGAGGTCCGGCACATAAAGCTGTTCGACGATCGCGGTCGCCTCGTCGATCAGCCGGCTGATCATGTTGAAGCGCTCGATGTTGATGCAGTTGTCGCCGTCGGGATCGATCGAGCAGGGCACGCCGCCGACCAGATAGTTCGGGTGCGGGTTCTTGCCGCCGAAGATGGTGTGGATCTTGACGATCTCCTTCTGCCACTTCAGCGCCTCGAGGTAGTGGGCGACCGCCATGAGGTTGGCCTCGGCCGGAAGCTTGTACGCCGGATGGCCCCAATAGGCGTTGGAGAAGATCCCGAGCTGCCCGGAGGCGACGAACTTCTCGAGCGTCGCCTTCACGTCGGCGAAATAGCCGGGGCTCGACATCGGCCAGCTCGGGCTCACCGCCTGATTGAGCGCCGCGGTCGCCTTCGGATCGGCCTTGAGCGCCGACACCACGTCCACCCAGTCGAGGGCGTGGAGGTGATAGAAGTGCACGACATGGTCCTGCACCATCTGGGTGAGGAACATGATGTTCCGGATGATCTCGGCGTTCTTGGGGGGCCGGACGCTGATGGCGTCCTCGACCGCCCGCACCGAGGAGAGCGCGTGCACCGTCGTGCAGACGCCGCAGATGCGCTCCGTGAACGCCCACGCCTCGCGCGGATCGCGTCCCTGCAGGATGAGCTCGATGCCTCGCCACATGGTGCCCGACGACATGGCTTCCTTCACCACGCCGTCGTCGCCGACGACCGCCTCGAGGCGGAGGTGCCCCTCGATCCGCGTGACGGGATCCACTACGACGCGTCGTTCTGCCATCGGATGTCTCCTCGTGGTGGGACCGCACGGCGATCCGGCACCGGAATCTCATCACCCAAACACTCGCACGCAGCGCCGCCTCACCATGACCTATGGGGCAGGCTGGGCGTGCTCCCGCGCGGCGCGGCGGCTTGCCTTGACGCCCGCGGCCGCGGCGTGCGCGACGATCGCGCCGCCCACGGTCAGGGCCACGACCTTGCCGATCTCCTCCGGCGTCGACTCGACGCCCGGCAGCGGAATGCCGCTCAGGCGCTCGTAGAGCGGACCGTTGTCCCAGTAGTTCTCTTCGCTGCAGCCGATGCAGCCGTGGCCCGAGCCGACCGGCCACGAGACGCCGCAGTTCCACTTGAAGTTCGAGCAGGAGTTGTAGGTCGTCGGGCCGCGGCAGCCCATCTTGTAGAGGCACCAGCCGTTGCGGGCTCCCTCGTCATCCCAGCTCTCGACGAACTTGCCCGCGTCGAAGAAGGGCCGACGCTGGCACTTGTCGTGCAGGCGGTGCTTGTAGAACGCAAGCGGTCGGCCGAAGCGGTCGAGTTCGGGAAGGCGATCGAAGGTGAGAATGTGGGCAAGAACGCCGGTCATCACCTCGGCGATCGGCGGACATCCCGGCACGCGGACGATCGGCTTGTCGTGAATCAGCTTGTGGATCGGGACAGCGCCGGTCGGATTCGGCTTCGCGGCCTGCACGCATCCGTTGCTCGCGCAGGAGCCCCACGCGATGACCGCCTTGGCGCCGGCGGCGGTCTCCTTCAGGATGCTCTCGAAGGTCTCGCCGGCGACGGTGCAGTAGACGCCGCCGTCCTTCGTCGGAGCGTTGCCTTCGACAGCCACGACGTACTGTCCGGGATACTTCTTCATGATGTCCCGGCGCACCTGCTCGGCCTGATCGCCCGCCGCCGCCTGCAGCGTGTCGTCGTAGTCGAGGGAGATCATGTTCAGGATCACGTCCTGGGCGATCGGGTGCGACGAGCGGATGAACGACTCGCTGCAGCAGGTGCACTCAAGGCCGTGCAGCCAGATCACGGGAAGACGCGGCTTCGTCTGCAGGGCGCTCGCCACCTCCCCTGCCGCGCCGCGGGAGAGTCCCAGCGATGCCGCCATCATCGTGCAGAAGGTCAGGAAATCCCGGCGGCTGACGCCGTGATCGCGAAGGACGTCGTAGGTCGTTTTCGCTCCGTCCACCGAAGAAAGAAGCATGGGTGCGCTCCCTGGTGACGAGTCCGCGGGCCTCGACGCCGCGCCGAGTTCGCCCGATAGCCGAAATGACGATACGTTTCTCCGTGTTTAGCGTCAACGGTATCGGCTCCGGAAATTCGATGATGCGGCGCGTGGGCAAGCACCCCACCGCTGGCGGCGGGACCGCTGCTCCCCTTCGAGAGGGTCACCACGCTCAGACGCGGTGAGCCGCGAGCGAGGCGCTGTCGGCCGGCGAGCCAAACCCATAGGACATCAGGAGGTCCAAGGCACCGGCTTGGGTCGTGGCCCGCTCAAGCAGCGCCAGCGCCGCGACCACCGGCACGGTGCGCGAATCGCCGCGCATCGCCCGCGCAAGTCCGATCGAGCGGAACGATCCGCCCTCGGCCGCCATGTGCCGCATCGTCGCGAGACGCCCGGCGATCTTCGTGGGCAGCGACTTCCGCTGGTGCTTCTTCGGCTTCGGAAGGTCCTTGTCGAAGGGCACGTTCGCGAACTCCGGATGCATCCGTCGGACGCAGGCCGTCTGCAGATCGTCGACGAGCGCGTGCTCGATCGAGTACCCGAGCAGGAATCGCACCAGGTCGACGTCCATGAACGGCGTGTGGATCGCCCGGTGCGTGCCGCAGAGCATGTACGGGTTGAGCGAGATCGCCCGACCGCCCCAGTTGGCGAACGTCATCGCGGTAAGCGGATTCGCGGCTCCCTCGAAGCGCGCAAACTCCTCCCTGACGAGCGACACGGCGCTCTCGAAGCTCGGCTCGAGCCAGGGGACGCGGCGGGCGAGGTCACCTAACGTCTCGTCCTTCACGCCCAACGCGTAGCTCGCGAACTCGCGCGTGAACTCCGCCCAGTCGCCGCGGCGATAGCGGTCGAGGCAGCTCTGCTTGCAGAGGTCGCCGCGGGTAATCGCGCCGCAGCCGAGCCCGTCGTACCAGCAGGTGAAGGACGCCCGCAGCGTGTCCCAGAGCGGCATCATCCAGGTGTGCTCGAGGACGAGCAGGCCGCCGGTCACGTGCTTGCGGGCCTCGCTCTCGATCCACTTCGATCGGGCCTCGACCTCGATGAGCGGAACGCCGACCCGCCGCGAAAGCTCGCGGGCGATGACCGCGTCGGGATGGTCCGATTCCGGTCCGCCCGAGAGCGTGACGCAAGCCTTGGGCGTGCGGCCGAGCGCGATGCAGTCGAGGAGCATCATGCGCGAGTCGCGTCCCCCGGAGAGCGGCATGGCGAACTCGTTGCCCCGCTCGCTGACCGGCGCCCGGCGGCGCATCGCCTGGCGGAAGAGGTCGCAGTAGCCCTGCACGCCCTCCTCCACCGTTCGAATCGCGGTGGGAATGATGGGGAGGCCGGGACCCTCGACCCGGGCGACGCCCTTCGTCCAGGTGAGCGTCTTGCCGCGCGGCGTCAGCCGGATGTGGCGGAAGAGCGTGCGCTCGCCGAGACAGAGGCCGAAGCGACACCAGAGTCCCAGCTCCTCGCGGTCGGGCTCGCCCGGCGCCCCGGCGGCGACGAGGGCGATCGGCGAGGTGCCGACGATGATGCGCGACTCCCCTTCCGACGCGGCCTGTTGCCAGACGAAGATCGGAAGGTAGCCGAACGGATCGGGGGTGATCACCAGCGACTCGCCGTCGAAGCGCCAGCCGCCGACGATCCCCTTCTCGCTTCCGTCCTCGCCCTTCACGGAGAGGCCGATGGTGTGCTCGCGCTCGCCCGAGGCGGCGTAGCCGCTCTCGCGACTCCAACGGAGGTCCAGAACCGCGTGCTGCTGAATCATGGGCAATCCGTTAGCTTGCGTGCGCCGCGGCCTTCGGGGCCGCGCCGCTCGCGGTCCGCTGCCCGTAGTTCGCCTCGATCCAGTTCCGGTAGGAACCGTCCATGACGCCGCGCCACCAGGCCTCGTGGCCGAGGTACCAGTCGATCGTCTTCGCGAAACCCGACTCGAAGGTCTCCGCCGGACGGTAGCCAAGCTCCCGCTCGGCCTTCCGGGCATCGATGGCATAGCGGCGGTCGTGGCCGGGCCGGTCCTTCACGTAGGTGATCAGCGATTCGCTCCTCTCCCCCTTCGCCGCCGGGGCGCCGGGAAAGCGTTTCGCCAGATTCGGGTCGCGGGCGAAGCGATCATCGATCATCGCCGCGATCCGCTTCACGATCTCGATGTTCGGCCGCTCGTTGTTGCCGCCGATGTTGTAGACCTCGCCGACGCGGCCCTTGTCCATGATGAGGGAGATGCCGCGGCAGTGGTCCTCGACATAGAGCCAATCGCGCACGTTCATGCCGTCGCCGTAGACCGGGAGCGGCTTGCCGTGCAGGATGTTCACGAGCATCAGCGGAATGAGCTTCTCCGGGAACTGATAGGGCCCGTAGTTGTTCGAGCAGTTGCTCGTCGTCACCTCGAGCCCGAAGGTGTGGTGATACGCCCGCACCAGGTGATCGCTCGCGGCCTTGCTCGCCGAGTAGGGCGAGTTCGGCTGGTACTGGTTCTCCTCGGCGAAGGCCGGGTCGTTCGCGTTGAGCGAGCCGTAGACCTCGTCGGTCGAGACATGGTGGAAGCGGTGCGCGACCCTCGTGCCGCCGAGCCAGACGGTCCGCGCCGCCTTGAGCAGGCTGTGGGTGCCGACGACGTTGGTGTCGATGAAGGCGTCGGGTCCGCTGATCGAACGGTCGACGTGCGACTCCGCGGCGAAGTGGACGATCGTGGCGATGGCGTGCTCGCGGAGGAGCCGCTCGATGAGCGGCGTGTCGCGGATGTCGCCGTGCACGAAGGTGACCCGCTTGCCGTCCTCGAGGCCGGCGAGATTGGCCCGATTGCCCGCGTAGGTGAGGGCGTCGAGGGCAACCATCCGCTCGTTCGGGGCAAGGGCGAGCCGATGACGCACGAAGTTCGCGCCGATGAAGCCGGCAGCGCCGGTGACGAGCAGGTTCGAGCGGTTCGGCTCAGCCATGACCGGACTCCTTGGCAAGGTCTTCGAGCGTGCGCCAGAGGGGCACGCGCCAGTGGGGTGCGACAAGGCCGAGGGCCTGCCACGTGAGGGTCTTGTCGAGGACGCTGTAGCTCGGGCGGCGGGCCGGCGTCGGATAGTCGATGGTGCGGATCGGCTCGACCTTCGGCATCGCGTGAAGGGCGCCGGTGGCCACTCCGATCTCGGCGATCGCCACCGCGAAGTCGTACCAGCTCGCGACGCCGGCGTCGGTCCAGTGGAAGAGTCCGCCGAGGCGCAGATCAATGAGCCGCCAGCAGCAGCCCGCGAGTCCCCGGGCGTTGGTCGGCGTGCCGATCTGGTCGGCAATCACGCGGACGTGGCCCTTCTCACGCATCAGCCGCAGCATGGTGTGGACGAAGTTCCGGCCATGGCTCGCGTAGACCCAGGCGGTGCGCACGATCGCCGCGGTCGGGGCGGCGTGCCGGACGGCCATGTCGCCGGCGAGTTTCGACGCCCCATAGACCGAGAGCGGATGGGGCATCGCGTCGGGGACGTAGGGCGCGTGGGCGGTGCCGTCGAAGACGAAGTCGGTCGAGACGTGGACGAGAAATGCGTTGTGCCGTTCGGCGGCCTCGGCCACGGCGGCGGCGCCGTCGCGGTTCACGAGGAAGGCCTGCTCGACCTCGCTCTCGGCCTTGTCGACCGCGGTGTAGGCGGCCGCATTGACGATCGCGTTGGGCCGGTGGCGAAGCACCATGCGGTCGACGGCGGCGGCGTCGGTGATGTCAAGGTCCCTCTCGCTGAGCGCGACCACGGTGACCTCGGGCGGCGCCGTGCGCACCAGTTCGGTCGCAAGCTGGCCGCCGGCGCCGGTGACCAGCACGGTCGCGGGGAGCGCGGTCGGCACGCTCATGGGAAGACCTCGCCGCGCTCGACGGCCTGGGCCAAGGTCATCGCCTTCGTCCGATCCTTCTCCGAAAGCGCCGGCTCGCCGCCGAGCTCAAGCGGCCAGCGAATCCCGATCGCCGGATCGTTCCAGGCGATCGATCGCTCGAACTCCGGGGCATAGAGGTCGGTGCACTTGTACTGGAAGTCGGCCGACTCGCTCGTCACGTAGAAGCCGTGGGCGAAGCCCGGCGGGACGTAGAGGGCTCGGTGGTTCTCGGCGCTCAGGGTCACGCCCGTCCACTTGCCGAAGGTCGGCGAGCCGCGCCGAAGGTCGACCGCGACGTCGAAGACCTCACCTTGGGTCACGCGGACCAGCTTCCCCTGCGGGTTCCTGAGCTGGTAGTGCATGCCGCGGAGGATCCCCCGCTTCGATCGGCTCCAGTTGTCCTGGACGAAGTGCATGTGCAGCCCGAGCTCGGCGAACCGCCGCGACGACCAGGTCTCGAGGAAGAAGCCGCGCGGATCACCGAACACCTGCGGTTCGATGATGACGACGTCCGGTAGTTCGGTGGGGATGACCTTCATGCCGCGTCAGACCGTTTCGGCTTCGCGGAGTACCTGCTTGAGGTAGGCGCCGTAGGAGTTCTTGGAGAGTTGGTCGGCGAGACGCTCCATCGCGGCACGATCGATCCAACCGTTACGGAAGGCGATCTCCTCCGGACAGGCGATCTTCAGCCCCTGCCGCGCCTCGAGGGTGTGCACGAATTGCGCGGCCTGGAGGAGCGTGTCGAAGGTGCCGGTGTCGAGCCACGCCGAGCCGCGTCCCAACAGTTCGACCGACAGCGCCCCGCGGCGGAGATACTCGTCGTTGACGCTGGTGATCTCGAGCTCGCCGCGCCACGAGGGCTTGACGTTCTTCGCGATGTCGACGACCTGGTCGTCGTAGAAGTAGAGGCCGGTCACCGCGTAGTTGGACTTCGGCTGCTTGGGCTTCTCCTCGATCGAGATCGCCTTGTGGTTGCGGTCGAACTCGACCACGCCATAGTCGCTCGGATTGGTCACGTGATAGGCGAAGACGCTCGCCCCGCTCGGGCGCTTGGCGATCTCCCGCAGGCGCCGCTGGAGCTCGGTGCCGTAGAAGATGTTGTCGCCGAGCACCATCGCGCTCGGCGCCACCCGGCCGTTCACGGTCAGGAACCGCTCGCCGATGATGAACGCCTGGGCGAGTCCCTCGGGCTTCGGCTGGGCCTCGTAGGTGAACTCGAGCCCCCACTGCGAGCCGTCGCCGAGCAACTGCCGGAACGCCGCCTGGTCCTGGGGCGTGGTGATGATCAGGATCTGCCGGATGCCCGCGAGAAGGAGCATCGAGAGCGGGTAGTAGATCATCGGCTTGTCGTACACCGGCATGAGCTGCTTGCTCACCGCCCTGGTGATCGGATAGAGCCGCGTGCCGGAGCCGCCGGCGAGAATGATGCCGCGTCGTGCGGCGGAGGGTGCTGTGGAGGTCGTCATGATCCGCGTCCGTGAGGAGGAGACGCCATCGCCATCCCGGATGGCAGGAGAGGGAGCCGAATGAGTCAGGCGGTCGGCTTCGCGGCCGCCGCCTCGAGGGCCCGCTTCGCGTCGGCGAGCGCCTCGATCAGCGTCCGGTCGGCGAAGGGATCGTCCGCGAGGAGGCGCTCGGCGGCCTGGAGCTGTCGGAGCGCATCGTCGGGGTGGCCCGAGGCGATTTCGACCCGGGCGAGGACGAGCCGCGGACTCGGCGTCGAGTCGGGCATCGCCACGATCGGCGCCAGGATCTGCCGGGCCTGGTCGTACTCCTTGCGGGCAAGGAGCACTTCGGCCTTCGTCTCCAGAAGCGACGTGTCGCCCGGGGCCATCGCGAGCGCCCGCTCGATGGCGCTTGACGCCGTGTCGAGGCTGAGGTTCGCCTTGGCGAGCGCCGACGCCTGGTTGTTGGCGGCGAAGAGGGCGATCGACCGCGGTCCCATGAGCGACTGCCTCGTCGCGTCGTCGATGGCGCTCCAGCGGAGGAGCTTGTCGCGCGCATCGGCGGGCAGGCCGTCCCACGCCGCCTGGTAGATGGCGCTCGCCCCGGCGGCGTCCCCGCGAATCGCGGCGAGATCGCCAAGCAGGAGCTGCGAGACCGGTGAGCGCTTCGCCTCGTCGCTCAGCGCCGCCAGGTGGGCGGCGGCGCGATCGGCCGCCTTCCCGGCGTCCTTGCGCCGCGCCAGCGCGATGTACTCGGTGGCCAGCGCACCGCGGCCCGTGTCATCCGCGGCGAGAATCGCCTCGCTGCGGCTCAGCGCGTCAAGCGACTGGACGGTCGATGCGGTCCGAATCGCCCGGAGCCATTCGGCAAGGAGCGCCCGCTCCGGCCGGTTCTCCTTGGTTTCCTGCTCAAGACCGTCGTGCACCGCCTCGAAGGCCTTGTCGACGCGACCGTCGAAGAGCAGTGCGGCGGCGTAGAGCCCCAGGGAGTCGGGCCGCTTGTTGACTTCGGCCTTGAGTCGGGACGCGTAGGGCTGCAGCGTCTCGATCGCATCCTTCGGCTTGCCGGCGATCAGCGCGATGCGGGCAAGCACGAGGTCCGCCTCGATCGGCGAGTCGGCGGTGAGCGTGCGCCACGCGCGGGCCGCATCGCGGGCCTCGTCGGGGCGCCGAAGCTGGAGAAGCAGCCGGGCCGCGAACTCCGCCGGCGCCGGATCGGCGGGCAGGCGTGCCATCCCGCGCTGGGCGAGACGCACCGCGTCCTCGAGCCGGCCGACGGCCACATGCAGTTCGATCGCGACCGACCAGACCGATGGCTCGCTCGGGTAGCGGTTGGTGAGTTCGACCAGCGCCGCGAGCTGGGCAGCGCCGGGCGCCACCGTTCCGTCAGGGCCCGCACAGGCCTTCACGATCTGCAGCAGTTCGCCGAGCGCCGGATTCTGCTTGGTGAGCTGTTCGAGCGCAGCGGTCGAGTTGGCCCGCGTTGACGGATCGGCCATCATGAGGCTCGAGACGAACGCGAGGAGCTGCTGGTCGTTGGGGGCGCTCTGCAGGCCGGCGTTGGCCAGCTCGATCGCCGCCTTGGAATCGCCGCCGGCGAGCTTCTCCCGCGCCGCGAGCAGGGCAACCCCCGGCGACTTCGGGGCCAGTTGCATCGCCTCGGCAATCGCCGGACCTGCCTTCGCGGGATCGCCGTAGTCGAGCTCGAGTCGGGCCCGCAGGTAGGCGCGGTTGGCGGGCGTGAGCGCCGGCTTCTCGCGCTTCGCGTCCTCCTCGACCATCGCGCGGGCGTCGTCGAGGCGACCGGAGCGGGCGAGGAACTCCGCGTAGGCCATCGCGGAAAGGGCGGTGCGCGAGTTCAGTTCGAGCGCCTTGCGGAAATGGGCCTCGGCCTGCTCCATGTGCCCCATGCGGCGCTCGGCGTCGCCGAGGGCCACGAGGTCGGCCTCGGTGCCTGACTTCTTCGCGACCCGCTCGAGGGCCGGAATGGCCGCGACATACTGCCCCTGCTGGACGAGGAGCCCCGCGGCAAGCCGGGCGTGGGTGTCGTCGGTGGCCGACGACCGCATGTACTGCTGGAGATAGGTGTTCGCGTCGGGGAAGTTGCCGCTCGCCTGAAGAAGCGCGATGAGCTCCGGATAGAGATCGCGGCGCCCCGGCTGGAGCGTCACCGCCCGCTTGAGGAACTCGGAGGCCTGATTGAGCTCCGGCGGACGGGACGCGGCAAAGAGCCGCGAAAGGGTCACCAGCGCGACGGTCGACTCGGGGTTGCCCTCGAGCACCTTGTTCACGGCCTGGATCGACTTGGCGATGTCCTCCGGCGTCGAACGCGACGAGCGCAGCACGCGGGCCGCGTTGGTCATGACCGTGCGCGGCGCGGTCTCGCCGATGAGCTCGCCCAGCCTGGCGATCGCGGCGTTGAGGACGCCCTCGTCCTCCCACGTCGCCTGCTGGCTGAGGACGAAGCTCACGCAATCGACGCTGCTGCCGCCTTCCTTGAGCACCTCGGCGAGGGTCGCCGAGACGTCGGTGGCTCCCTCGCGAATGGCGGCCTCGGCCTGGACGCGCGCGAACTCGGCGCGAATCGGCCCTTCGGCCTTGCCGACGCCGGCGTTCGGATCGAGGGCGCTCCGCAGGGCGAGCCGGGCGAGCGCCGCGTCGCCGCGGGCGATCTGGAGCTTGGCCTTCGCGAGCACGATCTCCATCGGATCGCCGGCGCGGGTCGCGGCGACCTCGATCGCCCTGCTCGGCAGCTCCTCGAACTTCGCGTCGGAGAGAATTGACGCGATCTGCAGGAGCGTCGCGGCGGGCGTCTTCGGATTCTCGATGGCTCCACGGGCATGGCGCGACGCGGCCTCGACGTCGCCGTCGACGACGAGCGTACTCAGGAGCGGAGGAAGGAAGAGCGGGTTGTCGTGGCTCACCTTCGAATAGAGGTCCTCGAGAAGCACGCTTGCGGTGATCTGGCTCGAGAGCGAACGGTCGATGCTCGACGGCTCGCGGCCCTCGCGGGTGATGGCGTCGCAGGCCTGGGCGAAGACGAAATAGGTCGGGACGTTGTCGGGGAAGCGCCGCGTCAGGTCGCGGGCCAGCCGGAACGCCTGCTCGGTCCGCCCGACCGCCAGCAGCGCCGAGGTTTCGCGCACGCCGGCAAGCGCCCAGCGGCTCGCCTCCATCTCGAAGGCCCGGCTGAAGTACCGCACCGCCTCGTCGACTTCGCCCGCGTTCAGGGCGACGTCTCCGGCGCGCAGCATCAGGAAGCTGTCCGGTTCGCCCGCGGTGATCGCGAGCTGGATCTGCCCCATCGCAATGCGCGGCGACACGGTCGTCGTGCCTCCGTCGTTGCCGCGCGATGCCTGGATCGCGTCGGCCCAGGTGACCTCGGCCTCGGCGAGCGCGGGATGCTCGCGGGCGAAGGCCCGCAGCTCGTTGATCGCGACGTCGGAGGCGGCGGCGTCGCGCTCGAGCTCCGCGATCCGGATGCGCCACCGAAGGAGGCCCGCCGAGCTGTCCTTGTCCTTTCCGCTCGCTCCGCTGGCCGCGGCGAGCTGCCGCTTGGCCTCGTCGAGCCGGCCCGCCAGGAAGTGACGACGCACCTGCATCTGAACGACCTCGGCCGGAGGGAGACCGGCGGCGAGGGCCTTGTCGATCGCTCGCGTCACCTCGTCGGGGAGTTGAAGCAGGTCAAGCTCGTCGACCAGCCAACCGAGGAGCGCCGCGTCGGGCATGCCCCGATCGACGGCGGCCTTCGCCGCGGCGACCGCCTCATCGGCCTTCCCCGCCTCCGTGTAGGTCTGGGCGAGCAGCAGCTGATAGCGGCCATCCGGCTCGCCCTCGGCGATCCATGAGCGGATCTTCGCGAAGCGGGCCTCGGGATTGGGCTCCGACTGGGCGAGCAGATAGAGGTTCATCACCCGCCAGCGATAGACGCTCGGCTCCAGCCGCACGAGCTGTTCGACGCCGTCGATGGCGCTCTTCCAGTCGCCCCGGAATCGGGCGATGTGCATCCGGGCCTCGATCGCGGCCACGTTCCTCGGGTCGTACCGAAGCATCTCGTCGGCGACCTTCTCCAGTTCCGAGGCGTAGCCCAGGGTGAGGTAGATGTCGATGAGCCCGCTGAGCGCCTCGATGTTGCCCGGACGCAGCTTGAGCACCTCACGGTAGAAGCCCGCGGCGTCGACCAGATGGCGGAGGTTGGGCGCCGGCACGAGCACGCGGCATGCGGCGAGCTTCAGGAGCGCGTCGACGTCGTCGCGATGCTTGCTGACGTACTTGCTGAGCTGATCGAGCGCGGCCTCGTACTCGCGGGCCTCGAACTTGGCGTAGCCCTCGACGCGCGCCGCGGCGACGCTGCGGGCCCGCACCCAGGTGATGCCGAGATAGGAGCCGACGCCGGCGACGATGGTCGATCCGGCGAGGATGCCCAGAAGCGTGAGACGACGTCTCGCTCGTGTGGTTCGCGCCATGCGTTAGCCTCTTCCCGCGCCCTCGCCAGACCCGTTCGACCGGCTTCCCCGCCGGCTCACGATGTTCGCGATGGTCTTGAAACAGATCCGGATGTCAAGCCAGAGACTCGCTCGGTTGACGTACTCGATATCGAAGCGTATCCACTCCTGGAAGTCGCGCCCCGGCTCGCGCGTGCGCTCGACCTGCCAGAGTCCGGTGATGCCGGGGCGCACGCTGAGGCGCAATTCCCGCCACGCCGGACAGAACTGATTCTCGCCGTCGGGGCTCGGTCGCGGACCGACCATGCTCATGTCGCCGACGAGCACGTTCCAGAACTGCGGAAGCTCGTCGAGATGCCATGCGCGGAGGATCTTGCCGACGCGCGTGACGCGCGGGTCATCCTGGATGAAGAACTGCGGGCCGTCGCAGACGTTGAGGCTGCGGAGCTCCTTGGCCAGGGCTTCGGCGTTGCGGCGCATGGTGCGGAACTTCCAGCAGCGGAAGACCCGCCCGCCCTTGGTTTGCCGACGATGACCGAAGAAGATGGGCATGCCGTCGTCGGCGATGACCGCCAGGGAGACGACCACGAGGATCGGCAGGAGCGCCAGCAGCACCGCGGCGCTGGTGATGATGTCGATGAGCCGCTTGATCGCGTGGTACATCGATCGCTCGGCGGAGCGCGGACGGTCGTCGGCGCCGACCCGTTCGGGCGAGAGGATCTCGTCGATCTCGAGCAGGCGCACGTCGCTCACGGGGCCGCGGTCGCGCTCCCACGCCGGACCGACCAGAAGCCTTCCGCCGCGATGGCCGGGCTGCACCTCGTCGAATCCGCCTCCAAGCCAGAGCGGACCGACCAGCGTGTCCTCGGGACGGATGATCATGCCCTTGGGGCCGAAGATGCCCTCGCCCAGCATGGCGATGCCCTCGATGCCCCGTTCGGGGTCGCTCCACTGGTCGACGAGCCGGGCCAGCAGTCGGGCCTCGTCGGCGGCGTCGCCGCTTCGATAGCTCCAGCCATGCGCCCGACACGAGTCGTTCTGCACCGCCCGCCCGCCACGGCGCAGGGCCTTCCACCCGTCGCGGCGCGTTGCGGCGTCGGCCCACGCCGAGGCCAGCGACGCACGATCGGTCAGCAGCACCGAGTGGCCGACGCGGTACTCGCGGGAGTAGACCCGCTCGATCCGCTTGACCAGACCGTCCTCGCCGATTCGCACCCGCTCGCGATAGCTCTCTTCGCCCGCCTCCTCGACGCGAACGCGGCAGAGCTCGGCCCGCGTCCACTGCAGCATGCCCGCGATCTCGCGGAGGTCGAAGACGACGAGCTGTTCCGGCTCGAGGAGGAGATACGCATCGGCGCCGACCCGCGTGCCGTCGCGGGCATCGCCCTGCGGCTCGGCGTGGGCGGAACCGCGGCGCACGCACTGCACGCCGTGGCAGCGCCAGAATGCGTCATGAAGCTGCGCAGGCGAAAGTCCCCACAGCCGTGGCATGTGGTGCTGGGACTCCGCTGTGGCGTCGCGCGACATGGGCTTCGTGGCGGTGGCACTGATCATGCGGCGTCACCCGCGGCGCCCTTGCCGGGCTTCTGGCCGGAGGCCTTGGGGCCCCCCTCCTGGATGTCGACGCCCTCGGGCTGGATCGCGGCAAGGAGCGGATGCCGGGCCGGCGCATCCTTCTTGCCTTCGAGCGCCCGGGTGATCTCGACGCTCATGCGCGAGACCGAGCCGTAGCGCATGCAGTCCTTCTTCTCGGCGTAGTTCAGGACGACGCCGAGATACTCGGCGCCGACCGAGTTGATGTCGGCGATGCACTCGTCGATCCGGTCGCGCGAGCGCCCGCGGCGAAGCGAGAGCACCACGCCATCGACGGCGCTGGCAACCGGCAGCGCCTCGATGCTGGCCGTCATCGGGCCGGTGTCGATGATGAGGATGTCGTAGCGGTTCCGCAGCTCGCGGAAGAGGCGACGAAGCCCCGTCGGGTGCACGCGGCTCGCCCCGAACTGGCGGTCGCGGCCGACGGGCAGGATCGAGAGCGTCGGCGCCCCGCAGGGAGCGATGAACGGCGTCGGATCCTCGCCCTGCAGCGCCTCGCGGACGCCCGGCTGGGCGAGATGGCCGAACTGGAAGCTGAGGGCCTGGCCGATGAAGTCGCAGTCGACCAGAAGCGTGCGGTGACCGCTCTCGGCGTAGCTCCACGCCAACGCCACGGCGAGGGTGGTCTTGCCGTCCCCCTGGAAGGGACTCGAGACCATGAGCGCGTACCCGTCGCCCGGCGTCCTGCGGCTCTCGATGCGCGTGCGGATGCGGTGCACGCAGTTGGACGCGAGATCCTTGGCCTCGCGGTCATCGTCGATCTGCTTCATGTCGGGAATCGCGCCCGCCAAGAGAAGCTTGCCCTGATTGGCGCTCACCAGCTGGCTCGTGCCGAAGGCTCGCTTGTCGACGCTGCCCCAGAGGAAGAAGATCGCGAAACTGATGATGAAGCCGCCGAGTCCACCCGCTGCGGTGAGGGCAACGCGACGGTCCTTCGCGGGCTTGAGGGCGGCCTCCGGCTTGACCTCGATCCTGATGCGACCCTCAGTCAGCGAGTCCTTCTCGGTAATGAGCTGCTGAAGGCGTTCGGTAAACATCCGCTCATCGGAGGCGAGCTGGGCGAGCGTGCGCTGAATCTTGGCTTCCTCGGCGATGACCCCATTGAGGGTGTTGACCTCGCCGCGAAGGTCCTCGATATCAGTCTTGGCCTGCTTCTCGCGGGCGACGAGGCTGCCGTAGCTGGCGTCCTTCCCGGGGCCGGCGGTCCACATCGCGTCGGCGTTGTTCATCTCCGCCTTGTACTGGGCGTTGAGCAGGTCGATCTTCTTGAGGACGTTGAGATAGATCGGGTGCTTCGCGCTGTAGGACTTCGCGGCCAGCTCGAGCTGGGTCTTGGCGGCCTCGAGCTCGCGTCGAATCGCGGGGAGCTGCGGGTTCAGCCGGTCGAGGTCGGCCTGGGCGGGATGGACGACCGCCGAGTCCTCGACCTTGGTGCCCGGCGGCACCGACTGGAGAATCCGGGCCATCATGCCGCTGATCTCGGCGAGCTGTGATTCCTTCGCCCGCATGATCTGCACGCGCTCGTCGATCACCTGCTGGAGATTCGCGGTGCCGTACTTGGCGCCCTTCAACAACTCCAGGCGCTTTTCGTTCTGGCTGTTGATCTTGATCGTCACCGCCTGAATTGCGTCGCGGGTGTCCTGGACCTTCTTCTGATATTTCGCCTTCGGATCGTCCGCGATCGGCATGAACGCATCCATGACAGTGTCGACGGCGACCTTGCTGAAGAGCGGATCGGTGCTTTGGACGGTCACCGCGATGTAGCCGGTACCCTTCTGCGGAGTCACGTCGAGGCCATCGGCAAGCATCTCCTGCGCGCGGTGCCCGTACTTGGTTTCGAAGGGCCGCATCCGGTCATCGTTCATCGCGGCGGCGATGACGCGATCGGAGCGCAGGAGCATGGTCTGCTCAATCACGTAGCCGGGGAAGTCGACCATCGCCTCGCCCTCGGGGGTCTCGAGCACCTTGGTCTCGATCTGCCGCTCAACGGCGATGATGCCGCTGCTGACATAGGAGACCGGGGTGAAGATCCACGCCGCGGCGGCCAGAGCCGGACCGAGGAGGATGCCGACGAGCACGAACCACGTCCAGCGGCCGTGCAGCCGATCGAGCACCATGGCAACCGGACTGCCGGGGGCCTCTTCCTGGGCCATCGTGCCGCCCATGGCGCTCCCCAGGCCGTTGCCGGCGCTGCCCGGCATGCGAAGGGCTTCCTCGCGCATCGCGAGGGAAAGATCTCGAGTATCACCGTTCGATTGAGCCATCGCCTCGCTCCTTCTTCGCGCCCGCCGTACCGGCTGGCGCTGCGTCGGCCGGATCACCGGCGCTGGGTCCCATCGGCATGCCGAGGCGCGACCGCAACGAGGCGGGCACGCCCTTGATGAGCTGCTCTGCAACAACGCCGCACCGTTCCGGCGGCACATCCCCCGAGAAGACGAACTGGAACTGGGCCACGCCCTTCGCCGAGTCGCTCTTGCGTGACGAGCGATCCGCGACCTTGGCCATCTCCGTCTCGATCCGCCCCTCGGGGAGGACGAAGGTGAAGAGCACGGTCATCGAGCGGAGCGATGCGCCGCTGTTGGCGATGGTGAAGCGGGCCCAAGCAAAGCGGTGGTTCAGTCCCTCGGGGGAGGGCACGAAGACATCGCCGTTGTAGCTGTCGAGCTTCCAACCGCTGCGCGGATAGCAGTGCAGCGGCCAGTGGCCGTCCATGTCGCGCACGTCGCTGCAGTGCACCAGGAGCATCGTGACCTCGGTCCCGACCCGATTCTGGTCGCTCTGCGCGGTCCGCGGCTTGTCACCGGGGGTGAACGTCACCGGCACGCTCACCTCGGAATAGTGGCGGCTGAGGATGGCGTTGGGGTTCAGGATCTCGGTCTGGTCCGTCGGGATCTCGGCCGTCACACCCACCCACGATCCGATCCGGAACGGCACCTGCTCCATCTCGGCGACGATCGCCGCCTGCCGCGCGACGTCCTCGGCGGTGGTCGCCTGGCGGGCGAGGACCGCCGGCGACGCCAACAGGATCGCCAGCGTCACGAGTGGCGCCGGGCGGCCGATGCGGCGGCCGAATCGTCGAATGAAGGGCGTATCGACTTTCATGACCGTGGGCTCATGTGGGCAGCATCCGCCAGCGGAAGACGGGAAGGTCGAGCCAGCGCATCAGCCGGACGACGGTGAGAAGAAGGACGAGGGCCAGCGGCAGCATGAGCCAGCCGGCCACGTCGTGCACCTTTTCGGCGGTCCCCGGATCGGCGAAGCCGTAGACGATGGCCGTCGGCACGAGGCGGACGACGTTGCAGATGAGGGCGACGAGCGGCGAGAGGAGAATGAGGACCACGCGGGTCGTCGGCCGGAACGGAACGGAGAAGACGAAGGCGAAGACGACGAGGACCAGCGCGAAGACCATGCGCATTCCGTCGCACGCCTCGCCGACGGCGATGGGCGTGTCGCGGATGACCAGCGACGCGCCATGGCGTTCGCTGGCGACGCCGATCAGGTTGAGGACGCCATCGGTGAACGCGGTCGCGCCTTCCTGGAGCGGTATCGCGAGGCGCGTGCGGAAGTAGCCCGGCACCGGCACGAGGAAGAGCAACGTCAGGAAGACCGAGCCGAACTGCCGAAGGGCTTCGAGCCCGGTCATCGCAAGGATCGCGCCGACGAGCGTGACCACCGCGCCGAGGTGGCGGGCGATCTGGAGGTCGGTCTCATCGCCATACCAGGCCAGGGCGATGCCCATGAGGACCGTCAGCGGTCCCCACGCGCTCGGACGGCAGCGGACGAAGCGGGCCCGCGAGCGGCGGATCCAGAAGAGGTACCCGGCGACCGGCAGGACGAGCATGATGTAGCCGGCGTCGCTGCGATGCGTGGCCTGCCGCACGATGTCGCTCCAGGCCCCAAGGCACGCCCAGACCGCGGCGAGCATGAGCACGCCGAGCGTAACGACTTGCGCCGTGCTCCAGCCATGGCGAACGACTCGGCTCATCGGGCACCTCCGATGGGCGATCGCGGAGCGCCGGAACGGCTGCCGCCATCGCTGCCCAGCGCGAGCACCTCGTCGGCGGCATCGGAGGACTCCTCATCGATGATCCTGTCAACGGCGAGCGATCGCGGCGCAACGCGGAAGCCGCGGGGGACGACGCTGCGGGCGACGA
This sequence comes from Phycisphaerales bacterium, assembly GCA_044220875.1. Taxonomy (GTDB): domain Bacteria; phylum Planctomycetota; class Phycisphaerae; order Phycisphaerales; family SM1A02; genus JAEUIT01. The sequence continues at coordinate 428,406 of JBGAQH010000003.1, read as the reverse complement.
CCGCCCGCTCGCCGATCGCGGCGTTACTGAGGATGATCGAGTCGTGCACGATCGCCTCGGCACCGACGCGGGCGTCGGCGGCGATCACGCTGTCGCCCGTGATGCGGGCGGTCGGATGCACATCGGCCGCCGGATGGACGCGAGGCCCGCCAAGTTCGGCCCACCAGCGGACGGCGCCGAGGTAGGCGCGAAGGTCGTGCACTCGAATGCCCGGCGAGACGAGCTCGACCGGCTGGATCCGGACGCCGCGGGTGACCTGGAGCGGAATGAACTGCTCCTTGAAGTCGTGGTAGCCGATGCGCGGGGCGTGATCGAGGAGTTCGGCCCGCATGAGGTAGGCGCCAACCGGGGCATGGTCGCTGGCGACGCCCACCGCCATCGGCGCGACCGAACGGGCGTCCATGAGCGGGGCGATCGCGGTCGGCGGGACGCAGTGCGGTTCGATGAAGAGGATCCAGTCCTGCAGTCCCAGGTCAACGACGGCATCGCGGAGCAGTCCGCCCGTGCCGCGGTGCGAACTCGCCTCCACCGTCCGCACGATTGACATGCCCGGATGGCGGATGCGACCGGCGGCAAGCTCGCTCACGAGGTCATCGTCCCCGGGAGCGCCGCTGGTGACGATGCGCAACTCGCTGCAGCCCGCACCGAAGAGGAGCCCGGTCCATGCCGCGAACAGCGACGTCTCCGCATCCAGCGGGAGACACGTCGGCCGGCAGCCGACCGCGCTTTCGAGCGAGGAGCGCCGAAGTCCGCCCAACAACATCACGGCCGTCACTCGTTCCATGTCGACGATGCACCCTCTCCTGCGTACGCCCCACTCACGGACACCGACGGAGCGTCGGCGACGATGTGGCTGGAGCGATCTCTGACTGCGCTGATGCTGCCTCGGGGAGGCGACTCGGTGGGTGCGTGCTCTCGATGACGCCCGGTACGTCATCGCACGCCCTCACCCGAAGTGTCCACTCCATCGGCTGTTCGGAAGTCCCCCGCCATTCCCGGCGGCGTTCCAACCCCAGCCGGCTACCGGTCGCGCAGTCTGCGCGACCGATGCCATCGGACCGCCTCGCCGCGCGACCCGCGTTCGAGAGGACCTCTCTGTTCCGCGATCATCCGACCGAGGAGGCGGAAGTATCGCCGAAACGCCCGAGAAGTTCGCGGGGCCGAGCCAATGGGGCCGCACGCTCAAACCTGCGCGTTGCCGGGGGCATGCAGCCGGTTAGCGGGTGCTGGGCCTGAGCTCGATGCCCCGCTCCCGAAGCCGATCGAGGACCTGCTGGGCCTTCGCGCCCCAGGTCTCGCGTTCCACTCTCGCTCGGCGGCGGGTGGGGTCGCCCGGCTGGGCAAGTGCATCACGAATGGCATGGGCGAACCGCTCGGCCCCGTCGGCCACCGCCACGTAGTCGGCCCAGGTCCGCAGGAGTTCGTCGTAGCTGGTGCTGACCACCGGCCGCCCGACGGCGAGGTATTCCTTCAGCTTGATCGGGTTACACGCCTTGATCCAGTCGCTGCGGTTCCAGGGCATGATGAGGACGTCGCACGCGGCCATGTAGCCGGGAACGTCGTCGTAGGCCTTCTGGCCGAGGAAGGTGACGTTCTTCCGATCGCGGAGCCATTCCTCGGGAAGCGAGCAGGCGCCGACCATCACGAAGTGGCAGTCGGGAAGGAGATCGACGACCTTCTCGAAGAGCGGCGGATCGAAGGTGTGGCTATCGATCCCGCCGATGAAGCCGACTCGCGGCCGCGGCAGGTCGCGGACCTCGGCGGGATGGCTGGTCGGGTCGACGCCCGCGGCCGCGAAGCGGTCGTAGTCGACGCCGTGATCGACGAAGAGCGGCTCGCGGCAGTCCTGCTTCTCGGCCTCGTACAGCAACCGCGAACAGAAGAGCGTGCAGTCGCCCTCCCGCTTCATGCTCGTGTCGTAGCCCTTGATCACCTCGCGGTCGACGTTCGGGAAATCCTCGAAGCGGTCGGTCCGCTGGTAGACGATGCCGACCGGCTTGATCGCGTCGACCGCCTGAGCGCCGGGCGGGCAGGCGATCCAGAGCAGCGGCCGCTCGATTCCCATCGCCCGAGCGGATCGCAGGATCTGCTTGGGCATGAGTGACTTCGTCAGCGAGCGTCCCAGCTTCCCGGGAACTGCCAGCGGACTCATCACCGAAAAGTTCTCACGCACCGCAACGGTGCCGCGCATCAGCGACTTCAGCTTCCGCCGCACGCGGGTGAAGAACATCGCCCCTTCCGTCGGCCGCGGCACGCGCATCCCGATCGAGTTGACGTAGAGAACCGGCACGCGCCGCGCCATCTCCCGCATCAACTGCATATCGAAATGACCGCGATTGTGATACCACCAGTCCTCGCCGCCAAAGCAAATGATCCCATCGGCGGTGCGGGTTTCGGGCGTGATGTTCGTTCGGGCGGTCACGGTGTTCACGGGGCGTTCCATGCAGGGGAGAGATTCAACACAGAGGCACAGAGGACACAGAGGGCCACAGAGAAGACGGAACCAATGATCCAGAGAGACTCGACGGCGGCGCAACCGTCATCCGGCCACCCTCTCCCGCTCCTCTCTGTGCTCTCTGTGTCCTTTGTGCCTCTGTGTTTCCTCCGTCGTCACAAAAGCCGATCGCGCCCCGCCGAAGACGAACGACCGCACCGCGTCGAGCAGTTGGTCGCTGGCCCAGGGGCTGATGCGTTCGGTGGCGCGGAGTTCGCCCAGGCGGTCGAGTTCGCGTTCGAGTTCCGCTTCGTCGAACGCGACCGCGACGCGGCCGAGTTCCTTGAAGCGCTTGGCGGTGGCGATCTGGTGGTCGTTGCGCGTCTCGCGGAGGTCGCCGCGGCGGGGCATCACGAGGATCGGCTTGCCGTACTGGAGCGCAGTCAGGATGCTCCCCATGCCGGCGTGGGCGACGACGACCGAGCATTCCTGCATCGCCTTCTTGAAGGCCGGCGGGTCGATCATGGCCGTGTACTTCATCGCCGTCGGCCGCCACTCGGTGGTGCCAATCTGGGCGAAGACGTCGCTCCGCTGCCGCTTCGCCGCCCACTGATCGACCGCTTGGCACATGCGGTCAAAGGGCATCTGGGCTCCGACGGTGACGAAGATCACAGGACGGCTCCTCGGTAGTTGGGGCCCGCGCCGTTCGCGGCGGCCAAGTGCGGCCACTGCGTGAGCCAGAGGTCGGCCTTCGGTCCGACGCGGCGGCCGGAGAGGCTCACTTCCTCGACGTTGGCGATCGAGTCGATCCACGCGGTCTTCGCGCCGAGGAACTTCGCGATGCGCAAGGCGAAGAAGCCGGGGGCGGCGCCGGTCGTGATCACGACATCGGGCCGCGCCGCACGGATGATCCGGAAGAGATTCCACGCGAGCTTCACGAGGCCGAACTTGTTCCAGCGGGTCGCGTCGTTCACGGTGCGGAACTGGGCACCGTTCGCGAGGTCCTCGGCGACGTCAGCGCGGCACTGCTCGCTCACCGTCACGAACGTGACGTCGGCGCCCTCGAATGCCGGGCGCAGCCGAAGTAGCTGCACCCAGTGACCGCCGCCCGAGGCGACGGCAAGGACGCGCGGGCGGCGTCCCGGCTGCATCGAGTGCCCCGACTGCTTCGAATGCTGTGCGTCGTTCATCGTGATCCTCCCGCGGCCGGCGTTCCGTGCCACTGCTGTCGCTGGGCATGCACCGAGGTCCAGGTCTGCCACGCGGCGGCGCCGCGCCCTAACAGTTTGCCCATCATCGCCCCGCCGAGCCGCGTCACGACCCAGAGGTCAAGCATCCGCGTGCACCACCAGCGGGAGAGCGGCGAACAGTGCCGCTCGAAGAGCAATCGCTTCGCCCGAAAGAGTCGGACGAGCTTGTCCGCTCGGGCCTTCTCGCTCGCGCCGCCGTAGTGGACGATCGTCGCGTCGGGAGTCACCCGCGGCCTCGCCCCGAGGCGATGGGCACGCAGGCACATGTCGGCCTCTTCGCCGTACATGAAGAACGCCGGGTCGAAGCCCTTGAGCTCTTCCCAGGTCGCCCGCTTCAGCAGGAGAAAGCAACCGCTCACGATGTCGACCTGCCGCTCGGTCGAGCGGTCCCAGCCGCCGAAGGCCTCGGGATTGAACAGGTCGGTCGTCCGGAAGATCTTGGCGAGTCCGGTCGCGATGCAGAAGAGGCTCCACGCGCTCGGCCGCGACCAGCAGGAGGCGGGGTTCAGCCGGCCGTCCTTGAAGACGGTGCGGCCGCCCCAGATGCCCGCATCGGGCGTCCGGCGAGCGAAAGCAAGGAGCTTCTCGACCGCGCGGTCGAGGACGAGGGTGTCCGGGTTGAGCAGCAGGAGGTACTCCCCCGCCGCTTCGCGGGCCGCGAGGTTGTTGCCGCCGGCGAAGCCGAGGTTCTTTTCGCTGCGGATGAGCTTCGCCCACGGGAACTCCGCGGCGATGGCGTCGGCCGAGCCGTCGCTTGAGAGGTTGTCGACGACGAGGAGTTCGTAGAGCGATCGGTCGGTCTGGGCGTCCAGCGAGCGCAGGCACTCGAGGGTCAGCTCGCGCGTGTTGTAGCTCACGATGATGATCGAGAGGACGGGCGATGGAGCTGGCGATGGAGCGGGCATGGGGTCGTGTGCCGTCAAACGATCGTCGCGCGGCGAGGCGGAACGGAGACTCTCTCATCGGCCCGGAGCGTCGTCAAAGGCGAGATCGACCCGCGGTCGCGCCGCGTGCACAGTCGGAAGGACCGGCGCAGCCTGCATGCCTCGCGCGATCGGCGCCATTCACCGCCCTCATCCACCGGTGACCGGCACCCAGGCGTTCGCTTCGTCGTCCCAGCGGCGAATCACCCGGGCCGGTGCCCCGACGGCGATGCAGCGCGGCGGGATACTCTTCGTCACCACGCTCTGGGCCCCGATGATCGAACCCTCGCCGATGGTGACGCCGCGGAGAACGCACACCCGCTCGCCGAGCCAGACGTCGTCGCCGATCTCGACCGGCGAGGCCAAGACGCGACCGTTGGTGCGGGCCGGATCGTTCGGATCGCGGAAGTCGTGGTCGTGGTCAGAGATGTATCCGCCGCTCGCGATCATGACCCGGTCGCCGATCCGAATGCGGAGGGCGGCCGAGATGTGGGAGTAGGGGAAGATCGAGGTCTTCGAGCCGATGTCGAGCTTGATCGGTTCGGCCGCCCCGCGCCCGGTGACGTTGTGCGCGACCAGCCGGCAGGAGGGCCAGATGGCTGAGCCGTCGCCGATGCGAATGCCCTTGCCGCCGTAGACCGTCAGCGGCGGGGCGAGCCGGACGCCCTTGCCGACGGACCGAAGCCGAAGGCGAGCGGGCAGCGAGCGAAGCCCTTCCCACAGCCGAATCCACGCCCGAACGGGGAACGCGGGGCGTTCGACCTGGATGGTGATGACCTCGGTCGTGGGCGCCCCTTTGGACGAAGCCGGGCGATTGCTGCGGGATGGTGGCATGGTGGCGGGCGGTGAACTCATGCGCTTCCTTCGAGATGGCCGGTGGGAGCAGGGTCCATCGTCGCGCCGAAGCCTTCGCCTCGGTCGCGACGGCCAAGCGTACGCCGATGGGCGCTCGGACGGTTCGCACTGACCCGCGCCGTTGCGACAACCGGCACCGTCGTCCCCCACCCGGACGCGGACGCCGTCGCTCCGAGCAGCACGGCGTTGAGAATGAGGGCCGGACCGAAGACCGAGACCGAGCATTCGGCCAGGGCGACCGCAACGACCGTCGCGGCAAGGGCGAACGCAACCCACTTCCGTTCGCGGTCGAGCTTCTTCCATGCCTTCGCGATGCCCCACACCACGAGGACCTTGGCGAGGAGGTAGCAGAGCATGGTGACGAGGCCGTTCATCGCGGCGATGAAGATGTAGTTGTTCACGCAGTCGATGAAGAACCGTCCGTCGATGCTCAGCCCCCAGTGCTCCCACGAGCGGTCGCCGTAGCCGAAGAGCCAGTAGTCCGGGAGGTAATGGGCCGCGACCTCAAGCAGCTTCACGCGATACCACGCGGTGTCGTTGCTGAGGCCGATGTAGCAGATGAGGTAATAGAAGTGCCGCGAGCTGAGGAACTCGGTCGCGATGCACAGCAGGACGAAGCCGCCCATCGCCGGCTTGAGCATCCACGCCCAGCGGGCGAACGGCAGGAAGAGGACGAGCAGCATTGCCGCCGTCCACGCCCCGCTCGACAGGCTGAAAAAGACTCCCGCCGCGGCTGCGGCCACGGTGCCCCACCAGAGCGAGGGCGGCAGCGCCCGACGCATCGCCAGCGTGAAGCCGGTCACGATCGTCATCGCGACGCCGAAATAGATCGGGTGCGCGGTCGTGACCTGGGCCCGCATCATGCCCCAGCGCATCTGGCCCACGCCGCCGCGGCCCTCGCCGATCGAGATCTCGCCGTTGCCGGCGCCGAAGTAGTAGCTGCCGAAGAGGAAGGACTTCGAGACCGACTCGATGCCCGCCATCGCACCGACGCCGAAGGCCGTGACGACCAGCGGCCAGCGCATCGCCTTCAGGTCGTCGAACGTGACGAGGCAGAGCCTGGCCGCCGCGTAGAGCAGCACCGTGTCGAGGAATCGCCCGACCGTCGAGGTGATGAGCCGCGAGCTCGCCCCTTCGGCAAGCACGGCGACGACCGACAGGAGGTACCCCGCGAGCACCAGCCAATCCGCCGGATGCTGGTGGAGCCTGGTCCACCGACCCATGTGTCGAAGCACCAGGGCGATGGCGACGAAACGGGGCGCGGACATCTGGGCGATGCCCATCGGGACGCGCACGTACTCGGGCCAGAGCAGCGTGACGGCGATCAGCACGCCCAGTCCGACGCCCGGCCGCACACAGAGCACGACGCCGATGGCGATGGCGGCAACGAGCAGCGTTTCAATCATGCGTCGCGTCCGCCATCACGATCCCGGCCGCTCTTCAGGCCCGTGGGCCCGGCCAGTCCGACTGATGGGCTCCCGGTCACCACCCACGGTGTGGGCGGAGGGGAGCTCCCCGACATCATTCGTTCACGAGAGCGCCGACAGCGGTCATCGGCTCGCGCGGGCTGCCGGCCGCATCATAGTTGCTGTAGAGAGCCTCAACTCGGTTCACCAGGCAGCCGGACGGGAGCGGGTGGAAGTCGCCCATCGCCCAGTTCACGACCGGTGCGGGTCCGGTTGTGATGTCTGTGCCGAATGTGTAGGTGCCGTAGGAGGTCGCGTCCACGAAGTGGTTGTGGCGCCAGTCAATGGTCGCAACCTGGGCGGGCGTGCACTTGGCGAGATCGAGGGTCACGGCCTTGAAGACGTTGCCCACGAAGGAGACGTCGGTGAAGCCCGGGGTGCGGATGTAGAAGGTCTGGTCGATGGTGCAGTTCACGATGACCAAGTGCTCGCTGTCGCGATTGATCTGCGATGTGAAGTTCGACTGGTTCGCGTCGAGCACGAGGTTCACGAACGCGCAGTTGCGGATCTTCTCGCCGTTGGCCAGGGCGGCGATGAAGATGCCCTGGGCGAGGAAGTTGTTGGCCCGCACGCCGTAGACGACGTGATTCTCCAGACTGCCGGTCGGCCGGTAGATCTGGTAGATGTCGGGGTGGGCGCCGGTGTTGGCCGGATCGATGTCGCCGCCATTGACGTTGAGGACGACCTGCACGCCGGACACCATGTCGCTGCAGAGCTTGGTGATGGTCGTGTTGCGGACCATGATCGTGTCGGTCGGCCCGTCGGGAGCGTCGTTCCAGACGCTCTCGGTGATGTACGGGGTGCAGGTGCTCAGGATCTTCTGGGTGCTGCCGTACCGCCCGTTCTTCGCCGAGACGTAGCAGTTGTCGACCCACAGGACGGCGCGGATGTCGTTGAATCCGGTGTAAAAGTTGCCCGCGTCGTTGGTCTTGACGGTGACGTTGCTGAGATGGATGCGGGCGGTCTTCGGTCGCGCTTCCTCGATGGTCACCTGGTCCCGCAGGACGCCGGGGGCCGCGGTAATCGTGATGAAGCGATCGTTGGCCTTCGCGGAGGTGAAGCCCCACTTCATCTCGAAGTCGTACTCGCCGGGCATGCAGTAGATGGTGCCGTTGTCGCACGAGCCGTACTGCGTCTGAATCGCCTGGGCGGCGCGGGAGAGGGTCAGGAACGGATTGTTCACCGTGCCGTCGCCGCTCGTGTCGTTGCCGGAGGCCGAGACGTAGCGGGGCTCGTGGTCAAGCGTTCCGCCGAAATTGGACCATGCGAACATCGAATGCTCGCCGTTCATCGGCGGCGCGGCGCCGAGGCCGGCCTGGTAGGCGCCACCCAAGACGCGGGGCTTGCCCGCGGTCTTCGGATAGGCGATCGCGCGGATCTCAACCGGGCCATCGGGGAAGTCCGCGGCCTTCAGCGTCACCCAATACTCGCTGACGCCGGTGCTGGGATTGATCGTGAGGCTCGTCGCGTCCACCCACGGACCGCCGTTGGCGCTGAACGCGACCTTCTCGATGCCGTTGCGGTGGAACGCCACCACGCCGACGCGGAGGTTCTCCTTGAAGGTCTGGAAGGGCACGGTGCTCCACCGCGCGATCGCGGTCGCCTCGTAGCCGACGTTGCCCGGCGCGCCGACGTTCGGCGGCACGGCGGTCGCGCCGCTGAAGCCGGACCCGTTCGCGAGATAGAGCTGGTCGAGCGGAGAGTTGCCGCCCGCCGCGGGAGGCGTGGGCGGAGGATCGGCGGGAGCGCCGCCGCCGCCACCCGAAGCGCTGTCGCCACCGCCGGCCGGAGCGCCGCCGGCATCGCCGCCGCCGGAGCCCGAACCGCCGCTCGGGGCGCTCGCGCCGTCGACGGCGCTGCCGGAGCTTGAGCTCTCGCCCTGCGGATTCGAGGAGATCACGACCGGCGGCGCGGGCGGGGCGCTGCCGCCGCCGCCATTCGATCCGCCGCCCATCGACAGCGCAATCGCAAGGTCGACCGCATCGACGACGCCGTCGCCGTTGAGGTCACCGGCGCCGCCGGGAGTTCCCCATCCACCTAACACTTCGCCAATCACTTCGCCCTCGCCGCCGGCGGGACCCGCGGCATTCGAGGCCATCTGCTGCGGAGCGGACGCGCCGCCATCGGTCGACGGGGCCGCCTGGCCTGCGGCGGGCGCTGCGGCGGGACCGGCCACGGAGACCGGAGCCGCGGGCGCCGGCGCCGAGCTCTTCGGCGTCGCGGTCACGATGCGGGTCTTCCAGCCCTCGCCGGCCTTGAAGAGGACGGCCTTCGAGCCGGCCATCCGCATCGCCTCGGGGAAGGACTTCGAGAGGGCGACGCCGTCGTTGGAGCCCTGGCCGATGAGTCCGCCCTTGAGGACGATCGCGTCGGCGCTGTTGATCACCTTCTCGAAGCGCTCGTTCAGGGAGCGGGCGGCCTGCTTGCTGCCGCCGATCGCCTCGAGCGGAAGGCCACGGAGCGCGAGCGCGGCGCCGGGATTGGCCTTCTTGATCTGCTTCATGATGCCGAGGAGCTGCTTGGCCAGCGCGTTCTGCTTTGCGGCGCTGCCGTCGACGTCGAGGTCGACGCTGCCGACGGAGACGGTCACGAGCCGATCGGGGTTGGCCCGCATCGCCGCGAGCACCCGCTCCACGGCGTCCTTGGCGAGTCCGCCGTTCTCGTCGATGCGCACCAGCAGCGGCGACCGCGACTCATGCAACACCACGCGGCTCGATCCTCCGGCGCTTGCGGCGCCGACCGAGGCTGCGCTCTGACCGAAGACCGAAGTCGCGCAGCACCACGCGACGGCGCAGGCGAGGGCGAAGGGCTGGGCAGTCAAAGTCATTGGGCGACGAAGCATCACGGACTCCTTGCTGGGGCCGATGCGCACGGGCAGCGGTCCGAAGCAGACTCTCCAATACGGCGCAGGAGCTGCGGGTCCGGCGCCCCCAACTCCCTCGCTGAAGGAGACGGGCCAGATCCTACAGATGCACCAGAGCGTACCAATCGGCGACCCTCACACCGATGGCCGGCGCGAATGGGCACGCGACGCGGCCATGGCCGCGCGAACCCACCGCACGGAAGAGCTTCCCCAAACCTCTGCGCCGGAATCCGCCGATACTCCGCGCTCCATGCGGGTGCTCCTGTTCGCGTACTACTTCCCCCCTGACGGCGGCGCTGGCACCCAGCGCCCGGCCTCGTTCGCGCGGCACTTCCCCGCCCTCGGCCTCGACTGCACCGTCGTCACCCGCACGCCGCCGTCCAAACGCAACTACTACGAGCCGGAGGACGCGACGCTCGTCGAGCGGGCCGAGCGGACCAGCCGAGTCGTTCGGACTCCGGCGATGGAGGGTGGACTGGCCGCTTGGCTCAAGGCCGTCGAGGAACTCGGCGACCGGGAAATCCGCCGCGCCCGGCCCGACGTCCTGCTCCTGACGATGTCGCCCTTCGAGCTCTGGCACGTCGGCGCGACGCTCGCCGATCGCCACCGGATCCCGGTCGTCTACGACCTTCGCGATCCCTGGGCCCTCGATGGCTGGCAGAGCTACCGAACCTACTTCCATTGGCGTCGCGAGGCTGCGGCCATGCGGGCGATGCTCCGCCGCGCCGATGGCGTCGTCGCGAACACGCCCGAGTCACGGACACTCTTCCTGGCATTCGAGCCCTCGCTGCGTCCGGACCGCGTTGCGGTGGTCACGAACGGCTGGGAGGCCGACGACTTCCCGCAGCCGGCCCCGCAGGTCATTCCCGGCGCGAACCCGGATGGGGCGATGCGCATCGTGTTCACGGGCAGCTTCCTCTCGAAGCCGCTCTATCCGGGGCGTTCCCTTCGCAACCGAATCGGATCGCTCCTTCGCTATGTCCCCGAACGGATCCTGGCCAGCGGCAGGACGCCTCTCCATCTGCTGCAGGCGATTCGATTGCTGCGGCAGCGCTCCCATGAGGCGGGGCGCGTCGCGAGACTGGTGGTCGTCGGCCAGAAGGACGAATGGACCGCCCGCTGCGTCGAGGAGTCGGGCGTCGCCGACGCGGTCGAGTTCACCGGCTATCTCAGCCACGGCGAGAGCGTCCGAGCCATTCGCGAGGCCGACGCGCTCTTCCTGCCGCTGCACGGTCTTGCCCGCGGGGAGCGATCGCGGATCGTCCCGGGCAAGGCATACGAGTACATCGCAACCGGCCGACCGATCCTCGGAGCGCTGCCCGAGGGCGACGCCCGTGAGATCGTCGAGGCGACTGGCCGGGGCTTCGTCGCCGACCCGTGCGACAGCGCCGCACTCGCAGAGGCGATCGCGGCACTCCACGCCCGATGGGTCGGCGGCGAGTTCAACGCCTCGACGCAGGGACCCAATGTCGCTCGCTACGAGCGTGGCGTGCTGGCCCGCACGCTGAGCGAGTTCCTGAAGACGATCACGGTCTAGGCGCGACAACAGGCGACGCGATGCGTCGCCTGTTGCGGGAAGTGGTTGTGGTCACCTGCTCGCGTCCACTTCTCAGGCAACCGACTTGGCCCGACGGCGGCTCCAGACGCCGACGCCGAGGAGTCCTGCGGCGGCCATGAGGGCCGGAGCCGGGATCGGGACGACGAGGATCTGGTCCTGGGCGGTGTCGTGGCGAAGGCCACGAAGATTGTTGCCGTTGCTGAAGCAGCGGAAGTCGTTGTCGTTGGCTCCGCCGAGCGCGGCAAGCATGCCGTTGGCGGTGTCGAAGACGCTCTTGTTGGTGTTGCCGCTCGCGCTCAGCTGGAACGCGCCCTGGCTGAGATTGAGCTGGCCGAGCACGCCGGCAACCGTCTGGGCGTTGGTGTTCTCGTGGGTGATCTCCCAGACGAGGCACTGGAACGCCGAGTTCTGGATGTCGCTGCCCGACGCCTTCACCTGGTGGTAGAAGCGGGCGTAGAGATCCCGCACGATGACGGCCTTCAGCGCGCCCATCGGGCCGGGGGCCGGGGGCGAATCGGGCACCTGCTCGAGCGCGACCTGCTGATAGGTCACGGTCTGGTTGAAGTTGATGTGTTCGTTGATCTGGGTGCAGTAGGTCTTGAACTGCTTGCCCTGGGCGTTCTTCCACTGCATCTCGCCGGCCCAGAAGCTGCTGAAGCTCGAGACGGGCGCCGCGTTGTAGGAACGGGTGTAGTTGAAGTTCGCGCCGATGATCTTGGCCGGGCCCAATCCGGTGAACGTGAGCGTCCAGTCGGTGGCCGACGCGGTCGACGCGATGCACGATGCGAAGGCGACCATTCCACCAACGATGATTGAGCTCTTCCGGTCCATGTGTTGTTCTCTCCGATTCCCTTCGCGACCCGACTCGCCGCGTCCTGCGGCGGTGGAGCAGCGCCCGCCTTGGGGGCGGATGCGACTTCTCGAAAGGTAGCTCACAGGAATCGGGGGGCCATCGAGACGCGCCAAGCGCGCCGACCCGCGGGCCGCACAGATCCACCACGTCCGCTCCGAGCGGCGTGCGCTGGCTCTTTCCGGACGCTTCTCCGCGGAGCGGGAGCGAGAACTCGCATGGCCCACAGACAAAAACAACCGAGGCGAGGGTGACCTCGCCTCGGAAGTACTTCGTGTGTCAAGAGCGTCGAGTGCCGATCACTTCATCCGGCGACGGACAGCGACGACGCCGAGAAGTCCGAGACCGGCGAGCATGGCCGGAACCGGAACCGGGACGACGACGAGCTGATCCTGGGCGGTCTCGTGGGTGAGGCCGAGAACGCCGTCGAACGAGCGGAACCCGCCGACGCCGAGGTCTGCAAGGAGCAGGTTCGCGGCGGCGAAGACGCCGGCGTTCGCGATGGCATTCATCTGCATCGCGCCGTTGGCGAGATTCAACTGGGCCAGGGCGCCGGCGGCGTTGGCTGCGTTGATGTTCTCGTGGGTGATCTCCCAGATCGCGACCTGGAAGGCGGCGTTGAGCTCGCCGCTCGAGCTGGCCTTCACCTGAGCGTAGTGACGAGCGTAGAGGTCACGGAGAATCGTGGCCTTGATCGCGCCCATCGGGCCCGGGGTGCCGGGAGCGTCGGGAACGTTCTCGACCGCGGTCTGGGTGTAGGTGACCGTCTGGTTCCAGTTGATGTGCTCGTTCAGCTGGGTGCAGTAGGTCGTGTAGGTCTTGCCGTACGGGCCGTTCCAGAGCATGCGTCCGGCGTAGACGCTGCTGTAGGAGCCGGCGGGGGCAGCCGAGAACGAGCGGCCACCGTTGTAGTTGATGCCAACGATGGTGTTCGGGCTGACGTTGGTGAAGGTCATCGTCCAGGTCGTCGCATTGGCGCAGGCGGAGATGCCTGCTGCGGCGAGGACGGCGGTAAGTGCGGTGTGCTTCATGATGTTCTTTCTCCCAGCTCGGGATGCTTCGCGTGGGTCCCGAAGACGGCGGCGGGGGCAGAGCCCCCTGCCGCCGGATGTTCTTCGTGATCCGGAGCGAGAGCGCGGATTACTTCGCGACGCGACGACGGATCATGCCGACGCCGAGGAGGCCGACGCCCGCGAGAAGCGCGGCGGCCGGGATCGGGACGACCACGAGCTGATCCTGCTTCGTGGGGTTGGTGAGACCGAAGAGGTTGTCGCCGAGCGTCTTGAAGCCGCCCGTGCCGAGACCGGCAAGGAAGGCGTTCGCGGCGGCGAAGACCGCCGGGTCGTCAGAACCCTTCATCTGAAGGGCACCGTGCTCGAGGCTGATCTGGGCGAGCGTCGAGGTCGCGTCACCCGCGGTGAACTTCTCGTGGGTCAGCTCCCAGAGGGCAACCTGGAAGGCGGCGTGCTGCACGCTGTCGCCAGAGGCCTTCACGCCAGCGTGATAGCGGGCGTAGAGATCCTGAACGAGGGTCGCGCGGATCGCGCCCATCGGGCCCGGAGCGGGCGGCGCGTCGGGAACGTCGGCGACCGCAGCGGTGCACCAGACGTTGGTCTCGCCGATCTGGCCGGCGGACTCGAAGAGCTGGACGCAGTAGTTCGAGTACGTCTTGCCGAACACGTTGAAGTTGTGCTGGCCGGCGTGGATGTTCGCGAAGCCGCTCGAAGCGGTCGCCGAGTTGAACGAGTCGCTGTTGTTGAAGCGAACGCCGACGGTCTCGTTGAGACCGTAGCCCGTGAACGTCATCGTCCAGTTGGACGCAGACGCCGATTGGGCAATAGCCGTCGCCACCAGGGCGACAGTGCCAAGAGTGATAGCCTTCATTTTTCTCGACCTCTCTGGTTACACGAAGAAACAAATTGGGGCCGCCACACGGCCACCAAGGAGTCCCGGAGAATACCGCACGCTCGCCGTCAGATCCATCTGTGCCGATGAGAAAAGCTATGAGATTTGCGCTACACGGTCCTCGTAACGGCACCGACGGATCATCAAGTCAAGCTGCGGAACCCGGCTCCGGAACAGGTTCGTGGGATAACCCGAGAGAGTTGCCTCAACCCTTGGATTCAGGCGAGTTTCGCCGGATTGCAACCGCACCCGCACCAACGCAGCGAGGCGGACCCCGGCCGACCCCTCCGAAGAGGGAGTCAGAGCCATTGGTCCGCCTCGCGTGGCGTTCAGGATTCGCGGAAGCAGGCTGATCAGCGCTTCGTGGCCCGACGACGGATCACGCCGATGCCGGCGAGGCCCGCAACCGCAAGACCGATCGCAGCGGGGATCGGGACCACAATGAGCTGGTCCTGACGGGTCGGATTGGTCAGACCGCGGAGACCGTTGCCGAAGTAGTGGAATCCGTTGGTTCCGAGGGCGAGGAGCATCTCCGTCGCCATGTCCACTGCGGTGCTGGAGCCGGGGGTACCGGACCGGGCGCCGGCCTGGAAGGCACCCTGACCGAGCCCGAGCTGGGCGACCGCACCACTGGCGTCGGCGGCGTTGATCTTCTCGTGGGTCACTTCATACAGGGCGAGCTGGAACGCCGCGTTGCGGATGTTCGAGGTGGCAGCATCGACCCCGTCGTCCTTGGCGAAGTCATAGAACCGCCAGTAGAGGTCATGGACGAGGGTCGCCTTCAGGGCACCCATCGGACCGGGAGCGGGCGGACCGTCCGGCACCAACGCGGGATCGACCTCGTCAAAGCAGGTCGTCTCTCCGACGTTGAGGCCCTCGAAGACCTGGACGCAGTAGGTCTCGTAGTGGAGGTTGCCGATGTGGAACTTGTGGGCGCCGGTGTGGATCGCGTTGAAGTTCGAGGCCGGTCCCGCGTTCCAAGAGTTGGACGCGTTGAAGGCGACGTTGGTGAGCAGGTTGGCGCCATGACCGTCATAGGTCAGGTTCCACTGGCTCGCGTTGGCGGAGGCGGCGAGGCCGCCAAGAGAAACGGTCAGAATGGCAAGTGCAAGACGCATGGGGTTCACCTTCCGTGGTGCTGATCTAGAGACTCAAATCCTGTAACGCCAGAGGCTTGTGCCTCGCGTTGAGTCATGGAACCTACCACTCAGAAACGACGTTGCCAGCAGCCGACGCGATAGCCGACGAGATGGGGGTGGAGCGCGGCGATAAACCCAATGGGGGATTGGGGCAACGAATCGGATCTGCCCGATAATGTCCCGCCATGTCATCGCCGATTCGCTGTGCGAACCCTCGCATCCTCGTCGCTGCCCTTCTCGCCCCGCTCTTCCTTTGTTCCGCCGCGTGCGGTGACATCACTGCCGATATCCAGCGAGCCCTGCGGGCGATCGACCTGCGCAAAGCCAAGGTCTCGATCAGTGTCCGCAACGTCGATTCGAATGCCGAGCTCATCGACATCGACGCCGAGCGGCCCATGATGCCAGCGAGCAACCTGAAGCTCCTCACCACGGGCGCGTTCCTGCACGCGTTCGGCAAGGACTTCTCCTTCCACACCCGGATGCTGCGGGCTCACGACGACCTGGTCGTGGTCGGCGATGGCGATCCGGCGTTCGGGGACCCTGAACTCCTCGCTGACATGACCTACACCGACGCGAAGGGCAACCCCAAGAAGGGCCTCGACGTCGAGACGCTCATCTCGATGTGGGTGCAGGCGATCAAGGACGATCAGGTCACGGCGATCGACGAACTCATCATTGACGCTCGGATCTTCGACGGCGTGGGCTATCACCCGAACTGGCCGAAGGACCAGTACAAGGAGGATTACTGCGCCCAGGTGTGGGGACTCAACTTCCACCACAACCTGCTCCATGTCTGGCCGCGTCCACGCTCGGGAGGCAGCGCCGACGTCAATCGCATCTCCCCCAACGCCCCATGGCTCATCCGGGCCAACGCCGCCACCAGCCGGACCGGATCGCAGGATCGCCACACCTTCTGGATCAACCGTCCGCCGAACCAGAACTCGATCACCTTCAACGGCAACGTGAAGGTCGCCGCGACCGACCCCGCCTCGGTCACCCTCAACGACACGCCGAACTTCTTCGCGCGGCTCTTCGCCGAACGCATTCGCGCGGCGGGCATCACCGTGCGAAGCTACCGGGCGGCCACCGCGGACGACCCGAGCTTCCTCGAGGGCAATGCGATCGGCCCTGAGGTCCGCACACCGATCGCGACCGTCCTCTATCGCTGCAACACCGACAGCGACAATCTCTACGCGGAGTGCCTGCTGAAGCGTCTCGGCCGCGCCGCCTCGAAGTCGCCGGGATCCTGGGCCAACGGCACGGCGGCCCTCCGTCACGCCGTCGCCGAGCGCCTCTCCAACCCCGCGCTCGCGGGCAGCATCAATCCTGACGACGGATCGGGACTCTCGCGGGAGAACCGCGTCACTGCCTCGGCGATCACCGCGTGGCTCGACAGCTTCGCGAAGGACCCGGAGCTCGGCCCGACCTACCTCGAGTCGATGGCGATCGGCGGCAAGACGGGGACGGTGAAGAAGCGCTTCAAGGACATCGAGCGCACCGGCTGCCTCGTGCAGTGCAAGACCGGCTACATCCGCGGCGTCTCCTGCCTTTCGGGATTCGTCACCGCACCGGACGGTCGCCGCATGAGCTTCTCGGTGCTCTGCAACGAACTCGTCGAGAGCGATGCCGTCGGCAAGGCGAAATCGCTGCAGGAGAAGGTCGTGGCCGCGATCGCCGAGGAGCTTGCCGCAACGAGCCGAAAGCGCGAGTCGCTCGGCGGCGGCTGAGTTGTCCACAGCCGACGGCGCCGCGAATCGGCGTTGGAAAAAGGGCTGATTCGCGGAGGTCGCCTGCGCGGTGGTGTATTGTGCCCGCCGTGACCGCGACGCGAACGGAATCGCATCCGACGGAGATCTCATCCGCCTTCGCCTCACCTGCTCCCCCCTTCGGAGATGGCGAGACGGAGGCGACGGTGCTTGAGCTTCTCCGTCGCCACTACGGCTACGACTCGCTTCGCCCGTTGCAGGCCGAGGCGATCGCAGCGGGTCTGGCGCGGCGCGATTCGCTCGTCGTGTTGCCCACCGGCGGCGGCAAGAGCATGTGCTACCAGATGCCGCCGCTCGTCGCCCAGCGGCTCGACGTCGTGGTGAGCCCGCTCATCGCCCTCATGAAGGATCAGGTCGATGGCCTCGTCGCCAATGGCTATCCCGCAGCGGCGCTTCACAGCGGGATGAGCGAGGACGAGCGGGCCGCCGTTCGCCACGGCCTTCAGGATCGTCGTTACCGCCTGCTCTTCGTCTCCCCCGAGCGCATCGCCAACGACGCATTCGTCGCCGGGCTCCGCCGATACGACGTGTCGAGCTTCGCGATCGACGAGGCCCATTGCATCAGCCAGTGGGGCCATGACTTCCGCCCCGAATACAGGCAGCTCGCTCGATTGCGAGACCATTTTCCGGCCGCGTCGATCCACGCCTTCACGGCGACCGCGACGCCGCGCGTCCGCGAGGACATCCGCAATCAGCTTGCGCTCCGCGATCCGGTCGAGCTCGTCGGCAACTTCGACCGCCCCAACCTGACCTACCGGATCGTGCCGCGGCTCAAGCCGACCGAGCAGACGATCGAGATCCTCCGTCGGCACCATGGCGAGGCGGCAATCGTCTACTGCCTCTCGCGCCGCGAAACCGAGGAGATGGCCGCCTCGCTCCGCGACGCGAAGATCCGGGCCGCGCACTATCACGCGGGCATGCCGACCGACCATCGGCACAGGACCCAAGAGGAGTTCGCCGAAGAGAAGCTCGACGTGGTGGTGGCGACGGTCGCCTTCGGCATGGGCATCGACCGCGGCGATGTCCGCTGCGTCATCCATGCCGCGATGCCGAAGTCGATCGAGCACTACCAGCAGGAGACCGGGCGCGCCGGCCGCGATGGCCTCGAGGCCGAGTGCGTGCTCCTCCACTCCCCCGCCGATGCGATTCGCTGGGAAGGGCTCATGCGCCGCTCGATCGACGAGAGCGAAGGCGACCGCGAGGCGCTCGAGGTCGCCTTCGAAGCCCAGCGAAAGCTCCTTCGCGACATGCAGCGCCTGTGCAGCGGCGTCACCTGCCGACATCGCGCCCTCTGCAGCTACTTCGGACAGGCGTGGGAGGGTGACGGTCCGGAGCCTCCCTGCGGCGCGTGCGATTGTTGCCTCGGTGAAATCGAACTCCTCCACGACGCGACGCTCGCGGCGCGACAGATCCTCTCTGCGGTCGCCCGCGTGCAGCAGCGCTTCGGCGCCAAGCACGTCGCCGACGTCCTTCACGGCGCCGACGGCGAGAGCATTCGCTCGTGGAACCATTCGGCCCTCTCCGTCTACGGCCTGATGCGCGACCGACCCGCCGCGGCGATCCAAAACCTCATCTACCAGCTTGTCGATCAGGGCTACCTCGCCTCGACCGGCGGCGATCGGCCGGTGATCACCCTCACACCGCTGTCGATGCCCGTCATGCGCGGCGAGGCGGAGGTCACGCTCCTTCGCCCCCGCATCAAGACCAAGGCGACGAAGTCGGCGGTCGCCGAAGCGGGCTGGAAGGGCGTCGATCGCGATCTCTTCGAGGCGTTGCGGCACCTGCGGCGCACGATTGCCAATCGGATCGGCAAGCCGCCATACGTCGTGTTTGCCGACGAGACGCTGCGCGAGATGGCCCGACGTCGGCCTTCGTCCCTTGACGGATTCGCCCAGCTGCGCGGCGTCGGAGCCCGCAAGCTCAAGGACTACGGGGCCGAGTTCCTTGCGGCGATCGATCAGGCGTCGCGCGAGCGGGGCCTCGGCCGGGATATGGACGGCCGGGACATGGACGGCCGCGACATGGACGGTCGCGACGCGCGCCCGATCGGCGCCGGTGGTCCCGGCGGCATGCGCCGGCCGTTGCGACGGAGCCGTGGCGAGCCGGAGGAGGGCGTGCCATGGGCCGAATGAGCGCCTCGGATCTTCTGCCGCTGGCGATCGACGCCGTCCACGCCGCATCGATCGCCACCGAGTCCGTGCGCCGCGCCAGTGTCGCCGGCGCGATCGCCGCCATCACCAAGGGCGACGCCAGTCCCGTGACTGTCGCCGATTTCGCAAGCCAGGCGGTGGTGATGCACATCCTCCAGTCGGCGCTCGGTCCGATCGCCATGCTCGGCGAGGAATCGGACCGGATCCTCCGTGACCCCTGCCATGCCGCCATCCTGGAGGCGGTCGTTGAGGCTGCACAGCAGGCCGTCCCCCTCCTCACCGCCGACCGCGTGCTTGCGCTCCTCTCGCACGAGCCGGCCGATCCGTCTCGTGCCGACTGCTGGACGCTCGATCCCGTTGACGGCACGAAGGGCTTCCTGCGCGGTGGCCAGTACGCCATCGCCCTCGCCCATATCGAATCGGGTCGCCCGACGTTGGGCACGTTGGCCTGCCCCCGCCTCTCGCTCGACATCGATGACCCGTCGGTGCCGTCGGCCTCCGGCATGCTCGCTTTCGCCGTCCGCGGCGCCGGCGCCCATTGGATGAGTCTTGCCGACCCCGAGGAAGAGCGAGCGGAGCGCCTTGTCGCCCCCACGTGGCATGAGGGCGACGGGATACGGCTGCTCCTCTCGGTCGAATCCGCGCATGGGGACGCAGACACGGCGAGCGTCATCGCGGCGCGATGCGGCCCGCTGCTTCCGCCGCTTCGCCTCGACAGCGCTTCCAAGTATGCCTTACTCGCCCATGGCCGAGGCAACGGCTACATGCGCGTGCCGCGCCGCGCGTCGGGAGCGCCGGAGCGGAAGGAATGCGTGTGGGATCACGCTGCGGGCGTCCTCATCGTCGAGGAAGCCGGCTGCGTCACCTGCGATCTCGACGGTCGTCCCCTCGATTTCGCGGCGGGTCCGACGCTGGCCCGAAACCGCGGACTGATTGCCGCAGCACCGGGGCTGGCCAGCCGCTTGGTCGAGCGCATGCACGGCTGATCGGACCTGTTGCGTCGCCTCGCCCCGTTCAGCGGGTCGAATCCCGATGAATGTGTCGGGCGGCCGTGGGTGCCTTCACGCTTCTTTCGGTGCAGCGGGCGCACGGCCACGTCCTCAGGACATTGGCAGGCCGCCGACAGCCCACCGGGGGCACCGCTGCGAACTCGGAGACCGCCGGACGGCGGCCCGCCCTTCGACGCATCACTCCTTCTCAGGATCAGACCCATGACGAACGTGCATTCATGTGCTCGCGGTAGCCTCTCGCTCACTTCGTTCCTTCGCGCCGGCGCTCTCTGCCTGGCGATCGCCGGCGTTGCCCGCGCGGAATCGCCCTGCGGCTGCTCCTCCGACTTCAACGGCAGCGGATCCGTCGACGCGGCGGACCTCGCCCTTCTGCTTGGGTCCTGGGGCTCGATCGACGCCGATCACGACCTGAGCGGCAACGGCGTCGTCGACGCTGCGGACCTCGGCATCCTGCTCGGCCAGTGGGGCGCCTGCGGCGGCCCGGCCAATGACCTGTGCAGCTCCGCCGAGGTCCTGCCCTCCATCTGGAGCCAGAGCGTCCCCTTCTGCAACGCCAACGCCGGAACCGATGGACCTGGCTCGCTCTCCTGCGAATTCTCCGGCTCGAATCAGATCACCAGCGATGTCTGGTTCAAGGTCACCGCACCGTCGGACGGTCTCCTTGACGTCTCGACCTGCGGCGCGAACTTCGATACCAAGCTCGCCGTCTATGAGCAGGGCTTCCTGGGCTCGACCTGTCCCAACGGCACGATCCTCACCGCGACGATCCTCGGCTGCAACGACGACAGCAGCTCCTGCTCCGATCCGCTGAACTCGAGTCTGGCCGTTCCGGTCATCGCGGGCAAGGTCTACACGATTCGGGTCGGCGGCTACCTCGGCTCCGAGGGCACCGGCAATCTGCAGGTCAACTTCCTCCCGCACGGCGACAGCTGCTCCGATCCGATTCCGGTCCAGCTCACCGACAACGGCGACCCCAACGGCGCCACGGTCATCCTGACCGGCGACACGTTCCACGCGACGGCATCGACACAGACCAACTCCTGCGGCGGGTCCTTCGACAACCAGGACATCTGGTTCAAGCTCGATCTCCTCTGCGCCGTCGGCGGCGGCCAGCCGGTGGAACTCTCCGCTTCGACCTGCATGCCCGGCACGAACTTCGACACCACCCTCACCCTGTACAAGGGAACCTGCGGTGGCATGGTCGAGCTGGACTGCAACGACGACTCCTCGCTGTCGGGCTGCCAGATCGCCGGCGTCAACCGACGGTCATTCGTCAGCATCAATCCCGACAACACCCAGACGACCTACTGGGTTCGCCTCGCCGGATTCAATGGGGCGACCGGGAGCTACGAGATCAAGTTCCACTTCAAGTGCCTGACCTTCCTGAAGTGAGTCCCGGCGGCCAGGCTCCTGCGGTGAACTCCTTGAGAACGGGCCGTTTCCCACCTTGACCGGCCCCCCAAGAACCGGGACACTCCCCATCCTCGCTTGGGTTCCACCCGTGCGACCCTCCGGGCACCGCCCGGACCGGTCGCGGGGCAGGACGTGAGCGTGCACTTGATCACCTCGGGCCTCTCCCCGGCCCGACTCACGCAACAGGCGTCCCCGCAGGAGCTTTCGAAATGGCCATTCGTTCTGGAGGCGGTACTGGAGTGCTCGTGGCTCTGGTGGTGTTTGTGATCATGACGGTGTGTCTGCTGGTGATGACCATCGTCTTCTACGCCGGCAAGAACAGCGAGACGGTGAAGCTGAACGACGCCGAGGCCACGCTGAAGAGCTTCATCACCGCTGCCCAGCAGCAGGATGAGACGCTCAAGGCGACCAAGGCCGCTGCCACCAGCGACGGCCAGAGCGTCTACGGCCACATCGTCAACCAGAAGTCGCAGATCGCCCAGCTCGTGGGCGGCGCCGCCAACTCCGACGCCAAGGCCCTGCAGACCGAACTCGGCCTCAAGGACGGCGAGACCGCCAAGGGCGTGCTCGGTGACCTTCGCCGCCAGTTCAAGTCGAAGGACGACGAGGTCAAGAGCCTCACCACCCGCATCAGCGAGCTGAACAAGCAGTCCAGCGACCTCAAGGACTCGCTCGAGGCCGAGAAGGCCAACGGCCAGAAGCTCGCCGAGGCGATGCGTGGCGAGTTCGCCGGCTATGACAAGGCGGCGAAGGACCTCATCGCCGACCTCGAGAAGACCCGCGCCGACATGCAGAAGGAGATCGACGCCCTCAAGCAGAGCCATCAGGCCCGCGTCGACGAGCTTCAGGGCGAAATCGATAGCCTTCGCGCCAGCACCGCGGTCATCCAGAGCCGCAACGACGTCCTCGTCAAGAAGTTCGAGGCCTTCGAGCTGAAGCCGGCCAACCCCGCTGAGCTCGTCGACGGTCGGGTCATCGCGATCGAGGGCTCGGGCGATCAGGTCTTCATCAACATCGGTCAGAAGGATCGCGTGATCCCGGGCATGACCTTTGAGATCTTCGACGACGCCAACGCCATCGCCGCCAGCGAGAAGACCGGCCGCGGCAAGGCCTCGATCCAGGTCCTTCGCGTCGCCGAGTCGACCTCGACCTGCAAGGTCATCCGCCAGTCGGTCGGCCGTCCGGTCGTGAAGGACGACGTGATCGCCAACGCGGTGTTCAACCCCGACTATCGCTTCAAGTTCCTCGTCCACGGCAAGTTCGACGTCGACGGCGACGGCAAGCCCTCGGACAGCGAGGCCGATTACCTCCGCAGCAAGATCAAGGACTGGGGCGGAGAGGTCATCGCCGGCGATGCCCTCGTTGGTGACCTCGACTTCGTGGTCCTCGGCGTCCAGCCGCCGATGCCCGCCCCGCTGCCGGACAACCCGGCCGAATCCCAGATGCAGGACGCCATCGTCGCCCGCACCGCTCGCGAGACCTACGACCGCCTTCTCAAGGACGCGATCGAGGCCCGCATCCCGGTCCTGAACTGGAACCGCTTCCAGATCCTGACCGGCGCTGCTGCCGGCCGCTGATTCCTCGCACGCGACGGACTCCGCAACTCCTTCGACACGTTTCTGCAACCCCGGGCCCCCGCCCGGGGTTGTTTCTATGCGTCGCGAGCCGTTCGCGCCGTCCTTCCGCGCCGCGTTACCCTCTCCTCCCATGCGCACCGTCGCCCAACTCGCTGTCGCCGTTCTCGGCTCAACGCTCCTCGCCACGATCGCGCATGCCGACGAGGGCATGTGGCTGATCAACCGACCGCCCCTGGCTGCGCTCAAGTCCGCCTACGGCTTCGAGCCGACGCCCGCTTGGCTTGAGCATCTTCAGAAGTCCGCCGTCCGCTTCTCGACCGGCGGTTCGGGATCGGTCATCTCGAAGGACGGGCTCGTGATGACCAACCATCACGTCGGATCGGACATGCTTGCGGCGCTCAGCACACCCGAGCACAACCTGCTCGATGAGGGCTTCGCAGCGAAGAGCCGCGCCGACGAGCGCCCCTGCCCGGATCTGGCCCTCGACATCCTCTGGTCGATCGACGACGTCACCGATCGAGTCCACGGCGCCGCCAAAGACGCGAAGGACGATGCCGCTGCGGGCGCTGCCCGGCTCGCCGCCATCGCGACCATCGAAGCGGAAAGCGAACGAGCCACCGGCCTCAAGTCCGAGGTCGTCACGCTCTATCAGGGGGGGCAGTACCACCTTTACCGCTATCGCCGCTTCACCGACGTGCGCCTGGTCTTCGCCCCGGAGCAGTCGATCGCCTACTTCGGCGGCGACAACGACAACTTCGAGTACCCGCGCTACGACCTCGACTGCTGCTTCTTCCGCATCTACGAGAACGGCAAGCCCTTCAACGCCGAGCATCACCTCACCTGGAGCGCTGCCGGCGCGAAGGCCGAGGAGCTGGTCTTCGTCGCTGGCCATCCCGGCCGAACCCAGCGGCTCTTCACCACCGACCACCTTGCGTTCATGCGTGACGTCGAGCTTCCCTGGATGCTCGCCCGCAACTGGCGCGAGGAGATGAAGCTCACCGCCTTCTCCCTCCGCAGCGCCGAGAACGCCCGCATCGCCCTCGAGGACGTGCAGGGCATCGCCAACGGCCGCAAGGCCCGCACCGGGTTGATCGAGGGACTTCAGGATCCGGCCCTCATCGCCGCGAAGAAGGCCAAGGAGGACGCCCTCCGCGCGGCCATCGCCGCGAAGCCGGCGCTCGCCCCGCTGGGCAGCGCGTGGGATCGCATTGCCGCGGCCGAGGCGACCCACCGCGCCATCTACGAGCGCCGACAACTCCTCGAGGAAGGCTGGCGCGGTCCGGTGCTGGCCCGCATCGCCCGCCAGATCGTGCGGCTCGGCGACGAGTCCGCCAAGCCCAATGCCGAGCGGCTCCGCGAATACGCGGATGCCCGACGGGACACGGTCGAGCGATCGATCTACTCGCCCGAGCCGATTCACGATGCCCTCGAGGTCGAGTGGCTCGCGATCCGGCTGAGCTTCTTCGCCGAACGGCTTGGGGCGACCGATCCGCTCGTGGTGAAGCTCCTCGACGGCGCATCGCCGCGGGCTCGCGCCGAGGCGCTGGTGAAGGGCACGTCACTCAAGGACCTCGCTGCGCGAAAGGCCTTGGTGGAGGGCGGCGCGGCGGCCGTTCGGGCCTCGAAGGACCCGATGATCGCCTTCATGCGGACGATCGACCCCGACGCCCGCGCCGTGCGCCAGCGCTACGAGCAGGACGTCGAGGCCGTCGAGCGCTCCGCCTACGCCGACATCGCCAAGGCGACCTTCGCCATCGAGGGCGACTCGACCTATCCCGATGCGACCTTTACCCTGCGCCTCGCCTATGGCCCGGTGCGCGGCTGGAAGGAAGGCTCGGAGGTCATCCCCCCCTTCACGAACTTCGCCGGGCTCTATCGCCGCGCCGATGAGCGCCGCGGCCAGGCCGACTTCACGCTGCCCCAGAGCTGGATCGACGCCTGCACCGCACTCAACAAAGACACACCCTTCAACTTCGTCTGCACCGCCGACATCATCGGCGGCAACTCCGGTTCACCGGTGGTGAACGCGAAGGGCGAACTCGTGGGCCTCATCTTCGACGGCAATCTGCAGAGCCTGGTCGGCGACGTCGTCTTTGACGACAGCGTCAATCGTGCCGTCGCGGTGGACTCCCGCGGACTGATCGAGGCCCTCGAGAAGGTCTACGGCGCCACCGGTCTCGTGCAGGAAATCCGCGCGAAGTAGCTCGCCGCGACGAGTCATGAACGACGGCGGCCTCCGCTTCCGCAGGAGGCCGCTGGTCGGTTGAAGGGATTCGCGATCGATCAGCGAAGGCGTCGGCGAAGGCCGATGACGCCCGCGAGACCGGCGGCGGCGAGGCCGACGGTGAAGGGCACCGGCACCACGATGAGCTGATCCTGAGCGGTCGGATCGGTGAGGCCGAGGAGGTTGCCGAATCCGGCGAACCCGCCCTGTCCGAGCGAGGCGATCATCTGCATGGCCATCGCGGCGACCTGGGCGGTCGTCGAGTTGCTCATGTTCACGGCCAGCGCGCCCTTGGTGACGTTGAGCTGGGCGAGAGCGGCCTGCGCGCTCGCGGCGGTGAGGTTCTCGTGGGTGATCTCCCAGATCGTGAGCTGGAACGCAGCGTTGAGCTTCGTATCCGAGGAGTTCTTCACCGACGACCACTGCTTCGTGTACAGGTCGCGCACGAGTTGGGCGCGAATGGCACCCATGGCGCCTGGAGCCGGATCCGGGACGTTCTCGACCGGAGCAACCAAGTAGTTCACCGTCTGACCGACCGAGATCGACTCCGCAAGCTGGGTGCAGAAGGTCGTTGCGGTGCCGCCGCCGGCCTTGCTCCACTTCATCTTGCCGGCCTTGACCGTTGACCAACCGCCGCTGGCGTTCTGGTTGAACTGCCGGTTGGCGTTGTAGTTGAGCTTCAGGTCCTTCGACGGCCCAACGCCGGTGAAGGTAAGCGTCATGGTCGCGGCGTCGGCACCGACCGCGGTGGCCGCGGCGGCGATGGCTGCAACGAGAATGGTCGTCGAGAGCTTCACTGGAGGAACCCAATCTGGGAGCCCGAAGGCTCGTGCTGGTGCGAAACGTTGCCGACCGGTGCCGAGCGGAGAGTGAAGAGACCACAGGGCGCCTTGCGGCGTCACGCTCCTCTCGCTCTCGACATCGATAGACAATCGCCGTCGCGGCTGAGGCCACGATCGACGAGCGAACAGTACCCCACGGCTGGGGCAATCGCCGCCGTGACGGGCGAGTTCAGCGCAAGTTTGTCCAACTTTGGCCCGCACAGCCAGCTTCTCACCCCCAGCGCAACGCCCGAGAAGTGGTGACCCCCGCCGTTCGCATCCCGAGGGGCCAGCGGGCACACGCTCGACGCGCCGATCGGGGCGCCCGCGGTGCCGAGTCGACCGCGCCGCCGGCGGCGCCGAGTTCGTCGTTCGATCGCCCATGTGTGTCGGTTGGGGGGACGCGATCGAGTGGGCGCTCTGGGTTCGCGGCTGGGTTCGCCGCTGGGTTCGCGGCTGGGTTCGCCGCTGGGTTCACTGCGTCGAAGCACGCTCGCGGCGTCTGCCCTCTCCCGATCGACACCGACCGCGCCGGTGTGCGCCATCGGGCGAATCGCGCCCACGGTCGGCTCATCCACTCTGCTATTCTTCGATCGGCCTTGAATCGTCCGACGCTTTCCCGGTTGGGGCCGGTTCAAATCGATGGGGACATTGGCGGCATGAGCGATTCCGACACGGGGTTGACCGCTTCCGCGCATGAGGACGAGACGCTGAAGCGATTGCTCCCCGTCGTCTACGGCGAACTGCGCGCCCTGGCCGGCCATTACCTCGAGGGGCGCTCGCAGCACACGCTCCAACCGACGGCGCTCGTGCATGAGGCATACCTCAAGCTCGCCAAGAGCGACATGGCCTGGTGCGGGCGCGATCACTTCGTTGCGACCGCCGCTCGAGCGATGCGACAGATCCTCGTCGATCACGCCCGCCGCAAGCAGGCCGACAAGCGCGGTGGCGGCGCGGTGCGCGTGACCGTCGATCTCGGTGCAATTCCGAGCGGCTCGGCGGACGATCGCGACTGTGGGATCGTCGATCTCGATCAGGTCCTCGTTCGACTCGAATCGGCCGACGCCCGCGCTGCCCGGATCGCCGAATGGACGCTCTTCGGCGGCATGACGCAGGACGAGATCGCCAACGTGCTCGGGATCTCGCGAATGACCGTCACCCGCGATTGGCAATTCGCCCGAGCGTGGCTCGCATCCGAACTCAGCGCGGCCCGCCGGACCGACGCTTCTCCGCCCACCGGCTCCTGAGGACGACCGCCCGTGGGCGCACCGGACGATCCCGAACTTCTGCGGCAGGCGAAGGCGATCTTCCTCGCCCTCAGCGAACTCCCCGCCGGGGCCCGGGCCGAAGCGCTCATCGAAGCCTGCGGCGATTCAGTCGGGCTCCGGCGCCTGGTCGAAGGGCTCCTCGCCCACGCCGATGCCCCGCTTCCGCTCGAGTCGCTCGCCGAGGAGCTTCGGGCCGAACACCACGCCGCCGTCGAATCGCTCGCGGCCGATCCCGTGAGGCCTGCGGAGCTTCGCGAGTCAGGCGCGATCGGCGAACAGATCGGTCCCTATCGACTGCTCGAACGGCTCGGCGAGGGTGGTTTCGGCGTCGTCTTCCTGGCCGAACAAGAACGGCCCGTCCGGCGAAAGGTCGCCCTCAAGATCATCCGGCTGGGCATGGACACGCGCGAGGTCGTCGCCCGCTTCGAGGCGGAGCGGCAGGCCCTCGCCCTGATGGACCACCCGAACATCGCGAAGGTCTTTGACGCCGGCGCCACCGCAACGGGACGCCCCTACTTCGTCATGGAGCTCGTGCCCGGCCAACCGATCACGGAGTTCTGCGCAACCCACGGCCTCAGCGTGCGCGAGCGGGCGAAACTCGTGCAGACCGTCTGCGACGCGCTCCACCACGCCCACCAGAAGGGCGTCATCCACCGGGACATCAAGCCGGGCAACGTCCTCGTGCGGATGGAAGAGGGCCAGCCGGTCCCGAAGGTCATCGACTTCGGCATCGCGAAGGCGACCAATGCCCGCCTCACCGAACGGACCTTCTACACGGCATTCCGGCAGATGATCGGGACCCCCGAGTACATGAGCCCCGAGCAGGCGGGCGAGTCCTCGGACGACGTCGACACCCGCACCGACGTCTACGCGATCGGCGTCGTCCTCTACGAACTTCTCGTCGGCGTCACCCCCTTCGACAGCCATCGATTGCGGGCGGCGGCCTATGGCGAAATGCAGCGGATCATCCGCGAGGAAGATCCGCCGCGACCGAGCACGCGTCTCGCCCGGCTGAAGAGTTCGAGCGAGCCGGTGACCACCCGCCGAGCGGATGCGACGCCGCTGCCTGCGACCATCCGCGGCGAGCTCGACTGGATCGTGATGAAGGCGATCGAGAAGGCCCGCCACCGCCGCTACGAATCGGCGGCGGCGCTCGGGGCCGATCTCGGGCGATTTCTTTCCGGCGACGCGGTGCTGGCCGCGCCGCCGAGCGCGATCTACATCGCCTCGAAGTTCGTGCGTCGCCATCGGGCGTTGGCGACGACGGTCTCCCTCGTCGCGATCGCCCTCGTCGTCGGCTTGATCGCGACCTCGCTCGCCCTCACGCGGGCCCTGCGAGCCGAAGGGGAAGAGCGCCGTCAGCGCGGCATCGCCGAGGCGTCGAAAGAGGTCGAGGCGAAGCTTCGCGTCGAGGCGGATCGCGAGCGCGACGAGGCGGTTGCCCGGTCGAACGAGGCGAATCTGAGCGCGGCCGCCGCGGCCATCGCCCTCCATGAGCCGGCCGCGGCGCGGCGGCGCCTCGAGCTCGCCCCTCCCGAACGCCGCGGCTGGGAGTGGCGTTGGCTCGACGCCCGCTGCGATGACGCGCTGGTGACCTGCCGGCACACCGCCCGCGTCACCCACGCCGCCTTCAGTCCCGACGGCAGGTCGGTCGCCCTTCGCGGCGTCGATCGGCAGATGGCCCTCTACGAACTTCCGAGCGGCAGGAAGATCCGCTCATTCGGTTCCGGTGATGATCGAATCGGCCAAGTCGCCTTCAGCCCGGACGGGCGCGAGATCGCCGCCGGCACGCAGGACGCCGAAGTCACGATCTTCCGCGTCGACACCGGTCAGGCTCGCCTCGTCCTGCCGATGCAGCTCGCCCAATATCCGGCGACGATTCTCTTCAGCGCCGACGGGAAGCGATTGCTCTGCGAAGGGACCGGCCTCGACCTCCGCTGCGTGGACGCGTCGAGCGGCGAGATCCTGCCGGCGTTCCCGAAGCAAGGGATCCTCGCGGTGACATCGCGCGGCATCCGCGTGGTGGGCTCGCGCGACGGCGTGACGACGGAGGTGCTCGACGATGGCGGGGCGACACTCGCGGCGTTCGACGCGTCGCTCGGCCAGCCGATCCTCCTCGACGACGCCGGCACTCGCATCCTCCTCCGCTCGCGCGACGCCTCGGGCGGGTACAGGCTCCGAGCCGTTGACGCGCTGAACGGTTCGCTCCTTTCGGAATTCGCCTCGCCCGCACTCCCGCATGAGACGCGCCGCTTCTCCCCCGACGGCACGCTCGTCGCCGTGACGGTTCTGGACGCTCCCGCGCGGGTGTGGGACGTTCGCACCGGCGCACTCCTCGCGACGCTCGATGGCCACGCCCATGGGGCGACCGGATTGCGGTTCTCAGGCGACGGCTCGAAGATCCTCACCTTCGCGGCCGACCACACCGTGGTGGTCTGGTCGCTGCCGGATGGCCGACGGATCGCAACGCTCGTCGGCCACAGCGAGAGCGTTGCCGATGCGTTCTTCCTTCCCGACGGCCTGCGCGTGGCGAGCGTCGGCAACGACCGCACGGTGCGCGTGCACGAGATCGCCACCGGCACCGAGGACGCGGTGTGGACCGGGATCGAGCGCTTCGTCGCGATCTGCGCCCAGACGCCGGACGGACGCTACCTCCTGACCAGTTCCGACGAGGGGGCGGTGCGGCTGTGGGATCTCACCAGCGGACCGGCGACGGTGATGCTCCGTGCCCAGGGCGAGCTGAACACCCTCGCAATGACGAAGAGCGAACAGGGCGAGGACCGCATCGTTCTCAGCGACCCGCGCGGCATCGTCACGCTCTTCGATCCGCGCACCGGACGGGGCGAGCCTTTCCCGCGGCAGATGCGCGGCCTGACCCTCGCCCCCGATGGCCGTTTCGCCCTGGCCATTCCCGACGAGGTGCCGACCTTTCTCGACGGACGGACGGGCGAGACCATCGCGAGCTTCCCCGGCGCCGGCGCGACGCATGACTTCAGCGACGACGGCTCGCGCGTCGCGTTCCGGATCGGCAGGGAGGACGTCGCGATCGCCACGACCAACCCCTTCGCCGTCGTCGCACGGCTGAAGAACGTCGGGGCGGACGTCCATCACCTGCGGCTGGTCGGCGACCGACTGCTGGCGCTGTCGCGAAAGGCGCCGATGGCCGTGTGGGACATCCCGAGCGGCACCCGCATCGCCAGCCATGAGACCGGCGTCACGAACTCCCCGCCGTTTCTCCTCGAGGTCTCGCCGACCGGGCGGTACGCGGTGATGGGCGGGCTCATGGCTCCGATTCGAGTCATTGACCTTTCGACGCAGGTCATGATCGAGCCGAAGGTCGAGTCGGGCTCGGCCCTCTTCGGCGTCATCACCGTCGCCTTCTCGCCGGACGGGACGCGTTTCGCGGCGGCATCGCAGGATCACATGATCCGCATTGTCCGCCTCGGCGAAGGCACGCCCGAACGGACGCTGGTCGGCCACACCGGCCCGGTCCACGGCGTCTCCTTCCATCCGACGGAACCGCGCCTCGCGTCAGGCAGTTGGGATCAGACGATCCGGATCTGGGACACCGACACCGGGCGCGAGATGGCGGTCCTGAGCGGCCACGGGGCTCCCGTGCACGCGGTGCGATTCTCGACCGATGGGGCAAGGCTCTATTCGGCCTCGGCCGACGCAACGGCCCGGGTCTGGGACACGCTGGCGAAGCGGGACCGCGAGGGATCGGTGTGGAACCCGGCGTCAGCGGCGCTCTGGAATGGCCAGAGCATCCGGACCGAAACGATTCCCTAGGGCCGAGCGATTCGCTGCCGTCAACGCGAGCGGCGCCATTTCACCGACGCGTCGCGACGCGCGAACGCGAACGGCCCGCCTCCGCGGCGACGAAGAATCTCCATCGTCGCCAGCCATGCGTCGTTGCAGGAGGGTGCGGGTCATGCGGGTCGTGTTTCCACATCGCGCGGACGAGCGCCCCGATGTCGCACGCCCGCGTCTCAGCCCCAGGCCCCGAGCAACACGCCAAGGTCGCCTGCGCCGACCA
The DNA here is from genome assembly GCA_044220875.1 of Phycisphaerales bacterium. Classification (GTDB taxonomy): domain Bacteria; phylum Planctomycetota; class Phycisphaerae; order Phycisphaerales; family SM1A02; genus JAEUIT01. The sequence continues at coordinate 396,898 of JBGAQH010000003.1, read as the reverse complement.
CGCCGTCCGCGTCGAGGTCGGCCGGTCCCCCGACCGTGCCCCACGCGCCGATGAGGATCGACAGGTCCACCGCGTTGACGACACCATCGCCGTCGAGATCCCCCGGATGCCCCGTCGAGGCGCCCTGGCCCGGCACCGTCACGCAGACTTCGATGAAGCAGCATTGAGCCCAGTTCGGGCTGTGGTTGCCGAGGGTGAAGCAGTACTGCGATCCGGGAGCCAAGCCGCTGACGATTGTCACCGGACCGACCACCTGCGAGCTGTACGGCGCGATCGGCCCGACGTTGAGGATGCCGGGGTTGATCGAACTGCCGCTCGACGGAATGAAGACCATGTGTCCCGTGCTCCACGCCGCGAGGTTGTTGAAGGTGAAGGAGAACTGGAACGCGCCGGGCACGCTCGTGGCGACGACTTCGGGGTGCAGGACCTGGCCGCACTCGCAGTCGGGAAGGTCGAGGCAGGGCTTCAGGTGGCAGCACTCGTCGCCGTCGACGTCGCCGAGGATGAAATCAAAGCAGACATGCGCCCCCGGCTGCTGGCCGTTGATGGTCACGGTGATGGGAGCGGAGGTCCCGCCGTTCGCGACCGGCGGATTGAGCGGAATCACGTTGGGAGACATCGAGGGATCGGGGAGGATCAGCACCGACGCGCTCGTGCCGGAGCTGTTCGTGAACGAGAACGTCCACGTGAACTGGCCGCCCGCCTTGCACTCGATCGACGAGGTCTCGATGGTCGCGCACTCGCACTCGCTGCGCACGGCCACGTCGCCCTGGCCGGTCTTGGCGTTGACGACGGTGAAGCCGTCGGAGTCGATGAGGTAACTTTGGCTCGTCCACAGCGGCACCGTGGCCGAGTTGCCGCCCGCCGGGATGATCGTGAGGCCGTAGATATAGGGCAGGTTCGGATTGACGCACGACGCGAAGAGGGCGTCGCCCATCGCAAAGACGTTGCCGTTGCAGTCGGTCGCAACGCCGCCGGAGCTGTTCTCGCCCTCGGGGACGAGGCTCGCGCCGTCGCAATCGCCCATCGGTTCGAGGTAGCCGACCTTCCACGTGTTGAGCGGCGCGAAGGTCCATGCGGCGGGCGAGGAGCCGGTCAGCTCAAGCACCCGAGCGCTGTGGGCGTCATTGCCGCCGCCCGGAATGAGCGTGCCGACGTCGCCGAGCCTGGTCCGCTCGGCGAGGAACATGTGGCCTGAGGTCGAGAAGTGGATGTCGGAGACCGGGTTCGAATAGGGAATGACCTGGCTGTCGGCCTGATGCAGCAGGAAGCCGGCGCCCGACGGAATCGCCCCCTGCGGCATGAGGAATTCGCGCACGGTGCTGTTGGGGACAAACGCGCCGGTGCTGGTGATCGCGACCGACCAGACCTCGTTCGCTTCGGTGGCGCTCTGTCCGCCCGGACGCGCGTCCTCCCACCAGACGCTGTAGTAGAGGCGACCGTCGTGCGCCGCCACTCCCCAGACGCGGCGCCCGAGCTTCGTGAAGCCCTGCGACGCGTTGTCGGCGATGACGCTCAGCCCCTCCTGCGGCCGACCGACAACGCCATGGTCGTAGCAGTTGCCGCCCGGGTTGCAGACGACCTGGATGGCCGGCGCGCAGGGCCCCGAGAGGCGGGCCGGCACGGCGTAGATCATGCCGTCGTCGAAGTCGGTGACGAAGAGCATCGTGCTCACCGGGTCGTAGGCGATGTTGCCCAGGCCCTGACCCGAGTTGGGAAGGATGGCGAGCTTGCAGATCGCGCCGGTCACGCCGTCGATCCGGTAGACCTCGCCGCCGTTGCCGCCCGGCCCGAAGCCGAGATTGCCGTAGACCGTCGACGCGGCGACATAGATGTTGGGCGGCGACGCGTCGTCGAGGGTCACGCCGAAGACCTGGCCCAGGTTCGCCGCGTTCCACACGTCCGCCGGGTTGTTGGTCGGGTTGCCTGGGAATTCGTTGTGGTACTTCGGCGCGAGCCAGTTCGTCGAGGGCGAGACACCGCCGACCGGCGCCCCCTGCCCCACGGGATTGGCGGTGTTGACGAGCGTCACGACAAAGCCGGGACCGCCCGAGAAGTGCGTAATGACCGATTCGCCGGGGTCCACCGGAAGGGAGGCGCCCTGGCCGAGAACGACGCTGGCCTGGGCAAGCACACTGACGGCGGCGGCGATCGAGTTCGTGCGTCTCATTGAACCTCTCCTCAGGGCAATATCAGTCCATCACAGGGGCACCGGCGACCCGCGACCATGCGATCGCACCGGCACCCCGCAGCAGATGCGAACGGAGAGGCGGCGTCTCACACCGAAAGTGCGAAAAATCCGGGGCGACCTCCCCCGCCGTCGGATGGGGCGTTCCGCGGTCCGCGGCCCGGTGTGCGTCACTGGCTCCCACGCCCAGCGCGTGAAAACCCGGGCCGCAGGCGCCCGGGTGATCGGTCGGTTTCGGTGTTCACTCGTCGGCGGGATCGCCTTACGCGATCGTCACGCGCGAGTCGAGGTAGACGTCCTGGATCGTGTGAAGCAGCTTAATGCCCTCGGCCATCGGGCGCTGGAAGGCCTTGCGGCCGGAGATGAGGCCCATGCCACCGGCTCGCTTGTTGATGACGGCGGTCTTCGCGGCTTCGGCGAAGTCGTTCTCGCCGCTGGCGCCGCCGCTGTTGATGAGGCCGGCGCGGCCGCAGTAGCAATTGAGGACCTGATAGCGGCAGAGGTCGATCGGGTGGTCGGTGCAGAGGTCGGTGTACATCCGCTTGTCGAGCTTGCCGTAGCTCGAGCTCCCGGTGTTCAGGGCCTCGTAGCCGCGATTGAGCTCGGGGAGCTTCTGCTTGATGATGTCGGCCTCGATCGTCACGCCGAGGTGATTCGCCTGGCCGGTGAGGTCGGCGCTGACGTGGTAGTCCTTGCCGTCCTTCTTGAAGGCGCTGTTCCTGATGTAGCACCAGAGGACGGTGGCCATGCCGAGCTGGTGGGCCTCGTGGAAGGCCTCGGCGATCTCAATGATCTCGCGGCTCGCGTCGTCGCAGCCGAAGTAGATCGTCGCACCGACCGCGGCGGCGCCCAAGTTCCATGCCTCGCGCACCGAGCCGAACATGATCTGCTTGGCCTGGTTGGGGTAGGTGAGCAGCTCGTTGTGGTTGATCTTGACCAGAAACGGAATCTTGTGGGCGTACTTCCGGCTCACCGAGCCGAGCACGCCGTAGGTCGTCGCGACGGCGTTGCAGCCGCCCTCGATCGCCAGCTTGATGATGTTCTCGCCGTCGAAGTAGATCGGGTTCTTGGCGAAGCTCGCCCCGGCCGAGTGCTCGATCCCCTGATCGACCGGCAGGATCGACAGGTAGCCGGTGCCGCCGAGGCGTCCGGCGTTGAACATCCACTGGAGGTTGCGGAGGACCTGGGCGTTCCGATCGGTCTGGGCGAAAACGCGATCGATGAAGTCCGATCCCGGCAGGTGCAGGTGTCGCTTGTCGACCTTGGCGACATGCGAGAGGAGCGACGGGGCATCCGCTCCGAGCAGTTGCTCGAGCGACGACGAGGACATGGTTGCAGTGGCGGCCATAGCGACTCCGGGGAGAGGGGAATCATACAATCGACGCAATCGCCTGCTCGATCCAGCCTCCGGCGAGAACCGCGTCACCGACGTAGCACACCGCCGCCTGACCCGGAGCGACGGCGCTCTGCGGCTCGTCGAAGCGGATCTCCAGGCGACGCTCATCGAGGCTCCGCACGCGGGCCGGCACCGGCTCGCTGTTGTAGCGGATGGCGGCGAGACAGGGCTGCCAGCCATCGGCATCGGGGGTCGCATCCATCAGCCAGTTGGCCTCGGCGGCGATGCACCCGGCGGCGAACAACGACACTCGTTCGCCAACCACAACGCTGTTCGTCGCCGCGTCCTTCCCGATGACGTAGAGCGGCCGCGGGGCGGCGATGCCCAGGCCGCGGCGCTGGCCGATCGTGAAATGCTGATGACCGGGATGTTCGCCCAACACGCGACCGGCGCGATCGACGATCGGGCCCGGGCGCACCGATGCCGGATCGCGGCGGGCGATGAGTCCGGCATAGTCGTTGTCGGGAACGAAGCAGATCTCCTGCGAATCGGGCTTGTCGAAGACCGGCAGGTCGAACTCCTTCGCCAGGCGCCTCACCTCGGGCTTCGCGAGCGAGCCGATCGGAAGGAGCATCCGCCCTAACTTTTCGCGCGACGCCCCGAACAGGACGTAGCTCTGGTCCTTGTCGAGATCGACGCCGCGCAGCAGCGTCGCCCGCCCGTGCGCATCGCGCCCGATGCGAGCGTAGTGCCCGCTGGCCACAAAGTCGGCGTCGATCTGCATCGCGTACTCGTGCAGCTTGCCGAACTTCAGCCAGTCGTTGCAGCGAACGCAGGGGTTGGGCGTGCGGCCGGCGTGGTACTCGCCGACGAAGTAGTCGACGATCCGCCCGAAGTCCTTCTTGAAGTTGCAGACGTAGAACTGGATCCCGAGCTTCGCCGCGACGAGCCGGGCGTCGGCGGCGTCGTTGATCGAGCAGCAGCCCTGGTGGCCGATCTTGAGTTGCGGCAGCGAGGTGCCGTTTCGCATCCGACAGGCGGCGTCCGGATCGACCAGCCCCTCAAGTTCCTCGCCGGGCGAGCCCAGGCGCATGAAGCAGCCGACGACGTCGTGGCCCTGCCGCTGAAGGAGCGCCGCCGCGACGCTCGAGTCGACGCCTCCCGACATGGCCAGGAGGACCCTAGCCATGGGCGCCGCCTCTGCCGTTGGCCTGGGCGATCTGGGTCAACGTGATCTGGGACAATGCGATCTGGGACAACGCAATCGGGGACAAGACGATCCGGGACAAGATGTCGTTCGAGGTGGACACCGCACGCGGATCGTACGCTCCCGCCGTGCTGATTTATGCAGGCATCGATGAGGCCGGCTACGGCCCGTTGCTCGGGCCGCTGTGCGTTGGGTGCGTGGTCGTCACCATCGACGGCATCGACGGCGCCGCGAAGGACCTCCGGGCCCCGAACCTCTGGGAGCTCTTGAAGGACGCCGTGTGCGAATCCCCGGCGGACAAGAAGAAGCGGATCGCCTTCGCCGACAGCAAGAAGCTCAAGGGGGCGAAGGAAGGGAAGTCGCATCCCCTGCGGCACCTCGAGCGCGGCGTCCTCAGCGCCGTGGCTGCGGAACAAGCGCTGCCCGCGACCGACGCCGAACTCTTCGCCCATCTCGGCGCGACGGTTGCCGCGCCGAGTGAGTCACCCTGGTACGGCTCGACCACACCCCTGCCGCTGGCCCACGATGTCGACGCGCTCGCCATCGCCGCGAATCGCCTTCGTCTGGCCTGCGCCCACGCCGGCGTCCGCTTCACCCGCATCGCCTGCGACGTCCTCGACGGCGCGCGCTTCAACGAACTCGCCGCGAAGAGCCAGAAGAGCGAGATGAACTTCGAGATGGCCATGCGCCACGTCCATCGCGTCTGGACCGAGCACGGCCCGCAGCACCCGCGCGTGGTCGTCGATCGCCATGGCGGTCGCATGCACTATCGCGAGCCGCTCCAACTCTTCTTTCCCGAGGCGAAGATCGCCATCGTCGCCGAGACCGAGACCCTCAGTCGCTACCGCCTCGACGACAGTCGAGGAAGCGTGACCATCAGCTTCGAAGTCGAAAGCGAATCGCGGCACCTGCCCAACGCCCTCGCGTCGATGACCGCGAAGTTCACGCGCGAACTCTTCATGGAGCGGATGAATCGCTTCTTCCGCGGCCACATCGCGGAGCTGAAGCCGACGGCCGGTTACGTCGAGGACGGGCGGCGATTCCTCAAGGACATCACGCCGACGATGCGGGCCCTCGGGATCACGAGCGACCGATTGGTGCGGTCGAAGTAGCTTGCGTCGGGGGGTGTGCTCGTGGCGTGGTTCATGCACCACAGAGGACACAGAGTGCACAGAGGGGGCACAGAGCGGAATCACTGAGAAAGAGGACCAGGGACGGACTACGCCGTCAGCAGGGTGGAATGACGATCACGCTCAGTTGCCGCCCCACCGCCTCCTAGGAGGATGACCTACCGCGAGGTTCGCCTGGAGGTCTGTCGCAGTACAGGAAGTCGAATCGCCACTTCTCCGGCCGCTGATGACTTCTCTGTGCCCCCTCTGTGATCTCTGTGTCCTCTGTGGTGAGTCTGGTCGAATTGTGCAGAATCCTGAGGGCACAGAGGAAGCGCCGCGCCGCTTCACATTGGCAACGAACCTCGTGCTCTCCCCCGCGATCGCGGGGGAGATGTCCGCGCAGCGGACAGAGGGGGCAGGCGTCCGAGGGGCGCCTCCGCCATTCGCATCAGCCACGCCGTCGCGATCGCCTTGCGAGCGCCAAGCCCACAACTCCGAGGCCGACTACGCCCGGCCCGGGAGCTGTTGAGAAGTAGACGTTGTCGATGTACACGTCGTCGAAGTCGAATGTGTCGAAGCGAATCTTTGTGAAGGCCTGAGTCGAGACAATTCCGGCGAAGAAGCCAGCCCCGCCCCCGCCAACGAAGACGCTCTGGTAGATCATCGTGTTGCCAGAGAAGAGCTGATACCGCCACGAACCAGGCGCGTGCGCCGCAAGCGAATGCATAGGAGTGTCGAAGAGGATCTCGACGTCTCCATTGCCATCGATGCCGTAGCCGTCCTCAGGAAAGATGAAATCGTCGTATGGTCCGACGATGTTGGGCCCCTGATACGGCGTGAAGATCGCGCCCAGTTCCGAGTACTGCGTGGTGATCTGAGTGTTGACGGGGAATCCGATGAAGTCACACGTGGAATAGGAGCCGGTGGCGCCTTGCCATGCGGCAAAGCTGTCGGTGTAGAGGGTGACGCCGCCCAGCGCGCCGATCCCGGTTTCCATACCAATGGCGGCGATCGCGACGATGCAGCTCGCGGCAACAGAACGCTTCACAGGTCACCTCCCTGGCCGTTGCCGCCGAGCAGCGATAGGTTCTCAGCCAGTTGAGCTCGAGCGGTCGGCGAGAGTTCGCCTGTCCACGTCGAGAATCCTTCGATCGACTGCTGACCGAACATGGATAGCAGCGTAGCGATCTCGATCGCGGGATTCTGGGTCGTCGACTGGGCCGCAGCTTCTGTGTTGTTCGTGCACCCCGCACAGAAGTCGATGGTGCAGCTCGTCGCCCAGGCACCGAGCAGGATCGCGATGTCGCTCGAACCGACATCGCCGCTGTAGTCGAGATCGGAGAGACATCCGCACTGGCTTCCGGTCCCGCACGATCCCCACGATCCGATCATTATGGCAAGGTCGGTTGCGTCGACACTTCCGCTGAAGTCCACGTCCGCCGGACATGCATAGGGAATGAGGAGCACCGCGTGGCTGTAGGTGTTGTGAAGCGCGGTCGCGCAGATCCAGCCGTTCCGGTTTACGTCCGCAATGGACTGGATCGTCCATGGGCAGTCGTTGAGGTGAAGTTGGTTTGCGATCGTTACTTCAAAGCCTCCGCTCCCAGACGCTCGCCACCAGATGACGCCAAGGTCCGTTGCATGGTCACGTCCCCCGACTATTGCGCTTCCACCCGTCGAGTCCGCGGGTGCCATTCCAAGCGCCTCCGTTTCCGAACCCACGGTAAGCGGCGAAATGAGACCCAAGTCAATCACCGTCCCATCCGCTCGCCAGAACACGCCACGACTCCTGCAATTCACGACCGGATCCACATACGCCCCCGCCCCCTGCCCCAACTCGTCGATCGCATACATCCGCGCGTTCCATTCGTCGAGATCGAGCGGGCCGCCGCTCGCAAAGTCCTCGCGCACCGCGACCGGAGTTACCGGCGACCCACTCGCCGACCAGCGGACAGCGTTGACGCTGCCGTCCGCGTCACAGTCGATGATGGTGCTTCCGCCTCCCCCCGATTCTTCCGCCCCAGCCCCGTTGAACCCAACCTCCGAGAGAGTGGTTGCCGACACTCCGCCAACTCGCGGAGGCGTGTTTGCCGCCGACGCCAGCGCGCACGCGAACGCTCCGGAGGACGTGTCCCCCGAGAGCGGATCCAGAATCGACATCGACGTCGTGCTGCTTCCGAGCACGTGGTAGAACCCCCGGTTCGTCACCGTGCCACTGACGTTCGCGAAGCGGGTGCCGACGACATGAGCGTTGTGGGATCCGTCCGACTCTGACACGCCGCGGGCAACACCCTTGACGCCGCTGCCGATCTCAAAGTCCGACGAAAGCCCCGACGAGCCAAACCGCCACACGTACGGCGCCGACACGTCGTTGGCTGTCACCTGTTCGCCGACGACGTCGCCGTCGTTGTTGATTCCCCAGGCACGCCCCTGACCGGTGAGCCCCGCCATCTCGTTCAACAGATAGATCGACTGTGGATCCAGACCGAACCGACCGCACAGGCTCCAGATCCACGGGCTGATCCCGCAGCCGTTCGCTTCATTCTGATCGTCATTGGTGTAGCCAACGACGTCGCCGCAGTCATTGAGCGATGTCGGGAAGATCACGACGCGGTTAGAGCAGCTCTCCGTGACCCCCAGGTCAATGAGGAAGTAGCTGGTCCTCGGGTTGGGGTAGGCCTGAGCGAAAGCGTCACTCGCCAAGAAGGCCGCTAGAGAGAGAGAGAGAGAGGGAGAAACTGCCGATTTCATTGGATGCTCCTTTTGAGGGAGGCGTGGCGGACCCACCTGATCGCATCGGAAGGCCACGACGGAGCCCGGCATCACGCCGTCGACTGGCGGAGCCCGGCGAACTGATCGTCGGAAATGGCCCCTGATTCTGGTCCCTGAATCTGGTCCCTGATTTTGGTCTTGGAAACCGATGAGATCCCCCGCGCCCCGCACTCCATCTATACGCTGTTCTTGACAGTAGCGTGGCACCGCATTTGGTTGGTCGTTCAAAAGAGTCCAGCACCCGGCCGGAGCCCTCGTCTTTCAGCTTCGCTTGACCCCGGAGCAACGGTCCGCGGTCGCCGTTCCCGCCGGCGGCGGGGGGCGAAACCGATGGCCCACGCTGCATCGCGTGCGGCGATGCCCCGGCGTGACCATCTCCTCCGAGAGCGAGAGCACATCGCGGCATGGGCGACACTCGCTCGCTTCGAGGACGGCGAGCGTCTGCCGCGACGTTCTCGTGCATGCAAAAACCCCTCCCGGCCGAAGCCGGGAGGGGCAGGATCGCAATGATCAGGCTTCGTCACGTCCACCGATGGGTGACTCGCGGAGGTGTCGCGGACGAGCGATGGCTCGCACGGATGGACCTACGCGATGGCGAAGCCCATCGCTCAGGTTAGGGGCAGCCGCCGCACATCGAGGCGGCCTCGTTGGCGCAGATGCTGTCCCACTGGTTGTTGCAGCAGAACGGGTCGGCGCCGCAGACGGTCTCGCAGCAGGTGGCGTCATTGCAGCCCGGATTGCTTGCCGCGACGCAGCAACTGTTCGGCGAACAGCCGCAGCCGACGAGCACGCACGTCGAGCTCGCCTCGTTGGCGCAGATGCCGTCCCACTGGTTGCCGCAGCAGAACGGATCGAAGCTGCAGACGGCGCTGCAGCAGGTCTCGTCGTCGCAGCCCGGCGTGATGTGAGCAACGCAGCAGGCTCCGGCCGCGCCGACACAGGCCCCGTTCACGTCACACACGTCGCCGACGCCGTCGCCGTCGATGTCCGACTGATCGGGGTTGAACGTGGACGGGCAGTTGTCGGTCGCGTCGGGAACGCCGTCTCCGTCGAGGTCGGGGAGACAGGTGCCACACATCGAACTCGCCTCATTGGCGCAGATGCTGTCCCACTGGTTGATGCAGCAGAAGGGATCCGCGCCGCAGACGATTTCGCAGCAGGTCGCATCGTTGCAGGACGGCGTGAGGTGCGAAAGGCAGCAGCTGCCGGTGCTCGCCGCGCCGCACAGCGGCAGCGGATCGCAGGCATCGCCGAGGCCGTCGCCGTCGGCGTCGGCCTGGTCGGGATTGAACGTCGTCGGGCAGTTGTCGCTCGTGTCAGGAACGCCGTCACCGTCCCCATCGGGCTGGCAGACGGCGCACATGGCGTTGGCCTCGCTAGCGCAGATGCCGTCCCATTGGTTGTTGCAGCAGAAGGGATCGCTACCACACACGGTCTCGCAGCAGGTCGCGTCGCTGCAGCCGGGATTGGAGGCCGCGACGCAGCAGCTGTTCGCCGAACAGCCGCAACCGACGAGCGAGCACATGGTGCCCGTCTCGCTGGCGCAGATGCTGTCCCACTGGACGCTGCAGCAGAACGGGTCGGCGCCGCACACCGTGTTGCAGCAGGTCTCGTCGTTGCAGCCGGGGGCGCTGTGGGCAACGCAGCAGCTTTCCGTCGCCGAGGCGCAGATCCCCGACGCGTCGCAGGCATCGCCGATGCCGTCGCCGTCTGAGTCCAACTGATCCGGATTGAAGATCGTCGGGCAATTGTCGTTCACGTCGGGAACGCCGTCGCCATCGACGTCGGGCAGGCAGACGCCGCACATCGACGTCGCCTCGTCGGCGCAGAGGCTGTCCCATTGGAAGTTGCAGCAGAAGGGGTCGGCGCCGCAGACCGTCTCGCAGCAGCTGGCGTCGTCGCAGCCTTGACCGGCATGCGCAACGCAGCAGGAGCCGGAGCTTCCGGAGCCGCAGATGGGCGGCGGCGGGCACGCGCCCCACGCGCCGAGGAGGACGGCAAGATCTGCGCCGTCGGTGGTCGCATCGCCGGTGAGATCACCGGCCGGACCGCCCCACGCGCCAAGGAGCACCGCAAGGTCGGCGCCATCCACCTGCGAATCGCCGGTGAAGTCCGCCGGACAGTTCGTTCCCCCTGATCCGCCGCCGAAGGTCGCCGACGAAACGGCCAGCATCGACGCCACGGTCAGAACACCCATACACAAACGCGTACACAGACTTTCGCGCAGTCGCATCGGACAATACCCCTTGCGTGTTGGAAATCGAGCGCGGCAGTTCCAAGCTGTTGCCTACCCACGAGGTAGCGACGTTGGACATGGCGCGCAGCCTTGGAGTATGGCGGAGCGCGTGCCCGGTTGGCTGTGCAAACTTGGAATTCTTGGAAGTGTTCGGCGACTCCGCGCGGAACGCTGTCCATGTGCGGGTGACCCGCCTGAGACGCGGACTCCCCACCGACGCTGGGGTACCTGCCGGATCCGACCGACGCACGCCGGGCCTGCCGGCGGCCCCAAATGGACGGCGCGGAACCGAGCGAACCGCTTGAATCGCACGGGGCGTTCGCTACCATCTTCGATTCTTCCCCAAGCGACCCCCACCCCCACGCACGATGAAAGCGATGCGAGTGTGGCGAGGCGCGAAGGTCTTTCACGATGCCCGGCGACGACGACGACCCTGACCCTGACGCTCCTGCTCAAGGAGATGACGGCCCACCGGATCCCAGCTAACGGGATCGCCCGGCCCGCATCCTCCGCTCTCGTCGCTCGCCCATCGTTCTCATACTCGTCTTGGGGCTTCGTCGGCATCGGCCGGCAAGCCTCACCGTTCCCGACACCGACGCCGCTCGGCGCCCCGGTATTCGGCGCCCCGGTATGGGGCATCGGTCCAGCAAACCTCCTGCAACCTCATCGCAACGCCCGCACCGCCACCGATCGCGGCGCCCCCTGACTCACCTCTGAACCACGTCCGGACCTGAAGCCATGACCACTGACCTCTCCAAAGTTCGCAACATCGGCATCTGCGCCCACATTGACGCAGGCAAGACCACCGTCACCGAGCGCATCCTGTACTACACCGGCAAGACCTACAAGATGGGCGAGGTGCACGACGGCACCGCGACCATGGACTTCCTCCAGGAAGAGCAGGAGCGTGGCATCACGATCCAGTCCGCCGCGACGACCTGCCCGTGGACCAAGGACGGCGTCGACTACAAGATCAACCTGATCGATACCCCCGGCCACGTCGACTTCACCATCGAGGTCGAGCGTTCGCTCCGCGTGCTCGATGGCGCCGTCGCGGTGTTCGACGGCAAGGAAGGCGTCGAGGCCCAGTCGGAAACCGTCTGGCGCCAGGCCGACCGCTACGGCGTGCCGCGTCTCTGCCTCATCAACAAGATGGACAAGACCGGCGCCGACTTCGACTTCAGCTTCGGCTCGATCCGCACCCGCCTCGGCGCCAACGCCATCGCGGTGCAGATCCCGATCGGCAAGGGCGACCAGTTCAAGGGGATCATCGACCTCATCACCATGCGGGCCTTCTACTTCGACAAGAGCGAGCTCGGCGCGAAGATCGAGGAACGCGACATTCCCGCCGACCTCCAGGACGCGGCCGAAATCTGGCGCCACGATCTCGTCGAGCGCGCGGCCGAACTGGACGACCACCTCACCGAGAAGTTCATCACCGACGAGAAGACCATCACCGCCGACGAGATCCGCGCCGCCCTCCGCGCGGGCACCATCGCCCAGAAGTGCTTCCCGGTCTTCTGCGGTTCGGCCCTCAAGTACATCGGCGTCCAGAGCGTCCTCGACGGCGTCATCGACTACCTGCCGAATCCGACCCAGCGGCCTGACATGAAGGGCACCGACCCGCGCGACAAGCACGTCGCGATGTCCCGTCCGCACACCGACAACGCCCCCTTCTCGGCGCTGGTCTTCAAGGTCGTCAGCGACATCCACGGCGACCTCACCTACATCCGCATCTACTCGGGCCGCCTCGAGAAGGGCTCGCGCGTCATCAACCCGGTGAACGGGAAGAAGGAGAACGTCAGCCGAATCTACGAGATGCACGCCCGCGAGCGCGAGGCCCTCGAGTCGGTCGGCGCCGGCAACATCGTCACCATTGTCGGCCTGAAGAGCTCGTACACGGGCGACACGCTCTGCGATCCGGACAACCAGATCGTCCTCGAGCGCATGGAGTTCCCCGAGCCGGTCATCTCGATGTCGATCGAGCCGATCACCGGCGACGACAAGAAGAAGCTCAGCGAGGCCCTCGCCACCATCCGCCGCGAGGATCCCTCCTTCCGCTCGAGCTTCAACGAGGAGACGGGCGAGACGATCATCGCCGGCATGGGCGAGCTGCACCTGGAGATCATCGCCAACAAACTGAAGCGCGACATGAAGATCGGCGTGAACGTCGGCCGTCCGCGCGTCAGCTACCGCGAGACGATCACCGGCAGCGCCACCAAGGTCCGCGGCCTCTTCAAGAAGCAGAGCGGCGGTCGCGGCCAGTTCGGCGACGCGGTCGTCAACATCAGCCCGATCACCAAGGAGGAGGCGGACGCGCAGGAGCTGAAGATGGAGAACGGCGTCGTCTTCGTCGACGCCATCACCGGCGGCACGATCCCGCGCGAGTTCATCCCGAGCGTCGAGTACGGCGTCCGCCAGGCCGCGGCCTCGGGCGTTCTCGGCGGCTATCCGGTGATCAACGTCAAGGTCGAGCTGGTCTTCGGCTCCTACCACGACGTTGACTCGAGCCAGATCGCCTTCGAGCAGGCCGGTGCGCTGGCCTTCCGCGAGGCCTGCCACAAGGCCGGCCTCGGACTCCTCGAGCCGATCATGAAGCTCGTCGTCACCACCCCCGACGAGTTCTTCGGCAACGTCTCGGGCGACATCGCCAGCCGCCGCGGCCATATCGTCGACAGCGAGATGCGCGGCGTCGTCCGCATCATCACGGCCGAGGTGCCGCTGGCCGAGCTCTTCGGCTACACCACCTCGCTCCGCTCGATGACCCAGGGCCGGGCGACCTCGACCATGGAGCCGGCCGAGTACCGACTCATGCCGGATCGCCTCAAGGAAGAGGTCCTCAAGAAGTAATCGACGCGAGACGCTCGCGATCGAACCACGGGCCCGGCCGCGCCTCGCGCGGCCGGGCTTTCTTTTCGCCCGTGGCGGCCGAGGCGAGGGCATCACGAAGGGCCGCTCCCGCTCCCCCGCTCCGCTTCTCCACTACCATGCCGACTCACCGGCAGGGATGCCATAGGAAGGGTCATGTCCGACGCGTCGACTTCGCTTGAGATCAGCGACAATCCTCAGTCGCAGGGCGAATACGAGATCGAGCTCGAACGGTGGTTCCGTCGTCGCTTCGCGTGGCTGTGCGTCGCGTTCGTGGCCATCGTCGCCCTCGAAGCGGTCCTGCGCGTCGTCTCCTTCCTGACCGACGTCGCCGGCGCCTCGCCCCTCCATCCGATCGAGGATCGGTTCACGGGGCAATTCGTCACCTTCCTGAGCTCGGCGGCGATCCTCATCATCGCCCTGCATTTCTATCTCTTCGTCCGCCCGAAGATCGAGCGGCGCGATCAGGCGGTCGGCGCGGCGACGAACCTCATCCTGGCGCTTGGCGCAACGACCTTCGCATTCCAACTGGTCATGCTCCTGCTCTTCAAGCGGGCGCCGGTGCCGCCGATCGTCTCGATCTTCTTCTGGCACGTCGTCGCGTCCGCGTTCCTCCCCTGGACGCCGCGCGAGTCGCTGCGGCCGATCCTTCCGCTCCTCCTGGCGTGGGGAGTCTTCACGCTCACCAGCGGCGTCATGCGCGGCTCGTGGTGGCAGACCGGCGTGATGCTCCTCGCGTCACCGCTGATCCTCGTGCCGGGCATGCTGCTCGCCCACTTCCGGCTCACGCGCCATCGGCGGCAATTTCGCCGCGAGCTCTCGAACCGCTTCTTCGTCTCGATGCGCCGCGAGCTCCAGCAGGCCCGCAAGATCCACGAGAGCCTCTTTCCGAAGGCCTCGCAGGATGCCCACTTCCGCTTCGAATACCGCTACCGGCCCGCCCAGGAGGTCGGCGGCGACTTCGTCAACGTCTGGACCGACCAGCACGGCATCGTCCACCTCACCATCATCGACGTCACCGGCCACGGCCTCGTCGCGGCGATGACCATCAACCGGCTCTACGGCGAGCTCGAGCGCCTTCGCTACGAGCATCCCTATCTCCGACCAGGCAGCGTGCTCTCGCTCCTCAACCGCTACGTGCTGCTGACGCTGGCGCCGCACAAGATCTTCGCCACCGCAGCCATGGTCCGGATCGATCCGCGAACCGGCACGATGACCTACGCCAACGGCGGCCATCCCCCGCTCTTCGTCCGTTCCCGCAACGGCACGGTGCGCGAGTTCGAGAGTACGGCGCCGGTCCTCGGCGTCCTCCAGCCGCAGGACTTCGGCGTCGAGGACATCACCGCGACGGTCGAGCCGGGCGACACGATCCTCGCCTACACCGACGGCATCTTCGAGGCCCGCGACCGGAAGAACAAGAAGTGGGGACTGCATCGCCTCCGCGATTCGCTGAAGCGCCAGCCGCCGCCCCCCTCGTGGCCGGAGTATCTCCTCACGCTCGTCGACGGCTTCACCAACGGCGTGCTGGACGACGACTTGCTCGTCGCGAGCCTTGCCTTCACCCATCGCGTGGCCCCGACGACGATCCTGCCGCCGGTCCCCGACGACGAGACGACGGTGATGTCGCTATGAGCCCCGCCGCCGCCAGCGCAGCGCAGCATGCGGCGGGCGATGCCGCGATGCTTGCTCGCGCGGCCCGGATCGCCCTGCGCGGCCACGGCGGCGCCGAACCCAATCCGCTGGTCGGCTGCGTCCTGACCAACGACCGCGGCGAGGTCATCGCCGAGGGCTTCCACCGTCGTTGCGGCCAGCAGCATGCCGAAGCGATGGCCCTCGAACGGGCCGGGGAACGGGCCCGCAATGCGACGGCGTACGTCTCGCTTGAGCCATGCAACCACCAGGGCCGCACGCCTCCCTGCTCGCGAGCCCTCATCGCCGCGGGCGTCCGTCGCGTCGTCTACGCCCAGCCCGATCCGAACCCGATCGCCGTCGGCGGCGCCGCGGCGCTCCGCGATGCGGGCATCGACGTCGCGTGCATCGCATCGCCGCCCTGCGATCGGCTCAACGCCCCATTTCTCCATCGCATCGCGACCGGCCTGCCCTGGGTTGTTGCGAAGTGGGCGCAGACGATCGACGGCGCCATCGCGACCCGCACCGGCGATTCGAAGTGGATTTCAAGCGAGCGCTCGCGGCGCATGGTCCATCGCGAACGGGGCCGCGTCGACGTGATCATGACCGGGATCGGCACGGCGCTCGCCGATGACCCGCGCCTCACCGCCCGCGGCGTTCGGATGCGGCGCCAGGCGCTGCGGATCCTCATCGACCCGACCCTTGCCGCGCCGCGGACGCTGCGCCTCTTCGATGTCGCCGACGGACCGACGCTCGTCGCCTGCCTGCCCGACCGCGTGCACGGCGGGCCGGCCAACGGACTGCGCGAACGGGGCGTCGACGTCGCGGCCCTTGGCCCGCGCGGCGAGATCCGACCGCTTCTCGCGGCCCTCGCGCGCGAACGTGCGGTCGCAACCGTCCTCGTCGAGGCAGGTGGCGGGCTCGTGGGCGATCTCCTTCGCGAGGATCTCGTCCACGAGGCGTGGGTCTTCACCGCGCCGATGACCCTCGGCGATCCCGAGGCCCGGCGCCCCATTCGCGGCGATGCCCCCGAACGTATGGGCGACGCCCGTCGATGGCAGATCGTGAGCCATCAACGGCGCGGCGACGACCTCGTGGTGTGCTATCGACGCCTGCGTTGACGGCGGCCGATCGCTACGCTGCCGTCCATGTCGTCGAGCCGCATTCCGCTTCTCCTGCTGGCCGCCCTCGGTCTGGCCTTCGTCGCGCCGCCCGCCGACGTTGATCTCCGTCCGAAGCTCGAGGGCTGGAAGCTTGCCCCACGCTCCCAAGGCCCGCGCGGCACCTGCTCGGTCTTCGCGGTCACGCAGGCGATCGAATTCGCCCTCGCCGCCGACGGCGAGCCGACGCGGCTCAGTCCCGAGTTCCTGAACTGGGCCTCGAATGATGCGGTCGGCCAGGGCGCAGACGGCGGCTTCTTCAGCGACCTCTGGAAGGGCTTCGAGAAGCACGGGATTTGCGGCGAGAGCGACCTTCCCTATCGCGATCACTTCGATCCGGCGCTCGTGCCAAGCGCCGAGGCCCGCACGCACGCCACCGCGATTCGCGATCGCGGCTTCGTCATGCACTGGATCAAGCCCTGGGACGTGACCACGGGACTCACCGACGAGCATCTCGCGGCGATGAAGACCACGCTTGAGCGGGGCATGCCCCTCTGCGTCGGGCTTCGCTGGCCGAAGCGCGAGCGATGGGAAGGCCCGGTGCTGCAGTGGGCCGAGCCGGGCGACGTCTTCGACGGCCACAGCGTTCTCTTCGTGGGCGTCCGGCGCGATGCGAAAGACCCGAAGGAGGGCGTGTTTCTCGTGCGAAACACCAATCCCGCCCATGCCGAGTTCGAGATGCCCTTCGCCTACGCCCGGGCCTACGCCAACGACGTGATGTGGATCGAGGCGACGCGCGAACACCACGCGAAGTGAGCGATTGGAGCCGCGCGGGGGCCGTTGGGCGAACTGCCGGCGACAAATTGCCCAATGCGCGACCATTGGGTGACTGTCGGGAGACCGTTCTGCGACGATGTCCCGATGCCCCGCTACATCGCCTTTCTCCGTGCCATCAACGTCGGCGGCCGCGTCGTCCCCATGGCGAGGCTTCGCTCGATCTTCGAGGCGATGGAGTTGGACGAGGTCTCGACCTTCATCGCCAGCGGCAACGTGCTCTTCACGAGCACGAAGAAGGAACTGACGCTGGTGCGGACGATCGAGTCCACCCTGGCGAAGAAGCTCGGCTACGAGGTGAACGTCTTTCTCAGGACCGACGCCGAGGTCATCGAACTCGCGAGCTCCCCGGCGATCTCAAAGGCCCGCGGATTCGTGCCGACGGTGGTCGTTGGCTTCTGCGCCGCCGAGCCCGACGCGGCGACCAAGCGCCGCATCGCCGCGATCCCAAGCCCGGTTGACCGCTTCCAGATCCTGGGCCGGAACATCCTCTGGCTCTGCGACGTGAAGCAGAGCGAGACGAAGGTCACCCTCACGACCCTCGAAAAGGCCCTCGGCGCCCGCGCGACCTTCCGCGGCGTGAACACGATCGACAAGCTGGCGACGAAGCTCGGCGCGAAGTCCGGGGCTGGGGCGCGCTGAGCGCGATTCGTTCACCACAGAGGACACAGAGGACACAGAGGGGGCACAGAGGCGGAACAACGAATGGGACGTCGACGGGGCGAGGAGCCGCTGAAAGGTCGCTCACTTCATCCCCTTCATTCCTTGTTCCCTCTCTGTGCCCCCTCTGTGTCCTCTGTGTCCTCTGTGGTGAATGAACCACCGAGTGCGCGCACTCACGCAGCCGAGCCGGCCTCGACCAGCTTCACCGTGCGCTTGCCGTCCTTTTCGACGACGTCGGTGGCGAGGCCGATTTGGACCAGTTGGGCCATCGGACCGTGGGGCTTCTTCGCCTCTTCGGCGAGCCGCGCCTTCGCGCCGGGGTTGGCGTAGGTGTTGAAGAGCATCGCCTTCACCGTTGCGAACATGCCGCCGAAACTGGCGAAGGTGTGGTTCACCGCGCTCGCCTCGTAGCCGGAGTGGACCATGCAGTTCTGGCACTTCGCGTTGCCGCTCTCGTAGCCGTAGTTCTCCCACGCGGTCGTGTCGATCAGTTCCCTGAACGTGTCGGCGTAGCCTTCCTGCAACAGGTAGCAGGGCTTCTGCCAGCCGAAAATGTTGAAGGTCGGCATCCCCCACGGCGTGCAGGAGTACTCGCGGGTGCCCATCAGGAACTCAAGGAAGAGCGGGGACTGGTTGAACTTCCACTGCCTCTTCCCGTCCTGACGATTCGAGAGAATCATCTCGAAGAGCTCGTTCGTCCGCTTGCGGCCGAGGAAGTTCTTCTGGTCGGGCGCCTTGTCGTAGGCGTAGCCGGGCGACACCATCATGCCTTCGACGCCGAGCTCCATCATCTCGTCGAAGAAGCCGCGCACCGAGTTCGGGTCGGCGCCCTGGAAGAGCGTGGTGTTGGTCGTGACGCGGAAGCCCATCTGGACGGCGAGCCTGATGCCCTCGGTCGCCTTCGCGTAGGTGCCGTCGCGGCAGACGGCGAAGTCGTGGTGCTCCTCCTGCCCGTCCATATGCACGCTGAAGGTGAGGTACTTGCTCGGCTTGAACCAGCCGGCCTCGAGCTTCTCCTTCAGCAGGAGCGCGTTGGTGCAGAGGTAGATGTACTTCTTGCGGGCGATGAGCCCCTCGACGATCTCCTTGATCTGCGGATGGAGCAGCGGCTCGCCGCCCGGAATCGACACCATCGGGGCGCCGCACTCGTCCACCGCCTTGAAGCACTGCTCGGGGGTGAGCTGCTTCTTCAGGATGTGGGCCGGGTACTGGATCTTGCCGCAGCCGGCGCAGGCGAGGTTGCAGCGGAAGAGCGGCTCGAGCATGAGGACCAGCGGGTACCGCTTGTTGCCCCGAAGCTTCTGCTTCAGGACGTAGGTTGCGACGGTCCACATCTGGCTGATCGGAACTGCCATGGCGGTAGGTGCTCGAGGTCGGAGAGGGCGCTGGCCGGGCGAAGCCACGGCGAGCGAGAGGGGTGAAAGGGCGAGAACGCGGGGCCGGTGTGGGCGTGACCGAGCGCGGCAGCGTCCGCGAATCGGCGACGTTACGTCGCCGTTCGGTGGGGCACCGGCACGACGGGTCGGATTCTAGCGGAATCAGTCGAGGTGCCCGAACCCTCTCGAGGTCGCGCCGTAGTCCCAGCCCATGGCCCGAGCGGCGTGCATCACGGCAACGACGGCGAATCGCGGCGGAGAGCCCCTCGGCGCCCTCCATCCGCTGCATGCCGTCCTGAGCGCGTTCACCCCGCTGGCCACCCCGTCGGATGGTCGCAGACGCGAACGCCAATCCGCCCCCGCCTCCGATCCGGCGCCCCATCAGCCGCCCACGCCCGGTATCTTCGCTCCCGCAGCGGAGGATCGGTCCCGGGGTTCAGCCCGGTCCACGACGCGGATCGCGATGACCGATGGCCACCACCCCAAACCTCCGCGCGTCGTCGCGCCGGCACCAGCAGCGACCCCCCAGACTGCCGGCAGCCCCGGCTCGTCCGAGCCTCTCGCCTCGGTCGAGGTGGGAGTTGATCGAATCGACGAACGACTCCTCGTCGCCAGCCGTAGCGGCGATCGCGATGCGTTCCGTCGGCTGATGGAGCGGCATCGCGAGGATCTCGTGCGATTCCTCGCCCGCTTCCTCGGCTCGCGGGCCGCAGCGGACGATGTCTTTCAGGAGACCTTCCTCCAGGTGCACGTCGCCGCGGACACCTTCGACGCCGAGCGACGCTTCCGGCCCTGGCTGTACGCCATCGCCGCCAACAAGGCCCGCGACTACCACCGCCGCAACAAGCGCCGCACCGCCGCGAGTCTCTCGGCTCCGGTCGGCAGCGGCGAGGCGACGCTGGTCGACCTGCTGGCAGCGGACGGCCCCGCACCGGACGCCCCGACCGCCGGCGCCGAGCTGCAGGAGACGGTGAAGGCCGTGGTCGACGAGATGCCCAGCCACTATCGCGAGATTCTCCTTCTCTCCTACTTCCAGCGCATGAGTTACCAGCAGATCGCCGAGTGCCTCTCCATTCCGCTCGGCACCGTCAAGAGTCGCCTGCACGCGGCGGTGGCGAACTTCGCCGCGTCGTGGAAGGCGAAACAGGCCGACGGCCATGACGGCGATGACGGCGACGCGTGACGATCACACCGGACCTTTCCCTTCGCACGCCCCTTGTGGGTGGAACGAACAGCATGACCGCGAACGACCTCTCCCAGCACTCTTCCGACGACCGCGACGCCCAGCGCTCGCCCCTGGGCGATGGCGGCCCGACGCTCTCCCCGGACGACGCCCGCGTCCTCGACCTGCTGATCGACGCCCGGTTCGATCTCGCGGCCCTGTCGGCGCTGAGCGCTCCGGATCGCGCTCGCGCTGAGCGCCTCGTCGCCCAATTCGGACTGCTCGAGGCCTACCCGATCGATGAGGACCAAGGCGCCGACGCCGACACGCTGCTCGATGCGACGATGGCCCGCATCGACCGAGCCGACCGCGAGCGAAGCGATCGCATGCGGCTCGATCCGGTGGGGTCGACCTCGGGTCGCCGCGGAATGCGATTCCCCGACCTCATCGCCGTCGCCTCGATTGCGATTCTCGCTGCGGTGGTGCTGGTGCCGCTCCTCAACTGGCGGAACGCCCGAGCGATCGACCTCAAGTGCGAGAACAACCTCCGGCTCATCGCCCAAGGCATCGAGTCCTACACCAAGACCTTCGACGGGGCGATGCCGATGTCGGCGAGCATCCTGCCGGACTTTTCCCAAGAGTTCGGGAGCTGGCTTGGCTATCGCAACGCCGACAACCTGAACGTGCTGAAGGATGGCCACTACTGCTCGCTCGGCTGCCTCTGCTGCCCGGGCGACCATGACCCGAACGGCTGCTACGCCTATCAGGTCGCGACCGGCGAACGACGTCCTCGCTGGCAGAACGGACCGATTGCAGCCGTGGTGGGCGACCGCAATCCGCTGGTCGACCTGAAGCGCGACGGGGAGACGGTGAAGTCGGTTGCCCTCAACAGCGCCAGCCACGGCGGGCGGGGCCAGAACCTCCTGTTCTCAGACGGGGCGATCCTCTTCAGTTCCTCCCCCTACCTTCCGCTCCCCGGGCTTCCCGCCGGCGGCGGCAATGGCGACAACATCTGGCTGCCCTTTGGCGATCGGGCAGACTCCCTGCTCGCGCCGCCCGGCGGTGGCAGCGGTGCCGGAGCTGGCGTGGACGCGTTCCTTCTCCACTGAGCGTTGGGCCGCGGCTCGTTCGGCGAAAATCGGCCGGTGGACTGCCTTGCGGCCACCGGGGCATTCCGCTACCTTTCCCGATCCCCCTTCGGGGACCTCCAAGCCCCCCTCGACGAGACGGGGCGATCTGGCCGGGAATCGACCATGCCAAAGAACAAGAGCCACAAGGGCCTGCTGAAGCGGATCAAGATCACCAAGAGTGGCAAGATCCGTTTCCGCGCACCGGCGAGCCGCCACTTGAAGTCCAACAAGACCGGCACGCAGGTGCAGAGCTACCGCAAGAACCGGTACGCTCGCGCCGGTGACCTCAAGGCACTGAGCAAGATGCTGTTCCGTCCGCTTCGCAGCGAGGATCAGCACGAGGCCGACGAGCTCCGCAAGGAGCGCGAGGCTGCTCAGGCCGCGAAGGCCAACTGGAAGGCGACCAAGAAGTAAGCCCCCGCTTCTTCCGTCGCAGCCCACCCACCGTTTTTTCCATTCCGCACCGCTGGCCGTTCGGGTTTGAAGCGAGGACTCAAGGGTCAACCACCCTCAACCCTCCCCCGACGTCCGCCCTCAATGAGGTTTCCCCATGGCACGTGCACGTAAGGGCGCAGCCCGCACGCAAGCCCGCCGCAAGCTTCTTCGCGAAGCCCGTGGCTTCTTCGGTACCAAGAGTCGTCACAAGCAACAGGCCAAGGTGGCCCTTTGGCGCGCCGGCCGCTACGCCTGGCGCGATCGCCGAGCGAAGAAGCGTGACTTCCGTGGCCTCTGGATCACCCGCATCACCGCCGCCTGCCGCATGCGTGGCACGCGGTACAGCGTCTTCATCAATGCGATCCAGAAGAAGGGCGTCCTCCTGAACCGGAAGATGCTCTCCCAGATCGCGATTG
Organism: Phycisphaerales bacterium; assembly: GCA_044220875.1. Classification (GTDB taxonomy): domain Bacteria; phylum Planctomycetota; class Phycisphaerae; order Phycisphaerales; family SM1A02; genus JAEUIT01. Next base: position 374,434 of record JBGAQH010000003.1, on the reverse strand, counting down.
AGGATCCGAAGACCTTCGACTCGCTCGTCGCCATGGCGAAGTGACCTCCCGGCTCGAGTGACCCGACTGCTGACAGCCGCCCCGGCTTCCTCCCCTGAGGAACCGGGGCGGTTGCGTTGACGGGGTTCCGTGGGCGAAGTCCATTCCGGACGCCAAGGACCTCGCGAACCGGCAGTTCCTGGGAATTCCCTTGCGAACTCCGCTGCTCAGGTCATCCTGACGACGGCCACCCACGGCCGCGTCGCACCCTCAGAGCGAGCCATCGATGGGGAACCGGAACACACGTCACGCCGTCGCTGCCCTCGTTCTCGCAACGAGCGGGCTCGCCTCCATCGCGTCGGCGGACGGACTGTGCGACCAAGGTTCGTTTCCGCAAGGCGCGAGTTTCGACGCGTGGGGCAGCGGCGTGGCCATGGACGCGCTCGGCTCGATCGCCCTCGTCGGCGGATCAGGCTTTGATGGCGGCGACGGGCTTGTGCGGAGCTTCTCGAAGAGCGGCGCTGATTGGGTCGAGACCGGACAACTCGCTCCCGACGACGCGTTTGCGGGCGGTGCCCTGTTCGGCGAGTCGATTGCGCTCTCAGCCGACGGTCTCACCGCCGCCATCGCAGCGCCGGGCGACCGCCTTGGTCAGTCGATGCCGAACGCTGGCTCGGTCTATGTCTTCACGCGTCCGTCCGGTTCGAGCGTGTGGACGAAGCAAGCTCGCCTCACCCAGCCCTCGCCTGGCGCGTGGCTGCGCTTCGGCACGAGCATCGCGCTCTCGGAGGACGGCAACACGCTCGCCATCGGGCAAGTGGGCGTGACCTTCGCCGGCGTCCAGCCTGATTCGGCATGGGTGTTCACGCGGAGCGGCGGGCAGTGGTCCGCGGCCACCGAGCTCGTGCCGACCGTCAACGACGAGAGCGAACAGCTCGGCTCCTCGATTGCGCTCTCCGCCGACGGATCGCTCGCCGTCGTCGGCGCGCCGGGCCCGCTGCAAGCCAACGACACCTCGGTCTATTTCTTCGCCCGCACCGGCAACGCGTGGAGTCAACAGCAAAAGATCGACTACCACCCCGCGAACGGGATCAACTACTTCGGCGCCGCCGTGGCCGTCGCCGGAGACCAGGTGATGGTCGGCGATCCCTTCAACGATGAAGACGTTCCCGGATCGAACCAGACGAACGCCGGCGCGGTCATGGTCTATGCGAAGAATCAGGGCACGTGGGAGCTGACGCAGACGCTGCGTGCCCCGGGGCAGAATCTCTTCGCAGCCTTCGGCTCGGCGATCGCCGTGCGCGGCGATGCGGCCAGCGTCGGCGCGCCGACAGCCTCGTTCAACTTCGGCAAGGCCTACGTTCTCCGACGTGACGCTGGGACGTGGGGTTTCGTCGCCCAACTCGAGCCGCCCGCGGACTCGCTCGCGCCGGGCGATCAGCCGGCCTACGGACACGCGGTCGGGATCTCCGCCGACGGCGAGTCCTACGTCGTCGGCGCACCGCAGGACATCGTGAACGGCGTCTCGATGGCGGGCCGCGGCTACTTCCCCGGATTCGTCACCGAGCAGGCCTCGTTCGATCTCGTCGACACCCCCACCGTCGACACGACCCTCGCGATCTCCTTCACGCTGCCCAGCGGTCGCTTCATCTACCTCACCTTCGAGGTCATCGGCCAGATCGTCGGAACGCTCTGGAAGGGCTGCGGCACCGACGAGCTGCCGAGCTCGATGACGCTCGACGGCGTCGCGCTCACGACCGTCGCGAACGAGGCGATCGTGCCGCTCACCGCCCGCACCAACCTCGTCTTCACCGACATGAGCGTCTCGCTCACCGCGCCCGGTGCGGCGTGGCTCTTCGACGGCAGCGGCAACGCCGTGGCCAGCGGGGTCGAGGTGCAGTTCGCCTCGAAGGTGAGTCTTGGCGGCAGCCGTCCGATCGCGATGAGCTGGACGTTGCCGCTTCCCGAGATTCCCGTGCACGTCGAATCGGCATTCGGCGGACTCGCCCTGAGCGTGCCGCCGACGAACGGGAAGCTCATCGCCGATCTTGGCCTTGGCAAGCGAAACCCGACGGCCTCTTGCTTCGGCTCGCTGAGCGCCCTCGCCGGCGGATCGCTTCCCTGCCCTGCCGACGTTGACGCCGACGGACTCGTCGGAGCGTCGGACTTGGCGATCCTCCTCGGCGAATGGGGGCAGCCCGACTCGCTCGCCGATCTTGACCTGAACGGCGATGTCGACGCCTCGGACCTGGCGATCCTGCTCGGTGCGTGGGGCGCGTGCCCTTAGCCGGACGAGCGTCGGCGCCCGGCACGGGCCACGGCCCGGAGGAAACGGACGAGCATCGCGAAGTAGAGGTACACGCCGACCAGCGGCCCGACGATGGCGGCCCAGCCGACCGTCATGCTCAGCGGGAAGATCCAGAGTTGCCGCTTCGCCGCGCGCTCGAGTTCACGATCGGGAATGCGGAGGGCGAGCGTCCGCAGGTACGTCAGACCGACGAAGAACCGCATCGTTCGGGCCAGGACCAGCGTCAGGCGCAGCGCCATCGCCAACACCAGCACCGGCGGGATCCTCGTGTTCGTATTGATAGAGATATTGCCCGAAACGCCTGACAAGCCGGCCGCCGCAAAGGCCGGCACAGCGACGCCGACGAACCCGATCCCTGTGATGGCGGCAATGAGACAGAGCAGCCCGCGCAGCCATCGGCGCGATCGGACGTCGCGAGCCGGATCCTGCACCGCGGGATTCGGCGTCGACGCCCACCACCAGCCGACCAGCAACAACACAGCGCCGAGGAAATCGGTCGCCTGAATGAGAAGGAAGGCTTGAGCGAACGACAGGAGCCCGCTCGGGACGATTGCCGCCATCGTCACCGGCGTGATGACCCACCACGACATCGTCACCGCCGAGCCGATGATCACCAGGAGCAGGCCGCGGGCGATCGTTCGTACGTAGTCGGGATTGGCGTGACAGAGAAGATCACCGCGGAGCGATGTGGCGACGGGCGTCGCGCACTCCGGGCACACGCCGTCCGTGGGCATCAGGCCGACGCCATAGCCGCAGCCGACGCACGGGGTGTCGGGGGGAGCGATGGGAGTCGGTGTGGGTATCGCGGACATGCGGCGGGCGTTCTTCGGGAATCTCCGGGCATCATGCCAGAGATTCCACGCTCGGTCGCGCACCCCGGGCCCATCGCGTGGAGTTCTCGACCGGATCGACCTTCGCAGACCAACGCTCGCCGGCGCTCGCCCGGCGCGTGGCCACCGACGGCGAGCGGGCGTCCGTGGTAGCGTGCCGATGCGACGCATCGATGGCCCGTGGCCTCGCTCGCCCGGAGCATCCATTGCCGAGCTCGTGACCTGCGCATGACCTCCGCACCGTCATCGCCCCCCCCGGCCGGTGGACGCCCGTCCACCCAGGCGGGGCTGCGCGCCGTCGCCCTTGGCATCCTCGTGAACGTCGCGCTCGCGGCAATCAAGGCGATTGCCGGCGTGGTCGGCAATTCCGCCGCTCTGCTTGCCGATGCGATCGAGTCGACGAGCGACATCTTCACCTCGCTCATCGTCTGGGCCGGCCTGCGCATGGCCGAGCGCCCCGCCGACGACAACCATCCCTACGGGCACGGCAAGTATGAGCCGCTCGCCTCGATCGTCGTCTCGATCGTGCTCCTCGCCGCGGCGGTGGTCATCACCGTCGAGGCCATCCGGCAGATCATCACGCCGCACCATACGCCGGCCGCGTTCACGCTCGTCGTCCTCGTCGCCGTGATCGTCGTGAAGGAGACGCTCTTCCGATTCGTGCTCAAGGCCGGCGAGAGCGCCGAGAGCCTCGCCGTCACGAGCGACGCCTGGCACCACCGGAGCGATGCGATCACCTCGGCCGCGGCCTTCGTCGGCATTCTCGTCGCGATCATCGGCGGGCCCGGCTATGAGCGAAGCGACGACATCGCCGCGATCGTCGCCGCGGCGTTCATCGTCTTCAACGCGATTCGCCTCATCCGCCCCGCCCTCGCCGAGCTGCTCGACACGGCCCCGCCGAAGACGCTCGAGACCAACGTCCTCCGCGCCGCGATGCAGGTCGATGGGGTCATCGACGCCCACAAGTGCCGGATCCGGAAGATCGGCTTCGACTATTTCGTTGACCTGCACGTACACGTCGACGGGGCGATGAACGTGCGCGACAGCCACACGCTCGCCCATCGCGTGAAGGACCGGATCCGCGAGGACGACACCCGCATCCGCGACGTCCTCATTCACGTCGAGCCGGCGCTCCTCGACGCGTCCCACGATCGCTCCGAGCACCCCGTCACCTGACCCGTGGGCCATGCACGCTCGGCGCCGCGGATACAGTGTCGGCACATGATGCAATCCGCCCGGCTTCAGCTCATTCCGGCCACAGCCCGCGCGCTGGAGGCGGCGATCGACGGCCCAATCGCCCTCGCCCACCACCTCAGCGTCCGGGTGCCGCCGACCTGGCCGCCGGACTTCCTGGATGAGGCTGCCTTCCGCTGGGTGAAGGCGCGGCTCGACGAACGCCCCGACGAGGCGGCGTGGTGGATGTACTTCGTGATCCTCCCCGATCCGCGCGACCGGCCGACCCTCATCGGGACGGCTGGCTTCAAGGGACCGCCCGCTGACGGCACGGTCGAGATCGGCTACGGCATCGTGAGCGACCAGCGGCGCCGCGGCTATGCGAGCGAGGCGGCCAACGCGCTGGTGGCCCATGCGTTCGCCGACGATCGCGTGCGGCTGGTCATCGCCGAGACCCTGCCGGACCTCGTCGGATCGCAGGGCGTCCTCCGCGTCAGCGGCTTCAGCGCAGCGGGCCCGGGCTCGGAGCCCGGCGTCCTTCGGTACGAGCGCCACCGCGCGGCGCAGCCATAGCCGGAGCGCCGTCACGCGACATCGACAAAAACCACCGCGGCGGGCCTTTCGGCCCGCCGCGGCATCTCATCTCCCGGGACCTCCGCCCCGTTCAGTCGATTCCTCGGGCTTAGCCGAGGAGCGAGAGAACGGCGGACGGGCTGGAGTTGGCCAAGGCGAGCGACTGGGTCGCGGCCTGGCTGAGGATCTGCGACCGGGTGAGCGACGCCGTTTCGGCGGCGAAGTCGGTATCGCGGATCGCACTCTCAGCAGCGGTCGTATTCTCAAGCGACACGCCAAGACTCGAGATGGTCGCGCCGACGACGTTCTTCTGGAACGCGCCGAGACGGCCACGGAGACTCGAGACCTGCTTGATCGCCTGCTCGATGATGGTTTGAGCCGAGGAGAGGTCGCCGTTCTGCACGTTGGCGGAACCACCCGACTTGAGGTCGGAGAGGAAGCCTTCGGCCTCTGAGCCGAGGTTACCCGTGGTCACCGTCTCGATGCCGAGCGACACCTTGCCGGCCAGATTCACCTTCGGTGCGAGACTGAAGTTCGCACCGCCGCCCGTGATGTAGAACTGCGTGGCCTGACCGTCGCTGTTGAGCGAGGCGGCGCCATCGAGTGCAACATTGACGTCGAATCCGTCCGTAGAGACCCGCGCCGTCAAACCATTCGTAGTGGCTTGCGTACCGTTGATGAGAACGGTCGCATCCCTGCCGTACTGCTTGAGGTCGTTGGTCCCCGTCGCGGCTGCGGCGGAGGCGAAGATGAAGTCCGTCGCGCCCTGGTTGGCGAGTTCCTTCGTGCGGACGAAGGCATCGCTGCCGTAGGTCGTCGAGCGGATGTTGACGCGGGCCGTGTCGGTGGTGTCCTGAGCGGCGGACACGCCGAGCTGGTCCTTGTAGGAATTGACGGCGTCGATGATGTCGGACTGCGAGGTGCCCGACGCGAAGGTGAACTGCTGCACACCCTTCGTGCCGGTGACTTCGAAGGTGACTTCGCCGGAGCCGGCGTTGGCGAACGTGGCGCCCGTCGAGAGGTACACGCCGGCGGTGCGGGCCGAGGTGAGCACGGTGACCGTGACCGCCCGAGCCGAACCGTTGTCCGAGAGCCGTGCGCCGTTGATGCTGACGTCCGTAATGCCAGCATTGACGCCCGACGTGGTGTAGTCAAAGTTGCCGTTGAGGAGCTTCGATCCCTGGAAGCTCGTCGCATTCGCGATGCGGTCGACCGTCTGCAGGATCGAGTCGATCTGCAGCTGATTCGCATCCTTCTCCTCTGCGGAAACGCCCGCTTCGTTGGCCGTCGCGCCGACGAGGCCCTGAAGTTCGACCAGCATGTTCGAAACTTCCTGGAGACCGCCTTCGGCGACGTTCACGACCTGGTCAGCTCGCTGGGCGTTGGAGATGGCGCTGTTGATGGCGCTCTTCTCGGCTCGCAGGTTCTCGCTGGCGATGAGACCTGCCGGGTCGTCAGCACCTCGGTTGATGCGGAGACCCGTCGAGAGGCGTTGCAGACTAGTCTGCAAGCCTCGGTTCTGAGCACCCAGCGTGCGCTGGGCGATCAGCGACGAGATGTTCTGATTGATACGACTCACTGCTGTTGTCCTCCGTGAACCGGCCCGACCTAGACGTCGGGGGCCGGGCCTTGTGGATCGGACCTCACGATGGTTCCGATCGACCCAACGCCACGCGCGATGGGCTTTGGGACGCGAGCGGATCCTCCGCATCGCCCCGATCCTGCCTGTCACCGGAACGCATCCTGCTACCGTTCCGATCGCTCCGTTCCGCGCGGCCGCGGCGGAGAGAGCGGTCCAGAGGGTCATCGGAAGGCGTGGGGGGTGACTTCAGCCCAGCAGTTCGTTTCCCGGTCCTTGGGGTCAAGAACTCCAGCGATGAGGACAAAGAACAGCCCCCCGGCGGTGAGGCCGAGGGGCTTTACGAGTGTCGTGAGGCGGAATCCGGTCGGGAAACCGCGTTATCGGCGCTGCTCGACTTACTGGAGGAGTCTCAGCACGTTCTGGGCGCTCGAGTTGGAGGTCGCCAGAACCGAAGTGCCCGCCTGCTGGAGGATCTGGGCTCGGGTGAGTTGGGCGGTTTCCGCCGCGAAGTCCGCGTCGCGGATCTTCGACTCGCTCGAGGTGATGTTCTCCAAACCGATCTGCAGGGCGTTCATGTTGGTCTGGAGCGTGTTGCGCTCGAAGGCGCCGAGGCGGCCCCGCATCACCGCGATGTCGGTGATTGCCGTGTCCAGAACGCTCGAGGCCTGCTCCGCCCGATCCGAGAGGATCGAGTTGGGCTGACCGCTCTTGAGGCTGTCGAGGAAGTAGCGGACGCCCTCGATGTCGGTGCCGCCGATGCGCGTCGCCGCGATCGACTGGATGCCGACGCCGACCTGCTGGGTGGCGTCGACCGCCGGCCCGAGCTGGAAGTTGGCGCCGCCGCCGGTGATGTGGAAGCTCGACGGCGTGCCGTTGATCGTCGTCGCGAACGCCGTGGTCAGGTCGACCGCAAGCGAAAGCGCCGGCGTGTTGAGCGAGATCGAGGTCCCGTCGCCCGTCGCAACCGCACCGTTCACGATGGCCCGCACGTCCTGGCCCGAATCGCGGTTGGTCTGGTTGCCGTTCTGCTGGTCGAAGGTGGCGAAGAACGCACCGCCCTCGCCGATCTTCTTCACGCTCACGAACGAGTCGCTGCCGTAGTTGGTCGAGTTGAAGACCAGGCCCGAGGTCTGGTCGGTCGAATCCACCAGGGTCGCGGAGACGCCCGTCGTGTCGCGAACGAGGTTGACGCCCGCGGCGACGGCGGAGAGCGCCGTGCCGGAGACGAAGGTAAGCGACTGGACGCCCAGCGGGCCGGCGATCTCGAGGGTGACGCTTGAGAGGAGCGCACCCGCGGCGCCGGCGGTGTTGCCGGAGAGGAAGAGCTGCCCCGTCTGGGCGCTTTGGACCACCTCGACGGCGACGGCAATGTCATTGTCGGTGCCGAACTGGACGCCGTGGATGTTGGCGCCGGCGATGTCCGCGGCGTTGATGCCGGAGGTGATGTACCCCAGGTTGCCGTTGAGGAGCTGCAGGCCGGCGAAGCTCGCGGTGTTCGAGATGCGGGTGATGGACTCGATGGCCGAGTCAATCTCCAGCTGGTTCGCGCCGACCTCGTCCTTGCTCACGCCGCCGCTGTTGGCGCTCTTCACGATGAGCGACTTGATGCCGTTGAGAAGGTCGGCGACCTCGGCGAGATAGCCTTCCGCGGTCGAGATGACCGAGCTGGCCCGCTCGGAGTTGTCGATGGCGGTGCCGATTCCCTTCATCTCGCTGCGCAAGCGCTCCGAGACGATGAGGCCGGCGGGGTCGTCCGCGCCGCGGTTGATGCGTAGACCCGTGGAAAGGCGCTGGAGTCGCACCTGGAGGTCGGAGCCCGATCGCTTGAGGTTGTTCTGCGCGATCAGCGATGAGACATTCGTGTTAATCCGAGCCATGGCAATCCTCCTTGACTGGAAGGCTCGAGCCGGAAATCGCTCAGGCGATGTCGCGCCGGCCGTCGGTGCGTGCGGCGATGCGCGCCGCTGCAGGCAGGACCGTCCCGCCCTCAGAACGGCGCTCGGGTCGCACGGTCACGCCGCGCGGCCGGAAGGCCGTGATCTCACCGCGGAATCCCGCGGCCTGTTGGTTCTCGTTTCGAATCGCGTCGTACACCTCCTTGCGGTGCACGGCGACGGTGGATGGGGCCTTGATCCCGATTCGGACCTTGTCGCCCCTGATGTCGACGATCGTCAGTTCGACGTCGTCGCCGATCATGATCGTCTCATCCCTCTGTCGAGAGAGGACCAGCATGTGCGGGCTCCTTCCTTGGATGCGGTCGCGATGCCTCGTCGCGACCCGCCTGCCAACCAGCCTCGATTGGCGCGGCGCCGTCAACTCTGAACACGCGTATGGCTGACGCGGGTGTGCCCCGTCCTTGGGGACTTTCGTTCGGTGGGACCGTGCTCAAGCCGACGCGGCTCGCACGGGTTCGGAGAGCTGCATCAGCGTGTGCCGCGTCGTCCATCGCTTCTCGGCGAGGACGAGCTGCATCGCACGGCAGTTCTTCGCATTGATGACCAGGGGCCCCTGCAGGTTCGCCGTCAGCGCCCCATCGCGCTTGTTCACGATCACCAGCACTTGGGCGTCGGCCAGGTCGCCGAGCTCAAGCTCGTCCATCTGCTCGCGGCGGATCTGGGCCTGGAAGTCGGCGATCCACAGCGCGGGATCGGTCACGACGAAGGCCAGGTCCGGCGCCTCGATGGACTGGAGCCAGAAGAAGATGCCCTGGTCGTCGGGCTGCAGCAGCGCAAAGCGGCGGTAGCTCGAGAACCCAAGCAGTCCGGCCGGGAAGAGGATGACTCGCTCCTCATCCACATCAACCTGACCAAAGCGGGTGGTCTGAACAAACATGGAACGCTCCGTTTCCTGCGGCCGACCAATCCTTGGTGGTCCAATCCTTGGTGTGGAGTGCCTGTCCCACCGAAATTGGGAAGGCGACCCTGGAACTCCGTCCTCGACGTCCGTCCGGCCGCGGACCAACGCCGATCATCTGTCGTCCGTCATCCGTCAACCGAGAAAGTCGAGCAAGGTCAACTGCTGGGCGGCCGCCGCTGTCTGGTAGCCGGCCTGCAGGATCTGTTGGAGGTTGGAGAAGCGAATGGCCGCAGCCGTGTAGTCGAGATCCTGCACCTGGGACCGAAGGGACTCGTCCTGTACCCCGAGGTCCTCCTCACGGGTCGTCGCGCTCTCGATGCGCTGGGCCCGGACGCCGATGTCGGCCCGCGCCTCGACGGCGCGGCTGATGTCGTCATCCAGACGACCGGTGGCAAAGCTGATGCCATCCTCGTTGTTGGACAAAAGGGCGTCCCGCAGGGCCATCAAGTGGCTGAACGCGCTTTCGACCGCAACCGTTGCGCGGTCCTCGCCGGTGAAGGTTGCGCTGCTCGTCGATCCGAGGATGCCCAGGTCGTGGGCGGCGGGCGAGTCGTTGAGGTCGGTGACGCTCGTCGTCGTGCCGACGGTGCTGTCGGTGAGTTCGATGCCGTTGCCGCTTGCGGCGAGTCCCGCGGAGAACTCGAGGGCGGTGATGCCCGCGGCAACCGCTCCGTTGTTGATGAGATCCAGGATGTCCTGGACGGTCGTCGCTCCCTGAATGTCGACGTCGAAACTCCGCCCGTCCTTCACCGTGACCCGGAAGTCGGTGTTGAGGGAGGGATCGGGCAACCCGGTCTGGGGATCGCTCCTCCCGCTCACCTGCCCGACCCCTTCACCGGCGTTGAAGTCGGCCAGGAGCGTCGTCGAGTGGAAGCTGCGAATGCCCAGGGCGGTCGCGGTCGTTCCGCCGCCGATCTCCTCGATCGAGAGGATGCCGCCGCTCAGTTCGTTCTTGGCGTTGAGCCGGTCGCCGGACTCGTTGATCTCGAGGCGCACGCCGATGCCCAAGGCCTCGGTCGCATTCATGAGGTCGCGGACCGTGCTGGCCCCGGAGAGGTCGAGGTCGCGGACCTGGTTGGAATTGCGGATGCGGATCGTGCCCAGCGGCAGGGTCAGTCCCGGCATCGCGCTGAGCGGCGTGAGCTCGGTGATGCGCGGATCGAGATCGCTCGAGGTCGTCGTCACGCCCCCGGCGAAGGTGCCGAGCAGGCCGAGGTCCGACGCCGTGGCGGCGGTCGCCCCATCGCTGATGGTGACCGTGCTGCCGGCGCTCGGGGTGATCGCGAGCATGCCGCCGTTGGTCGCGTCGATCGCCACGGTCGCCCCGGGATCGGTGGCCTGAATCGCGTCCTGAAGGCGGGTGATGACGTCGCCGACCGTTTCGGCATCACTGAGGTCCACCGTCGACTGCACCGCGTTGACGGTGACGGTGAAGGAGCCGCGGCTGACGCCCAATCCCCGGGCGCCGTTCAGGTCAACCAGTCGGGTGGTCGCGGTCATCGAGGGGTTGAGGTCGACGAAGCCCTCGACGCGGGCCGAGAGCGCCCCGAATGCCTGCTCGGCACTCATCGTCACCGGCACGCCCGAGGCGAGGCCGATGTCGGTGATCATGCCGTCACCTTCGCCGACGTACCGGTAGCCGCCGTTGAGTCCTTGGAGCGGTGCGGCGCGATGGGCCGACCCGCCGAAGAGGTGGATCCCCCGCTGCTCGCGATTGCCGATGTCGACCGCGGCACTGAGGATCGCGTCGATCACCTGGGCTTGATTCTTGCGGGTTGCAGAGTCGCTGCCGACGCCGATCTGGGAGAGGCCCACCGCCTTGGCCTGCTGCATGAGATCGGTGAGGTCGTTGAGCGAGCCATCCATGGCGTCCACCATGGCCTGAGCCTCGGCGAGGTTCTTCTGTCGCTGGCCGCGCCGTTCGATGCGGTCGTCGAGGACCGAGATCGCGCTGGTGCCGACGACGTCGTCGCTGGGCCGGTTGATGGCCTTGCCGCTGGCAAGCTGCTCCTGCAGCCGGAGCATCTGGCGGGTCGACTCCGCGATCGAACTCGAGGAGAGTCGCGACCCGAGCAGGGTCGGCACGCGGCTGAGGTTGGACGGGATCGGGTTCACGGTCGGTCCGGTGGGTGAGGCAAGGGGCGTGCCGCCGGTGGGCGCGGCGTCGGGCGAGATCGGGAGAGGGAGGGACGGCGAGCCGACGCAGACGCCGCGCTGGGACGCGCAGCGATTACTTGATCGAGAGCAACGTCTGCATGGCCTCGTCGATGGTGGTGATGTAGCGGGCCGCGGCCTGGAACTGCCGCTGGTAGCTCATGAGGTCGATCGCCTCCTCGTCGATGCTCACCCCGCTGACGGCCTCGGCCTGGGCGGAGAGGCTCTCGCGAACGAGGCGGGCCCCGTCGGCCTGGTCGTTGGCCGCCGAGGTGCGGACGGCGTGGTCGTTCACGTGGGCCTGCCAGTACCCGCGCAGCGAACGGCCGCCGAGGTCGGCGATGCTCAGGTCCTCGAGCGCCACCATGTCGAGGGCGCTGCCATTCGAGCCGTCGACGTGGTCCTTCGACGTCGCGAGAAGCCGCGGATCGTCGAGGACGGCGGCGTTCAGCTCGATGTTCGAGCCGTCGGTGCCGCCGAAGAGGGCGTTGACGCCCAGGCCGGCAAGGGTGCCGCTCGAGTCGTCGGAGAAGCTCAGCTCGTAGCCCGCCGCGGCGGTGAGCTTGAGCCGGTTGTCCGAGGTCAGGCTGGCCGTGACGTTCGAGAGCCCCGAGGTGTTGATCGCGGTGACGAGGTCGGTGAGCGACATCGTCGCGGGATTGACGAGGATCTGCGAGGTCTCGCGAAGGCCGGTCGCGGTGTTGGTCACGTCGAGCTTGAAGGAGCCGTTGCTGAAGGGGAACGGGGCTCCGGTCGCGTCGGCGTTGAGCGGATCGGTGGCGCTGAGCATCTTCTGGAGGCCCGTCACCGAACTCCAACCGCTCTTCCCCTGCCCCTGGCTGTGCACGCGATTGACCTGATAGATGAACTGCGACGCGAAGGTGTCGAGGGAGTCGATCGCCGGATCCACCGTGTCGGCCCGCTGCCGGAAGAGCGCTCCGATCGAGCCGTCGTTGGGGGACAGCGTGCTTCCGTCCTCGCGCACGCGAAGCTGGACCACGCGGCTGCCGTCGCTTGAGGTCGTGCGCAGCTCGATGCCGCGGCTTTCGCCGGCCAGCACGATCGGGATCGAGTCCACGAAGATGTCGAGGGCGCCGTTGGCCTGTTCGACGGTGTTGACGTCGAGGTACTTGCTGAGCTCGTCGACGAGGGCGTCACGGCGATCGCGAAGGCCGTTGGCCTGGGCGGCCCCCTGCTCGGTCTGCGTGATCTGGGAGTTGATCGCGGCGATCTGGTTGAGCAGGCCGTCGGCGGCCTCGATGCTCGTGCCGAGCGACCGGTCGATCTCGTCGCGCAACTGCACGTAGTCGCCGCGGAGCGACTGGATCTGGTTGGCGATGCCGCCTGACTGGCGAAGGACCACCGACCGGATCGCGTCGTCGTTGGGATTGTTGGCCAGCTCGCTGAAGCTGTTGAAGAACTCGCTGAGTCGCGAGGAGAGGTCGTTGCTGCTCAGTTCGTTCTGGAGCGACTCGATCGAGGAGAGGTAGCGCTGGTCGATCGAGGTCCCCTGCTCCTTCGAGATCGCCCCGCGGACGCGGGTCTGGAGCGCGGAGTCCACCACGCGGCTGATGTCGCGCAGGACCACGCCGGTGCCGACGAAGGAGTTGAAGCCGACGCGGTCATCGCGAGCCGGCACGAGACTGCCGACCTGCCGGTGATAGCCGGGGGTCGCCGCGTTGGCCATGTTGTTGCCGGCGACCTGAATGCCCGCTTGGCTCGCGAGGAGTGCCGACTGGCCGATCTGAAGTGCGCCGCTGAGTCCCATGGATCGTCTCGTGGAAGAGGCTGGTGACGCTGCGCGTCAGCTCTTGATGTCGATGCTGCGAATGGCGCCGGCGGTGGCGAATCGCCCGCCGCGCCCGTAGGTCTTGGTGGTGGCGAAGGCCGAGGAGACCGACTGGAGAATGCCCGCGACGTGCTGGGCGAGGGTCTCTGCCGCGGCCCGGACGACACCAGACTCGTGGCGAACCGCCTCGATCTCGATTCGTAGCCGATCGGCGATGGCCAGCAGCCGATCGCGCAGCGGCGTCGGGGCCTTGGCCGCGAGCGTGCTCATCGGCGGGACGCGTTGTTCGCGCGGGCTCGACGGCGCCGGCAGCGCCCCGAGTCGCTTGGCCAGGGCGGTGGCGACGTCGGTGCGGGTCCGGTCGAGTTCGGCCACGCGCGTGATGACGCGCCGCTCCTCATCAAGCGTGGTCTTGAGGAGCTCGAGGTCGGCGGTGCGAATCGCCTCGCGCCGGGTCGCGACCAGCTCGCGAAGTCGTCGGTAGCAGGTCTCCTGGGCGAGCAGCGTCGATTCGAGCGACGCGAATCCGTCAGCGATGGGATCGGCGGGTCGGCTCATGCGTGGAGGTCCTTGCGAAGTCCGGTCGGGGATGCCGCGGAGCGATGGGCGGTCGGCCCAGCGCCGCCGCGGACGACGTCAAGTCCGCTGCGCTTGAGCAACGAGCGTTCCACCTGGGCGACGATCGGGAACTTGCTGCGCCGCACGACCTGCGTGGCGATGCGCTCGTCGAAGACCGGGCCGAGGCGCTTTTCCGCCTCGCTCACGCCGAAGGGTTCCGGCGCGTGATTCGTGTCGCGAAGCTGGGCGAGCAAGGGGGCGATGAGCGTCTGGGCGACGAGCGTCTCGGCCGAGGCGTGGGCCTTCTCCCGAACGTGCCGCTCGGTCGCCGGATCAGGGTCGCCCTCCTTGGCGGCGGGCGCTGCCTGGGCGAGCAGCGACTGAAATCGCTCCGTCGCCATGCTCGCCGGACGGTCCGGGCGTAGGGCCGAACTGGTGCCGGCGATGGCCGCGGGAGCGATCATTGGACGACGATCTCCGCGGTGAGAGCGCCCTGCCGTTCGAGGGATTGGATGATCGCCACTTGCGTGTCGAAGGCGACGTCGAGCTGCTTCAGCGACTCGACCAGCTCGCGGAGCTTCACCGAAGAGCGGTCACGCACGTCGGTCGCCACGCCGGTCCAGGCCGCGGTCGTGGCGATCGGGTTCTCCGGCGTGGCCTGCGGCGGCGGCGTGATCGAGACGATGCGAAGGCCGTCGGCGCTCACGGCACTGGGCCGCAACTGCACCGACTCGTCGACGGTGATCACCTTGCGGCGCATGTCGATGATGATCTTGCCGCGCAGGCGAAGAGCGTCGGCGGACATCGGGAAGCCGAGAATCTGGGCGACGTATTCGGTGCGGCGATCGAGGGACTTGCGCGGGATGCGGATCTGGATCGTCTGGTGGTCGATGACCGACGCGACGCTCGTGTCGCCGGCGACCGAAACCTCGTCGTTGATGGCCGCGGCGATCGCCGTCGCGGCGGTGAAGCCCTGATAGCGGGGCTCCAGCACCAGCGTGACCCGATCGCCGTCGTAGGGGTTCTTGATGACGTCACGGACGACGCGGCCGCCATTGCGGATCACGCCGTTGGTTTGGCTGTCGGTGAAGGTCTCGACCGGCCCCCCCTCGGCGGTCGCGTAGGGAATCCACATCGAACGGTCCGCCGGCACGACGTCGGGCAGCATCGGGGTCGAGACGAGGCGGCCGCCCTTGAGGCTCTTGGCGTTGCCGATCGCCGAGACCTTGACGTCCATTCGGTCGCCGATGCGGGCCCCGCCGTAGGGGATCTCGACGGTGACCATGACGATCGCGACCGTCTTGTTCTTCAGGAAATCGCGCTGCGTCGCATCGATGTTGCCCAGGGTCTTGAGCAGTTGGGCATAGGGCTGCCCGGCGATGGTCGAGTCCTTCATGGAGTCGCCCGTCCCCTCGAGCCCGACCAGCAGTCCCATGCCGACCAGCACGTCGCCCTCGAGGCCGCGGACCCGCACGAAGTCCTGCACCTGGCCGGCCGACGCCGACGGAAGGTGGAGAAGGGCGCAGAAGATGCCCATGAGGAGGGCACAACTGGCCTTCCACCGAGAGCCAAGGCTGCGCGGACGAGGGTCAACGAGGGGGCGAAGACTCGACATGGGTGCCATCTCCAAGGCGTGGGGCGGGGAACGTCCTGTTCCGTGCCAGGGAGAAAGCGAATGGCGCGCCGCGGGGCGGCGAGAGAGCGGAAAGCGGAGAGCCGAGAGCGGGCGGAGGGACGCGTGCGACGGCCTACGGGCTGGTGGGTTTGTGGCGCGGGCTGCGGTCGATTGCCGATCGTTCGGGCATGGCAATCGTCCCCACCTTCCTTCAACGGGCTCGGGCTGCGTCCGATCGGGTCGCCCGGATGGGCACCGTGTTTGTCCTCGGCTGCCAGAAGTCGGGCACGACCTGGCTGCAGATGGGTACCACGATGAACAGTCGGTTCGAAGGGACCTGTGAAAGGCGCTCAAGCTTGCCTATGGCCGTCCCAGTCCGTCGTCATCGATGATCATTCGCGGGCGGAAGCACAGCCATCGAGTTTGTCCGGGGACGATTGCGAGTGCGCACGTCAGGGCAGCGCTCGCTCGATGGCAGCGTTAGGATGAGTTGCGTGAGCGAATCCGAGACGAACCCTCTACCACAAGTCGGCAGCGCCGATACCGCTCCGCTCGCGCCAGGAACGCACCAGCCCACGGGCGAGCAAGCCGGGGCGATGATCGGCGCCTATAGACTGCTCGAGATCCTGGGCGAGGGTGGATTCGGCACAGTCTGGCTCGCAGAGCGGCGCGAGCCCTTCGTGCAGCGCGTAGCGCTTAAAGTCATCAAAGCGGGGATGGACAGCAAGACCGTCATCGCTCGATTCGAGGCAGAGCGCCAAGCGCTCGCACTGATGCATCACCCCGGAATCGCCAAGGTGTTCGATGCCGGCGCGACCCCGGTGACGTCAACGAGCGGTGGACGTCCGTACTTCGTGATGGAGCATGTGAAGGGAATGCCGATCACGGAATATTGTGATCGGCATCGGCTCACCGTCGAGCAAAGACTTCGGTTGTTCGGGATGGTGTGCGAGGCGGTCCAACATGCCCACACGAAGGGGATCATTCACCGCGACCTCAAACCGTCGAACGTTCTCGTGACGGTCGCTGAGGGCGGCGAGCCGCGTCCTGTCGTCATTGACTTCGGCGTGGCAAAAGCGCTCGCCGGCCGGCTCACCGATCGCACCATCCACACGGAGCACGGCGTTTTGATCGGGACGCCGGAGTACATGAGTCCGGAACAGGCGGAGATGTCCGAGACGGACATCGACACGCGGACGGACGTCTACGCGCTGGGAGTAGTGCTGTACGAGTTGCTCGCAGGTGCCGTGCCGTTCGATCCCAAGACTCTTCGCGCTGCGGGGTATGCAGCAATCCAGCGGATCATTCGTGAGGAGGAGCCGCCGAAGCCCAGTACGAGGCTGTCTGCCTTGGGAAGGAACGGCGAGAATGTGGCTCAGGCGCGCCGACTCCCGCTCGAAGAATTGGCTTCACAGCTCCGTCGCGAGCTCGAGCTGATTCCGCTCAAGGCACTGCGAAAGGACCGTGCAGAGCGGTACCGGTCGGCATCGGAACTCGGCGACGACATCGGTAACTACCTCAGCCACCGTCCGCTCATTGCCGCCCCCGATACCTTCTGGTACCTCACTCGCAAGCTTCTGGTTCGCAATCGTCACACCGCCGTTACCGCTCTCCTCGTCGGCGCCGTCGCGCTCGTAGCCGCGGGCACGGCGATCTGGATCGCTGAGCGGGCGAGACGAGCGGAGACCGATCGACTCCTGAGCCGCTACTACGACGAGATACGGCCATGGATCCTTGAGTCGAGCCGCGTTGACGCCGAGGTGCAGAGGCGCATCGTTCTCGCACTCTCGATCGACGCGGATGTTCCGCATGACCCCGTTGCGTTTCTGAACGATCCTCGGTCGGTCGAGATACTCGAGGTTCTTCGCGAGCGAGTTCCCGAACTGCGGGGTGAGCGCAAACCGAACATCACGCGACTCCTTGAAGCAGACGGGCGCTGGAGTGAGTCAGGAAAGGCGATCCCCGCGATTCCGACGGGGTTCATGAAGGGATCGCCGGAACTCTCCATGCGGTGGAGCCCAGACGGGGATCTCAGCCCGAATGAGGCTGCGATCGCGAAAAGAATGGTCGCGGCGATTGAGTCGGGGCAATTCAGTAGCGAGCTTAAGCGCATCTGCGAGAACTACAAGGCGAAGGAAGATCCCGATGGATATCTCTTGAGCTTGATGGATCATGCAATGGACGCGCTCATCCTGCAGGTCCGGGACTCGGGACTCGCGGACCTTGTGCGACGTGCGAACGAGCTTCCCCCTTCTCTCATCACAGCGCTTGCCCAAGACAGCTCCATTCATCTGGCGACGGAACTCAGCGCTGATGTTTCGTCGAAAGAACGTCACCCAGAATCGTTGGCGAAGCTGGCCCGAGATATTCGCATTGCCGAGCTGACTGCCTTCGAAGACTTGGCAGCACCCATCGACCTCTCCGTAGGCTTCTCGTGCGCGATTGTCCATTCAGCCATGGGTTCGGTTGACCTACGGCATGTGGCGGCAAAGGCCGGCGCGTGTGACCTGCAGTCGCTTACGACGATTGAACTGAGCGCCCTGCGGCGTGCGTTCCGAGCGTCACTGGGAAAGCCATTCCTCGCTGGTTTTCGATTGGATTTGAGCGGGCTTTTCTTCCTCGTCGCCGTATTGCCCTGGATCGTCATGGCCGTCGCATGTCTAATTGCAGCGGCCTGGGTGTGGCGACTACAAAGGCGGTAGCCTTTAGCCCGGGAATCGACCCATTGGACGGAGGCTCGCGCTTCGAAGAGACCTCGGCCACCATACCCCCCCATCTCGGGTCCATCGTTTCTGGCGCGGGCTGCGGTCGATTGCCGATCGTTCGGGCATGGCAATCGTCCCCACCTTCCTTCAACGGGCTCGGGCTGCGTCCGATCGGGTCGCCCGGATGGGCACCGTGTTTGTCCTCGGCTGCCAGAAGTCGGGCACGACCTGGCTGCAGATGGTGCTGAACGCCCACCCCGAGGTGGCCCTCAACGGCGAGGGGCATTTCACGAGCGTTCTCGTGCCGGCCATTGCCCAGGCGATCGAGGGCCACAACGCCCAGGCGAAGGTGCTCTTCAAGCTCGACAACGACGATGCCCTTGCCTGCCTGCGGTGCATCATCGACCGCACGCTCTCCCGCTACATCGAGAGCAAGCCCGAACCCGACCGCGTGCGATGGGTTGGCGACAAGACCCCCGAGGCGGCGATGGCGATCCAACTGCTCGACGGGCTCTATCCCGGATCGCGGTTCATCCATGTCATCCGCGATGGTCGCGACGGCGTCGCCTCCGGCTGGGCCCACCTCAGCCGCGACAACAACACCAGCCGTTTCGCCACCGTCGCCGACTACGCCGAGTACTTCGCGACCCGACACTGGACGCCCTACATCACCCTCGCCCGTCGGGCGGGCTCGCAGCTTGGCTCCCGCTACATGGAGGTCCGCTACGAGGACATGCACGCCGACGCGGCGCGGGAAACGGGGCGCATGCTGCGATTCCTCGAGGCCGACGCCTCCCCCGCCGCCATCGACGCCTGCGTCCGAGCCGGGGCGTTCGAGCGCCTCACCGGCGGGCGGCAGCGCGGCGAGAGCGATCCGAAGAGCCACTTCCGCAATGGCCAGATCGGCACCTTCACCAACACCCTGCCCGGCGACGCCATCGCTCGGTTCGAGCAGGTCGCGCGACCGATGATGGAGGAGCTCGGCTATCGAATGACCTCGGCCATCGATGCGGGCATGCCGATGCCGGTCGGACCGTAGCGGTCGCCCGGGCCTGCCGTATCCTCCGCGACCATGGACGAGTCCCCCGATCGACGCGGCATGGTGCTCCTGATCGCCACGATCCTTGTGTCCCTCGGAACGATGGGCCTGGCCGCGGGCTGGACGGGGCCGGTCAACACCAACGTGATCGTCGAGAGCCTGACGATCTGGGGTACGCAGGGTTCGCTCGCCCTTCTGTGGCTCGGCATGGCCGCGGGCTTCGGCGCGTGGCTCGCCCCGGCCCTGGGCATTCGCGGGCGGCGCGACGGCGAGACGCTCGTCATCATCGCCGGACTCGGCATCGCCGCGGCTCTCGTCGTCGATCTGTTCTGCGGGTGGCTCGGCATCCTGCTCATCGGGCGCGGCATGGCCACATGGGCCATCACCGTCGCAGGCCTCCTCCTCCTCGTCCTTCGCGTGCGTCAGGGGGGCATGCCGCGCTTGCAACTGCACGCCGCGCCGTCGATCCTCGGGGCCGCGCTTCCGATTGGCGTTCTTCTGCTCGCCGCGACGAGCGCTCCGGGCTGGCTCTGGCGCAGCGAATTCGGCGGCTACGACGCCCTCTCCTATCACCTGCAGTTGCCCAAAGAGTGGATCGCAGCGGGAGGCGTGACCACCTTCCAGCACAACGTCTACTCGGCCTTCCCGAGCGCGGTCGAAGCGGCGTTCATGCATCTCTTCCTTCTCGCCGGCGGCGATGAGCGAGGCGCGATCGCCGCCCAATGCCTCGCGTCGCTCGTCACGCTCCTCACGGCCGCCGGCGTCGGCGTCCTTGCCCGTCGCGTGACCGGCTCTCCCGGCGCGTGGCTTGCCGCGACGCTCTACCTCGCCACGCCGTGGAACCTCGTCGTCGGCACGCTTGCCTACAACGACGGCTTCGTCAATCTCTTCCTTGCGGTCGGACTCCTCCTCGTGACGCGCGAGCCGCGCACGGCATGGCAGAGCGGCGGCGCGCTCGGGCTCCTCCTCGGCGCCGCGTGCAGCGCGAAACTCACCGCGGTCGGCTTCGCGGTCGCGCCGCTGGTTGCCGTCCTCGCGCTCCGTCGCCGAGGGGCTGCGATCGCGCCGCTGGCGATCGCCGGCGCCGTCGCCCTGGTTACGCTTCTTCCGTGGCTCGTGCGCAACGCCCTCGCGACGGGGAATCCGACCTTCCCCTTCCTCACCGGACTCTTTGGCTTCGGCTGGTGGACGCCCGAGCAGGCGGCGATCTTCCGCGACGCGCACAGTGCCGCGGGGGGCGCCGCGGGGGGCGCGGAGGGCGGCGTCGTCGGCGGCATCACCCGACTCTGGTCGCAATGGATCGCCTTCGGCATCGGCGAGGCCCCCTCACCCGCCGAGCCATGGGCGATGCAGTGGTCGGTGCTCCCCGCCGTCGGCCTCGCCGGCGTTGCGTTCATCGCCTATCGCTGGCGCCACCGCCGAGCGCGGGTCTGGCCTGCGGTCCTCGCGACGACGCTGGCCGTGCAAGCGTTCTTCTGGGTGATGAGCACCCATCAGCAGTCGCGATTCCTCCTTCCCACCGCCGTGCCGCTGGCGGTCGCCGCCGCTGCGTTCATCGCCCGCGCCCCGCGCCGCGCCACTCGAGGCGCGGTCACGCTTGCGACGACCGGCGCGGGCATCGTGGCCGGACTTCTGCCGCTCTGGATCTTCGCCCAGGAAGGGCTGATTCCGATGATGGACGCCGGCGTCCGCGTCGATCGTCACGCCCCTGCCCTCTTCGTCGGCGCCGCGTCGATCTGCAGCGGCGACGGCGCAGCCCTGGCGATTCGGGCGGCGCCGGACGACAACGCGAGGAACGCCGCCCAGCAGCAGGCCCCGCTCAGCTTCTTCATGAATCACCTGCTGCCGCCGGCCGATCGCATTCTCCTGGTCGGCGACGCAAAGCCCTTCTGGTATCGGCGCACGAGCGACACGATGACCTACGCGACGGTGTGGGATCGCGGACCGCTCAGCGAGGTCGCCGCCGCGAATCCGGAGCATCCCGAGCAATGGGCGGCGACGCTCGCCGCACGCGGCTACACCTGGCTCGTCCTCGACTGGGCGATGATCTCCAATTGGGGGGAGAAGCAATGGCTCGACCCCACGCTCACCAAGGAGCGCATGCAGGCCTTCGCGACGTCGATGCCGATCGTCAAGCAGTTTCCGGGCGGCGTCGAGCTGCGGGCCCTGAAGATGCCGAAGCCCTCGCCCGGCTGACGCAGCCGTTCACCGCGCCGTCGTCGGAGTCGATCCCTGCGGCTTCGTCGTCCGACCGCCGGAACCGAGGATCGCCCAGGCAGCGATGGCCAGGTTGACGACGACCAGGAGCGCGATCACCACCATGAGCCAGAGCGTCTTCTTGCGCTCGGTGGCGACTTCGGCGCCGAGAGAGAGTTCGAGCGGCGAAAGTGATGCGTCGCGCTGCGGCCGCGGCGCTGCCATGAGCGTCGGCGCCGGCGCCACGCCCATGGCACGCTGTCCGGCAGGGCTGGCCCGAAGTTCCTCGTCGCTCGCGAAGGCGCTGATCCGCTTGGGGGTGTGAGCGCCAGGCAGGCCGAGACGGTCGCGCTCGGGGAAGGTCGGGAAGGCGACGGCACAGACCCCGCAGCGCGTCTCCCCCTTGAGCGTCTGGGCGCCGCAGGCGTGGCAGGCGCCGAGCAGGTGGGCGACGCCGGGCGTGCGTCCGGCGTGCATCCAGAACTGGCCGGTGCCCGGTCCGCGGATCACGGTCTCTTTCGTCACTTCGCCGCGGGCGATGAGCATCGCCAGGACCTCGAAGCCGACGCCCGGATAGAAGGGCCGCGTGGTGTCGCGAATCGACCAGGGACCCATGTGCCCCTGCGTGACCTGCTTCGAGAGCGGATCGAGAAAGGCCAGGCAGGCCCGACAGCGCGGGGTGCCGACGGGTTGGCCATGGACGTCGGCGGGCCGTTCGGAGAACTCGCCGCAGTATGGACAGAGGTCGCCTGAGATGGTGATCGGGGCGACGGCGGCCGGGGCGCCGGTGCCTGGCGCGGCGGCGCCGGCGGTCGGATCGCTCGCAGGCTCGGCCGCAGCGGGCGAGACCGAATCGGGCGCGACGGGCGATGCGGCGTGGTCGGAGTCACTCATGCGGTTGCTGGTAGCGTACGTCCCATGCATCGGGCCGGATCCCTCTCGTCCTCCTTCTTTTCGTCGTCACGCTCGCGCCACTGCCTGCTCCTCGCCGGAGCGGTCCACCTCCTTGCCGGCTGCGGCGGACCGACGCAGGGGCCGCGGCCGACCCCCGCGACCGGAGCGTCGCCTCGCACCGCCGAGACGCTCGTCCAGCAGCCGGGCGCCCAGCCGATCGCCGCGTGGCGCGACCGGACGGTCACGTGGGCGGAACTCCGGCCCGCCATGATCGAAATCGCCGGCGCCACCGCCCTCCGCGATGCCTTTCTCGACCAGCGCATCGCCCAGGCCCTGGCCGAGCGCTCGATCACCATCACCGACGAGGCGATCCGCACCGAGCGCGAGCTCCTGACCCGTTCGCTCGACCCCGACGCCAACATGGCCGAGCGGCTTCTTCAGCAGATCTGCCTGCGCCAGGGGCTCGGGCCGGTGCGGCTCGATGCGCTCCTCCGCCGCAACGCCGGATTGCGGGCCATCGTCCAGGGGGACGTGAAGGTGACGCCCGACGCGGTCGAGCGGCAGCATGAGGCGATGCACGGCGTGAAGCGGGTCTGCCGAGTGATCGCCGTCCCGACCATCGCCCAGGCCGAGGAGCTCCGTCGGCAGCTCGACGCCGGCGCGAACTTCGCCGACCTCGCCGCCAGGAGCTCAAGCGACGCCAGCGGCGCGCGCGGCGGACTCCTCGCCCCGATCAGCCGCGTCGACCCGACCTGGCCCGAGCCGTTCCGGCAGGCGCTCTTCGCCCTCGCCCCCGGTGCGACCTCGGCGCCGACGCTCATCGACCGCGACTATCTCCTCATCCGCTTCGAGGAGGAGAAGCCCGCCGACGGACTCACCCTGGCGACCGCGCGCCCCGAGGTCGAGGCGGCGCTTCGCCGCTCCCTCGAGCGGGTCCTGATGGAGGAGCGGGCCCGGGCCTTCCTCGGCGAGGTGCGGCCGGAGTTCTACGACACGGACTTCGGCAACGCGTGGCGGCGCGCAGAGCGTTAGGAGCCTCTGGCGTCGCGTTAGGTCTTCATCGTGCCGAAGCGCCCGAGCGCGATCGGCAGCAGGATCGCCGCCGGCAGGAAGACGCTCACCGCCGGGGCGAAGCCGGGGATGGCCGCGGTCATCGCGACCAGGGCGCCGAGCGTGCCGGGGATCGCGAAGAGCGAGCAGAGGATCGACTGGCGGAGGAGATTCACCGGCTCGCGCACCAGGAAGAAGGGCAGCGCCGCGAGGAGGACGAGCAGGTTCACGAGGATCGACCCGAGCCGCAGGTAGGTGAGCCGGCTGATGAGGTCCGGGGCGACGCCTCCCTCCTCGCGCATCTCGCGAAGCTGGCTCAGGGAGAGCATCTGGGCGAACTGGCCGTATTGGCGGATGGTGAGGGCCCGCGGCGAGAGGTCGGTCGAGGCGAAGTCGACCGCGGTCGTCTCCCCGTCGGTGAGGCTGTTGCCCTCGGCGTCGACGACCCGTGAGGTCGAGCGCCGTCCCCCCTCGAGGTCCCACCGGTCGAGATCGGGATTCCAGTTCGCCGCGATCGCCTCGGTCCGCGCGAACGCGGTGCCCTTGCCGTCGCGCTCGATGAGCAGGAAGCCGGTGATGTGCCCGGCCAGCGGATCGAGGGACTTCGCCCAGAGGAGTTGGCCGCGGGCGTCGCGGGTGAGGTGCACGGGGAAGTCGCGCAGCCCGCCGGCGAAGATGCTCTTGTGGCTTCGCACGAGGAGCGGCGCGAGGCGCGGGAGGAGGACCTCCTGATTGACGAGCTGGAGGAGATTGAGCCCGGTGGCGACGGCGATGATGACCATGCCGACCCGCACGAGGCTCGTGCCCGAGGCGAGGATCGCGACGAGCTCGCGGGCCCGCATCATCTGGGCGAGGGTGAAGCCCGCGGCGCCGACCGACAGGAGCCCGAGCATGTAGGCGTAGAACTGGGCGATGCGCGGTCCCTGGAAGTCGACGATCGCGTGGAGGAGCGAGAGCCAATACCGCCACGCCGGAGGTTCGCCCCCTCCCTCGGTGAGGCGCTTGGCGTCGGCGAGGGCGGCGCCGGTGAAGTCGTCGAGGCCGAGGATCACGTCGATCGCCACGGCGAAGACGAAGAGGATCGCGAACAGCAGGACGAAGTTCGCGAGGAAGCGGCTGGCGATATGGCGATCGAGAATCGACATCGTCAGTGCTTCCTCACCTGCCATGCACCCAGCAGGCAACAGCCGCCGAGCAGCACGTTGCCGCCGTAGGCGATGACGAACCCGAGGAGGCCCGGATCGCGTCGGAGGGACTGTTCGCCCGCCGAGATCAGGATGATGTTCAGGATCGCGGGGACGAAGGAGACGACGTAGATGAGAAGCGGAGCGCGATGCCGCATCAGGACGGCGAGGATCGACGCGTTGATCAGCATCAGGAAGGCCGTCACCGACTGCGCCGAGCGCTGCACGAGGCGGGCGATGATGTCGTTGGCCTTCTCGGTCAGCTCCTGCTCGAGATTGGCCTGGAGATTCGTGAGTCCCTTGGCGAGTTCCTCGCGCGGGCCGGCGAAGGTGGCGGGGTTGGCCCCGGCCACGGCGGCGCGGACGCCGGCATCGTTCAGGGTGCTGCGGTCGGTGATCACGCTTCCCTCGAGGGCAAGCTCCGAAAAGCGGATGGGGCGGTCGATGCCGCGGCCAAGCGTCGTTCCGCCCGTCTGGCCACCCCGATCACCCCCCCGATCACCCGCCCGTTGGGCTGAATGGGCGTCGAAGACCGTCGCCTCCTCCGCGGCCAGGTCAAAGCGCGGCGAGGTCGATCCGGCCAGCGTGCTCAGCGTGAGACGGATCCGCGGCGCGATCACCTCGCGGCGCTGGACCCGGGTGTCGCCATGGACCTCATACTGCCGCAGCGTGACGCCGGCGCCGCGCTTCGCTCCCTCCCCCTCGCCCACGAGATCGCGCCCCCGCAGCGCCGCCGCCTGCACCTCGAAGAGCGTGTCCGCGGCTTCTCCCGTGCCGCGGAACCGAATCGGCTGTTTCGCCTCGAGCAGAGCGCCGATCTGTCGCCAGAGGTCGATCGCCTCGAGCATGTCGAGGACGCGGCCGCGGGCCGTCGCCACCGAGGGGAAGACCGCCAGGTCATGGCGGGCGGCGAGCAGCTCGCGGATGGTGAGGCCCTTCGGTCCCTGCTCGAAGGTCGGCACGGAGACGGCGTCGGGGCGGACGATCGTCGCCCGGGCGATCTGGTTCTCGCCGCGATTGAAGACGGTCGCGTTGGCCAACACGATTTTGAGGAACGCCCGGTCGGCAATCTTGTATTGGTCGACGGTCGCCGACTGGGCGGTGAACTCCGTCGAGGGCATCTTGTCGTCGCCGAGCTCGATCGCGACGACGCGGTCCAGCACCAGGCGCTGGGAGATGCCGTCGCTCTCGTCGAGCTCCTGGATGTACGCGTCGTCGGCGTAGATCTCGCGATTGCTGAACTGCGGCACCCACGCCTCGCCGCGCCCCGACTGGGCGGCGAGCAGTCGCGTCCCGTCGTTCCAGAAGATGCGCTTCGCCGCCTGCCAGAAGGTCGGCACGCCGACGTCCACGAGGACCCCCATCGCGAGGGTGAGCACCAGGCCCATCACCACCGCCGGCATCAGGATGCGGCGATAGGGAAGGCCGCTGGTCGCCATCGCGATCACCTCGTTGTCGCTGGTGAGGCGGTGATAGACGACCGTGCCGGCGAAGGCCGCCGCAAAGGGCAGCGCGTACTGCATCATCGGGACGGTGATGAAGAGCATGAACTTCATCAGGTCGATCGGCCCGAGCACGTTCTCCGAGAGCGGCTTGATCGCCGCGCCGAACGCGATCACCGTCACGAGGACCGAGGTCGTGACCAGGAGCACCTTGAGGAGCTCAACGAAGATGTGTCGGAAGAGGATGCCGGGCATCGTTCGGTGAGGCGCGGGTCAGCGCAGCCCATACTCCTTCAGCTTCCGGTAGAGCGTCCGCTCGCCGATTCCCAGGAGCGTCGCGGCCTGCTCGCGGTTGCCGTTGGTCATGGCCAGCGTCTGGCGAATCGCCTCCTTCTCGAGCTTGTCGAGGCCGACGCCGGCGAGGCTGCCGATGTTGGGCGTCTCGTCGTGGTCGCTGGTGCGGATCTCCTCGGGCACGTCGCGCACGTCGATCTCCGGCCCCTGGGCCGTGATGGTCATGCGATGGACGATGTTGAGGAGCTCGCGCACGTTGCCCGGCCACGAATAGGAGACGAGCCGCATCATCGCCGGCTGCGAGACGCCGACCCGGGCCCGGCCGAGCTCGGCGCTGTAGCGGCCGATGGCGTGGGACACGAGCAGCGGAATGTCCTCGCGCCGCTCGCGCAGCGCCGGGATGTGCACCTCGGCGCCGCGGATGCGGAAGAAGAGGTCCTCGCGGAACTGCCCCGCCGCGGACATCGCCTTGAGGTCGCGGTTGGTGGCGCTGACGAAGCGCACGTCGACCTTGCGGCTCTCGTTGGCGCCGAGCCGGACGACATCGCCGGTCTCGAGGACGCGCAGGAGCTTCGGCTGCATCGTCAGCGGCATGTCGCCAATCTCGTCGAGGAAGATCGTGCCCTTGTCGGCGTATTCGAAGACGCCTTCGCGATCGCGGTCGGCGCCGGTGAAGGCGCCGCGGACGTGGCCGAAGAGCTGGTCCTCAAGAAGCGACTCGCTCTGCCCCGCGGCGTTGAAGGTGACGTAGCGGCGCTGGGCCCGTCGCGAGAGCTTGTGGATCGCCGAGGCGATCAGCTCCTTGCCGGTGCCGCTCTCGCCGGTGACGAGAACGGGAATCGAGCTCGGCGCGACTTGGCGGATCGTGGCGATGACCTGCCGCATCGCCGCGGAGTCGCCGATGATCCCCTCGAAGCCATAGGCGGCGTCGAGCTGGCCGCGGAGCGAGGTGTTCTGGGTGCGGAGCTGGACGGTCTCGGCGGCGCGATGGACGAGGTTGCGGAAGACAACGAGGTCGAGCGGCTTCTCGATGAAGTCGTAGGCGCCCCCCTGCAGCGCCGCCTTGGCCGTCGGAATGTCGCCGTGGGCGGTGACCATGATGGTCTCGGCGTCGGGCTGGAGTTCCTTGGCGAGCTTGAGGACATCGAGGCCGGCGGTCTCGTGCTCCATGACCAGGTCGGTCACGATCACGTCGAAGGCCCCATGCTTCAGTTCTTCCCTGGCCGCCGCGAGGCTGTTCACGATGGTGCAGACGTGCCCGGGCTTGCGGAGGGCATCGGCCATGACGTCGGCGTGCTCACGCTCGTCATCGATGATGAGGACTTGGGCGCGGATCGGGCCGGAGGAAGCCCGCTCGGATGTTGTCGGGGACGCCGCGGCAGCCTGCGGCGATCGGGGGTCGGACATAGGCGGCGATTGTAGGGCATGGCTCGACGCGTGATTCGCGGCGGCAGGATCTGGACCAGCGATTGAGGTCCACGAATCGATGACTTTTCCATTGGCGCGGGCCCCGCGCTCCGTCATTCTTCACCGCGCCGAAGTCTCGACGTCGCGGTGTGATTGCGATTTCTCCGCAGTCGCCGCCCGATGCACCGAGCTCGTGCCGGAGCATGTGCCATGACTGATTCGTCGGGGGCGTCAGCCACATCGGGAGCCAACATGGGCTCGACGGTTCGCAAACCCTGCGTCCTCTGCAACGCCGAATGCGATGGGCGGGCACGGGTGAAGGACCCGCAGGGCCGCTACTACTGCCGAGCGTGCTACGACCGCAAGGCCGCGGAGCTCCAGAGTCGCCCTGATGCCGCAGGAGACGTGACCGAAACCGACCCCCTGTCGGACCCGTCGGTCGACTTCCGCGACCTTGCCGTCGCCGCCGCCGCCGCGCCGGTCGATGCCATGGCGATGGCGACCTGCCCCGCATGCCACGGTGCCTTGGCTCCGGGCAGCGTCTTCTGCGTCGGCTGTGGCCATGACCTTCGCACCGGAAACAAGGCCGCCGTTCGGGTCGTGAAGGCCGCGAACGCGAACGGCGCATCGCCATTCGGTCGGGGCGGCTCACGCGGGACGCTCGCAGCGGGTTCGGGCCTCAAGGGCCTCGGATGGACCGTGGGCCTGGGCTCGACCGCGGTCGTCACGATCGCGGTCCTCACCATGATCGCGGACACCATCAGCCGCGCCGGCCAGCGACCGGGACCGGCCGCGAGCGTCGGCGTCGATCCGATGACGCCCATCGCGACGCCGTTTTTCCTCATCGCCGTCGTCGGCGCGGTCCTCATCGGATTCCTCTGGAGCTATGTCGGTCCCTGGTGGTTCCGGATCCGCGTCGGCTGGGCCGGGGGCTCGGCAGCGTCCGACGCCGCCCGATCGAGCTATTTCGCGGCGGTGCTCCCCTATTCCGCCATCGCCGGCGCGAGCGCCGCCGTCGGCCTCACCAGCGGCTTCGGCTCGGGACTGTTCAACACGCTGCAGGTCGTCAGCGTCGGCGTCCTCTTCCTCAGTTGCGCCATGCTCTTCTGGATCGCGAAGCAGGCGTTCGGCACGAAGACCGTCGGCGGCGCTCTCCTCCTCGTCGTGCTGCCGTGGGCCTGGTACGTCGTCCAGATCGTCACGGCCGTCGCGGTCATCGCGTTCCTCAGCGAGCTCCAGCGCACCCGTGACGGGCTCCGCACCGCTCCGCCGCAGCCGCAACGCACGGAAGCCCCGGCTCCCGTGCGCGAGAGCGCCCTCTCGCAGGTCCACGAAGCCAACGCGACCTACCCGATTCGGATCCAGTATCCGAACGACTGGACGCTCACCGAACTTCCGAAGACCCAGCCCAAGGCGAGCGGCATTCGCCTCGTCGCCACAAGCCACAGCACGATCGCCATCAACGTCGCCACCGACCGGGTGAACCTCGACGAGTGGGAGCGGCTCCTGCTCCGGGGCTACCGCGCCCAGGGCGCCTTCGTCACCAACGGCGGCGCCGTCGACTCGATCGGCCGCTGGAAGGGCTCCGGCCGCAGCATGTTCCTTGACCGCAAGGGATCGCGCATGGTCTTGCGGTTCCTCATGGTCGAGGCCGGGGACGGCCAGTGGCTCATGATCGAGATGCTGACCCATTCGCCCGACCGCTTCGGCGACGACGCGATGGTCGCGCGAATCCTCGATTCGATCTCGGTCGGCACGAAGTAGCGCCGGCGCGTCGAACGCGAACTCACTTCTTCTTCGGCAGCTCGAGATCGCTGCGGTCGCGGCCAATCGGCATGGTGATGCGCCCGAGCGACCCGCCGGCGTTGGCTCCCTCGAGCTCGGCCTTGGTGAGGACCACGTCGTCGGTGCCGTCGGCGTCGATGTCGACCAGTCGTTCGCCGCCGGTGGTGGGCAACGCGTCGCGATCGATGAAGTCGAGCAGGCCGAAGCCGCCGAACTCGCTCACGTAGGCGGCGGCGCCGCCGACCCGCTGCGGGAAGAGGTACTTCACCGGGCCTTCGATGCGAAACGCGCCGAGTTGGCGAAGCGCGCCCCCCTCGACGCCGAGGACGTCGACGCCATCCTGGTGCCAGATCCAGAGCTTGCCGTCGAGCGACTCGACGCCGGCGATCTCGCCCTTGGTCGACGGCGTCCAGACGAGTTCGCCCGCATCGGTGATCGTCGGCTTCGGCGCCGCGGCATCCGTCGGCGGCGGAAGCGGCGCCGACGACTTCACCAGAACGCTCCGCCTGTCCTTCGCGATCGTCGCCCGTCCCCAGCCGCCGGCCACGCTTTCGCGGGCCCCCGTCTCGATCGGCACCGGCTGGTTCACGAGGGCGACGTCGTCGCCGATCGTGTAGAGCCACGAGCCCTCCTCGCCGCCGGCAAGGATGCGACGCCGATCGGTCGAGGCGTAGGTCAGGCGACTCGGCTCGCGGCTCGCCTTGTAGAAGGTGTCCGCGTCGCCGCGTCCGTCCTTCTGCCAGCGGTAGAAGGCCCGCCCGAAGCTCCCGACCACGGCAAAGTCGTTGTCGGTGATCGCGTCGATGTCCCGCGCCCCGCGGACGGCAATGAAGGTCGGCGTGCCGAGGGTGATGCTCTCCGGCGTGCGGGCGATGCTGAAGGCGACGATGTCGGTATCGGTGACGGCGAAGAGCGTCGCGCCGAAGAGGCGCACGCAGCGCACGGTTCCGGGCACGGCCCGCGAGTCGATCTCGCGCACGTCCGGACCCATGAGGCCGACTTGGGCGCCTTCGGCCGATTGGAGGATGAAGGTGAAGAGCGGCGCCGGCGTGCGGCTCGCCTCCTCCGCGGTGAAGCCAAGTCGGGTGAGCTGCTGGGTGGGCACCGCCTCGAGCCGCGACGCGGCGCCGACGAAGCGGCCGCTGTCGATCGCATAGACGCGGCGCCCCACCGGAGCGACGAGCCCCTCGCCGGTCGCGATCACGGCGCCGACCTCGCCGCGCGCCGCCGTTGCCGCGGCCTCGGCCAGAAGCGGCGCCGGCGGCACGTAGGCGGCCTGTTCCTTCTCGACCGTCTTGCGCTCCTCGGCGGTCATCCATCGGAACGGCGCATGCACCTTGGACCAGGGGACGATGCCCGCGTCGCCCGAGATCCAGATCTCCCCGCCGGCCACGCCCACCGTGCGCGGTCCGAAGCCAATCTCGTTCACGCGGCGCGTGGCGACGATCTCGGGCACGCTCGGATCGGCGATCGAGATCCGCATGACCGCCGTGCCGTCGAGCACCGCAACAAGCTCGTCGGCGCCGGGAACTTCGGCGAGGGCCACCAGCGCCCCGCTCGTGCCGAAGGGCATGAGCTCGAGGCTGTGGAGCACCGTCCCCGACTGGGTCGAGATGGCCATCAGCGAGTTACCGAAGGCCGCGTAGGTGACCTCGCCGCGGACGATCACCCGATGGTGCGTGCCGCCGACGTGATGGCGCAGGACGAGGACCGGCGCCGGACGCGGCGCGGCCCGCTTGGCGGCCTGCTCCTCGGCATAGGACTTCTCGGTGGTGCACGCGGTCAGGGCAAGCGTGCTTGCTCCCAGCGCAAGCGCGACGGTGATCAGACGACGCAGACCGTGCGTGGTGGCCATCGACAGCATCAGGACCTCGGGACGAAAGGCGGAGTCGGCGAACGGCCCCTCACGCTGCGGTGACGATACCATCCTCACCCGTGACGCACGATCGAGATCCAGCCCCGATGCGCGGCCCGACGGCGGGTGCAGGCGGCACTCAGGGGACCGACCGCCTCGCCCAACTGCTGCGGCTCGTCGAATCGGAGCCCAACGACGCGTTTCTCCTCTACGGCGTCGCTCAGGAGCATGGCCGCCGCGGCGCGACCGACGAGGCGGTTCGCTGGTACGACCGCTGTCTCGCCGCCGATCCGAACTACTGCTACGCCTACTTCCACAAGGCCCGGACCTTGGAGGAGGCGAACCGGACGGCCGAAGCCGTCGCCGCCCTGAAGCTCGGACTCGAGCGGGCCAGGGCGGTGCGCGACCAGCACGCGGCCAGCGAGATCGCTGGCTATCTCGATCAGCTCAGCGACTGAGAGGTCGACCATGGCCCGCACCGGAACACGATCCAGCACATCCTCCCCTTCCGCGAACCGCATCACGGCCCTCTCGCCGCGACCGCGCGATCCGAACCTGATTGACGTGCGCATCGATGGCGAGCGCGTCGGCACGGTGGTGCGAAGCGCCGTCGACGAACTGAAGCTTCGTGAGGGACTCGCCGTCTCCGCGGCCCTGCGTCGCCGACTCATGACCGCCTGCGAGCGGGCCGCGGCGCGAACCCTGGCCCTTCGCACGCTGGGTCGAAGCGACCAGAGCCGGGCGACGCTGGCCAGGATCCTCACCGAGCGCCACGCGATCAGCGAGGCGTCGGCGAACGCGACCTTGGACGAACTGACGGCCGACGGTTGGCAGGACGACCGGCGCTATGCCACCGCTCGGGCCCAGACGCTCGCGGAGGAACGCGGTTGCTCGCATGCCTTCATCGCCGAGACACTCGCCGAGGAAGGCGTGGATGGCGCGCTGGCGAGACAGGTTGCTCGCGCAGCGGCCCCAGCGGCGGGCGACCGGGCGCGAGCCGAGGCCCTGGCTCGCACCGCCCTTCGCGCCGCCCCGCGCGGCGCAGCGGCGGACCGCGCGAAGCAAACGCTGCAGCGTGCGCGGCGCATCGGTCAGCTGCTCGCCCGCCGCGGCTTTGATGCCGATACCATTGACCACGTGCTCGACCGCCTCGGCCTTGCACCCACCGACGATCGTTGAACGCCCTTGAGATTCCCCATGCTGTCGATGCCCGCATCGCCCTCACGCCTCGCCGCCGTCGGATCGCCCCTCCTCGTCGCCTGCGCGGCGATCGGGCTTGGCGGCTGCACCGGCCACCTCAATCGCGCCGACGGCCTCCTCGCGGCGTCGTCGACCGACGGATCCGTGAGCAACGACCTGCCCGATCTTGCCGGTCGCATGCCCGGGGCGTTGCCCGCCAACGAGACCCCGAGCCTCAACGGAGGCCTCGACCGCTCGACGTGGGCGCGGACCGTGGTGCGCATCGAGCGCCGGCAGGTCGAGGCCCAGCCGCACTACGCGACCGAGCGGCTCTACGATCACTCGACGGCCCGCGAGCGCGGCGAGTGGCCGACGCCGCTGACCTCGCTGGAAGTCTCCGGCAACGGCGGTGCCGCGGCGCTCGAGGGCGTCGTCGCACCCCTCAACGCCGCGTTCGACCTCGTGGCGTTCCCCTGCCGGCTCTTCCGCGCAGCGCCCTGGTCGACCACGCGGGTGCCGACCACGCCGCCCCTGCTCTCCTCGAGCGTCGGCGGGGCCAGCGCTCCATGACGGACGCTCCCCGCAGCGATGCAATGGGGCTTGATGCCCGCGGCCTTCCCGTCGGCTATCCCTATCGGCCGGAGTGGGAACGGACGCCGCGCGAGACGTCGGAGCGACTGCAGGCGCCGCGCGGTCCAGACACGCCGCTCCTCCTCGACTGCCGCACCGAGCAGGAGCGCACGATCGCGTCGATCGCCGGATCGATGTTCGTCCCGCTCCATCTGCTCGAGCAACGGCTCGACGAGATCCGCGAGCGTCTCGACGAGGAGGGCAAGCGGATCGTCGTCGTCCATTGCCATCATGGCGTGCGCAGCCTGCGGGCCACCGCGGTGCTCCGGGCCGCCGGCTTCGACGCCCACTCGCTCGCCGGCGGCATCGACCTCTGGTCACGCGACATCGATCGCTCGATTCCCTCCTACTGAGCGCTCACGCGCCGCCGCACCGCACACGGACCCACGAGGAACGCCCGCTCGATGCTTCGCTACCGCCTGATCACCGGACCGATCCTCATCGTGGCGATCCTGCTCGTCGTCTGGCTCGACGAGCGGATCGCGGCGGCCGGCGGCAGCGCGCTGCGCGGCGTCTGCGTCTTCGCGGTGGGACTGCTCATCGCCCCGCTCATGGCTCGCGAGACGGCGGAGATGCTCACGCGCGTCGGCGTGGCGACGCGGGCGTGGCTGGCGATGCTGACGGCGACCGGCGCCTACGTGGGCGTCGCGCTCCTCCCCTCCCTGTCGTCTCCGGCGATGGCCGTTGGCATCGTCGCGACGCTCCTCGTGGCCATCCTGCTCGCCGGCCTCATGACCTTCTCGAGCGGCCGGAACATCCGCGGCGTGATGGCGGCGACCGGTGGACTGCTTGTGGTCTCGGTCTACGCCGGCGTCCTTCTGGCCTTCTGGCCGCTCATCCGCCGCGACCACTCCGCTTGGCTCCTCGTCGGCGCGGTCCTCACCACCAAGAGTTGCGACATCGGGGCCTACTTCACGGGCGTCTCGATCGGTCGGCACAAACTGATCCCGTGGCTCTCTCCCAAGAAATCCTGGGAGGGCCTGATCGGCGGCGTCCTCACCGCGACGCTGGTCGGGGCACTTCTGGCGTGGTATTCGGCTGGCCTGACCGCTGTCGGCGACCACCTGCCGG
Organism: Phycisphaerales bacterium; assembly: GCA_044220875.1. GTDB lineage: Bacteria > Planctomycetota > Phycisphaerae > Phycisphaerales > SM1A02 > JAEUIT01. Next base: position 340,286 of record JBGAQH010000003.1, on the reverse strand, counting down.
TCTGGCTCGGCGCCCTCGGCGGCGCCATGCTGGGCGTGGTCGGCCAGGGGGGCGACCTTGCGGAAAGCCTCTTCAAGCGGGATGCGGGGGTGAAGGACTCAGGTCGAATCCTCCCCGGTATGGGAGGCGTCCTCGACGTCCTCGATTCGCTCCTCATGGCCGGACCGGTCGTGTACTGGCTCCTCGTCGTGGCGAGCCTCCTTGCCGAGCGGGGCATCGATCGCGTCTGAATGATCCGTCCGACGGCGACTGCCTCCGGTAGAATCGAAAGCGACTTTGATCCGGGTGGACGTCGGCAGTGCCGACGCCCTCGCCCGCTTCCTCCTCCGGAGCCGCCGATGAGCCTGATGGAACACCTGCTCACCCTCTATCGCGTCGACAGCCAGGTTCGAGCGCTGCGAACGCGGGTGGATGGTGCAGAGCGGGACCTCGCCGCCCAGGCCAAGCTTCTGGCCGGCGTGCAGCGTCAGGAGACGGAACTCGCCTCGCAGGCTCGTCAGCTTCAGGCAACCATTCACAACCTCGAGACCGAAGCCCAAGGTTTCAGCGACCGCATCGCGAAGCTCCGCAGCGAACTGAACAGCTCGAACAACGACAAGCAGTACAAGGCGATCCTCGGCGAGGTGAAGACCCTCGAGGGGAAGAAGAAGGAATGCGACGATCGCGGGCTCGCCGACATGGAGCGCCTCGAGCAGGTGAAGAAGCAGGCGGCTGCGCTCGCCGGACAGATCGCCGAGCGGAAGAAGATCCATGACGTGGTGAAGGCCCAGCTCGCCGAGCGCAAGGCCGAGTGCGCCGAGCGGCTCGCCGAACTCGAGCGCGAGCGTGAGATCGCCGGCAAGGCCGTCCCCGCCCGCGAGCGGAAGATCTTCGACAAGGTCGGCGACGACCGCGACGGCGAGGTGATGGCCGAGGTCGAGGAGATCGACCGACGTCACAAGGAGTACGCCTGCTCCTGCTGCCGAATCGAAATCCCCTTCGCGAGCGTCGCGACGCTCATGAGCAATCCGAACGTGCTCGTGCAGTGCACCGCGTGCACCCGGATTCTCTATCTCGCCGAGCAGACCAAGGAAGTCCTGCGAAAGTAAGCGCCGCGTGGGCGAACGGGGCCGCTCCCCGCCGCGGCGGACGTTGCGACTGCACATTCGGCGACCACTCGGCCACGGCGCGCTTGCGTTGACGTGCTCCGGCGGTAGGGTCCTCTCGCCATGACCATCGCCCTTGCGCTCGCCAGCGTTCTTCTCCTCGCGGCCACGCCCGAGAACGGTCGGGGTGCCGCCGCCCAACGAACGACCGCGACCCCCGAGTCGGCCCCCCTTTCGACTGTCGCCTCGTCCGAGTTCCGCTTCGGCGGCGGAGGCTCGCTGGATCGCCCCGAGCGCGGCGACTGCATCCCGCCGGCGGAACGAGCCGCAGTCGAAGCCCGCATCGCCGCGAACCGCTCGGCGCTCGGGCTCGACGGCAATTCTGTCGTGCCCGCCCTTCCCGGTGAGGGAGGCGTCGCCGGCGGCGATCCCTTTGCTGCGCTTCTCTATCGCTTCTGGCCGCAGTCGGGCACATGGTTCACCGACCTCGTGCCGCCCGGCTACGTCGACCTCGATCCCGCCGCGGGAAGCTTCCACGACTACGCCTGCAACCCCTTCACCTACGACGGCCACGCCGGCATCGACTCGGGCCTGCACAGCTTCGCCGAGAAGGCGATCGGCGTGCCGGTCTTCGCGGCGCTCGACGGCCTCGTCATCGACACCCACGACGGAGAGCCCGACGAGAATCTCTTTCCGCAGGGCCAGGCGAACTACGTCGTCATCGACCATGGGCTCGGCCGCGAGACCTGGTACTTCCATCTCAAGACCAACTCCGTCGCGGTCAGCGTCGGGCAGTTCGTCCGCGCGGGCACGCAACTCGGCCTCACCGCTTCGAGCGGCTACAGCTACGGACCGCACCTGCATTTCGAGAGCCGCCAGCTCAATCAGGCCTACGAGCCCTTCGCCGGTCCCTGCCGCAGCGGCGAGAGCGGCTTCGTGAGTCAGCCGCCCGAGAGCCTCGTCAACGCGATCACGAACGTCGGCGTCACCGACGTCAATCTCGCGAACGTGCCCGGCCTGCCGAATCCGTTGCCGCATGCCTCGCACCTGACCTTCGCCTCGCAGACGATGTACGTCTGGCTCGAGACGAACAACCTGCCGGTCGGCGCGACGTGGCACTTCATCGTGAAGCGGCCCAACGGCACGGTCGCGGTCGACACCGCCCCCTACCCCTTCTTCAACACCGAGATCTATCGCTACGCATGGTTCTGGTGGTCCTTTGACATCGCAGACATGCACACCATCGCGGGGACCTGGAGCGTCGAGATCCGCTTCAACGAGATCACCCTCGTGACGCTGCCGGTCACGGTGAAACCGACGTTCGATCCGACATTCAATCGCCCCCCGGCGGCGTTCACGGCGAGTTTCGAACCGGCGGCGCCGCATGCCGATGACCCGCTCACCGTGCGCATGAATGGCCCGCTCGTGCTGGACGACCTCGACGGCGACGTCGTCCGCTTCCAGTACCAGTGGAAGGTGAATGGCTCGGTGGTGCGGAGCGTGATCTCCGCCGGTCGTTCCGACATGCTGCCGCGTTCGACCGCCAGCGCCGGCCAATCGATCGCCTGCACGATCACCCCCAGCGACGGCATGGCGAACGGGACGCCGGTCACGATCAGCGTGACCACGCCCCTCCCCTGCGATGGTGACCTCAACGGCGACGGACAGGTCGACGCGGCGGACCTGGCGATACTCCTCGGCTCGTGGGGACTCTGTTCGTAGGTCAGCGGCGACGGAGCGCAGCGACCCCCGCGGACCCCGGATGCGGGCCTCGGCATCTGCTACCCTCCGTTCCCTATGTTTGACATCGAATACCTCCACGCCCGTCAGGTCCTCGATTCCCGCGGCAATCCCACCGTCGAATGCGAAGTCATGCTCTCCGGAGGCTCGAGCGGCCGCGCCGCGGTGCCGAGCGGCGCCAGCACCGGCGAGCGCGAAGCGGCTGAGCTGCGCGACGGCGACAAGAAGCGCTACCTCGGCAAGGGCACGACCAAGGCGGTCACCAACGTCAACGAGAAGATCGCCCCCGAGCTCTTCGGGATGGACGCCCGCGACCAGACCGACATCGACCGGGTGATGATCGAGCTCGACGGCACGCCGACCAAGTCGAAGCTCGGCGCCAACGCGACGCTCGCCGTCTCGCTCGCCGTCGCCCACGCCGCCGCCGGCGCGACCGACCAGCCGCTCTACCGCTACGTCGGCGGCGTGCAGGCCCGTCGGCTTCCGGCGCCGATGATGAACATCCTCAACGGCGGCAAGCACGCCGACAACACCGTCGACTTCCAGGAGTTCATGGTGCAGCCGACCGGCTTCACCAACTTCGAGGACGCGATGCGGGCGGGCGTCGAGATCTACCACGCGCTGCGCGGAATTCTCCACGACAGGCACCTGTCGACGGCCGTCGGCGACGAGGGCGGATTCGCCCCCAACCTCAAGACCAACGAGGAGGCGTGCGAGCTCATCGCCAAGGCCGTCGAGAAGGCCGGCTATGACCTCGGCCGCCAGGTGCAGATCGCCCTCGATCCGGCGATGAGCGAACTCGCGAACGAGGCCAAGAAGATCAACAAGAAGTCGAAGCAGGCCGGATACTGCTTCTTCAAGAGCGACCCGAAGAAGGTCGTCACCAGCGACGAGATGATCGACCTCTGGGCGCGGTGGTGCGCGAAGTGGCCGATCCGCTCGATCGAGGACGGCCTCGCCGAGGACGATTGGGCCGGATGGAAGAAGATCACCGAGAAGCTCGGCGCCACCACCCAGCTCGTCGGCGACGACCTCTTCTGCACGAACGCGACGATCCTCGCCGAGGGGATCAAGAAGGGCTGTGCGAACGCGGTGCTCGTGAAGGTCAACCAGATCGGCACGCTCACCGAGACGATCGAGACGGTGAGCCTTGCCCATCGCTCGGGCTACCGCACCATCATGAGCCACCGCTCGGGCGAGACCGAGGACGCGACGATCGCCGATCTCGCGGTCGCACTCAACTGCGGCCAGATCAAGACCGGCGCCCCCTGCCGGAGTGATCGCACCGCGAAGTACAACCAACTGCTTCGCATCGCGGAGGAGCTCGGCGCCGCGGCGGTCTACGGCGTCTGACGACGGCCGCCGCCCGCGACGCGTACGCACATCGATTCGATTCGCCACGGGGCAGCGCCCGCGCGACGGGCGCTGCCCCGTGTGCGTTCATGCAATGCTCGGCGCTTCGCACATGACGCGTACGACGCGATCGCAGCGGCACACCGGACCGCGCATCGCGCGAATGCGGTGCCGCGCACGCCCTCACCCGACGCCGTGCAGGCGTTGTCGCGCACCGCCCCCGAGCATCGCGACATTGACGACTCTGCGGTCGCAATGAGGCTGCCGCCTGAGCCGCTTTCCGCGCCACCGACGCGGCGATGACATGAAAAGTCCTCCATGTCGTCGCGCGAGTGCGACACGCTCGGAGATTCGACGCAAGCGGCGAAATATGGAGGTGGTACAGCGCGCGAGTGGATACCCTGAGGTTGCCTTCGCATCGCCTGCGCCATGAGCACCACACCGGATACCCGTCGAGACCCTCGACCGACCGTCGTTCTGGTCGATGACCATCGCCTCGTTCGCGATGCGATCGCCGGGATGCTCGAGCGCTCGGCGCAGGTTCGTGTCGTCGGCCGCCTCGATCGCGCCGACGACGCCATCGCCGTCGTCCAGGAACACCGCCCCTCGCTGGTGCTCATGGACATCGAGATGCCCGGGCGTTCGGCGTTCGACGTCGCCCGCACGCTTCGGGGCATCAGCCCGGGCACGAAGATCGCGTTCCTGACCGGACACGAACATCCGAGCTACGCCGCCGAGGCGGAGCGCATCGGTGCGGTGGCGTTCCTCCACAAGTCATCGCCGCCGGGGACGATCGTCGCATCGATCGAGAAGGTCCTGCTCGGCCAGGTCGTCTTCGAGTCAAAGCCCGAGAGCGGCGGTTCGCTCGCCAAGTCGCTGACCCCGCGCGAGCACGAGGTGCTGACCTACATCGGCCGCGGCCTCAACACGAAGGAAATGGCCGAGACCATGTGCCTCAGCCCCCGCACGGTCGAGCGGCACGTCGAGCGGCTGATGCAGCGGCTCGGCGTGCACGAGCGCGTGAAGCTGGCCCTCTTCGCCCATCGCGAAGGCCTTGTCTCGGGCACGGGCGGGCCAGGCGCCGACGACGCGAATTCCTGACGCTCGAATCCCATCGCCACTCACGTCGTCGCTCAGCCGCTTCGGCTGGTCAGCGCCGGCAGGGTTCCGCTCGGCACACCCATCACGAAGGTGATCGTCGCCACCGTGCCCCGCTCCGGCGCCGGCCCCAACGTGACGTCGCCGCCGCTGGCTCGGGCGAAGTGGCGGGCGATGGCCAAGCCGGTGCCGGTGCCGCCGAAGCGCCGCGACATGCTCGCGTCGCCCACTTCGAAGGGCAGGAAGAGGTGCTCCGCGTCGCCCGGCGGGAGACCGATGCCGGAGTCGGTGACGAACACCCGCAGGACATTGGTTTCGGCGGTCGCCGATTCGACGGTTGCCTCGACGCGAATCGTGCCTCCCGCCTGCGTGAACTTCACGGCGTTGTCGAGCAGGCTGGCGATCGCCCGCCGAACGTGTCGGGGATCGGCGGTGGCCGTGAGATCCGCCGCAATGCGGATCTCCGCCGTCAGCTCCACCTGCTTGGCCCGCGCCCGGACCGCGAATTCGTCGAAGAGGTCATGGAGCAGGCGGGCGGGGCGGATGAGCGTGATCGAGGGCACGGTCGCACCCGATTCGATTTGCACCAGTTCGAGCATGTCATCGACGAGCTGCAGCAGGCGGTCCGCGTTGCGGCTGATTCCCTCGCGCGCCTCGGCGCGTTCCGGCGGCGGCAACTCCTCGCCAAGCAAGTCGAGGTAGCCCAAGACTGCGCCGATCGGCGTGCGCATCTCATGGCTGAGCACGCCCAGAAACGCCGAGCGCGACGCGCAGGCCACCGCGACCCGCATCTCCGTCTCGTGCCGCTGGAGGGCATCCGCGGCGATCGCCGCCAGGTCGGTGAGGCAGCGCAGCATGTCCCTCGAGGGACGCTGCTCGCGCCGATCGAGCACGCAGAGCGATCCGACGTGATGGCCGTCGATCGTGATCGGCGTTCCCGCATAGAAGCGGATGCCGGGCGGACCGACGACCAGCGGGTGCGATGCGAACCGCGGATCGGAGGCCGCGTCGGCGATCACCAGCGGCTCGTCGCCGAGAATGGTCTGGGCACAGAACGATGCGTCACGGGCGATCTCCCCCAAGGCGATTCCGCGACGGGCCTTGAACCACTGACGTCCCTCATCGACAAGGCCAATGGCCGCCATCGGCACGCCGAAGATGTGGCAGGCGAGCTCGACGATTCGGTCGAATCGGGGCTCTGGAGGGGTATCGAGAATGGCGAGGGCACGCAGGCGAGCGAGGCGACGAGACTCATCGCGCGGTCGCGACACGCTGGGGATTGGACGAGAGGACACGAAGCAGACTCCTTCGGTCCTGATGATCGGATTCTGGGGGTGACCATGGCGACCGCGCGTCCGGAACGCGGACGAATTGCGTAGTCCTTCCGAGCTCCACGCCTGCCACGTCGGACAATCGACTCGCCACGGAACGCCTAGGAGTGCTTTCTGCGGGCCCCGCTCGCGCTCCCCCCGATCGGCCACGCGCTCTCGACCGCGAGGAGCTCCCGCACCCGCTCCGCCAATACCTGCATGCTGAAGGGCTTTTGCAGATGCGCAATGCCGGGGCGCTCCGGACTCGTCCGGTGTGCGGGGTCGTCGGAGTAGCCGGACATGAACAGGACGGGCAGCCCCTGCCGTCGCCGGCGAAGGCGATCGGCCAGCGTCCTGCCGTTCATCCCCGGCATCACCACGTCGGTGACAAGAAGATCGGGCATTTCCGCCTCGGCGAATTCCATCGCCCGCATGCCGTCTCCGGCGCTGGTCACCCGATAGCCCAGCGCGGTCAGCATCTCCTCGATGACCTGGCGCACGCGAGCGTCATCCTCCACCAACAGGATCGATTCGCTGCCGTGCGGCAACGCACTCCGGTCCACCGTCGAGGGAGGCTTGACGTCGTCGCGCTCCGGCAGGTAGATCGTGAAGGTCGAACCCTGTCCGACCTCGCTTCGCAGGTCGATGAAGCCCCCCGCCTGACTGACCATGCCGTAGGCGGTCGCCAGACCGAGACCGGTGCCGCGATCGGGTCCCTTGGTCGTGAAGAAGGGCTCGAAGAGCCGCTCCTGCAGCTCGGGCGACATGCCGATGCCGGTGTCGGTGACGGCAATCGTGATGTAGGTGCCCGCGGGGACCGAGCCGCGCGGCGTGTCGAGCTGCTGGGTCAGCACGCGCCGTGCGGACTCGATCGTGATCGTGCCGCCGTCGAGCATCGCGTCGCGGGCATTCAGCACCAGGTTGGTGAGCACGCGCTCGAGCATGCCTTCGCCCCAGCGGACCGCGGTCACCTCGGGGCCGCACTTCGTCTCAAGCGTGATGTCCTCACGGATCAGCCGCCGGAGCATGCGATCGAGATCGCGCAGGGTCGCGTTCACCTCCACCCGCACCGGTGCCACGAATTCGTTGCGGCTGAAGAGGAGCAGCTGCCGCGTGAGCGCCGTGCCTCGCTCGCCGCACTCGGCGATGGCCCGAACCGCGTCGCGTGCCGCCGCGGACATGCCCGGCTCGTCGGAGAGCTGCTGGGAATAGGCGTTGATGACGAAGAGCAGGTTGTTGAAGTCATGGGCCACGCCGCCGGCGAGCTGGCCCAAGGCCTCCATCTTCTGCATCTGGCGGAACTGCTCCTCGAGGCGCCGGCGCTCGGTCACGTCCACGCACGACGCGCTGAGGTGGGTCGGATGCCGATCGCCATCCTTGAGGGCCTCGACCGAAAGGCTGCACCAGAAGACCGAGCCGTCCTTCCGATGGGCCAGCACCTCGCCCTCGGTGAAGTCGCCGGTGTCGGCCGCGCCGTCGGCGATGGCGCTGACCGCCGGCTCGGCGTCGAGCGCCTCGCCGAGCGAGCGGCCGAGGACCTCGGCCGCAGTGCGGCCGATGCACGCCAGGAACGCCGGATTCGCGAAGACGATCGGATGGGTGGGCGCGGTGGCGTCCAGCAGCACGACCCCCTGCCGTGTCGCGTCGATGGTGCGAAAGAGCAGCCGTGCGGTGTCCTCGGCCCGCTGGCGGTCGCGCTCGATTCGCCGGCGCTCCATCGCCTGTTCCACCGCGATCCCCAGGCGCTCGAGCCGGTCCTTGAGGACGTAGTCGTCCGCTCCGGCCCGCATCGCCGCGACGGCGTAGTCCTCGCCGATGCTGCCCGAGACGATGATCACCGGCACATCGGGGCGCCGCTGCCTGACCTCGGCGATGACGTTCAGCGGATCAAGGCCCGGAACGGAGTAGTCGCAGAGGAGCACGTGCGCCTCGCCGCCCAGCGCACGGACCAGATGCTCCCAACAGTCGATCCGCTGCGCCCGGAATGCGAGCCCGCTTCGCCGAAGGGTGACCTCGATGAGCTTCGCGTCCGCCTCGCTGTCCTCCAGAAGAAGCACCTCGATGTGCTCGATCCCGTCGAACCGCGGCCTGCGAGCGTCGTCATTCATGGTCGGCAGGTCCTTTCGGCATCGCACGCGGGGAACGCCACGCCCGTCGGAATCGTGAACGAGAAGGTCGCTCCCGCGCCGGTCTCTCCCGACGCATGCACCGTTCCGCCATGCCGGAGCACGATGCGGCGCGCGATGCTCAGCCCCATGCCAACCCCCGCATCGCGTTCGCCGGCGGGATGGCAACGCTGCAGGGGACGGAACAGCCGCGTCGCCGCGAACGCGTCGAAGCCATCGCCGCTGTCAGCGACACGATACCGGGCGAGCCCGCCCTCCCCGAGCGTCTCGCCCGCGATTCGAATGATTGGGTGTTCGCACCCCCTCGAATGCCGCACGGCATTGTCGATGAGTTCCAGCCAGACCCGTCGCAGGAGGACAGGGTCGCCGACGCAGGGCGGCAACGGGCCGATGTCCCATTGGAGCGGCCCCTGCGGGGACACACGGTCGGCGACGACCTCGCGGACGATCGCCTCCATCGCCACCGGCTCGCGCCGCATGGCACAGCGAGTCACCTCGCCGAGAGCCATCAGCCCCTGCACCTGACGGGCCATGCGCGCTGCCCCCTCACGAAGGAACCGAAGGTGCTCGCGTGCCGATGGCGGCACGCCGTCGCTCGCCTCGAGGTCTTCGGCAAGGAGCCGACTGAAGCCGTCCATTGCCCGAATCGGCGCCCGCAGGTCATGGGCGATCGCGTAGAGCAGCGCGTCGAACTCCTCGCGCAGCGCATCGCGCTCCTTTGCCCGATCATTCGCCTGCTGACCACATTCCGCGTCACCCGACGCGGCCTGCTCTCCCGCGCTCGAGGCGGCCGACTCGCATGGAGTCTCGTTCGGCGGCATTTCGATGGGAGAGCCTACCCACTACGCTCCGCCATGGGGAAGAAACGATGGCGCGAAGCGGCCAATCTCCCGGCGAAGGGCGTCCGGCTGCTTCGGGTCGTCGGCCAGATGCTGGGCCTGGGCAAAAGTCGCCGCTGCGGTGGGCATTCCCGTCGCCTGCTCGGCACGGGCGAGGAGCAGCATGGAGAGCGCGTCGCCATGCTCCGTCCGATCGGCAAGCCAGCGCGAGGCGGAGAGGGCATCCGCCAGCTCGTCAGCGGTCGACGGCGGCGTCAGAAGTGCGTTCACGAGCCGCGGGAGCACCTGAAGGACGACCGGCAGATCCGCGGCGCGGGTCACGTCGGTGTGGGCAATGGCCGACCGATACGCGACGCGGGCGTTGGTCCAGTCCCCACATCGCTCGTACAGAAGACCAAGATTGCCAGAGACGCGCGCGTCATCGGGATGGAGGGCGAGGACGTTCTTCCATGCCTCGATCGCCTCCGCATCGCGGCCGGCCAGCGTGAGCGCCCGGGCATAGTCGGCACGGCGGGTCAGCGCCTGGGCGTTGTCGATCGAGTCCTGCCGCATCACCTCGGGCAATGTCGCACCCCGGCGATAGGCGTCGATCGCCGCGGCCATGTCGCCCTCCTGCTCGAGCAGTCGACCGATGGACCAGTGCGTATCGGGGATGCGCTCGTCCCGAGCAAGCGCAGCGCGGGCCGCGTCCAGCGCCTCAGGGAATCGTCCCTGAATGCGCAGGCACTCCGAGAGATGGAGCCAGGAACTGAACGAATCGGGGGCGAGGTCAACCGCCTGTCGCGCGAAGGGCTCCGCCTCGGCGGCCAGGGCCGCGGCCTTCGTCATCGCTCCAGCCCGCGCAGCGTTCCCGGCCCGGGCCACGATGAGGCCGGCCAGATTGCTCGCCGGCATCCAAGCCCGCGGATTCGCGGCGAGCGTCCTTCGCCAGAGCGTTTCCTCGTCGCGATACGAGCCGCCCTGCCCCATGCTCAGCAGGGCAAGGCCGGCCAGCAGCGCTGCCGTGCCGGCGATCCCGATGCGCCGGGGCATCCTCGCGCCGATATGGACAAGGCACCATGCGCTCGCCGCGGCCAGCACCGGCGTGGCGACATAGGCGAAATGGTCCGCGACGAACGAGAAGCGGAATGGGTAGACGTTCAGGAATCCCAGCGCGGGGAAGACGCACGCGATGAAGATCGCCGCGATCACCGCCGGCCCGCGCACGCCGCGACGCCATGCAATGGCGCAGGCGACGGCAAGCGCGACGGCGGCGACGAGCGGCATCCACTGCCATGGCTTCGCGGCGCTCACTTCCCATCGCTCGTAGACGAACGAGAGACCGCCGGGCCAGAGCCACGTCCAGAGGTACCAGAGCGCGGCGCGAGGGGCGAGGACCAGGCGGTCGGCAATCGAGAGCGCAAACTCCCCGCCGGAAGCCCCCACGTGCGTGTCCTCGATCCACGCCGTCAGCGCGCCGAGCGGAATGCCGATCGCGAAGAAGGGGACGATCGAAAGCAGGCGCTTGGACCCGAGCGGCGTCCGCCGCCAGAGATCGATGGCAATGAGCGCCGGCGCCAGGGCCGCGACCATCGTCTTCGCCAGCATCGCCGCTGCAAAGAGGAAGAGCGACGCGACGTACCATCCGGTCCGCTCGCCCCCCTCGGCGTCGTCCTTGGCGATCCAGCAGCGCATCGAGAGGAGGGCGAGGAAGAGGGCCATCACGTTCTTTCGCTCGCTCACCCACGCCACGCTCTCGACCTGCATCGGGTGCACGGCGAAGAGCGCCGCCGCGAGCCACGCCCCGGGGACGCGATATCGAAGGAGCACGCGCCAGAGGAGGAGCGCCGAGCCCACATGAAGGGCCCAGTTCACGAGATGGAATCCGAGCGGCTGTGCCGCGAAATCCTCGCCGTAGAGTTGGGCCTCGATCCAGAAGCTCGTGAAGACCAGCGGATAGAACTGCGGCGTGGCGCCGGGCGTCCAGATCGCAGAAAGCCCCCCGGGATCGAGGAGGAGCGCGTTGCGCGTCACGTAGGAGTCGTCGTCCCAGATCCAGCCCGCGGAGACGAGCGGCACGGAGGCGAGCGCAGCAAGGGCGATCAGCGTCACCGCGAGCAGACTCGTCGGGAATCGCATCTCCGACGCATCGCGATGGACAGTGTTCACGGCGCCACGGTACGACGATGTGCAGTGGGCGGTGCGGGGAATCAGGCCGAATGTTCAGGACCGGCCATTCCGTCGCCTTTTGGCTTTCGCGTTCGCGACGTCGCCCGCTTGGCCGGAACGCCGCGACCTCCGGACTCCGCGGCCTCGTCGATCACCCGCTTGCTGCGGAGGAGATGGTGGTAATGCTGGGCGAATCGATGGGCCTCATCGCGAATCGCCTGGCAGAGCCGCAGGCCGAGGTGCTCGCGTCCGAGGCGGATCGGCTCGGACTTCCGCTGGACGAAGATGAGCTCTTCCTTCTTCGCAAGGGAGATGACCATCGGCGGCTTCACGTCGAGCTGGTCGAAGGCCTCGAGCGCCGCATGAAGCTGCCCAAGTCCGCCGTCGATGAGAATCACGTCGGGGTAGAGCTCCTGGCCGGCGCCGGCGTCGCGATAGCGGCGGCTGACGACTTCGCGGATTGCCATGTAGTCATCGTTCTGGACGCTCTTGATCCGAAAGCGCCGGTAGCCGTCCTTGAATGGGCGGCCGTCGATGAAGCAGACCTTGCTGCCGACCGTCTCGCCGCCGACGAGGTGGGCGATGTCGATCGCCTCGAGGCACCGGATCTCGCGTTCGAGGCCGAGCGTCCGCTGCAGGCTCCGCACGCCGGCGCTCGGATCGCCGGAGAAGATCGTCACCTCGGGCTGCCAGTCGTAGGCGGCGCCGGCCCGGCGCTCGCGATCGTCGAGCTTCTGAATCGCCCGGATCTGATCGCGCAACGCAGCCGCTCGCTCGAACTGAAGCGCGGCGGCGGCGGCGGTCATCTCCTCGTTGAGCTCGCGCAGCATCTGGCTGTGCTTGCCGCCGAGGAAGCGAAGGAACCGTTCGACGTCGGCGCGGTAGGCCTCCGGCGTGATGCGATTGGCGCAGGGTGCCGTGCATTGCCGGATGGCGTGGAGGAGGCAGGGGCGAAAGAAGCGGTTCCTCGGATCGTCGCTGGCGATCTCCATCTCGCAGGTTCGGTATTGGAAGACCCGCTGCAGCAGTTGGAGGGCGTGACGCAGGGCAGCGACCGAGGTGAAGGGCCCGAAGATCTTCGCCCCCTTGAAGCGCTCATCGGTCGGGTTCCGGGTGACGTACACGCCGGGAAATTCGTCGCGCAGCGTCACCGCCAGATAGGGAAAGGTCTTGTCGTCGGTGAGCTTGGCGTTGTAGCGCGGCTTCGTGTCCTTCACCAGCCGGCTCTCGAGCAGGAGCGCCTCCCACTCGCCCTCGCAGGGAATGACGTCGAAGTCCTCGACGACCGCGAGCATCGGCTGCTTCTTGAAGCCCAGGTCCGCCGAGGGGACGAAGTAGCTCGAGACCCGATTGGGGAGGCAGCCGGCCTTGCCCACGTAGAGGACATGGCCCTCCGCGTCCTTCATGAGGTAAACGCCGGGGACCTTGGGCAAGCCACGGGCCTTGCGAAGGAGGCGGCCGAGGCGGGTCGAACTCTCCTCCGGCGTTGCGGCCAGCTCATCATCGGTCAGGTCCCTCCCGGCCTCGGGCTCTCCGCCCTCCCCATCCGCCGCATCGAACGGCTCGTTCGACCCACTGCCGTCGGGGGCGCCGGGGCCCCTCTCGGGGTCGGGTGAGAAGCCGGGATTTCGCCCGCGAGTCATCGCCGAACTCTATCGCCCGCGGCCGCTCCTGCCGCATGGCTTTTTCCCCGGACAATTGCGACCGGCTGTGCAACCGGAGTAGACTTGCTCCGTTTCTTCGACGGTGCCTCGGTTCGTCGGGGACATCGCTCAGGCCGACGTGTGGATCGGCCGACGTCTGGTAGACACCGCTGGCCCCATGCGCATGGTGGCAGATGAGTGCTTCAGACGGGACTCGTCTGGTTCGAACCAATCTCTGGAGATAGACATGAAGCTCGCTGCTACGTTCGCCACCCTCGCTCTCGCCTGCTGCCTCACCGGCTGCGCCACCAACAAGTCGACCACCGCCGCCCCCGGCGCGGTGAACGGCGAGAAGGCCTGCTGCAAGGAAGGCGCCGCGAAGGGCGCTGCCTGCTGCAAGGAAGGCGAGAAGAAGGCTGCCGCCCCCGGCGCCGTGAGCGGCTCCGGCTGCTGCAAGGACGCCAAGACCGCCGCTCCGGGCGCCGTCAGTGGCTGCGCCGAGAAGTCCGGCTGCACCGCCAAGTAATTGGCCCTACTGCATCGGTCCTGCCTGACGACGCCCGCCTTTCGGCGGGCGTCGTCGTTTGTCGGGATGGTCCGAGAGCCTTCGGGCTCGCCAGCTCGCCGGCAGCTCATGCGCCCGCGAGCCAACGTCCGATGAGAGAGCCACCCCCCGCCTCCGCGGCCGGCGGCTCCTCCCCTCGGGCACACCCCATGTCGACGACCTCGCTCTCCACCGATCCGCTCCCGGCCCAGTTTCAGTCCCACATGGCGACCCAGATGGAGGCCCTTGAACGGCGGATCCGCCAGTTGGAGCAGCAGGCCGCGACGGGCGCGAAGCCGGCGGAGAGCCTCCCCGACGCCACGAAAACCCTCCGCGATCTCTTCGAGTACACGGTGCTGCGGCCCGTTGACCTCGTGCGCTTCGACGGCGACCCCTACTTCATGTACGTGAAGGACCTGGCGTACACGCTCTTCGCCGAGCACATGCCCGAGACCTTCCTGCGCAACGCCCAACTGACCGATGCCGACCACGCGCCGCCCGTTCCCTTCGCCTTCTCGGTGAGCGACTTCCTCGAGGGGCGCTGCCCGCCCTTCCCGCGGAACGAGCAGTGGTTCAAGCTGGTGATCAGCGCCCACCTCTGGCACCACGGCGTGCACTTCTCGCTCTTCGACATCGGCGCCAACGTGGGCTACAGCGCGGTGCCCTGCGCGAAGTTCGCGAAGCGCTTCGGGCGCACCAACCGAATCTACGCCTTTGAGCCGGGCATGACCGGCGAGCTGCTGCGGGCCAACATCGACCTCAATCACGTGCAGGACATGGTGATCCCCGACAGCCGCGCCGTGAGTGACCAGTGCGGCCCGGTGAAGATGACCAGCATGCTCGGGTATTCGGTCTGCGACAGCATCAGCGACTTCCAGAAGCACTACCCGCAGATGGTCCCCGCCATCACGCGGATCGCGAAGCGGATCACCATCGACGAGTTCGTCCGCGAGAAGGGCATCGCCGAGGCGCTGGTGCTGAAGATCGACGCCGAGGGACACGACTGGCAGGTCCTCCGCGGCGCCCGTGGGTGCTACGCCCGCGGCCAAGTCGCGGCGACGATCGTTGAATTTGTCCCCCACTACCTGCGCGAGTTCATCGACCCCGGTCAGTTCCTCGTGGACCTGAGCCAGGAACACCACCTGCTCTCGATCCTCGAACTGCGAAAGGGCTACCACTGGAAGGGCGAGGCGCTCCCCGACGACCCGACCGCCCTCCGCGCCTTCGCGAAGCAGGTGGCCAAGAGCCCGCTGACCTATACCGACGTCATCGCGATCTCACGACGACTTCCGGAGGCCCGCACACTGGTCGGTCGCCTGTGCGCTGGCGGGTAAGCGAGCACGGTCGCGATCCACGTCTGCCCGACCATCCGCCGCGACGTGACGGAAGCGTTCCGCTTGAAATGCAACAGGCCCCCGGGCTAGCCGGCGGCCTGTTGCGTTCGAAGCGGAGAGAGTGAGATTCGAACTCACGGTGAGGATAAACCCCACACTAGTTTTCGAGACTAGCCCTTTCAACCGCTCAGGCATCTCTCCGGCGGTCTTCGTCCTGCATCTCCTTCGGCCTCTCGGACTCGGGGGATCCAGTCGAACGCGACATTGTGGGCGGCACCCGGCAAAAGGTCAACCCGAACACTGAATCTGGACGCTCAAGGCGATCTCAAGGCGATCGTTCTATGGGCCGCTCAATGGGCCTGCGCCGGTTCCGAGGCGGCTGGCGCTGCTCCTCCCCCGCCGGTCAGGAGCACCACGCCCGCAAGAATCAGAAGGACCGCGATGCCCTTGCGAAGGTCGAAGGGCTCGCCCAGGACCGTCCAACCGAGGATCACGGCGACGGCCGGCGCGATGCAGAACGCGATCGGCTTCACCTGCGAGACGGGCCCGAACTTGAGCGAGAGGTAGAAGCAGATCATCGCCGCGGCGCCGGCGAGCACCCCCGAGCCCAGCACGAGTTTCGCCAGCACCGCCCGGTCCGCCAAAAGCCATCCGCGCGGCTCGGCGGCGGCGCCGAGGATGCCATCCTTCGCAACGAGCCACACGAGCCACAGGAGCGGCAGGCCGATCGTCGATCGCACCGCGATGGCGGTGAGCGGGCCGACCTTGCCCGAGTGCAGCACGCTCTTCGTGCAGACCTCACCGATCCCCCAGCAGATCCCAGCGGCGACGGCAAACAGAACGGCCTTCATCGGAAGCTCCTTCGGTGGAGGCCAAGCGTAACGACTCGTCCGAGAACGCGGAACCCGCCGGCGATTTCTGCCATCGTCAAAGTCGCAAAGGATCACGCCCCAGAATCTGCCGACCGATCTCCAACGCTGCCGTGCCTCGCGCGATCATCGCGCTTTCGCCGGCACGAGGAGATTCAGCATGCAGGTCAACGAGATCATGACCAAGCACGTGGTGTGCGTTCGGATGGACGATTCGCTCGAGAAGGTGCGCGATCTCCTCTCGGCGCGGCGAATCCACCACGTCATCGTCCTCGACGACCTCACCGTGGTCGGCATCGTGAGCGACCGCGACGTGCTGCGAAACCTCTCCCCCTTCATGGGGACGAACGCCGAGCGGACCCTGGACGCCGCCACGCTCAAGAAGCGCGTGCACCAGATCATGACCCGCAACTTCAAGTTCGTCACCCCCGACACGCTGGTGGTCGATGCGGCGAAGCTCCTGCTCGAGAAGGGCATCTCCTGCGTGCCGGTCATCGACGACCTCAATCACATCCAGGGCATCGTCACGACCCGCGATCTCCTCCGCGCCGCGATCAACCTCGGCTGCTACATCGACGGCCGCCGCGCCGCCTGAGGGCCCGCGACCGAACGCCACGAAAAAACCCGCCCACGTCGCCGTGGGCGGGTCTCCTTCTCTCGATGACCGCGTGACTCAGCCCCAGGCGCCGAGCAGGATGCTCAGGTCCGAGGCGTTGACGATGCCGTCGTGATTGATGTCCGCGGGGCCGCTGGTCTGCCCCCACGAGCCGAGCATGATCGCGAGGTCGCTCGCATTCACGTGCCCGTCGGCGTTGAGATCCGCCGGGTTGGCCTGCTCGCAGGCATCGGCGGTCCCGTTGCCGTTGCCGTCGACGCAGGTCGTGCCCGCACCCTTCCAGGTCGCGCCGGCGAGGAGGCAGTCGGCCTCCTTCAGCACGAGGCAGAATCCGGTCGGGAAGCAGCACGCTCCGGTCGGCTGCGGGCAGTTGGTGCCGGCGCAGTTCGTGTTGTTGCCCTGGAAGACGCCGCCCTGTGCGGCGCAGGTCTCGGGGCTCATCGGCCCCGCGCAGTTGCCGTTGGGCAGGCAGCACGCTCCGCTCGGGAAGCAGATGTAGCCGGTGCAGTTCGATCCGGCCGGGCCAGGCACGCCACCGGCCGCGACGCACGTGGCGGGAAGGAGATTCAGGCAGCCGCCCGTCGCCTGGAAGCAGCAGGCGACCGTCGCGCTGTTGCACGCGCCGACGCTGCACTGCACGTTGTCGCCCAGATACGTGCCACCCTGCGTCTGGCAATCGGCCTGGGTCAGGAAGTCGCAGTTGCCGTTCGGAAGGCAGCAGGCGCCCTGCGAGACGCAGGTGAACGACGACCACGTCACCCGCATCACCCAATCGCCGCTCGGCTTGCAGCCCGTCGGCAGCGAGGAAAACTTGGTCCATCCCGCGGGGCAGCCCAGGGGACCGCAGTTCACCGCATAGAGCCAGTTCGTGGTCGGCGCGTTGAGTCCGCCGACGTCGGTCGTGGGGAAGGCGTTGGAATTCGACGGCGGCGGGAAGAAGCAGGGATTCTGCGTCTGGTTGTTGTGCTGGTCGATGCGATAGGCGACGCCGAAGGTGTGCGTGCCGTTGTCCTGGATGACGATCTGGTCGGGGTCGCCCGGATCGATCTGGAACGCGATGTTCGTTCCGTTGGTGCCCGGCGGCATGACCAGGTGCGGCAGGATGTCGCCGTCGGAGGCGAAGCTGGCGATCTCCTGGCCATCCTTGGGATTGCCTTCGTAGAAGTGAATCGACCAGTGCGTCGTCGTCGTCACCGTCGCGTTGCTCGTCGCGAAGATCATCTCGGCGAGATCGATCTTGATCGGGAACGCGCTCGCCGGAATCGTGTAGCTGCAGCCGGCCATCTCCCCTTCCGCCATGCCCGCCTGCACGATGTAGCTGCCGCCCTCAAAGCTGGCGTTGGTCCAGGTGCTGACCGTGGGCGGGCACGCGCCGGCGACGCCACCGGGAACTTCGCGGCCGCTCGGGATGCCGTCGGCGATGGCGAAGAGCGGGAGGACGAGCGGCACCATCTCGACGATCGGCGAGTAGCGGCATTCGGCGCAGCGCTCGGGATCGGCGACGGCAACAGCGGGCGGTGCGGGACGCTGCGCGTCGGATTCGCGAGCCTTCGTTGGGCGCGTGGGCGAGGAACGCGTCGACCCATCGCCAAACGAGAACGAGGCAAGCGTGGTCAAGACGCAGGCGGACGCGGCCGCAAGCGCGGCGGCATGACGGAACTCTGGCATCGCGGGATGTCCTTGCAGGAAGGGCCGGAACCGGGGCGCACTGATGCCCCGACACGAGCCTCGACACGAGGAGGGGGAAGCCTGAAGAAATGGGTGGGGCGCGGCTTCCGGTCGTACCCCATGGTCCATACGGAAATGTGCCACACGGCGATGCGAAGCTCTGCCGAATTCAGATCGCTTTCGTCATGCGTCGACCGCGTCGGGCGCACCCTCCGGCGGCGGCAGGTATCTACCCGCCGCCCGAGGTGGGTGATATCAAGAACCTACCCCATGAGAGGGCGTGAGCAAGCCACGGCCCCGAACGGGCGCGTTCGGATCCGTCAGGAGGGACGCCGCCAACCGAGGGCCACGGCGATCGCCTCGACCAGATCGTCTGGCTCGGGAAGCCGGCCAGCGCCCACCGTGCGGCAGGCTTGCCAGCCCGAGCCCGGTGCGATGACCCGATAGCCATCGATCTCCGCCTGGCGGGCGTTCCGCACCGTCGCCGGCTGGAGCCACATCACTTCGTTCATGCTTGGGGCGAGAACCACCGGTCGCTCGCGCCGATCGATCGATGCGGCGAGCAGCGAGACCGGATCGTCGGCCAGCCCTTGGACGAGCTTCGCCAACAGGTCCATCGTGCAGGGCGCGACGAGGTACGCGTCAACGCTCTTCGCGAGCCGGATGTGCTGCGGATCGCTGTGGTCAGACTGCTCCCACACGCTGGTCTGGACGGCGCGGCCGGAGAGCGCCTCAAAGGTGAGCGGGGTCACGAAGCGGGCCGCCGCGTCGGTCATGAGCACGTGCACCTCGCAGCCCGCCTGGGCCAGCGTGCTCACCACCGACGCCATCTTGTAGCACGCGATGCCGCCACCGAGACCGACCGCAATCCGGCGTCCCTTCAGGGTGGCCAGTGCGTCCGGGTGTCCGTGGTACATCGTGGGTCCTCGGGGCCGAGGAGTCGCGGCGTCAGTCGTTCTCGGTGCCCGGAGCGGGGATGCCGCTGGCCTCGAAGTCGATGGTGATCTTGTCCTGCATGATCTCGTCGATCACGACTTCGAAATCGCTGCGACCGTTGCGGTCGACGAGCGGACGCGCCCCTTCGATGAGCTCGCCCAAGCGACGCTGAATGAGGGCGGTGAGCTTGAAGCGGCCACCCAGCTTGTTGACGATTTCGTCGCTCTTGAGGGTGTCAATCATGGTCGTGGCTGGCTCTCGGTCTGGTCCGGACGGGCGATGGACGAGGTCACAGACAGAAAATCCCTTCGAGCGGGAGGGACTGAGGCCCACGCCGAGGGGAAACGCCGGATGATAGCGAAGCGGCGTACTCGATGCCAGCACGAGGGTGCCCGCGCTTCCATTTCACCCCTCGTGATGAGGATCTCGCCCGGCTTCGCATGTCCTCCCCCGCCTCCAACCAGACGAGCCGCCCTCCAGAATCGGTCGCCGCGCCCCGATCGACGACCGGGCCCGACGGCGGACCGGAGGGTCGCTGGCTATCGGGCGGAGCCGAGACCGCGTGGCCGCAACTCCTGTTCGCAGCGGTGTTCGGGATCTTCATGGGGGGCGTGGCCCTCGCCTTCATCCTGCCGATCCACTGGGCCGAGGCGAAGGTCGAAACCTGGTCGGTGGACCATCCGACCCTCCTCCTCTGGACGACCCTGACCGTCCCGGCCCTCGGCGGCCTTCTCTGTGCGGCGGTGAATCGGAGCCTGCCGCTCCCGCTGCGGGGGCATGGCGTCTCGATGGTGCTCTTTGCCGTCGCTCGGCTCGAGTCGCGACTCCCCTTCCGCCTCGCCATTCGCCAGTGGCTCGCGGCCAGCGCCACGATCGTCACCGGCGGATCCTCGGGACCGGAGGGGCCGATCGTCACCATCGGCGCCGCTCTCGGCTCGACCGCGGCGCGGCTTGCCCGGCAGGATCGCTCGATGACCACGACGCTCGTCGGCGCCGGCGCCGCCGCGGGCATCGCCGCGGTCTTCAACGCTCCGATCGCCGGCGTCTTCTTCGCCCTCGAAGTCCTGCTCCGCGACTTCTCGCTGCGCACCCTCGCCCCCATCGTCGTCGCCAGCGTCTTGGCCAGCGCCACGACCCAGACCCTCATCGGCAGCCGCCACCCGCTCTTCGGCGTGGACCCGAAGGTGCTCGAGTCCATGCGCGAGATCGTGACCATCACCGCGTCGCCGGCGTTCGTCCTGCTTGGCGCCGCCTGCGGACTCGTTGGCGTTCTCTTCGTGCGGGCACTGCGGGCGACCGAATCGTTCAACGAGCGGCTCAAGATCCCGCGCGTCCTCAAGCCGGCGCTCGGCGGCATCGCCCTCGGTGCGCTCGGGGCGACCTACATCGCGATTTCGATGAGCGCCGGCGAGGGGCACGTCCCTGTTCTCCCGGTCATGCCCGTCTTCATGGGCAACGGCTACGCCCTCGTCGACCGCGTCGTCAATCCCGCGCTCTTTGCCGGCGAAGCGAGCGGCGAATTCGCGCTCGTCCTCGTCCTCTGGCTTGCCCTGAAGATGGTCGCCACCTGCTTGACGCTCGGTTCGGGCGGCTCGGGCGGCCTCTTCGCGCCGGGACTCGTGATGGGCGCCCTGACCGGCGGCGCCGTCGGCGTCGCAGTGCAGGCGACCGGGCTTCTTCCGCTGGCAACACCCGCCCACTTCGCCCTCGTCGGCATGGCCGGGGCGATCGCCGCGATGATGCATGCCCCGCTCTCGGGCATCCTGCTCGTGTACGAGCTCACCCAGGACTACAGCCTCATCCTGCCCCTCATGCTGACGGCGACCATCGCCACGCTCGTTGCCCGTTCACTCGAACGGGAGAGCGTCTACACCGCGGAGCTGGCCGTGCAGGGCGTGCGGCTCGGCACGCTCGGCGACGCGTCGCTCATGCGGCGCCTCATCGTCAGCGACGTCACGCTGAGCCCGGCGCTCTTCGTCCATCCCGACGACACCGCGGAACGGCTGCTCGGACTCGCGGAGCGGATGAACGTCGAGGAGTTCGTCGTCGTGGACGGGCTCGAGCGCTACGTCGGCATGATCAGCGGGCCGGAGCTGCGGGCGGCGCTCGTCTATCGCGAGGCGCTCGCCCTCATGCAGGTCGGCGAGATCATGCGCGCCGACGCCCCGACGATCACCGCGACCGAGACCCTCGACGTGGCCCTCGAGCGCCTCACCGACAGCGGCGTGGGGATGATGGCGGTGGTCGACGGCGATCGGCGCGTGCAGGGGGTCCTCTCCCGCGATCGGCTGATGCGCCGCTATCAGGACGAGCTGGAGCGCGACGCATGAGCGAGCAGCCCCGGTCATTTCGCTTCACCGCGGCGGCGCGGCTCCAGCACAAGCTCGAGTTCGACGCCGTCTATGCCGGCAAGGCCCGCATCGAGCGCGGGCCGCTGGTCGTGCATGCGATCCCCTCGACGAGCGGCCGCTCGCGCCTCGGTCTGGCGATCGGCCGCCGCCTCGGCAATGCCGTGCGGCGCAATCGCATGAAGCGGCTGCTCCGCGAGTGCTTCCGCCTCGGCCACGCGGAGTTCCCCGGCGCCTTCGACCTCATCGTCGGCTGCCGACCGCACGCGGAACTGCCGCTTGCGACCTACCAGGCGCAGCTTCGCGAGGCGATGGTCGCGATGGAAGAGCTCTGGTCCAAGCGCCGGCGCCGCACCCCGGCCGTACCCCCACCGAGCGAACTGCCATGACCGAGGTCGCGCGAAGGCCCGGCCTTGCGGCCCGCATGCTCATTCGATGCGTGCGCGGCTATCAGGTGATCCTCGGTCCGCTCCTCGGCGGCCATTGCCGCTTCACGCCGACCTGCAGCGCGTACGCGATCGAGGCCCTGCGAACCCACGGCGCGCGGCGCGGCACGCTGCTGACGCTGCGCCGCCTCGGCCGATGCCATCCGTGGGGTCCCCCCTGCGGCGAGGATCCGGTGCCGCCCGCCAACGCCGGCCGTCGCTGATCGAGGTCAGGCCTCGACGACCGGGTTGCGCAGCGTGCCGACGCGCTCGATCTCGACCTCGACGACATCGCCATGCTTGAGGAACACCGGCGGCTTGCGGGCCGCGCCGACGCCGGCCGGCGTGCCGGTCAGGACCACCGTGCCCTCGGCAAGGGTCATGCCGCGGGAGAGTTCGCTCACGAGGTAGGCGACGGAAAAGAGCATGGTCGAGGTCGACGCCTCCTGCATGAGCGCGCCGTTCACGCGCGTGCGGAGCATGAGGGTCTGCGGGTCACCGACCTTCGCGGCGGGCACCATCGCGGAGAGCGGGCAGAAGGTGTCGAAGCTCTTGCCGCGCGAGTACTGGCCGCCGCTCCCCTCCTTCTGCCACCAGCGGGCACTCACGTCGTTGGCGACGGCGTAGCCGCGCACGAAGGAGAGGGCCCGATCCTGCGGAACGTCACGGGCATCGCGGTCGATCACGAAGGCCAGCTCGCCCTCCCAGTCGACCTGCGGACCGTGGTCGCGGCAGATCGGCGGAATGACGATCGTCTCGCCGTTGCCGATCACCGACGCGGGGTTCTTCAGGAAGATGATCGGGTTGCCCTGCACGACCTTGCCCATCTCGGCGGCATGGTCAGCGTAGTTCCGTCCGACGGCCAGAATGCACGGTGGTCGCGTGGTCATCGCCGCATGGTAAATCGGATTCGCGGCCGTCACTTCGTCTCGAACTTGTCCCGGTTGTCGATCGGCTTCGTCCGTGCCGCCTTCGCCGCCTCGTTGGCGCGGTGCTCGGCCATGCCCGGCGGTTCGGGAAGGACGTTCTCCATGGTGAGGCTTCGCGACAGCGGGCTCGCCTTGAACTCGGCCTCGAGATAGGGCTTCACCAGGTCGTACACGAGCCGACGCTCCGACTCGCCCGAGCGGTTGTAGATGATGAACCGGTCGGCCAGCGCGGTGGTGCTGTCGAGCAGCACGTCGCGGAAGGTGTCACGGACGCTCGACTCGAGGCCTCCGATGAGCTCCTTCATGCGGCCCTCGCCGAACTTGTTCACGAAGTCGTTGGACTTGGTGGTCTTGAAGTACTCGGTGACCTGCTTCGCGTAGTTGATCGCGGCCTTGTAGACCTCGGGCTGGTTGAGCAGGAGTCCCTCGCGGAAGCCGCGGCGGAGCGCCGCATAGACGTCGCCGCGGGCCACCTCGGGCTGCATTTCGTATTCGCCGTTGGTGATCTTCTGGACGATCACCTCGATGTCGCCCACGTACTGCGTGTTCGGCACGATGCCGCCTCGCCCGTAGAGGTCGTCGAGGCGGGCGAGAATCTCCTTGGCCCCCTCGATGTCGCCCATGCGATAGAGCTCGCGCACCGCCTGCTTCATGAAGTTCTCGTGGAAGTTCGTGAAGGAGTCGGGGATGCCGCCCGCCACGTGATAGAACTTCGCGTGCAGCTCGCGGAAGTACCGCTCGATGACCTTGATCCAGCGCGGATCGCTGAGCCGCGTCGGATTGTCGTTCGAGAGCGGGTCATAGGACATGATGCCCGCGCGGGCCAGGGCCTGCATCGACTGGATGAAGGTGCGGTCGTTGTTGACGATCTTCGAGATGTTGTCCTCGATCGAATACCGCAGCGAGGCCATGTCGCCGCCGCGCTTCGACCAGTAGAGGGCGTGCGCCGCCGGATGCCGCCAGTCGAGCGGTCCGGTGTCGCGGGTGTACTGCCACATGAGCCGCGCGTCCATGTTGTAGCGCTCGCTCAGCACCTTGCGGCGGAGGAAGGCGAGGAAGTCGTCGATGGCGTCCTTGCGGGCGGGATCGTCGAAGACGCGGCTGAAGGTCTGGAAGAGGCGGTTCTGCACGCGGCCCGCGGCCTCGGCGTCGGTGCGGCGGAGCTGCTGCTCGATGCCGAGGATCTTGGCGTAGGGCGACTCGCGGATCGCCTCCCACTGGCCGTAGGACTTCAGGAAGCCGTCGTCGAGCCGGAACTGGAATCGCTGCTCGAAGCCGGAGAGGTCCTTGGTGATCTGCTCGACGAGCTCGCGGGCCGCGGGGTTCCTCGCGTAGAGCTCCTCGATCGTCTCGGGCGCGTCGGCGATCCGCTTGATCCACGCCACGCGCTCCTTGTGGTTGGGCGGCGGCACGCCGAGCAGGTACTGCCACTCGCGGGCGAACTCGCGCTTGTAGTAGAGGTGGGCGTCGTCGGCGACGCCGTCGATCTTGTGCGAGAACCAGAACGCCAGGTCCTTGTGCAGGACGACGTCGTTGGGGTTGTAGCGAAGGCCCTTGTTGCGGACGAGATCGATGCCCGCCTGCACCCACTCCCAGCGCTCCTCGGGCGTGTTGGTGAGCACCGAGATGTTGTAGGCCATGTTGTGGCCATGGAAGCCCCAGACCTCGCCGAAGCGCGGCTGGAGCTTCGTGATCAGGTCGGCGTCGGACATGACCTCGAAGAAGAGCCCCTTCTCCTTCATCATGTTGACCTTGATCCACAGGTAGTCGACGACCAGGCCGCGGAAGGCGCCCATCACCGTCCCTAACGCGACGATCGGCGGCGCGCCGTCGATGGCGACGTCGGTGTAGCGGAGCCCGTAGCCGTCGGTGCCCGCGACGGTGGCCCGGGCGTTGCGGCGGAGGCTGTCGCTGATCCAGCCGACGTCGACGAGATCGCCGACGCTGCCCGACCAGGACTTGCCCTCGGCGTCGAACTTGAACTCGATCGGCCGCCCCGGGTTGGCGCTGGGCGTCACGGTGGTGAGCTCGCGCAGCGACGCGATCGGCACGCGCTCGGTGGTCCGGGCGTCGGTCTGGCGGTCGATCACGTCCATGAGGACGACCGGCTCGCCGGCGCTTTGCACGATCGTGGGGAGCATCCGGCCTCCCAGCGCGAAGAGCACGCACGCCACCAGGGCTGCGACGACTTGGACGATGCGGTCAGTGGCCATCGGTGGGACTCATCACGAGTTGCCGCTGTACACGGCCAGTTCCTTGCGGCGGAAGGCCGCGAAGCCGCAGAGGAAAACCGCGCCCGACCAGACGATGCCGATGACCAGGAACGCGCTGATCACCGCCCCCCAGGAGATGAGCCGCCCCTCGACGAGCTGCGAGGTGGGCGAGACCTCGCCGAAGGCCCGAAGCAGCCACTCCGAGGCGCCGGCGACGATCTTCACGCCGTACTGGACTCCCTTCCAGAGGATCGGGGCATCGGGCTTCACGCTGTATTCGGCAAGCGACATCCCCAGGAAGGGGGCGAGGCTCCCGATGGTGAGCACCGTGAAGGAGAGCATCGTCGCGACGGGGAAGGAGAGGATCGTCGCGGTGCAGACGCCGAGCATCGCCAGGAACGCGAGCTTGATGAACTGGACGCAGAGGGCCCGGATGAAGTTCGGCTCGAAGCTGTCGACGCGGAAGAGCGCCTCGATCGCGTCGGCCTTGAAGATGATCGGGCCGATGCCCGGAATCCGCTGCATCCCCTGCGGCGTCTCGACGTATCCCGCGTTCTCGATGGTGAGCTTGAGGACGCCGTTGTCGTCGACGACCTTGAGGGCGTCCTCCGGCTGGATCGTCATCACGTGCGGCTGGGCCGGCACGAAGTTCCGCTCGCTGAAGAGGCCGTCGCCGAACTTGAACATCACAGGATGCACCTCATGCGGGTCGATGCGTCCGATGTCGAAGGCATAGCGCAGCGTGATCGGCGCGCCGATCCGCTTGGCCAGGCCCAGTCCCTTGAACTCGTAGGTCCGTTCCTCGCCGGCCGGAATCGTCCGCTGCGACGTGCCGAAGGTGGTGATGACGTCGCGGGCGAGCTCGCGCTTCACCTCGGTCTCGTCCTTCGTGCCGTCCTCGAGCTCGGCCTTGAGGATCGGGTCGGCGAGGATCCGCTGCTCGACCAGCTCGCGGAGCTCGTCGGGAGCGAGCTTGCGGTAGGTCGGATAGGCCCCCTGCCGGGCGACGAGCACCTGGTCGGCGACCGCCTGGGCATCGGCCATGTCCTGGGCCGGCCGCGTCGAGATCGCCCGCACCTGCACGAAGATCGCCAGTCCGCCGAGGACGAGCAGGATCACGTCGAGGGTGACGATGCCCATCCACTTCCCGAGGAGGTACTGGAGGCGGGCGACCGGCTTGGTCATCAGCTGCCAGATCTGCCGGTCGCGGATCTCGAAGGCGACCGTGGCGCAGGAGAGCAGCACGGTCATCGACGCGGCCAGGAGGAAGGTGAGGCTGACGCTCTTCGAGAGGTACGACTGCACCTGATAGCGGAGCGGCTCCTTCGGGTCGATCCACAGCGGGATCATCGGAAGCGCAACGAGCAGGACGCCGACGAAGAAGGTGGCGATGCGGAGGCGCATGGCCTCGCGCAGCACGTTCGAGGCGACCGCGAAGACCGGCGACGGTCGGCCGAGCAGCATCGCGGCGCCGGAGGCGAGCAGCGCGAAGCCGAAGCAGAGGAGCGCGGCGGTGACGATGGCGATCGCCCACGGCAGCTCACCGCGCCAGAGGAAGGGCACGGCGAGCAGGATCGCCCCGAGCACCGTCAGGATCAGGTGCGGGAAGAGGCCCGACCAGACCGAAAGCAGCGTGGCGCCGAGCGTGGCGACGAAGAGGAGAACGACGGTGTCGCTCTGCTCGAGCAGGAACGGCGGGACGAAGTCGGGCGTGCGGTCGGCGAGCAGCAGTTGGGCGGCGCCGAAGGGGCTCGTGAGGTTCCCCTCCTCGTCGTAGAGCGCCCGCGCCGACTTCGCGAGCTGGGCGTTGCCGAGCGTGTGGCCGTTCACCTCGACCACGCCGCCGTTGGCGAAGTCGACCGCTGCCTGGTCCCCCTTCTGGAGATTCGCGCCGGCCAGGGTGAGGACGATGGCCCGACGCTCCCGCTGCAGCGACGCGCCGGTGACGTAGAGCCAGCCGAAGGCGCCGAGCGTGACGGCGGCGCAGAGCACGGTGAGCGTGATCCGCACGCCATGACGGCGCTGGAGCGCGTCGATGCGCGACCAGATGAGCTTGAGGAGACTCACCGGGAACCGCCCCCGCCGGCGCGATCGTCTCGGTCCGAGCCGCCGAGCAGGTCATCGATGACGCTGCTGTCGACGTCGCGCGGCTTCTCGATGCGCCCGCCGCCGGCCTTGGGCTTCGGCGCGGGAGCCGGCGGCGCCGGGGCCCGCTCCTCAATCAGTTCCTTGAGGACATCCTGCTTCGGACCCTCGGGCTTCGCAGCGGCGGCCCCGCCCACCTCGACCGACCGGGCGACCGTCTCCCGCGCCCGGGTGAGGTCGCTGATGAGTTCGCCCCCCTCCTCGGGTTCCCTCTCGACGAGGAAGCCGGCGGTCTTCCCGCCATGCTGGGCGCCGCTGGTCGCGACCTGCTCCTGCCGAGCCCGCTCGACGAGCTCCATGAAGAAGTCCTCGAGCTTCTCCCGCGGGCTGTCGACGCGGTCGACGCCGATCCCCTGCATCTCCTGCAGAAGCTGGTCGATGCGGGCGATCGTGTCCGGCGTGAGCCGCTGCGTGGTGATGACCGTGCGCGAGGTGTCGGTGAGCAGGTCGTCGGCGGTGCCGCCGGCCCGGATCTTCCCGCCGTAGAGGACGACCATCCGGTCGCAGACGTCCTCGACCTCGTCGAGGAGGTGCGAGGAGAGGAGGATCGTCTTGCCGCGCCGACCGAGCTCGATGAGAAGGTCCTTCACCTGCTTCGTGCCGACCGGGTCGAGGCCGCTGGTCGGCTCGTCGAGGATGAGGAACTCGGGATCGTTGATGAGCGCCTGGGCAAGGCCGAGGCGGCGGGTCATGCCCTTCGAGAACTCGCCGACGGCGCGGTGGCGCACCTGCTGGAGGCCGACCATCTCTAACAGTTCGCCCACGCGGCGGGTCCGCTCGCGGCGGGCGATGCCGAAGAGCTTCGCGTAGTAGTCGAGCGTCTCCTGCGGATTGAGGAAGCGGTACATGTACGACTCCTCGGGGAGGTAGCCGATCCGCTTCTTCACCACAACGTCGCTCGGGTCGCGCCCGAAGACGAGCAGGCGTCCCTTCGTCTTGTGGAGGAGCCCGAGGATCATCTTGATCGTCGTGCTCTTGCCGCTGCCGTTCGGGCCGAGCAGCCCGAAGACCTCGCCGCGCCGGATCTCGAAGTCGATCCCGTCCACCGCGCGAGCCTTCGCCCGCAACCAGAAGTCGCTGAAGACCTTGGTCAGGCCGACGGCCTCGACGATCTTCTCGGAGTTGGCGATGCGTTCGGAGGAGGACATGCGGGGCGTCTCTTTCTGCGGGGGAAGTCGTGGGAACGCGAGGCGGGCCGAATCCGATCAGCCACCGGGGGCGCCAGGGTGGATGTCGTCGCGGCCGGTGCCGCTCGAGGTGTCCTGCTTCACGCGGTTCTGGCTCTTGCCGATGCTGATCTGCGAGCCGCGGCCCATCATGAAGTCGCCGATCTGCTGGGCCTCCTGCTCGGCCTTCTTGCGGGCCAGGGCCATCGCCCGGCGGAGCTGCATGATGTCCTGCGAGGACTTCACCTTCACGACGAGCTGCGAGAGCGCGTCCGGCGGCGAGATCACCTCGATCTCCTTGCCGCCCATCACCGAGCGCACCGCGTCGAGCCAGAGCTGACGGACGAGCTGCCGCGGGTTCTCGCGGAAGGCCGGCGCCAGTCCCTCGAGCCGCGTGTATTCCTTCTGGAGCGCCGCGAGGCGCATCGCACTCTCGCCGCGGGCCTGCTGAATGATGCGGGCGACCTCGCCGGAGACGTCGGGGGCCTCGAAGCGGGCCCCGATCTTCTCGAAGAGGGCGTCGGCGGCGGCAATGTCGTTGCGGACCAGCGACGCGTCGTATTCGCGGATGAGGTCGGTGATCTCGGCAAACGCCGTCGCGCCGGCCATGCCGGTGAGCGTCGCGGTGACCCGCTGGCGGGCCTGCTCGACGACGGTCTTCGCGCTCTCGCGCTTCGCCTGCACGTCGCGGAACTTCGCGTCGACGAAGCGCGGCGGCGAGCGCTCGACGAAGGTGATCGAGGTGATCGTGATGCCCGTGCCGAGGCGATCGAGCACCTCCTGCGTGCGGAGCTGCACCTCGCTCGCCGGCGCCTGGCCCGACTGGGTGAGCTCCTCGAGCGTGAACTTGCTCGCGGCCTGCACCGTGCCGCGCATGAGGGCCTTGCGGACCAGCTCGCCGGCCCTCTCGGGATCGAGCTTGGTCACGAACTCGACGGCATCGGTGATCGCGTACTCGGCGGCAAGCGAAACGTGGGCGATGTCGCCGCTGGCGGTCATGACCCAGCCGTCGCGCTCCGCGATCAGCTCGCGGTTGTCGCCGGCCTGGTCGACCTGCTGTTCCTTCGTCGCGGCGTTCGGCGTCTCGCGCGGCTGGAACTCGCGGTCGAGCTTGATCGGGCGCTTCTGGTCGAAGACGAGGAGCTCGCCGATCGGATAGGGCCAGAAGGGCGTGAGTCCGGGCGAGAGCTGGGCGCCGTCGGCCCCCTCGACGATCTTGCCGAACATGGTCTTCACGCCGGTGCTTCCCTCGCGCACCGACTGGAAGCCGGAGAAGAGGAAGGTGACGACGAGGGCGAGGATCGCGACCTGCAGGACGCGATAGGAGAGGCGGAGGGCCTCGCCGAGACTCTGGTTCGCCGGGTCCATCGCCGCCCGCATCGAGGCGCTCGAGGACTCGATCTTGTCGACCACGAAGCGGGCGCTCGCCTCACGGCGGGGCTCCTCGACCTCCATCGGATCGAGCTGCTCCGCGGGCGATGCGCCGTCGTCATCGGGGCGTTCGTCGCGTGGTGAGGCCATGGCTCAGTGACCGCCCTTCGGGGTCGTCGGTTGGGCCGGAGCCGCCTGGCTCGGCGCTGACGTCGGGATCGGCTGGCTCGGCGTGTAGCCGTCGCGCGGCATCGGAATGCCGTTGGCGTTGGTGGGCGCGTCGAGGTCAAGCAGGTGGTTCGGCGCCGTCTTGGTGTCGGCGATGATCGTGGTGGCCCCGGTCATGCCCGCCTTGAGCGTGTCGATCCAGGCGAGGAAGACCGCGAGATCGCCGTACTGGTTCATCTTCGCGTAGTAGCGGGCCGCCTCGCTGTCGCCGCGGGCCCGGATCTCCGCGGCCCACTGCTCGGCGAACTGCCGGATGATGTCGGCCTCGGAGCTGGCGGTGCTTTCGAGGGCCTTGGCCTCGGAGGTGCCGCGGCTCTCCTGCTCCCGCGCCAGCGTGACCTGCACCTCGGCCATGCGTCCGAGGACGGCGAAGGCGGCCTTCGGCGGAAGGACGACCTGGTTGATGCCGACCGAGATCGGCCTGATGCCCGGGAGGTTCTTCCCCTGCAGCTCGGCGAGCACCGCCTTCTCCGCGTCGCCGAGCTTGCTGTCGGCGCCGATGAGGTCGCCGAACTTGAAGCTCTGCATGCGGGTGATCGCGCTGGGCAGCTCCTGCTCGATCGAGCGGTTCGCCGTGTCGGCGGAGCCCGAATAGTGGGTGAAGAAGCTCATCGCCCCCGCGTCGGTGTCGTCGAGCTTCCAGAGGACGAACGCCTGGACCACGACCTGTTGGTCGTCGGCGAGGGTCACCGTGGTCAGCGGACTCTCGACCATCTGCATGCGGGTGTCGAGGCGCGTCACCTGGTCGATGAAGAACGGCCACTTCAGGTGCAGCCCCGGCTCGCGGTCCACGCCGGCGGTGTTGCCGAAGCGGGTGAGGATCGCCAGCTCGTGGAAGTTGACCGTGTACGTCGTGTTGTACGCGACGAGGATCAGGAAGAAGAGTGTGCCGATCGCGATGGGAAGGCTGCGGGTCATGATTCGTATCGCGTGAGTGGGCGTCTCGGGGGAGGAGCCGCGATGGATTGGTCGGGAGGCGTCGGTCGTGAACGAAGCGTTAGGAACCGGCGGGCGTCACGTTGTCCTGGAAGTTGAGGCCGGCGTCGCCCTCCTGGTTGTCGACCTCGAACCGGACGCGGGTCGGGTCGATGCCCAGGATGAACTTGACGCGGGCCAGCGGCAGCGCGGACCGATAGGCCTCCATCAGCTTTCGCTGCTGGTAGAGGACCGGATCGACGCTCCAGGAAGAGGCCTCGCCGAGCACGGCCGCGGCCTTGCGCCGCGCGTCCATGTGGAGCTTCCACCGCTCGGCGCGGCCGGTCGAGATCTGGGCCGCGGTCGCCGCCGGGGCCGAGAGGATGATCTTCTCGATCGCCAGCCGCTGTTCGATGGCCTCGGGCGAGGAGACGACCTCGACCGGCTTGCCGCTGGCCTTCGACGCGGCCTCGGCGACCTTCTTGTCGTTGGCCTCGATCTCGCGGAGCTTGCGGATCGCGGCGACGGCCTCGCCGGCCCGCTCGCGGCTTCCGAGGATCGCGGTCATTGTCGTGTCGACGCGGCTCCGCATCTGCTCGACCGCCTTGCGGGCGTTCTGCACCGCGATCGAGGGCTCGAGGAACTTCGTCGCCTCCGCTCCCGGCGGACGCAAGCGAGGGATCGCGATGCTGACCACCTCGACGCCGGTGCGCATCTCGTCGAAGCGGGCCTGGATCCGCCGCTGGAGCTCGAGCGCCGGCGATGTGGCGCTCGCCCCCATCAGCGCGTCGAGCGGCTGCGTCGAGAGGAACTGCGTCACCTCGCGCATCGCGAGATTGCGGAGCGTCCGCTCGCGCATGTCGAGCGTGCCGCGCCGCAGCTTGGCGTCGTTGCAGAAGTCGAGCCACTCCTTCAGCTTCCCGTCGCGGACCCGGTACTTGAGGATGAGGTCGGAGTCGATGAGGGCAAACTGGTCGGCAAGGCCGGTGTCGGGCGCGGGCGCGGCGGCGGTCGGCGTGACCGTCGTGGTGAGCGTCGCCCGCTTCGCCGAGGCGGCGACGATCCAGACGTTGCGCGACGGATCGAGGGCGCCGTCATCGCCCCAGGCCTTGTACTTGCCGGGCGCGGCGGGCGGGTTGCCGATCGAGAGCTCGCGCACCCGACTCACGTCGTAGGTCGCGACCGTCTCGAAGGGCCACGGCAGCTTGAAGAGCGCGGTCTGCTCGTAGACGTCGCCGACCGGCTGTCCGAAGCGGAGCCGAAGGGCCTGCTTGCCCGGCTCGACGACGGCGATGCAGCTCAGGGCGAAGAGGACGACGACGCCGAAGATGGCGAGGCGCCAGACGCTCCGCAGCAGGAGCTGGTAGCCCCACGAACTCGTGATGTCGAAGCCGAACTGGTAGTTGACCGCCTCGTTGATGCTCCGGACGATCGAGTCCGGCGCGGCGAAGAGGCTCAGCACGCGGCTGTCGAAGGCCGGCCGCGGCGTCTCCCCCGCCCGTCGCGGGCGATAGAGGTTGATGACGAAGTTGAAGAGGATCTCCAGCGCCGCCGCGATCATGAAGAACGCCAGGCCGTACGCGATCGCCTCAAGGACCTGCGGCTTCTGGAAGAAGTGGAAGGTGATGCCGATGGCGACCGCGAGGAGGGCCAGGGCATTGCCGACCATGGCGCCGGCGCCGCCGCGGAGATTCGCCCACGCCGGCTGCTTCGACATGCCGGCGACGAAACGCGAGAAGATGAAGGCGACGAGGGCGAGGCCGACGGCGATCGCAAGCTGCCAGCCGAGGTTCTCGCCGGCCGCGAACTTGCCGACGTCGGCGTTGGGGTCGTCGGCCCGCTTGAACCAGTCGATGACGAACCACGCGATGGTCGCGTAGCTCAGGGCCACCAGCAGGCTGACCCCCGGCATGAGCCAGGCGTGCATGAAGCGAAGCCGGCGGGCGGCGACCTGGGCGCCATCCTTCTCGAAGAGCGCGGTCGCGACGTCGCCGCGGGCGGCCTGCAACTCGTCGGCCTCGAGGGCCTCGAGCCGCTCGAGCCGGTGCTGATGGAAGAGGATCGTCAGGCCGATCCAGATCGGAACGCCGGCGAGGACGTACGCGGCCACGATGACGAACGCACTGTCCTCGGCGATCGCACGGCCATAGATCAGCAGGGCCAAGCCAAGAAGCAGTTGGCCGAGGATGCCGCCACCTGCGACGCGCACGGCCTGCTGGTAGGCGAAATGGTCGATTCTCATGGGTGGGCTTGGGCTGGGCTGGAATCCGCTCAGGAACGGAGGAGACCTGAGGACGGGTGCTCACCGAACGGCCTCGATGTCGCGCACGCGACCGACGAAGCTGCCCGGTCCTCCCGGGCGTTGCATGGACTCGGCAAGACGTGGCCTTCGCAGAAGCGGAGGCAGCCGAGTCCTCGGCGCGATGTCGAAGTCGGGCCCTCGGTGAGCGTGAGGCTCATCGAACGTCAGGCGGTTTCCCGCCGGCCCGTCCGGATCGAGGACAAAGCAACGACAATCGCGCAATCCAGCGAACCGGAGAGGCAACGCTCGGCTACGAGCCTCGTCACCTCCGGTTCGGGACGCTCGGGTACTTTATTGCAAAGCCGGTACATTTGCCGCCGACCCTCCGCATGCCGGACGGGTCAGGCAGATGCTTCAGGTCCATTGCCCTCCGCCTCCCCCTTCGCGGGCGAGCATTTCTTGTGAGGCGATGGTCGCGGCCCCTCGGAATCCAGCCACGCTCAGGGTCGGATCGCCTCGGGCCAGATCTCGCGACCCACTTCGGAGTCCTCCATGACTGCCTTCGAGCAGCTTCTCGCGATCGCCCGGAACACCCTTTTTGAGAGTATCCGCCAGCCCATCGTGCTGGTCGTCGCGGGCATCGCCACGCTGCTCATCATCCTGAGCAACCCCCTCGCCGCGTACACGCTCGAGGACGACCAGCGGATGTTCGTCGACATCGCCCTGTCAACGATCTTCATCGCCTCGACCGTGGTCGCCGCCTTCATCGCCACGAACGTCCTGAGCCGGGAGATCGACAACAAGACGGTCCTCACCGTGGTCTCGAAGCCGGTGGCGCGGCCGACGTTCGTGATCGGCAAGTACCTCGGCGTCGTGCTGTCGCTCCTCCTCGTCGTCCTCTACCTCAGCTTTGCGTTCATGCTGGTCGAGATGCATGGCGTGCTCAAGACCGTCCGGACCCCGATTCACCAGCCGGTGCTCGTCTTCGGAACGCTCGCGGCCATCTGCGGCATCGGCGGCGCGACGTGGGCGAACTACTTCTACGGGAAGAGCTTCGCCAGCTCCGCCCTCATCCTGACCACGCCGCTGGCTGCGGTGGCGTATGTCCTGGCCACGCTCTTCGGGCCCGACTGGACGCCCAACACCGCCCAGCAGATCTTCAGCGGCGTGCATACCGAGATCTACAGCTCGGGCACCACGGCGGTCTTCAAGGGCCAGCTCTGGATCGCGGTCGGGATGATGACCCTCGGCGTCCTGATCCTCGCCTCCATCGCCCTTGCGGCGTCGACGCGGCTGGGCCAGGTGCTCACGCTGTGCGTGACGCTCGGAGTCCTCGTCACCGGACTGCTGTCCGACTGGCTCTTCGCCCGCAAGATCGCCGAACTCGGGCGCATCGCCACGGTCACCCCCGACCAGTTCACCTTCGCGGAGAGCTCGCAGCTCCTCGCGATGAAGACGCTGTATGCGATCGTGCCGAACTTCCAGGTCTTCTGGCTCGCCGATGCGGTCAACCAGGATCGCGACATCCCGCTCGCCTACATCAACCAGACGCTCCCCTACGGGTGCTGCATGATCGGCGCGAGCCTCTGCGTCGCGGTCGCGCTCTTCCAGCGGCGCGAGGTCGGCTGAGCGATCAGCGAATCAGCGTCGACCAGCTCTCGATCTCGGCCCGCTTCTTCTTGCTCGTCATCAGGATGCCGATGAAGAGCGGGAAGGCGACGACGACGACGCTGGTGAAGAGCATGCCGTAGCGCGACATCTTCGCCTGCCGCTCCTCGTCGAAGGGCGGCATGTTCTTCGACGATCCGGGCTGGCGATCCTCGAGCGCCGCCCGCACCGCGGCATCGACGTCCTTCGAGTACTTGAGCTGCGTGGGAAGGGTGAGGAAGCCGACGATGAGTCCGATGACGACGAGCAGCAATCGGGCCACCACCCAGAACTGAAGGAGCGCCACGCAGCGCGGATTGCGGCGGAGAAGCGCGATGCACCCGAAGATGAGGGCGAGTCCGACGCCCATGGTCACGACCATCTGGCCAATGACGATCGCCGCGTTCGGCATCGGCGGAATGTCCTTGAAGCCGAAGGCCGCCATGAGCTTGGGGCCGGCGGCCATCCAGATGGCGCCGATGACATAGAGGCCGAAGCCGAGGATGCCGTAGACCAAGCCGAGGACGCCGACGATGAGGTGCCAGCGCGTGGCCTCCGGCTGGCCATCCGAGGGGGCCGGGACGTCATGGAGTTCGCTCATGGCAGCAGGCTACCAAGCCGGTCGGCGTCGAGTGCGCCGCACCCGGTTCCGGCGGGAATGCGCGGCTCAGCCCTTCTTCTGGCTCTTCCGAAGCTCGGCGAGTTCGCGCATCATCGATTCCATGCGGGCCTGCAGGTTGGCCACCGGATCCGCGGCGGATGTCGGCGACGCCGCCGCGCTGCCGCGCGCCGCGCCGGCGGCGGGCGCGACGCCCCACGGAAAGCCGGCGCCTGCGGCGACCGCACCGAGTGGATTCGCGAGCGGACTGAACGGCCAGGGTGCAGCGGTCGCGGGCGCTGCAGCGGCCATGCCGTTCATCACCTGCGAAAACCAATTGGTCGCGAAACCCCGGAGCATCGAGTCGGAGGCCCGGACCATGAGGTGGACCAGTTCGGGCGGGAACGCCGCGAACTTCTCGGGGTTCCGCTCGATCAGGGCCTGCATGAGCACGAGGTTGGTGATGTCCGCCCCGGACTTGCTCTCGGTGACCCGGACGGTGTGGCCCGCGACGACCAAGTCGTAGAGCTCCTCGTGGGTGAGGTGCTGACTTCGGGTCGAGTCGTACAGGCGCCGGTTGGGGTACTTCTTGACCTCAATGAGCTGGGGGATGGGAGATGGCGGGTCCTGCGGGGCTGGCACGGATGCTCCTAGTGCTGACGCGTCAAGTCTATCGTCCCCGTCCGGGGGGGGAAGTCCTCCTGGTTGGCAAAGAACGAGGGTGGACCTTGAAATGTGGCTGTCCAATTTCTCCGAATGTCCCCCAATTTCGCAAGAATGGGCAGGAGATTAGTGCAGCGGCATACTTTTTCTTGACGATGCACTAAGGTCCCGGTATAGTCTGCTCGCAGATCCACTCCGCCACCGGCTCTTCGCCTGGCGTCCCCGAACACCGAATTCCGCAAGGACCACTCCCATGACCACGACCACCGCCAACACCTCGAAGCCGCAGACCGACGCCGTTGCCCAGGCCGCCCAGCAGTTCAACACCGCCACCCAGACCTGCTGCCAGGGCGCCAACGACGCCTTCAAGGCCTATGCCGAGGCGAATCAGAAGCTCTTCAGCGCCTTCACCAAGGCGTGGGGCTTCGACGCCTTCGCCGCGACCGTGAATCCCTTCGTCCCCGGCACCACCAACGTCGCGGCCGGCTTTGACGCCACCGTCAAGGCCATGAACGGCCTCGTCGACGCGAACGCTCGCTTCGCCACCGAGTGCAATGCCGTGGTGATCGACGCCATCCGGACCAACGTCCGCACCTTCGAGCGTACCGGCGCCGTCATGCTCAACCAGTTCGCCGCCGTCGCCAACGCTCCGGCCGGCACCAAGTGCACGAAGCCGGTCGTCGATGCGGCTCGCGAGATCTTCGACGAGACCTCGACCTTCATGACCAAGACCGCTGAGCGGACGATGAAGATGAACACCGAGCACGTTCAGAACGTCGCGAAGGTCCTCGACGAGGCCTTCACCCGCACGACCGCGGCGGTGGCGGGCAAGACCTGCTGCAACGCCTGATCAACCCGAACCCCCAGCGGCCCGAGGCACCTCGCCTCGGGCCGTTTTCTCAACGCCTCGACCGCTGCAATCCGGAGCACCACATCATGGCTGACGCACCCGGCAATCCCCCGCCCGTCGATCCGATGACCGCTTTCTGGCGCGATGTCTGGGCCCGAGGCGCTGCCTCGATGCCGAACATGCCTGGGATGCCCACGATGGCCGGCATGCCTGGCATGGCTGGCATGCCTGGCGCGGGCGCGGGCGATCCCGCCGCCGCTGCCGCTGCGTTCATGTCGCCCGACGCGATGCGCCGCATGCAGGCGGCGTTCTTCGAGGCGATGGCCCAATACGCCGAGCAGTACATGCGGAGCCCGCAGTTCCTCGAGGCCATGAAGCGCTCGATGGATCAGGCCCTCCAGCTTCGGCGGCAGATGGACGACTTCCTCAAGTTCAACATGGCCAGCGCCTTCGAGTCCGCCACCGGCGGATCGAACAGCGAGATCCTCGGCGCCATCCGCCAGACCGCCGATCAGCTCAAGGCCCACATCGACAACAGCATCGCCAAGCTCGATGCCCGCGTCTCCCATCTCGAAACGGCCACCGGCGCCGCGAAGCCCGCCCAGGGCGGCAGCGCCTCACTGAAGCACAAGGGCGCCAAGGGATAACCCATCGCCATGACCCAGCAGCAGAACCCGTTCGCCAATCCGTTCGTGAATCCGTTTGCCGGCGCCGGCACCGCGCCGCCCTTCGATCCCGCCGCATTCGATCCCACCGGAGCGTTCGCGGGCATGATGCGGGCGTGGCAGACCGAGATGGAGGCGATGAGCAAGAAGATCGCGGCGATGCCCAAGGTCGTCGAGGCCGCGATGAAGAACAAGAAGGGCTCAACGCCGCACGAGGTCGTCATGACCGAGTCGCCGGTGCGGCTCCTCCGCTACACCGGCAAGGGCGACCGACGTCACGCGACGCCGGTCCTCTTCGTCTTCGCGCTCGTGAACCGGCCCTACGTCCTTGACCTCCTGCCCCACAAGAGCGTCATTCGCCAGTTCCTCAACGCCGGCTTTGACGTCTACATGATCGACTGGGGCGTGCCCTCGCCGGCCGACGCCTCAAAGACGCTGCACGAGTACGTCGAGGGGCACATGCACCGCGCCGTCGAGCGGATTCTCGCCGACACCGGGTCGGAGCAGATCAATCTCGTCGGGTACTGCATGGGCGGCACGATGTCGGCGATGTACGCATCGCTGCATCAGGAGCTCGTCCGCAACCTCGTGCTCATGGCGGCGCCGATCGACTGGTCGAGCCGCGATTCGCTCCTCCTCAACTGGACCGACCCGAAGTACTTCGACGTGGATGCCGTCGTCGACACGCTCGGACTCATCCCGCCGGCGTTCCTGGGCAACTCCTTCGGCATGCTGAAGCCGGTCGCCAACTACTTCCAGAAGTGGCAGGGCTTCTACGACAAGATGGAGGACGAGAAGTTCCTCGAGGACTTCTTCGCCATGGAGGTCTGGAGCAACGACAACATCCCGATCAGCGGCGAGGTGTACCGCGACTTCGTCAAGTACGGCTTCCAGCAGAACCTGCTCGTGCAGGGCAAGTTCCCGTTGGGGAAGAAGAAGATCAACCTCGGCAACATCACCTGCCCGGTGCTGAATCTCACCGCCGACACCGATCACCTGGTCCTGCCCTGCCAGAGCACGCCGCTGAAGGAGTGCGTCAGCAGCACCGACTACACCGAAATGGCGGCGAAGGCCGGCCACATCGGACTCAGCGTCGGCTCGCGGGCCCACAAGGAACTCTGGCCGAAGGCGACCGCCTGGATGGCGGAGCGCTCGGAGGCCCTGGCCGGGGCGTGAGCCACGGCGCCGGGAAGACCCGTCGGGGGAGGCGTCACGCCGGCACGCTTTCGTTTCGCTCGCCGGCGAACTGTTAGAACCACCGAACCGTCACACCACCTGGGAGCACAAGCCCGTGATCGATCTCACCAAGCGAGTTGCCGTCATCACCGGAGGCGCCAGCGGCATCGCCCGCGCCGTCGCCCGTCAGCTCGGCCGCGAGGGCATCCGCGCCATCGGCCTGGTCGATTTCTCCGAGGCCGTGCACGGCGTCTGTGCCGAAATCAACAAGCAGCTCGGCCGCGAGTGCACGTTCCCCTTTTGCGGTGACGTGACCGACCGCCAGTTCAGGGCCTCGGTGTTTGCCGATCTCAAGCGTCGCTTCGGCGGCGTTCAGATCTGCGTTCCCGCCGCGGGCATCGTCCGCGACGGCCTCGCGGTGCGCCTCGACAAGGTGACCAAGGCAGCCAAGCTCTACGACCAGGACCTGATGGAAAAGACCATCGCGGTCAATCTCGTGGCCGCCGCCTATTGGGCGATGGAAACCATCGCCAGCGTCGCCGAAGCCCGCGCCACGGCGGGAATGGCCAACTGGAAGGGCGGCGATGAGGTGCAGGGCGAGATCGTCTTCATCGGGTCGATCTCGTCCGCCGGCAACAAGGGTCAGGTCGCGTACGCGGCGACGAAGGCCGGCCTTGAGGGTGTGCAGTCGACGCTCGCCAAGGAAGCGACCTTCTACGGCATGCGCGTCTCGATCGTCCACCCGGGCTTCACCGACACGCCGATGGTGCAGGCGATGGACCAGAAGATCATTCTGGAGTCGGTCCTGCCCCGCACCCAGCTCGGCCGCCTGCTTGCCCCGGAG
This sequence comes from Phycisphaerales bacterium, assembly GCA_044220875.1. Classification (GTDB taxonomy): domain Bacteria; phylum Planctomycetota; class Phycisphaerae; order Phycisphaerales; family SM1A02; genus JAEUIT01. The sequence goes on along the minus strand of JBGAQH010000003.1, from coordinate 300,552 downwards.
GAGATCGCCGACGCGATCTGCTTCATGATCAAGAACCCCGCGGTGAGCGGCGCCCTCTGGGCCGACGCCGGCTGGCATCCCCCGGCCTGACGCCCAGCGCGCAGAGCACCGCCGAATCACCACCGGCTCGTCGCGGACCTCGCTCTCTCCGGTTGCGGTAGACTCCCCAGCGCACCCTCGCTGGTGTTCTTTTACGCAATCAACACTCCCAGCGTCCCTTCCCCGTGCGGAGGGGACCGGAGGGGAGTAGGAGCGATCGAATGCTTGAGCTTCAAGGTCGAGTAGCACTCGTGACGGGCGCTGGACGCGGCATCGGCCGTGCCATCGCGCTCGCCCTTGCCACGCATGGCGCCGACGTCGCCATCAACTACGCCAGCCACGACAAGGCCGCTGAGGAAGTCCGCGACCAGATCCGAGCGATGGGCCGGCGGGCCGAGCTCTTCAAGTGCAACATCGCCGACGACACCGCGGTCCATGCGATGGGCGAGTCGATTCGCAAGGTCTTCCCCGCGATCGACATCCTCATCAACAACGCCGGCATCACCCGTGACCGGTCGTTCATGAAAATGACCCACACCGAGTGGGACGAGGTGTTGGCAGTCAACCTCAAGGGACCGGTGCAGATGACGCACCTCTTCCTCCCGTCCATGGTCGAGCGCGGCTGGGGCCGAGTCATCAACATCACGAGCGTGATCGGCCAGATGGGCAACTTCGGCCAAGCCAACTACGCCGCGGCGAAGGCCGGTCTTGACGCCTTCACCAAGAGCGTCGCTCGCGAGGTGGCCCGCAAGGGCGTCACGGCGAACTGCGTGGCCCCGGGCTTCATCCGCACCGACATGACCGCGGGGGTCCCCGAGAAGGCCCTCGAGAACATCAAGGCCACCACGCCGATGGGTCGCATGGGCGAAGTCGAAGAGGTCGCCGAAGTGGTCGCCTTCCTCGCTTCCCCCGCCGCATCCTTCGTAACCGGCCAGGAGCTGGGCGTCAACGGCGGCCTGTACATGTGATCGCGGCACGCCACGTCGCACCGAACATCACGCACCAACGAAACACGCCCCGCCGAGTGATCGGCGGGGCGTGTTGTTTTCGTACGTCGGACCGGAGTCCGTGGCGAACCGACGATCAGTTCGTCGCGCCGCGGCTCTTCTTCGCCTGCTTCACCTCGGCGAGCTGCCGGCGAAGGTCCTTGAGGATGTCCTCAAGCTGCTGCTTCTCCGGCACGCCCACGCCCTGCTGGCCGGCGTTGAACATGCACGACCAGCACTTGTCCCACCAGCGGAGCAGGTCCATGGTGATGCGGATGCGGTTGCCGAGGATCTTCTCCGGATCGCCCGAAGAAGTTCCCTTGTAGTTGTATTGGGAGACGAGCTTGATGACCTCGTCGGTGCCCTCGGTCAGGAGCTTCTGCCAGTCGCGGTAGATCTTGCGACCGGTGTCGTTCACTTCCTTCCACTCGGGAAGGCCCATGACCTTGGCGAGTTCCTCGACCGTGTCGGCGGTGCCGTCGGAGAAGCCGCAGGCGAGGGCCTGGGCGGCGTTGAAGGTGAGCATCGTGTCCGAGCGATCGAGCACATACTTGCCCTTGGTGTCCTCGCGGAAGATTGCGTCCTTGGGGCCGCCGCCTTCGGGGATGTCGTAGGAGAGCTCGAGCTCCACCTTGATCATGCAGCGGGCGATGTGCGGATTGCGGCCGCCTTCCTTTGCGACACGACCGGCGAGATCGAGCCAGCCGGCGAGCGACTCGCCCTTGGCCGCGGTGGTCCCCGAGAACATGGTCATCGAGCCCATCGCCCCGACGTTCATGAAGTAGATCTCGTCGCAGTGGAGCGCGGTGAACGCCGCCGCCGAAATCGCTTCCTTGATCCAGGCCACGACACGGTGACGCTTCTTGAGGTTGAGCATCGTCTCGTGGATGCGCTCCGCTTCGAGCACGAGTCCGCCGGGCGAATCGATCTCGATCACGATGATCTGGCCGGGACCGAACTTGTCGGCCTCCTTGCCAATCGCCTCGATCTCGTCATGCCGCATGCCGAGGCCCACGGTGCCTTCGATCGGCATGAAGAAGACGCCCTTGAAGGACTTCGCGTCGATGGTGGTCGAGATCTTCGGACGCGAGGCCGCCTCGCCGTTGGTCGTCGGCGGGCCGGCTGGTGCGGCGCCATCGGGCGCGGCGGGAGCCGCTGGTGCGGTCGGGGCGGTGGAGCCCGCCGCTGTGGACTTCATGCTCTTCACGTCGCCGAAGAAGATCGACTTCTTCGAGACCTTGCCGGCGATCGTTCCCTCGACCACGACCATCGTCGTGTCAGCACGGAGAACCTTGCCTTCCATCTTCATCTCACGGCCGCCTTCGGTGTAGACCACCTCGACGACGTCGTTGATCTCGCCCCGCCACGTCTGGCCGGACTTGAAGCGGAGGTCCGCGCCGAGCGAGAGGGCGCTGATGCTGATTGCCGCCGCCGCCGCGAGCGTGGCCAAGATGCCGCTCGAAGCGACGCGGGATGTCGGGCGTGAGGTGACGCGGGAGAGGGCAGTCCGAGATCCGCCGCTACCCATCGCCTGCGAAAGGGTCTGGTTCGCCGATGTGGTGGAGGCCGAGTTCGTGGGGTTCATGCTTCGCCTTTCAGAGATCCGTCTTATGCTCATCGTTCGTGATCACCGACGCGAGGCCGGGATCGTCCATTCCGCATGTCGGGTCGAGTGAGTGATCTGCGTTGCGTCGACTGGCGCCCGAGCCGAGGCCCGGGACGCCGAACGAGCGAACGCGGTCAGCGAGAGCCCGGACCGCCGCCGGGAGCGCGGCCACCGCCGCCTCCGCCCGGAGTGCCGCCGCCACGGTTGCCCTTCTTGGCGCCCGTGATCAGCTCCTTGAGCTCGTCGATGTGGAGTTCGAGGGCCAGGATGCTCGGCCCGCCCGCCGCCTTCACGCGCTTCTCAACCGCGGCGTACCGCTTCATGATCGAGACGCACTTCTCGTAGAGCTGCTTGGCCTTCTGGATTTCCTTGACGTCGCCGCGACCCTCGGCGGCCTGGGCGTCCTTCAGCGTGTCGAGGCAGGTCTCGAGCGACTTGCGCCAGTCGCGCACGTAGTCGTCGTAGATCTTCTGGCCGCTCTCGATCTTCTCCACCTCGCGATAGCCGAGGATGAACATGAGGTCCTCGAAGGAGTCGGCGTTGCCGTCCGAGAGGCCAACGTCCTCTGCCGTGGTCGCACGGAAGGACACGGCTCGCTCGGTTGAGTCGTCGATGAGCCACTGCCCGGTGAGGTCGCTGCGGAAGACCACCTTGCGGCCCTCGAAGCTGGCGCTCAGCAGACGCTCCGGATAGAGGAACGCATCACCGAGCTCGTAGGGATAGCCGCCCTGCTCCATGACGCCCTTGATGATGCCGGTCCACGCCGCGATCATCTTGGCCTGCACATCGGGGTCGGTCCACTGCTTCTTGAGCCGGGGGACGAGGTTGCCAAGCCCACCGAGGCGGGCCTTGTTGGTCATGTAGAGGTTCGGCCATGCGAGCGAGACCATCGACACGGAGCCCACGGCGTCCTCGACCCACATGACCTGCGGCAGGTCGCGGAGATCCTCGTGCAGCGTCTTCACGAGCTCTCGAATCTCACCCGGATCGAACATGCCCTCTTCGCCCTGACGGTCCGCCTGATCCTTGATCATGGTGGACTTCGGCACGTCGTAGGAGTCCATGTGGTAGACGATGAAGTCAGGCTTCACCTTCCGCACGTCCTCGATGATCGTCTTGTAGATGTCCTTCGTGATGTCGGTGCCGAGCTGGCCCGTCATCGGGATCACGTAGACCTTGGGCTTGCCGACGAGCGGCAGCGGCTTGCTGTCCTTGTCCGGCATCGGGCTGGGCACTGGGGCGGGCGAGCCGAAGCTCGTGCGCGACGCGACAAGCAAGCCCATGCAGGCGATCGTTCCCAGCAGCTTGCTGACGGTGGAGTTCAGAAGGCCATTGCCGAGGCTAATGCGGAGACTCATGAAATCGATCCTTCGCCAAGGGGAAGGCCCCAACAGATCATCCATGCCTGGCGCCGAGGCGCGAGCCAAGACAAGCCGTGGGAGCGTTTCGGCTCGTCAATGAGCCGACGTGAACTATGGAGAGACCACTCCTTGCTCAGACAGCACGGAGTCGGTCCGAACGAACCGTCAACACTCAAACTTGCATCTTAGACGCCGGTTCCACACGTGGATAGACGATTTTGGATGTTCGCTCCTCGCGCCGACTCGATCGCCGGCGACCCGTCCGACGCATGATCAGGCGCCGTCGCGGAGCGCCCGCACGAACTCGATGGCCCCCTCACGACTGGTGACTCGACCCTCGAGTTGGGCGTCGTAGGCACCGTCGAGCCAGTCGCGGAAGGCCGGACCCGGGGCAAACCCAGCAGCGATAAGGTGATCTCCCGAGAGGAGCGGCGTCGGGGCAATCGTCGCCGGGTCGGTTGCCGCCAGCCACGCCTCGATCCGTCGGGCGAGCTCACCGTTCTGAACGCCAACCAGACGCAGCGCCCACCGCGCCTGCGGGCCGGCAGCCCATCGCTTTCGCCTCGCCACGGTCATGGAATCCCATTGCAGCGCGGCCTCGATCGACGCCAGCGTTGCCGCGCATTCCGCCGATTCGCGATTGCTCAGGAGAAGCGTCTCCCGCCATCGTTCGGTCGCCGCCACGGCCTTCTCCCGGTCGCCGGAGCGGTCGAGCGCCCATGCCGCGAGTCCGACATGGACGGGGATTTCAGCGGGGGCATCAGGAGCGGAGAGCGCTGCAAGGTGGGTGAGCGAGCCCGCCGTCGGCCCACCCTGCGTTCGACGTGCCGGCTCGCCGAGCATCGGCGCATCGAGTCCATGGGATTCCACCAGCCGGATCGCCTGAACGCGACTGGGGGACTCGATCATCCGTCGAAGCTCGCCGCCGATCCGCTCCCGGGCGATCTTGGCAAGCTTGGGAGCATGACGCCGGATCGCCTCCGAGGTCGCCGGCTCCAGCGAAAATCCCAGGCGGGCGGCGAAGCGGATGCCGCGGAGGAGCCGCAGGTGATCTTCCCCGAAGCGGGCGTCCGGGTCGCCGATCGCTCGGATGATCCCCTGCCGCAGGTCGGCCTCACCGTGCACGAAGTCGACGATCGCATCGGTGACGGGATGCTGAAAGAGCCCGTTGATGGTGAAGTCGCGGCGCATCGCGTCCTCGGCCGCGGTGGTGAAGCGCACCTCGTCCGGCCGACGGCCATCCGCGTAGTCCCCGTCGCTTCGAAACGTCGCGATCTCGAAGACCTGACCGCCGTACCGCACGAGCATCACACCGAAGGACTCCCCGACTCCCTGGGCCAGCGGGAAGACCCCTCGCACCTCTTCCGGGCGGGCCGAGGTGGCGATGTCGTAATCGTCGGGCTCTCCGCCCAGAAGCCGGTCGCGCACGCAGCCGCCGGCGAAGTACGCCTCATAGCCCCGTTCGATGAGGGCCGTGGCGACCTCCACAGCAGCCTGATGCAGGGGCATGGGAGGACGAGCGGGACGGGCCATGGCCGCAGTATCGGCGCTTCAGCGAGACTCTGCCACGGTGCCGGCGTCGCCGGCGGGGCTTCGCGAACTCGCCTCGGCCTTGGGCGCGCGGGCGAGTGCCCTGACGTCGGCCGCGTCATCGCCCGGTCCGGGCAAGGGCCAGCGGCCGCGGCTGCGCGCCCGAACGCTCTCCCGCGCGGAACGCCTGAGGCGCTCGACCTCGGAGACCAAAAGCTCCATCGCCTCGTCGGCCGAGAGAGCGGCCAGCCGCGCCGCGGTGATCACTGGTCCGGCCTCGGCGGCGATGCGTCCGCGGAAGAACGGCCGCTTCTCGCTCCGCGGCCACGCGTCGCAGGCGCCGTCGATGCCGATGGGCACGACGTCGACCTTTGCCCGCCGCTGCAGAAGGAGGACGCCGCGCTGGAACGCGCGCAACGCCCCGTCGGGACTTCGGGTGCCTTCGGGATAGATGAGGATGCAGCGACCCGCCGCGAGTTCGCTCAGGGCGATCTTCATCGCCGCCGCATCGCCGCCGTCGCCGGCGACCGAGAGCGCGCCGTAGGAACGGATGAGCCACGCGAAGGGCTTGAAGCGGAAGAGACTCTCCCGAGCGATCGCCGTGTATTGCCGGTCCTTGACGATCGCGCCGTTGATCACGGGATCGAAGAACGACTGGTGGTTCGAGACGAAGAGCACCGGCCCCCGCTCCGGAATCCGCTCAACGCCGGCCACGCGCATCCCGTAGACGACACGCAGCGCAGCCCCGAAGAACCAGCGGCTGACGTCCCACCAGAGGATTCGGAGCGGCGATCGGCCCGGGACGCGCCTCGCGAATTCGAAGCGCTTCACGCAGTCGCCTCGCCCACGGTGTCGGCGACGTCCGCGTCCTCGCCGGCGAAGCTCAGCGAGGCAAGCCGCTCGCGGGCCCGGCGCTCAAGGGCGTCAACGACCTCGTTCACGTCCAGCGGTCCGGTGTCGAGGAGGATCGAATCGTGGGGCCGCACGAGGGCGCCGATCGTTCGTGCCCGGTCGTTGCGGTCGCGGGCCTCGATCGCCGCCCTGATCTCGTCGACGTTGGCCGGCTCTCCCTTGCGCCGGAGCTGCTCGGCCCGCCGCGCTGCGCGGATCTCGACGCTGGCGTCGAGATAGAACTTCACGTCTGCATCGGGGAACACGTAGGAGCCCTGGTCGCGCCCCTCGGTGACGAGGCGCGGGTGCACCGTCGCGATCGCCCGCTGGGCATGGACCATCGCCTCCCGGATCGCCGGATGGCCTGCCACAATCGAGACCCGGGCCGTGACGAGCGGCGAACGGATCGCCTCGCTCACGTCGCGGCCGTTGAGGAGGAGCGCCGGAGGATCGGACTCGAAGTCGAACCGCAGGTCCGCGTCGCGCACGGCCCGCTCCACGTGCGTTCGGTCATCCGCGGCAATGCCGGCCTCGGTCACGAGAAGCGTGAGGGCCCGGTACATCGTGCCGGTATCGAGGAACTCGAGACCGAGCCGCTTGGCGAGGAGATGTGCGACGGTCGACTTGCCCGTCCCCGCAGGCCCATCGATGGTGACGATCACGCGACGCCTCGCTTTCGAGCGACCGGCGACGCCGGCCATCAGGTCACTCCTCTTCGGTCTGCACTGCTGCGTCAAGGATACTGTGGGCCCGCTGCAGGTCAGCGACGACATCGCCCTTCCCGACGTAATCGAGGGCCAGCGTGTTGACGTACCCGACGGCGCGCACGCTCTCGACGCACGCTGCCAGATCAAAGGGCTGATGGGTCTCGCCCTTGAAGCCGACGATCGTCGCGTCGATCGACTCCGCGTAGGGAGCGAGTTTCCGAAGCGTCTTCTCGACGTCGCCGGTGGCGTGGGCGTGGGCGAAGCTGGGCAGCGATCCGATGCGGAATCCGCCCACCTTCTTGATGAGGTCGGTGAGACGGGCCGGCTCGAAGGTGAGTCCCTCGTGCGGCAGGAGCAACACGTTGAGGTCGTAGCGGTCGACTTCCTGGAGCGCCGTCTTCAGTCCCCCCGCGACGCGCTCGAACTCCTCGTCGGTGTTCTTCGCGGCACATCGCACGGCGATGTCCCGACATCCGAGCCGATTCGCCGCGGCCGCCAGTCGCCGGACGCGCTCCTCAAGCTGCGTCCGCGTGTCGGCCTTCGGATCGCCGAACGAAAGCGGCGTCTCCTCGATCAGCACGAGGCATGGCGCGCCGGCCTTGTCCGCCAAGTCGCGGATCTTGTCCAGGTCTTGCGCAGCGCGGCCCGCGAGCAGGCCGCTCGGCAGATTGAGTCCCCGCAGGCCAAGTTCCTTGGCCGCAAACTCCGGAACCTGCATGAGGCTCGGACACCGCACATCCTTGCTTGCGAGGAGCGGCTTGAGGGCGCCAACGGAAAGAGTCAGGACGATCTGGGCCTGCACGCGTACGACCGGACTGCAAAGGGTGGCAGCGAACGCCGTGGGCGATCCTGCCGGAGAAGGGGAGCGGGGCAGAATAACCGCGGATCGCCGATCGCGGTTACCGGCACTCGATCGAGTGCAATCGACGCTGCCGCCGACATCGCTCGGTTGCCTCCCGGCGGTCATGCGACGAAAGAAAACGCCGCCCGAACAACTCGGCGGCGTTTCCGGAGGGGAGAAAGACTGGAAGCAGGCACGTCGGCGGCAAGGACCCTCAAGCGATGTCGCCACCTGCTGAACGGGCTGCGTCGCGACAACGGGCGGTTCCCTCCGCGTCGCAAAGGCCTCGTTCGAATTGCGTGATGAGCCTATAGGACCCCAAACGGGTCGGCAAGTCGGAAACCACCCAAATTACCATTCAGCGGCCCTCACCCCGACATTTCTCTCGGCAAGTCCGGTGTTGTCCTCCCGCTCCTGAGCTGCGGCTCCGGCGAACTCCGCCCCTCATCGCCGCGCGCGGCCGTGTCGGATGGCGAACCCGCGACCGCAACTTGCCTTATCGTTCCCCCCTTCCGTTTCGACCCGACCGAACGAGATCCCACACCATGGCCAGCCCCGCCAACTGCCGGTATTCCGAGAGTCACGAGTGGTTCCGCGTCGAAGGCAACACCGTGACGCTCGGCATCACGACCTTCGCCGCCGACGAGCTCACCGACATCACCTACGTCGAGATGAAGCCGGTCGGCACCAAGATCACCGCCGGCAGCGCCGTCGGCGAGGTCGAGAGCGTCAAGACGACGAGCGACATCTACTCCTTCGTCGCCGGCACGATCGTCGCGGTCAACGCCGACGCCGTGCGCGACCCCTCCCTCGTCAACACCGATTCCTTTGGCCGCGGCTGGCTCGTGAAGATCGAGTGCAGCGACCTCGCGCCGCTGAACGCGCTCATGGATGCCGCGACCTACGACGGGAAGCATGCCGGTCACTGATCCCGGTCCGCTTCTCGATCCAAGGGCGCGCAGCGGCGAGACCACGTCCATCGCCGTGCGTTCCCTGCGCAAGCGCTATCGCGTCGGCGGCCGCGAGGTGGAGGCCCTCCGCGGGCTGGACCTCACGGTCTCGGGCACGGGATTCGTCGCGGTCATGGGCGCCTCCGGGAGCGGCAAGAGCACGCTGCTCCACCTCGTCGCCGGCCTTGACCGGGCCGACGGCGGGGAGATCGAGGTCGCCGGCCACCGCGTCGATCGCATGAGCGAGGCCGAGCTCACGCTCTATCGGCGACGCACGATCGGCGTGGTCTTCCAGCAGTTCAACCTGCTGCCCACGCTGACCGCACTCGAGAACGTGGTGCTGCCCGGCGTCCTCGACGGCGTCGACGCGAGGTCCCTCCACGACCGCGGCATGGCCCTGCTCGACTCGCTCGGTCTCGCGGAGCGCGGCCATCACCGGCCCGAGGCGCTCTCGGGGGGCGAGCAGCAGCGTGTCGCGATCGCCCGGGCGCTCCTCTTCGAGCCGCGCGTGCTCCTTGCCGACGAGCCGACCGGGAATCTCGACTCGAACACGAGCGAACGTCTCTGGGAGATGCTCGAGCGCGTCGTGGCCGAGCGTAGCATCCTCGTTCTCATGGTGACCCATGAGCCGGCCGCCGCGGCGCATTGCCGCACGGTCCATGTCCTCCGCGATGGCCTGCTGGCCGGATCATTCGATGTTGAAGGCCTCTCCGGTCGGAACCTGGCCAGCCCAATGGGCGGCGACGTGGCGAGCAGTCTGGCCCTTCGCGCGGCAGAGCTTGGCCGGGCGCCGCGGTAGGACGATCCTCCTCGTCGTCGCGGTGCTGCTGGCCAGTTCGCTCGTGGTCGCGACGAGCTGCGCCCTCGCCAGCGTCGACCTCAACGTCGCCGACGGCGTCGCGCGGTCGCTCGGCGACACCGACGCGCGAATCATCGACCGCTACGGCTCGGACTTCGACGCGTCGGTCGCGGACGGCGTCCGCTCGCTTCCGGGCGTGGACGCGGTGAGCGTGCGACTCTTCGGCTCGATCACGCTGCTCCACGCCGTCGACGAGGAGCACCGGCACCGGGCGACGGTGCAGGTCCGCGGCATCGACGTGCCGGCCGACGACCGCTTCCGCGATCTCGAGCTCGTCTCCGGCACGCGTCCGCTGAGGGAACGCGACATCCTGCTTGATCCCGCGGCGGCCGACGCGCTCAAGGCCGGCGTCGGCGACACGTTGCTCGTGCAGCGCTTCGGAGCGCCGATCGAACTCACCGTCTGCGGGATCTACAGGCGGCCGAAGCTCGGCGCGCTGCAGCGGCCGCTCGTCGAGATGTCGCGCGCCGCGTTAGGCGAGGCGTGCTCGCTCGAGGGGCGGGCGACGGTGGCCGCGATCATCCTCCGCGACGAGGTGGACGCCCGGGCCTGGTGCAGGGAACACGCGACGCTCGTCGCCGATCCGATGATCCTCGAGCCCGCCGAGGCGGTGACCACGGGGCTCGACCGCCAGATGCTGGCGAGCAAGCTCGGGTTCACGCTCGCCTCATCGATTGCGTTCCTTTCCTGCGCATTCATCGTCGCGGTCGGGCTCACCACGGCCGTGACCGAGCAGCAGCGCGAGATGGCCATCGCCCGCTGCATCGGCGCCGGGAGGCGACAGCTCTTCGCAGCGCAGCTCGTGGTCGGCGGCGCGATCGGCACGATCGGCGGACTCATCGGGCTCCCCCTGGGCATCGGCCTCGCCTGGGCGCTGGTCTCCATCTACCGCGAGTACATGCGGGCGGGGTTCGCGATCTCGCCGGTCGGCCTTCTGCTGGCGATGTGCGGCACGATCACCGCGGGACTCGCCGGCGCCGCCTATCCCGCGTGGCAGGCCTCGCGGGTCACGCCGCTTGAGGCCCTCACCGTCCGAGCCCGCCCTCCGCAGCCGCGCGGCCTCGGCATCTGCCTGGGCCTCGGCGCGGGGCTCGTCGGACTCCAGGTCGCGCTCCTTCTCGTGCCCGACACGCAGCTGCGCTTCTGGGTCTATGCGATCGTCGGCATCGCGTCCCTGCACGTCGGCTACTTCCTGCTCGCCCCCTGTGTCCTCTGGCTGGTGACGAAGGCGGCCGGCCGCGGCGTCGAACTCCTCTTCGCCCTGCCCGGCGGCCTGCTGGTTCGATCGGTGCGCTCCATGCCCTATCGCCTCGGCTTCACCGCCGGGGCGCTCATGGTCGGGGCCTCGATCATGGTGAGCACCTGGTCGAACGGCCTCTCGGTCGTCAACGAGTTCCGCGACCGGATCCGATTCGCCGACGGCTTCGTCTTCTGCTCCACCGGACTCTCGCCGGAGAAGCAGCGCATCATCGAGTCGATGCCCGGCGTCCTCCAGAGCTGCCCGGTCGGCTACCTGCCGGTGCGGCTCGCGAAGGGCGAAACGTTAGGCGTGGACGGGCTCGGCCCGACCAACGTCGTCTGCGTCGGCTTCGACCTCGACCGCTTCCTGAAGCTCAATCGGCTGGACTTCATCGAGGGCGATCCGCAGCACGCCATCGAGCGGCTGCGCGACGGCGACGCGGTGCTCGTGGCCGAGCAGTTCAAGGTCGCCCGCCACCTCGGCGTCGGCGGTTCGATCGGACTCGGCGGCGCCGCCGGCGACAGGCGCTTCGAGATCGTCGGCGTCGTCTCGAGCGCCGGCCTCGACATCGCCACGCAGTTCTTCGGCGTGCGCTCGCTCTACATGGAGCAGGCGGTGAGCTGCGTCTTCATGGACTTCAACGCCGTGGCGAGGCAGTTCGGCTCGCGCGACGCCTACATCATGCAGCTCGTCCTCGATCCCTCGCGCGGCGAGGAGCTCGACGAGGAGCTCAAGCAGATCGTGCTCGAGCAAGTCCCCGGCGCCAACTACGCGAGCGGACGGATGATCCGCGGGACCCTCGACAAGGTCGCGAGCACGCTGTTGGGCATGACCGCAAGCGTGTCCTTCGCCGCCCTCTTCCTCGCCTGCTTCGGCGTCGGCAACGTGGTCGCCGCGGGGATCGCCGCGCGGCGCCACGAATTCGGCGTCCTGCGGGCCATCGGCGGCGCGCCGAGCATCCCCATGCGGCTCGTGCTGGGCGAGTCGCTCCTGGTTGCCCTCGCCGGCGCAGCGGTCGGCACGGGGCTTGGCCTCCATCTCGCCGTGATGGGCAGGGTCTGGCAGCACGATCTCGCCGGCCTCACCTCCTCGCTGGCGATTCCCGTCGGACCGATCGGGCTCGGATGGGCGACGATGGCTGCGATGACGCTGCTGGCCTCGCTGCCCGCGGCCATCGCGCTGCGCCGTCAGTCGCCGAGGGCGCTGCTGGCGACGCGCGGATAGTCGGGCGACGCATTGGCTCCCTCCGCCGCTCGGGCTACGCTTGCCTCCCATGCCCGCCAGCGTCCGCGCCGAGTTCTCGCTCGTCTCCCCCTACCAGCCGACCGGCGACCAGCCGGCCGCGATCGGCGAACTCGTCGTCGGCGTCGAGGAGCGCCGCCGCCATCAGGTCCTTCTCGGCGCGACAGGCACCGGCAAGACCTTCACGATGGCCAACGTCATCGCCCGCACCGGGCGGCCCACGCTGATCATCAGCCATAACAAGACGCTCGCCGCCCAGCTCTACGAGGAGATGCGCGAGCTCTTCCCGAAGAACGCGGTGAGCTATTTCGTCAGCTACTACGACTACTACCAGCCCGAGGCCTACATCCCGCAGCGGGACATCTACATCGAGAAGGATGCCTCGCGGAATGACGACCTCGACCGGCTCCGGCTCCTCGCGACGAGCAACCTCCTCAGCCGCAGCGACTGCATCGTCGTCGCCAGCGTGAGCTGCCTCTACGGCCTCGGCTCGCCGTCGGAATACGCGAAGAAGACCGTCCTCATCGAGCGCGGCCGGACGATCGACCGCCGGAAGTTCCTCCTCGCCCTCGCCGACATGCAGTACGGCCGCAACGACATGGCCCCGGGCCGCGGCAACTTCCGCGTCCGCGGCGACTGCATCGAGGTCTATCCCGCCTACGAGCAGTACGCGATGCGGATCGACCTCTTCGGCGACCAGATCGACGCCATCCAGCTCTTCGACCCCACCTCGGGCGAGGTCCTGGCAAACGAGGCGAAGGCGATGATCTTCCCCGCAGTCCACTACGTGATGCCCGAGGACCAGAGGGCGAAGGCCCTGCAGTCGATCCGCGAGGAGCTCGACGCCCGCGTGCTTGAACTCCGCGGCGAGGGCAAGCTCCTCGAGGCCCAGCGGCTCCTCTCGCGCACCAAGTACGATCTCGAACTGTTAGGCGAGGTCGGCTTCTGCTCGGGCATCGAGAACTACTCGCGGCACTTCGACGGCCGCCCCGCCGGCGCCCGGGCGTGGACGCTGATGGACTACTTCCGGCAGATGCCCGGCCGCGGCGAGGACGACTGGCTGGTGATCATCGACGAGAGCCACGTGACGATCCCGCAGATCCGCGGCATGTACTTCGGCGACAGGGCCCGCAAGCAGACGCTCGTCGACCACGGCTTCCGCCTGCCGAGCGCCCTCGACAACCGACCGCTCAAGTTCGAGGAGTTCGAGGAGATCGTCTCGCAGACGATCTACGTCTCGGCGACGCCGGGCCCATACGAACTCGAGAAGGCCGGCGGCGTCGTCGCCGAACAGGTCATCCGTCCGACCGGCCTCGTCGATCCGCCGATCTCGGTGCGACCGGCCCGCGGCCAGGTGCCGGACCTCGTCGAGGAATGCAAGCTCCGCGCGGCCCGAGGCGAGCGCTCGCTCGTCACCGCCCTCACCAAGCGGCTCTGCGAGGACCTCACCAACTACCTCGACAAGCAGGGCGTCCGCGTGCGCTACCTGCACAGCGAGATCGAGACGCTCGAGCGGCTCGAGATCCTGCGCGAACTGCGAGAGGGCGCCTTCGACGTCCTCGTCGGCGTCAACCTCCTCCGCGAGGGCCTCGACCTGCCCGAGGTCTCCCTCGTCTGCATCCTCGACGCCGACAAGCAGGGCTTCCTCCGCAGCCAGTCGAGCCTCATCCAGATCATGGGCCGCGCCGCCCGCAACGCGAACTCGCTCGCCATCCTCTACGCCGACGGCGTGACGCCGGAGATGCAGGCGGCGATTGACGAGGTCGAGCGGCGGCGCACGAAGCAGATCGCCTACAACAGGGAACACGGCATCACGCCGCAGACGATCCTCAAGGCGATCCGCCGCGGCATGGAGCAGGAGCTCGCCGGCCAGCGCACGGCGCGCTCCGCGGTCGGCAAGTCGCGCGAGCAGACCTTCGACCGCGACGAGCTCATCCTCGAGATCGAGACCAACATGATCGAGGCCGCCCAGAACCTCGAGTTCGAGAAGGCCGCGCAGCTCCGCGACCAGGCGACGAAGCTGAAGGCGATGGCGCCGGGGACGCGCATGGCCAAGCCCTCCGCGCAGGACGAGGATGGGTCGCGCAAGGCCAAGGCCGGCATGCCCGGGACCCGCGCCGGACGGCGCGGGCGAGGGCGCTGAGTTCGCGGCCGGCGACGCGGCGGCCCAGTCGCCGCTGTCCGGCGCACCGGCGCTGGTAGAGTGCCCGCGACATGCCCGTCGCCGCAGCCGCCCGCACCATCCGCCACGTCAAGCGCTACAGCGAGATCCTCGACGTCCTCGTCCGCAACGGCTTCGCCGACGTGGTCACCCATTTCGGGCTCGATCGCCTCATCCAGCGCGGCTACTCGATGGTGGGCGCGAACCGCGAGCCGACGGAGCTGCTCTCGCGGCCGGCGCGGATGCGCAAGGTCCTCGAGGAACTCGGCCCGACCTTCATGAAGCTCGGGCAGATGCTCTCCTGCCGCAAGGACCTCGTGCCCGACGAGTGGGCGAAGGAGTTCGAGAAGCTCCAGGCCGAGGGGCCGAAGATCCCCTTCGAGCAGATCCGCGCCCTCCTCGCCAGCGAGTTCGAGGGGCGCGAGCGCGAGCTCTTCGCCTCGATCGACGAGACGCCGATCGCCGCGGCCTCGATGGCCCAGGTGCACCGCGCGGTCCTCGCCGACGGAAAGCCGGTTGTCCTCAAGATCCTCCGCCCCGGCACCGAGGAGCGCACGCAGGCCGACCTTGAGATCCTCACCACGCTGGCGGAGTTCGGCGAGAGCCACTTCACCAACGTCGGCTTCCATCCGAGCGACGTCGTCCGCGAGTTCGCCCGCGAGCTGAAGCGCGAGGTCGACTTCACCTACGAGGCCCGCAGCACCGACACGCTGCGACGGGCCTTTGCCGGCGACCCGACGGTCCGCTTCCCCGCGGTGCACTGGGAGGCGACGACCCGCCGCGTGCTCGCCCTCGAGGAGTTCAAGGGCATCCTGCTCTCGCGCCTCACCGACGAGAGCCTCACGCTCGAGCAGCGGCGGCAGGTGGTCGAGCGCGGCGCCGACGCCGTCGCAAGGCAGTGCCTCGAGATCGGGATCTTCCATGCCGATCCGCATCCGGGGAACCTCTTCGCCCTGGTGCAGGACGACGGCAGCGTCATCGCCGGGTTCATCGACTGCGGCATGACCGGACGGCTCGAGCGGCGCACGATGGACGAGCTCGCCCAGCTCGTGAAGGGCGTCGCCGAGGCCGACGTCGATCGGGTCATCGAGATCTGCGGGGTCTTCGCCAACGTGCCGGCGTCCACGCTCGGCAAGGCGGCTTTCCGCGCCGACATGGCCGACATGGTGCGCTCGTTCGAGGCGCAGTCGTTCGATCAGTTCGACCTGCCGGGCCTCCTCAACTCGCTCTTCGAGACGATGCGGGCCCATCAGCTCCGCTTCCCCTCCGAGCTCATCCTTCTCATCAAGGCCCTCACCACGATCGAGGCGGTGGGACGGGCGATCGACCCGACCTTCGACCTCATCTCGCACCTCCGCCCCTCGATCGAGCGCGTCGTGCGCGAGCGATACAGCTGGCGTGCGATCCGCGACCGGCTGAAGCGGAACCTCGGCCAGTATGCGGCCCTGGTCGAAGACCTGCCGCGCGAGCTCAAGCTGCTCATCGGCACGGCGCGGCAGAACAACTTCGCGATCAACCTCCAGCACAAGGGCCTCTCGAAGCTCACCCGCACCATCGAGCACGCCAGCCGCAACATCGGCTTCGCGATGATGGTCACCGGCCTCACGGTGAGCTCGGCGATTCTCGTGCACGCCAGCGGATCGCCCGACCGCGCCGGCTTCCAGACCCTCGGCATCGTCGGGTTCATCGCCGCCGGCCTCCTCGCCATCGTCTATCTCATCGCCAACCGACGGTGGATCTCGACGCAGCGGGACGACGACGATGCCGGCTAACGGATCGCGCACCCCGCCGCCCCACGAGTGGGTCCGCGCGATCCTCGCCGCGGGCGGCTCGTTTCTCGCCTTCTGCATGATGCTCGCCGAGGCAGAGTCGACCGCGATCGGGTCGCTCGCGACAGCGAAGGCGGTGCTCCTCGGCGGCATTCCCGTGGCGCTGGTGGTGGGGCTCGTCCAGATCGCCGAGCCGACCGAGCTGCGCCGGACCTTCGCCCACTTCCGGTCCGCGCGGCGCTGGGGGGCCCATCGATGCCCGGCGTGCGACCATCCGATGCCGCCGGGCCGGTTCGATGGTCCCTGCCCCGAATGCGGCACCCTGTTCTCGGCCCCAAGGCTCCCAGCAAGCAGGGCGAGGCAGCGGCTGGTCGCGGGCGCCGCCGCCCTGGTCATCGGGTGCGTCGGGGCCCTCGCGTGGATGACCGCGGACGTCGCCGCCTTCAGGGCCGAGGCCGCGGCTCACGCGACCGCACCCTACAGCCGAGACCGCTGGTGGCCGACTAGCTCCGCCGGGTTTGCCTACTCCCCCACCGGCGAGGTCACGGCCCACGACTGAACGCGGCGGCGCTCCGCGTCGGGCGCGGCGGGCGCCAATCGCGCTTCCACCACCGATGATCGCGCCGCGATCCGGGCTGCAGCGGCGCGCACGGCAATTTCACCGCGAATCGGATCGCAGCTGCTTGAAACGACGCGGTCGCAACGGAAGTCGCAGAGAAGCGCGGCATTCGTTTGCGCCCGACCGGACCGGATCACGTGGCCATTCGACTGCCGCTCACGCAACGCCCACACACCGCCTGACCCCCCTCAGGCACTTCTCGGATCAAACGCCATGCGCACCCAGACCTGCATCCTGTTCGCCACACTCGCCCTCGCCAGCGCCGCCTTCGCCAGCGGTCCCTGCCCGTGTGCGACCGACCTCAACAACGACGGCGTCACCGACGCTCCCGACCTCGCCCTCCTCCTTGGGGCGTGGGGAGGCAACGGGCTCGCCGACTTCGACGGCAACGGCAGCGTTGACGCCTCCGACCTCGCGATTCTCCTCGGCGCCTGGGGCCCCTGCGCTCCGCCGGCGAACGACAACTGCGCCCAGGCGATCGTGCTCACCGGCGAGATCGTGGTCGAGCCCTTCTGCAACTCCTCGGCCACCGACAGCCCGGTGAACTTCCCCTCGAGCTGCGACGGCGACGCCGCCGCCATCGGCAAGGACATCTGGTACCGCTACACGACGCCCTACTCGGGCATGCTGATCGTCGACACCTACGGCTCCGAGTTCGACACGGTGCTTGGCGTCTACGGCAACATCATCCCGGGAGGCTGCTCCTGCCCGACCAACGGGATCGGCACCGCCATCCTGCTGGCATGCGACGACGACACCTCCACCGACGTGTCATCGTTCGTCGAGTTCCCGATCGACGCCGGCGAGTGCCTCAACATCCGCGTCGGCGGATACAACTTCGGCGGCGGCGACGTGGATGAGGGACCGGGACAGCTCCTTGTCCGCCCGATCAAGACCGGCGACCGCTGCGACATCGCCAATCAGCTTCCGGCCGGCGAGCATGTCTCGGCGATCGGCACCAACGCCGGCGACACCTGGCTGCAGATCGACCAGTCGAGCTGCGCCACCAACGACACCATCGACGAGTGGTACCGCTACGTCGTCCCCTGCACCGGCACGGTCTTCATCTCGACCTGCGACGACGTCACCGACTTCGACACCACGCTCGCGGTCTTCGCCGACTGCGGCGGCAGCGAGATCGCCTGCAACGACGACTCGTCCACGCCGGGCTGCCAGCTCAACGGGTTGAACCGCAAGTCCGAGGTGAGCATCAACGGCGGCGGCGGCGAGGTCATCTACATTCGCGTCTCGGGCTACCAGGGCGCGGTCGGCACCTTCAAGCTCAAGATCGACGTGAGCTGCATCGGCTAACGCGGCGCCCGCGAGGCTCCAGACTCGCGGAACGACCGGACTGCTCTCCATGCCAACACACGACGACGCCTCGGGCCCAGCGCCCGGGGCGTCGTCGCCTTCCGGTCGCGATCGCCAAAAACAAACCGACCCGCTTTCGCGGGCGTCACGTCGTCGTTCTTCTGTGTTTCGGCCTTCCCCGGATCCGCCTCGTCTCATCGCCCTCGGAGGCGGATGCAGCGGACGGCCGTACAGAGGTAGGTGAGGTCAATCGGATGAATCTGTTTCGGCGTCGTCGGCTGTCGAACCGCCGGTTGCTCCGTCGCCTGGCGATCGGCCGGAAGCTCGTTCGCCTGACCTACCGGTCGGGCCGCGTCGCGCCCGCGGAGGGCGGGAGCGGCTGCGGCGGGCGAGGCAGGGTTGGAACTGACGAGCGGTGACATGGCGTGGTTCAGAGGTCATTCGGATGAACCCACCAAAAAGACGCAGATTCCATGACCCGACAGGGTGAACGCCCCGGGTGGAATCGGCGCGCCGGCACGAGTCCGGGGACGAGAACCGCACGAAAGCGTCCCGTCGCTCGCAATCGACCCCAACAAAGCCCTATCATCGCCACTTCTATGGCCCGCCGACCGACCGCCATCGCCATCCCCCAGCCGACCCTCGCCACGGCAGCTTCACCCGAACAGGCCTCCCTCGACCCCCGACAGTGCATCCGGGTTCGCGGGGCGAAGGAGCACAACCTCAAGGATGTCAGCATCGACATCCCCCGCGACCAGCTCGTGGTGATCACCGGCGTCTCGGGTTCGGGCAAGAGCTCCCTCGCCTTCGACACGATCTTCGCGGAGGGCCAACGCAAGTACATGGAGTCCCTCTCCGCGTATGCCCGCCAGTTCCTCGATCAGATGGAGAAGCCGAACGTCGAGGCGATCGAGGGCCTCCCGCCGACCATCGCGATCGAACAGCGCACCGGCGGCCACACGCCGCGTTCGACGGTCGCAACGACCACCGAGATCTACGACTACCTCCGTCTCCTCTTCGCCCGCTGCGGACAGCCGACCTGCTGGCATGTGAGCGAACCGAAAGGAAAGCAGCCGGGCGAGGTCTGCGGCCTGCCGATCACGGCGGCGAGCGCCTCGCAGATCGTCGCGACGCTCGTCGAGACCCGCGCCGGCAAGCGGGCGATGATCTGCGCCCCGGTCGTCCGCTCGAAGAAGGGCTTCCACCGCGACGCCCTCGAGGCGATCCAGAAGCAGGGCTTCGTCCGCGCTCGCGTCAACGGCACGATCATCGACCTGCGCGAGGCCCTCAAGACCGGCGGCGACAACCCGCTCAAGCTCGGTCGCTACGAGATGCACGACGTCGAGGCGGTCGTCGACCGCGTGCAGATCGACGAGGAAGGCCGCCAGCGTCTCGCGGAAAGCGTCGAGACGGCGCTCAAGCTCGCCGACGGCAATGTCGTTGTCCTGATCGAGGAGGGCGAGGGCGCCGCGGCCCAGTGGCGCGAGGAGCGCTACAGCGAGAGGTTCGCCTGCTCGGTGCACCCGGAATGCTCGCTCGAAGAGCTCGAGCCGCGACTCTTCTCCTTCAACTCGCCGCACGGGGCCTGCCCCGCCTGCGCCGGACTCGGCCGGGTGAGCGACCTCGACGAGCGGCTCGTCGTCCCGCAGCCCGACAAAGCGTTAGGTGAGGCGATCGATCCGTGGCGGAAGAACGGGCCGCGGATGAACATGTGGTATGGGCGCCTTCTCCGGAAGCTCGCCACGAAGTTCGGCCTCGACCTCGACGTCCCCTACGCGAAGCAGCCGGCCAAGCCGAAGCGGCATCTCATGTACGGCCTCACCCCCGAGGAAGAGGAGAAGCTCGGCTTCTCCTGGGAGGGCGTCCTGCCCGGCCTCAAGCGCCGCTACCTCGAAACCGAGAGCAACATCGTCAAGGAGCGGCTCACCGCGTACATGAGCGATGCCCCCTGCCCGACCTGCAACGGCGCCCGCCTGAAGCCGGCGGCGCTCGCGGTCCGCATCCGCTCCGGCTCGCTCTTCCTGAACATCGCCGAAGTCTGCAGCCTCAACGTCGAACGGGCGATCGGCTTCTTCGCCTCGCTCGCCCTCGACGTCGAGCGCCGCGCGATCGCCGGTCCGATCCTCAAGGAAGTGCAGGCCCGCCTCGGCTTCCTCGCCTCGGTCGGTCTCGACTACCTCTCCCTCGACCGGACCAGTTCGACGCTCTCGGGCGGCGAAGCCCAGCGCATCCGCCTCGCAACGCAGGTCGGTTCCGGTCTCGTCGGCGTCGCCTACGTCCTCGACGAACCGACGATCGGCCTCCATCAGCGCGACAACGACCGGCTCGTCGCAACGCTCCGGCATCTCTCGGACATCGGCAACAGCGTGCTGGTCGTCGAACACGACGAGGACATGATCCGAGCCTCCGATTGGGTCGTCGACGTCGGCCCCGGCCCCGGTCGCCACGGCGGTCGAATCATCGCCAGCGGCCCGCCGCTCGAGGTCGCCGCCCATCCGACCTCGCTCACCGGCGCCTACCTGAGCGGCCGCCGCACGATCGAGGTCCCCGACGCCCGCCGCCCCGTCGATCTCGCCAAGGGGATCACGATCAAGGGGGCGAAGGCCAACAACCTGAAGTCGATCGACGTGGCCGTTCCCATCAACGGCTTCGTCTGTGTCACCGGCGTCTCCGGCTCGGGCAAGTCAACGCTCGTCAACGACATCCTGCTCAACAGCGCGATGGTCGAGATCCACGAGGCCCGGATCGTCGCCGGCGCCCACGACAGGATCACCGGACTCAAGACCTTCAGCCGCGTCGTTGACGTCGACCAGTCGCCGATCGGCCGGACGCCGCGATCGAATCCCGCGACCTACACCGGCATCTTCGATGAGATCCGCAAGATCTTCGCGATGACGAGCGAGTCGAAGATCCGCGGCTACGAACCGGGCCGCTTCTCCTTCAACGTGAAGGGCGGCCGCTGCGAAGCCTGCCAGGGCCAGGGGCTTCGGCGGATCGAGATGCACTTCCTGCCGGACGTCTTCGTCGTCTGCGACACCTGCAAGGGCACCCGCTACAACCGCGAGACGCTCGAGATCAAGTACAAGCACAAGACGATCGCCGACGTCCTCGACATGATCGTCGACGACGCCGTCCAGTACTTCGACTCGCATCCGAAGATCCGCCGGATGCTCGAGTGCATGCAGGAGGTCGGCCTCGGTTACATCCAGCTCGGCCAGGCCTCGACCACCCTCTCGGGCGGCGAGGCCCAGCGCATCAAGCTCGCGACCGAACTCGGCACGGCGAGCAACCTGAGCGGCATCGTCTCGAAGACCCTCTACATTCTTGACGAGCCGACCACGGGCCTTCACTTCGACGACGTCCGCAAGCTCATCGGCGTCCTCGCGAAGCTGGCCGACGCCGGGCACACCTTGGTCGTCATCGAGCACAACCTCGACGTGATCAAGTGCGCCGACTGGATCATCGACCTCGGTCCCGAAGGCGGCGACCGCGGCGGCACGATCGTCGCGAGCGGCACGCCCGAGACGATCGCCGCCCACGCGACGAGCTACACCGGCAGGTATCTCAAGCCGTTGCTTGCCGCCCGCAGCTCGGCACGATCGAAGGGGAAGTCGGTCGGTGAGACGCCGGTCGAGAAGAGGCCGGTCGAGGAGAAGCCGGTCGCAAAGCCGAAGGGCCGCGCGGCCAAGGTGTGAGAGGGCGGGGGCGCTTCAGACGACCGCGGCCTTCGGGGCGACGGTCGTCGAGAAGTAGCCGCGGCCCCGCGTGATCGGCGCGGGATGGAAGCAGCCCTCGAGCCAACCGCTGCCGAGCACGCGCGGATCGAAGCCGAAGGGCGCGAGTCCGCCGATGTGCCGCACCAGCGAGAGCAGCTCATCGGCGGTGAAGCGATGACCCCGCTCGTCCGGATCGTCGAGCGGCGTGGTGCGAAGTTCGGTGCGGAGCAGGATGACGCCATGCTCGGTGACGATGCGCCGAGCCTCGCGCAGGACGCCGACGGGATTCCATGCCCGTTCGAGCGTGCCGAAGAGGAGGACGATCGGTCGGCTCCGATCGGCGACCGGGAGGCGGGCGAGCTCATCGACGGCGACGAAGCGCGGCGGGCCCGAGGCGATCGCCGTGGCCGCGCGAGCGGCGACGTCGAGGGCGCGGCCCGGGAGCTCGAACCCCTCGAGCGAGATGCCGCTGCGGGCGAGCGAGACGCCGAGACAGCCGCAACCGCTGCCGATCTGGGTGACCAGCGGGGTCGCGTTCGCGGCGCCGCTCGCGGCGCGAATCGCGCGGGCCGCAAGCTCGAGCTCTTCCGTCAGCCGCTGGGCGAGGGCCGGCTCGGTCGAGAGCCGCTGCCACTCGTCGCTCGCCGCCGGCACGCCGCGCTCGGTGAGATCGCGCCACCAGAGCGGCGTCGCCGCGTAGCGCTGGCGCACCTCGTCGAGATCGGGAGCGAGGCGGTCGAAGCCCCACTTCGCGTGGAATCGCTCGAGGGCGATCTCGAGGCTCGCCGGCGCATCGGCCCGATTCGCCCGCGGCAGCCGATCGACGTGGCGGTGCTCGAACGCGACGCGCGAGGTCGCCATCACCTTCCATCCGTCGAGCCGCACGCGGACGCCGTACTCCTCGGTCTGTCCGCGCAACACGCTCTCGTCGTATCCGCCGACGCGGGCATGGACGGCGCGACGGGTCATGTAGAAGCACCCCATCGCGTGATCGACCTCGCGCTCCGCGGGCAACTCGTCGAGCCGGGCGCCGCGGGCGATATGCCGATAGCCGCGCGGTCCCCAGAGGTCATCGCCGAACGCGTGCACCGAGCCGTCCGGCAGGAGCTGCGTCGCGGTGACGACGCCGATGCGCTCGTCGCGACCGAAGAGGGCCACGAGCGTCTCGAGCCAGCGGTCGTTCAGGAGGAGGATGTCGCCGTCGAGCCGGGCGAGAAACTCGCCATGGCTTTCGCGTTCCAGCACGTTGAGCACGCGGGAGAGGACGCCGCAGTGCGTTCCCTCGATGAGCCGCAGGAAGGGACGGGCGTCGGGCCAGCGCTTCGACGCCCACGCGCGGCAGGTGTCGAGGCTGTCGTCGGTCGAGCCATCGTCGGCGACGACGATCTCGAAGGTCGTCGGGTCCTCGGCCAGCGTGCGTTCGAGCGAGGCGAAAAGCTCGCCAAGAAGATCGCGGCCGCTGAGGGAACTCGACCGACCGTTGTCGAAGTTCGGAATGATGATGGAGACGCGGGGCGCGGGCATCCGTTCCTCTATCGGATGAGCCGAGAGCGCTCCAACAGAGTGCCGACGCCCTTGCGGTTCCTCCGGCCGCGGCACAAGATGCGTCCATGACCTCTCCCGACGGCTCGTCCGCGGACGCCGGCTGGCAGCCTGCCCTGCGAACCCTGACCTCCCCCAAGGACGCCAATCACCAGGGCAGCGTCTTCGGCGGCGCGATTCTCTCGCTCATCGACCAGGCTGGATACGTCGAGGCGCGCCGCCACGGGATTCACCGCTGGGTCACCGTCGCCCTCGAGGCGGTCAAGTTCCACGAGCCGGTCTGGATGGGCGACCTCGTCACGCTGTACACCCGGACGAGCCGGGCCGGAACGACCTCGGTCACCGTCCAGGTGCGCGTCGACGCCCAGCGCTACACGACGGCGGCCACCGTGCGCGTGACTGAGGCGACGATCACGCTGGTGTCGACCGACGAGCGCGGCCAGCCGATTCCCTTCCGCAGTCCCCCCTCGATGCCCGTCGCCCAAGCCCATCCGATGGGTGGCGCCTGATGCTCCGGCTCGGCACGCTCATCTCGGGCGGCGGCCGGACCGTCGTCCATCTGGCCGAGGCCATTCGGCGCGAGGCCCTGCCCTGCGAGGTCGCCCTCGTCATCGCCCATCGCGCCGACATCGCCGGCGTCGAGCGCTGTCGCGCCGCCGGCCTGCGGGTCGAGGTCCTCGCCCCTTCGGGCGACGCCGAGGAACTCGCCAACCGGATCGACGCCCGGCTCGTCGATGCCGGCGTCGATCTCGTCTGCCTCTGCGGATACCTGCGGCGCTTTCGCGTCGCCCCGCGCTGGAGCGGGCGCACGCTCAACATCCATCCCTCGCTCCTGCCCGCCTTCGGTGGCCATGGCATGTATGGCGATCGCGTCCACGCCGCGGTGCTGGCCGCGGGCGCCGCCGAGAGCGGCTGCACGGTGCATCTGGTCGACGAGGAATATGACCGCGGCCCCATCCTCCTCCAGCGGCGCTGCCCGGTCCTTCCCACCGACGATGCCCATTCGCTGGCCGCCCGCGTCTTCGCCGAGGAGCGGCTCGCCTATCCCGAGGTCATCGCCCGCTTCGCCCGGGGCGAACTCACGCTGCCCTGCCGACCGGCGGCCGCGGCTCGTCACGATCAGCACCGGTCCTGACTTTGCAGGCATCCGCGGCGGATCCTCCGCGTAGCATGATTTCGTGCGACACGTCGGACGCCTGATTCTCCTGATCGCCTCGCTCCTCCTTGCGTGGCCCGCCCACGGCGGCAGCGCTCCGCCCCTGGATGCGGCCGCGGCCGACGCGCTCTTGCAGAAAATCGATCGGACCCTCGAGGCCCACCGCTGGTCCGAGGCCCTGCCGCTCATCGACCGCTATCTGGCCGAGGTGCGGCGCGATCCGATCATGCTCTACAACGCGGCCTGCTGTCACGCCCAGTTGGGCGAGAAGGACGCCGGCGCCGCGTCGCTCTTCGACGCGGTGAAGGCCGGCTTCCGCGACTTCGATGGCATGGAGTCGGATCCCGATCTCGAGCCGCTGCGCGACCATCCGACGTATACGGCGATCCTCGAGGCCCGCGACCTCGCCCGCGAGCGGGCCAAGGGCAAGGGGACGCCGCCGAATCTTCCGCCCGACGCGCCACCCGCGCAGCGCCCCGACGCGCCGAAGGACCAGCCGCGGCCCGCGACTCCGCCGCTCGGCCTTGACCTCAACGACTGCCCGCAGCTCGAGGAATGGAAGCGGATCCACGGCACGAAGCACTATCGCTTCGAGGACGATCCGGCGCGGCGCCTTCACTACGCCACCTGTCTCGACGAGGCCACGCACAAGGAGATGCGCGACCTCATCGAGCGTGAGGCGGACTGGCTCAGCAAGCATCTTTTCGGCGATGCCCCGGCGTACCAGACCCTCGTGGCCGTGCCGACCCCGGCCGACGCGAAGAAGTACATCAGCGATCCCGACACCCGCGGCGTCTACGAGCATCGCATGCACATGCTCATCGCCCGCGACATCGGCGAGGCCCTCCAGCATGAGTTCGTCCATCTCATGCACTACGGCCACATGGAGCGCCTTCACCAGAAGCATCCCATCTGGATCCAGGAGGGCGTCGCCGCGCTCTTCGAGGCCTACACGCTTTCGAGCGAGGGCGAGATCGCCTTCCTTCCGAACACCCGCCACAACGTCATCTTCCGCGCGGTCGACGCCAACAACGAGCTGCCGTGGCCGAAGCTCTTCGCCCTCTCGCCTCACGGATTCATGGATCGCGCCCCGGCGCTCTATCCCGAAGTGCGATCGATCTTCCTCTATCTGGCCGATCGCGAGAAGCTCATGCCCTGGTACCAGGCGTACACGAAGGGCTTCGCCGAGGATCCGAGCGGCGCGAAGGCCCTCGAGCGCGTCTTCGGCAAGCCGCTTGCCGACATCGAGCGGCAGTGGCGGGCGTGGGTGACGGCCAAGGGGCCGATCGACGACTCGGTCCGGACGGGCGACGCGTCGCTGGGCATCTCGATCACCGAAACGCCCGGCGGCATCCGCATCAAGGAAACGCTCAAGGACAGCTCGGCCCGCGCCGCCGGTCTTCGCGCCGGCGACGTGATCGTCGCCATCGACGGCAAGGCGATCCGCTCCTCCCGCGAGCTCGCCGTGGCGATCGCCTCGCATCGCGTCGGCGACACGGTCACGGTGCGATATCGTCGGCGCGAGGAGTACCTCGAGTCGCCGGTGACCCTGCGTCCCCTGCAGCCGGCCTCGCGCACGCAGTGAACGCCGATCGCCCTTCGCGAAGGGCTTCGCTGTACACTTCCATGCGTCCGACCGCGCTCCGCGCGGCCACCGGCACCTCGGCCTCTTCGACCGGCATGACCGCCCCCACAGAACGTCCTTCCCGCTTCGAGATCAAGCGGGCATTCCTGCGCGGCCTCGCCGTCCTGCTTCCCTCGATCCTGACCCTCTGGATCCTGGTCGCCGCGTACCAGTTCGTGAGCCGCAACATCGCCGAGCCGATCAACGGCGTCGCACGCTCCGTCCTCGCCTGGTCGAGTACGGTCGGCGGCCCGATGAACGGGCGCTTCGAGCCGACCGAAGAGTCGGTCCGGCTCGCCGTCGCCGAGCGGGCCGCCGCGTCGCGCCGACCGCCGAGCGAGGAGGTCATCGTCGCCGAGCTGCGGGCTCGCGAGGTGCAGGCGTGGTGGGACGCCCGCTGGTACACCCACCTCTTCGGGATCATCGTGGCCTTGGGCTTCGTCTACGTCGCCGGCCGACTGGTCGGCGGCTGGCTCGGCCGCGCCCTCTTCGGGCTGTTCGAGCGCGTGCTCACATCGACGCCGCTCATTCGCCAGATCTACCCCAGCGTCAAGCAGATCGTCGGCTTCTTCTTCTCGGACGGCGGCGGCGACCAACGGATGAAGTTCAGCCGGGTCGTCATCCTCCAGTATCCGAGGGAGGGCGTCTGGTCGATCGGATTGCTCACCGGAACCGCGATGCGTGCGATCGAGAACGAGAGTGGCGAGGCCCTGACCGTCTTCATCCCCAGTTCGCCAACCCCCTTCACCGGCTGGACCGTCTCGGTTCGCCGCGAGGATGTCCACGAGCTCCCGATCTCGATCGACGAGGCCCTTCGCTACCTCGTCTCCGGCGGCGTCGTCGTTCCGCCTCACCAGGAAGGGCCGTCGCGCGATCCCCTCCCCCCATCACCACCGTCGTCGAGCTCCGCCCCGCCGCCACAGAAGCCGGTCGTCGCGTAAGCTCGCCGTGTCCCATTCCCACCGAGCGGGCCTTCCAACCCGGCTCGCCACGCCTCACCGGAGGCTTCCATGCAGACCAACATCTCCGCCAAGCACCTTCAGCTCACCCCCGCGATCGAGGACTACATCCACAAGAAGTCCGATCGCATCCGCAAGCACTTCGATCGCGTGCAGGGCATCTACGTCGTGCTTCAGAAGGAACCGCAGGGCTACCGCGTCGAGGTCAAGACCGACGTCGAGAAGCATGACGACTTCGTCGCCAACGCCAACGACGAGGATCTCTACGCCTGCATCGACCTCTGCATCGACCGGGCGATCCGCCAGATCACCGACTGGAAGGACCGCATCCGCGATCACAAGAAGTGACCGCCAAGCTGCCCGCGTCCGTCCGCACCGCTTTCCATCACCGCTCACCTGAGATCTGCCATGAAGCTTCGTGACATCGTCGTGAAGAAGGCCATCCTCCCCTCGCTCGTCGCAACCAAGCGCGACGACGCGATCCGCGAACTCGTGGACGCCCTGGTCGACGCGGGCAAGGTCGCGCCGGAGCAGCGGGACACCTTCGTGAAGTCGATCATCGCCCGCGAGAACCGCGGCTCGACCGGATTCGGCCACGGCGTCGCCGTCCCGCACGCCAAGAGCTCGCTCGTGAAGCAGCTCGTGGTGAGCGTGGGCATCAGCCGCAACGGCGTCGACTTCAACGCCCTCGACAAGCAGCCGGTGCACTCGATCTTCATCCTGCTCTCCCCCGAGGATCGGCCGGAGGAGCACCTTGACGCGATGGAGGCGATCTTCGGCAACCTCAGCCGCGACCAGTTCCGCCGCTTCCTCCGGCAGGCCGGCACGGTCGAGGACGTGGTCACGCTGCTTGAGGAAGCCGACGCACAGCAGGCCGGATCCCGTTGAGAGGCGCGACCTCGCAGGGACCGGCGAACGAACGAAGGACCGAGACGAGCGATCGGTCGGTGGACACTCCAGCCAGCATGCGTTCCGCCCGCGCCACCATCACCAACCGACTTGGCCTGCACGCAAGGCCGGCGATGACATTCGTGGAGCGGGCCAGCGAGTTCGAGTGCGAGATCTCCGTTCGCCGCATCGACCAGAACGAGCCGGTGGACGGAAAGTCGATCATGCAGATGCTCATGCTCGCCGGCACCTGCGGGACGGAAATCGAGATCACCGGCGACGGGCCGGATGAGGTGGCCGCGGTCACGGCCCTCGCCGAACTCGTCCGGACTGGCTTCGGCGAAGAGGAATAACCCCGGCGAGCGACTCGCCCGCGACGGCGTCCCGCACGGGATGGCCCGTTCGCTGTATCTGTGGGATCGACCATCCCTCCATTCGTCCAACCGGCTGCGGTGCGGAATCGCCTCACCCCCACTTGGACGAATCATGACCACCCCGAAGAACCTCCGTTGGCCGCTTCGCCTCACCGGCGCCGCCATCGGCGACTTCTCCGGCGACATCGCGCTCATCACGATTCTGACCTGCCTGCCGGCCACGAACCCCGCCGATCGCAACCCCGCCAATCGCAAGGCCGACGGCATCGTCGACGCCGTCGACCTCAGCCTTCTCATCGGCGCCTGGGGCTGACCACAACGCACCCGCCGCGTCCATGCGGCCCATACGGTTCTTCCGCTTCAGCGGTCCCCGTCGCCTCGCGCGACGGGGACTGTTTTCGTTCCGCCCGCTACGAGACGCGCTCCGGCCCCGTGGCCCGTCGCATGAGTTCGCTCACCGCGGTGCGCGGAGCGAGTCCCTCGAAGACCATCGCGTAGACGGCCTCCATGATCGGCATGCTGATGCCAAGCCGCCGTGCCCACGCATGCACGGCCTTCGCGGTCGGCGCCCCCTCGACCACCGAACCGGTGGCGCCTCCCTCCAGAAGCGCCGCGACCGACTCCCCCCGGCCCACCGCTTCGCCGAAGGTGCGGTTCCGGCCCTCGGGCGAGAAGCAGGTCGTGGCCAGGTCCCCGACGCCGGCGACGCCGAAGAACGTCTCGGGCTTCGCACCGACCGCGGCACCGAAGCGAACGATCTCGACGAGCCCACGGGCAAGCAGCGCCGACTTCGCATTCGCGCCGAGGCCAACGCCGTCGACGATGCCCGCGGCGATGGCGATGACGTTCTTGAGCGCCCCGGCGAGTTCGACGCCGAGCGGATCGTCGTTGGTGTAGATGCGGATCCACGGCACGCCAAAGATCGCCTGCACGCGCTCGGCGAGCGGGCCGTCGAACGATGCGGCCACCATGACCGCGGGCAGGCGACGGGCGAGTTCCGCCGCGATCGTCGGTCCGCTGAGGACGGAGATGCCGCGCGAGCCGCCGACCACCTCGGCCAACACTTCGCTCGGCCGGCGAAGCGATTCGGTCTCGATTCCCTTGGCGACGCTCACGATCGGGGCAGCGGCGGCAAGCGAGGCGGCGAGCCGTTTCCACGTCGGCCGGATGTACTGCGTTGGAATCGCGTTCACCGCGAGCGTTGCGTTCGCAAACGCTTCCTCCGGATCGGGGGTGACGAGGACCGACGCGTGGAGTTCGAGTCCCGGCAATCGCGAAGATCGACGCGCCCGAGCGAGTTCCGACGCGGCCTGCGGGAAGGGACTCCAGATCGTGGCTGGAATCCCCTTGAACGCGAGCGCGTCGGCGAGGACCAGCGCCATCTGACCATCGCCGGCGATGGCCACACGCTCGGCAGTCGCTTCCGGTACGGTGGGAGGCATCGCTGGAATCTACCACTCTCCAGCGACCGCCTCGCGCGGCCGCAGCCTGCCGCGCGAACGGGAGGAAGCACGTCGATCCACGGGTGGATCGGCGGGCTACACTGGCCGCCCATGCGATCCCTCGCCGAGCCCGACGTGACCGCCGCCTACGAAAGCCGACTTCCCTACGACCGTGCCCGCATCCGGGCCGCCGCGATCTACTGCTCGGACGGCCGCATCGGCGAGCACTTCGACGACTTTCTTCAAAACGGCCTCGGGCTTCCCCGCTATGACCGCGTCGCCCTGCCCGGCGGGCCGGCGTGCTTGGCGGGCCATCCGCAGGCCCATCTCGAGGAACAGGGCGTCGTCGACGAGCTGAAGTTCCTGGTCGAGGTCCACGGTCTCCAGCGGATCGTCCTCATCGCCCACCAGAACTGTGCGTTCTATGGCAATCGCCTCGAGCTCCGCGAGCGACGGCTCGAACTCGTGCAGCGGGCCGATCTGGTGCGGGCCGCGGCCTTCGTGGCCCGCGTCACGGAAATCGGGAAGATCGAGGCGTTCTTCGCCCGGCACGTCGACGACCGGATCGTCTTTGAGTCGGTCGAGGTCTAGCCCGCGTCGGGCGTCTCCCCCACCCTCGGCAGCGCGACCCGCGAGCATTTCGGCCCAACCCCGCGAACCCATCCGGCCAACGGCCGTAGACCGAACGCGACGGCGGATCTGTTACCCTTTCCACCGTCCCGTTTCGACGGCGAGGCTGCCCCCTCATCTCTTCAGGTGGCCTCCCGGAGCGTTTCGCTCCTCCGCAAGCACATGGTGCCGCCGGCTTCCGCCCGTGGCACGGCTTCGGCCTCCTCCTCCGGCCTCTTCCACCCGGGTTCTGACCCCATGTCCGACTTCTCGCTCGCGACCGCCGACCGCACCGACACGCGCCCCGAGATCTCCCAGAACGACGAGCAGAAGCTCGAGCGGAATCTCTTTCTCGCCCTCGTCGGCGGCGTCCTGCTCTTGACCGCGTGGATGGCCCGCTTCTTCGGCGTCGAGGAACTCGTGGCCTCGATTCCCGCGGCGGTCGGCGCGTTCATGCTCGTCCTTCCCCTCGCCCGTGGCGCGTGGGACGAACTGAAGTCAGGCAAGGCCTCAAGCGATTCGCTCGCCACGCTCGCGGTCTTCGCGGCGATGGCCAACAACATGTTCCTCGCCGCGGGGTTCCTCGCCTTCTTCCTGTGGCTCGCCGAACTCGTCCTCTCCCGCACCGCGTGGGGCGCCCAGCGGGCGATCCGCGAACTCGTCGAACTCACTCCCGACATCGCCCGCATCGTGAACGATGACGGCAGCGAATCGGAGGTCTCCCTGCGCCAGATCACCCGCGGCCAAACCGTCCGCGTGCGTCCCGGCGAGAATCTTCCCGTCGACGGCAAGGTGGTTCGCGGCAGCTCGAACATCAATCAGGCCTCGCTCACTGGCGAAGCCGTGCCGATCGAGGTGCAGCCGGGCTTTGACGTCTACGCCGGCACCACGAACCTCACCGGCCAGCTCGACGTGCAGGTCACCGCCGTCGCCGGCGAAACGACCATCGGCAAGGTCGAGAAGCTCATTCGCGAAGCGGAGACGGCCAAGGGCGAGCGGCAGGAGCTCGTCGAGCGTCTCGCCCAGTACTACGTGCCCGTGGTGCTGATGGTCGCGGCGCTGGTGTGGTTCTTCACGACCCGCAGCGACGATCCGACGACCCGCGCCGCGGCCGCGACGCGGGCGATCACCGTGCTTGTCGTCACCGCGCCGGGCGCTCTCCTCATCGCCTATCCGACCGCGATGGTCGCGGCCTTCGCCGCCGCCGCGCGGTTGGGCATCATGATCAAGCAGACCCGCACGCTCGAGGCGGCGGCCAGCGTCGACACGGTGGTCATGGACAAGACCGGCACGCTGACCACCGGAAAGTTCGCGGTGAGTCGCCTCGCCCCCAACGAGGGCATCGACGGCGCGACGCTTCTCCAGGCCGCCGCCGACGCCGAGCAGAGCTCCAATCACCCGCTTGCGAAGTCGATTCTCGAAACGGCCGAGCGGGCCCGCATCAAGCCCCGCTCGATCCAGAGCTATGCCGAGCTGCACGGCCGCGGCGTTCGAGCCGAGAGCTCCGGCGAGACGCTCTACGCCGGCCGCGGCGCGTGGCTGGTTGAGGTGAATCCCGGCGTCGCCGATCAGGTGAAGGCGGTCGAGGCGAAGATCGAAGGCATGTCCGGCGTGCACGTCATGCTCGGTGACCGCTATCTCGGTGCCGTCGGACTCGAGGACAAACTCCGCCGCAACGCGATCGAAGTCGTCGCCAAGCTCCGCCAGCTCGGCGTTCGTCGGGTCGCGATCTTCACCGGTGACCGGCTCGCCGTCGCGAAGCGCGTCGGCCTCGCGGTCGGCGTCGACGCGATCGAGGCCGAATGCCTGCCGGAGGAGAAGCACGCCGAACTGCAGTACCTGATCCGCAAGGGTCACCGCACGCTCGTCGTCGGCGACGGCATCAACGACGGACCGATCCTCGCGAGCGCCGACGTCGGCGTGGCAATGGGTCTGAGCGGCTCGGACATCGCCACGAACTCGGCCGGCGTCGCGCTCATGAACGACGATCTCCGCCACGTGCCGTTCCTCATCGAGGTCGCGGCAAAGGCCCGCGGCGTCGTCGCCCAGAACATCACCGCAAGCCTCGCCCTCGCCGTCCTCGGCCTTGCCCTCGCGGCAACGGGCCAGATCCAGCTCTGGGTGACCCCCTTCTATCAGGCCGCCGCCTATGTCTTCGTCATCGCCAACAGCCTCCGCCTCGTCCGCTTCGGCGAGGACTTCGCCGACGCCGAACAGGCCCGACGCGACGCCGAAGCCGCCCGAGCGGTGAAGCCCGTGCGAGCGTCGGCGGCAAGCGTGGCGATTCGGCCTGGATGACGAGCGGTGCGCGAAGCCCCCGCTCTCCGCTGCGCTGACATCGCCCCGTCGCGTAGGCGGCGAGGGAGAGGAGTGCGTGAGGCCGTCGCGATTCCGGCTCGGTGCATCGAGCCATCCTCGGGCGATCCGCCTGAGGGCAGAACGCGCCGTGATCTGCCTCGAGCGGTACGGCCACGGGGCGGCGGCAGCACGTGGGGCTGCTCACGCTTCATGTCGCACACGGCGACACGAAGCACACACGAGGACGAGACGTTCGCGGGCTGGATTCTGCTTCCTTCGTGCCTCCGTGAGAGACGTGTTTGGGCGCGAACACGCCCGGAGATCTCGATCGAGCGAGCTTGCGCCCGCTCCATCACGCCATCTGCATCGCTCGTCCGGCATTCTCGACGATCGCATTCACCGTCGCGCTCGGGCGCATCGCCTTCGCCTTCAGCATCGGGGCCGGGTGGTCGCAGCCGCCGATCTCAACCGGCTCGCCCGCGATTCGGTACAGGCACTGGCACCTCCACGGGTGTCTGTCCACGGTGGCGAGACGCTCGCTCTTCCGCAAACACGACCAGCAACGCGCTCACCACGCAGAGTGCCAACTCCGCCCAATAGCCGAACGTGAGATGGACTGCGATCCAACTGGACGCGCCGACCGTGTGTCCGATCGTGATGGCCAGCGCGGACGCGGACGCCCAGCGACGCGGCAACCAGAGGATCGCTGCGGAGAACACTCCGATCCATGCTACGACTCCCGCTTCAAAGGCGAGCGGATGCTGCTGGAGCAGCCAGTTGAACTGCGGGTTCATCTCGAGGGCGGTCGCGTAGTTTCCTTGCCAGTACGCAGCGGATTGCCACCACAGCGTCGCGCCGTGGTCGATGCCGCACAGGGCGATTGGTGGGAGGCAGAGCCAGCGGTGCGTCTTGTGCATTGTGATGTCGCGATCAGCCGGTCCACGCTCCGAGCAGCACGGCGAGATGGGCAGGGGTCGTGGTTCCGTCGCCGTTCAGATCGCCGCTCGCACGCACCACGCGCCCAACAGGACTGCGAGGTCACCGGCATTGAGGTTGACCTGCCATCGACCGAGTCGTGTGTTCAATCATCGTCATCTCCGGTAGGACAGGCCCAAAAGGGTTGAGCGGGCCGCAGCGCCATCAGGTACCTCAAGAGACTCGCACCGACACCGACCGGCAACGTCCTGGCGATGGGACGTTCCGATCACGGCACGCCACGTCTTGGTCGTGGCGCCAGCACGAATGACTACCGACGCAGCGAACATCGCGAGCAAAACGACGTCTCGGCGCAGCATGACGAGCGATCCTTGCGGCAGGCCGGGCGTTCAGCGAATGACACGGGCAGGTTCTGCAACCACGTGCGAACCATGCGATTTCGAGTTCCCCTCATCTGGAAGAACAGCTCGGTCGATTCCTCGGCGATTGGTATCCGCCCCGCCGCGTGTCCACCGTCGCTGGGCACGTCCACACTCCCCGCTCCCCACAAAACAGCGGCGAGCGGGCATTGCACCCGCTCGCCGCGTATGACTTCGTTGAACTCGCCGACATCCCGTGCGCGGCGCCGTGGCGGCGCGCTCGGGGCGTCAGGCCATCTGCACCACGCGCCCGGCGTTCTCGACGATCGCGTTGAGCGTCGCGCTCGGGCGCATCGCCTTCTCGGTCAGGTCGGGACAGGGGTGGTAGTAGCCGCCGATGTCGACCGGCTTCCCCTGCGAGCCGTTGAGCTCGCCGACGATCTTCGCCTCGTTGGCGCCCAACGCGGCGGCGATCGGGGCGAAGTACGACGCCAGCGTCCGGTCCTTGCTCTGCTTCGTCAGGGCCTGGGCCCAGTAGAGGGCGAGATAGAAGTGCCCGCCTCGGTTGTCGAGGTCGCCGACCTTGCGGGCCGGACCCTTGTTGTTCATGAGGTAGTGCGAGATCGCCTCGTCCATCGTCTCGGCGAGGATGCGGGCCTTGGCGTTGCCGGTGCGGTCGGCCAAGTGCTCGAAGCTCGCTCCCAGGGCCTGGAACTCGCCGAGCGAATCCCAGCGGAGCGAACTCTCCGCGACGAACTGCTGGACGTGCTTCGGGGCCGAGCCGCCAGCGCCGGTCTCGAAGAGGCCGCCGCCGTTCATGAGCGGCACGATCGAGAGCATCTTCGCGCTCGTCCCGAGTTCGAGGATCGGGAAGAGGTCAGTGAGGTAGTCGCGGAGGACGTTGCCGGTCACCGAAATCGTATCGAGCCCCTTCTTCATCCGATCGCACGAGAAGGTGCAGGCGGCCGCCGGCTCCATGATGTGGAACTCGAGGCCGCTCGTGTCGTGGTCCTTCAGGTAGAGCCGGACCTTCTTCAGGAGCTCGCGGTCATGCGGCCGCTTCTCGTCGAGCCAGAAGACGGCCGGCGTCTTCGAGAGCCGGGCCCGCGTCACCGCCAACTTCACCCAATCCTTGATCGCCGGGTCCTTCGCCTGGCAGGCTCGCCAGATGTCGCCCTTCTCGACCGCGTGCTGCATGAGCACCGCACCCGAGGCATCGACGACCCGTACCGTGCCGGCCTGCTTGATCTCGAAGGTCTTGTCGTGCGAACCGTACTCCTCGGCCTTCTGGGCCATGAGGCCGACGTTGGGCACGCTGCCCATCGTCTTCGGGTCGAACGCGCCGTTCGTGCGGCAGAAGTCGATGACCGACTGGTAGACGCCGGCGTAGGCCCGATCGGGGATGACCGCCTTCGCGTCCTGCGTCTTGCCCGCGGCATTCCACATCTTGCCGCCCTCGCGGATCATCGCCGGCATCGAGGCGTCGACGATGATGTCGCTGGGAACGTGCAGGTTGGTGATGCCCTTGTCGCTGTCGACCATGGCGATCGCCGGGGCGTTCGCGTAGACCGCCTTGATGTCGGCCTCGATCGCCTCGCGCTCCGCCGCCGGCAGCGTCGCGATCTTCGCGAGCAGGTCGCCGAAGCCGTTGTTGACGTCCACGCCAAGCTTGGCGAGCGTCGCGGCGTGCTTCTGGAAGACCGGCTTGAAGAAGACCTTCACCGCGTGGCCGAAGATGATCGGGTCGCTGACCTTCATCATCGTCGCCTTCATGTGCAGCGAGAAGAGCACCCCCTGGGCCTTGGCGCTGGCCACCTCGCGCTCGAGGAAGGCGATGAGCTCCGAGGTGCTCATGAACGTGCCGTCGAGGATCTCGCCGGCGGTGAGCTTCAGGCCATCCTTCAGCACCGTCGTCGTGCCGTCCTTGCCGACGAGCTCAAACCGAACGGTCGTCGGGGCGGCAACGGTGACCGACTGCTCGTTGCCGAAGAAGTCGCCCTTCGACATCGAGGAGACGTGGGCCTTGGACTCCGGCGACCAGGCGCCCATCTTGTGCGGGTTGGCCTTCGCGTAGTCCTTCACGCTCTTGCTTGAGCGGCGATCGGAGTTGCCCTCGCGGATCACCGGGTTCACGGCGCTGCCCTTGCATCGGTCGTAGCGGGCCCGGGCGTCGCGCTGGGCGTCGGTGGTGGGCTCGTCGACGTACTCGGGCAGGTCGTAGCCCTGGGCCCGGAGCTCCGCCACGGCGGCCTTCAACTGCGGGACGGAGGCGGAGACGTTGGGGAGCTTGATGACGTTGGCTTCGGGCTTCAGGCAGAGCTGGCCAACCTCGGCCAGGTGGTCCGGGATCCGCTGCTCGGGCTTCAACCGCTCGGGGAAGGAGGAAATGATGCGGCCGGAGAGCGAGATGTCCCGGGTCTCGACATTGATCCCGGCCGGCGCCGTGAACATGCGGAGGATCGGGAGGAACGAATAGGTCGCCAGCATGGGCGCCTCGTCGGTGTGGGTGTAGATGATGACTGGGTTGGCGGGCATCGGATCAACCTCGGCGCGTAAACGCGTGATGGGTGCGAACGGTCCCGCAGCCGCACAGCCTGCTCGGTGAGCCGGGGCGAGGGGCGGGAAATGGCGAGTGTACGGGAGTCGGCAGCGGATTTCCGGGGCGGAAACGCCGTTCGGAGGCCCTTGGCACGCGAACGCACCCAAGCCGGAGCACTCATCGCGAATCGCGAACGCGGTGCGGACCGAGCGGTCCGGAGGGGCGTGCGATGGGACTTTTTTCGATTCCGTTGCGCGACCGGCATGGCCATTCCGTCCGTGGGATGTGGACCCAACGCCGAATGCGGAGGGCCCCCCGCTCGCACCCCACGCACCACGCGGCCTTCCCTCTCTCCGAAGCGCCGCCCCGCCCCACGGAACCACGCCATGCCCACCACCGTCGCCTCGCTCACGCTCGTCCTTGCATCCCTCGGCCTGTCCGCCTCGACGGCCCTGGCCGACACGAACCTCCTCAGCAACACCGGTGGCATCTGCGATGCCGTCGCCCTCTTCGCCAATGGCACGAAGGCAGCGACGAACTTCGGACAGCACCTGACCACCTACGACGTCACCAACGCCGCGGCGCCGGTCCAGCTCGGGAGCGTCAAGGTCGGCGGCATCATCTGGGACATCGACGTGGTCGGTTCGATGGCCTATGTCTCTGCCTCCGACACCGGCCTGGTCGTCGTGAGCCTCGCCGACCCGGCCCACCCGCAGGTCGTGAACACCGTCGACACCGACGGCTACGCCACGTCGGCCGCGATCGTCGGAAGCACCCTCTATCTCTCGGACAACTTCAGCCTCAAGGTCTTCTCGATCGCGAATCCCGCGTCGCCGACCCTGGTGAGTTCGCTGCCGATCGTCGGCTACGCCTACGACGTCGCCGCGAGCGGCACGACCGTGTGCGTGACGCAGAGCCAGGGCGCGATCCGCGTGATCAATGCGGCCAACCCGGCCGCGCCCTCCGTCGTCGGCACCTTTACCGCCGTTGACCCGGGCAGCATCGCCATGTCCGGCAACTACCTTTACGTGCCCGACTCCATCTTCGGCCTCAAGATCGTGAACGTCGCGAACCCTGCGGCGCCGACGCTCGTCGCGACCTGCCCCTGCGACGGCAAGGACCTCTGGAACGTCGCGATCGCCGGCACCAAGGCCTACGCCGGCGGCTGGCGTGACCTGCACGTCGTCGATGTCGCCAATCCGCTCGCGCCGGTCTCGCTCGGCTTCGCCACGTCGACCGCGCTCTCGCCCAAGCGCATCGCCGTGAGCGGAACGAAGGCCTTCATCGCCGACTACGGCGCCTTCGCGGCCTGGAACGTCGGAACGCCAAGCGCGCTGTCCCAGGCGAGCCGCATCGCCGACTTCGGGTCCATCGCCGATGTCGCGATCCTCGGCAGCCTCGCCTACGTGGCCAGCTACTCCGAGGGACTCTGGATCCTCGACGTGAGCAACCCGAGCTCGCCGGTGCGCCGTTCCCACACCCCGATCGACGGCTGGATCAACGAGCTCACGATTCAGGGCACCTATCTCTACGCAAGCGTGACCCTCAACAGCGGCGAGTCGCGCATCTTCATCTACAACGTCTCGAGCGCGGACAATCCTGTGCTCGTCGCCAACAAGGCGATGCCCGACGGCTTCGACGTCGGGTACGGCATCTCGAAGGCGGGCAACAACCTCTTCGTCGCCACCTACGAGGGACTCCGGGTGCTGAACGTCGCCAACCCAGCAGCCCCCTTCTGGACGGGATTCGTCAGCGTGCCGGGCGGCGCTGATGACGTCTCGGTCGAGGGTTCGGTCGCCGCGGTGGTCTCCGACGGCTACGCCCTCCATGTCCTCAACGTCGCCAACCCGAGCGCCCCGGTGCTCACGGCAACGACGGTGATGTATGAGTACCTCAACGAGGTCGTGGTGAAGGGCGGCATCGCCTACGTCGGCAAGAGCTACGACAGCGTCGCCCGCTTCCAGGTGACGAACCCCGCCCAGCCGGTCGAACTGCCGGTCTTCGAGAACATCGGCTGGAACAACGACCTCGTCGTGAACGGCAGCACCGTGCTCGTCGCCAACATCTATCAGGGCGTCCGCGAGATCGACTTCAGCAGCGGCAGCGGCGTGACCGTCGGGACCTACGCGACGATGCACTCCGCGGAGGAGATCGCGATCTCGGGCAACCTCATCGCCGTCGGCGAGAACACCTGCGGCTTCTTCCTCTTCGGCACCTGCGGCGGCCCGACCGACCTCAACTGCGACGGCTCGGTGAATGCGGCGGACCTCTCGCTCTTCCTCTCCGAGTGGGGCAGCACCACCTCGGCGGCCGACTTCAACCATGACGGCGTGGTGAACGCGGCCGACCTCTCCGAGCTGCTGAGCACCTGGGGGTAAGAGCGACCGACGCTGACGGGACCGAACGACAACGCCCCGGCGACTCCGCATGGAGTGGCCGGGGCGTTGTGCGTCCTGATCGTCGATCGTCCGCGGCGACCTCAGCAGGGACCGAACGAGCCGAGCAGGACCGCGAGATCGGCCGCGTCCACCATGCCCGAGCCGTCGAAGTCCGCCGCTCCCGCTCCACCCCAGGCGCCGAGCAGGATCGCCAGATCCGCGCCGTCGGTCTTTCCGTCACCGGTGAGATCCGTCGGGCAGGCGACCCCCTCGAACTCGAAGCAACCGCGATCGAGGTAGGCGACCGGACCGACGCCCATGTTCACGCTGCCGAGGTCATCGACGAATCGATTCGCGCCATCGAGGTCAAGGGGGAAGAGGCTCGGCGTGAGCCAGTTCGACATCGCGTTGTCAATCGCATTCGAGGCCGGCGTGAGGCGGTAGTTGTCGTCGGCCGTGCCGCGGGTGAGATCGGGCCCGAGCGGGTTGGCGAAGACCGGATCGTTGCCGTCGTTGCCCAGGCCACCAAAGGCTCCCGACCAGCCCTGCAGCGAGGTCGCACCGACGTCGAGCGCCCCGAGCACGCGGATCTGTCGCTGCTCCAGCGTGCCGACCGTGGCCGCGTTCTTCCAGAGGATCGCGTTGCGAAGGGTGAGCAACGATCCGGCACCGACATAGACGCCGCCGCAACCGCTGGTGAGCGAGGCGTTGTCGGCGATCGTCGCGTTCACGAGGAGCCCGTTTGAGCCGCCGCCGAAGACGATCGCCCCGTCGAGCGTCGCGTCGTTGCCGTGGACAAGGCCGTTGGTCACCGTCGGCGCTCCGCCGAAGAAGGCCATGGCACTGCCGTTGCCGGCCGAGACGTTGAGGTTGAAGCGGCAGCGGTCGAGACTGACCGCGGAGAGCTCCGCATCGAGTCCGGCCCCCCAGGCGACCGCCTCGTTCTGGCGGATCCAGCATTCGCTGATCGTCGGAGCGCCGTTCATGACCAGGATGCCCGCGCCGCGATCGTCGAAGAAGGCGGGAATGCCGTTGGCGTTGCCCTTCTGCACGATGAAGCCGATGAGCTTGCCGGTCGGGGCGACGTTCGTGGCGCGAACGATGTGCAAGGAGTTGTCGAGCGTGGTCGGTCCGCCGATCGCGCCGCCGAGGACGGTCTGGTGCAGCAGCGGGTCGCGCTCGCTGATGTCCCCTTCGCCGCCGGCGAAGCCGCCGACGATCGACGTGCCGCTGACCATGTCAAAGGACATCGCCCGGTTGTTGGTCCCGCGATCGGGCTGATACGTCCCTTGGGCGACCATCACGTAGTCGATCGGCATGACCGCGGCGTCGGCCAACGCGTCCTGGAGGTCCACATAGGCGTCGGTCCAGGTGCTGCCGTCGTTGGCGCCGGCCGCAAGCAGGTTGACGTAGCGAACCGCACAAGGCGACTCGAACGCCCCCATGTCCACGATCGCTCCGGTGCCGGCGCCGGTGTCGAGGACGCCGACATCGTTGACGAAGCGGGCGTTGCCGTCGAGGTCGGCGGTCACGAAGGCAGGCACGAGACCGTTGCCGCCGGCGTCAATGCAGGGCGAGGTCCGCTTCAGGCGGAAGTCCCCCGCTCCGGCGTTCACGAACTGCGGATCGACGTCGAGATTGCCCGTCCCCGCCCATCCGCCCTGAATGTCGGTGCGGGTGACGGTGATGATCTCGGGCGAGGCGCCGGCGCCGCTGACGCCGATCGAGGTCGCGCTCGAGCCGATGATCGAGTTTGCGATCGCGACGACCGAGGCGTGACCGCCGTCGACGACGTCGATCGCCGTGGCTCCGAGGTTGTGCACGGTGCAGTTGGCCATCGTGAGCAGCACCGGTCGCGCCGCCGAATTGGTGAGAATCGACGTGCCCGCATTCAGGAACAGGCAGTTGGACAGGCCCAGTACGTCCATCGATTCGATGGTCAGGGAGTCGCCGTCGTTGAAGAGGCAGCGGTCGAAGATCGCGGCCCCCGAGGCGACCATCGCGCTGCTCGCCACCGTGGCGTCGTTGGTGAGGAAGTCGCAGTCCGCGAAGGTGCAATTGCCGTTGACCTCGAGGGCACCTCCGGAGGTCGCATGATTGAGCTGGAAGAGGCACCCGTCGAGGGTCGCGTTGCCGTACAGCGCGAGAGCCCCGCCGCTGGTGGCGCTGTTGTCGATGAACTGGCAATCGGTGAAGTTGGCGTTGCCGTTGACGATCGCCCCGCCGCCGTCGGTCGCATCGCACAGCGTGACGATGCACTGCTTGATCGTCGGGTCGCCGTCGATGTCGAGCCCGCCGCCGGTGGTGGCGCTCCCCTCGCGGATCGTGAACCCGACGAGCTTGGCGTTCGGACCGACGCCGCCGCCGATGATGACCGCCTCGCCGAGGAGATCGGCGTCGATGATGGTGAGCGTCGGATCGCTGAAGCTCGAGGCCTTCACCACGATCTCCTTGCCGAGGAAGTCGATGCGCTCGTGATAGGTGCCGGGGGCGACCAATACCGTGTCGCCGGGGGCGCTGGCGTTGATGGCCGACTGGATGGTGGGAAAGCCGGCGGGGACGTTGCGGGTCGCTGCGGCGGCGCTGCCGGTGATCAGGCCGAGGGCGAGCGCCGGGATGAGGGTGGTCGCGAGGGTCGAACGAACGAACGCAGTGGTAGCGAGGGCCGTGGTGTCGTGTCGCATGGGCAAGCTCCGGAAGAGGGTCCTAGGTGGCGACGGGCCAGTCCCGTCGGGGCCCCATGCGACATCGAGGTGAGGGCTCCCTCATCCATGTCACGAATTTCGTTCCGGCCCGTTCTTTCCCAGCTTCCCACCGGGCCATGGTCACGCACCGAGCACGGAAGCGGCCGGGGAGTCCATGGTGAAGCCCACCAGAGCCCCATGGTCCGAATGCGAGATCGCTGCGCTGCGGCAGCGTTGAACTCGGGCGTTCTTCGGGGGTCCGAGAGGAAAATCCGAGCCCGGGTGGTATATCCACTCTCGGACTGCGCCTTGCACTGGTGGCGCCCCTCGCCGATTCGAGGGGGCCGCGACCGGGTGGTGCCGGCGCGGTCACGCTTTCTCGCGTCTCACGGAACGATGCCCATGTCCTTGCGCCCCTGCAGCCTTTTCGCCCAGTTGACCACCCTCGCCACGCTTCTCGCGACGTCGGCAACGGCCTCGGCCGCGACGGTCACCTGGGACGGTGGCGGCGGCAACCTGAACTGGCTCACTCCTGCCAACTGGTCGGGCGATGTCCTTCCCGGACCGGGCGATGACGTGGTGCTCGACGCCGCCGGCGTCACGACGATCACGTTGGCCGGCAATGCCACGGTCAACAGCCTCAACTGCGCCGATGCGCTCACCGTCATCAACGGCACGCTCACCGTGGGCACCAACGCCTCGGTCGGCGGGCTTCTCTCCCTGGTCAACGGCGGCATCACGAGCGGGACGTGGGCGATCCCCGGCGGGATGAGCGCCTCGTCGGCGACCACGAACGTGCTGGACGGCGTCACGATCAACGGCTCCTTCACGCTGTCCACGAACTTCTCGATGCTTGTCGTGAAGAACGGCCTGACCCTGAACGGCACCGCAAACCTCACGGGGTCCGGTGCGCGAATCGGATTCAGCGGCACCCAGACCGTCAGCGCGGGCAACTTCCAACTTGACTCGAACAGTTCGGGCAGCCCCGCCGCCCTTACCGTCGAAGGAGCGTCGACGGTCACCTTCGGTCCCGCCGTTGTGGTCGAGGCGAAGTTCGGGCAGATCGGCGAGAGCGTCGTCACGGCCGGCGTCTCGACCCTCATCAATCAGGGCGTCATTCGCGAGGACACGGCCGGTGGGACTCTCCCGATCGGCGGCGAGACCTTCATCAACCAAGGGACGGTTGAAGCGACCGATGGCTCGCTCACCGTTGGCCCATCGACTGCCTGGATCAACGACGGACTGATCCGTGCCCTGACCGGCGGCACCGTGATCCTGTCCGGGCCGGTGACGCCGGCCGACTTCGGCGACGTGCGCAACGTCTCGGGCACGGTGCGGATCCAGACCACGCTCGATCTGGCGGGTGGCACCTTCACGCTTGATGCGACGACCGGCGTCTACACCCTCAACGGCTGCACCTTCAAGGGCGGCACCATCGACACGACCTCGGGTGTCCAGCCGATCATCACCAATACCAACAACTTCTTGGATGCGATGACGGTGCACGGAGATCTCTCCCTCAGCCCCAACTTCGCCGCGCTTCGCGTCAAGAACGGTCTGACCCTGAACGGCATTCTCATCTTGAACGGTACGGGATCCCGCCTCGTCGCCGAGACGACAGAGACCATCGGCGGCACCGGCGAGATCCAGCTCGATTCGCCCAGCTCAGGCAACCCCGCCCAGCTGGCCGTCGACGGGACGAGCGTCCTCACCATCGGCTCGAACGTCTCGGTGGTCGGATCATGGGGAGTGATCGGACAGCACGCCTTCACGGCGGGCGTGTCAAGCGTCATCAACCTCGGCACGATCGTCGCCGACACGCCGAACACCACGCTCGTGGTCGCCGGCGAGTCGTTCACGAATCAGGGGACCGCGAAGTCGACCGGCGGGACGCTCCGCATCGCACCGACGACCTGGACCAACTCGGGCTCCATCAGCGCCGTCACCGGCACGGTGCGCCTCGAAGGCACCACGGACCTCGCCAGCGTCCAGAACGTCAGCAACGTGGGCGGCACGGTCCAGACGACGATCAGCGTCGACATGGCCAACCAGTCCTTCACGCTCACCCCGGCCAACGGCGTCTTCACCTTCGACGGCGGCACCTGGAGCAACGGCACCATCACCTTTCAGGCCGGCGCGACACCGCTCTTCAACAACGCCAACACGATCTTCCAGAACATGGTCGTCAACGGCGACCTCACCCTGACGGGCAACTTCTCGTCGCTCCGCATCCGCGATGCCTTCACGATGAACGGCATCATGACCCTCTCCGGAACGGGATCGCGGCTGATTGCGGAAACCACGCTCACGATCAACGCCGGCACCTTCCGCATGCGTT
This sequence comes from Phycisphaerales bacterium, assembly GCA_044220875.1. GTDB lineage: Bacteria > Planctomycetota > Phycisphaerae > Phycisphaerales > SM1A02 > JAEUIT01. Next base: position 256,598 of record JBGAQH010000003.1, on the reverse strand, counting down.
CGGCCGCCTCGGGCAGCCCGTCCCGACTCGACGTGGAGGGTGCGAGTGTCGTGACGCTCGCACCGAGCGTCGTCGTCGAGAGCGGCTGGGGCCTCCTCGGCGAATCGGAATTCCTCGGCGGCACGTCGAAGATCGTCAACAAGGGCACGATCCGCGCCGACACCGCGGGCACGACCACGAACATCGTCGGCGAGGGCTTCGAAAACCAGGGCACCTGTGAAGGGACGGCGGGCACCTTCCGCATCGCCACGACCGGCAGCAACTGGGCGAACACCGGGCTGATCCGGGCCGTGACCACCGGCAGCGTCATCATCGCTGCTCCAACCTCGCTCGGTGAGTTCGGCGACGTCCGCAACGTCTCCGGCACCGTTCGGCTTCAGTCGCCGATCGCCCTCGGAGGCGGAACGCTCACCACCAACGCCACCACGGGCGTCTACACCTTCGAAGGCGTGACGCTGGCCAACGGCACCCTCGCGATCGGAGCCGGCGGCGAGCCGATTGTCAACAACGCGAGCAACACGTTCACCGGCATGACCGTGAACGGCACGATCAACTTCAACGCCAACTTCGCCACCATTCGTTTCAAGGACGGCCTGACCCTCAACGGCACCTTCAACCTCACGAGTCCCGGCAGCCGCATCATCGTGGACAACACGCTCACGATCGGCGGCGCCGCCGCGATCCAGCTCGACTCCCCCTCCAGCGGCAATCCGTCCCGCATCGATGTCGAGGGTGCAACCACCCTGACGCTGGCCCCCACCGTCCTCGTCGAGGCCACCTACGGACTGGTTGGCGAGTCCGAATTCACCGGCGGCACGTCGAAGGTGGTCAATCAGGGCACCCTTCGCTGCGACACCGTGAATGGCCTCTTCACCATCGTCGGCGAGGCATTCGAGAATCAAGGCACCTGCGAAGCAACCGCCGGCACGTTCCGGATCGCCACCACGAGCAGCAACTGGATCAACTCCGGCCTCATCCGAGCGCTGACCGGCGGCACCGTAACCATTTCCTCGCCCACGTCGCTCGCCCAATTCGGCGATGTCCGCAACGTCTCCGGCACCGTGCGCCTGCAGGCCCCGATCACCCTGAACAAGGGCACCTTCGCCACGAATGCGACGACCGGCGTCTACACCTTCGATGGCGTGACGCTCGCGGGCGGGACGCTCGCGATCGACGCCGGCGGCTCGCCGAGCGTGAGCAACTCCTCGAACATCTTCACGGGCATGACCGTGAATGGCGTCGTGAACCTCGACCAGAACTTCGCGACGATTCGGCTGAAGGACGGCCTCACGCTCAACGGCACGCTCAACCTCACCGGCTCGGGCTCCCGCGTGGTGGCCGACAACACGCTGACCATCGGCGGTCTGGCGAACATTCAGCTCGATTCCGTTTCGAGCAGCAGTCCGGCCCAGCTCGCCGTCGATGGAGCGAGCACGCTGACGCTTGCCCCGAGCGTTCTCGTCGAGTCGAAGTGGGGCACGATTGGCAACTCGATCTTCGTGACCGGGACCTCGTCGGTCGTCAACAACGGGACGCTCCGCTCGGACACGACGGGCAACGTCCTGTCGATCGTCGGCGAGGGCTTCCAGAACAACGGCACGGTCGAGGCCACGAATGCCTCGACGCTCGTCCTCAACGTCGCCGACAATCTCGTCGGCGGCACGCTGACCGGCGGCGTGTGGAAGGCGAACAACTCGACGATTCGCTTCGGCGCTCCCCTGGCCGGCACGCCGATCAAGACCCTCGCCGCCGAGTGCGTGATCACCGGACGCAACGGCAAGATCCTTGACCTGGCGAAGCTCGAATCGATCGCCACCACCGGCATTCTCCGCCTGAACGATGGCGCGGTCCTCACCGCGACGCCGGCGACCGGCACCCTCGTCGACAGCGGACTGCTGTTCACCACCGGCGTCAGCAAGCTCAACATCACCGGCGGCTTCAGCCACCAGCCCACCGCGGTCATGACCGTCACCGCCGGCGCGGTGAATCAGATCATCGTCGACCCCACCGGACCGGCCACGCTCAGCGGCATTCTTCAGGTGAGCAACGGACCCGGCTTCACCCCAGCCCCGGGCGACGAGATCGTCATCATCGACGCCGCAAGCCTGAGCGGCTCCTTCGACACGCTCACCACCTGCGAGGCGTCGGACCTCTTCTACACGGCGACCAAGGCGATCTACGTCTACGGCCAGGACACCGGGATCTTCGGTGACTTCAACGGCGACGGCTTCGTCGGCGCCGCCGACCTCGCCCTGCTCCTCGGATCATGGGGCCCCTGCAGCGACCTCTGCTGCAAGCCCGACCTCGATCTGAGCGGCGACGTCGGCCCGGCCGACATCGCGATCCTGCTCGGCAGTTGGGGCTGATCAGAAGGACGCGGACGACGCGTCGCCTGCAACTAGTTCGGCACCTCGACCGGCGCTTCCTTCGGAGCTTCCTTCGGGGCCTCCTCGGGCGAAGCCGGCTGCTCGGGCTGGGCCGGTGCAGGCTTCGCTGCCGCGGGCGGACTCGCCGGTGACTCCGCCACGGGCGGCTCGCCCACCGGGCGGCCGCCGAGAAGCGTCCAGACCTGGTCGAAGTACCGCTCCGCCTCGATCCAACTGTGGCTTGGCACGCACATCGAGCGGACGGAGAACGTCGCCGTCGGCGGGTCCTGCGGGTCGAGCACGATCGCGAGCTTCCACTCCGAGTCCTCAAGCCGCGGCCACTGCCCCGCCGGGTCCTTGTATCGCCGAAGAAGTCGCCAGATTTCGATCCGACCGCTGGCCTCGTCGGTCCAGACGTCGTTCTCGATGACATGCCAGTCCTTGTAGTCGGGCTGCTCGGCGGCCTTCACCATCGCCGTCCAGACTTGGTTCGTCGGCCTGCCGGCAAACGTCTCGGAGCGGGTCTGGCAGCCCGCGAGCAGGGCGGCGGAGGCGAGAGCGACGAAGGCGATAGGGGTGCGCGGGATGACCATCTCGCAGGGTTGATCGGCGCTCCGGCTCAGCGCGGTTGAGAACGACCGGGCCAGATGCCCTGACTCGCGCATGCCTCCCACGTCCGACGACCGGCACGCGGCGCCGAGGAGTCACCGATTCCGCTGCCCCCGATCCCAGCGGCAAAGTGCGTTGGTGCGGTCGCCGATAGCGGGGGGACGCCGAGGCAGGGATCGTCCCGGCGACGTCGCCTCCTCATGAGAAGGACCCCGCATGGCTGACTTCAACGCTCCCTTCGCTTCGCCCACCCCCGGCGGTTCCGCCTCCCCTGCCGCCACCTCCGCCGGCCCGGTCCGGGCCCAGATCGGATGGTCGAATGCCGAGCGCCCCCGCGATGCCTTTCGCGCGATTTTCCGTGACGGCGATCCCACCACCGCGTCGCTCGGCATCGCCTTCGTCTCCTCGCGCCACGATCTCGCCGACGTCAGCAAGGAGCTGCGCGACCTCTTCCGCTGCCCCGTCCTGGCCTGCACCACCGCCGGCGAGATCACCTCGACCGTCGGCTACGTCAGCAGCGGCATCGCCGCGGCGGCCGTGCACGGCGTGGACGTGCGTAGCCACTTCGTGCCGCGAGCGGGACGCTTCACGAGCCATGACGCCCGGCAGGCCGCAGCGGCGCTGGGCTTCCACTCCAATCGCATCGGGCGTCATCAGGCCGCCCTCATGGTGATCGACAGCATGCAGAAGAGCGAGGAGCTCTTCGTCTCGCACCTTCACGAGGGCCTCTGCCACGCCCCGCTGGTCGGCGGCTCCGCCGGCGACGACGGCGCGTTCAAGACCACGCCGGTCTTCAACGGCAAGGAGTTCGTCACCGGCGGCGCGATGCTCATCGGCATTGACTCCCCCACCAAGCTCCGCACCTTCGCCCACGAGAACTTCAAGGCCGCCCAGCGCTCCTACGTCGTCACCGACGCGACCCCCGCGGAGCGCATCGTCCATCGCATCGATGGCCGCGTCGCATCGCACATCTACGCCGAGTCGCTCGGCCTCACCCCCGATCAGCTCACGCCCGGCGTGGTGTCGCGGCATCCGCTCATGCTTCGCGTCGGCAGCCGCCACTTCGTTCGCGGCATCGCCTCGATCGACAAGGACGGTTCGATGCACCTTTTCTGCGCGATGGACGAGGGGCTCGTCCTCCGCTTCGGCGAGTCGCTCGACATGGTCGGAGCGCTGCAGGCCCTGTACACCGAGCCCTACATCCGCGAGGCCTCCTTCGTGATCGGCTTCGATTGCATCTGCCGGGCGCTGGCCGTGAAGGACGCCCGCATCGCCGCCGCCATGGCGTCGGAGATGGCCAAGTGCCCGCTCATCGGGTTCTCGACCTACGGCGAGCAGTTCGAGGGTTTCCACGTGAATCAGACGCTGACCGGCATCGCGTTCAGCGCCGAGTGATCGCCAACGCGGATGATCGCTCCGGCTTGGCGCCGCGTATCGCGCGCGTGCCTGTATCGAGCGTGCCTCGGGCTGCACCTGACGACCGAGCATTCGTCCGACCATCTCGTTGGTCGGCGATCGCTCCATCGATGGGTCCACTCCCGAGGCACGCTCATGCGCAACACACTCCTCCTCGCCGCATCCCTCCTGTCCGTCGCCGCGATGGGCGCCTCCACCGCTTCGGGCGAAACGCTGCTCACGCACTCGCCGGTCAGTGGCGGCGGCGTGATGCGCTCCTCGCAACTCTGGCAGGACCCGAGCGGACAGAACGACCTCGACGGCGATGCGGTGCTCTTCGAGGACTTCACGCTTGCCCAGCCCAAGGCCATCACCCACCTCGAATGGTGGGGCAACGGCGCCTGCGAGCTCGGGTTCCGCATCCAGATCTGGAAGCAGGATCCGGGTACCGTCGCCTATCAGCCCTACGGCATCTGGTACTACGGCGGCGTTGACACGGCGCAGCCGCTGACCACCTTCGACACGACCGCGGCGACCACCTCGCCCGGGCCGGGCGGCCTGACCCACTACACGCTCGATCTGGCCACGCCGATTCAGGTGCCGGCCAACACGACCGCAAATCCGCGCTGGTTCCTGTGCGTGATCGGGCTGACCGCCCAACCCTACGCCCAGTGGCAATGGGCCCAGGGCATTGGCACCGGCCTCAAGTGCTACCAGTTCATCCGGGCGAGCGGCAACATCTTCTGGGTGCTGCCCGAGGGGCGGGCCGTCGTGATCGGCAACAACGTCGTCGCCTGCCCCGCCGACCTGAACAACGACGGCAGCGTGAACGGCGCCGACCTGGCCATCCTGCTCGGCGCGTGGGGATCGACCGGCGCGGGCGACCTCAACGGCGACAACGCCATCAACGGCGCCGATCTGGCCGTGCTCCTCGGCGCGTGGGGCACCTGCGGCTAACAGTTCGCTCGTGGCGCTCGCGGGGACCTCGGCGCTCAGCGGCGCACGGCGAAGTCCGGGAACTCCCCCGAGGCCGCGGACTGGGTCGAGTCGATCGACTCGATCGCGTGCCGCATCGCGTGGCCCACGTCATCGAGGAACGCGTCGATGTCCTCGGCCCGACCCTCCGCGACGCACAGCACCGAACCGTCCGCGTTGTTGCGGACGAATCCGGTGATCGGGAACGAATCGGCGCAGCGGACCGTCGTGGCCCGAAAGCCGACACCCTGCACCCGACCGCGAAAGATGGTGGTGGTGCGAATCATGATCCTGTCGCCGACGCCCATCGAGGATACTACGACCTGACGTCGGCACGCCCGAGCGAATCGCTCCACGGGACTCCAGCCATGCAACGACCGAATCCGATCACCGTTCAGCGAACCTTCCTCGGCGCAGCGACGCTCACCCTCATCGGCGTGATCTGGACTCCGGCGGCACTGGGGTCAGGCGACGTCGGCAGCGCGCCGCGGCCGGTGGTGCGCGTCCACGACGGCGTCGTCGAGTCCCGCCCCGCTCTGCGCCCGATTCGCCACGACACCGGCGGCGGCGTGGCCGGCAGTGCGACGTGTCCGCTCGCGATGCTCGCCGGCGAGGGCCAACCGATCGACCAGGGCACGCTCGACCCGCTCGCCTTCTTCAACTCGGCGGCGCTGGCCGGCGGCCGCATCGCCTTCTTCGGCACGATCAGCGGCGCCGAGCGCAATCAGGGTGTCTTTCGCGCCGACGCAAGCGGCACCGCGGTGGCGATCGCCATCGGCTCGGGGAACGGCGGCGGCGGCGGCAATCCGGGCAATCCGGTCGGCGATCCCACACCCATCGGCGGAACGTTCGCCGGCTTCTTTGGCGGCACCTTCTTCGTCCCAGCGATCAACGCCGCGGGCGACGTCCTCTTCCTCGCCGACGTCACCGGCGGCACCTCGCCGCGCGGCCTCTTCCTCGCCCACAACGGCGGAGCGATCGAGAACATCGCCAAGGTCGGCGGAGCGGCGCCCGGCGGCGGCACCTTCACCCAGGTCGGCCACGGCTCGATGAACGACCTCGGCACCGTCGTCTTCGTCGCCAAGGCGAGCGTGGACAGCGGGCCCGGCATCTTCCAGTGGTCGAACGGCACGCTCACCAAGATCGCCAAGCCCGGCACCGCCGCGCCCGGCGGCGGCGCGTACACGATTCTCGTCGGCGAGTCGCTCGGCTTCGTCGACGGCACGACGATCCCCGTCGGTCCCCTGCCGGACATCAACAACAGCGGCACGATCTGCTTCCGGACCCTGGCCAGCGGGGCGGTGTCGCGCGGCATCGTGATCCGCACCGCCGCGGGCGTCTCGACATGGGCGGTGAAGGCCAACACGGCCACGCCGATCGGCGGCACGTACCTGGACATGCAGGGCGCCGCGATCAACGACGCCGGCGCGCTCGAGTTCTTCGCGGACGTCAGCCTCGGAGGCGGCCAGTACACCGGCGGCCACTTCGCGGGACTGCCCGGCAGCCTGCACGCGACGGTTGCCTTCTACGACCCGATCGACGGCGGCACGGTCAACGGCCTGGCCTTCTCGCGAAATCCCATGCAGGCCATCGCCGCCGACGGCAGCGCCATCGCCTGGTGCAGCGTGCTGATGCCGAACGGGCTCGAGCAGGATCGGCTCATCCGCATCGCCGCGGACGGCACGAAGACGACGATCGCCGCGAAGGGCGATCCCTCCGCCAACGGCGGCACCATCGGCACGATCGACGCCTGGCCCTCGATCCAGTCGGGCTTCGGGGCGACGGTCAGCACCGGCACGCCCGGCTCACCGGGCGGCACGAGCGCCCACCAGCTCGCGCCGGACTGCAATTGCCTCGGCGACCTCACCGGCGACGGCGAGGTGGACGCGGAGGATCTTGCGTTCCTGCTCGGCGGCTGGGGCGGAGGGGGCCCCGCGGACCTGAACGGCAACGGCGCCGTCGACGCCGCCGACGTCGCGATCCTGCTCGGGGCGTGGGGCGCCTGCGGCTAACGCGACGTTCATGCCGCGCCCGCTGTCCGTGCCTATTCCTCGGGCAGCTCGGCGTTGTGGTAGGTCTTCTGCACGTCGTCGTGATCCTCGATCGCGTCGATGAGGGCGAGGAGCTTCGCGGCCGAGTCCGCGTCGAGCGTGATCGTCGACTGCGGCACGTAGGTGATCTCGGCGTTCTCGACGGTGAACTTCGCCGCCTCGAGCGCGCCCCGCAGGGCCTCGAAGTCGGCGGGCTTGCAGGTGACCTGGATGTAGTCGCCGTCGGCGGCGACGTCCTCGGCGTCGGCGCCGAGGGCCACCTCCATCACCGCGTCCTCGGACGTCGAGGAGCCGTCGACGAGGATCACTCCCTGCTGCGTGAAACCGAATGCGACAGAGCCGGGCACGCCCATCTTGCCGCCGTTCTTGTCGATGATCGTGCGAATCTCGGCCGCCGTCTTGTTGGCGTTGGCGATGAGCAGGTCGATGAGGATCGCCGTGCCGCCCGGGCCGAAGGCCTCGTAGCGCACCGACTCGTAGCGTTCGGTTGCCCCCTCGCCGGTCCCTTTCTTCACCGCCTTCTCGATCGTGTCGCGCGGCATGTTGGCGGCCTTGGCCTCGTCGATGGCGATGCGCAGCGAGGCGTTGAACTTGATGTCACCGCCGCCGCGCTGGGCCGCAACGATGATCGCGCGGCTCACCTTGCTCCAGATCTTGCCGCGCTTCGCGTCGACCGCCGCCTTGCGCCGCTTGATGTTCTTCCATGCACTGTGTCCGGCCATTGCTCGTCTCTCGCCATCAGGTGCTACCGTCGCCGCGCGAACGCCCGCGATGCGACTCCTTCGAATCCTCGCCCGTCCGCCGCGCCCCGAACACCGGCGCCACCGCCGGTTCGGCGCCGGCCTCGGCGGCCTTCCGCTTCGCCGCGGCGCGGTCGATGATGTCGCCGTAGCTTCGTTGCCACAGGGCCTCACCGTCCAGCACCCGCACGCCATGCTCGTTCAGCTCGTAGGTCGGCAGGCGCCCGACGATCGTGTCGTGGGCGTAGAGCCGGGCCCCGCGCTCGGCGACCTCGCGCCATGCGTTGCGGGCCGCATCGCGGTCGCCGTTTCGCCACGCCGCGTCGCCGAAGTGGTCAAGCGCCTCGAGACTCGGATCGTCGCCGCCGGCGGTGATCGCCTTGCCGAGCAGGTCGACCGCCTCGGCGAAGGCCCCCTGCCTGTAGCGGAGCCATCCGATCGAGTCGAGAATCGACGCGTCGGCGGGCAGGGCCGCGTGCGCCGCCTCGATCATCCGGGCGATCTCGGCGATGCCCTCGGGCGACTCGGGATCGCGCTCCAGCCGATCCCACGCCAGGTTGTTCATGCTCATCGCGTGCTTCGGGTCGCGGGCGAGCGACTCGGCGAGGATCTCGCGGTTGCCCTTCCAGTCGTCGACGAGGGAGTAGACGCCGGCGAGAAGATAAAGCTCGTCGGAATCGCGCTCGACCGCGCGCTGCCGTCCCGCGAAGGGGCGCGTGCCGCGGGAGCGCACGAGGTCCAGAAGGGCCATTGATGTCGCCGCCCGTCCGCCCGCCGCCGCGTCGAGGGCGAAGCAGGCCATCGACAGCTTCGCCGAGACGGCGGCGTTCATGCGCACCTCGCTTCGCACCAGGGCGCCGAGGAAGTCGCTGCCCTCGGCGAATCGCCGCTCGTCGGCGAAGTGTCCGACGAGATCGAGCCAGACCGAGGCGGCCTGCGGATCCATCGCGGCGGCGGCTTTCGCCTGGGCGGCGACCGCTCGCGTCGCCAATGCGGCACGCTCGGCCTCCCCCTCGGGACCGCGACGCACGAGCGCCAGGGCGCCGGCGGCCCGAACGATCGCCGCGGGCTCCATGCCGCCGGCGGTCTCCGGTCGTTCGGCGCGGGAGAGCAGGTCCTGTGCGAAGATGCGGACGAGTCCGTCGCGATCGTCGCCAGGCGCAGTGCGAATCGAGAGTTCGAGCCCGGCGAAGGACTCTGGGGCGGTGAGGTCGGCGCGGCGATCCGCAAGCGCATGCAGCGCTGTCAGCGCCTCGGCCGACCTGCCCCCGTCGATGAATTTCGCGATGCGGGCGATGTCGCGCCGCACGCTCGGCGCTTGCCGATCGAGCTCTGCCTCCTCGATCGCCTCCGCTTCGGCGGTGCGACCGAGGGCCCGAAGCGGTATCGCCCGCAATCGGTCACCGACCGGGTCGTCGCGCTGGTCATCGCCCTGGCTCAGCCGCTCGAGCGCCTCGTCCGCATGGCCCGCTGCGACGGTCGCCTCGGTCCAGAGTTGCCACGCCAGCGGATCGGCCGGAGCGACCGCAATCCGCTCATCGAGCATCGCCAACGATTCGGTGACGCGTCCGCCGCCGGCCATCGCCGAGATCGAATCGCGGAGGAGCGACTCCTCCCACGGCGCGGAGGCCGCTCGGGCGATGATCGCCTCAAGGGCATCGCCGTTACGACCCTGACTGATGAGCGACTCGCGGGCCAGCATGAAGACCAGCGTCGAGTCCGGCAGCGCCTCCTCGAGCTCCTTGCGCAGCGCCTTCTCCTCCTCGCTCGGTCCCTTGCGCGGATCGGAGGGATGGAGAGCCCGGGTGATGCTCAGCAACTGGGCCCAGCCAAGCTCGTAGGTCCGGTCGGCGGCGACCGCGACGCGCAGGGCATCGAGGGCCTCGTCCACCTTGTCGCGATTCCGCGCCCGTGCGGCATCGGCCGCCATCGCCGACGCAAAGAGCCCGCGGGCGATGGCCCGCGCCCGTTCGTTCTCGCCCGCGGCGGAATCGGCCCGCTCGCTCGCCTCGCGGGCCTTGTCGGTCGAGCCGAGCGTCACCCACGCCCGAAGGACGTCAATCTGTCCCGCCACGTCGTCGGGCCGGACGCGCTCGGCGAGTTCGGGGATCGCCTCGGCCCGCTTCGCCGCGGTCGCCGCGACGATGAGAGCGCGAATGATCGCGGGATCGTCTCCCTTCGCCGCCCTCGCCTCGCTTCCGATGCGCCACGCGTCGCCGGTGCGCTCGTAGCGCGAGAGCAGCCTGACCCGCAGGGCGACGCGTCGGACATCGATCGCGTTTCCCGGAAGCGGCGCCGCGGCCCGCTCAAGAAGCGTCGGAGCGTCGAGCCCGCAGCTCAGGAGTCCGCTGACGACCAGATCCGGCTCGATCGCCGTGTCGGAGAGGAGGTTCGAGGCGATCTCGATCGCTCGCTCCGGCGACTGCTGCGCCGCGGCGGCGAGCCACGCGGCGATGTGGGCCCGATCGGGATGTCGTCGGTCGTGCGATGCGGCGAGCCGCTCGAAGGCCCTGCCCGGAGCGAGCGCCGCGGCAAGCCGAGCCGAACGGGGATCGCCGATCCGCACGTCGACCGAGCTGGCGAAGGCCCGCAACGCGTCATCGGCCGGCGTGCCGGCCACGGTGGTCGATGCCAGCCACGACGCGAGGGCGATCCACTCGTCACGCGGTCCGCCTTTGGCGATGAGCCGCTTGAGCAGCGCAATCGAGGAATCAGGCTGGGACGGCGTCGAAGTCGGTGGGCCCTTGTCCCCCTCGATCGCGAGCGTTCGCGTCGCCCAGAGAACGCGGGCGGCAACCGGAGGAAGCTCGATGTCGTGCGGATCGCCGGACTCGATCGCCTTCAGCGCCTCCGACCAGTCGCGCAATGCGCCGGCGATGTCCCCGGATCGGGCCCGCGCGTCGCCGGCGATGCGTCGGCACTCGATCGCGGGCCAGCCGGAAAGTGCCGGCGCCGGGCGAGCGAATGCGCGATCGAGAATCTCCAACAGCGCCGCATCCGACCCGCTCTCGTTGAGGGCTCGGGCAAGGGAGAGTTCGACCGCCAAAAGCGCATCCTCGCGCAGCGATCCCCAGAACTCCTCCATCGCCCGCGCTGAGACCTTGCCGGCATCCGTTGCGGGAGCGGGGATGAGCAGCGGCGCGAGGCATCGGATGGTGCCGTCGACCTCACCGCGACTCGCGGCCTGCAGGCCAATCGTGAGGAGCGCTTCGGGCCGCGTCGGATCGCTGGCGAGGAGTCGCTCATAAAGGGCGTTGGCCTTCGCCGAGTTGCCCATCCGCGAGAGCAGGCGTGCGTAGGTCGCGAGAATCTCGGGCGAACCCGGGTCGAGGCCGAGGGCCTCGTCGAGCTTCGTCGCGGCGATGAGCACCTGATTCTCGAGAAGCGCAGCGCGGCCCTGGACATAGAGACGCGTTGCCTTCGCCCGCACCGCCGGATCGGCGGGAGGCAGCGGCGCGAGAGCCGCGCCGACCGAAGGCTTCATCGGCCCGCCGAGCGCCTCGAGCGTTTCCGCCAACGAAAGGTTCGCTCCGACCCGCGTGGTCGGATCGAGGAGCCCCGGACGGAGGAGCGACGGCGGCGCCGGCGGCGTTGCGCCGCATGCCACGGCGACCAGGACGGCCGAGGATGCGCACGCGTTGGGGCCACCGTAGGCGAGCGCCGGGGCGTTGAGTGCGGCGAGGGCCAGCGTCGCGATCAGCCACGCGCTTCCGCGATCCGAAGCGCCGTTGCGGGGCCGATCGCACCGGAGTCGGTTCCGGCGCGGTGCGATCACTTCTTCGAGCCCTTCTTGACCGGTCCCTTTGCCGGCGCCTTCGCTGCGGGCTTCTTGGCCGGCGCCTTCGTGCCGGCCTTGGTGAGGGACTTTGCGGGCGGCTTGGCGGCGACCTTCACTGCGACCTTGGCTGCGACCTTCACGGCAGCCTTGGCCGGTGCCTTCGCCGCGACCTTGGCGGGAGGCTTCGTGGCCGCCGGCGTTGCGGGCTTCTTGGACGCCGCGGCGGAGGCGCCGGCCCCCTTCGCGAGCGGCTTCGCCGGTCCCTTCACGAGCACCTTCGCCGGCGGCGCGGACTTCGTCGCGACCTTGACGCCGCCCTTTCCTGCAAGGCGATCAGCGGGCTTCTCCGCCGGCTTCGCCCCCTTGGCACCCGCTCCGGCGGCTTGGACCTTCTGCTTGGCCGCCGCTGCGGCCGCCTGTTGCTCGGCGGCCTTGGCCGCGGCAGCTCGCGCCCGCGCGTCGGCGCGAGCCTGGGCCCGCGCCGCAACCTTCGCCGCCTCGATGCGCTCGGCCTCGGCCCGCGCTGCGGCCTCGGCGGCCTTCGCGGCGGCTTCGGCTGCCTTCTCCGCTTCGCGCCGCGCCGCTCGCTCGGCGGCCTGCTGGGCGGCCATGCGCGCCGACTTGTTCTTCATCATCGCCTTGGGATCCTTCTCCCATGCGGCATCGGCGAAGGCAACGAGGGCGATGTGCACCTTGGTGGCCTCGTCGAGGGTGTGATAGTGCTTGTTCAGGGCATGGCCAAGGTCGGTGGTGGTCGTTTCCTTGGCGATGAGCTTCTGCTCGCGGAAGAGCTCGGCAAGCTGATCGTCAATCGGCACGCCGGCCTGTCCGAAGTGGAGGAGAAGCAGCCGGCCGGCGACGAAGGGCACCATGCCGTCGAGGTTTTCGACATAGGCCCGCTGCTCCCGCTTGCCCAAACCGGCGACGTGATCGAGGCTGACCTTGTGCTCGCGGCGGTAGATGTCGTTCAGCGAACGACGCATCCGATTGGCCCGCTCCTCCGCGAAGGGATAGCGCGAGCCCAGCATCGCGACGATCTCTTCCGGCAGGCAGACCCGGAGTTCGTTGAAGTCGACGCACTCGGCCTTCACCCGCACCAGTGCCTGTTCGGCGGCGGCCGTGGAGGATTCCCACAACAGGAAGCTCGAGACGAGCGTTGCGATCGGATCGAGTGGCGCTGCCGGCACCTCGGCGGGCATGTGCCGCTTGAGGATCGGCGCGAGCTTGGTCGCGGGCAGGAGCGTCGCTAGGGCGTCAGTCTTCACGGGAGAGTCCCTTAGGGCAAATCCAGAGGAACGGAGTGTTCGGGGGAGGGGGCGGGATCAGGCGGTGGCGGCAGGCGGATCGTGCCCCGTGTTGTCAGTGACGGCATCAGCGGCGAGCGGCGCTCCGCGATCACCCGGATCACCCGGGAGCGTTCCCTGAGCGCGATGCAGCGATTCGGAGAGGGCCGCTTCGCGCTTGATCGAGTCGTCGAGCTCGAAGAGAAGCCGCGGCACCTTTCGAAGACGCGTCTCCTTGCGGACCACACCCTCAAGATGGCGCGTCGCGCTGCGGAGCCCCGACAGCGTGAGCCTGGCCCGATCGCCGGGCAACACGCTGATCCGGACATGGGCGACGTGAAAGTCCGGCGTGCACTCGACCGCCAGCACCGACACCATGCCCTGCACGCGCGGATCGTTCACCCCTCTCGCCAGCCGGTCCCGCAACACGCGGGCGATGAGCGAGTTGACCTGGGCGAGCCGGTGCGAATGGGCACCCGCCGTTCCGCCGAAGTCAAAGGCCGGGACCCGCGACTCGCCGCTTCCCCCCCGCCCGCCGCGCTTCGGCGTGCGCGGGCCAGCCGGTGAGGCGTGGCGTTCATCGCCGGTGCGGGAGTCGAAGCGGTCGTCGGGATGCATGGGGTGCGCGGGATGCGTGTGGAGGCTCGTCATGAAGGAGGGGCGGAATCGAGGCCGCACGTGCCGCTTACAGCGAACGGGCGATCTGGATCGTCTTGTAGCACTCGAGGACGTCGCCGACCTTGATGTCGTCGTAGCCGACGATCTTCATGCCGCACTCCTGGCCGGCACGAACCTCCTTGGCGTCGTCCTTGAAGCGCTTGAGCTGCTCGAGGCGACGGTCCTTCTCGATGACGATGCCGTTCCGCGTGACGCGGATTTGGGCATTGCGCTCGATGGTGCCGTCGGTGACGTAGCAGCCGGCGATCATGCCGACCTTCGAGATCTTGAAGGCCTGACGGACGTCGGCGTGACCGAGCACCTCGAGCTTGAGCTCCGGTGCGAGGAGACCCGAGGCCGCCTTCGTGACGTCGTCCTTGAGGTCGTAGATGACGTCGTAGAGACGAATCTCGATCTGCTTGCTCTCGGCGACGCTGCGGGCCTTGGTGGAGCTGGTGACGTTGAAGCCGACGATGAAGGCCTTGGTCGCCTCGGCGAGGGTGACATCGCTTTCGGTGATGCCGCCGACCGCACAGTGCTTGACGACGACCTGGATCTCGTCGGTGCCGATCTTCGAGAGCTCGGCCCGCAGGGCTTCGACCGAGCCTTGCGAATCGGCCTTGACGACGAGGGAGAGTTCCTTCTTCTTGCCCTTCTCGAAGCTCGCGAAGAACGTGTCGAGGGTGACCTTCGGGGCGGCGAGCTCGCGCTCGCGGTCGAGACGGCGTCGCTCCTCGGCGGCCTCTTCGGCGGCCTTGATGCTCGGCACGACGAAGAACTTGTCGCCGGCGTCGGGCAGCGTGTCGATGCCCGAGATGGCGACGGGGGTCGAGGGACCGGCCTCGGTGATGCGCTGGCCGCGATCGTTCACGAGGTCGCGGACGCGGCCGAAGCCACGGCCGACGACGATGAAGTCACCCTTCTTGATGGTGCCTTCCTGAACGATGACGCTGGCGACCGGGCCGCGGCCCTCTTCCATCTTGGCCTCGAGGACGGTGCCGCGGGCCTCGCCGCCGTAGGCAGCGGTGAGCCCGAGGAGGTCGGCCTGGTAGTCGAGAACCTCGAGGAGGTCCTGGATGCCGATGTCCTTCGTGGCGCTGGTCTTGATGACTTCCGTCTGACCGCCCCACTCGACCGGGTTCAGCTCGTGTTCGGCGAGCTGGCCGAGGATGCGACGGATGTTGCTTTCGGTCGCCTCCGGCTTGTCGATCTTGTTGAGGGCCACGACGATCGGCACGCCGGCCGCCTTCGCGTGGGCGATCGACTCGATCGTCTGAGGCATGCAGCCGTCGTCGGCGGCGATGACCAGGACGGCGATGTCGGTGACCTTCGCGCCGCGGGCCCGCATGTTGGTGAAGGCTTCGTGGCCGGGGGTATCGATGAAGGTGACGACGCGATTCTTGTCGCCGGCCCCCTCACCAATATGGACCGGGACGGTGAACGCGCTCGTCTTCTGGGTGATGCCGCCGGCTTCGCCTGCGGCGACGTTGGCGTGACGGATCTTGTCGAGGAGGCTCGTCTTGCCGTGGTCGACGTGACCGAGGATGGTCACGACCGGGGCACGCGGACGCTCGTCGACCTTCTCGCGGTCGGCGAAGCGCTCTTCGATGATCTCGGCGGCCGACTTCGACTCTTCGACGACGAGTTCGACGTCGAAGTCCATCATGATCTCGATCGCCTTCTCGCGATCGATCGCCGAGTTGATCGTCGACGGCGAACCCATCAGGAAGAGCTTCTTGAGGATGTCAGCGGCCTTGACGCCGGTGGCAGCCGAGAGCTCCTTGATGGTGATCGGCTCGGTGATGTGGACGGGGCCGACCTCGGACTCCTCGCCGGGGCGTCCGCCGCCGGGACCGCGTTGGTCACGGCGATGCGACTTGAAGAAGCCGCCGGCGCGGGAAAGCCTGTCCTCGCGCTCGGCGAGGTCTTGGGCACGCCACGGCTCGCCGGGGGCGGCGCCGGTGCGGTCCGCTCGGGCAAGACGGCCGCTGCGACCGGTCTCGTCGCGACGGCCACGACGGTCGCCAGCGCCACCGGCACCAGCACCGCCGGCACGGGCGAAGCGCGAGGGACCACCGGTGCCGGTGGCGCCGGTCGCACTGCGCGGACGGGGTGCGGGAAGCTGTTCGGGGGCTTCGATGCGGACGACGCGCGGACCCGAAAGTGTGCTCTTGGTCGGCGTCTCGAGCTTCGGGCCGATCGGCGAAACGACGTCGGGCCGCTTCGGGATGTTCATCACTGGCGGCGCGGTCGGCGCGAAGCTCGGCGGCGGCGGCGGCGGATTGGTCGGGCCGACGCGACGCTGCTGACCGGCGTCCCCCTGCGAGGGCGAGGCGGGCTTGGCCGGAGCGCCGGGCGCTGCCGGACCGGAGGCGGCGACGTTCGGCCGAGCAGTCGGACCGCTCGGACGAAGAATCGGACGGCTGGGCGTCGCACTGCCGGCACCGAGCGTCGGATGCACGGTGCGCTGGGCCAGCGGGGTCATCTGGCGCGGCGCGGCCTTCGCCGGCGCTGTCGGATCGGAGGTCTTGGCCGCGGCGCTGTCGCCGCCGTCGGTGCCGGTCTTGCGATCGGTCGCGGTCTCGGCCTTCGGTGCGGACTTTGACTCGGGCTTGGTCTCGGGCTTGGTCTCGGGCTTGGTCTCGGTCTTCGCGTCGGGCTTGGCGTCAGCGTTGGCGTCGGGCTTGGCGTCGGGCTTTAGTTCATGCTTGGCTTCATGCTTGGCTTCATGCTTGGCTTCAGCCTTGGCGTCCGACTTCACGTCGGGCCTGACGTCAGCCTTGGCGTCGAGCTTCGCTTCGGGCTTGTGCTCGGCCTTGGCTTCAGGCTTGACCGACTCCTGCTTGCCGTCGACATGGGCTTCGGTCTTCGCCCGCGACTTTGCGTCGGAGTGGGGGTCGGCGTGGACCTGTGCGTCCGTTGCCGAGCTCGGCGTGGCCGTGGCGGCCTTCGCGTCACTCGCGTCCGTGGCCTTCGAACCGGCCGGGGCAGAGCGCTTTGCCGCGTCCTTCGTGGTCGCGTCCGCGGCGTCGGCGACGCGCTTCGCTGCCTTGCGCGTGGCCTTCTGGTGTTCCCCTTCGGTCGGGGCTGCGGGCGCGGACTTCGGCGCGCTGCGCGGCGCCGCGGGCTTCACCTCGACGGTGCCCTCAGCTTCGACCGCGGGGCCGCCATCCTGCACGGCGGTTGCCGTCTGCGGGGCCGCCGATGTGGCGCTGCCGAACCACTCTCGAATGGTCTGTGCCAGACCGACCGAGACCGGCGAAAGATGCCCGGTGATGTCCGGGATCTCCTCGGCCTGACATCGAGCCACGATCTCCTTGGAGTTGACACCCAACTCTTTTGCGAGCTGGTGAACCTTCAAGGCACTCTTCTTCGTCGTCGTCAAGCGAATCTCCTTGCCCGTCAGTCGCTCGTCACGCTGGTGAGCGTGGCGTGGGCGTGTCACCCGCGCTGTCTCGGCGGAACCGACATGGTTCCGCGTCGTGCCAAACGACTGGGCATTCCCGACCTGAATCCGTCCGCTGTTGCGTGCATTCCTGCATGCCGGCCGTCCCGTCGCAACGAACCGCGACGACCGTCCCTACTCCCAACCCCCGTCATCCCGACATCCCGTCATCCCGACCTCTCTGCGACGCGCAGGCGCGGCTCAACGAGCCCCGCCCGAGCCTCCCAGAATGTTGTCGACGGCGCTCTCGGCCGCGGCATCCGGAGCCGCAGCCTCCTCGCCGTCGCCGCCACGGGCCGTTGCGGAGGCGCTGCCCGAGGCACTTCGCACCCCGAGAATGCTGTCCGTCGCGGCCCGATCCTCGTCCGCCCGCGATTCGGCCTGAGCCTTCTCCGCGGCCTGGACCTCGGCGACCTCGCGAGCCCGCGAGGAGCACTCGATCACCACGCGATCCGCCAGTTCCTCGGACATGCCGATTTCCTGGATGAGCACCGGCGAACCGACCTCCTCGATATCGAAGACGCTGATCATGCCCAGCGCGCCCATGCGGTCGAGCATCTCGCCGTTGACGCCCTCGACCGAACGGACCGTGCTCTCGAGGATCTCAAGACCCTTCGCGAACTCGGCCGGGGTGAGGATGTCGACGTCCCAGCCGGTGAGGCGGGCCGCGAGACGCACGTTCTGGCCGCGGCGACCGATTGCCAGCGAGAGCTGATCCTCGCGGACGATGATCGTGGCCCGACCGAGCTCGAAGCAGAGGCTGACCTCCTCGACTTCGGCCGGCTTCAGGGCGTTGGCGATGAGGATCTGGCTCGACTCGTTCCAGCGGACGATGTCGATCTTCTCGCCGCCGAGTTCGTCGACGATGTTCCGGATGCGGCTGCCGCGGACGCCGACGCACGCGCCGACGGCATCGACCTTCGAGTCGACGCTCGAGACGGCGAGCTTGGTGCGGAAGCCCGGCTCGCGGGCCATGGCCTTGATTTCGATGACCCGCTCGGCGACCTCGGGGACTTCCGTCTCAAAGAGCTTGCGGATGAAGTCGGGGTGGGAGCGGCTGAGGACGATCTTGACCTGGTTGATCGCGTCGCGGACGTCGAGAATCAGGCAGCGGACGCGGTCGCCCGGCTGGAACTGCTCGCCGGGAATCTGCTCCGAGCGGGGCATGAAGCCCTCGGCCCGATCGATCTGAACGACAAGCGCTCCGCCCTCGTAGCGCTGGGCGACACCGGTGACGAGCTCGCCTTGGCGCTTCGCGAATTCGTCGAGGAGGCTGTTGCGCTCGTCCTCGCGGAACTTCTGGATCATCACCTGCTTGGCGGTCTGGGCGGGGATGCGGCCGAGCTTTTCGAGGCCGATGAACTCCTTCGTGCCTTCCTCGGAATTGCGCCAGAGGGTGATCTTGCCGCTGAGACGATCCATTTCGCAGCCGAACTCCTCGGTGTCGAGGGAGTTGAAGTGCTTGCGCGCCGCGCTGATCATTGCCTGTTCCAGGTCGTTGATGAGCAGTTCGCGATCGATGTTCCGGTCGCGGGCGATGGAGTCGAGGATGCGGAGGGTTTCGGAATTCATGCGAGGGTCTCGAGATGGGTTGTTGGGATGTGCTACGAGGGCTGCGGCTGGTGGCAGAGGCTGTCGAGACCGCGACCCGCGGAAGGAGCGAGAGGGACAAAAGCAGAAAGGCCACCTGAGCCGAAGCTCACGTGGCCTGTCGTCCGTCGCGATCGGGGTTGTCACCACACGCTGCGGTGGTGACCTCCACATCGATCGTGGCTGGACCCGCCAAGATCCTTGGTGTGGCGTGGGGAGAGCATCCCCCAACCAAGGCCAAGGGCCCTGCCGCAGCCTCTGCCATGGACGCGCAAGGGCGTCATGGCTGAAGCACGGACATGCGGACGGTCGCGCCGGGGCGCGAGACGTTTCGCATGGCGAAACTGGGTACGAATCTGGGTGCGAGGTCGTTCATGCCAGGCTATGAGAGGGCTGGGCTCGAACTGGGGATCGCGTACCGCAGGTCCGGTGGACCAGACGACAAGCTTCTGAGGCACCGGCTCCCGATGAGACGGTGGATCAGAAGTGGACACTGTACGGGGAAGTCGCCGGAGGCGTCAATATGCGCAAGCGCGATGGGGCGTCCGCTCCGGGGACGCCGGTCGTCGGTGCGAGGAGGGAGTCAGGACGGATGACGATCCGGCGGGACGTTGCGGCGGCCCAAGGCGTTCGCTGCGAGAGGGCCGCGATCACGTGGCCGCGGTCTGGCGGTTTGCGTCCACCACGGCCCTCGTGGCGCCCAGGATGGCCTTGGCCAGGACGTCGACCGAGACCGGCGGTCGGCGCGGGGTGAGCCAGCCGCGGAGGAGCCCCAACTGCAGATGCGTCAGTTGGGAGGCGAGCAGGTCGTTGGGGAGCCCTCCGCCGGACGAGCCGCCCGGGTCGTCGGTCGTCAACCGCTCGTACAGGAGGGCGTGCAGCGCCGCCTCGACCGCCTCCCGCCCCTCGCCCGCCAATATCCCGAGCGTCGCCTCGCGATGAGCAAGGACATGATCGATCACGAAGCCGATTGCGGCCTCGCGAGCATTCGGCCCCGCCGCCTCGGCCAGGGGTCGCAACATGACCCCAACGGCGGAACGGAGGAGTTCGTCCTTGTCGCGGAAGTGCTCATAGAAGGTCGAGCGACCGACGCCAGCGCGGCGGACAACTTCGGAGACCCCGAGCTCTTCGTAGGGTCGCTCGAGGACGAGGCCATTGAAGGTCGCCAGAAGCGACGCCCGGGTTCGCTCCGTGCGGGGATCCTCGCGTTGGGATGCATCGCAGGACATGCCGGACATCGTACCGATTGTGTCCGGGATCCCGAACACCCGATTGCCCGCGCGTTCGCGCGGAGCGACCTTTGCCGCACCATGACA
Source organism: Phycisphaerales bacterium (assembly GCA_044220875.1). Lineage (GTDB taxonomy): Bacteria > Planctomycetota > Phycisphaerae > Phycisphaerales > SM1A02 > JAEUIT01. The sequence goes on along the minus strand of JBGAQH010000003.1, from coordinate 236,393 downwards.
GCGACCACTCCGAACGACTCGACCGGCCCCACCACCACCGCACAGGAAGCGGGCGACTCCTCCGCGTCGCGCCACGCCCCGACGACCGGCGCAATCCTCATCGCGACCTCGGCGCTCGCGGTCCTCTTCATGCTGATGCACCCGACCAGCCACGCCCACTCGACAAGCGAGTTTCTTGCCGAAGCGGCCCGCGGCATTCCCGGCAACGGCGCGGTCCACGGCATCCTCGTCTCGCTCGTGGCGATCACCGCCTCGGCGTTCCTCGGTTTCGCCGACGTGATCGGGCCGCGCCACCCGGCGGCCAGGCTCGGTGTCTTCCTCTATCTCGTCGGAGCGATTGCCGGCATCGGCGCCGGACTCATCAACGGCTTCATCGTGCCGGCCTTCGCCGCGGCCACGACGGCGGCCCATGCGACACTCAACGCAGCCGATCCGAGCGGGCTCGAGCTCCAGCTCGGGGCGGTGCTTCGCCTCTGCGGCGTCACGAACGCGACCCTCGCCACCGTCGATGTCATCGGCCTCTCCGTCGCTGCGATCCTGTGGGGGACGACGCTCGTTACGCGGCGGGGAACGCTGTGGGGGCTCGAACGACTGGTGGGCCTCGTCGGTCTTGTCGCCGGTGCGCTGCCGCTCGTCCTCCTCGTCCTCGGACGTCTCCCGATGAATGTGCAGGGCTTCGGTCTCTTCGTCGTCATCCAGGGATTCTGGGGCTCGTGTGCCGGCGCGCTGCTGATGCGCCGATGAATCCGCGCCGCCCCGGCGGCTGATCGGTCCTGACCGAAACGACAACCCCCTCGGCCACGTGGCCGAGGGGGTTCGAGTCGTGTCACGGGGTGATGGTCGCGTCCGTCTTACGAGCACGGACCCCACGCGCCGAGCAGGACCGCGAGGTCCGCGCCGTCGGTGGTGCCGCTGCCGTCGAGGTCGCCGCTCGGGCCACCCCAACCGCCGAGAAGGACCGCAAGGTCCGCGCCGTCGACCTGACCGTTGCCGTCAAGGTCGCCCAGGCAGGCCACCGGCTCGCAGGCGTCGCCGACGCCATTGCCGTCGGTGTCTTCCTGAAGCGGGTTCGAGATGCTCGGGCAGTTGTCGCAGACATCGCCCACGCCATCGCCATCGGCGTCGGCCTGGTTGGTGTTGGGGGTGAGCGGGCAGTTGTCGATGCCGTCCGCCACGCCGTCACCATCGGTGTCGATGATCTGGCATGCATCACCCACGCCGTTGCCGTCGGTGTCGGCCTGATCCGGGTTGTAGGTGAAGACGCAGTTGTCGCAGTCGTCACCCACGCCGTCGCCGTCGCTGTCGAGCGCGCTGCCGGCCACGTCCGGGCAGGGATCGACGCAGTCGCCGATGCCGTCGCCGTCATGGTCAGCGCCAAGCGGAGCATTGAGCGTTCCGAGGTCAGCGGTCTGACCGGCGAAAAGCGGAATGCCGCCGAAGTTGTCGGTCGCCGACATCGCGTACGGGCCACCGGGGTTGGTGCCGCTGATCGCGCAGCCGGCCCACGACGAGGCGCCCGCACAATCGATCACCCGATAGAGCAACGCCGGCGTGAAGGTGAAGGGACCGTAGTCCGATCCGCCCGCAGCGAGCTGCGACGCGTAGCCGAAGTTGTTGCCGACGTCGTTCTCACGGCTGCCGACGCCGTCGAAGAAGGTGAAGCCGACCGGGAGGTTGTCGACGATGCCGTCGTCGTTGAGATCGACGTCGAAGCCGACCGCCGGCGGAATGCCGAAGCCCACGAAGAAGTTGTTCGAGCCATTCTCGATGTTGGGGTTGAAGCCGAGCGTCACGACGGTCGTGCCCGCGGCGGGAGCCGGCAGAATGACGCCGGCGCCGTCCCGGATGAGCGTGAGGCCGTTCGATCCGCTCGTCACGCCGGTGAGGCTGATGCGCTCGTCGACGAGACCCGAGGCGTTCGCGTCGCCGTCAACGGTCACGATCCACCAGCCGCTGAGGCTGAGGTTCGGCGCGCTGCGGAGCTCGATCGACTCCTGACCATCATCGCTCCCCGGGGGATTGATGAGGATTTCAGTGAGGCGCAGGTCGTCCTGGATGCCGTCGCCGTTCTGGTCAAGGAGCGTGTCGCATCCGTCGCCGATGCCATCGTTGTCGCTGTCCAACTGACCGAGGTTGGGGAACGTCGGGCAGTTGTCGCAGGCATCGCCCACGCCGTCGCCGTCGCTGTCGGCCTGATCGGCGTTGGGAGTATTCGGGCAGTTGTCGCAGACGTCGCCCACGCCGTCGCCGTCCGCATCTTCCTGACCGGGGTTGAAGGTATTGACGCAGTTGTCGACCGGGTCGAAGACGCCGTCGAGGTCCGCATCGGGGTCACCGACGACGTCGCAGGCGTCGCCGACGCCGTTGCCGTCGGTGTCGGCCTGGTCGGGATTGGAGACGAGCGGGCAGTTGTCGCAGACGTCGCCCACGCCGTCGCCATCCGCGTCGGCCTGATCGGGATTGGCGATCGCCGGGCAGTTGTCGATCGCGTCGGCAATGCCGTCGCCGTCGGTGTCCAGAACGTCGCAGGCGTCGCCGATGCCGTCACCGTCGCTGTCCTGCTGGCCCGGGTTGAACACGAGCGGGCAGTTGTCGATCGAGTCGCAGACGCCGTCGCCGTCGGTGTCGACGCAGTCGTTGCAGTCGGGGATGCCGTTGCCGTTGAGGTCGTCGGTCGTCACGCGGTTGAGACGACCGAGGTCCATCGCCTGACCGGCGAGGAGCGCGGGCACGCCACCGGTGTTCCAACCGAAGGTGGTGCTCCAGGTGTACGGGCCGGGTGCGGCGCCGGACACGGTGCCGGCGGTCCAGCCGAGCGTCGAGCCGTCGCAGGCGATGACACGATACGCGGCTTGCGGCGCGAAGGTCGGGATGAGGTTGACGCCACCGAACGCCACGCCGTAGAGCTGGTCGCCCGCATCGGTGTCGCGCAGGCCGAAGGCGTCGGTCACGGTGAAGCCGGGCAGCGTGTTCTCGAGCACGCCGTCGTTGTTGGTGTCGAGGTCGGTGCCCACCGTCGGCGGCGTGCCGAAGCCGAGGAGGAAGGTGTTCGAGCCGTTCTCGATGTCGGGGTTGAAGTCGAAGACGACGACCGAGGTTTCCGGCGCCGGAGCGGGCGACAGGACGGCGGCGGTGTCGCGGATGAGGAGCAGGCCGTTGGACCCGAGGAAGTAGGCATTGAGATTGACGACCGCCTTCACCTGGCCGGAGACGGTGCCGTCGCCGTCCACGACGATGAAGTAGTAACCGGCGAGCGAGCCGCCCGGCGTGCCGCGGATCTCGACCGACTCCTGGCCCTGATCGGTTCCGGGGGGGTTGATCAGGATCTCGGTGAGCTGAACTTGTCCAAAGGTCGAACTGGAACAGAGGCCGGCCAAAAGCGCAGTCAGCGCCAGCGGCGCGAGGCTTCGCGTGCGGTTCATGCAATCTCTCCTCGAAAAGGCACACATCGATCCGGCGGACATCCGCCGGACGAGCGACCAGTGTCGCGAATGGCCGCGCCCGACGCAACAGCGAGCGGGGCGTTCAGGTCCGATCAGACAGAGTCTTCACAGAACCCGCTCCTCCGATCGCGTTTTCCCGACGAAAACCGGGATGGCGCCTCGTTCGTCGCCATCGGCGACGACTCAGAATCGATCGTCGGCGGTGACCTGCCGCACCACGCGCAGGGCCCGTGCCCCGCGGTGCTGGCCGATCGAGGCGAAGAACTTCGGCCGCCCCTCGACGCTCAGGACCACCGGCTGCTCGCGGGCCTTGCCGGTCATGATGATGTCGCCTGCCTCGAGCTCCATGAGCTCGGCGACGGTCATGCTCGTCTCGGCGAGCGTCGCCTCAAGCTGCATGCGGGCGCCGCCGAGTTCGCGGGTGAGCCGCTGGCCGAAGCGCTCGGTGTCCTCGTTCTGGGCCGGGATCGCCCAGGTCTGGGCGCTCAGCCGGTCGACGATCGGCTCGATCGTGTTGTAGGGAATGCAGAAGTTCATGCTGCCGGCGCGGTTGCCGAGCTTCACGTCGAACATCACGCCGACCACGGTCTCGTTGGGCGGCACGATCTGCATGAGCTGCGGGTTCGATTCCATCTCGTGCAGCTCGAAGGTGAGCGGCGTCACGGTCGACCACGCCTCGGTGAGCACCTGCATCGCCCGGTTGAGGATCTTCTGGATGAGCCGCTGCTCGATGAGCGTCGGAGGACGCTGCGGCACGAAGAGATCCTTGCCGGTGCCGCCCAGCAACCGATCGATGATCGGATAGATCGCCAGCGGGCTCAGCTCGAGACAGAACGCCCCGCTCAGCGGCGGGGCCTTCACGAGATTGAAGGAGGTCGGGTTCTGGACGTTTCCGGCGAACTCCGCGTAGCTCATCTGCGCGACCTGGGCGACCCGGACCTCGACGATGGTCCGCAGGAAGCCCGACGCCGACGCCCCGAAGTTGCGGGCGAAGGTCTCGTGCATCGTGTGCAGGGTTCGGATCTGCTCCTTGCTGATGCGCTCGGGCCGCTTGAAGTCGTAGTCCTTGATCTCGATCTTCTCGTGCTCGCGGACCGACTGGGCGAACATCTGGACCGGGGCGACCTCGTCGAGCCTGCCGTCCGACACCGCGTTGAGCAGTGCGTCGATGTCGTCTTGATTGAGGATGTCGTCGCCCATGGGAGCGGATATCGGAAGCTTGCGGGGCGGCGCTTGAAGTGCGGAGGCAGTCCGCCGGCTGCGTTCCCCGGCGCGGCGCCGAACCGGTTGGAGGTTCGAGCGCCTGATCCCCCGCGATTACCCCACGGACGTGGGATCGGAGCGCGAAGGCGGGTAGAGTGCGTTGGCTGGAGTCGAACCTGAAACAACGCGCCGGGCGTCGAGACCCTTTCGGTATCGCCCGCACCAGGACCCGAACGGCGGCACCCCTTCCGCCCGCGATTTTTCCGCGGGGCATGCATGCCCGACCGGCGATCCGCGTTCCGACGCCCTCTCTCGACGCCCTCCCATGACCTCGATGCCGAACACCCATCGCTCCGCCGAACGCCCTGGCCTCGCCCGCGGCCGGATCGCCACGCTGCTCCTCATCGTGACCCTTGCCCTGAACTGGGGCAGCGACTGGGGCGGCGCCTGGTCCTCGCGAACCGCGCTTGCCGCCCTCCCGGCGCCGCCCGGCGGTCAGGGACTTCCGGGGACCTTCGGCCTGCCGAAGCTCGCAGCGCCTGAAGAGTCGTCGAACGAATTCAACGATTCCCGCGATCGCGTCAAGGCCACCGCCAAGCTCAATGCGACCCAAGCCCTTCCCGGGAGCGACGTGGTGCTCGCGGTCGTTCTCGACATCGCCCATGGCTGGCACCTCTGGCCGACCGAGGGGGCCCCTGCCCCGAAGGACGGCAAGGACCTGAAGCCCATGGATGGCGCGATCCTCACCACGATCGCCTTCCCGCAGGACCCCGCGGACCCGAAGGCGATCCTGCAGCCCGAAGGACTGATCGTCCATCGCGGCTTCATGCAGCTCCCGGAGGTCCACGCCGCCAACGCCAACGGCGGTCGCATCCCCGCCTTCGAGGGCTATTCGGTCTTCTTCATCCCGATCACGGTAAGGCCCGACGCCGCGCCGGGCACCCGATCGATCGAGTTCACCGCGGGCTTCCAGACCTGCGACGCCCAGACCTGCCTCGCCCCAGCGACCGTCGAGTTGCACGTTGATCTCGAGATCCTCGCGCCGGGTGCGGCGACCGCGGCGGCGGCGGTGGACGCTGACTTCAAGGCCTTCGACAGCGCCGTCTTCGCGAAGATCCGCGCCGGCGAGAAGCCGCCCGAGATCGTCAAGTTCGACGTCTTCGGCTTCGCCTTCGAGCTCGACGCCCGCGGCGCCGGCTTCGTGCTTCTCCTGCTCGTCGCGGCGGTGGGCGGCCTCCTCCTCAACTTCACCCCCTGCGTGCTGCCGGTCATCCCGCTCAAGATCATGGGCCTGGCGAACACCGCCGGATCGCGCGGTCGCACGCTCTGGCTCGGCTTGATGATGTCGCTGGGCGTGATCGCCTTCTGGATGGCGCTGGGCGTCGCCGTCTCGAGCATCAAGGGATTCTCAAGCGCCAACCAGCTCTTCCAGTATCCGGCCGTCACCATCGCCATCGGCGCGATCATCGTCGCCATGGCCGTCGGCATGATGGGCTTCTTCTCCGTGGGACTCCCGCAGTGGGTCTACATGGTGAATCCGAAGCACGAGTCGGCCCACGGTTCGTTCCTCTTCGGCATCATGACCGCGGTGCTCTCGACCCCCTGCACCGCCCCGCTCATGGGTGCGGCGATCGCGTGGGCCGCGACCCGCGACGTCGGCACGGTGCTCATGGTCTTCGCCGCGGTCGGCGTCGGCATGGCGGTGCCCTATGGCGTCCTCGCCGCGTTCCCCTCGCTCCTCAAGAGCATGCCCCGCACCGGGCCGGCGAGCGAACTCATCAAGCAGGTGATGGGCCTTCTCCTCGTCGCCGCCGGTTGCTTCTTCCTCGGCTCGGGCTTCAGCGGGCTCATGGTGACGCCCCCCGACCCGCCCTCGCGACTCTATTGGTGGCTCGTCGCCGCAGCGGGCATCGTGGCCGGCGGTTGGCTCGCCTACCGCACGGTTCGCATCACCACAGCGACGGGGCGGCGGGTGCTCTTCGGCGGCCTGGGTGTCCTCATCTTCGCGATCTCGATCTTCATCGGCGTCACGCAGACCTCGCACGGCCCGATCAAGTGGACCTACTACACCCCCGAGCGCCTCGCCGAGGCCAAGCGCCGCGGCGACGTCGTCGTCATCGACTTCACCGCCGAATGGTGCCTCAACTGCAAGGCCCTCGAGTCGGCGGTGCTGAATCCCTCGCCGGTGTCGAAGCTCCTGAACACGCCGGGCGTCACGGCGATCAAGGTCGACCTCACCGGCAACAACACCCACGGCAACGATCTCCTCAAGCAGTTCAACCGCATCACGATTCCGCTCCTCGTCGTGATCCGCTCGGACGGCACCGAGGTCTTCAAGAGCGACACCTACCAGTCGTCGCAGGTGCTTGAGGCGCTGAAGTCGGCGAGCGACGGGAAGATCGTCGCCGTCGACGAACGCGACGGCGGGCTCACCCCCGTCTCGAACACCGCCGCGCCAGGCCAAGCGGCTCCGAATGCCCCGGCCGCGCCCGGCTCGTGAGCGTTCGTGACTATCGCTTCTCCGGCAGGATGAGGGGCCAGAAGGGTTCGACCGGGGCGCGTCCGGCGATCGCGTCCCCGGCGGTGCGGACGCGCGTCGCAATCGCCTCCCGTTCCCCGGGCGAGAGTTGGACGAGCGGGTCGAGCGCCCGGTCGGCGTCGGCCTCGAGCGCTCGCTTCCACGCCTCGATCGCCGCGGCGAGATCGCCCGCGGCCGCCCGAAGGTCCCCTTCCACCGTCCAGCGCCGCACGCTGTGCGGCTCGAGCGCGATCGCCTCGGCCGATGCCTGTCGCGCTCCGTCGATCGACGCGGCGTCGGGGGCGGCCCGACCGCGCTGGTATGCGATCTCGGCCCGCAGCGACGCGAAACGCGGCGAGTGCCAGTGTCGGCTCGCCTCGTCGGCGAGGGACAGCGCCTGGGCGAAGCTCGCCGAGGTCACGTCGAAGGCTCCCTCGCGGCGCGAGGCGGCGAGGAGCTGATCGATCGCCGCCCGCTCGGCCTGCCAGTTCGCCGGGTTTGCCTCCCGCGCCGCCAACAGCCGTTCGGTCGCAGCCATCCGCCGATCGCGCTCGAAGGTCGCGATGACGCCCGCGGCCGCCGCGACCCGCATCGGCGGCGTGGTCGCGGCGCCGATCGCCTGGCGCAATTCGCTGCCGAGCGCTGCGCCGCCGGACTCGGACGCCAAGGTCACGAATTCGCCCGCGGTCTCGCCGCGGCGAAGCGCCTCGCGGGCCGCGGGCCAGGCCTCGCGGAGTTCGGCGACCGGAGCTAACGCTTCGCTCGCCTCGTCCATGGCCCGGTCCTGGGCGACCTGCGGCACAAGCCCGAAGGCGAGGACGATCGAGGCCAGCGCCGCCGGCCACAGCGAGGAGAACGCCATGCGCCGCGGCGCGATGGTCTCGATGGCGCTCTCGGTCGTGCCCTCGCTGGCGGCCATGGCGCCCACGACGATCGCCGCCCAGACGCAGAGTCCGGGCATGAAGAAGACCATCTCGATCTGGGCCTGGGCCAGGAGCGCGATCGACGCCGCCCACAGCGCGAGGCGACCGTTGCGGCCATCAGCGCATCCGGCGATCGACGCGAAGGCGCAGACGTACGCCACCAGCGCCGTGATGCGCATGATGACCCACCATCCGCTCACGATCGGCATCTCAACCAAGGCGCCGACCAGAATCGTCGCCGTCCCGATCATGGTCGCGACGGCGAGCACGCTCGCCTGCGAAGCGTCGGGCGGCGCCTCGGGGGCACGCTCGGCCAGCGACCGACCGCCGCGCCACAGCGCGGCAACCGTGAGCCAGCACCATCCGATGGCGAGCGGCCCGAGCGTCACCAGCCAATCGATGGCCATGGCGTGGGCGCTCTGGACATCCTCGGGACTTCGCGGTGACTTCAGTCGCACATAGGCATCCTGAAAGCCGTCGGGACCGACCCCCCACGGCATCGACGCGCCGATGGCCCGGAGCGCACCGTCGAGGTACTGGGCGCGGAAGAGGAGACTTCGCTCCCCCGCGAAGGACTCGGGCAGAAGGCCGCGGAGCGCCGGCGCGGCGGCCGCGAGCAGGAGGATCGCCACGCCAACCATCGGCGCACCTCGCCCGAGGCGCGAGTTCCCGATCGCCCATGCCACGAGCCCGAGGCCGGTCGCGACGACCGCGCCTTTCGACCCGTTGACGAGGAGAAGCGCTGCGCATCCGAGGAGGAGAAGCGCCGGCATGAGGGCGATGCCGCCGCGCTCGTCGCCTGACGCCCGCGCCGCGCGCCAGCGGCCGACCGAATGCCCGGCGCAGGAGACGACGCCGAAGGCCATCGCGGCGCTGAAGATGTTCGCAAGACCGAACCAGCCGCCGGCCTCGGGCTGGCGCAGCCGCCGCTCGTAGGAGCGGGCCGCGGCACCCAGCGGATCCCACCCGCGCTCGGCGAAGAACTGGGCCCTGTTGGCCTCGAAGGAACGCACCGTCTCGGCATGTTCGATGAGCACCTGCTCGGCGCCGCGGATGGCGAGGAGCGCGAGCGTCGCGACCGCTCCGGCGATCAGCAGTCGCCGGTGGCCGGGGTCTCGCGCGAGGTGCATCGCGGCGACCGCCGCGATCGCCGCGGCGACCCAGGTCGATCCGCGGAAGAGGTCGATTGCGTCCGACTGTCCGTGCCACACGACCGAGATCGCGGGCAGCGCCGCGAGCGCGACGAGCCAGCCCCGGACGCGCCGCCCGGCGCGAACCTCGGCGGTGAACGCGAGGGCGCTGGCCACGAGGAGGAGGAGATCGAGGGCGAAGCTGCCGGCGGGGCCGAGGCCGACATAGGGCACGGCGTTGACCGCCGGGTCGGTATCGAAGCGCACCTGGGGAACGATCGCGACCGTGCAGCGGATCGTGGCGACCGCGACGATGAGGATCGTCGACCAGCGGGCCATGGGCGAGGGCGACGCGGACATTGCTGCGGACGCCGTGGCGGGCGTCGCGCTAGGCGTCATGACGGCCCTTCAGCACCGCCCGCTCGAGCACGGCGATCACGACGAGGACGAGCAGGGTCTGCAGCCCGACGAGCATCGCCTGCCATGGCTTCAGCGTCCCCAGCACGACGCCACCGATCCCGGTGACCGCGCCGAGCATCCAGAGGATGAGGACCGCCCGCGGCCGCGAGAGTCCGAGCTTCACGAGCCGATGGGAGAAGTGCTGGTGATCGCCGACCAGCGGCGACTTGCCCTGGGCGATGCGGATCGCGCTCACCGTCGTGATGTCGTAGAGCGGAATCGCCAGCACGATCACCGGCATGAAGACGCCATACCAGGCGCTTCCCAGCGCGAAGTCGGGATCGGCGGTGTTCACGAAGGTCGTGCGGGCGGTGAGCGTCGCGAGCAGGAAGCCGATGACGAGCGATCCGCCGTCGCCCATGAAGATCCGGGCCGGCGAGCGGTTGAAGACGAGGAACCCGCCGAGCGACCCGGCCAGCAGGGCGAGCTGCGCCGCGATGAACCACTGCTGGTTGACGATCGTCGCCGTCATCAGGATGAGCGCCGCGATCGCCCCGAGCCCGCCGGAGAGACCATCCATGTTGTCGAGGAAGTTCATCGCGTTGGTCACGACGATGATCCAGAGGATCGTGACCAGGATGCTGGCCATCGCCCCGCCGTTCCCCCACCAGAGTTCGAGCACCGACAGCAGGCGCACGTCGAAGAGGATCGTCACCGTCGCGGCGACGGCGACCTGCACGCCGAGCTTGAGGAGCGGCCCGAGGGCCCTGCGGTCGTCGATCAGGCCGACGACGTGCATGACCAGCGCGCCGCCGAGGATGGCCCACGCGGTCGGCAGCGAGTCGTGCAGCCGCTCTGCAAACGCCGCGGCGGGCGGCGCGAGCCGGAAGAGCTCCTCCGGCCGGAGCGTGATGGTGACGAGGGCAAAGAGGACCGGAGCGGCGTAGCCCCACAAGATCGCGACGCCGCCGATGTTGGGCACCGTCCGAAGGACCTTCACGTGGCCGGCCGACCCGGCCGAGTCGAGGGCTCCGACCCGATGGCCGAGCCGCACAAGGAACGCCGTCACCGGGCAGGCGATGGCGAATCCGAGGGCGATGCAGGCGAGGACGTAGGGAATCAACGCCGGGGCTCCCGGACGGCGGTGAGCGGAATCGGGCTGGTTCGGGGGCCGGTGACGCTCATCTCGCCTCAAGCGTAAGCGAACCCATCGCCCCTGCCAACGAGGTGCCGCCCGACGAGAGGGCGCTCGACGAGAGGGCGCGCCGCTTCGCGTACGCTGCGTCGGATGCGTTCCGTCACCGTCTATTGTTCGTCCTCGACCTCGCTTGAGCCGCATTTTGCCGCCGCCGCGCGGACCGTCGGCGTGGAGCTCGCGCGCCGAGGGCTGACCCTCGTCTATGGCGCCGGCTCGATCGGGCTCATGGGCGAGACGGCCCGGGCGGCGAAGGGTGCGGGCGGGCGGGTCGTCGGCATCATCACCCAGCAGCTCCTCGACCTCGAGCAGGGCTGGACCGGCTGCGACGAACTGATCGTGGTCGATTCGATGCGGGAGCGCAAGCGGCTGCTGGAAGAGCGCGGCGACGCCTTTCTCGTTCTGCCCGGCGGCCTCGGGACCTACGAGGAGTTCTTCGAGATCCTCGTCGGCCGCTACCTCCAGAACCACGCGAAGCCGATCGGCGTCGTGAACGACCATGGCTACTACGACCCGATGATGGCGATGATCGACCACGGCATCGAACACCGGTTCATTCGTCCCGCGGTGAAGGAACTTCTGGCCATCGACGGCGACGCGGTGCGGGCCATCGAACGGCTGCTCTCGGCCGAAGGGAACGCGCCGTGTCTTTCGGAGTGCCTTCCGATGGGCGGCACGCGCCGAGCCGGCGGTTGACGCGCCATCCATCCCATCGCGACACTACCTCCGTGACCGATCGCACCGTCATGGGGCTCATCGCCGGCCAGGGGCAATTGCCGATCCTGGTCGCCCGCGGCATTCGCGCCGCGGGCCAGCGCGTCGCCTGCATCGGCCTGCGCGATCAGTTCGAGCCGGCCTTGGTCGCCGAGTGCGATGAGTTTCGCGAGGCCGGCGTCATTCAGCTCGGACGGTGGATTCGCCTTGCCCGGCGCATGGGGATCAGCGATGCGGTCATGGTCGGACGCGTGAGCAAGGCCCGCATGCACGACCCGTTTCGGCTCCTGCGGCAACTGCCCGACTGGCGGGCGGCGATGCTCTGGTATCGTCGTCTCCGACACGATCGGCGCTCGGGCACGGTGCTCACCGCCCTGGCCGAGGAGCTCGCCGGCAGCGGAGTGCGCCTCATCGACTCGACGACCTACATCCGCGATCACCTCGCCAGCGCCGGAGCCATGGGCCGCGTGCAGCCGACCGCGCTCCAGGCGGGTGACATCGCCTTTGGCTGGCCGCTCCTCGCCCAACTGCTCGAACTCGACATCGGCCAGTCGATGGCGGTGCGGGAGCGGGACACGATCGCGGTCGAGGCGGTCGAAGGTACCGACCGGATGATCGAGCGGGCCGGCGAACTCTGTCGGGCGAAGGGCTGGACGCTCCTGAAGAGCGCTCGGCCGAGCCATGACATGCGGGCCGACGTGCCGACCGTTGGCGTCCAGACCGTCGAGCGCGTCGCGAAGTGCGGCGGCGGCTGCATCGCCGTCGGCGTCGGCCGGGTGATCCTGATCGATCGCCCCGCGGTGCTTGCGACCGCCGACCGGTTGGGCGTGGCCATCGTGGGCGTGCCGTGAGCGAGGCGAAGACCTTCGTGTCCCGCGCCGGCGAGAAGCTCAACGCGGCGCTCGAGGCGTTCGCGATCGACTGCACCGGCCTCCGCTGCGCCGACTTCGGCTGCAACGTCGGCGGCTTCGTCGACTGCATGCTCCAGCACGGCGCGGCGAGCGTCATCGCCGTCGACACCGGCTACGGCGCCCTCGCCTGGAAACTCCGCCAGGATCCGCGCGTCGAGACCCGCGAGCGCACCAACGCCCTCCACGCCGAACCGCCGACGGCGCCGGTCGACCTCATCAGCATCGACCTCGCCTGGACGCAGCAGCGGCTCGCGATCCCCGCCGCCCTCCGCTGGCTCGCTCCCGAAGGCCGGATCCTCACCCTCATCAAGCCCCACTACGAAGTCGAGGGCGCCGAGAAGAGCTGGCTCGACCGCGGCTTCCTGCCGCAGGAAAAGGCGCCGCTCGTCCTCGATCGCGTCCTCGCGGCGATGCCCACCTACGGCGTCCGCGTCCTCGGCTCGATCCAGTCCCCGCTCGTCGGCGGCAAGTCGAGCAGGAAGCAGGGCGTGCCGGGCAACATCGAGTACGTCGCACTCGTCTGCCGGGCGTGAGGAGGCAGAGGGGGAGTTCAACACAGAGGCACAGAGGACACAGAGGGCCACAGAGCAGGCTGGAAAAAGGGGCTGCGCAGCAGGGCCTCGGCGCGCAGTCCTCCACTCCTTGATTGCCTTCTCTGTGCACCTCTGTGTCCTCTGTGCCTCTGTGTTGAGTCTGCTCGCACCGTGCAGATTCCTGCGTCCCCGGTGGCCCTGTGTTGCGCTCCGAATCCCCCGCTGTCGGATATACTCCAGACTTCCCATGGCTGATCACGAACCGACGATTTCCAGCGAAGCGCCCGCGTTTGACCGGGTCTCGTCGATCGACATCGATCGCGAGCTGCACGACTCGTACCTGACCTACGCGATGAGCACGATCATGGATCGTGCGCTGCCCGACGTGCGCGACGGTCTCAAGCCCAGCCAGCGGCGCATCCTCGTCGCCCTCCACGATCTCAAGCTCAACCCGGGCAAGAAGCACATCAAGTGCGCGAAGGTCTGCGGCGACACCAGCGGCAACTACCACCCGCACGGCGAATCGGTCATCTATCCGACGCTCGTGAACATGGGGCAGGACTGGAAGACGCGCTATCTCCTCGTGGACAAGCAGGGCAACTTCGGTTCCATCGAAGGCGATCCTCCGGCCGCGATGCGATACACCGAAGCCCGCATGACCGCGGCGACGGTGGCAATGCTCGAGGACATCGACAAGGAGACGGTCGACTTCAAGCCCAACTACGACGACCGCCTCACCGAGCCGACCGTCCTGCCGGGCAAGCTTCCGAATCTCCTCGTGAACGGCTCGTCGGGCATCGCCGTCGGCATGGCCAGCTCGATGCCGCCGCACAACCTCCGCGAGATCTGCAAGGCGATCGTCGCGGTGATCGACGATCCCGCCCTTCCCATCGAGCGGCTGCTCGAGATCGTGCCCGGTCCGGACTTCCCGACCGGCGGAACGATCTGCGGTCGTCGGGGCGTGGTCGAGGCCTACGCGACGGGACGCGGCCGCGTCGTCGTGCGCGGCAAGGTCCACCATGAGAAAGAGAACGGGAGGGACATCATCGTCATCGACGAGATCCCCTACCAGGTCGTCCAGAGCTCCCTTATCGAGAAGATCGTCGAGGCCAGCAAGTCCGATCGCATCGAGGACATCGCCGACGTCCGCAACCACTCCGGCCGCGACGCCCGGACCCGCATCCGCGTGGTCCTCAAGAAGGGCGCGGATCCGGCCGTGGTCGAGAAGCAGCTCTTCGAGTTCACGCCCCTCCAGTCGTCGTTCTCGATCATCAACATCGCCCTGGTGAACGGCCAGCCGAAGACGCTGACCTTCCGCCAGCTCGTCCAGTGCTACATCGATCACCGCAAGGACGTGATCCGGCGGCGCACGCTCTACCTCCTTCGCCAGGCGAAGCAGCAGGCCCACAAGCTCGAGGGCCTCATCTACGCGGTCTGCGACATCGACGAGGTCATCAAGATCATCCGCAGCTCGCGGACCCGCGACGAGGCAATCGAGCGGCTGCAGGCCCGGGCCTTCCGCATCGCCCCGAGCCATCCGCGGGCGGCCATCGTCCCGAAGCGCCTCCTCGAGCGGGCCAGCGGCGACGGCGTCGTCCTCACCCGCGTCCAGGCCGAAGCGATCGGCGCCCTGCGGCTCATCCAGCTCGTCGGCCTCGAGATCGAGCGGCTGTCCGCCGAACTCAACGCCCTCATCGACGAGATCGAGGGCTACGAGCGGCTGCTCGGCGACGAGCGATTGGTGCTTGACATCGTCAAGGAAGACTGCATCGAGATCGCCGAACGCCTCGGCGACAACCGGCGAACGACGATCGAGGAGAGCGAGGTCGAGGACTACGCCCTCGAGGAGCTCATCCAGGAACATCAGGTCGTCGTCACCATCTCCCACAGCGGCTACGTCAAGCGCCTCCCCGTCGACACCTACCGCTCGCAGGCCCGCGGCGGCACGGGCATCAAGGGATCGGAGACGACCGATGACGACTTCGTCGAACAGCTCTTCGTCAGTTCGACGCACGACGACCTCCTCTGCTTCACGAACACCGGCCGCGTCTTCCGCATGAAGGTCTGGCAGATCCCAGAGCTCTCGCGGACAAGCCGCGGCCGGGCGATCGTGAATCTGCTCGAATTGAAGGAGGGCGAGAAGATCCGGGCCTTCCTGCCGATCACCGACTTCGAGAAGTGCGAGGACTACCTCTTCTTCGCGACCTCCGAGGGCAAGGTCAAGCGCACGAGCCTGAAGGACTACCGCAACGTCAACCGCTCCGGCATCATCGCCATCAACCTCAACGAGGGGGACAAGCTCGTCGGCGTCCTCCAGACCTCGGGCGATGACCACGTGCTGCTCGCGACCGCCGCGGGCAAGGCCATCCGCTTCGACGAGAACGATGCCCGGGTGATGGGCCGCGCCGCCGCGGGCGTCAAGGGCATCGAGCTTTCCGAGGGCGATCAGGTCGTCGGTTCGGTGCGATGCGTGGCGGGCGGCGACCTCCTCACCGTGACCCGCAACGGGTACGGCAAGCGGACGGCGCTCGAGGAGTATCTGGTGCAGAGCGAGGACGGCAGCACCCGACCGCAGGGTCGCGGCGGTCTTGGCCGCATCGACATCCAGACGACCGAGCGAAACGGCTCGGTCGTGGATGTCCGAGTCGTTACCGAGCGCGACAGCCTCATGTTCATCTCCTCCGGCGGCATGATGGTTCGCATCGCCGCCGCGGAAATCTCCCGTATCGGCCGCAACACGCAGGGCGTCCGCGTGGTCCGCCTTCGCGAGGACGACCAGCTCATCGCCACCGCGATCGTCGCCGACGGCGAGGCGGCGGAGGCGAGCGAGAGCGCGGCACCGGAGGCACCGACGCAGGGCGCGCAGCCGCCCGCGAATCCGCCATTGGAGAAGGGGCCGGCCAGCCCGGGAAGCGCGACCTAAGCGACGAGCGGCATGGCACAGCGGCGCGATGCCCCCTCTGTCGCGTTGCCGACGAGGGGCCAGCCACGCGGCCAAGGCCCGATTTTGCTATCGTCACCCCCCGGCGAACCGCGTTGCGTTCCCGCGTGCCCGAGCCTCCCCGGCGGAATCCTCATGCCCGTCAACCGTTGGTCGGATGACATTGCAATCGTGGAATTCGGTGACGAACCTCAGTTCTCCGAGGACGTCGCCGCGTTCACCCGACTGCTCTCCGACGAGAAGGGTCTCGAGCCGTCGGCGGTCTTCGACCTGAGCAACGTCACCTACCTCAACTCGTCGAACATCGCCCAGCTGCTGAAGCTCCGCAAGCAGCTCCACGCGGCGGGTCGCCAGCTCCGCATCGCGGCCGTCACCGACTCGGTGTGGGGACTTCTGATGACCGCGGGACTCGACAAGCTCTTCGCCTTCCTGCCTGACACTGCGACGGCGCTGGCTTCCCTGCAACTGCAGCGCTGAATGACGCCATGGCCTCCGTCACGAGCCTGACGCCGGCGCGGGCCGCCCAGCCCCCACGTTGCTACCATCGGACCCCCGTGTCCGCGTACGTCGCACGCCCCTCGCCCTCGCTGCAACCGCTGCTGACAGCGCTCTCGCTGTCGCTCCTGGTGCATGGGGCGCTGATCGCCTGGAGCGTCGCCACGCCGATGCGCGCGGCGTGGATCGCAACCGGCGCAGCGCCCGATCGAATTGTCATCCTCGAGAGCGACGCCCCGCCGCCCCTCCCCGAGCCCCTTCGGCCGCCCGCGGCCGATCGCGTTTCGCCGCCACCGCCGCCGCGGGTCGATCCAACCCGACCGATGCCTCCACTGGCGGTGCGGGAGCCGGAGGAATTGCATCTGGGCATCGATGACGGCGATGACCGGAGCGTCAACTGGATCGGCTCCAAGGACTACCTCGAGCATTTCGCGCCGTTGGCCGAAACGGAACAGGCGGCGCGGCGCCTCGATGCCGCCGGCGCCGAGGGACGTGCGATCAAGCCCGCGCCGCCGGGCATGCCGAGCGACGCAGCGACGCCGGCGATGGCCGCGTCGCCGTCGCTTCCTCCCGTGCCCGCGGCACCGCCGGCACCAGTCCTTGCCCCGGCCGAAGCAGCCAAGGAGATCCTCAAGCAGGATGGGCCGACGTCACCGAAGCGCGAGGCCAACGACCATCCCGCCGAGGACCCGAAGGCGACGCCAAGCGACGCGCCGAACGCGAAGCCGGCGCCGACGGCAACGCCACCGGCGCCCGATCCGCGCGACGCGCCGACCAAGCCCTCGGCCCCGCCGCTTCCGCCCGACGCGCCGGTGACGCCGATGCCATCGCCGGCGACGCCATTGCCGCCCGGACCACCGACGGATCCCTCCGCTCATCCGAGCGACCCGTCCGATCCGCCGCCGAGCGATCCCGCCGACCCAGCGCCGGGTCCGCAACCTCCCTCGCCGCCGCCGACCGCACCGCCCGTGGCGGGACCGCTTCCGCCGGCGCCTTCCGCGCCGCCAACCGCCGAGCCGGTCGAGGGCAGCAAGGACGGGTCGAAGAGCGAGAGGAATCCGCAGCCGGCGCCCCCAGCCGAAGCGACCCCTCCGACCACGGACCCGACCGATCAGTCCCAGCCAACGCCCCCCCAACCGATGACCCCACCCGGCTCCTCGGCGCCGGCGAATCCCGCGACGCCCGGTCCCAAGCGAAGCGACAACGTCGGCGACGGCGAGGTTTCCGACAGCGAGAGCGATCCAACGAGCGTGGTGAGCGTGCCCCCGAGCGTCTGGAAGAATGGCCGTCCGATCGCGGCCCGCGGCCTGAACATCAAGACCCGCAAGCCGAAGTTCACCGTGCTCACGCTCGTGACCACCACGCCGCGCAACCCGGTGGTCGAGGTGAAGTTCGACCGCGAGGGAAAGCCCGCGTCCTATGGCTTTGTCACGAACTCCGGCTTCGCCGACATTGACGGGCCCATCCTCGACGCGATCGCCGGATGGCGGGCCTCGGGCAAGCCGCTCGAAAAGCTGAAGAGCAAGGACACGATCGCGGTGCGGATCAAGCTCGTCCTTGTTCAGTAGCGAGCGTCGCGTTAGCCGGTCCACGCCCCGAGCAGCACGGCGAGGTCGCCGGCGTCCACCGCACCGCTGCAATCGAGGTCGGCCTCGCACGCGGAGCAGGCCCCCCACGCGCCGAGGAGAATCGCCAGATCGGCGCCGCTGACGGCGTTGTCGCCGCTCAGGTCGGCGACCACCGTGCCCGGCCCGAAGGACACCTCGCCGGGATGCTCGAAGAGATACTGCACCTCGCCGCAGGTCACCGCGCGGTCGTAGATCTGGATGTCGTCCACGGTGCCGGGGAGATAGAAGTCAAGGTTGGCGAACTTACCGATGAGGAGCGGGCGCCCGAAGTCGCTCATCGTGCCGCCGGGGCCCGCGAAGGTCGAGATCTGCTGCCCGTTCACGTAGAAGGTCGCATTGAGTCCGTCGTAGGTCCCGACGAGGTGGTACCAGTTGTTCGTCGCCCAGGCGCCCTGCGCTGTCCCGGCTCCCGCACCTGCGCTCACCGAAAATCCGAACGACGCAGGAGACGCCCCGTAGAGGTCGCCGGTCACGCCAAGGTGGTATTGGTAGTAGGGCGGCGCGTGGAAGACGTACGCCTTGTCGACGATCGGATCGTTGCCGCTGCCGGAAAAGCTCACCGTCGGGCGATACCAGGCCGAGATCGTGATCTCGCTCGGCGGATTGAGAATTGCGGCGTTGCCGCAGTTGACGTAGTCGTTGATGCCGTCGAGCGCGAGCGCGCCGCCCGAGACGCCCACGGTCCAGAGCGGGGCGCCAAAGACCGCGCCATCGTTGGCGTAACCCGACGTGTCATGGGCGATCGCGCCCTTCCCCTCATCGAAGGTCCAGTGGGCGACGGGTCCGGGCGAGCCGCCGCCAAGCGCCGTCGAAGCAACGATTGGGGACGACAGCAACGCGACAAGGACGGCTCGTGATGGCATGAGGGCTCCCGGACGCCCGTGGGGCGCGTCGGCCCATGCTCGCAACCGGCGTCGCGCGAGTCAACGACTTCCCGCACAATGTCGCGACGCCCGGCGATTCTGGGACCTCGAACTCAACGCTGCTCGATGCGCTCGCGCCACGTGGACATGCGGGCGTGGTCGGTGAGGTCATAGCGGAGCGGCGTGATCGTGACGCTCCGCTCGTAGAGCAGCTCGACGTCGCTGCCGACGTCGGTGCGGACGAACTCCATGCCGTTGCCGCTCGGCCAGTAGTAGACCTGCCCGGCCGGGCCGGTGCGTCGCTCGTAGCCATCGATGCCGGCGGCGGTATTCATGGGCGAGACGCGGATCGGCGGCATCGGGGCGTCGCCCGATTCCGTGCGCGGCACGTTGATGTTGATCACCGAATGGGGATCGATCGCATGTTCAAGCACCCGGTCGATGGCGAGGCGGGCGATGTCGGCGGCGCGACGGTAGTGCGGGCGGGCCGACTTGCCCAAGTGGAGGCTGACCGCGATCGCGGGCACGCCGAGAAACGCGCTCTCGACCGCCGCCGCGACGGTGCCGGAATAGATCACGTTGATGCCGACGTTGGCGCCCGAGTTCATCCCGCTGATCACGACGTCGGGTTGGGCGCCGGGTCCGTATCGCTCCGGCCAGATGGCCCGCAGGGCGATCTTCACGCAATCGGCCGGGCTGCCCTCGACCTCGATCCCGCTCATTCGCGGATTGACGTCGACCGCGCGGGTCATGAGCGGATGGTGAAAGGTGATTTTGTGGCTCATCGCGCTCTGCACCGTCGCCGGCGCGACGGTGATGACCTCGCCGAGGCCATCGAGCGCCGCGTGCAATGCCTGAATGCCCGGTGCGGTGATGCCGTCGTCGTTGGTGAGCAGAATGCGCATGCGGCGAGGATACAGGGGTCCGTCCTCAGGGGGGCGCCGTCAGCGGCGCGGGGTGAGGACGTACTCGCGGCCACCCCAGCGAATCGGGCGGCCCGAGCGGAGATCGGCCGCACCATCCCAGAATGCCTTGGCGACGATCGCGCTGGCGAGGGGATATCCGAAGGCACCGCTGATCGGCGAGCGGCTCAGGCGATACACCGCCGCCAGCGCGACGACCTGGGCCAGCGCTCCGATGCCGACCGCGAGGAGCGCCGCACCCGCGTACGGACCGCCGAGCGAGAGACCCACGGCGAGCGCGACCACCTGAACGATCGGGCCGAGTACGCCAATCGCGGCGATTCGCACCGCCTGCTGCCGAAGGCGCGAGGTCTTTCGCTTGCAGGCTTCGACGAAGATCCGCTTCCATCCGGTGCGCATCGCCCCGAGCGTCGGATACATGCTCACGACCATCATCCCGTCGGCGATGGCGATGAAGCCACGCGACCCGACGGCCTCGACCGCCCGCGCGAACGCGATGTCCTCGAGGAGGTCGTCCTTCACCGCGGCATGCCCGCCGATGCGCTCGTAGACCTCGCGATCGAAGAGCATGAACTGCCCGTTCGCGAAGGGACGCCGCCGGTGGTCGCGATTCACGCGGTCCACGGGATAGATGCGCAGAAGGGCCATCGCCGCCGCGGGCTGCACAACGCGCTCGAACCAGTGCCCGGTGGTGAGCGTCGGCAGGATCGACAGCAGGCCTCGCCCGTCGCGGAGGAGGAGCGCCATCGAGGCCCGCACGAGCGTCGGGGCGAACTGCACGTCCGCATCGGTGAAGAGGAGAAACCGCCCGCTCGCCCGCTCGGCGCCGACCCGCGCCGCGTTGCACTTCCCCGCCCAGTCCGGAGGACAGGAGCCGTTCTCGATCACCGTGAGCCGCGGGTCCGCGGCCTCGAAGGGGCGGAGCAGCTCGCGGGTCCGATCGGTGCAGCGGTCGAGCACCGTGATGACCTCAAGCCGCTGATAGTCGCTGGCGAGGAGCGTTCGCACGCACTCCTCAATGACCCGCTCCTCGTTGTGGGCAGGCACGACGATCGAGACGCTCGGCCATTCGGCGGGCGGCGTCAGGCGAAGCCCCTCCCCCACCCGCGGGAGCTTGGGCAGAAGACGGGCGACGACCACGACCACGACGATCCAGTAGAGGGCCACGAACGCCGCGAGCGCGGTGCAGGCGATCGCGATGACGGGGCCAAGCTCCATTCGGTCAGTCTAGCCCAGATCAACCTAGAACCCAGCTCAACCTAGAACCCAGCTCAACGAGCCTCCCTCGCGATCCCCTACGCGCGATCAGGTCCACGCCGCCACGCGGCGCGACGGTCGTCCGAACCGGCGCACGCGACCGCAGCGTGGTCAGCCATCCGCTCGACGCCCGAACTCCGCGCACAGGCACGCCGGACTTCCGATGTCGATGATCGTGACACGGCCAAAGAACTCGCAGGCCGGTGCGAGCCGCATGGCCGGCCGGGGGGCCACCGTCACCGCCGTCGCCGTGGCCCGGACCGCGTCGCCGAAGGGCTCGCCCGCATCGTTGTTCACGCCGGAGGGAAGATCGACCGCCAGAATGGGTACGCCGCCGCACCCGCATCGGTTGATCGCGGCGATCGCGTCTCCCTCGATCCCACGCACCGGCCGATCGAGTCCGGTGCCGAAGATCGCATCGACGACGAGCGCCGGCGCCGTCAGTAGCGCCTCGAGCCCGACTTCGGGGATGCCCATGCGCCGACAGATCAGCGCGTTGGTCGCCGCATCGCTGCCCGCGCGCGGCGCCCGCAGCGCCACGCAGCGCACCGGATGGCCCGCGTTGGCGAGATGCCTCGCCATTGCATATCCGTCCCCGCCGTTGTTGCCCGAACCGCACACCACCACGACCGGGCCGCGCGGCGCGATCGCGGGTTCCGATGCGCTCGACGGCGAGGTCTCCTCGAGCATGGATCGTGCGACCTCGGCCATGCCCCGCGCGGCATTCTCCATGAGCACGATGCCTGGAATTCCGAATCGCTCCTGTGCTGCGCGATCAAGGTCGCGAGCCGCGTCGCGCGTCAGTTCAAGCCCGCATCCGGAGGGACGATTCACGCCCCAAGCGTATCGCGAGAAATCCCTCCGTCGAACGCCCTTGGCCCCTCCCTTCGGCCGTATGATCCGCCCCGCTTCGTTTCGCCCGATCGATGTACCAAGCCCTGCTCGTCCTGCGATTCCTGACCACGCGGATCATGCCGATCATCGCGGTCTTGGCCGTTGCGCTCTGCGTGACGCTGGTGATCGTCGTGGTGAGCGTGATGACCGGCTTTCTCGACATGCTCCGCGACTCCGGCAAGCGGCTGGTCGGCGACGTCATCGTCCACGTGCCCGTCGCCGGCATGCCCTACTACCGCGACCTCATCGCGGACATCGAACAGTTGCCCGAAGCCGAGGCCGCGACGCCGATCATCGAGAGCTACGGGCTCCTCAAGATGCCCTACGGCCCGCAGCGGAAGGGCACCGTCGAGATGGTGCAGGTCTGGGCCGTCGAGCCCTCGTCGCTCGCCCGCGTCCTCGACTTCCACCGGCTTCTCTATTGGAAGAAGCCGACCGCCGACGAGGCCGCGGCCATGAAGCCCGACGACCCCCGCCTCGACCCGAACTACGACCGCGAGGCGGAGGCGATGGCGATGAGCCGCAGCAATTCGCCGCTGCCCGGGGCGATCCTCGGCATCGAGATCTCCCCCTTCAACGATCGCCAGCGCGACGGCTCCTACCGCACCCACGATCCCTTCAGCCACGAACAGGACCGCCTGCACTGGATGCCCCAGTACGAGGTCTCGCTCACCGTCGTCCCCGTGACGGAGTCGGCGACCGCAGACGCGCAGCGCCATGTGCCGCTGGCGATCGTCAACGAGTTCCAGACCGGCGTCTTCCAGATCGACAACCAGCGGGTGCTCATTCCGCTCAACTACGCCCAGGAAATCCTCGGACTCGGCGAGACTGCCCGCTTCTCGCAGACCAAGTTCGATCCGACCACGGGCGAGCCGCTGCGCGTCGGTTCCTCCTCGGCCCGCGTGACGACGATCCTCGTGAAGGCCAAGCCGGGCGTGACCCCCGACGCCCTTCGCGAGGCGGTGCGGGCGGTCTATCAGCGACTCGCCGCGCTGAAGGCCGAGGACCCCGAGGCCGAGGCGATGCCGGCAGGCGTCGACATCCTCACCTGGGAGCAGCGCATGCGGGACCTCATCGGCCCCGTCGAGAAGGAGCGCGGCCTCATGCAGGTCCTCTTCTCGCTCGTCTACATCGTCTGCGCGGGACTGGTCCTGGCGATTTTCTGGTCGATCGTGCACGAGAAGACCCGCGACATCGGCGTCCTCCGCTCGGTCGGCGCCTCGCGCACCGGCATCCTCGCGATCTTCCTCGCCTACGGTCTTGCGATCGGCGTCGCCGGCTCAAGCGTCGGCATGGCGCTGGCGTGGGTGGTCATCAATCGCATCAACGAGATCCACGCCGCCATGGGCGAAGCGGCGCCGATGTGGCTGTGGATCGCCGTCTTCGGCCTTGCGGCGGGCGCTGGCATCGGCGCGGTGATGGCGATCCTCCGCGACTCCGCCCTCTTCACGCTGCTCTGGATCGTCGGAGCGCTGCTTCTTGCGGGGATCGGCGTCCTTCTCATGCATCACCGCGGCTTCCTGATCTGGGACCCGAGCGTCTACTACTTCAGCCGCATCCCGAATCACCTCGACTTCACGAACGCCTTCATGACAATGGGCTTCGCGATCCTCTTCAGCGTCATCGGTGCGGCCGTTCCCGCGGCCCGCGCCGCCGACACCGACCCCGTCCGGAGCCTGCGGTACGAGTGACGATGACCACCGCACGCCCCATCCTCCGAGCCGAGCGGCTCAGCAAGACCTACCGCATGGGACGGGTCAGCGTGCCCGTGCTGCGCGACGCATCGATCGCGGTCGAGCGGGGCGAATGGGTCGCCGTCGTCGGACTCTCCGGGTCGGGCAAGAGCACCCTGCTCCATCTCCTTGGTGGGCTCGATCGCCCCGACCGCCCCGGCGGCGGGGCCGGAACGGCGGGGGGCACGATCACCTTCGAAGAGACCGACGTCACCGCCCTCAACGCCGCGGGGCTCAATCGCTACCGGGCCCATTCCGTCGGCTTCGTCTTCCAGTTCTATCACCTGCTGCCCGAACTCAACGTGCTCGAGAATGCGATGCTCCCGGCGATGACCGGCCGCTCGCCCTTCGCGTGGCTCGCCGCCGGCGACATCCGCAATCGCGCGAAGTCGCTCCTCGAGCGCTTTGGCCTCGGCCATCGCCTCACCCACCGGCCGAACGAGCTCTCCGGCGGCGAACGACAGCGGACGGCGATCGCCCGCGCCCTCGTGAACGGCCCCAACGTGCTGCTCGCCGACGAGCCGACGGGCAACCTCGACGCCAAGACCGGCGGCGAGATTCTTGCGGTCATCCGCGAGCTCCATCGCGAGGGGCTCACCGTCCTGATGGTCACGCACGACAGCTCCATCGCCACGATGGCCGACCGCACGGTCCGCATCGTGGACGGACGCATCGTCGAGGGCGCGTCGTCACCGAACGCCGCAATCAGTCATTGACCCGGTGGAAGTCCCACGCCGCATCGAGCATGCGATCCAGCGGAGCCTTGAACGCCTGCGCGAACGCTTCCTGCCAGGGCTCGCCGGCCTTGGCGCTCTTCACGAAGGCGAGGAACGCCTCGCCGTGGTGCTCGGCGAAATAGGACGCGAGCACATACGCCTCGCCGCGTGACGCAGCGTCCGCGAAGGGCCAGGTGTGCGGCGCGTAGGTGATGGCCGCCGCGTGGGCGAAGCCCGAAGACGCCCGCACCGCGGTGAGCCCCGAACGGCGCAGGACCCCGTCGAGCGATTTCGTCGGGCGATAGCTCGCGACGAGCCAATCGGCGAAGCCCTCGTTGGCCCAGGCGGGCAAGCGCGTTGCGCTGACGAAGCGATGGAGCATCGCGAGAGCGACGGCCCGGCTGACGGCGATCCGCGACCCGACCTCGTCGGCCTGCTTGAGCATGTGGACGAATGCCCTCGGGCCGTCGTAATGGGTGATGGCGATCTCGTCGGCGCGAGCTTGGGCGCGGAACGCCGCGGCTTCGATCAGCGCAAACTGGTCACGATCCTCGCTCACGATGACGACGAGCCGCCCATGCCAGAGCGACCCCTCCTTCGGAAGGCCGAGTCGGGGGAGCGTGGCCTCGATGAAGGCCTCGATGTCGGTCGCCCGCCGCGCCGCATCGGTCACGCCCAGCGCCGAGTAGACGAGACAGTGCTTCGATTCGACCGGCGTCGCGTCGCGCCCCGCGGCGGCAAGCATCTCGACGGTCTGCTTGCGCAGTTCCGCGACCGCGGCGACCTGCTCGTCGGGCGTGAGCGTGGGCCAGGAGGTGTTGCCGAACATCGAGGCCTCGGGTGAGCCCTCCGCCAGCCTCGCTCGATCGGCTCGCGCCAGTCGCTCGTTGCGCGCCTGGCGACGGTCCTCGCCGCGGGCCCGCACCTGCGGACGATCATCGGCCCCCGCGCCCCATCGCTTGGCGTCGTCAAACGCGCGATCGCCGAGCGTCTCGCCGTCGGCCCGACTATAGAGGTATGCGGCAAGCTCAAGCGACGCCTCGCGGCGCTGACTCTGCGGCAACTGCTCGAGCAACCGTTTGCGGAGGCGATAGAGGTCCGTCGGCGCGATGTCGTCCCACTGGAGGCGCCGCGCCGCCCCCTCAACGGTGGCGTCGAGTCCATCGACGTCCCAGCGCGTGATCTGGCCGACCACGGTTCCCCCAGCGACGAGCGAGACCTTGAGCGGTTGCGGCCGACCGAGCTCGATCGGCTGCGGAGATGGCTGCGGAGTTGGCTGCGGCGTTGGCGGCGGCGGCGTGGGCGAGGTCCGCGGCGCCGCGGGCGGCGCGTCATCAGGGGGCGTCTGCGGCGGGCGTTCGGTGTGGCCTTGGGCGCGGGCGTCGGCCGACGCAGCGATCGGGCCAACCGCCAGAAGGGCAGCGGAGACAACGAGCAACAGGCTCTTCATGGCAGCGAGGCTCCGGTGCGAGGTCGGGTGATCGAAGTCGAGCAGCACGAGAACGGCGAGGCGTTGGCGCGGAATCCAAGGACCGCTGGAACAGGTCGCACCGCCTGCACGGAAGGTAGTACGAGGAAACTGAGAGAGTGATGCCATGTTTCGGTGTCCCGGCGGGGGAATCCGACCGACAGAAACGGATGGCAGGGGTCGCGGTGCGTTCGCTCGCGCGGGTCATTCCGCGCGGCGCGCGTCTTGCGAACCCCGAGCGACGCCGGAGGCGACTCCGGCAGACCTCACGCCGGAGCTCCACCGAACATCGTTCCTGAGCCTGAGTACCATAATCAGGCCCACGACGCCGTCCGATGAGGACTCCGCTGATCTGGAAGGGCAACAGGCCGAGTGACCGGGTGCGTACCCGACCCCCAACGCCTGAAGGAGACCGCCATGTTTGAACGGCTGACCGACCGAGCTCGCAAGGTGATGGCCCTGGCCAACCAAGAGGCCCAGCGCTTTAACCACGAGTACATCGGGACCGAGCACATCCTGCTCGGTCTGGTGAAGGAAGGCTCGGGTGTCGGGGCCAATGTCCTCAAGAACCTGGACATTGATCTTCGAAAGGTCCGCCTCGAGGTCGAGAAGCTCGTGAAGAGCGGCCCCGAGATGGTGACCATGGGCAAGCTCCCGCAGACGCCGAGGGCCAAGAAGGTCATCGAGTACGCGATCGAGGAAGCCCGCAATCTGAATCACAACTACGTGGGAACGGAGCACTTGCTGCTCGGTCTCCTGCGCGAACACGACGGCGTTGCCGCCCAGGTGCTGATGAACCTCGGCCTCAAGCTCGAGGAAGTCCGCGAGGAGGTCCTGAACCTTCTCGGCGCGGGCGTTCAGAACGAGCAGGACGAGCCGCCAGCCGAGCCGCAGGAGCCGAAGGAACCTTCGATCGATCCGACCGGCGGGACTGCCCGTCGCGGGAAGTCGAAGACCCCCGCTCTCGACTCCTTCGGCCGCGATCTCACCGAGCTCGCCAAGGCCGGCGAACTCGACCCGGTCATCGGCCGCTTCGACGAGATCGAGCGTCTGGTGCAGGTTCTCTGCCGCCGAACCAAGAACAACCCCGTCCTCCTCGGGGAGGCGGGCGTCGGCAAGACCGCCATCGTCGAGGGTCTCGCCCAGCGGATCATCTCGCAGGAAGTGCCCGACCTCCTCTTCGACAAGCGGCTGGTCGTCCTCGACCTGGCCATGATGGTCGCCGGCACGAAGTATCGCGGTCAGTTTGAAGAGCGCATCAAGGCGGTGATGAATGAGGTCCGTCGGGCCAAGAACGTCATCCTCTTCATCGACGAGCTCCACACCCTGGTCGGCGCCGGCGGCGCGGAAGGCGCGATCGACGCGTCCAACGTGCTCAAGCCGTCGCTGGCGCGCGGGGAAATTCAGTGCATCGGCGCCACGACCTACGACGAGTACCGCAAGTACATCGAGAAGGACGCGGCCCTCGAGCGGCGCTTCCAGCCGATCCCGGTCGAGCCGCCGAACGCGGAGCAGACCTTCGAGATCCTCAAGGGCCTGCGCGAGAAGTACGCGAGCCACCACCGCGTCAAGATCACCGATGCCGCCCTGCGAACGGCGGTCGAGCTCTCCGGCCGGTACATCCCCGGTCGCGTGCAGCCCGACAAGTCGATCGACGTCATCGACGAGGCCGGTGCCCGGTTGCGCCTCAAGAGCATGACCAAGCCGCCGGATCTGGCCGACCTCGAGGAGAAGATCGAGCGCCTCTCGGTCGAGAAGGACGAGGCCGTCAAGAACGCCGACTACGAGCGGGCCGCCGAACTGCGCGACAACGCGGAGAAGCTCCGCAAGGAGAAGGAGACGGTGCAGGTCAACTGGCGGGCCCGCATGAACGAGATTCATGCGACCGTCGACGAGGAAGTCATCGCCGAGGTCGTCAGCAAGATGACCGGCGTGCCGCTGACTCGCCTCGAGAAGGCCGAATCGCAGCGTCTCCTCCAGCTCGAGAAGGAACTGCACAAGAGCGTCGTCAGCCAGGACGAGGCGGTCAAGGCCGTCGCTCGGGCGATCCGCAAGGCCCGCTCGGGCCTCAAGGACCCGAAGCGTCCGATGGGCTCCTTCATCTTCGTCGGCCCGTCCGGCGTCGGGAAGACCCTGCTGGCGAAGAGCCTCGCCGAGTTCATGTTCGGTGATCAGGAAGCCCTGATCTACCTCGACATGAGCGAGTACATGGAGAAGCACAACGTCAGCCGCCTCATCGGCGCGCCTCCGGGCTACGTCGGCTACGAGGAGGGCGGTCAGCTCACCGAGCGGATCCGCCGTCGGCCCTACGCGGTGCTTCTGCTCGACGAGGTCGAGAAGGCCCACCCGGACATCTTCAACATGCTCCTCCAGATCATGGAAGAGGGCCGGTTGACCGACTCGTTCGGACGCCACGTCGACTTCAAGAACGTCATTCTCATCATGACCTCGAACCTCGGCGCCGACATCATCAAGGGCGGCAGCCAGTTCGGCTTCGTGAAGCGTGCGGAAGTCCAGGACTACGAGCGCATCAAGAAGTCCCTCATGAGCGAGGTCGAGAAGTTCTTCCGACCGGAGTTCATCAACCGCCTCGACGACGTGATCGTCTTCCGTCCGCTCATCAAGGACGACCTGAACACGATCATCGAGTTCGAGATGTCGAAGGTCCGCAAGCGTCTCGAGGAGAAGGGCATGCACCTGGTCCTCGAGCAGACCGCGAAGGACTTCCTCATCGAGAAGGGCTACAACCCCGACTTCGGTGCCCGTCCCCTGCGTCGCGCGATCGGCCAGTACGTCGAGGATTCGTTGGCCGAGCAGCTGCTCGCCGGCGACTTCATCGAAGGCGACACCGTGACCCTGACCCGCAAGCCGGATCAGGACCACCTCACCTTCGTGACCGACCGACCGAAGCCGGCCGACAGCTCAAGCGAAGCCCCGCCGCCGGCGGCGACCTCGGCGAGCTGACCCTCCCGCGGCGTGCGGACCCTCCCCCGATCCATCACACCCAACCAACCGCGCCCGGGCCACCCGGCCCGGGCGCGGTTGTTCTCGCTCGCGCCGATCAGGGCGGCTGTCGACGCCGACGAAGCCTCGCCCACACCGGCTGGTTATGGGGATGGCCCACGGCGAATTCGGCACATGGCGCTTCGTGCCACCCAGCCCCTGTCGCTACCGTGGGACCAGCAACGGCAGGAGCGAGTTTCATGGCGCGCACGATCATCGGTCAATATGTCGCGGGCTTGGTCGCATTGATTCTGGGGCTCTCGACGGCGCAGGCCCGGGGCGGCGCCGATCTCTTCACCATCTCGCTTGAGCAGCCCGTCTCGAACGGCGTGCCCGGACCCGGCGCCGGCAACATCGAGCGGCCCGGCGCCGTCGATACGTATCAGCTCACCATCACCGAACCGACCAACGTCTATTTCGAGGAGACGAGCGGCGGCTGCGGCATCGTGTGGAGTTGCGTCGGTCCCGGACTGACACCGGTCTTCACCAGCAACGCGATCTGCGTCACCGATCCGGGCACGAAGCTCCTCCCCGAGGCGGGCACGTACACCATCACCGTGACCAGCACCAACAGCGCCGGCACCTACGGCTTCACCGTGTGGGCCCTGAATCCGCCGGAGACGTTCGGGATCGGCCTTGAGCAGACCGTCTCGAGCGGCGTGCCCGCCGCCGGCGCCGGCTTCCTCGAGGAACCCGGCGCGATCGATCGCTATGAGCTCTCGGTGACCGCGCCGCAGGCGATCTACGCCGACGAGCTCGGTGGCGGATGCACGATCCTCTGGAAATGCACCGCGCCCTCGGGCGCGCCGGTCTTCGGATCACAGGCGATCTGCGTCACCGATCCGGGCCCGATCGTCCTGGCCGAAAGCGGAACGTACGTCTTCGAGGTGAGCGGCAGCAACGGCGCCACCGGCGCATACTCATTCCGCATCTGGTCACTCGAGGCGCCGCAGGTCTTTCCGATCGCCGTCGGCGACACCGTATCGAGCGGAGTGCCCGGACCGGGCGCGGGCGTGATCGAGGAGCCAGGATCGATCGATCGCTACCAGCTCTCGATTGCCTTGCCCACGAACGTCTACTTCGACGAGATCGTCGGCGGCTGCTCGATTCTCTGGTCGTGCACCAGTCCCGTGGGAAACGCACTCTTCTCGAACAACGCGATCTGCGTCACCGATCCGGGCCAATACCTTCTGCTCGACACGGGCACCTACACCATCGACGTCCACAGCGGGAACTCGAGCGCCACCGGCGCCTACTCCTTCAAGCTCGTCGAAGTCGAGCCTCCGCAGGTGTTCCCCATCACGATCGGGACGACGGTCAGCGACGGCGTCCCCGGCCCCGGCGCCGGCAACATCGAGGCCCCGGCGAGCGTCGACATCTACCTCGTCGAGGGAGGCATCGGCGAGGCGGTCTGCTTCCTCGACGGCAGCGGCGGATGCGCCCTGCGCTGGCGGGTCGTCGCCCCCGGCGGCTCGCTCCTCTTCGATGATCCGGCCCTCTGCGTCGACGATCCGGGGACGTTCATCCTCCCCGCCACCGGCACGTACCAGGTCGTGGTCTACGGCTCGGGGAGCGCCACGGGAACCTACAGCATCGCAGTCCTGCCCTCGCGCACCGCCGACCTCGACGGCGACTGCCACGTGACGGCGCCGGATCTGGCCATCCTTCTTGGGGCATGGGGCAGCTGCGGCGCGCCCTGCCCGGCCGACCTCAACGGCGATGGCGCCGTGGACGCGACGGACCTGGCGACGCTCCTCGGCGAATGGGACTGAGCCCGAGCCCCGAACGAGCCATGCCCGCGGCGGCAGCGCTTCGCGCACAGGCATTCACCGCGACGTCCTTCCCTTGCGGCTCACTACCGGAGGCAGTACCGTTGCCGCCACTCCTTCCCGGACGGCGGCGCGCGAGTCTCCATGAAGTACGGCTTCCTCATCGACCATGACCGCTGCATCGGCTGCCATGCCTGCACCGTGGCATGCAAGTCGGAAAACAACGTGCCGGTGGGCAACTTTCGGACGTGGGTGAAGTACGTCGAGAAGGGCGCCTATCCCGAGGTCAGGCGCCACTTCGCGGTGCTGCGCTGCAATCACTGCTCGAACGCCCCGTGCGTCAAGATCTGTCCGGTGAATGCCCTGAGCAAGCGGGCCGACGGCATCGTCGACATCGACCGCGACGCATGCATCGGCTGCCGGGCGTGCATGCAGGCCTGTCCCTATGACGCGATTCACCTGAACGAGTCGAGCGGCGCCGTCGAGAAGTGCCACTTCTGCGCCCATCGCGTCGAGAAGGGTCTCGAGCCGGCCTGCGTCGTGGTCTGCCCCGAACGGGCGATCGTGGTGGGCGACCTGAGCGATCCGCGCACCGAGATCGCCCGCATGATCGCCGACGGCCAGACGCTCGTCCGCCGCCCCGAGCAGCGCACCGGCCCGAACGTCCACTACAAGGGCGTCGAGCCCTCGGCCCTCGATCCCGGCGCCCCGGAGCGCCCCTCGACCTACATCTGGAGCGACCGGCCGCCGCACAAGCCGGAGGCGTGGCCGATCAGCCTGCCGGTCCTGAGCGACACGCGCGTCGTGTTCGACGCCGGCCACCGCGTCGAGTGGCGCTGGCCGGTGGCGCTCTACCTCGTCACGAAGTCGATCGCCGCCGGCGCCGCGATGCTCGCCCCCTTCGCCGGCTCCCTCGGCCTCGAAGGCTGGGCCCGCGACTCCCTGCCGGAGATCCTCGCCCTCCTCTTTACGCTGGTCACGACCGGACTCCTGGTCGAGGACCTCGCCCGACCGCGCCTCTTCTATCGCCTGCTCACGCGGCCCAACTGGCAGAGCTGGCTGGTGAAGGGCGGCGTCCTGCTCGCCGGCTTCGGCGTCGCCTCGGCCACGGCGCTCGCCCTTCGCTTGGTCGGGGCCGGCGCCGCGGCGGACCTCTTCCGCGTGCCGGAGGCGCTCCTCGGCGTGGCCGCCGCCTGCTACACCGCCTTCCTCTTCGCCCAATGCGAGGGACGCGACCTCTGGCAGAGCCGCTGGCTCCTCCCGCACCTCGCCGCCCAGGCGTTCGTCTGCGGCGCGGCGGCCCTCGCTCCCTTCGCCTCCTCGGTCCGTCTCCCCCTCATCGCCGCGATCTTCACCCTCGTCCACGTCGCGATCGCCCTGCACGAGCGCTACCGGCGCCACGAGACCACCAACGCGACGCAGGCCGCGGCCTTCCTCGGCACGGTCGGCTTCTTCGGCACGCCGCGCTCGCCGCGCGTGCGGGCCTGGAGCGGCGGGCTCGCCCTCGGCCTCCTCGGCGCCGCCCTCCTTCCGGTCGCACCGTCGCTCGCGCTCCTGCCGATCCTCGTCGGACTCTTCTGCTACGAGTGGGCGTACGTGCGGGCCGGCCAGTTGCCGCCGCTCTCCTAACGCTTCGCCCGCCCCTCCCCCTTCCGGCACACCACGTGATCGACCCACCCGCCATGTCCGTGACGCCGCTCGAGTCCTTCCCGCCGCTGGAGCATTGGGATGACTGGGCCGAGTACGACGCCGCCGCCTGGCCGCGCAAGGTCGAGAGGCGCTACATGCTCGTCCCGACCACCTGCTTCAACTGCGAGGCGGCATGCGGGCTCGTCGCCTACGTCGATCGGGAGACGAAGCGGATCCGGAAACTCGAGGGGAATCCCCATCACCCCGGCTCGCGCGGCCGCAACTGCGCGAAGGGGCCGGCGACCCTCAACCAGATCGAGGACCCCGAGCGGATCCTCTACCCGCTGAAGCGCGTCGGCAAGCGCGGCAGCGGGAAGTTCGAGCGGACCACCTGGGACGAGGCGCTCGACGCGATCGCGGCGCCGATCCGGGCCGCGATCCGCGAGAACCGCCGCACCGAGGTCATGTATCACGTCGGCCGTCCCGGCCATGACGGCTACATGGACCGCGTGCTGCAGGCCTGGGGGGTTGACGGCCACAACTCGCACACCAACGTCTGCTCCTCCGCAGCCCGCGTCGGCTACTCGCTGTGGATGGGCGCCGATCGTCCGTCGCCCGACTTCGCCAACGCGAAGTTCATCCTGCTCCTCTCCTCGCACCTCGAGACGGGGCACTACTTCAATCCGCACGCCCAGCGCATCATCGACGCGAAGTCGGCCGGCGCGAAGCTCTGCGCGATCGACGTGCGGCTCTCGAACACCGCGTCGCTCGCCGACTACTGGCTCGCCCCCTGGCCGGGCACCGAGGCGATGCTCCTGCTCGCGATGGCCAACGTCATCCTGAGCGAGGGACTCTTCGACCGGAGCTTCGTCGAGACCTGGGTCAACTGGCGCGAGGTGCTGCAGGTCAAGGGCATCGGATCGGGCGGCTCCTTCGACGACTTCATTCGGGCCCTCAAGGAGCACTACGCCTTCGCGACGCCCGAGGCAGCGGCCCGCGAATGCGACGTGAAGGCCGAGACCATCATCCGCGTCGCCCGCGAGATCGCAGCGGCGGGATCGCGCTTCGCCGCCCATGTCTGGCGCAACGCCGCGGCGGGCAATCGCGGCGGCTGGCAGGTCTCGCGCTGCCTCATGCTTCTCTCGGCGCTCGTCGGCGCGGTCGGCACTCCCGGCGGCACCAACCCGAACACCCGCGACAAGTTCGTCCCGCCCCCCTTCCTCAAGCCGCCGCCGCAAAACGTCTGGAACGAGCTGCTCTATCCGCGCGAGTACCCGCTCTCCTACCACGAGCTGTCCTATCTCCTGCCGCACATGCTGATGGACGGGCGCGGCAAGCTCGCCGCGTACTTCACGCGCGTCTACAACCCGGTCTGGACGAATCCCGACGGCATGATGTGGGAGCAGGTGCTGCGCGACGAGAAGCTCGTCGGCCTGCACGCCGCCCTCACGCCGATGTGGAGCGAGACGGCGCAATACGCCGACTACGTGCTGCCCACCGGCCTCGGCGCCGAGCGCCACGACCTGATGAGTCAGGAGACGCACGCGTCGCAGTGGATCAGCTTCCGACAGCCGGTCCTGCGGGTGATGCGGGAGCGCATGGGCGAGACCTTCGAGTGGACGCATCAGGCGAATCCAGGCGAGGTCTGGGAGGAGGACGAGTTCTGGATCGCCCTCTCCTGGCGCATCGATCCCGACGGCTCGCTCGGCGTGCGCCGCTATTTCGAGTCCCCCTACCGAACCTCCGGCGGCGGCCAGCGCATCACCGTCGAGGAGTACTACCGGTGGATCTTCGAGAACTCCGTGCCGGGGCTTCGGGCCGAGGCGGAGCGAAGGCGGATGTCGCCGCTCGAGTACATGCGCCGCTTCGGCGCCTTCCTCGTCAACGCCGACACCTACCACGGCCACATGGAGGAGCTCTCCGCCAAGGACAGCGACGGCGCGGTGCCGAACGCGTCCACCGGTGAGGTCCGCAAGGGCGGCGCGCTGGTCGGCATCCTCGCCGACGGCAAGCCCCGCGCCGGATTCAAGACCCCCTCGAGGCGGCTGGAGCTGCACAGCCAGACGCTCGTCGATTGGGGCTGGCCCGAGTACGCGATGCCCGGGTACATCCACAGCCACATCCATCGCTCGAACTTCGATGTCGAGAAGGGCGAGTACGCCCTCATTCCGACCTTCCGCCTGCCGACCCTCATCCACACCCGCTCCGCGAACTCGAAGTGGCTCTACGAGCTCTCGAACTCGAACCCGGTCTGGATCAATCCCGTCGACGCCGAGCGCATCGGCGTCACGCTCGGCGACATGGTGCGGGTGAGCACCGCGATCGGCCACTTCGTCAATCGCGTCTGGACGACCGAGGGCATGCGGCCGGGCGTCGTTGCCTGCTCGCACCACCTCGGCCGATGGCGGCTCTTTGAGGATGTCGGCACCGATCGCTGGGCGAGCGCCCTCGTCGCCCGCGAGGAGATCGCGCCGGGGCGATTCCGCTTCCGGCGTCTGGCCGACGTCGGTCCCTTCGAGAGCTCCGACCCCGACTCGAAGCGCATCTGGTGGACCGACGGCGGCGTGCACCAGAACCTGACCTTCCCGGTGCATCCGGATCCGATCTCGGGCATGCACTGCTGGCACCAGGCGGTCCGGGTCGAACGGGCCTTGGAGGGCGACCGATACGGCGACGTCGAGGTCGACACCAACAAGTCAACGGCGATCTACCGGGAGTGGCTTGCCATGACGCGTCCCGGTCCCGGTCCGGGAGGCCTTCGACGGCCGCTCTGGCTGGCCCGCGCCGTGCGACCGAGCGACGAGGCCTATCGCATCTCCTGATCGCCCGCTACCGTTTCGCCCTTTCGCTCCCGGACGCCTGCCCTGCCACTCGAACACGCCGTCGCTCTCGCTCTCCTCGGCTTCGTCGCCGGCTGCTTCGGCGGCATCGCCGGCGTTGGCGGCTCCGTGCTGATCCTGCCCGCGCTTCACGTCCTCTTCTCGCCATGGATCTTCGGCGAGCCCGCGGACCAGCAGATCCACCACATGTACATGGCCGCGGGGATGGCCGTGAACGTGGCCGTCTCGCTCCCCGCGGCGCTGCGTCACCATCGCGAGGGCGCGGTGCGGGTGCCGACGCTCGCCACGCTCATCACGACCAACGCCATCGCGGTGATCGTCGGCGTGCTGCTGTCGAACCTCTTCCCAGGCGAAACGCTGCGATTGCTGCTGGGCATCACGCTGGTCCTCTACTGCATCTGGAACTTCAAGATCATCATCCGGCCCAATCGGCGACCGCCGGGAAGTCCGGGACGGATCGAGAACTCGACCACGCCGCGGCTCGCCACCGCCGGCGCCGGAACCGGCGTCGTCGGAGGACTGCTCGGTCTCGGCGGCGGCTTCCTGCTGGTGCCGCTGCTGCAGCTTCTCTGCAACATGCGGCTGAAGAATGCGATCGCCACGAGCTCGGCGGTCCTCTGCATCACCGCCGCCATCGGCGCCGCCCTCAAGTTCGCGACGCTCTCCCAGCAGCACGAGTCGCCTCGCGACGCCCTGTCCTTCGCCCTCTTCATGGCCCCGACCGCCGCGGGCGGCGCGCTCCTCGGCGCGCGGCTCCTGCATGTCATGCCGGTGACCGCGGTTCGCGTGGTCATGACCGTGCTGGCCCTGGCGGCGGCGACGAAGATGCTGTACTGAGCGTGATCGCCGCGGCAGCCGCTGTACGGCTTCCTCGCCCGCAGCGCCCTCTGAGCAACGCCTCCCGAATCACAGTGGCGGCGTTACTGACGCCGACTCCGACGCCATGGGCGCAGCGTTCGACCACCGCCGCGGCAGGAGGCTCCGCCAGGTCAGGGCCACGATGCCGGTGGCGATGAACGTCCCCGCCGTCACGAAGACACGCCCGAACCAGCCGGGCCAGAGGCTTCGGCTCGGCAGGATGCCCGCCTCCCAGCGGCGCACGCTGTCGTCGTAGCCCACCACGAGGAGGGCCGACCAGAGGAGCGCGATGCCGACGTTCAGCAGCACGATCGCCCAGCGCGGCGAGCGCACCGCCTCGTTCCGGTCGCGGGCATCGAGCCACGCCACGACGGCCAGGAGCGCCATCGTGTCGATTCCGAGCATGCTGCCCATCGCGTGTCCGGCGACGACGAGCGAACCGTGAATGAGGGCATTGAGCGGCGGAACGGAGATCGCGATGGCCAGCGTCAGGCTCACCAGGGTCCACCAGCGCGTTGCGTTCAGCAGCCGAACGACGCCATCGGGCGAGGCCCCACCGAGCGCGGCCCGGGCCATCGCAAGCGTGTCCGCGACGACCTTCGCGAGGATCACGATCTCGGTCATGCTGATCGTGAAGCTCGTCCACTTCACCAGTTCCGTCTGCGGCAGATGGAACGTGTGATGGCCATAGTTCATGAAGCTGTTCATGATGCCGACCCAGAAGAGGGCGAACGCCATGCGCGATCGCGTGGAGCGGCCGCCCGGGTTGATGCAGTCACCGAGATACCCGAGGGCCCCGTAGACGAGCAGGTTGAAGGACCCGACCAGCGTGCCGTAGGACTTCCACTCCACCGCCATGTCGCGCAGGGGATGGCCCTGGAAATAGGGCAGCAGGAAGACGTGGGTCTCGACGAACGCGTAGGTGAAGAGACCGAAGCTGGTCAGCCACATCCAGATGTAGGCCGGCCAGGGCTCCGACTCCGCCGGCCGGGTGCGCACGTAGGCAAGGGCCAGGACCACCCACCCGAGCCAGAAGAGGATCGACGAGGGAACGGTCGCGAAGAAGTACTCGCGGCCGCCGAGGCGGTGAAGGAGAAGCTCGATCAGGAAGATCGCGACGCCGAGCGCCCAAGTCCAGAGAAAGAAGCGAAGGACCGACGCCGCGGCGGGGCGGCGCGATCGGTCGGCCCGCGCCCAATGGTGGGTGACGACGGCCAGGCCCGCGAGGTAGATCCAACCGGTGCCG
Source organism: Phycisphaerales bacterium (assembly GCA_044220875.1). Lineage (GTDB taxonomy): Bacteria > Planctomycetota > Phycisphaerae > Phycisphaerales > SM1A02 > JAEUIT01. The sequence continues at coordinate 199,161 of JBGAQH010000003.1, read as the reverse complement.
GCGAGCAGGTGCAGCGGCCGAAGGGTCTGGAGCGTGAGGCCCCAGACGCGAAGCATCGGATAGAGGGGCGTGAAGAGGAGCGAGCCCAGCAGTCCCGCCGCCAGTCCCACCCACAGCGAGAGCACCGCGAAGCGCGTCAGCTGACGACGACCCGCGTCCAAGTCGCTTCCGGCGACGGCGGCGTTGCGTTCGTCGCTCATTTCGATTCCCCCGTCTGCGGCGCGGCGGCGTCGGGGCGCTCGTAGTTGAACCACGGGACCGTGGGCCGCCGCGGAGCCGTCGGCATCAGGGACGCCCGACGCGCGTTCAGGGCGCGAAGGAGATCACAGAGCGCTGCGACCTGCTCGTTGTTCAGACCGAAGAAGGGCATGTTGCCGCGGCCATGACGGAGGATCGCATCCATCATCGCCTCGCTCATCCGTTCGGCGGTGCGCGAGAGATCGGGCGCCCCGATCTTCCCCAACCGGAAGGGCTGGTGGCAGGTCCCGCACTCCAGCCGCTCGAAGACCTCAATCCCGGCCGCATGCCCCTCGGCCGCGAGCGATGTGAAGATTGCGTCCCACGCGCGGGGCGAGACCGCCGCGGATCGACCGCTGCTCAGGTGCCCCTGCCCCGAGCGGCCCATCTCGGCGAGGAACGCGTAGAGTTCGGTCGCTTCCTCGTCCGAAAGCGAGAACGCGGGCATCGGTCCGGTGCCGGCCCGAAGGATCTGAAGGAAGGACGCCTGATCGACGCGCTCGGCGACGTGGGTCAGGTCGGGACCGAGGTAGCCGCCGAAGCCATAGAGCTGATGACAGACGTTGCAGTTCTGGGCTCGCCAGCGAAGGAGACCCGCCTGGCCGACCGGCGTCAGCTCGAAGAAGGCCTGGGGATTCCCGGCGGGGTCATCGCGATAGACGACCAGGCCCATGATGAGAAAGCACGCGACGGCGATGCCGTAGGCGACGGTCCTCGTGGGGGAGCGTGCGGTGGCGCCTTTGGCGGAGTTGGAGGGTTGAGACGGCGTCGACGGCAATCCACGTCCCTTGCGGCCCAATCCCCGGCGCACTGACGACCCACGTCGATGCCGCGGCGATCTCGCGCCCGTCCGCCAGAGCATCGGGGCCATGCTACGGATCGCGCTCGGAGGCGTCAATCATGCGCCGATCGCGCCGCTGCCCCCTTCATCGGCCAGATGGCAGGCGACCGTCACGATCTCGGATCAGCCCTTCGCAGCTCCTCACGAAGACGCTCATCGAGGTCACGGCGAGTCGATGGTGACCTGGGCCGAGGGCCGCGTCCACCGGTGCTGTCCCCGGGTGCGGGCACCCACCCCACGACGACACAAGACACCTACGCTTCGGCCCGCATGACCAGCACCGCTTCCGTCACGCCGATCATCACCGGCCTCCATCACGTCACGGCCTTCGCCAAGGATCCGGCGAACAACGTCCGCTTCTACACCGAGGTCCTCGGCCTCCGGCTCGTGAAGCGCACCGTCAACTTCGACGACCCGCTGACCCATCACCTCTACTACGGCGACGCGCTCGGCTCGCCGGGGACGCTCCTCACCCACTTCCCCCACCCGGCCGCGGCGCGGGCCCGTCATGGCGGATCGGAGATCACCGACATCATGCTGGCGATTCCGCGGGGGTCGCTCGGCGCCTGGCGGAGGAGGCTTGACGCGGCGAAGGCCCTCGACGAGCGGCCGACCGATGCCCTCGCCGGACTTCGCTTCGTCGATCCGGACGGGATGCGCTTCGGGCTGGTCGAGGTGGATGCCTCGACCGACGGCACGGACGGGATCAGGGGCATCGAGCGCCCGGTCATCACCGTTCCCGACGCGGAGCGGACCATCGCCTTCCTCGCCCGCGGGCTCGGCTTTCGGGTGGCGGCGAGCGCGGGCAACGTGCACGACCTCACGATCGGGCCGGGCGGACTCGGACAGCGGCTCCGAATCGTCGAGGAGCCCTCACTCGCCCGGCAGCCGATGGGCGCGGGCACCGTTCACCACGTCGCGTGGCGCGTGCCCGACGAGCCGGCTCAGCTCGCCGTGCGCGAGGCCCTCCGCGAGGCGGGCGGCGCGCCGACCGCGGTGATCGACCGGCAGTACTTCCGCTCGATCTACGTCAGCGTCCCGGGCGGCGTCCTCTTCGAGGTCGCCACCGACGGCCCCGGCTTCGACGTCGACGAGCCGCGCGCACTGTTAGGGACCTCGCTCATGCTCCCGCCGCAGCACGAGCCGCGCCGGGCCGAGATCGAGCGCACGCTCCCGCCGCTTTCCGATACCTAACGCTTCGCCCGGCGCGATGCGCCGGCGTCAGCGCACGCCGGAGAGCCGGACCATGCCCTTCTCGTACACGACGTCGACGACGGTGAACCGGAACTGCTCGGCGACGCGCGGCGTGAAGCCGATCCGGTACGCGTCGCCGCCCATCTTGCGGAGGAGGACGTCGCTCGAGAGGTAGCCGAAGCTCATGCGGTTGAGCGTCTCCATCAGCTTCGAGCGGTGCTTGACGCACCACGTCGCGAAGGCCTGCTTCCCCTGCCCCCTCGACTCCGCGTCAAAGCCGTCGCGGGCCTGCTTCGAGAGCATCTGGTCGTAGAACTCGCCGTAGCGCTCGCTGCGGATCGCCTCCATCATGTTGCTCAGGACATGCTGCGGCAGGAAGGCCCGCATGACCACGGTGCCGTCCTTCTGCTCGTCCCAGATCGGCGTCGGCTGCACCTCGTCGGGCTTGCCGTCGCCGTCGCTGTCGACGGCCCGGCGGCTGCCGACGGCCTGCTTCTCGAGGGCGTCGTCAGTCGCGGGGCCGTCGGCGGTGAACTTCACCACCGTACCGTCCGGCGCCACCCACTCGTCCTTCAGCTCGCCGTCGGAGGCCTCGTAGTAGTACTGCGGACGCTGATAGCGCTCGATGCGGTACTGCTGGCAGCCGGCAGCGCAAAGCGCGATCGCCATCGCGCTCGCCAACGCCGTCGGTCGCATGTGCCTCGCTCGTCGCATGGGGTTCGCCGACTTCCGTTCTCGCCGCCTCAGGCCTTGGACGCCGTCAGCATTCGCACCGCCCGCAGCTCCGGTTCCTGCCGACCGATCCGCCAGAGCGCATGGCACTCGAAGGCCGGTTCACTCATGGGGAAATCGATGCGGCGGTGGGTGCCGCGGCTCTCCCGGCGCCACACCGCGGCCCGGGTCATGAGCGACGCGACGGTGAGGAGATTTTGGACCTCCCACCCGCCGAGGTCGTCGAAGATCTTGTCGAGCGAGTAGCGGCTCCAGAACTGGAGCATGTCCTCGGCGTCGGCGAGGCGGCCGCCATGCCGCTCGATGCCGACGTTGCGCCACATCGCCGAGCGAAGGCTCGAACGCACGTCGACGAGATCGAGCTCGCCGCGGTCGCTCGGCCGAATGTCGCTCACCACCTGCAGCGGCCCGCGGTTGGCGTCGCCTCGCTCCGCAACCGCGGCGCCGACGCGGGTCCCGAAGACGAGTCCCTCGAGCAGGCTGTTGCTGGCCAGGCGATTCGCCCCATGCAGGCCGTTGCAGGCGACTTCGCCGACGGCGTAGAGCCCCGGAACGTCGGTGCGCCCGAAGAGGTCGACCCAGACGCCTCCGATGGTGTAGTGCGCCGCCGGATGGATCGGGATGAGGTCGCGGCCCGGATCGATCTGGTAGGAACGGAGCATCGCCGCGAGTCCGGGGAAGCGGGCCTCGAAGCGCTCGTTGCCCAGGTGCCGCACGTCGAGGAAGACGTTCGAGTCGTGGGACCGGGCGAGCTGGGCCATGATCGCCCGGCTCACGATGTCGCGCGGGGCAAGTTCGGCGAGCTCGTGCTGACCGACCATGAAGCGGTTCCCGCGCCGGTCGACGAGGTGGCCGCCCTCGCCGCGAATCGCCTCGGAGAGAAGCGCTCGGCTCGCACCCGCGACGTAGAGCGTCGTCGGATGGAATTGCATGAACTCGAGATCCGCGGTCGTCGCTCCCGCCCGCCACGCCATCGCCACGCCATCGCCCGTCGCGACCTTCGGATTGGTCGTCTCGCGATAGACCTGGCCGACGCCGCCGCTCGCGAGCACCGTCGCCTTCGCCCAGATGATCTGCAGCCCGTAGCGGGGATGGTGCGTGATCGCCCCGAGCACCGGAGCGCCGGGACCGGCGGTGATGAGGTCGAGCGCGAAGCACTTCTCGAAGATGCGGATGCCTCCGCGCTCCGCGGCGATCTCGCGGGCCTTCGCGACGAGGGTCCGCACGAGCTCGCGCCCGGTGGCGTCGCCGTCGGAGTGGACGATGCGATTGCGGTGATGCCCGCCCTCTCGGCCCAGATGCAGCGCGCCGTGGGCATCGCGGTCGAGGCGCATGCCCCAGGAGAGCAGGCGCTCGATCTCGCGCGGTCCCTCGTCGACGACGGTCCGCACGGTCTCGTCGAGACAGAGCCCCGCACCGGCGACGAGCGTGTCCTCGATGTGCAGGACATTGGAGTCGTCGTCGGAGAGGACCGCGGCGATGCCTCCCTGGGCCCACGCCGTGTTCGAGAACTCGATCGAGTCCTTGGCCAGCACGATGACGTCGCCGTGCGAGCTCGCCTCAATGGCCGTGCGCAGCCCGGCCACGCCCGTTCCGATCACCAGGGTGTCGGTGACGATGTGGGGCAGCAGCATGCTGCGGAAGGGAATGAGGTATCGCCGTTCGTCGATCGGGCTCTCGGCTGCTGGCGTCATGCGGTTCTCGCGGAGATCCCTCGAGGCGCGGCGCGCCGGATGCGGGGAATCGGAGGCAGGGAGTGGGAGGCGGGCATCAGTCCGGGCACACGGCTCGCTGCATCCGGCCGGCGGTGGGCGTCAGTGGCTGGGCGGCATCTCGATCTTCGGATCGGCGGGCAGCTTCCACTCGGCGACGAAGAGCTGCGAGCTCTTGTCGTCGGTGCGCTGGCCGGTCCAGAGCATCCAACGGCCGTCGTGGCTGAAGACGGGCAACACGTCGGCCCCCGTGGCCGAGGTCACGCGCCGCTGGTTCGTGCCGTATCGATACTGCTTCACGCCATCGCGGTCGACGACGCCCGCGTCGATCGAGTAGACCTCGTAGTTGGAGTGGCTCGCGGCGCTGGTCGCAAAGATCAGGAACTGCCCGCTCGGATGGAAATAGGGGCACCAACTGACGTTCGCGTCGCGGGTCACCTGATGCTCGGCGCTGATGCCGGTGATGTGGCCGGTCGAGTCGAAGGCGAGGTCGGCGACGTAGATCTGGAGGAAGTTGTTGCCCGCGCGGTCGGAGCGGTAGCAGATGCGCTTTCCGTCCGGCGCGAAGAAGGGGCCGCCGTCATAGCCCGGCGCCTTCACGAGCGGGATCTTGTCGCCGTTCTCGCGGTTCATCACCCAGATGTCGCCCTGCCCCTCGTGAAGGTCGCAGTAGATGATCCACTTGCCGTCGGGCGAAGTCGAACCCTCGGCGACATAGGCCTTGCCGTCGCCGATGATCGGCCGAAGCGAATTTTCCCAGTGCGCCGAACCGTCGGCCTTCTTGAGGTCGCAGAGGACGATGCGCATCTCCGGCGGGAACATCCAGCGGTAGCGGCCGCTGCCGCGCTGGTAGCCGGGAGCGGTGTTCTCCGTCGGCTTGCCGAGGGTCGACGCGAAGATCACGGTCATCGGATCGGTCGGATCGAACCAGCCGCAGGTGTTGGCCGAGCCGGGGGGGCTGAGCCGCTTGATGTTGCCCAGACCGGTGATCGCGCCGGCGGGAGACCGCATCACGTCGGCCACATACATGGCGTAGAAGGGCTCGGGCTCGGAGCCGTCCGTCGGCTTCTCGACCGCCTGGAAGATGATCCGCTGGTCGTCCGGGGAGAAGTAGCTTTCGCCGGCCTTGACGAAGCGATCGGAGAAGGTGAGCTGTACGTGGTTCTCGAGGATGCCCGCCTCGAGGGTCTTCCAGTCAAGGGGCGGCTCTGGCGGCCGGGTGCTGGCGGGCGGGCCGCCCTGCTGGGTGTTCGCCGACGGCGCCGCGGCCGGTGCCGAACCCGGCTTGGTCGGCTGCTGCGTGGTGGTCGGCGCGGTGTGAGGCGAGGATTGGGCGGGCGACTGAAGGGCCACGAGCGTGGCGCCCATGGCGAGCGTGGTGAAGAGCATTGGGCGAATGTCCGTATCGAGCGGCCGGAGCGGGCGCGGCATCGCGCCGAACCTCCGACGGTTTGGATGAAGTCGGTAGTCTACCCCTCCTTGGACCCTTCCCAGTGACCGACGAGCCCGCGCATTCGCTTGAAGTGCTGCATCTGGACCGCTGGCTTGTTGCGCTCCAAAAGCCGGCCGGACTGCTCTCGGTGCCCGGTATCGGACCGGAGAAGCAGGATTGCCTCGCACGGAGGGCGGCGGATGCCTTCCCCGGCGCGCGGATCGTCCATCGCCTCGACCGGGACACCTCGGGCGTCATCGTCATGGCCCGCGACGCCGATACCCACCGCGAACTCTCCCGGCAGTTCGAGGCTCGCGAGACCTCGAAGACCTACGTCGCCATCGGTTGGGGACATCCCTCCGTCGACCGCGGCACGATCGACCTTCCCCTTCGCAAGGCAGCCATGGGGTCGGCCCTTCAGATCGTTGACCATGATCAGGGCCGACCGGCGACGACCCACTGGCGCGTACTCGACCGGCTCTCGGGACCCGACCGGACGCGCTTCGAGCTGACGCCCATCACCGGCCGGAGCCACCAGCTCCGCGTCCACCTGCGGGAGCTCGGACACCCGATCCTGGGCGACGAGCTCTACGCCCCGCCCGAGGCGCATGCGGCGGCGCCGAGGCTCTGCCTCCACGCGGCGTCGCTTGCGATCACCCATCCGGCGACCGGACAGCGCCTTCGCTTCGACGCTCCTCCGCCGTTCTAACGCTTCGCGCGCCAGCGGGGCAGCTCGGGGCGGTTCGGGCGCCGAATCGGCGAAACACCGTCAGCGTTCCCATCGGGGGGGCGGGAACTGCCCTCCGGCTCGGTGTCTTCCCCAGCGAAAATGGGTATTGTGCGTGGTCCATGCCCCGTCCCCTCACGCCATTGGCCGCAGAACTCGGAAAGCGGAACCCGTTCCCGACAGCACGGGAGGAAGCATTCGTCTCGATCGTGCGAACGGCGTCGGTCCTGAAGGGCCAGGTGAATCGCGTGCTGCGGGCATTTCAGCTCACCGAGCCGAGCTACAACGTGCTCCGCATCCTGCGCGGGGCGGGCGGCGACGGCCGGTGCGGCCATGAGATCAGCGAGCAGGTCATCAGCGAGGTGCCCGACATGACCCGCCTGATCGACCGTCTCCAGAAGCTCGGGCTCTGCGAGCGGCGCAGGGTCGACGGTGACCGGCGCCTGGTGCGGGTCTTCATCACCGAGACCGGACGTGGGCTCCTCAACCAGCTCGACGACGTGATCAACGACCTGCACGCGGCGCAGTTTGCCTCCGTCGCGGATGAGCGGCTCGAGGAGCTGCTCCAGATCCTCGGTGAGGTCCGCGAGTCGACGCGCCAGCCGCCGAAGGGCTAACCGGCCGCGCGCTGGGCGAAGAGCGGCATCTCGACGGCGAGCGGCGAGAGCATGGTGCATGCAGCCTCGCAGGCGATGAGCGCCGTCTTCCCGTTGACGTCCTTCGTCGGGTTCATCTCGACCACGTCAAGCTGCACGAGTCCGCCGTGGTCGGCGACCATGCCGAGCGCAACGCGCATCTCGTCAAGCGTGATGCCGCCGTCGACGGGACAGTCGACGCCCGGCGTGGCCCGCGGGTCAAGCGAGTCGAGGTCGAAGCTCATCGAGAATCGCCCGTCGTCGCCGGCGGCGCGCAGGATCGCCTCGGCCATGACCGCGTCGATGCCCCGACGGCGGAGCTCCTCGCAGGTGTAGACGCGGACGCCTAACGCTTCGATATGTCGGTACTCGCCCGGATCGATGTCGCGCTGGGCGACCATCACCATGCGGCGCGGGTCGCGCGTGCCGTCGCTTCCGATGGCGGGCAGGAACGCCGAGACCGGAAGGCCCAAGAGCGCCGCGACCGGCATCCCGTGGAGGTTGCCGCTCGGGGTGGTGTCCATGGTGTTGATGTCCGCATGGGCGTCGAACCAGATCAGTCCCGGCGGCTCGTCGCCCAGGGCGCGGAAGGCGCTCGCGACGCCAGCCTGGGAACCGGCGCCGAGCGAGTGGTCGCCGCCGAGGACCAGCGGCATGCGACCGGCAATCAGGGCGGTTCGGACCTCGTCGCGCAGGCCGACGCACATCGCGCCGACCGCGCCGGCGAGCTCGGGTCCGGGATCGTTGCCCTCCCAGCGGGCGACGTCGCCGACCCAGACGTCCCCGTGGTCCTCGACGCGAAGGCCGCGGCCCTCAAGCCGCCGCACCAGGCCCGCGTCACGTATCGCCTGCGGGCCGCGCGCCGTTCCGCGGCAGCGGCCTCCCAGGCCGCAGGGGGCCCCAATGATCGCGATGGGTCGGCTGGTCTCTCGGTGTGCGCGGATGCTGGCCATGGTCGTCCCTACCTCCGAGGACGACTATCGAGTGTGGCCGGGAGAAGCGAAAAGCGGCGCTCAGCGACGGTGCAGGTTCAGGCGGGTTTGGCCTGAATCCGGCGACTGTCGCGGCTGGCGCGGGTGGTCCGAGAAGGGACGGAGACCCCCCGGCTCAGCGTCCGCGGTCGGGTTCGACCGAGCCGTCGAAGAAGATCAGGAAGCGGACCGGATCGGGCCGCTCGACCCCCTTCTCGCGCGGCGCATCGACGTCGAGGATGACCGTCGCGAATCGAACCGACTTCGGCTCCTGTCCCTCCTTGGGCAGGGCGTCGGCGAACTCGAAGCGGATGACGTTGCCGCGCGGCGCCTCGAGCAGCCCCTTGCCGCGAGCGCGGCCGCTGAGCTCGCTGGCCATCGCCAACGGCGTGAGGCGCTCGGCCGCGGGCTTCGCCCGCCATGCGTCGAGGAACTCCGGCGCGATCGCCGTGGCGATGCGCGAGCAGGCCTCGCGGCGCTCCTCGTCGCGGGCCCGCTGCATCGGATTCCGCTCGCGCGAGTCCTTGTCGACCGCGAACCGCTCGTCGCGAATCGCCTGCGGGAAGAGGTTGTTGAGGCGATCGGCGTCGGCGGTCTCGCGCTTCGGGTCGAGCTCGACCTTCACGACCGGCCGCTGGGTGACGAAGAGCTTCGTGCAGCGCTCGCTGTTGCGGCTCCAGATTTCCGCCGGAAGCCGCGTGAACTGCGTGGTGCCGTCATCGAAGGTGAGTTCGATCGGCAGGAAGGTCACGACGCCGCCGAGGTTGCGGAAGCGCACGATCGTGAAGTGCAGCGGCGTCTTCAGGGCCTCGAGCTCGTCGGCCTCGAGGTCATGCATGAATCGCTCGTAGCTGCGGCGGTCCTGCGGCGTGACGTCGAGCTCGTCGAAGGTCGAATAGAAGTCCCTGAGGCTCGTGAAGCGCTCGTCGCGCTTGGGCAGCGCGGCGTTGCGCTCGGCGCTGAGCGTGACGTCGCGCTCGCCGTCGCGGCGGGCGCGGTCGAATGCCCTGTCGGCCTCGACGTCGATTCCCTTCGGCCGGTAGGAGACGACCCGCTCGACGGCGACGTCGACGTGGTCGGTCGAGTAGAACCAGCCGCGCCAGAACCAGTCGAGGTCGGTGCCGCTGGCGTCCTCGAGCGTGCGGAAGAGGTCGGAGGGCTCGGGGCGCCGGAAGGCCCAGCGCCGGCAGTACTCGTGCATCGCGAAGTCGAACTGCTCGCGGCCGAGGACGCTCTCGCGGAGGATGTTGAGCGCCGTGGCGGGCTTCGCGTACTGGCTCGGTCCGAACTGCAGCACGCTCTCGCTCGTGGTCATGATGACCGTCTGCTCGGCGCTGGTCATGTGGCCGACGATCTTCGCCGGCTCGCCGCGGCCGCTCTCGTATTTCGATTCCCACTCCTGTTCGGCGAGGTACTGGAAGAAGGTGTTGAGCCCCTCGTCCATCCAGGTCCACTGCCGCTCGTCGCTGTTCATGATCATCGGGAACCAGTTGTGCCCGACCTCGTGGATGACGACGCCGATGAGCCCGTACTTGGCGCCGCGGGACCAGGTGCCGTCCTTCTCGGGCCGCGGGCCGTTGAAGGAGATCATCGGGTACTCCATGCCCCCCACCGGCCCGTTGACGCTGATCGCCACCGGATACGGATAGGGATAGGCATGGCGCGAATAGGTATCGAGGGTGTGGGCGACGGCGTGGGTGCTGAAGCGGTGCCAAAGGTCCGTCGAGATCGTCGGGTAGTAGCTCATCGCCAGCGAGGTGCGGACGAGCGTGCCGCGATAGTCGCTGACCGGCGCGGCCATCGCGTCCCAGACGAAGGTCGGGCTCGCGGCCCACGCGAAGTCGCGGACGTTCTCCGCCTTGAAGCGCCAGGTCCGCCGACCGGTGGCGCTGCGCTTCTGATTCTCGCTCGCCTCCTCGTGGGTCACGATGAAGGTCGGCTCGGTCGCGGACTTCGCCTGGGCGAGCCGCTCGCGCTGCGCGGCGGTGAGGACCTCGTCGGGGTTCTGGAGTTCGCCGGTCGCGGCGACGACGAAGTGGTCGGGCACGTCGAGCTCGACCTCATAGTCGCCGAACTCGAGCGTGAACTCGCCCGATCCGAGGAACTGCTTGTGCTGCCAGCCGTTCACGTCGGTGTAGGCGGCCATGCGCGGAAACCACTGGGCGATCTCGTAGATCGGGTAGTTGGTCTCCGGAAGCAGCTCGTAGCAGGAGCGGGCCCGCTGGATGCGGCTGTTGAGGACCGGGAAGGAGTAGCTGATCTCGAACTCGATCGTCGCGCCGGCCTTGAGCGGCGCCGGCAGGTCGATCCGCATCATCGTGTCGACCACCGAGAACGGCAGCGCCGTGCCGTCGGCGAGCTTCGCCGACGCGATCGCGTATCCGCCGTTCCATTGCTGCTGCATCACGATGCCGCGGAGCCAACCGATCGACTGCCGATCGGCGAGGTTCGGGGCGTTCTGGGCGAGGTCTCCGTTCGAGCCCCAGCGGAATCGATTCTGGTCAAGCTGCAGCCAGAGGTAGGTCAGCTCGTCGGGCGAGTGGTTCTCGTAGCGAATGCGCTCCCACCCGACGATGGTCTTCTTCTCGTCGTCGAGCGTCGCCTTGATGTGATGGCTCGCCCGCTGCTGCCAGTACTTCGGGCCCGGCGCGCCGGAGGCGGTGCGCTGGTCGTTGGGCGTCGGGAGGATTTCCTCGAGCTGGCGGAAGGAGTCGGGCCGGGTCTGCTTGCGGACGTAGAGCCACGGGCCGTCGTCGCCGAGCCGCGGGTCGTCCATGTACGGCGGATGCCCTAACGCGACGTTCGAGCAGGCCAAGGCGATGGCCGCGGCCGCGACGAGCGCGGACTTCAGGTGGTCGATGCCCAGCATGCGGGCAATGTAGTCTCGGATCCGGCGCCCGTTGCGGGCGCTCAGACCACATGGGCGTAGAGAAGCGCGTCGAGCAGCCGACCCTCCTTGATCACGGCCGACCGAAGCCGCCCCTCAAGGCAAAAGCCTGCCTTTTCCAGCACCCGCTCGCTGCGTGCGTTTCCGCAGAAGACCTTGGCAAAGATGCGCCGACAGCCGAGCGAACGGTGCCCGTGGTCCGTCACGGCACGGACCGCCTCCGGCATGATTCCCTTGCCCCAGAACTCGACGCTGAGCCAGTAGCCGATCTCGGCGCTCAGCCGCTCGACGTCGTCCAGCGGCTGCAGGCCGATGGCCCCGACGACCTCGCCGCCGATCTCGATCCCGAAGTGGAGCTGCGGGTCGTCCGCTGCGATGAGCTCGATGAACGAGCGGGCATCCTCCGGCGCGTACGGAAAGGGAAATCGGTCGCGGAGCTGGAGGGAGACGCGACGATCGTTGGCGTGGCGGGCCATCGACTCCGCGTCGTCGTCGCGCAGGCGGCGCAGGGTGCCGAAGGAGAGCGGGATCGTCACCTCGGACACGGCTATGCACCGACGAGCGACGACGCTCGCGCCGCCGTCCGATCGACCGCGTGGTCGAAGGCGATCCCGTGGGCCTTGGCGAATCGGCCGATCGCCATCACCGGGAAGTAGAGGCGATAGAGGTGATAGCGGAGGTAGAAGACCTTCGGGAAGCCGGTGCCGGTGAACTCGGTCTCGACCCACGAACCGGCCGGATCGCCGTCGGGATTGCGGTCCCGATGCGGCGCGTCGGCGGCGGAGAGCTGCGTCGAGCAGAGCCAGAGGATCGCCCGCTTCAGGTCGGGGTCGTCCTTGCCGTAGATCTCCTGCAGCACCATCGCCGCCCACGCGGTCTGGCTCGCCGTCGAGGGACCGGTGCCCATGAGCTTCGGATCCTCGTAGCTGTTGGCGGTCTCGCCGAAGCTGCCGTCGGGCTTCTGAATGCTCTTGATCCAACGGCCGGCTCGGGCGATCCACTCCTGCGAGCGGTCCTCGCCACAGCGGATCGGACCGATCACCGCTTGCCACGTGCCGTAGATGTAGTTCACTCCCCAGCGCCCGAACCAGCAGCCCTCGGGACGCTGCTCGCTCCGCACGTACGCGACGGCCTTCTGCACGCAGGGATGATCGTTGCGGTAGCCGTGCCAGGAGAGGCACTCGAGGATGCGGCCGGTGATGTCAGGGCACGAGGGATCCTGGATCGCATTGTGGTCCGCGAACGGTACGTACTCGAGGATGCGGCGATCCTCGGTGCGGTCGAAGGCCGCCCAGCCGCCGTCCTTGTTCTGCATCGCGAAGAGCCACTGGATGCCGCGGCCGCTGGCCTCGAGGTTCTCCGTGCCGCCGGTGCGGCGCAGGGCCATCGCCACCATCGCGGTGTCGTCGCAGTCGGGGTAGTGGGCGTTGTGGTACTCGAAGAACCAGCCGGAGAAGGGCGTCTCCTGCGGCACGTTGTTCTTCCAGTCGCCGACGAAGCGGCACTCCTTCGACCGCAGCCAGAGCGCGGCCGACTGCGAGCTGGGCGAAGCCTCGAGACCGCAGTCGGCGAGGGCGTAGAGGGCGATGCCCGTGTCCCAGACCGGCGAGAAGCAGGGTTGGATGCGAATGGTCTCGCCGTCGGGCTCCGTGATCATGAACTCGTCGAGCTCGCGCTCGGCGCGCTGGACGAGCGGGTGCTCGCGGTCGTAGCCGAGGGCCTTGAAGACGATCTGGATGTAGACCATCGGCGGGAAGATGGCGCCGAGGCCGTCGGTGGCCGCAGGACCGTCCTGGCCGGCGCGTTCGACGATCCAGTCGAGGGCCGCCTGGATCGCCTCCTCGCGCTTCGGCGATCCGCCGTTCGACTGCGCCCACTTGAGGAAGCGGTCGGCGGCGCCGAAGAAGAGCTTCCAGAAGCGTGGCACGTCGTCGCGCATCTTCAGTCGATGGCGGGCGTCGTGGTCAACGAAGAGTTCGTCGATGCCGACCGCGGCGGGGAGCTCGCGGGTCGGGCGCGTCGCGGTGACGATTGCCAGCGGCAGGATCATCGTCCGTGACCAGGCGCTCATCTTGTCCATGTGGAAGTAGAACCACTTGGGCAGCCAGATGAGTTCGGGCGGGATCGCCGGCACCGCTTCCCAGGAGATCTGGCCGAGCGCGGCGAGGTAGAAGTTCGTGAAGGAGTTGCACTTCTCGGCGCCGCCCATCGCGCGAACGAGGTCGCGTGTGCGGCGCATCTCGGGCGAATTCGGATCGTCGCCGGCGAGCTTCAGGCAGAGGTAGCCCTTGACGGTCGCCGAGAGATCGATGCCCGAGCCCGGGTACTGCCCCCAACCGCCGTCCGGACGGCGCTGGCGACGGAGCATCGTCGTCAGCTTGCGCATGACCTCGACGCCGTCGCGGCCGTCAACCATCGCCTGCCGCTCCTGGCCGAGGATCCACTTCATCAGGATGTACTCGCTCTGGAGGATCGAGTCCCCCTCGAGCTCACCGCACCAGTGGCCATCGGGCTTCTGTATCGAGCGCAGCGCGGCCACCGCGCGGGCGAGCGTGGTGGCGACGGAATCGCGTTCCTGCAACGAGAGATCCAAGGCAGACATGGGCTCCGCAGTGTAACGGAGCCGCGTACGGCCAAGCGCTCACCGGCGAGCCCGAAGGGACCGCGTCAGCGGGCGACGAGCGATCCGGCCTTCTTCTCGACGACCGCGATCAGGTCCTTCCAGCTCTTGATGAAGGCATCGCGGCCCTCGTCCTGGAGCTTCTGGGCGACCGCCGAGAGGTTGATGCCGCACTTGGCGACTTCGCTCAGCGTCAGGTCCGCGGCGACGCCGTCGGTGGCGACGAGCTCGCGGAGGCGACCGTCCTTCGAGAAGGCCAGAAGCGTCTCCTCGGGCATCGTGTTCACGGTGTTGGGGCTGGCTAACGCTTCGACATACATCGACGCGCGGAGCGCCGGGTCCTTGGTGCCGGTCGAGGCGTAGAGCAGGCGCTGTGGGCGGGCGCCCTTGGCCTCGAGGGCGGCGAAGCGCGGCGAGGTGATGAGGTCGAGGTAGGCCTTGTAGCACTCGGCGCCGACCGCGATGCCGACCTTGTTCTGGAGCGGCGCGGGAAGCGACGAGGTCGTCGCCCGATCCCAGCGCGAGATGAAGAGGCTGGCGACGGAGGAGACGTCGAGGCTCTTGCCGGCGGCGGCGCGGCGCTCGAGTCCGCGGAGATAGGCTTCGGCGGCGGCGACGTACTGGGCCTTCGAGAAGAGGAGCGTCACGTTGATCGGGATGCCCGCCGCGATGAGCTCCTCGATCGCGGGGATGCCCTCCGGCGTTCCGGGGACCTTGATGTAGAGGTTCTTCCGGTTGGCCTTGGCGAAGAGCGACTTCGCCTGTTCGATCGTCGCCTTGGTGTCGTTGGCGAGCATCGGCGAGACTTCGAGGGAGACGAAGCCGTCGACGCCGCCGCTACGGTCATGGACCGGGCGGAAGAGGTCCGCGGCGCGGACGAGGTCGGTAATGGCGAGTTCGAAGAAGATCGCCTCCGGGTCGCGGACCCGATCGGCCATCGAGCGAACCTGGGAGTCGTAGTCGCTCGAGCCCGAGACGGCCTTCTCGAAGATCGTCGGATTGCTGGTGAGGCCGGTGACGGAGAGGTCGCGGATGTAGCGATCGAGCGTTCCCGAGTCGAGAAGCCGTCGGGTGATGTTGTCGAGCCAGATGCTCTGACCGACCTGACGGAGACGACCGGTGACGTTCGGAGTTCCTTCCATGGCGACCTCTTCGTAAGGGTGGGGCTGGGACCGCGGCTGTCCCCGTGGAGGGTAACCGAGCGGTCCGTGCCGGGGGCGCGGGGCGCGCGACCTCCCCCACTATCGACCGGCGGTGCGCCCGGCGTTCCCCAAGGTGGGCGGAAGGCGCCCGAAGGGCGGCCGCGGTGCAACTCCCCTTCGAGCTACCCCTGTCATCGAACCGATGCAAGGATTTTCGGTCGTTCCCATCCCAGGCCTCGCGCCACCGGAGTTCATCGTGCCCAGCCCCGTCACTAAGCGTCGCCCCTCCGCCGAGACCGCCCCCAAGGATTCCTCCCTCTGCCGGGGCTTCCGTCCGGACCGAACCGAGGCATGGAAGGCACTGACCGGCCACGCCAAGCGGATCGCGAAACTCTCGCTCCGGGAGCTCTTCGCCAAGGACGCGAAGCGGGCGGCGAAGTTCTCGGTGGAGGCCCTGGATCTCCGGGCCGACTTCTCGAAGCAGCGGATCGACGATGCGATCCTGGCGGACCTGCTGCAGCTTGCCGAGGCAGCGGACGTGCGCGGACGGGTCAAGGCGATGTTCCGTGGCGATCGGATCAACGTCACCGAGCATCGCGCGGTGCTGCATGCGGCGCTGCGGGCGCCGCGCAACGCGACGATCAAGGTCGACGGTCTCAACGTCGTGCCCGAGGTGCACGCGACGCTTGACCGCATGGCGGCGTTCGCGAAGCGGGTCCGCGACCGCAAGTGGCTCGGGCATTCCGGGAAGCCGATCACCGCGATCGTGAACATCGGCATCGGCGGAAGCGACCTCGGCCCGGCGATGGCCTACGAGGCGCTTCGCTCCTTCGCGGACCGCGGGCTGACCTTCCGATTCGTGAGCAACGTCGACCCGACCGACTTCTCCGAGGCGGTGCGCGACCTCGACCCGTCGACGACGCTGTTCGTCGTGTCAAGCAAGACGTTCACGACGCTCGAGACCATGAGCAACGCCAAGGCGGCGCGGACCTGGTGCCTCAAGGCGTTCAAGGGCGATTCGAAGGCGACGGCGAAGCACTTCGTCGCCGTGTCGACCAACGCCGAGGAGGTCGCGAAGTTCGGGATCGACACCGCGAACATGTTCGGTTTCTGGGATTGGGTCGGCGGCCGCTACTCGATGGACTCTGCGATCGGCCTCTCGACGATGATCGCGGTCGGACCGGACGGCTTCAACGAACTGTTAGGCGGATTCCGCGACATGGACCAGCACTTCGCCACCGCGCCGCTGGCGAAGAACCTTCCGGTGCTCATGGCCCTGTGCGGCATCTGGAACGCCAACTTCCTCGGCGCCGGCTCCGTCGCCGTCCTGCCCTACGACCAGTACCTCAGCCGGTTCAGCGCCTACCTCCAGCAGCTGGAGATGGAGAGCAACGGCAAGACCGTGACGCTCGACGGCAGGCGGGTCGGGTACGACACCTGTCCCGTGATCTGGGGGCAGCCCGGAACCAACGGGCAGCATGCCTTCTACCAGATGATCCATCAGGGCTCGTGGACGGTACCCTGCGACTTCATCGGCTTCTGCCGGCCGATCAACCCCGTGGCCGACCAGCACGACCAGCTTCTTGCGAACATGTTCGCCCAGGCCGAAGCGCTGGCGTTCGGCAAGAGCAAGGACGAGGTCGCGTCGGAGGGAGTCCCGTCGTGGCTCGTTCCGCACAAGGTCTTCGAGGGCAACAGGCCCAGCACGACCGTTCTGGGCGAGGCGCTGACCCCGCGCGTCCTCGGTCGCCTCATTGCGCTCTACGAGCACAAGGTCTTCGTGCAGGGGACGATCTGGAACGTCAACAGCTTCGACCAATGGGGCGTCGAGCTCGGCAAGGTGCTGGCCAAGCGCATCATCGCGGAGCTTCACGAGTCAAAGCCGAAGCTCGCGCACGACGGAAGCACGAACGCGCTCATTGAGTGGTATCGAAAGCGCCGGTGAGCGCGAACGTCGGCGGGCGCCGAGATCGCGGCGCGGCTGGCCGCGCGGCGCCGTTGGCGACCGCGTGCGGCTTCAGATCGCGGCGTCGCTGCTGCGCGCCAGCTTCGCGATGCACGCCGGGATGATCTCGAGGGCGCGATCGACATCCGCCACTGACGTAAAGCGCGACAGCGAGAATCGCACCGAGCCATGGGCCAACTCGGGCGGAACGCCCATCGCGAGAAGGACCGGACTGGGATCGAGGCTTCCGCTGCTGCACGCGGCGCCAGCGCTTGCGCATACCCCCCGTTCGGAGAGGAGGAGCAAGATGGCCTCGGCCTCCAGACGCGGGAACGCGATGTTCGTCGTCGACCAGATGCGCGGCGCGTCGAAGCCATTCACCGTCGCGCCTGGGCACCGCGAGAGGATGCCTCGCTCGAGGCGCTCGCAGAGGAGTCCAAGCTGACCGCGGCTGTTCGGTCCGTCGGAAGCCATCCAGAGGCGCGCGGCGTCGGCAGCAACGCCCATACCGACGATCCCGGGAACATTCTCGGTGCCACCACGTCGGTCCCGCTCTTGCGGCCCACCGATGATCTGACGCTCGATCCGCACGCCCCTGCGGACGTAAAGGCCGCCGATGCCCTTTGGGCCGTGAAACTTGTGCGCCGCGAAGCTCAGCAGGTCAACCTGCAGCGATGCGGCATCGACGGGCATTCGCCCGACGCGCTGCGTGGCGTCGGTGTGGAATCGGACGTCGTGCTCACGGCAGAGGGCCCCGATGCGATCGATCGGAGCGATCACGCCCGTCTCGTTGTTGACCCACATCAGGCTGACCAACGCCACTTCGTCTGCGCGGGCGGAGAGCGTCGATGCGAGCCAGTCGAGGTCCACGACCCCGGATGGCTCGTGGCGGGCCCAGACGACTTCCCCGCCGCGCCGAGTCCACGCGTCGGCCGTCTCCCGGACCGCGCTGTGCTCGAGCCTGCTCGTGATCAGCACACGACGTGTCGGCACGGAGGACTGCATCAGCTCGAGCGAACCGAGGATGGCGAGGTTCGTCGACTCCGTTCCTCCCGAACAGAAGATCAGCTCGCGCTCCTGGCAGCCGATGAGCCGCGACACCGACTCCCGCGCCAGCTCGACCCGGCGACGAGCGGACGTTCCCGCCCGATGGATGCTCGACGGATTCGCCCAGTCGCAACCGAGGCACTCGCCCATCGCCGCAACGACCTCCGGAAGCGGCTGCGTCGTGGCGTTGTTGTCCAGGTAGAGAAGTTCAGGCATGAGTCGCTTTGCTGACGCCTCGAATTGGGCAGGTGGGCAGCGGAGGCGCGGGCGGACGCGCGGCCCGCCGCACCATCACGTCGCTTGACACCGTGACCAGGCAGCGACGCCCTCGGTGCGCAAGGTTGCCGCGCAAGGCGATCGCGCTCGGCGCTGCGTGACCGAACGCGACCCGTCGGTCCGGGCAAGCGCCCCGGACCTCGCTCAAGTGAACGAGCCCGACCAACTGGCCGGGCTCGAATGCGGATGAGAGGAATCGAACCTCCACGGGATTTTACTCCCACAAGAACCTGAATCTTGCGCGTCTGCCAGTTCCGCCACATCCGCGGGAAGCGGGGCATGGTAGCACCAGCCATCGATGTCGCCAACCGGCCGCGATGCGACGCATTCGAGTGCCCTCGCACGCGCGGAGACGTAGCCGATCCTGATTCTCGCTCCAGCCCCAGTGCTTCAACCACATGACGTCGCCCTGGACGGATTTGGGAGCCTCTCCGTGTCCCCAACATTGTCCATGGAGGCCGCGAGCGCGGGGGAATGGCGCCCCATCCCCTCCGACAGGGCGCCACCCACCCGCTGCTCGCCGCCTGCGCCGGCTGCACCGCTCCGACACGGGGCAGCCGACACCGAAGCTCGGCACCATGATTCGGTCCCGTCGCTCCGACATGGAATCGACGTCGTACGGCCCCTGACCTCCATCAGGGGCCGTACGGCAGTCGATCAGGAATTAGGAGAAGGCACGTCTCAGCGGGGTCGTCCCGCCGGCTCCAGGCGTTGGCGCACTCAGTCATCCGCATCGCCGGCGGGAGCCGACGCAGCAGCCTTGGTGGGAACTGACGGACTGGAGAGCCGCTTCTTCAGGACTGCAGCGCGGATCTCTGCGAAGAGATCGGGGTTCTGCCGTAGGAAGAGCTTGGCGTTCTCGCGTCCCTGGCCAAGCCGAGTCGCCCCGTACGAGAACCATGCGCCGCTCTTGTCGATGACCGAATCAGCCGCGGCGAGATCGAGCAGGTCGCCCGACGTGCTGATTCCCTCGTCGAACATGATGTCGAACTCGGCCTCACGGAATGGCGGGGCGATCTTGTTCTTCACGACCTTGGCTCGCACCCGATTGCCGACGTTGACCTCGCCGTCCTTGATCGCGCCGATGCGGCGGATGTCAATGCGCACCGAGGCGTAGAACTTGAGGGCGCGGCCACCAGTGGTGGTCTCGGGCGAGCCGAACATCACGCCGATCTTCTCGCGAAGCTGGTTGATGAAGATGACGATGGTCTCGCTCTTCGAGATCGCACCGGTCAGCTTGCGGAGTGCCTGGCTCATGAGGCGAGCCTGCAGGCCGACATGGCTGTCGCCCATCTCGCCCTCGATTTCCGCCTTGGGGATGAGGGCGGCCACGGAGTCGACCACGATGACGTCGATCGCGTTCGAGCGAACCAGCAGTTCGCAGATTTCAAGCGCCTGCTCGCCGGTGTCCGGCTGCGAAACGAGCATCTCGTCGAGATTCACGCCGAGCTTCTTTGCCCAGTTCGGATCGAGCGCATGCTCTGCGTCGATGAACGCCACCGCGCCGCCCGCCCGCTGCGCGTTGGCGATGACGGTGAGGGCCAGCGTCGTCTTGCCCGAGGATTCCGGTCCGAAGATCTCAACGACACGACCGCGCGGCAAGCCCCGTCCGCCGAGTGCGAGGTCAAGACTGATCGCTCCCGTCGAGACCGAGGGAATCTGGGGCGTGTTGTCGCCATCCAGGGTCATGATCGAGCCCTTGCCGTAGGTCTTCTCGATCTGCCCCATCGCCCGCTCAAGGGCAGCCCTCTTTCCCTTGGCGTCCATGGACTGGTCAGCCTTCGGATCAGCGAATCGCGTCTCGTGGGTGTTCGCGGTGCTGGAGACACGCGAGGATCCGACGATGCCCGTCGGAGGCGCCACCCGCGACGTCTCCTTCGCTCCATTTGATGACGCCGGCGCGGCGCTGCCCGCCGACGGCTTCTGAGTGTTCGGCGCCCCCCCCTGCGCCGAGGATGCCGAGGAGACCGAGGAAGACCCGGGCGCTGCGCCGGAAGGCATGCCCGTCGACGATCCGCTTGGCGGACTGGTCATCCTGCTGTGAATGGCGTTCGGAGTGGTTGCCGGCTTGTCTTCGATCGTGCCCTTGGCCATGGTGTGCCTTCCTGTGGCGTGTGGTCTTCCTGAACCTGAATGAACTTCAACTGTGGTGATTGCTGTTGGGTGTCGGAGAGCGGGACATGCCGCGTTGAGCGGCGGCTCGCACTCAGACGGCTGCGGTCGCGACACAGCGAGTGGAATCCAGACATCCCGATCATCCGCCCGTTCACCGGCCCACTCACCTGTCGGTTCAGGTTCATGGGCGCCCTTCATCCGCCAGTCGCGCTGCCGGTCGCCTCGCAAGGCTCCCACGCTTGCTGACGTGGCGGATGGATTCGGCCGGCGAACGCGGGGGCCGCACCCCCCATCGCTCTCCGCCGAGTCTTGGTACCCGCTCCTCTCCCGACGCTGGAGCAGCGCTGGAAGAAAGCGGCGGGCGGTGATGACCTACGGCCTTCCGCGGCCTGTCCCGTCGCGTGGACGGAGGCGGCTTGCACCGCCTCACGGGCACGCATCTGGCACCGTCCGCACCGAACTGAAGTTGCCTGACTCGCTGTGTCGCGTGTCCGCTTCCGTTTGGAGTCCGTACGGTAG
This sequence comes from Phycisphaerales bacterium, assembly GCA_044220875.1. Taxonomy (GTDB): domain Bacteria; phylum Planctomycetota; class Phycisphaerae; order Phycisphaerales; family SM1A02; genus JAEUIT01. The sequence continues at coordinate 178,129 of JBGAQH010000003.1, read as the reverse complement.
CGAACCCTGTCGAGTCGTCAAGGGATGTTTGGTGAATTTTCGGATGAAAGTTGGAGGCCGTTCGGACAGCTCTTCGAGCTGGCCGTACGAGCTCGTTCCTTTCCCGACGCCAGACACCTTACCCTCGCGCGCCGTCGATTCGCTCAAAACAGGCAGAAATTCCACCACCGCGGCGCTCAGGAGTTGTCCACAGAGCGTGGCCATGGTCGCGGCGAAACGGGGGTCGTCAGAAGTTTGGGGTCGGAGGCCGGTACCGCGAGAGGTCGATCGAGCGGAAGTACCCGATGGTCGTCTTCAGTCCCTCCGCCAGGGGCACCTTCGGCTCCCACCCAAGGCGAGTCCGGGCCAGGGTGATGTCGGGCTTGCGCTGCTTCGGATCATCCGGCGGGAGGTCACGGGCCTGCACGATCGAGGAGCGGCCGCCGACTTCCTTCACCACCCGCTCGGCAAGTTCGCGGATGGTGAACTCGCCAGGGTTGCCGAGATTCACCGGCCCGATGAAGTCGTCCGGGGCGGCCATCATCGCCAGCATGCCGTCGATGAGGTCATCGACGAAGCAGAACGAGCGCGTTTGGGAGCCGTCACCGTAGAGCGTGATCGGCTCGCCGACGATCGCCTGGCGGATGAAGTTGCTCACGACCCGGCCGTCGTAGGGATGCATGCGCGGCCCGTAGGTGTTGAAGATGCGGATGACGCGGATCCGCACCTTGTTTTGCCGGTGGTAGTCGAACATGAGCGTCTCGGCGCAGCGCTTGCCCTCGTCGTAGCAGGCCCGCGGGCCGATCGGATTGACGTTGCCGCGATAGCTCTCCGGCTGCGGATGGACGTCCGGATCGCCGTAGACCTCGCTGGTCGAGGCGTGCAGGATCTTGGCCCGCACCCGCTTGGCCAGGCCGAGCATGTTGATCGCGCCGATGACGCTCGTCTTCGTCGTCTTGATCGGGTTGTACTGGTAGTGGCCGGGCGCCGCGGGGCAGGCGAGATTGAAGATCTCGTCGACCTCGAGCATGATCGGCTCGGTCACGTCGTGACGGACCAGCTCGAAGTTGCGGAGCCCCAGCAGGTGGTCGATGTTCGACTTCTGGCTCGTGAAGAAGTTGTCCAGGCAGACCACGTCGTGGCCCTGCTTCACCAGCCGCTCGCAGAGGTGCGACCCGAGGAAGCCCGCGCCGCCGGTGACAAGAATCCGTTTGACCAGGGACATGGCTGGCACTGTAGCGAATTGGGCTCACGCCGAGGCGATCGGCGGACCGCGCACTTGTGAAGAGACGGACGACGTTGGAGGATGCCCCACCACATGCCACTCGCGCCACGAAGACGACCATGACGACACTCGCACACGCCGACGCCGGTCGCCCTCGGCTGGTGGTCGGCACCATGACCGGCACGAGCATTGACGGCCTCGACGTCGCGCTCGTGCGCGTCGACGGCCGCTGCCTCGCGCTTCGCGCAACGCTCCTTCGCCACGAGAGCGCCGACTTCCCGGCGGCGCTCCGCCGGTCGCTCCGATCGGCCGCGGAACAGTCCCCCATGACCGCAGGCGAGTTCGCCTCGCTGGCTGGCGAGTTCGCCGGATTCCACGCTGCGGTCATCGACGGGCTGCTGCGGAGCGCAGCATGCGCCGCCGACCTGATCGTCGCCCACGGCCAGACGGTCTTTCACGCACCGCCGGTCTCCTGGCAGCTGCTCCAGCCCGCGCCGATCGTCGCCGCCCTCGGCGTCACCACCGTCTGCGACCTGCGGCAGGCCGATCTCGCCGCCGGCGGACAGGGCGCCCCCATCACGCCGCTTGCCGATTGGGTGCTCTTCCGCGGCGAGCGCGACCGCGCGATCGTCAACCTCGGCGGCTTCTGCAACATCACGCTGCTGCCGCGGGGCGCCGCCCCCGAGGGCGTTCGCGGCGCCGACGTCTGCGCGTGCAACCAGGTCCTCGACGCGGTGGCGCGCGAAGCGTTAGGCGTTCCATTCGACGCCGACGGCAGGTCCGCGGCGGCCGGCGCCGCGGACGGCGCCTCGGTCGAGCGGCTCTGCGCGCTCCTCCGCGCCCAGCGGGGCGGCCGGCGCTCGCTCGGAACCGGCGACGAGGCGCTGGCATGGGTGCGGGTGGAGCGCCGACGGCTCGCGCCCGAGTGCCTCGCCGCGTCGGCCGCCCTCGCGGTCGGCACCGTCATCGGGGAGGCGCCGCGGGCCGCGGGATTCGGGACCGACGCCGAGGTGCTCCTCGCCGGAGGCGGTGCCCGCCACCGCCCGCTGGTCGATGCGATCGCCCGCTCGAGCGGCGCGACCGTGCGGGCCCTCGACGAGATCGGCGTTCCGATCGAGGCCCGAGAGGCGATGGAGATGGCCGTGCTCGGGGCGCTTGCCGCCGACGGCGTCCCGATCACGCTCGCGGCGGTCACCGGGAAGACGGCGATCCCGGCACGAGACGGGCTCTGGTGCTTCGCGAAGGACCGCGAACCCGGCCGATTTGCGCAGCGTTAGCGCGTTCTTGGCGCGGTCCCCGGAGCACGCCGAGCGGGTCGCGATACGCTTTCGCCCATCGTGGATCGCCCGTTCGAACGCACGTCCCGGAGTCCCTGTGCAGCGAGCTGACGTCCTGATCGTGGAAGACGAGGTCGAGATCGCCGAGCTCATGCAGTTCCATTGCGAACGCGAGGGGCTCCGGGCGTCGCTGGTCCACAACGGGCGCCTCGCGCTCGACGTGATCCGCCGGCAGAAGCCCGACATCGTCATCCTCGACCTGATGCTGCCGGACCTCGACGGCCTGGAGATCTGCCGGCGCATGAAGCGGGCCGAGGATCTGCGGCGGATTCCGATCCTGATGGTCTCGGCAAAGGGTGAGGAGTCCGACATCGTCCTCGGGATCGAGCTGGGGGCCGACGACTACATCACGAAGCCCTTCAGCCCGAAGGTGCTGGTCGCCCGAATCCGCAACGTCCTCCGGCGCCGCGAATCGGAGCAGGAACGGCCCGACGACGGCGAGCGGATCGTCCTCAGCGAGGGACGCCTGGTGATCGACTCCGAGCGGCACGTCGTCACCGTCGACGGAGGAACCGTCGACCTCACCCTCACCGAATTCGGGATTCTTCAGTATCTCGCGGCCCGGCCCGGATTCGTCCGGACGCGCGACCAGATCATCGCCGCCGTCCACGGCAAGTCGACCGTCCTCTCGAGCCGAACGGTCGATGTCCACATCACCGCCCTTCGGCGAAAGCTGGGAGCGCTGGGCGACTGCATTGAGACGGTTCGCGGAGTGGGGTACCGTTTCGGCGAGGGCAAGACCGCCTTCGCCGATGCCTGAACCGAGCCACGCCATTTCGAACGCGCTGTCGACGATCGCCACCGCCCTTCCGCAGCGCCCCGACGGCTCGTGGGTCGTGACCCTTCTCGCCGGCGCGCTGGGCGGCTGCTTCGCGACATGGATCTGGATGCGGAGCGTCCAGTCGCGGAGGTCCACGCGCATCGCCCGCGACCTCGACCGCATCGGCGGAGGCGCCAGCGAGGAGGACTTCCATCGGCTTCAGGCCATGCTGCCGGAGTCATGGCAGGAGCTCGCCGCCGCCGGACGGCGCGCGGTGCGGGAGGTTGCACAGCGCGAATCGTCGCTCGCGGCACGCGTGCGCGACCTCGAGGCGATCCTCCACTCGACCGGTTCGGGATTCATCGCGGTCGATCCCACCCACCGCGTGCTGGACCTGAACCCCGCGGCGGCCGAGTGGCTTCACGCCAGCCGCGACGAGGCCCGCGGCCGACTCGTCCAGGAGATCGCGCGACACCCGGAGCTCAACCGATTCCTGAACGATGCGGTCACCCGGCGCGAGCCGCTCGAGCGCACGATCCGCCTTGCGGGGCCGCCCGACCGGGAGCTTCGGGTCATGAGCGAGCCGCTGCGCGACGCGGCGGGGCGCACGCTCGGACTCCTCCTCTCCCTCCAGGACGTCACCCACCTTCGGCGCCTCGAGTCCCTTCGCAGCGAGTTCGTCGCCAACGTGAGCCACGAGCTGCGCACGCCGATCACGTCGATCAAGGGCTACATCGAGACCCTGCTGCAGGTCGGCACCGACGATCCGGCGCGGGCCCGGAAGTTCCTCGAGATCGTGCACCGGAACACCGTGCGGCTCTCGAGCCTCGTCGAGGACCTTCTGTCGCTCGCATCGCTTGAGCAGCTCGGCGGCGAGCCCGAATCGCTCGAGATGGCCGAACTCGCCGCCCGCGAGATCGTCGACGCCGTGGTCGAACTGTTAGGTCCCGCCGCGGAGGCGAAGCGCATCGCGCTCCGCGTCGAGGCCGACGCGTCCGTCCGCGTCCGCGCGAACCGGACGCTGGTCGAGCAGGCCGTGGCGAATCTCCTATCCAACGCCATCCGCTATTCGCCCGAGGACACGACCGTCACCCTCGGCGTGCGGGCGCTGGGGGAGGAATGCGAGATCTCCGTGCGCGACGAGGGGCCGGGGATCGCGAAGCGCCACCGCGAGCGGATCTTCGAGCGCTTCTATCGGGTGGACCGCTCGCGATCGACGGCCGCCGGCGGCACCGGGCTCGGGCTGGCGATCGTCAAGCACATCGCCAATGCCCACGGGGGCCATGTGGACGTCGAGAGCGAGATCGGCGCGGGAAGCCGCTTCGCCCTGAATCTCCCGCGGGTTCCGACCTCCGCGGCCTCGGCGATTCCGGGTCTCTGAGCGCGTTGCGCCGGGCCCGATCAGTCGTGAGTCACACCGGATCTTGACCGGACCTTAACATGGCTGGGCGATCGTTCGGGCGTCCTCTTCCGCATGCCCGAGGCCGACGGTCTCGGGCTCACACAAGGGCCCTCCAGGGATCACCATGCAGACGAACCTCATCCGGCTCTCGCGTCGTTCGCTCACCAGCCTCCTCGCCAAGGCGTGCATCGGAGGCCTCGCCGTCGCCGCATCGCTGGCGCTCGCCGCCGCCGCCCCGCAAGACAGCAAGTCGCTCAAGGGCGCCGTCCGCGCCGACGGCTCGTCGACCGTCTACCCGCTCGCCGAGGCCATCGCCGAGGAGTTCCGCAAGGAGGCCCCCGGCGTCCGCGTGACCGTCGGTCTCTCCGGCACCGGCGGCGGCTTCAAGCGATTCGCGGCCGGCGAGATCGACGTCTCGGACGCGTCGCGCCCGATCAAGAAGTCGGAGGCCGACACCGCCGCGAAGAACGGCATCGAGTACATCGAGCTGCCGATCGCCTTCGACGGCCTCTCGATCGTCGTCAACCCGAAGAACACCTGGATCAAGTCGCTCACCGTCCCGCAGCTCAAGCGGATCTTCTCGGCGACCGACCCCGCCAAGACCTGGAGGGACGTCGATCCCTCGTGGCCGGCGAACGCGATCAAGATCTACGCACCGGGCACCGACTCCGGCACCTTCGACTACTTCAAGGAGACGGTCGTGGGCAAGGAGGGGAAGATCCGTGCCGACCTCACCGCAAGCGAGGACGACAACACGCTCGTCAACGGCGTCGCCGGCGACGAGAGTGCGATCGGGTTCTTCGGGTGTGCGTACTACTTCGAGAACAAGGACAAGCTGAAGATCGTCCCCATCGACGGCGGCAAGGGCGCCATCACGCCGACCCACGAGACGATCGAGAACGGCACCTACGCGCCGTTCAGCCGCCCGCTGTTCATCTACGTCAACAAGGCCTCGGCCGCGAAGCCGGAGGTGAAGCGATTCGTCGAGTTCTTCCTGGCCCACGCCGGCGAGCTTGCCGACGATGTCGGCTACGTCGCCCTGCCGAAGTCGGTCTATGCGACCGCGGAGAAGAACTTCAGGGAGATGAAGCTCGGCACGCAGTTCATGACCGCGAGCGGCGACTCGGTCGCAGGCAAGGTCGTCGACATCTACAAGTGAGCCGACAGGTTGTCCCGATCCGGAGCGCGGACCGCGGACGCTTCAGGTGCACACCCGATGAAAATCACTCGCTTCCGATGGAAGTCGGCAGCGAGATTTTGAGTGACAATGCGATGGAGGTGATGGCGGTGTCGGCGACAGCGCGTTCGCCGGTTCCCTCGGCGGCGAACCCGGCTCTGGATTCCCGATGACCACGCTTCCCGCGATGAATCCTTCGGACGTCCCCGGTGGGGGTTCGGGTGGCCACTCGCCGCTCTCCGGTGGCGGGCCGGAGCCTCGAAGTCAGGGTGCGTTGCTGGCGATGGCGGCGGCGCGGGGCCGACGCCGCTCTGCCGTGGCGAGAGTTGTCACCGAGCGGGCCATCCGGGCGACGCTCTTTCTCTGCGCGACGCTCTCGGTCATCACCACCTTCTCGATCATCATCATCCTGTTTCGCGAGACGCTTGGCTTCTTCCGAATGCCCGAGGTCTCGATCACGGACTTCCTCTTCGGCACCGAGTGGTCGCCGCTCCTGGGGGCGGAGAAGCACTTCGGCATTTGGCCCCTGGTCTGCGGAACGGTATTGGTCAGCGCCGTCGCTGCGGCGTTTGCGCTGCCCGTCGGACTGATCACCGCGATCTACCTCAGCGAGTACGCCCCGAAGCGCGTGCGTGCCGTGCTGAAGCCGGTGCTCGAGATCCTCGCCGGCGTCCCCACCGTCGTGTTCGGCTTCTTCGCCCTCAGCGTGATCACGCCCGGACTGAAGTGGTTCTATGACGGCTTCGAGAGCTTCAACGCCGCAAGTGCCGGACTCGCCGTCGGCATCATGATCCTCCCGATCGTCTGCTCCCTTGCCGAGGATTCGCTTCGCGCCGTGCCGAAGAGCCTCCGCGAAGGGGCGTACGCCCTCGGCTCGACGCGCTTCGACGTGGCGGTGCGCGTGGTGGTGCCCGCGGCGCTCTCGGGAATCGTCGCGGCGTTCCTGCTGGCGATCACGCGGGCGATCGGCGAGACGATGATCGTCGCCCTCGCCGCCGGCGGCCGACCGCACATGACGATCAATCCATCCGAGGAGACGCAGACCATGACCGCGTTCATGGTGCAGATCTTCCTTGGCGATGCCCCGGCCGGCGGCGTCGAGTACAAGTCAAGCTACGCCGTCGCCTTCGTCCTCTTCGTGATCACGCTGGGGCTCACGCTCTTCGGCAACACGATCCTCCGCCGATTCCGCGAGGAGTACGACTGATGTCCGCGACGGCGACCACTCCTCCCGCACACTCCCCGACAATCCGCGCCGCCCGCGGCGAGCCGGCGTCGCAGCTCCGTCGGGCGCTCCTGAACCGGAGCTTCCTTGTCCTCTGCCTGGTCGCCACGAGCCTGGCGATCCTCCTGCTCGCAGTTCTCCTCCTCTCGATCCTGCTGAAGGGGATGCCATGGATCGTCGACTTCGCCGCGATCAAGGCGAGCTTCGCCGACGGCGGTGACCGATTCGCCGGCATCGGCCACTGGATCCGCTGGGAGTTCTTCACCGAGTACACCTCGCGCAAGGCCCGCAGCGCCGGCATCCGCGCTCCGCTGTGGGGCTCGGTGTGGGTGTGCGTGATCTGTGCCGCCACGGCGCTGCCGATCGGCGTCGGCACCGCGATCTACCTTGAGGAGTTCGCGCCGAAGAACCGCATCACGCGATTCATCCAGACCAACATCCGCAATCTCGCCGGCGTCCCGTCGATCGTCTACGGCATCCTCGGATTGACCGCGTTCGCCCGTCTCTTCGGCGTCTTCGGGAACGACGAGCCCTGGCATGTCGGCGACCCGGAGAGCTTCTGGTATTTCCAGCTGCCGTTCGGTCGGGGTGCGCTTGCCGGTGGCCTGACGCTCATGCTCGTCATCCTGCCGGTCATCATCATCGCCTCGCAGGAGGCGTTCCGGTCAATCCCGAGCTCGCTGCGGCAGGCGTCCTTGGCCCTTGGTGCCACCAAGTGGCAGACGGTCTGGAACGTCACCCTGCCCGCGGCCGTGCCGATGATCATGACCGGATCGATTCTGGCCGTGAGCCGCGCGATTGGCGAGGCCGCTCCGCTCTTGGTCCTCGGGGTGCCGCTGTTCATCTCCAACACGCCGATCAACCTCATGAGCGACTTCACGATCCTCCCCATGCAGATCTACAACTGGGCAAGCCGGCCGCAGGAGGATTTCCACGGCATCGCGGCCGCAGCGATTATCGTGTTGCTGGCGGTGCTCCTCTCCTTCAACGCGGTGGCCGTGTTCATCCGCCAGAAGCTCCACAGGCCGCTCGCATGACCACGCCTTCCGCGGCCCGGGTCGACCCCTCGACCGCGCCCCTTCCGACCAGCGGCTCGATCCCGCAACCCCCCATGGCCACGCCGACGAGCCCAACTCCCCCCAGCCACGGCAACGCCGCCGGTCGACCGACTGCGGCGACATCCGGCCATGCCCACGAGCCCCCGAAGCCGGCGAAGACCGCCATCGTGGTGCGGGACTTCAACAGTTGGTACGGGACCTTCCAGGCGCTGCACGGCCTGACGCTCGACATCCCCCACAACGAGGTCACGGCCCTCATCGGCCCGTCAGGTTGCGGCAAGAGCACTTTCCTCCGGTGGATGAACCGGATGAACGACACGATCCCCTCGGCCCGGGCGGAGGGGACGCTCGATCTTCACGGGATGAACCTGCTTGCCACCACCACCGACGTGGTCGAGTTGCGGCGACTCGTGGGGATGGTCTTCCAGAAGCCAAACCCCTTCCCGAAGTCGATCTACGACAACGTCGCGTATGGACCTCGGCTCCACCGGACCATGAGTCGCGCGGACCTCGATGACCTCATCGAGCAGTCGCTCCGGGCAGCGGCGCTCTGGAATGAGGTGAAGGACCGCCTGCGGAGTTCGGCGCTGGGCCTCTCGGGCGGCCAGCAGCAGCGGCTCTGCATCGCCCGTGCGATCGCGGTCGGCCCGGAGGTACTCCTCATGGACGAGCCATGCTCGGCCCTCGACCCCCGCTCGACCGCGGCGATCGAGGAGCTGATCGCCCAGCTCTCCGAGAACTACACCATCGTCATCGTGACCCACAACATGCAGCAGGCGGCCCGCGTCTCCGACCGAACCGCGTTCTTCTTCGAGGGCCACCTGGTGGAATGCGACGAGACGGAGCGAATCTTCACACGCCCGAAGCACAAGCAGACCGAAGACTACGTCACCGGTCGCTTCGGCTGAACCGCCTGCCACCACTCGCCGCCCCCCTCTCTCCAATCCGATGTCCATCAACCTCCAGGCCCGCATTGTCGATCTCCGCCGCAACCTCCTCGCCATGGGGGCTGAGGTCGAATCGCGCGTCGCCAGCGCCGTCGAGGCCATGCGGAATGCCGATCTGGATCTCGCCCGCCGGGTGCGCACCGGAGACGACGAGATCGACCAGATGCAGCTGGAGATCGAGAACGAGTGCATGCGGCTCCTGGCCCTCGGGCAGCCGGTGGCGACCGACCTCCGGACAATCGTGACGGTGCTGCGGATGTCCGGCGAATTCGAACGGATCGCCGACCTCGCCAAGGGCGTCGCGAAGCGGATTCTCAAGCTCGCCCAGGGCGACGTCGTTCGAGTCCCGGAGTCACTCCTCGACATGGCCGCCGCCACCAAGACGATGGTGAGCTCAAGCCTGACGCTGGTGGCGAATCCCGACCTTGAGCGTTGCCTCCAGCTTCGCCGCGACGACAAGCGCATCGACCAGCTCAACAAGGAAGTGCTGGTCTGGAGCCGGGACGAGATCCACCGGAACGTCGATCACACCCAGGCGGCGATCGACATCCTCGCGATCGCCCAGCGACTCGAGCGCATGGCCGACATCTCGACGAATGTCGCCGAGGACCTCATCTTCCTGATGGAAGGCCGAATCGTGCGCCACGGCGCCGAATGACCGCGGCCCTCCCGACCCGTCCCGATAATCGATCCGCCATCGGTCGTCGGGAGTGAGAAGCTCCGGAACTCTCTGCGACTCCTGCACAATTTTTCAAGTCCGCTGGCTTCGAGTCGCGCGCCGCGTAGACTTCGCGCGTTGTCCCACGCGAGGATCGTGTGGGGCCGGAGCGAGGGCGATCCGGTCGCGCAGGCGCCGGGCACGTCGCGAACGCGCATCCGATTGCGCGTCCGTATGCGCATCCGAATGCCCCTCCGATTGAACATGAGGGATCGGTACGACAATGGTCATGAGATCAGACGCACAACCGCCGGCGGAAGGCCCGGGCGAGCGCGACCCGCGCCGCCCCGAGGCGCGTTCGGCGGCACAGCGCGGCCCCGCGTCGCGCGCCGCGTCGGGCGCTGACCTCCGCCTGGATTTTGCGAGCCACTCGCTTCGACTCGTGCGGCCCGAGGGAGCGCCCTTCGGCGACCCGTCGCGACCCCTCTCCTCCCTTCGCGAGGCGCTCGAGTCTGACCGTGTCCTTCCGGGCCGCGGCCCCGCCCACGCCGGCGGATTCCGGCGGCCGATCGATCGGTCGAACCCCGATTCGGCCGGTTCGGCGAGCCACGCCAATCAGGCCCGCCGGGCCGTGATGCAGGCCAACGTCGAGTCCGCGTACGACGCCACCCTCGACCCGAACGATCCGCGCTGGCTCGTCGCCGTCGAGACGGCCCAGTCGCTCGAGGGCTCGCTGCTCACCTTCGAGCGCCGCCGCCGAATCCTCGCCCTCGCCCAGCGCATCGGCGTTCGGCCCTTCGACGCGAATCTCATCATCGCCGCCGTACAGGACCGGGCCCGCAGGGGCGAGCCGATCGCGTCGGCGATGTCGACCGTTGCCCTCACCGCGCCGGCGTCGCGCCGACGAGCGGGACCGCTCTCCCGCGAGGCCCTCCCCTATACCGCGACGGCCATCGTCGCCGTGCTGCTGCACGTCGTCGGCGCGTGGGCCGTCGTTCGCTTCTGGCTGAGCTGATCGCCGCCACCCGCTGCGCCTCGCGACGCGAAGCGCACGAAGCGTTAGGCGGCTTCGCTCGAGTCCCCATTCTTCTCCGCCGCGAGCGGGGCCTGGGCGTCGGCCGCCGACTTCGGCTGCGGAAGTCCCTCACCGGGCTCGACGCGGCGCACGACGACGTCGCCGCCGTCGGTCACCGAGGCGAATCCGAGCTCGAGCAGCGCCGTGAGCGCCGCCTGCTGCTCCGCCGTCTTCTTCGACGTTCCCCAGCATCCCGGGAAGCGGCGGCCGGCGACGTCGACGCAAATCTCGAAGCACTTCGCGTGGTCGGGCCCCCGCTCGTCGAGGACGACGTAGGCGGGATTGTGGCTGCCGGAGCGCTGCAGCGCCTGCTGAAGCACGCTCTTGAAGTTGTGCTGGTGACCGAGGCGAGCCGCGCGGTCGATGCGATGGGCCAGGTGCTTCAGGACAAACGGCGCCGCATGCTCGAGTCCGCCGTCGAGGTAGATCGCGCCGATCACGGACTCGAATGCCGCCGCGGCGAGCGAGTGCGGGAGGTTCTCGCGGCTGCCCATGCCCTTGCCGAGGAGGAGTTCCTCCTCGAGGCCGACCTCCAGGGCGATCTCCGCGCAGGTGCGCCGGCTGACGACATTGGACTTGATCTTCGTCAGCTCGCCCTCCAGCGCCGAGGGGAAGGTCCGGAAGAGGTAGTCGCAGATCACCATGCCCAGGATCGCGTCGCCGAGGAACTCCAGCCGTTCGTTGCTGTCGAGCCGCGAAGTGGCGATCGACGCGTGCACCATCGCCTTCGAGAGCAGCGAGCGATCGTGGAAGGCGTAGCCGATCTTCCGCTCGGTGCGGGCCTCGGGAGAGTCGTCCGTCGGCATCGGCAGCGCCGGGCGGCGGCGCAGCGCGGCCTCGATCGCGTGGGCGACCTGTTCGGCCGAGCCGGTCATCGTGTGCGGAAGCGCCTCGCAGGCCTCGTTGGCGGCCTCGCGGTCATCCTCCAACGGGCAATCCGCCGGGGGCTGGGAGGTGGTGTCGGGCAACGGGTCGCCCGGATTCCGTTCGTGCATGGCCACTGACTCAGCCCTCGACGCCTGCGGGTGGGCAGGCCGGATCGGATCCCGTGGGATCATGGGCGGTTGCGGACGGGCGGGGTACCGCAACCGTCCTCGTGCGAGCTGTTGTGGCGGATGCTCCAGTGGTCGCGCGAACCGCGACGGCTGGAGGACTCGCCCTTTTCCAAGAGGATGCCCTGTTCGTATCGGCGATGCAAGGGGCCCGATTGAGGAAGAGCCCGATATCGAGCCGGATCTCCGGCGCCGACAGTGGCCGCGCTCCCTTCCCTTGCGGCCTCTTCGGGGGTGTGGTAGGTTGCTTCGCTCGCGCTGAGGCCTTGGCCCCGCGCCGGACTCCCCGCCCACCCGGTTCAACGCCCGGGACAGCACCCGACCCGACCGCCGGCCAGAGATCTGGTCAGGTCTTCAGCAGGATCGCGACGCCATGCACTATCCCCACAAGCTCAGCCGCACGAAGAAGGTCCGCAGCGTCGGATTCCGGGCCCGGATGAAGTCCCGCAAGGGCCGCGTGATCCTGAATCGCAAGCGTCGTCTCGGCCGCAAGATCCGCGTCCGCTGACGCGATCCGGCCGCGTTTCCGCGACCCCACCGTCGTGTCGAACCCCCCTCCCGCGCCGCAGCATGTGGTCCTCGTCGGACTGCGCGGCGCCGGCAAGACGACGATCGGTCGCGCCATGGCGGGACGCCTTCGGCGCCCCTTTCACGACCTCGACGACCTCGTCCTGCGAAGGCTCGAGGTCGTTTCCGTGCGCGAGGTCTTCGAGCGTCTCGGCGAGGCGCCATGGCGGGCGGGCGAGCTCGCGGCGCTCTCGGCGTTCCTCGACGCCCCCCTCGCTTCCTCGATCCTTGCCCTTGGCGGCGGCGCGGTCATGGTCGAGCCGATCGCCCGGCTGCTGCAGCGTGCGCGGTCCGAGGGCCGCATCACGACCGTCCTGCTCGACGTGCCGCCGGCGGTCGCCGCCGAACGGCTGCGCCGCGATCCGGGCGACCGCACCAGCATCACCGGACGGGGGCTGATCGAGGAGCTCGCCGAGCTGCACGCACGGCGCATCGGGCGCTACCGCGAGCTCGCGGACATCACCATCGACGTCGGCGCCGGCGATCCGGACGCGATCGCTCGCGTCCTGGCCCCCTAACGCTTTGCGCGCATCGGCCGCGGCTCACGCCGCCCGTTCCTCCTCGAGCCACCCCTGGTCGAGATAGCGGCTGAGCGCCGTTCGGCTCGCCTCGTCGACGAATGCGTCGAAGCGAAGGGCCATGCGCCGCGGTCCCGGGTCGTCCTCGGCGTCGTTGACGCGCACGACCTTGCCGCGGGCCCGAATGAGCTTCTGGCAGCCGGGGAGCGAGATCTCGACCGTGACGAACTCGCCGTCGGCCAGGGGCTCGTCGAGCTCAAACCGCACGCCGCCCTCGCTGATGTCGTAGATGTGTCCGTCCAGTTCCGGACCGGCGGCCTCGCCGCGGTGCACGACGAGGTGCGTGTACATCGGGACGACCTTGAATCGCGCGTGCCGACGGCGCTCTCGTCCCTTGCCGACGCCCTCGGTAGGCCTTGGCCCACCGGAGTCGAGGAACTTCTTCAGCGGCTCGTGCAGAAACTCGCGCTCTTCCATTGGTCACCCTCCGCGCTCCCCTTCCCCACATCGACTGGTGCGACGAGGCGGTTCAGCGCGACTGGTCGGATTGCAAGGGCGATGCCTGCGGCACGGCGGATGCGGCCCGCCGCGGTCGCGGACGCCGTATCCTGCCCGCGTGAGCGCATCCGCCTCGACATCCGAAGCGTGTCAGCAGCCCCGAACGCCCCTGCCGGTCCTTCGCGGGGACCTCGACGCTCCGCTCGAACCCCTGCGCTCGCGACGGGTTGCGCTGCTGGGCTTCGGCAACCAAGGCCGTGCCCATGCGCTGAACCTGCGCGAGAGCGGCATCGACGTGATCGTCGGCGGGCGCCCCGGCGGACGGGGTTGCGCGGAGGCCGCGTCGATGGGATTCCAGACCGGGTCCTACGCAAGCGTCAGCGCCGTCGGCGACCTCATCATCCTGTCGCTCCCCGACGAGACCCACGGCGAGGTCTACCGCGAGGCCATCGCCCCCTCGGCCCGGCCCGGCACGACAATCGGATTCCTTCATGGCTTCTCGGTGCGCTTCGGGCAGGTCGCGCCGCGGCCCGATCTCGGCGTCGTGCTCGTCGCGCCCAAGGGGCCGGGCACGACGCTCCGCGAGCGCTACCAGCGCGGTCAGGGCATCCCCGCCCTCATCGCGGTCGAGCGGGAGTCTCCCCGGGGGGACGCCCGGAGTCTCGCCCTCGCGTGGGCCAACGGCATCGGCTGCGCGCGGGCCGGCATCCTCGAGACCACCTTCGCCCACGAAACCGAGACGGATCTCTTCGGCGAGCAGACGGTGCTCTGCGGCGGACTCATGGGACTGGTCGTCGCGGCCTTCGAGACGCTGGTGGCGGCGGGCTACCCGCCGGAGCTGGCCTACATCGAATGCTGCCACGAGGTGAAGCAGGTCGCCGACCTCGTCTATGCCCGCGGCCTCTCCGGCATGCGGGCGGCGATCTCCAACACCGCCGAATTCGGCGCTTTCACGGCGGCGCCCCGAGTGGTCGATGAAGGGGTCCGTCGCACGTTTGCGGCGATCCTCGACGAGATCCGCGACGGCCGCTTCGCGACCCGCATGCTCGCCGACCACGCCGCAGGCGATCCCTGGTTCGCCGCCCAGCGCCGCGAAGGCGAGCGGCATCCGATCGAGGAGGCCGGCGAGCGCGTGCGATCGCTCATGCCCTGGCTCGCGAACGAGACCCCAGCACGACCGAATCCCCGCACCTCCCCGCCGACGGCCCGAAACGAATGACCATCCTGCAAGCGATCATCCTCGGCATCGTCGAGGGGATCACCGAATACCTCCCGGTCAGCTCGACCGGCCACCTCATCATCACCGCGTGGCTGCTCGGGCTCGGCTCGAGCCCCGAGTCGAAGGAGGCGGTCAACGCCTTCAACGTGATCATCCAGGGGGGCGCGATCCTCGCGGTCGCCGGCCTCTACTGGTCGCGGGTTCGCCAGCTGTTTCGCGGCGTCCGGGGGAAGGACGGCGCGGGCCGGGCGCTGGCGGTGCTGTTGGCCATCGCCTTCGTGCCCGCGGCGGGCCTTGGCTTCCTGCTGCACGACATCATCGACGCCCGCCTCTTTCGGCCGGTGCCGGTGATCCTCACCCTCGCGGGGGGCGGGCTCGTGCTGCTGGTCCTCAAGCCATGGCAGGACCGGCTCCGACGGCGCGAGATGCGCGGCGAGGGCCACGTCTTCCGGACGATCGAGGAGCTGGGGCCGAAGGACGCGCTGGTCATCGGGCTCATGCAGTGCGTGGCCCTGATTCCCGGAACGAGCCGCTCGATGATGACCATCCTCGGAGGCCTCTCGGTCGGGCTCTCGCCGGCCCGCGCCGCGGAGTTCTCCTTCCTGCTCGGGCTTCCCACCCTCGGCGCCGCCTGCGGATACACGCTCCTCAAGCAGGTGCGGGCCCACGGGTTCGGCTTCGTCGAACCGTTAGGCGGATGGGTTCCGGTCGTCGTCGGCATCGCGGTCGCAACGGTGAGCGCCGCGGTCGCCGTGAAGTGGCTCGTCGGCTATCTCGAGCGGCACAGCTTCGCCGTCTTCGGGCTTTGGCGGATCGCCATCGCGACCGTGTTGGGCGTCGCGTTATGGCAAGGCCTGCTCTCGCTGTGAGCGGGCGTCGCCTCACGGCATGCGCGTCGTCCGCCCGGACTCGGGCAGCTCGGCGACGAGCGACTCGTAGGAGCCGCCGATGGCCTCGCCCATGATCGGCGCGAACTGATCGCGGAGATGCTGCACCATCATGCGGCACTCGGCGATGTCATGGCGCGACGAGACCACCGCCTCGAACTCGATGAAGAGGCCGAGGTCCTCGACCTGATCGAGATGGACGCGGACGTTTCCGACCATCCAGAGTTCGCGGCACTTGCGGACGATCTTCCACGGCACCAGCGTTCCCTCGCCGAAGCGGACGCGGGCCTGCTCGTCGGTGAGGATCGTGTACTGGGCGAGCCGCGCGACGGGCCCGTCGGCGCGGCGATAGAAGATCCACTCGATCGGCCGGCCCGGGGATTCGCGCCGCTTGAGCCGTCCGTCGGGAACGCGAAAGTACGTGTCGATCTGCACGAGATTGCCGGCGTGCACCGCGCCGACCAGGCCGCATTGCCGCCGCGCCGCCTCCATGTCCCTGATTTCGGCCTTGAATTCGACGTTCTGCATGACGAAGCCCCGTTCCGTTAGGGCGCTGCGGAGGAGCCGGCCCGGATCACCTGATCGCGGGCCCCGATCGCCTCGACCGGCGTCTGCGGCACGAGACCGTTGCGGAGTCGGGCGAACTGTCGCTCGATCTCGAGCCGATCGGGAAACGCGACGGTGTCGAAGCCGCGGTCGGTGATCGCCGCGAGCGTCCACTGCGTCGCATCATGATCGCGAAAGGCGACGTAGAGCTGGTCGGCGGTCGCCACCGGTCCGCTCGCCTCCACCCACCGCTCGAATCCGGCCAACGGCCAGGGTTCGGACTTGCCGTCCGCCCCCTGACGGACCAGCATCCAGCGGATGAGCCCCGGAGACTCGCCGCCCAAGGCCAGCCGCAGCCGCCATGTCGCACCGTGCCAGCTCACCGCGGGACCGTCGGCCGTCTCGGCCCGCGGGAAGAGCGTGCCGCCCAGCGCCCACGCCAGAAGCGCCGCCATCACCACGAAGACGGCGAGGCGAATGAAGAGACTGCGGAAGCCGAGAGCGACCTGACCCATATGGGCGGGCATCGTACGGGAAGCGCCGGAGCCGGAGCCGGCGTCGGCGTCAGGAACGGCCCGGCGCGGCCAGCGCCTCCGCGAGCGCCGCCTCGTCCCACACCTCGACGCCGAGCTCCCGGGCCTTCGCGAGCTTCGAGCCCGCCTCCTCGCCGGCGACGAGAATGCTCGTCTTCTTCGAGACGCTCCCCGCGACCTTCGCGCCGAGCGACTCGAGCAGCTCCTCGATCTCGCCGCGCGACCAGCGGGTGAGCGTGCCGGTCACCACGATGGTCTTCCCCGCGAGGGGGCTCGGCGCCGTCGGCGCATCGCCCGCGGGACGGTGGATCGGACTGGTGAGGTCGACGCCGGCGTTGGCGAGCCTCGCGAACGTCTCGCGCACCCGCTCGCTCGCAAGGTCGCGGGCGAGACTCGCCGCGGTGATCGCCCCGAAGTCCTCGAGCTCGGCGAGTTGAGCCTCCGTCGCCGCCATGAGCGCCGCGGCGTCGGGATAGGCCTTGGCCAGCGTCTTCGAGGCGGTCGCGCCGATGTGGCGCAGGCCGATGCCCGCGAGCACGCGCTGCAGTCCGCGCCCCTTCGCGGCGGCGATCGCGAGCAGGAGGTTGTCCGCGCTCCGCTCGCCCATGCGCTCGAGGCCGAGCAGCTGGTCGCGGGTGAGGAGGAAGAGGTCGGCGAAGTGGCCGACGAGTCCGGCGTCGACGAGCTGGTCGGCTAACTTCTCGCCCATGCCGTCGATGTCCATCTGGTCGCGGCCGACGAACCACTTGAGCCGCTCGCGAAACTGCGCCGGGCACTCCGGGCTGACGCAGTAGACCTTCGGCCCCTCCTGCTCGACCGGCCCGCCGCACGCCGGGCACGCGACCGGCGGCTCGATGATCCGCTCGGCGCCGCTGCGCCGCTCGATCACCGGCTGCACGACCTGCGGAATGATCTCGCCCGCCTTCTCGACGACGACCGTGTCGCCCAGCCGCACGTCGCGCCGCCGAATCTCCTCGATGTTGTGCAGCGTCGCGTGGCGCACCGTCGTGCCGGCGAGCAGCACCGGGTCCATCGTGGCCCGCGGCGTAAGCGTGCCGCCCTTGCCGACCTGCCAGGTGACCTCGCGCAGCACCGTCGTCCCCTGCTCCGCCGGATACTTGAACGCGATCGCCCAGCGCGGCGACTTGCTCGTCGATCCGAGCAGGCGCTGGAAGTCGAAGCGGTCGATGCGCACGACCATGCCGTCGACGGCGTAGGGCATCGAGCGGCGCTGGCCGTCGAAGGCCCCGATCGCCGCGATCGCCGCCTCGGCGTCGTCGCAGCGCCGGGCCAGCGGATTGGTCGGGATGCCGAGCTCGCGGAGGTACGCGAGCCATTCCCACCAGCAGGCGATCGAGCTCTCGCTCGCCTCGCCCCGACCGTGGGCGACGAACATCAGGCCGCGGCTCGCCACCACCTTCGGATCGAGGTTCTTGAGCGTGCCGGCGGTCGAGTTGCGCGGGTTGGCGAAGAGCGTCTCGCCGCTCTCCGCGCGCTCGATGTTGATCCGGTCGAACATCGCCGTCGGCATGTAGACCTCGCCGCGAACCTCGAGGACCTCGGGCATCGGGCGCCCGCTCGGCGCGGCGAGCCGCGTGGGAATGGAGCGGATCGCCCGGGCGTTGCGGGTCACGACGTCGCCCGTTTCGCCGTCGCCGCGGGTCACGGCCTCGACGAGAACGCCGCGCTCGTACCGCAGGCTGATCGCAAGCCCGTCGACCTTCGGATCGCAGACCAGCTGCGGCGCGCCGCCGAAGAGCCCGACCTCCGCCGCGATTGTGTCGCGGCAGCGCTGGTACCAGGCCCGCACGTCGTCGGCCGAATAGCTGTTGTCGACCGACTGCATCGGCACGCGGTGCCTTGCCGTCGCGAAGGCGCCGCTGGCGACCTCGCCCACGCGCTGCGTCGGCGAGGTCGGGTCGGCGCACTCCGGATGGGCCGCCTCAAGGGCGGCGAGCTCGGCCAGCGCCGCGTCGAAGTCGCGATCCGTCATCAGCGGATTCGCGTCGACGTAATAGGCCCGGTTGGCGCGGTGCAGCGTCTCGCGCAGCGCGTCGATGCGTCGTCGGACGTCCTTCGGTGCTTCGTTCGTCGACGTCATCGTCAGTCCGCCGAGATCGAATCGGGGCCCGCGCCGGCGCGCTTCTCGAACTTCCCGCCGCCGGCGTTCTGGTACTTGGTGAAGCCGAGGCGCTCGAGGTTCTTGTCGCTCAGCTTGTCGCGGCTCGCGCCCTCGCTCCACTGGAGCGAGAGGTTGGGCGCCGTCACCAGCCGCCGCACGGGCTCGCCGCTCTCCGGGTGCCTGGTGAGCGGAGCGTCGCTCATCCGCTGGACCACCTCGAAGACGCGGCCGTCGCTGCCGTCGGGAAGCACCACTGCATAGACATACGTCGGCATGGCCGTAGGGTACCGCACCCGAGGCGAGGGAACTTCGCCCTCGACCCTTGCTCGTGCCCCCCGTCATGGCGTACGTTCGGCGATTCGCGGCGGCCCGATCCACGGGCGGTCGCGCCAGGAGAACGCCGACATGCCGCGCCCCTTCCTTGCCGCCCTCTGTCTTTCGCTCTGCGCCGCCGGCGCCGCCGCGGCCGGCGAGCAGGACCGCTCCGCCCAGGTCACGACACGGCGGATCTTCTGCGATCCCGTGCGCTTCGGCTCCGCGCCGGCGAGCGGCAGCCCGCGGCGGCAGGAGCCCCCGCACGAGGGAGGCGTCGCGGGCGGCTCGACGACGAGCTTCGTCTCCCTCGACAGCGATCCCGAGGGCGACATGCCCCGGTCCGTCGCGATCACCCCCAACGGCCAATACGCGGTCGTCGTGAACCGCGACACCGACCTCATGGTCTTCATCGACCTCGCGACGGTCCAGATCGCAGCGAGCGTGCCCGTCGGCGACTATCCGATCGACGTCGCGATCAGCGGCGACGGCGCGTACGCGCTCTCGACCAACGTCTTCGACAACACCATCTCGGTCGTCGACATCGCGACGAAGACCCGCGTCGCCGACGTGCCGGTGACGGGGACCCAGCCCTTCCGCGTGCTCGCGACCGCCGACGGTTCGAAGGCCATCGTCGGCGTGATCAACGACGGCGTCGCGTCGAGCTTCTCGATCATCGACCTCGCCACCATGAGCGAGACGCTGAGCTTCCCGAGCACGCCGCAGGGGGTGATCGGCTTCTTCTTCACCCCCGCCTTCGCGATCGGCGGCGAGCTCACCACGAGCTTCGACCTCACCCCCGACGGCCACACCATCGTGCTGCCGTGGCGCGGCGGCGGCAAGGTCACGCTCTACGACACCGCCACCGGCGCGGTGAGCGCGAGCCTCGCGGTCGATCCCTCCCCCTCGGCGGTCGACATCAGCGACGACGGCACGATCGCCGCGATCGTCCACGACGGCGCGACCTCGCACGTCTCGGTCGTGAACCTCGCGACGAAGTCGGTCACCGGCGCGTTCGCGGTCACCCAGTCGCTCGATCCCTTCATCGCCCGGCTCACGCCGAACAAGCAGCACGTGATGGCCGCGGCGCTCAACAGCGTCGTCTTCGTGAACCTCGCCACCGGGGCGATCGACTCGACGGTCAACACCGGGAGCCCCGGCGACATCGAGATCTCCGCCGACCACCAGTGGGCCTTCGTCTCGAACTTCAACGCCTCGGTGATCAACCTCGCGACCCGGACCCTCGCCGCGACGATCAGCTTCGGCCCCTGCGTCGACGCCGCGGCGAGTCCCTCGACCAACGTGGTCGTCGCCCTCAACAACCGCTTTCGCGAAGAGGTCTACGCCTACGCCCTGAACGGGGCGAGCTCGACCTTCAAGGGCTACACCCGCAGCGGTCCGGCGCCCGAGGCCGACGCACCGAACCAGATCGCCATCTCGCCCGACGGCACCAAGGCCCTCATCGCCAACTCGGTGAGCCGCAACGTCTCGATCGTCAGCCTCGTGACCGAAACGGTGATCGCGACGATCGACACCGGCGACGTGCCGCGCGAGTCCGCGTTCACCCCCAACGGACAATACGCCCTCGTCTGCAACGGCGACTCGAACACCGTTTCCGTCATTGACGTCGCGTTGGGCCAGGTCGTCAAGACGCTCAACACGCCCCAGCGGCCGACGCGGGTGCGGATCTCCGCGGACGGCACCAAGGCCTACGTCTGCACCGTCGCGGGCGTCGATGCCCTCTACTTCATCAACCTCAACGGCGCGAACAGCTCGGTGCAGACTTCCTTCCCCATCGGCCAGATGGGCGCGGCGAACGGCTACACCTACTCCGAGGTCTCGGGGATGGAGCTCTCCCCCGACGGGAAGTACCTCGCCCTGACGATCAGCTTCGACGACATCCTCCGCATCGTGGACACCCAGACGCATGCGATCGTCGCCAACGTGCCGACCGGGGACTTCCCGATTCGCGTGACCTTCAGTCCCGACGGCACCCGGCTCTTCGTCGCCGATTCCTTCAGCGACGACGTGTTGGTCATCGAGAACGACAACGGCACCTTCCTCGCCCAGGGCACCGCGGTCGGCATCGACTTCCCGCTGGACATGGCCCTCGACGCCGACGGCCAGCATCTGTACGTCGGGCGAAACTCCTTCCAGTCGCCGGCGATCGACGTCGTCGACCTCGGGAGCTTCGCGGTCGTCGCCTCCATTCCGCTGCCGGGCCTGCCGCGCGAGGGCGAGTACCTCGCCGACCGCGACGAGTACATCGTCACCAGCGACGACGGCAGCCTGATCCGGATCGCGGCCGACGGCGCGAACAGCTCGATCATCGAGACGATCCCGATCTCGGGCTCGGCGCCGGACATGAAGTTCAGCCCGCAGCTCAACGTGGCCGTCGCCACCTGGCCCGGCGTGCCGGACGGCGTCGACATCGTGCACCTTTCGGGCGGAGGAGTCTTCGGCGACCTCGACGGCGACGGCACGGTCGGACCGGCCGACCTCGCCCTGCTCCTCGGGGCGTGGGGCGGCGCCGGCGGCAGCGCCGACCTCGACGGCGACGGCGCCGTCGGTCCCGCCGACTTGGCCCAACTGTTAGGTGCGTGGACGCCGATCGGCTGAGCGGGCCTCGCCCGCACTCATGCCCCGCCCCGGAAGCGTTCGGCGAATTCCCGCGCCGTCACGACGTCCCGCACGCGCTGGTCGCCGGCCTCGCGCTCGATGACGAGGTTCGGTCGGTGCGGGCACCGGGCGACCTCGGCGAAGAAGGCCTTCCAGTCGACCTGTCCCGTTCCCAATGGCACCTCGCGACCCCACTGCCCGGCGACGCCGCTGGCAACCGCATCCTTGAGGTGCACCTGACGCACCCAGGGCGCGAGCAGGCGAAGAGCCGCGACCGGATCGCCAGAACCGTAGAGGAGCATGTTGGCCGGATCGAAGTTCACGCCGATGGAAGGCTGGGCAAGCTGCTCGAGGCAGGCCACGAGGGTGTGCGCCGGCTCCTGACCCGTCTCGAAGGCGATGGCGATGCCGTGGGCGCCGAAGAGCGCGGCGATCTCCCGCAGGCGATTCATCATGGTCATCCGCTCGGGGTCGGCCGGGTCGTGGGGCAGGAACCCCGCGTGGAACGTGACCAGCCGAAGTCCGAGCGAGCGGGCCATGCCGGCGACCCGCGCCGCCCGCTCCCGCGTCGCGGGCCAGGTCGTGGTCGGACGGACGCCGCCGGTGCGGGCGATCGCGTCGATCGACGAGTAATCCTCCCCCACGGTCTCGAGCATGCCCGAGAGCACCGTGATCCCCGCCTCGCGCAGGAGTCGGCCGGCCTCGGCCCAGACCAGCGGCGTCTCGACCAGCGGCGTGAGGGCAAGCTGCACCGCATCCACACCGCACGCTCGCACCCGCTCAATGAGCTCGGCGGGCGAGGCGGGACGAAGGGACCACGAACAGACTCCGAGGCGAGGGGCAGTGCTCATGCGTTGACCTGTGCTGCGGCGCGGACGATGCCATGTGGGCGTCGCGAGAATCCATCGCGTTTTCGGACGCGAAGCGCCGAGTGTAGTGGAAGCTGGCGCCGCCTCTCCGTACCATGCCGCCTCCCCGTGACGCACGCTCCGGTCTCCACATCCTCGCCGCTCGCCGACGAGCCCGAACGCCACGAGCGCGCTGATCGCCCGGGCCGTCAGCGTGGCCCGCGCGGAACGACCGAGCCGAAGAAGACCTGGATGCAGCGCATCGAGGCGTACTGCTCGCGCCTGGCGACGAAGAACCAGTTCTTCCATCGCTTCTTCTCGCTCATCTACCTGCCCTTCGCCTACCGCTCGGGCATCTCGCTCCTCCGCCAGGGCGAGGACGGCACCAACCGGTTCGTCGCGGTCCTCCCGTTCACGCGCTTCAACCGCAACTGGTACAACGCGATGGCCGGGGCGGCGCTCCTGGGCAACTCCGAGGTCGCCGGCGGGATGTACCTCTTCGCCAAGTGCGGCGGCGACTTCACCGTCGTCTGCAAGCACATGAACTACCGCTTCCTGCGGCCCTGCTTCGGCCCGGCGATCTACGTGGTGGTCAAGAGCGAGGACATCGACGAGAAGCTGAAGGCCGGCGGCGAGTTCAACATCGATCTCGAGATGGAGATCCGCCAGCAGCTTCGCAAGCGGGGCCGCGAGATGCTCGTCGGAAAGTGCAACATCACCTTCCACTGCACGCCGAAGGAAATGGCCCGGGCCCGCCGCGAGCGACGGCGTCACGCGAAGCACGTCGAGCCCGCCCCGCGCGCCGACGATGCGGCTCGCTAGCGATTCGGCTGGCGGGCGACCCGCGCGGTCAACGCCCGTGAGGCGCATCGGTTTCGGGGTACATTCCGGCCATGGCCTCGATTCGCTCCCTTGCCTCGACCGCGGGCTGGGGACTCTTCTGCTCCTCGAGTTGGACGTGGTGCATCGGCATGTACCTGCCGGTGATCCTGCTGCGCCATTGGGGCTGGCCTGGCTTCTGGGTCTTCGCGACCTTCAACGTCCTCGGGTGCGCGGGCTTCGGCTACGTCTGCTCGCGCGAGCGGAGCGAACGGCTCTGCGCCGAACACGCCGGGGCGATGGCCCTCTTCTCCGCCATCACCGTCGCCTATCAGGTCTTCTTCGTGGCCTTCCTCGCGACGTGGCTCCTCCAGCTTCGCGATGAGCCGATCTCCTCGCCGGTGCCGGTCACCTGGCTCGCCTGCTTTGGGGCCATCGTCGTCGGCACGATTCTCAGCATCCTGCCCGACCGCTGGTGGCCGTGGCTCGGTTCGCTCGCCGCCGCCGCGTCCTACGCGACGTGGGTCGCGCTTGGCGTGGGCCGCCTCGGTGCCGCATCGGCGGAGGGCCACGAGACGCGGCTTTCGCTCGCGATGACCGCACCGATCATCGCCTTCGGCTTCCTGCTCTGTCCCTGGCTGGATCGCACGTTCCATCGTGCCCGACAGCTCGCGCCGAGCGTCCACGCCTTCGGCGTCTTCGGCGTGACCTTTCTTCCGATCATCCTGATGACCGTGGCCTACGGCGCGACCGGGACCCTCGACCCGACGGCGCCGATCCTGACTCACCTGACAACGCAACTCCTCTTCACCATCGCCGTGCACCTGCGGGAGCTGCGGCTCTCGCCGGTGCCGCACAGCATCCGGCTGCGCCGCTGGGCGATCCTCGGGCCGGCCTTGGGCGGTCTCGCCGTTGCCGAATGTTGGGGGCTTGTCGGCGGGACCCTCGAGACCGCCTATCTCCTGTTCCTCGGCTGCTACGGCCTCCTCTTTCCCGCTTACGTCCTCCTCTTCGTGCCGATGCGCACCGCCGAACGACTCGGCATGCGGGCGTGGCCGCTCAACCGACGGGCGATCGGACTCTTCACGGTCCTCATCGCGCTCCTGTCGCCGCTGTGTGCTGCGGGGTTCATCGGCCTGAAGACCTGGATGCTGCCGATTGCCCTGGCCGCGGTCCTGCTCGCCGCCCTGCTTGGTCGGAGCGTGCTCGGCCCGGCGCGCCGCGCAGGCGTTTCAGATTCGGCGTCGATTTGAACAGGACGGCGCTGCGGACCGCGGGCGCCGTCGGTAGTCTCTGAGGGCCGGCGACGTCGCGGTCGCCGCTCTCCCCGTCAACTCCCCCTACGTCGTGCGGGAACCCATGCCATGGCAGCGAATCCCCTTCGACCGCTTCCGGCACAGCAGTTTGACTACTGGAAAGCGCTGCACCTCCTGCATCGCGCCGGATTCGGCGGCACGCCCGAGCAGGTCCGCACCATCGCCAACCTCGGCCTCGCGAAGGCGGTCGATTCGCTGATTGACTTCGAGAAGATCCCCGAGACCACGACGACGCTGACGCCGCCCAACGGCTGGGACGCGACGATCATGCGCCCGCCCACCGCCGAGGAGCAGGCGATCGCGTCCGCCGCGCGACGCGACAACGACGAGATCACGCTCGCCCGACTCCAGCGTGAGCGGGGCGATCGCCAGCAGGCCGATCGCGCCCAGCTTGCGACGATGCGCGAATGGTGGATGCACCGCTTCCTCGAGACCTCGCGTCCGCTCGAGGAGAAGCTCACGCTCTTCTGGCACGGGCACTTCGCGACCGGCTACCGCACGATCGAGGACAGCTTCCACATGGCCCGGCAGAACGAGCTCTTCCGGAGCCATGCCGCGGGCAACTTCCGGGAGCTGGTCGGCGCGATCATCCGCGACCCGGCGATGATCAAGTACCTCGACAACGACGAGAACCGCCGCCGCCAGCCGAACGAGAACCTCGCCCGCGAGCTGATGGAGCTCTTCGTGCTCGGCGAGGGCAACGGCTACACCGAGCAGGACATCAAGGAGGGGGCCCGGGCCCTCACCGGCTACACCTTCGTCGACGACGCCTTCTCCTTCAATCGGGGCGAGCACGACCCGGACCCGAAGACGCTCTTCGGCAAGCGCGGCACCTGGGACGGCGACGACTTCGTGCGGCTGCTCTTCGAGAAGCCGGGGGCGAGCGAGTTCCTCTGCCTCAAGCTCGCCCGCTTCTTCGTGAACGACCGGCCGCCGCCCTATCCGGAGGAGATGCAGGCCTTCGTGAAGGCCCTGGCCAAGGTCTTCCGCGACGCCAATTTCGAACTGAAGCCGGTGCTCAGGGCGATCTTCCGCAGCGAGCACTTCTACGAGAGCGGCAACGTGGCGTCGATCATCAAGAGCCCGATCCAGCTCATCGTCCAGGCGGTGCGCTCGCTGCGCACGCCGATCCGCTCGATTTCGGCGCTCACCGGGGCCAGCGACCTCATGGGCCAGGACCTGCTCCAGCCGCCGAACGTCAAGGGCTGGGAGGGCGGACGCTCCTGGATCAACACCGCCACGCTCTTCGTCCGCCAGAACTTCCTCGTCTACCTCCTCACCGGCCGGCGCCCCGACCAGTTCGGCTGGCCGACGACCGACGATCGCTGCGACCTCACCCACCTCCTGGCCGACCTTCGGCAGAACGCCGAGCCGGGCGAGGAGCTCGGCCCCGAGTCGATCGCCCGCTACCTGCTTCGCTTCACGCTGGCGAGCAAGCCCCATCCCGACCGCGTCGCGGCGCTGACCGCGTTTCTCGCCGGCGCGGCGTCGGCGCCGGAGAACGACCGCCTGCTCGGTGCGCTGACCCTCATCACCGCGATGCCCGAATACCAGCTCTGCTGATCCCACGAGACCCGCCATGCAGACCCCGACCCCACTTACGCGCCGCGTCTTTCTTCGGCATGGCGTCACCCTCGCCTCGATGGCGGCGACCGTCCCCCACTTCATCCAGTCGTCGGCGCTGGGCATGCTCGCGGCCCAGGGCAGCTCGGGCCCGCCCAACGAGCGCGTGCTCGTGATCGTCCAGTTAGGTGGCGGCAACGACGGGCTCAACACGGTCGTGCCCTTCGGCTCGGCCGAGTACTACCGGGCCCGGCCGACGCTGGCGATCGGCGGACCGGGCACGGTGCGCGATGCGACGGGTCAGGCGCTGGTCCTCGATCGCGACAGGGGACTCGGACTCCATCCGAATCTCACCGGGCTCAAGGAGCTCTACGACGGCGGGCTGGCCACGGTCATCCAGGGAACGGGCTATCCGAATCCGAACCGCTCGCACTTCACCTCGATGGACATCTGGCAGACCGCCCGCACCGACGGCAAGGGTTCGGGGTGGGTCGGCCGCTACTTCGACTGCACCTGCAACGGCACGCCGACGCCGGAGGGCGCCGTGGCGATCGGACGCCAGGCGCCGCTGGCGATGATGGGCGAGGTGCAGAAGCCGATCGCCTTCGAGTCGGCGGATCTCTTCCGCTGGCTCGGCAAGGAACTGCATCCCTCGCTCGAAGCGCCCTACGAAGCGATCAATCGCGCCGGTCCGCTCGAGGGCGTCGATCCCTCGACGCAGATGGGCTTCCTCATGCGCACCTCGCTCGACGCCCAGGTCTCGAGCGAGCGCATCAGGAGCGCCGTCGCGCGGCAGCCGCTCGTCCAGTATCCGGGCTCGGGGCTCGCCGCCCAACTTCGCACGATCGCCGCGATGATCCGCGACGGCATGGGCACGCGGGTCTACTACGCATCGCTCTCCGGCTTCGACACGCATGGCGGGCAGCTCGGCACGCACGGCAATCTGATGCGGCAGCTTGGCGATGCGCTGCTGGCCTTCCAGAAGGACCTCAAGGCCCAGGGCAACGAGGGCCGCGTGCTGACGATGTGCTTCAGCGAGTTCGGCCGGCGCGTCCGGCAGAACGCGAGCGACGGCACCGACCACGGCACCGCGGCGCCGATGTTCCTCGTCGGGGCGCCGGTGCGGGCGGGGATCCTCGGCGACCATCCCTCGATGACCGACCTTGACCAGGGCGACCTCAAGTTCACCGTCGACTTCCGGAGCGTCTACGCGGGAATCCTCGAGGATTGGCTGAAGGCGCCGGCGGCGGCGATCCTCGGCGCCGAGTTCCGAAAAGCCGTTGTGGTCAAGTAGCGGGCCGGGCGTCCACGGTCCGCCGCGTCCTTCCTGACGAATTTCGGCGACTTCCTGAGGGACGAGGCTCGACGGCGGCGCATGCTGGGGCATGGTGG
The DNA here is from genome assembly GCA_044220875.1 of Phycisphaerales bacterium. Taxonomy (GTDB): domain Bacteria; phylum Planctomycetota; class Phycisphaerae; order Phycisphaerales; family SM1A02; genus JAEUIT01. The sequence goes on along the minus strand of JBGAQH010000003.1, from coordinate 150,475 downwards.
AGCTGCGCCGCGACGAATGTCCCTCCTCCCACCGGAGGGCAGGAATGTGCCCTTATGCCCGATAGCCGATCCAGCAACGCCCGCCCAACGCTCGTCCGCCGGCGACTCGTCGCCCTGGCGCTGATCGCCGCGACCGCGTGGACGGCGTTTGCCGGCCCGACCTTTGAGGAAGTGCCCGATGCCGGTTCGACGCCGGCGACCGCCCAGCCGGTCACCGGCTCCGGCGCGTCGGGCAAGATCAAGGGCGACCTCACCGCCGCGGCCGACGCGTCGGACTTCGAGGACATGTATCTGATCTGCATCACGAATCCCGAGCAGTTCAGCGCGACGGTCGATCCCGTCGCCACCGACTTCAACACCCAACTCTGGCTCTTCAAGCTCGACGGCAAGGGATTGCTGTCGAACGACAACGACGCCGCCTCCTTCCCGACGGTCTTCTCGAAGCTGACGCCCAACGCGACCGACGGCTCCGGGGCGTCGCTCGTGACGCCGGGGCTCTACTTCCTCGCGATCTCCACCAAGGACAGCATCCCGGTGAGTCAGGCCGGCCCGATCTTCCATGACGCGAGCCCCAACGGCACCGAGGTCAGCGGCCCCGACGGCGCCGGCGGCGCGTTCCCGATCCAGACGTGGAGTCATGGCGGCGTCGCACCCGGCGGCCACTACGCGATCAACGTCAGCGGCGTGAAGTTCTTCTCGCCTCCCTGCGAGATCAACTGCCCCGCGGGAGCCGCGATCGACAGCGATGCCTTCGATTGCTCGCCCCTCGGCCCCGACGTCAACGGCGGCTGCGCCGAGCCGGGCAATCCGCTGCAAAACATCGGTGCGCTGGCGGCCGGCACCTATCGCGCGGCGTGCGGCACGACCGGCGTCGAGTTCAAGGCGGGCGTCCCCGTCGGCAAGGATCGCGACGCCTATCGATTCACCGTGACGACGCCGGGATATCTCGTCGCCTCGCTGGTGACCGAGACGCCCGGCGGACCGCCGGCCACGAACGCCCGCGTGACGATCCTCCAGGGCGACCAGTGCGGCAGCCAGACCCAGGTCGCCTCGAAGTCCGTCGCCGCCTGCCCGATGACGCTCGGTCCGGTGCCGGTCACGCCCGGGCCCTACGTCGCGATCGTCACCATCGACGGCAACGCCCCGACCTTTCCGGCCTGCCCGACGAAGTACGTGCTCTATCTCGACGAGCGGAAGACGCTCTTCCCGGCCTGCGGCGATCCGGCGGCGCTTCCCTGCGACGCGCCGCATGCCGCGCCGGGCTGCGACAACCCGCTCTGCTGCGACCTCATCTGCTCGGTCGACCCGAGCTGCTGCGACGGCGCCTGGGACGCCCTCTGCGCCGCCGGCGCGATTGCCTTCTGCCCCGGCTACGGCTGCATCGAGGACCTCGACGGCGACAACGCCGTCGGCGGCTCCGACCTGGCGATCCTGCTCGGCGAATGGGGAAGCCGCGGGAAGCTCACCGCGGACCTCAACGGCGACGGCATCGTCGACGCCGCGGACCTGGCGATCCTGCTCGGGGCGTGGGGTCCCTGCGGCTGACCGTCGGGATGAGCGAACTGTTAGGAACCGGGGCGGAGCGCCGCCTCGAGGAGCTTCGCCGCGTCGGCCCGCGTGACGTCGCCCTCGGCCAGGCCGAAGTCGCCCATGACGGATCGGGCGGCGGCCGCGGCGGCGGTTGCGTCGCCGCGGGCAAGCTCGATCTGCCCGCGGCGCAGGATCGTGATCGCCACTTCCCGGTTCGAGGGCCCGAGCTGCTGGCGGAAGATCGACTCGGCCTCGGCGAGCGAAGCGGCGCCGTCCGCGAACCGGCGCGTCGCCCCCTGCTCGACGCCGAGGTTGCGGAGGACGCGGGCCTCGTCCACCGCCCGGCGCTCGCCGTGGGGCATGTTGCGCATGAGGGCCAGCGACGCCGCGAAGAGTGAACTGGCCTCCTCATGCTCGCCCTTGCCGGCGAGATACGTCGCGAGTCCGTTGTAGCCGCTCGCCACCATGACCGGCGAGGCGAGCGGATCGCCCGCGGCATGGAGCCGCTCGTGGATGGCCAGCGATTCGCGATAGAGCGACTCGGCCCGGTCCCCCTCGCCGACCGAGCGGAGCACCGCCGCGAGGTGTCGCATGGTGAGGGCCGTGTCGCTGTGATCGCGGCCGAGCGCCCCGATGCGCGTCGCAAGCGCCTCCTCGTAGAGCTCGCGCGAATGGCCGAGTCTCGTCCGATCGCCCTGGGCGAGAAAGAACTCCGCCGCGGCGAGACCGTGGAGCGCGGCGCCGCGGAGCGCCGTCCGCCGGTCCGGAAGCGCGTCGCAGATCGCGAGGGAGCGCTCGAACGTCGCCTTCGCGAGCGGATAGTCGTTGAGGGTATGGTAGCGCTCGCCGATCGCGTTGAGCAGCCGGGCCTGGGCCTGCGGGCGGCTCGCCAGCCGCCCGTCGACGTCGCGCCCAAGATCGGCCAGGAGCGTGCGGAGCCGCGTGACATCCACCTGCGAGGAGCTCTGCACCTGGGCGTCGACGCCGAGCGTCCAGAGGATGTAGTCGACGACGGCCGTCGAGTCGTCGGCCCGCTGCCGCTCGCGCTCCTCGGCGGCCCGGGTGCGAAGGAGAAGCGCGGTGACCGCGACGAACGCCGCAAGCGCGATGGCCGTCACCGCGCCGGCCGCGGCGACGCGGGCCCGATGGCGGGCCGCGTATTGGCGAAGGAGATAGACGGTCGTCGGCGCCCGCGCCGTCACGGGTTCCTTCCGCAGGAATCGGAGGAGATCGACGGCGAACTCGTGGGCGCTCGCGTAGCGCCGGGCTGCCTCGGGCTCGAGGGCCTTGGCGACGACCATCGAGAGATCGAGCGGCAGCGAACGCAGGATCGTGTGCGGCGGCGGCGGCGTCTGCTCGATCACGGCCTTCACCGCGCCGGCGAGACTCCCGCGACCGATCGTCCGCGCCGGACGACCGACGAGCATCTCCCAGGCGATGAGCCCCAGGGCGAAGACGTCGCAGCGCGTGTCCACCGGCTCGCCGCGCACCTGCTCGGGACTCATGTACTGGAGCGTGCCGACGAGATGGCCATCCTCCGTCGCGTGGGCCCGCGCGGCGAGATCCTCGCGGGTGAGTCGGGCGACGCCGAAGTCGAGCACGCGCGGGCGCGGCGGAGAGCCGGGCTGCTCCTCGATGAGCAGGTTCTCCGGCTTCAGGTCACGATGGATGATCCCGTTCTGGTGGGCGTGCTGCACCGCCTCGGCGATGTCGATGAGCGCCCGCACCCGCGCTTCCACGGTCGGGTCGCTTGCCGCAAGCCAATCGCGGAGCGGCCACCCCTCGACCAGCTCCATCGCCACGTAGGGCTGTGGTCCGAAGCCGAGGTCGGCGGTGCCGGCGGCGTACACCGAAGCGATGCCGGGATGGCGAAGGCGCCCGAGGACCTCCGCCTCGAGTTCCAGCCGACGCACCATTGCGGCGCTCGTGTAGCCGGGCCGCACCAGCTTCAGGGCCACGGTCCTCTGCGGCTGCCGCTGTTCGGCGCGGTAGACGACGCCCATGCCGCCCTGGCCGAGCACCGCCTGCAGCGTGAACTCGCCGACGCGCTGCCCCAGCAGCGCCTCCGCGGCGCTGCGCTCGACCTCGCGCGCGTCGCCCTCGCCGCGCGCGGCGACGGCCGCCGCGTCGGCCAGGCCCATCGCCCCGGCGGGCGGTCGCTCGAGGAATCCGCGGCCCCCGTCGTGCGCGGCGAGCAGCGATGCGACCTCCTCGCGCAGGATCGCGTCGCGCGTGCGCCGCTCGAGCCATGCGCGGCGCTCTTCCCCGGGCACGGCGAGCGCCTCATGGAACAGCTCCTCGACGGTCGCGTCGGATGAGGGGAGCTCGTCACGGGCATCGATCTCCGCCGCCGTCTCGTTGGGGCGTGGTCCGCGCTCCGGCGTGCCATCAGCGGTCATCGGTCGCCTCGCCGCCGAGCTCCCGGAAGAGCCACGCCTTCGCGAAGACCCAGTCGCGCTCGACCGTCGCGGTCGCCACGCCAAGCTCCTCCGCGACGCGCTCGATCGGCAGCCCGGCGAAGAATCGGAGCATCACCACGTCATGCTTGCGACGGTCCTTGGCACACAGGCGCGACAGGACCGCGTCAAGGGCGAGGATGTCGACCGACTCCTCGTCGGCGCCGATCGCCAACTCGTCGAGGTCAACGCGCTGTCGGTCGCCGCCTCGCTTCCGTCGGGTCCGTCCCCTCGCACGCTCGACCAGGATCCGCCGCATCGCCGTTGCCGCGGCCGCAAAGAAGTGGCCGCGCCCATCCCACTGACGTGCGCTGGCCTCGCCCGTGCCGCCCGCGAGCCGGAGGTAGGCCTCATGGACAAGAGCCGTCGCCTGAAGCGTCCCGCCCGTCCGCTCCCGGCCGAGGCGGGACTCGGCGAGCCGCCGGAGTTCGTCATAGAGGTCGGGGAAGAGCGTCTCCGCGGCGTGGCGGCGCTCGCTCCCCTCCGCGCCGGGCATGGGCTCCGGCTCGTGGCGGGGATTCGGCGTCGGCTCGCTCATCAGCACATTGTGCTCAGGCCGCTTCGCCGAGGCAATGGACCAAGGCCCGGGTGCAGCGCGGACGTGCCGCGCAGTTGGTCGTCGGAAGAGCCTCGACTACGATCAGTGTTCCATGCCCTCCTTCGCCGCCCGATTCGTCGCCCCCTCCGCCCTGGTGTGCCTTCTTCCGCTCGGCGCCGCCCCGCTTCTTGTCGTGACCGGTTGCGGGTCGTCGGAGGCCTCCGCCTCGAACGAGACGCAGACCATCGCCTACGCCGTGGAAGGCATGCACTGCGAGGGGTGCGTGAATGCGATCACGGACAAGGTGAAGGGGCTGAAGGGGATCAGTGACTGTCGCGTCTCGCTGGAAGACCATCGGGCGGTCGTGACGATGGCAGATCCTGCGCTGTCGAGCTCGGTCGAGGACGCGATCAGGCGACTTGGGTACACCGTCAGCCGTCCGACCGATGGCGCTCCCGCAAACGCGAAGCCCTGAACCGCGCGATTCCCGCAACCTGATACGCTCGGCTCGCCGCCGCGGGGCTCCACGCGCTGGCCTGTTGTTCCGCGGAGCCACGAAGAGAGGACCGATCATGTCGAAGACTCATGCCCGTCAGGGCACCTGTACCGTTGCGCGCTCCCTGCTGGCCCGGGTTGCGGCGCTCGCAGTCACGGCGATCGCCGCGGCAATCTCCGGTACCGCCGAAGCGAATCCGCTCGGCGGCTGCCCCGCATCGGGAAGCTGCTACGTCGCTCACGGCACGCCCGGTTGCGATGACGCGACCTGCTGCAACACCGTCTGCGCGCTTGACCCCTTCTGCTGCAACAACCAGTGGGACGGGATCTGCTCCGACGAGGCCGCGACCAACTGCGCGAGCTGCGGCAACCCCAACTCCGGCACCTGCTACGCGGCGCACGGCCCCTTCTGCGCCGACGAAGCCTGCTGCGACTCCGTCTGCTCGGCCGATCCCTTCTGCTGCAACACCCAATGGGACGGCGTCTGCGTGGACGAGGCCTTCGTGCAGTGCGCCGGATGCGGCACCGAGACCGCCGGCTCCTGCTACGTCAGCCACACCACACCGGCCTGCGCCGACCAGAGCTGCTGCACCGACGTCTGCAACGCCGACGTCTTCTGCTGCGACAACCACTGGGACAGCATCTGCGCCAACGAGGCGACGACGATGTGCGTGGTCTGCGGCAATCCCAACACCGGAAGCTGCTTCTCGAGCCACGCGAACCCGCTCTGCGACGACGAGGGCTGCTGCAGCTACGTGTGCAGCGTCGATGCCTTCTGCTGCAGCAGCGCCTGGGACACCATCTGCGCGAACGAGGCCACTGACCTCTGCGTGCCGGAATGCGGCGGCCCCGCCGAGCAGAGCTGCTATGCCCCGGGTTCCGCGGCGTGCGACAACCCCGAGTGCTGCAACTACGTCTGCGGCATCGACTCGTTCTGCTGCAACGTCGCGTGGGACGCCATCTGCGTGGACGAGGCGCTCGCCAACTGCGTCCTGCAGTGCGGCTCGCCGCTGGCCGGTCCCTGCAACGCTTCCCACTCGGCGCCGTACTGCTCCGACGAGACCTGCTGCAGCGCGGTCTGCGCGGTCGACGGGTTCTGCTGCAGCACCATGTGGGACTCGATCTGCGCCAACGAGAGCACGACGCTGTGCTCGCTCTGCAGCGCCTGCGTCGGTGACCTCGACAGCAGCGGCGCCGTCGGCCCGGCCGACCTCGCGACCCTGCTCGGTGCCTGGGGCACGAACAACGCCTGCGCCGACATCAGCGGCAACGGCTCGGTCGGACCCGAGGATCTCGCGTCGCTCCTGGGCGCGTGGGGCATCTGCCCGTAAGCGGACCTGACGGAACGATTCGACTCGCGGGGCCCGGCGCATGCCGGGCCCCGCGTTCGTTTACGCGAGCGGATGAGAGCCGCGGCAGCAGGCGGCGTCGTGCTCGCGCACGATCGCGGCGGCGAGCGGAACGTGGAACGCCGGTCCGCGCTGCTCGATCAGCTCGCAGGTCGCGAATCCGGCGATCGTCCGCTCGTAGGAGGAGAGCCACTCGCGGAAGCGGCGCTCGTGGGCCTCGTCGCGGAAGGGCCACGGCCACGAGGGGGCGTCGATGCCGCAGCGCCACGGCTTGGGGGTCAGCCGGGCGCGGAAGCAGCGCTGGATGCGGCAGAGGGCGCGGTAGCGGGGATCGGCACCGAAGCGATCGAAGAGCTCGGCGGTGCGGCGGTCGGTCGGATCGAGGAGCTCGCTCGTGACCAGGCCGCGGATGCCGGCGGCGGTGCGGTAGATGCGCAGCCCCAGGCGCGTCGCGTCGGCGACGGCGCGGACGCGGTCGAGCGTCTGGTCAAAGGTCGGCACCTGTCCCCGGAAGAGCCGCGCGAGAAGGGAGCGAGGCGGAGCCACGTCGACGTCGATGAAGCAGACGTTCGCGGTGTTGAGCACGAGGGCGCCGTAGCCGTTGCGGGTGATGGCCGCGAAGCGCTCGCCGCCGGGCTCGGTCCGGAGCTCGCGCACGACCGGCTCGCGCATCGGCCGGTCGCTTGCGTAGCCGTACCGGCCGAGGTCGGCGGGCTCCCGTCCCCCGTGCAGATCCTCGAACCGGCGGGCGACGCGAAGTCCCCGCTCGCGGGCGTCGCGCTCCGCATCCTCGACGCTGCGGTCGGAGTGGCCGAACGCCTCGGTGACGAAGGTCTCGTCGCCGATCGGGCGCGAGACGGCGGCACGGGCCCAATATCGGGGGATTCGCATGGCGCGGGGAACCGCCGCGTCGCGCGCCGAACGGACTGTTAGGCGAGGGCGCCCGGTGCGCATCCCCGTCCGCGGTTCGGCCCGCCATCCGCGAGCTGTTAGGGAAGAATCCTAACGATTCGCCCAACACGGCGGGATTCGGGTAGCATGACCCCTCCCACCGGAGTCACACACATGCCACGAAAGCTCAACGATCACGAGCGGGCGATCGAGTACGCGACCCGCAAGATCTCGCTCAAGAACCGCGCCACCTACAACGCCGTCGTGGATGCCGTCGTCTACGGCATGCGCTTCGAGCGCGACAACGGCCGCGGCGTCGGCACGGCCCATCTCGTCCGTTCCGCCATGGTGAGCGCCAAGCCCACCACGGCCGCCGAGATCTGCGAGAGGACCGGCCTCCCCCGCGACGAGGTGAGCACGCACCTGGCGATGATGGCCACCCGCAAGCACGCCAAGCGCAGCGGCGAGAAGTGGACGCTCACCGACGTCGGGATGACCCTCCTCATGGGCGTCTCGACCCGACGCGAGCGCAAGCCGGCCGAGGCCCGCCTCCGCTCGATCAACACGATGCGGAAGAAGGAAGAGGCCGCCAAGGCGGGAGCCCCGGCCGCCAAGCGCAAGGCCCCGAAGGCGAAGCGCTCGTAAGCGAGCCTCGCACCGCATCCGACGCAGGACACCGCTTCCCCCGCGCCGCCCGACGGCGCGGGGGTTTTTCGTGCGGGTCAGCGGATCGCCTCAAGCACCGCCCGCTCCGCCTCGGCGAGCGTCCCGCGAATCCTGGCCCCCGCGGCGTGGACGTGGCCCCCGCCGCCGAAGCGGGCCGCGATCCGGTTGACGTCGAAGAAGCGCCGCCCCTCCGACGCCGGCTTCGAGCGGAAGGAGATCTTGACGAGTCCCGGCTCCGCCTCGATCAGCAGCGCCGCCGCCCGCACCGCGCCGACGGCCATCGGCATGTTGACGACGCCCGACGTCTCCTCGAGCGTGGCGCCGGTCTCGGCGAAGTCGGCCATCGAGAGCGACGTGACGGCGACCACGCTCGCGCCGTCGCCCTCCCCCGCTGCGGGGATGAACCGGACCTTCGCCAGGGCCCGACCCTCGATCGCGAGGCGCTGCGGCCGATGGCTGTTCTCGGTGATCTCGATGAGCCGGTCCTTGTCCACGCCCGACGCGAGCAGCTCGGAGGCCAGCGCGAATTCCGCGGGCCGGGCGTTCTGGAACCGGAACCAGCCCGTGTCGGTCGCCAAGCCGAGGAAGATCGCCTCGGCGACGCTGCCTCGCCCACGTGCGCCTCCCTCGACCGCGCCGCCGCTCTCGAATCCCACGCCGAGGGCACGCACGAGCCGGGCGACGATCATGCTGGCCGAACCGCACGCGACGTCGATCACCCGTTCGGCGGCGACGAGGTCGCCGCGGGCATGATGGTCGATGCCGATCGCGCGATCGACGCGGGGGCGAAGCCACGGCGCCAGCGACTCGAGCTGCGACCAGGCCCCGGTGTCGACGATGACCACGAGGTCGTAGTCGTCGGCGGGCAGCGTCGGCGCCTTGTGATCGACGAGCGTCAGCGGCGTCGGCGACGCGAGGGAAAGCAGGTTCGGCTCGAAGGGCCCGACGATCCATCCCTCGGCGCGCACGCCGATCGCGGCGGCGGCCCGCACCACCGCGAGCACCGAGCCCAGCGCATCGCCGTCGGGCTCGGGCGGCGCGGACCCGCGCCGCGAGGCGCTCGACCGTGGCGTTCGATTCGTACGCAAAGTCGCTCATGCGGTCGCTCCTGCCGTGACGGGGCCGAGTCGGGTGCGGATCTCGCCGATGTCGGCGCGGATCCGCTCGAGGAGCGCGTCGAGCGAGCCGAAGCTCCGCTGCTCGCGGATCCAGGTGACGAAGGAAAGGCGCAGCGCCGCGCCGTACCAGTCCATCGGCAGGCGCACGTCGGGCAGGTGGGCCTCGCAGGTCCGGGCGGAGGTGCCGAAGGTCGGCTTCGTGCCGACCGAGATGGCCGCGATCTCCCGACGGCCGTCGGGCAGGATCGCGAAACCGCCATAGACCCCGTCCATCGGCAGAAGCTGTTCGGTGGGGCCGACGTTGAGCGTCGGAAAGCCGATCGTCCGTCCGCGCCGATCCCCCGGAACGGTCACGCCGACCAGCTCGTAGGGCGCTCCGAAGACGACGCTCGCGTCGCGCACCCTGCCCATCACGAGGAGCCACCGCGCGATCGACGAGCTGGCACGCACGACGGTGTGGTCGGTGAGCACCACGTCGACCGGCGAGATCAGGTGCGTGGCGAAGCCGCGGGCCGCCCCGAGCTCGCGAAGCGTCGCGATCGAGCCGGTGCGCCCCTTGCCGAAGCGGAAGTCGTCCCCCTCGACGATGTCCGTGAACGGCACGCGGGCCCGAAGCTCGTCGATGAATGCGGCCGGCTCGAGCGCGAGAAGTTCGGGAGTCGGATCGAGGGCCATCACCTCATCGACGCCGGCGGCGCGAAGCAGCCGCTCGCGCTCCGGTGCGAGCGTGAGGCGCGGCGGCACCGCCTCCGGTCGCAAGCGCGACGCGGGATGCGGCTCGAACGTGACCGCAACCACCCTTCCGCGATCGCCCACCGCGCGCCGCGCCACGGCGATCAGCTTCTGATGCCCGCGGTGGACGCCATCGAAGTTCCCGATCGAGATCGCGAGCGTCGCCATTCGGGGAGCCATTCGGGAGCCACTCGGGAAGGAAGGTCGGAGCGAAAAGGAGGGATCTTCCGGAATCGGCCACCGGCGTTGCCGGTGGATTCCGGGCGGGTCGCGCGGCGAGGAGTCCGGCGAGATCGTCCTCCGCGCGCCGAACCGCTTGCCGCCAGCCCCTCCAAACGGGTATGTATACGGGATGCGCTCCACGCCTGCCCCCTCAACCGGTGCCTCCAAGGCTGACGTCTCCCCGCTTCTTGACGAGCTCACCCACACCTTCCGCGACACCGCGGAGTCGGTCGTGCCGTGGTTCCTCGCGAACATGCCCCCGATGTACTTTCAGGACACGGACAAGGCATCGCAGTTGAGCCATCTCCGGGCGATCATCGCCGCCAAGGCGAGCAACCGTCCGCTGGAGATGACCCTGCGAAGCGAGGACAACCGCCAGTGGACCATGCTCCGGCCGGGCAACCGGCCGGGGGTGCTGGCGGAGCTCGTGGGGAGCCTTCCCTTCGACCTCTCGCTCCGGGCCGCGAAGATCCACTCCTCGCGCGACGGGCAGCTTGTGCTCGACACCTTCGAGTTCGGCGAGCAGCTTCCCTTCGACGCCAACGATCCGCGGCAGGCGGAGAAGGTGAAGGCGACCGTCGCCTACGCCGCGAACAACGCCGCCGACTGGTCCAAGGCCGACATCGAGGCCTTCTTCCGGAACTGCACGCAGGACTACACGCTGACGCTGACGCCGCTCCGCATCTGCAAGCACAACGCAATGTTCCGCAAGGTCTCCGGGAGCGACGGCGCCGTGATCGAGCTCGAGCCCGAGTCCGATCCCACCGTGAGCCGCGTGACCTTCGCCTTCTCGAACGCGCGAACCCGAACGATGCTGGAGCGCGTCGCCCGGATCCTCGGCGGCCACCGCATCTCGATCAACCGCGCGTACCTCGACGTCATCAAGGATCCGCCCTACGGAAGCGTCTCGCTCCTGGGCTTCGTCATCCAGAGCCCCGAGGGAACGGCGATCGATCCCAAGGGCGACTTCTGGCGCAAGGTCAGCAAGGACCTCCAGCGGCTGAAGTGGGTGGAGGAACATGACCTCCAGCTCGCCGAGCGCCATGTCGGACTCGACGTGGCCCGGGCCGAGGCGATCATGGGTCTCGCTCACCTCTCGCATCAGGTGCTCTGCCCAAGCAATCCCTTCGCCTACACGCACGACCGCATCCACGCCGCGGTCGAGGAGAGCCTTCCGTCGGCGCTGGCGATCGTCGATCTCTTCATCGCCCGCTTCGATCCGACCAAGGCGATCGACGACACGACCTTCGCCACCCGCGCCGCGGGCCTCCACGCCGACATCGAGGCCAAGGTGCCGACCGATCCGAACCGGACGATCCTGCACACCATGCTCCGCGGCGTCGAGCACACCTACCGCACCAACTTCTTCCTGCCCGACCGCTGCGGATTCGCGGTCCGCATCAACCCGCAGTTCCTCAAGAACGAGAAGCGCCCGGAGAATCCCTACGGCACCTTCTTCGTCCACGGCCGCGGCTTCGACGGATTCCACAACCGCTTCCAGGACATCGCCCGCGGCGGTCTCCGCGTCATCCGTCCGACCACGCCGGCCCAGTGGTCGCGCGAGGCCGAGCGGCTCTTCGACGAGGTCTATGGTCTCTCGTGGGCCCAGCAGCAGAAGAACAAGGACATTCCCGAGGGCGGCTCGAAGTGCGCAATCCTCGTCCGCCCCGGCGAGGACATCACCCGCTGCGTGAAGGCCTTCGTCGACTGCATGCTCGACCTCATCACGCCCGAGCCGACGACGAAGTCCTTCGTGGTCGACCGCTTCGGCAAGCCCGAGTTCATCTACCTCGGGCCGGACGAAAACATCACCCCTGACCACATCGAGTGGATCGTCGCCCGGGCGAAGCGCCGCAAGTACGGCATGCCGACCGCGTTCATGTCGAGCAAGCCCGCCGCCGGCATCAACCACAAGGTCTACGGCGTGACGAGCGAAGGCGTGAACGTCTTCCTCGAGGTCGCGCTCCTGGCCCGCGGCATCGATCCGAAGAAGCAGTCCTTCACGGTGAAGATCACCGGCGGCCCCGACGGCGACGTCGCCGGCAACATGATCAAGATCCTCAACCGCGACTACGGTGCGAACGCGAAGATCGTCGGCATCGCCGACGGCTCGGGCGTCGGTGAGGATCCCGACGGACTCGACCACAAGGAACTGCTGCGGCTCTTCAGCGAGGCCCTGCCGATCGGCAGCTTCGACCGCAAGAAGCTCGGCAAGAACGGACGGATCGTCACCGTCGAGGAACCGGACGGCGCTCGCCTCCGCAACACCCTGCACAACCGCATCGTCAGCGACGCGTTCGTGCCGGGCGGCGGCCGGCCGGCGACGATCCACGAGGGCAACTGGCGCGAGTATCTCGGCGCCGACGGCAAGCCGTCGAGCCCGATCATCGTCGAGGGCGCCAACCTCTTCCTCACCGCCGAGGCCCGCAAGCATCTCTGCGGCGAGGGCTGCCTCATCATCAAGGACAGCTCGGCGAACAAGTGCGGCGTCATCTGCTCGAGCTTCGAGATCGACGCCTGCATGGTGCTCTCCGAGGAGGAGTTCCTGAAGATCAAGGACGCCTACGTGAAGGATGTCCTCGAGCGGCTCCGCACGCTCGCCCGTCAGGAGGCGATGCTCCTGATGTCCGAGAGCCGCCGCCGACCGGACATTGCGCTGCCCGAGATTTCGACGCAGCTCTCGAAGGTGATGAACGGCGCGGCCGTGGCCATCGCCGAGGCCCTGCCGAAGTGGCCGGCCTCGAGTCGCGAGATCGCGAAGGCCCTCGTCATCGAGCACCTTCCCGCGACGCTGACGAAGTACGCGGGCGACCGCATCTGGAAGGCGATCCCCGAGGCGTACCTCAACTGGCTCATGGCCAAGCGGCTCGCGGCGAACATCGTCTATCGCGAGGGCGTCGACTTCTTCGCATCGATGGACGCCTCGGCGATCGCCGAGACCTCGCGCCGGTACCTCGAGAAGGACCTCGAGAACCACCGGCTCATCGACGCGATGAAGAAGAGCTCGATCCCCGAGCGCGACCGCATCGTCACGCTGCTTGAGCGGGCCGGCACCCGCGGCGGGTTGGCCGACTTCTGATCCGACGCTGAGCGTTCGAAATCCACCGTGACCGGACCGGACCATGACCGAATCGGGGCCCCCGAAGGTGGGCCCCGGTTCGTTGTTGTCCACGGCGAGAGGGACCGGGTATTTCGCGAGCGAGACTCCGGGATTGCCGGGCGGGTCTTTTGCAGTCGTCGCTGCATCACCCGGCGACCGCGAGGCACTTTGGAGCATCATGCGCCCGTCCCTCCTTCTCGCGTCGTCGCTCCTCGTCGCCTCCGTCGCCTCCGTCGCCTCCGTCGCCTCCGTCGCCTCTGCCGCCGGCACGTGGCAGGTCACCACGCCACTCCCCGTCTCGAAGGCACTGACCTTCGGCGTGAAATGGAACGGCGCGATCTACGTCGTCGGCGGTTCGCCGTGGCGCAACGGCGGCGACCTCGACGGCTCCGTCTTCAAGCTCCAGAACGGCGCCTGGACGGAAGCGCCGCCGCTCACCGGGATGGGACCGATCGTCGATCAGGCGGGCGGCGTCGACAACCTCAACCGCATCATCGTCTTCGGCGGACACGACTCGACCAACGGCGACTGGGGCGCGTCGCGGGCCTACACGCCGACCGGCGGCACGGGCGTTGAGATCGCCTCGCCGACGAACTTCGCCTACGACCACATCGCGACGGCGGTCGACAACCTGAATCGCGTCTACCGCATGGGCGGCGGCCCCGGCGCCGGCGGCTTCAACGACGGACAGGTCGCCCGCTACACCGGCACGACCGACAGTTGGGAACAGTTGGCCTACCTGCCCTTCACCCGCGCCGCGGTCGCCACGACCTACGACGGTCAGGGACACATCTGGGGCTTCGGCGGCTACACCTCGTTCGGTCTGCCGCGGCTCTACGACACGATCCGCTACACGATCGCGACCAACACCTGGGATTCGGTCGGCGTCAGCTACCTTCCGGTGCAGACCAGCAACTCGAAGGCGGTGCTCGGCGCTGACGGGAACATCTATGTCATCGGCGGCCTGACGGGCAGTTCGGCGACGGGGAACTCGACGGCGAACGTGTGGGTGCTCACGAACCCCGGCGGCGTCAACCCCGTTCCCGTGGTCGCCGGTCCGCCGCTGAACCTCGCCCGCCACGACTTCGTCGCCGTCTTGGGCGACGACAAGTTCATCTACGTCATCGGCGGCAACTCGACCGTCGGCGATGCGACAAAGAGCGTCGAGCGCCTCTACACCGGCGTCTGTCCCTCGATCACGAGTCAGTCGAATGCGACGACGCTCTCGGGCGGCGCGACCCTCACCCTCAACGCCACACCCGCCGGCGACGCGCCGCTCACCTACCAGTGGAAGAGGAACGGCACGGCCCTCGTCAACGGCCCGACCGGCACCGGCAGCACGGTGAGCGGCGCCACCGCGACCACCCTCACCGTCACCAACGTCGGCGCCAACGACGCCGGGAGCTACACCTTCTCCGTCACCAATCCCTGCTCGACCGTCACCGGCAACGGCATCCAGGTCACGGTGAACGTCGCGATCCCCGGCGACTACAACGGCGACGCACACGTGAATGCCGCCGACTTGGCCATTCTGTTGGGCGCCTGGGGCACGGCCAACGCCGCAATCGACCTCACCGGCGACGGCATGGTCGATGCCTCCGACTTGGGCGTCCTGTTAGGTGCCTGGGGCTGAGTCGGAAGGTCAGCGCCCGCTGCGCCCCGCGCCGGAAGTTCTCGACCCGTCCTCGGGCGTCGCGGCGCGGAAATGCCGCTGACTCGGACGCTTCGCCGAATCAGCGCCGCGTGTGGTTGGCTCCTTAGGGCCACCCATGCGCGCCTTCACGGTCGTTTCGTCCCTCCTCCTTTCCTCTCAACTGGCCTCCGCCGCCGGCACCTGGCAGGTCCGCCCCTCGCTTCCTGCCGGGAAGGCCGAGTGCTTCGCCGCCGTCTGGAACGGCTCGGTTCACGTCATCGGCGGCGCTCCCTGGCGCAACGGAGGCGACCAGGACGGCTCGGTCTTCCGCATGAACGCGGACGGAACGTGGACCGAGGTGGAGCCGCTTACCGGCATGGGACCGATCGTCGATCAGGAGGGCGGCGTCGACAGCCAGAATCGGATCATCGTGTTCGGCGGGCACAGCATTCCCGATGCCGACAACGGACCGACCAAGGCGTATCTGCCCACCGACGGCAGCATCGAAACGCTCCCCGACGGCTACGTCATTCGCTACAACAACCTCAGCTCCGCCGTCGACGGCTCCCATCGGATCTATCGGATCGGCGGCGGCGAGGGCGAATACGGCATGAACGTCTCCCTCTGCAGCCGCTTCGACGGCTCGACGAACACGTGGGAGAACATCGCGGGCCTCCCGTACGCCCGGGCCTCAATGGCAACCTGCTTCGACGGTCAGGGCCGAATTTGGGGCTTCGGCGGCTGGACCAGCTTCGGCTCGTGGCGCATCCCCGACGTGGTGCGATATGACGTGGCGACGGACACGTGGACGAGCGTCGGCATCGCCTACCTGCCCGTCAGCACCGCCGACGCCACCGCGGTGCTCGGCGCCGACGGGAAGATCTACGTCATCGGCGGCACGACCGACCAGGGATATACGAAGAACGTGTGGGTGCTGAACCCCGCGACGCAGACGCTCGCCGCCGGTCCCTCGCTCAACATCGGCCGTGCCGATTTCGCGGCGGCGCTGGGCACGGACAAGTTCATCTACGTCATGGGGGGCTACGCGAACGCCGGCGCCGCGACGGTCGAGCGCCTCTACACCGGCGTCTGTCCCTCGGTCACGAGTCAGTCGAGCGCGACGACGCTCCCCGGCGGCGCGACCCTCACCCTCAGCGCCACACCCGCCGGTGACGCGCCGCTCACCTACCAGTGGAAGAGGAACGGCACGGCCCTCACCAACGGCCCGACCGGCACCGGCAGCACCGTGAGCGGCGCCACCGCGACCACGCTCACCGTCACCAACGTCGGCGCCAACGACGCGGGAAGCTACACCTTCTCCGTCACCAATCCCTGCTCGACCGTCACCGGCAACGGCATCCAGGTCACGGTGAACGTCGCGATCCCCGGCGACTACAACGGCGACGGCCACGTGAACGGCAGCGACCTGGCCCAACTGTTAGGTGCCTGGGGCACGACGAACGCCGCGATCGACCTCACCGGCGACGGCATGGTCGATGCTTCCGACTTGGGCGTCCTGTTGGGCGCCTGGGGCTGAGCAGGCAGATCGGACATCCCCGAGAGCGGAACCACGATGATTCGAAGACGCCCGCGTGCGACCCCACTCGCGATCACGCTCGTTGCCATGACGGGCGGGGCGGCAGCGTTGGCCGATACGCAGGCGATCGAATTGCCCAACGAGTCGGTCGCGGCCGCGGGCTACGTCCGCATAGCCGACGACCCGACGCTTGAGCCGACGACATTCACCGTCGAGGCCTGGTTCCGACCGATGGGACCCGGAGTCGGCGGAGGCGACGTGTGGGGATGCGCGATCGTGAACAAGCCGACCGAAGGCGGGAGCACGTTCGTCCTTCCCTCCTACATGCTCGGCTGGTCACCAACCAGCAAGCGCATCACCGCCGTCGGGCGCACCGACAAGGGTGTCAACTTCAACGGCTTCTCGACCACGCTCGTGACCATCGGCCAGAGCGTCCACGCTGCGATGACCTTCGACGGCACGTGGATGCGCGTCTACGTCAACGGCATCCTCGAATCGACCGTGCCATCTCCCGGCGGCGCCATCGCGTACGGCCCGCAGGACGTCCTGCTCGGCGCGTCGAACTTCTCCAACGGCAGCCTGCGCCGATTCGACGGCGTCATCGACGAGGTACGGATCTGGTCGACGGTGCGGAGCTCCGAGGAGATTCTCGCGGCGTTCGACTGTCCACTCCCCTGCACCGACCGCGAGTCGCTCGTCGCGTGGTACCGATTCGAGGGAGGCTCGCTCGAAGACGTCACCGGCAACGGACACGACGGCACGCTGGTCGGCTCCGCAACGATCGCCGACGGCGTCACCCAATGCCCGGATCCAATCGTCCTTGGCGATGTCGACGGGGACCTGTGCGTCGGCGCGACCGATCTCGCGATCTTCCTCGGCCTGTGGGGCTCGGCGGGAGGCGTTGCGGACTTCGACTTCGACGGGGAGGTTGGTGCGGGCGACCTCGCGATCCTGCTCGGCGCCTGGCACGGCTGACGCGCTGCGTCCCCCGAGCTCGCTCGCGTCGCCCTCACCACGCATCTGGCGAAGAGACGGAGACAGAATGGGAGACGGGGACAGAATGGGCCTCACGTTCGCCCACTCTGCCCCGCCGACGTCAACCACGCTCATCGCTTCCCTAGGAGCCCGATCACGACCACGCGCCGAGCAGGATCGCCAGGTCCGCTCCGTCAACCGATCCGCTCCGATCGAGGTCGATCTCGGGCGAGGTCTCGCCCCACGCTCCGAGCAGGATCGCCAAGTCCATGCCATCGACGATGCCGTCAGCATTGAGGTCACCCGTCGGCGGCGACCACCACGCGGTGAGATCCAAGGTGTCGATGGTGAACTCGTGCGAGTTCGGCCCGGTGCCATTTTCCTTGTCGAACGTCGGAAGGAACTCGACCGATGACAACCCGGTCCAGCCGAGGCTGACCGGCACAAGACTGAATTCGACCTCGTAGAACGTGAAGGTGTAGTCCGGCCCCCCGTCCGCGCGATGGCCGACGATCACGACCTCACCCGCCCACATCCATGCCCCCACCTCTTCCGGGATCGAGGTGCCTCCGATCTCAAGACTGGCCAGATCGAAGGGCGCACCGTTCGTCGTTTCCAGCCGCAGATTCACCCAGTTGCCGCAGAGGAGGTTCGGCGTTCCGTTATTTGCGTACGCCTGATTGCCTTGCGGATTGCCCTCCGGCTGGTAGGCCCCCGCGACGATGAACCCGTTCTCGTTCCCCTGGGTCGGCGTGAATCGGAACCCGCCGTTGTCGCAGTGGCCTTGGTCGTTGGCGACGATCTGCCACGGCCAAACATCATTGAAGTCAATGATCGACGCGGATGAGTCTGCGGTGAATTGCAGCGAGGCGAAGGCAACGAGCGAGACGAGCGTCCGTGAGTTCATCGCGACAACCCTGCTTCCGAGAAGTCACGTGGGTGCTCGCTCCCCTTCACAACGGGCCCCAAGACCACGCGGACGGAAGCAATGCGACACCGAGGTGTCGCCGAAGAGGTGCCGCAATCGCAAATGGTGATCGCTCAAACCTATCGACTTTATTCAGTTAGCGCCATGCTCCCAGGAGCATCGCCAAATCAGCGCCATCGACTCCGCCATTCTGATCAAGATCAGCCGCGGGGTCGCTTGTCCCCCACGCGCCCAAGAGAATCGCCAGGTCAGCTCCGTTGACGGACCCATCGCCGTTCAGGTCGCCGAGGATCGCGCTGGTCGATTCCCACATGATCGCCTCCCAGCGAAGCGCGGTCGCGCTGTACGCGGTGCCGACCACACGCACCGTTCCGTCCGCGGCGACGTCGACGTCGTAGGCGTACGCGCCGGTGTAGCCATCGAGGAACGCGCTGAGGTCGACCATCGACTCGGGCGACCCGGCCCACAGCGCCGCGTGCGTCGCCGCCGACGTCGACACGCTGCCCACTTGGAACCCGCCATCGCAACCGAACGCAGCACTGGAGGCGGCATTCGCCGGGTGGAGGCTCCTGAACGCCGCGGCACTGCCGCCCCAGACGCCGGCCCGCACCGCCGTGGCTTGACCGGTGATGCCGACCTGCTGACCGTCGCCGGCGCCGTAGAGAAGACTGCGCGATTCACCGGCCGGATTCATGTCGATGCATGACGCCGCGCTGCCCGTCCACTGCGCAGCATGTGCAGGAAACACGTCGTTGCGGAAGATCCATCCATACTCGTGCCCGCCGTCGGCCGCTTCGATGATGCTCCGCCACGTCCACGCGGGCTGCACATTCACGAACGTGTTGTTCGGCGGAAGCCAGACTCCGGCGTTGAATGTGTACGTGTCGGGACCGACGTCGTCGGTCCAGACGTAGCCGCCGCGCACGCCGTTGGTGAGCGACGTGACTTCCGAAAACTCCCAGCCGCTGACCTGCAGATTGACGTGCTCGGCGTTCGCGCCGATCCATTCCGCGGCCTCCATGCTGTAGCAGGTGTACTGGATGCTGCCGCTGCTGCACGAGTACGGCCACCACCACCATCCCACGCACTCGTCGCCCTCGATCCCGAGGATCTCGCCGCCGGCCGAGCCGGGTGGCGTGACATTCACCGCGGACTCCGCGCTTCCGTGCCACATCGTCGGACGGTCGATCGTTGAGAAACTCTCGAACGGAAGGTACGTGCCGCCGACCTGGGTCGCTCCGTCGATCGCGTTGAGGTACGAGCCATCGGCCCACGAGGGATGCAGGTTCTTCACCGTCCAATGCGTCGGCACGCGCGGCGCGGGAAGGAGCGCGAAGTGAACGACGCCACTCGTTTCGCTTCCGCAGGGCGTGCTCACCACCACGTCGAATTCGCCGTTGTCCGCCTCGCTTGCGTTGGCGATCCCAAGGGTCGCCGACGTCGCGCCGGAAACGACGCCGCCGGTCGGCATCGGGCCGTCGGCGAGCGCCTCACCATTCCGCCGCCATTGGTACGTGAGCGGCGTGCCGCCGGTCGCGATCACCTGGAAGCCGACGGGAATGCCGTACCAACCGGTCGCATCCTCGGGCTGTCCGGTGATCGTCGGGCACTCCGGCGTGTACAGCGTCTCCGCCGTCGACAGCGCGACGCCGCCGACGCCATGCCCACCGAAGACGTAGATGTGCGAATCGTCGCCGGCCATCACCGCCGGCCGTTCGCGCGCCGTCGACATCGACGGTCCGCTACTCCAGGTGTTCGCCCACAGGTCGAAGACGAGCGTCGCGTTTCGCACGGTTCCGCTCGCGTCAATCCCGCCGACGACATAGATGCGGTGATCGCTTCCCAACACGGCGCGCGCGTGGCTGATCGCCACCGGCATGTCCGGCGTGTTGGTGTTCGACCAGGTGTTGGATGCGATGTCGTACCTCTGCACGTCCGCGGTGCGCGCCGAGCCATTCGCGTTGAAGCCGCCAAAGACGTAGATGTGCCCTTCGCCGTCATAGGCCGCGCAGGTCTGCGAGACGGCCGCGGGAAGCGGGGCAAGCGTGGACCAACTGTTGCTGGTCGCCGTGTAGCGCATGCAGAGCGAACTCGCGGTCGCTCCCGCGCCGTTGCCGCCGCCAAGCGAATAGAGGCGACCAAGGTCATCGGTCGCGAATCCAAAGCCCTGCTTCGGCGCGCTCGCGGGGCGCGAGGCCAAGACCGTCGCCGCGCCGTTGACCGGGTCGTAGGTCATCGTCGGCCCGCCGTCGCCGCTCGACGGATCGACGCCGCCGAAGAAGACGAGGCGATTGAGGCCGTCGATCCCGCCGCCTTGCGAGACGAACGGACCGACGCCATTCATCGGCGCCTGCCCGCTCCATGCGTTTCCGGAGAAGCGGTAGACGGAGCCGTCCTGATCGCCGCCGTTCATCCAGGGAGGGCCGCCGACGACATAGGCCGCGCCGTTCCAGAGGACGCCGAATCCATCGCCCTTGGCGACGGGCATCGACGGAAGCGATTCCCAATTCGCGGCGAAGGTCTGGGTCGCGATCGACAGCGTGATCGCGGCGACGGCGGCAACCGCGCGGGGACGAGGGCAGCGGAACATGCGTGACTCCGAAGGGGCTCGCTGACGGCATCGCCACGGCGCCCCACTGGCCCCGCGGAGATTCGGGCGAGCGGCAAGTACCCTTCGGCGGTGCCCTGATCCGGCAAACGCGGATGAATGTCAGTCGTTCGCCGTTTGGGGAACCACGCGATCGTCCCGCGGCCCGCGGCCGTGTGCACTCACGAAACGGCCGCTGCAGGCCGGGCGCCGGCACCCACGACGCTCAGCAGCCGATCGATCACGTCGGCGGCGGTGTAGGTGTCGTGTCCGGGCTTGAGGAATCGGGCGATGGTGGCGACGTCGTCGCCGGAGGTGATGAGCGGAAGCTCGTAGTCGAGTTCGCCTCCGTCATCCTTCGCCTTGCGGACCTGCCCGAGCCCGATGTTGGCCATGAGTCCGTTGCACACGCAGAGTCGCCCCTGCGTGTCGGCTTCGGTACCGCCCTTGCGGATGTAGTCGTCAACCGGCTCCGCGGGGCAGCGCCAGCCGATTGAGCCGTCCTCGGTCTTGTAGGCGTGACGCAGGTAGCCCAGGTCGCAGATGCGGGACCGATGCGGAGGCGAGGTCGGGTCGGCGATGGTTCCCGCCAGACGCACGATCTTGAAGGGGAAACCGGTCGGCGAGGCCACCGGGTCGGTGAAGACCTTGGCGAGTCCCACGCGGCTCAGGTCGAGGACCTGGCGCTTGATCTCGGCGTCGAGACCCGACTCGTCGCAGAACGCGAAGGCCGTCCCGACCTGCACGCCGACCGCGCCCTTGGCGAGCGCCTGGGCAACGAGCTGCGGTTCGCCGTAGGAGCCGGCCAGCCAGAACGGGATGCCTAACGCTTTGATCGCCTCCAGGTCGACCACGTCGCGCTCGCCGTAGATCGGCTCGCCCTCCGCGGTGAGCTGGATCGCGCCGCGCGGCGGGGCGTTGTGTCCGCCGGCGGTCGGTCCCTCGATGATGAAGCCGTTCACGCGACCGCTGGCCTTGCGGGCCAAGACGCCCGCGAGCGTGGCCGACGCGATGATCGCGAAGAAGTCGGGGCGGGCGAGCTCGACGTTGCAGTCGGGCCAGAACGCGTTCGGATCGAAGCGGGTGACGAACTCGTCGGTCGGGCCGGCGCCGGCGACGTCGATCCGCAGCTCGACGGCCTCGCGCCGCGCGAGGCGATCGAGAATGCCGGGAATCGCCCGCGGAATGCCGGCGCCCATCAGGACGCAGGAGACGCCGGCGAGCATGGCGCCGTAGATCGAGGAGAGGGTGGGGAGCTGGATCTTCTCGAGATAGTTGATGCCGACCGGGCCGTCATGGCCCTCCTTCGCGAGGAAGACCTCCGCGAAGTTGCTGGCGACGATGAGTTCCTCGGCGGCGCGCGATGGCGCCTCGGAGGGCATCGGCTTCGCCTTGAACGAGCGGTCCTCGGCCTTCCCGCCCGCGACGAAGTAGCGATCGATGATTCGCTGGGCGACGCCGGGCACGGGAAAGTGGGCGAGAGCCCTCCGTATGTGGCCGCCTTCGTCGCCGGTCTGGAGCCGTCGGGCGACGATCGCGTCAATCGCCGTCCCGGAGACGACGCCGAGCTGACCCGTCGACGAGACCGCACGCGCCAACCTCCAGTCGGAGACACCCGCTCCCATTCCGCCCTGGATGATGACTGGTAGGCCCGTGTTGGTCATGGTGAGAGTCTATGCCGAATCACGACATTCATATCGTGATTTGTCGGCGCTCCGCGTAACTCTACCACTTTGCCGTCGCCAGCCCTTCGCTTGCGGCGCGAAATGTCGCCCACGCACGACGTGTTCCCCAACGGGGTCGCATGCCGCGACGAGTAGGGATCTGACCTACGGCACGCTCGATTCCTGCGAACATGGGATGCGACCGGTGGGATCAGATCGACTGCGCGGCCATTGGCCGCCCGCATCGCCACACCGCTTCGAAGGAGTCGACTCGTGCATTGCAGCCTCGCGCTCGTCCCCCGCCTCTCCGTCGCCATGGTGCTCCACTGCTTCGTGGCGGCGCCGTCCCTCGCCGCCGGACCGGCGCCCTCGCCCGACAGGGCGCCGCCGGCGCCCGTGGCGGTGGACCCGAAGCCGCTGCCGGTGAGCGCGTCGATCACCGCGGTCACGCTCTATCAGGGGAGGGCTGCGGTGACGCGCTCGGCGACGGCGAGCGTCGCACCCGGCATCTGGGAGGTCCGATTCGATGACCTGCCCGCGGTCGTCGTGCAGGACTCGCTGCAGGCGACCGTCGCGCCCCCCGCGAAGCTGCTCGACGTCCGCTACGAGGAAGTCGCCAGCGCCGAGGACCAGTCGAGGAACCCCGAGGGCATCGCCCTTCGCAGGGAGATCGAGGGCATCGAGCGATCGTTGGCGCTCGCGGGCTCGAGGAGCGAAACGTTAGGCAGCTCGATCAGGCTGCTCGACTCGATCGCGACGCGGCTGGCCGAACAGGCCAGCAAGGGACTCGGCACCGACGCCCTCGATCCGGCCAAGCTCGCGGCCCAGGTCACGGCCCTCGCCGAGCAGCGCGACGCGCTGTCGAAGGAACGGCTCGGGATCGCCGACGAGATCAAGACCATGTCCGGGCGCCGCGACGCCGCCACGGCCCGACTGGCCACGATCGGCGGCGAGGTGCGAACCGCCCGCGCCGGCGTGATCACCGTGGCGATGCCGGGCGATGCCGCCTCGTCGATCGCGATGCAGCTGACCTACCAGGTCGGCGGCGCGACCTGGGTGCCGAGCTATGGCATTCGCGCCGCGAGCGACCTCAGCGGACTGCAGATCGACTACGACGCGGTCATCCGCCAGCACACCGGCGAGACGTGGGACGGCGTGGCGCTCACGCTCTCGACCGCCCAGCCGACGCGGGCCGCGCAGCCGGCCGGACTCGATCCGATCTACGTCGATCTCATGAGCGCCTACGGCTTGGTGAGCAGTCCGGCACCCGGGTCGAAGATGGCGTCGCCGGTCCCCTCTCGCCGTGCCGCGGCCGACGCTCCGGGCGAGATGGCGGACGCCCCCGAAACGGCGCTCGCCGGCCTTGCCGCCGCAGAGGCCTCGCGCGAGGCGACGGTCGTCCAGAACGCCACGGCCGCAACCTTCACGCTGCCGCGCACGGTGACGCTCGCCAGCGACGCGAAGCGCGACCAGAAGACCCGCATCGACTCGATCAGCCTGAAGCCGACCTATACCTACGTCACCAGACCCGCACTCGACGCCGCGGCGTATCTCCGCGGAACGGTGCGAAACGACAGCCCTTTCCAGCTCCTCGCCGGTCAGGCCCGCGTCTTCCTCGGCGGCGATTCGGTGGGCGTGACCGCGATGAGGGACATCGCGCCCGGTGCCGAGTTCGAGCTCTGGTTCGGCGCCGACAGGCGCATCGACGTCGAGCGGAAGCTCATCGCCCGCAACACCTCGACCAGCGGACTTCTCTCGAAGTCCGACGACATCGAGTGGCAGTACCGCGTGACGCTCAAGAACATGATCGCGGCGCCGACCTCGATCGAGGTCTGGGACCGGATGCCGGTCTCACGCAACGAGGAGATCACGGTGGCGCTCCGCGAGACGAGCCCGGCGCTGGCCAACGACAGGAAGTACGAGGCCAACGAGCGGAAGCAGGGCCTGCTCAAGTGGTCGCTCACGCTTCCGGCCAAGACCGAGGAGCGCGGCGCCAGCTCGACGGCGATCACGTGGACGGTGCGGCTCTCGAAGCCCGAGAAGTCCGTCATCACGCCGCTTCCCGAGTGACCGTTCCCCATGACCGCCCTCTGGATCGTCCAACCCTTCGAGTCCATGACCCTGGTCGGCACCGCCGGGCCGGGAACCCCCGAGCCGGCGAACTGGCCGCGGGCCCTCGCCGACGCGGCGCTTCGCCACGGCTCCGGCGCCGTCGCCGTCTGCAAGCGCGTGACGACCGCGGGCCAGCTCGTCGCCATGGGCGAACTGTTAGTGCACCCGAAGGGACTGCACTCCCTCGGCCACGGGCTCACCGCCTCGGCCCACCGCTTTCCCGAGGAAGTCGACGGCGCGATGGGAGGCGTGGCCGCGTTCCCGACCGAGCTCATCGCCGGACTGCCCGAGCCGCGCGGCGCGTTCGGGCTGATGCACTGGTGTCTCGAGGCCCGGCTGCGCGGCGGCCGGATCGTCGCCGTCCCTGACGTGACCTGGGCGGCGGGCGACGCCCCGATGCCGATTGCCCGCGAGGACCTCGCGGCGTTCATCGCCCGTTTCGGATTCCATCCGCTGGCGCCGGACATCGACGCCATCGCCGCCACCGCGGAGCTCGGCCCGCTGCGCTGGAACGTGCGCTTCTTCGGCAGCGAGCAGCCCTTCGACAAGTACTCCGAGCGCGGCGCATTCCACTGGAAGGCGTTCGCCGAGCATGAGCCCTTCCGCACGCGAGCCGAGTTCCTCGTGAGGATGGCCCAGCAGTCGCTCGCCGCGGGCGAGGGACCGGCGCTCGACGTGGGCTGCGGCGATGGCCTCTACGCCCAGCTCCTCGCCGCCGCCGGCGTGCCGGTCATCGGCATCGACGACGACGCGATCGGCATCGCCGAGGCCAACGACATGGTGAAGGAGCGCACGCCCCGCGCCCAGTTCGAGCGCGGCAGCGCCTATCGCCTGCGCTTCGAGGCGGGCGAGGCCCGCGGCGCGATCCTCTTCGACGTCATCGAGCACCTCCACAATCCCGCCCGGGCGGTGCGCGAGCTCGCCCGGGTCATCGCCCCGGGCGGAGCGCTTCTGCTCTCGACGCCGGAGTGGCAGTTCGGACACATGAGCGATCCGGTCTACCACGCGCACGAGTTCACGCTGCCCGAGCTGCAGCGACTCCTTGCGGCCGAGGGGCTCTTCTCGATCGAGCGGACGGCCCGCATCGGCGGGATCTACCGCGATCTCGTGGTGTTGGCCCGGCGAAGCGCCGCTCCCCCGCCGACCGCGCCGGCGCGGTGAGCGTCCGCGAACCGAGCGCGGCCCGCCCCTGCTACGCTGCGACGATGAAAGACACGTTTGCCGAGCTCGGATTGGGCAAGGAACTTCTCGCCGAGCTGACCAGCCTCGGCTACGAGGAGCCGACGCCGATCCAGAAGGCCGCCATTCCGCCGCTCGTCGCGGGCAAGGACCTGCTCGGCCAGGCGGCGACCGGCACCGGCAAGACCGCGGCCTTCGCCCTGCCGCTGCTCGAGCGGATCGGCAAGACCAAGCCCGGCGCCTACAAGCCGCTGGCGCTGGTGCTCGTGCCGACCCGCGAGCTCGCCGTGCAGGTCTCCGAGGCCTTCCACCGCTACGGCCGCGGCCTCGGCGTCTCGGTGGTCCCGATCTACGGCGGGCAGGAGTTCCACCGCCAGATCGTGGCCCTGAAGCGCGGCGCCCACGTGGTGATCGCGACCCCCGGCCGGGCCCTCGACCACATGCGCCGCGAGACGCTTGACCTGAGCGACGTGCAGTGCGTCGCCCTCGACGAGGCCGACGAAATGCTCGACATGGGCTTCGCCGAGGACATCGAGCTCATCCTCGAGTCGACGCCCGAGGGACGCCAAACCGCCCTCTTCTCGGCGACGCTTCCGCCGCGCATCGCCGCGATCGCCGAACGTCACCTGAAGGATCCGGTACGAATCCTCATCCCGCGCGACACCTCGAAGAAGGGCTCGATGCCCAAGGTGAGGCAGACCGCGTACATCGTCCCTCGGTCCCACAAGATCGCCGCCCTCGGGCGCGTGCTCGATCTCGAGTCGCCGACGCTGGCCCTGATCTTCTGCCGCACGCGGCTTGAGGTCGACGAGCTCGCCGAGCGGCTGGTCGGCCGCGGCTTCCGCGTCGAGGCCCTGCACGGCGGCATGTCCCAGAGCGAGCGCGACCGGGTGATGAAGAAGGCCCGCGGCCAGCTCGTTGACCTGCTCGTCGCCACCGACGTCGCCGCCCGCGGCATCGACATCGATCACCTCACGCACGTCGTCAACTTCGACGTGCCCAGTTCGCCCGAGGCCTACGTCCACCGCATCGGCCGCACCGGCCGCGCGGGGCGCGAGGGCGTCGCCATCACCTTCGCCGAGCCGCGCGAGCACCGACTCCTCCGCAACATCGAGTGGGCCACGAAGCAGAAGGTCGAGATCTCGACCGTGCCGACGCAGATGGACGTGAAGGCCCGGCGCCTCGACCTCACCAAGGCCGCGGTGCGCGAAGCGTTGGTCGCCGGCGAGCTCGACGGCTTCCGCGTGGTGGTCGAGACGCTCGCCGCCGAGTTCGACCTCATGGAGATCGCCGCGGCCGCCGTGCGCCTCGCCCACGAGGCGACCGTCGGCGAGGCCGGCGCCGAGGACGACGTGCACATCCCGGTCATCGAGAGCTTCGCCCGTCCGCAGCGTCCGCAGCAGTTCGGCGGCGGCTACGACCGTCCGCAGGGGCGGCCGTACGAGCGGACCCGCGAGCGTCCCGTGGAGCGAGGCCCCGTGCATCCATTCCAGCGCGGCGGACGGCCCGAGGGCGATCATCCCCCGCACCGCGGCCCCCAGGCGCCGCAGGAGATGGTCCGCATCTACATCGCGGCCGGACGCAACGCCAACATCCGGCCCGCGGACCTCGTCGGCGCCATCGCCAACGAGTCCGGCATCAACGCCCGAGGCATCGGCGCGATCGAGATCGCCGACGGGTTCTCGCTCGTCGAGCTCCCCGACCAGGACGCCGACCGCGTGATCGAGGCCCTTCGCGGCGCGACGCTCAAGGGCCGCAAGGTCGCGGTGCGCCGCGACAACGGCACGCGTCGGCAGCGGTAGCGTCGCGTTAGGCCGGCGGAAGCGAGAGCCGGAAGGTGCGGCCGACGGCGTCGCGCGCCGCCGGGGCGATGCCCGCGGCCTCCGCGAACTCGGCCCAGCGCCTTACCGCGGCGAGGACCTCCGCGAGCATCGCCTCGGCGCGTCCCCGCTTCATCGAGCAGGACGCGGCGCAGGCCCTCAGGTCCTCGACCGAGAAGCCGTCCCGCTTCCCGTTCACGGACATCTGGTGGAGCGAGGTCCACGCGCCGCCGGGGTTGAAGGCGTAGGTGACGTCGAAGGCCGGCGCGAGCGACCATCGCCCTCGGCGATCCATCAGGAATGCGATGTTCTTGACGTGGTCGTCCTGGTTGCGGGCGACGATGTTGAAGAGCATGCGCCGGAACTGCTGCTCGATCGAGTCCATGCCCAGGTCGAGCCGGCGGATCACCAGCAGGGCCTGCTCGTAGGAGTGGCCGCCGGCGACGTTGAAGTCGTGGTGGGCCATCGCGCCGAGCGACTGCATGTGCAGCTTGTCGCCGTCGGGGCCGCGGTCGAAGCGCCGGGTCATGAAGTGGCGGCGCCCGCCCTCCTCGAGGAGCCGGCACTCGGTCATCGCGACGCCGGCGGCGCGGGCCATGAGCGAATAGGCGTACTCGATCGCGCAGTAG
Source organism: Phycisphaerales bacterium (assembly GCA_044220875.1). Taxonomy (GTDB): domain Bacteria; phylum Planctomycetota; class Phycisphaerae; order Phycisphaerales; family SM1A02; genus JAEUIT01. Next base: position 122,314 of record JBGAQH010000003.1, on the reverse strand, counting down.
CCCATCGGATCGTCGAGCTCCTTGTCCCGGTTTCCCGTGACGCCGTCGAACTTCAGGAGCCAGTGCTCAAAGCCGGCGCCGGCACCGACCTGTCCCGATCGCACCTCGTTGGTCGCGGGGTTCCACGCGATCACGGCCTTGGCCCGAGCCCCGCCGGCGGAGGTGCCGACGCTGAGAATCTCGCGCATCGCCCGCTCGCGCTCGGCCTCGCCGAAGGACGCGGCCATCGCGTTGCGCCCGCTCAGCACCTCCGAGGCGAGTCGCACCAGCGCGTCGACGTGGATCTTCCCCGCCCTGGTCGTGTGCGGCCCGGTGGACGGTCGGAACTCGAGGGCCCCCATGCCGCGGGCACCCGTGTAGCAGAGCCGCTCGACCGCGTTGAAGCCCGCGGCCGAGCGCCCCTGGGTCGCGAGCCACGCGTCGATGAGGGCGTTGCCGAAGCGATCGGGCAGCGAGTCGGCGAGCAGTCCGGGCAGTCCGCGAAACGTCGCCCGCGGCAGCGCCGGGAAGGTGTAGATCTCGCGGGCCAGCGGCATCATGATCGGCGCCACCTGCATCCCGCTCCGCACGAACGCAGCGTCGTACTCGAACGCCGCGACCTCAGCGCCCTCGGCCAGCGAGACCGCGCCGATCGTCGTTCCCCACAGGCGCACCTCGGCGATCGTGCTCACGCGTCACCGCCCTTGGCCTGCTCATCGCCCCATTGCCAGCCCGTCGGCGGCGGCGTTCCCCGATCCTCGGCGCCTGATGCGCGGCGCGGCGACGCTCGGCGCCGTTCCCGTCGACGAAGCCGAAGCTGCTGCATGGGACTCGGGATCGGCGGCGGCACGAGCAGGTCGAGCCGATCGAGCAGGCCCAATGCCCGCAGAACGCGCATGAGATTCGAGGTCTGCGTCGACTCGCCCCGCTCGATGCGCTCGATGGTGCGTTTCGACACGCCCGCGTCGTGGGCAAGCTGGGCTTGGGTGCGATTGCGTTCCAGCCGGCGTCGCAGCAACCGCTCGCCGAGCGTGGCGAGAAGGGCGTGATCGGCGTGGGAGCTACCGGTATCCATGAGTCGCCATTATAGGCGAATTCAACGTCATTCGTGACTCAAGTCGTCATTTGTATCACTTTCAGATCAGCCAGTCTGCGCCGGAATGCCAGAGCCGGGCCGACATTATTGACCGCACCCTATGCTGCTCCCATGCTCGGTGGCCCCTTCCTTCCGCTGGCGTCAGGGTGGTTCGATGGGATTCAGGTGCGGGCGTGGGTGAGCATTGACCATCCGTGGTGGCTCGTGCTGATCCCGTTGGTCGGCGCAATGACCGTTCTCGCGTCCATGCGCCATCGCGCCGCGCTGACTCGCCGCAGCCGCGTGCATCTGGCCCTGCGACTCCTCGTCATCACGCTCGCCACGGGCGCGTTGGCCACCCCGCAGTGGACCTGGTCCACGGACACCGTTGACGTCGTTCTGGTGCGCGACGTGAGCGAGTCGGTTCCGGCGCGAAGCCAGCAGGCACTCGACGCATTCCTCGGCGTCGCCGGTCGCCCCCACGGAGAGGGCCAGCGCATCGGCGAGGTCACGGCGGCCGCCTCGGCACTCATCCGGGAACGACAAAGCGAACGACCGCTTCCTCCGATGTCGACCATGGGCCTCGACCGCTCGGAGAGCGCTCTCGCCGCGGCAACGCTGCTCGCCGGCACCATGCGGGCGCCCGACGCAGGCCTTCGCGTCCTGCTCGCAAGCGACGGCAACGAGACCGTCGGCTCGCTCGTCGATGCGGCCCGCGCACTTGAGGCGCGATCGATTCCGCTCGATGTCGTGGCCCTCCCCGCCGACCGCGATCCATGGGCGATCCTGCGGAGTTTCACCCTGCCCGCGCGGGCTCGCGCCGGTTCGACCGTCGAGGCGCGGATCGACATCGAGAGCGTCGGGCCGATCCGCGGGCAGCTCATCATTCGCGGCGCGGGCGACGGGCACAACGAGGGGAGCGCCACGTCGCTGCCGCTTGACCTGCCACCGGGACGAACGGCTCTCACCGTTCCGCTTGCCGTGGGACAGAGCGCGATCCAGCGATACGACGCGCGACTGGAGCTCGACGAGGCGATCGGCGTCGACCCGCGGGCGCTGCGGGCCACGGCGATCACCATGGTCGACGCCCCGGCCCGCGGTCTCGTCATCGCTCCCTCGACGGAGGCCGCCGCGCCGCTCGTCGCCGCGTTCGATGCGATCGACCTCGCGGTTGACCGGTGCAGCGCCGATGGCGCGCCGTCGACGCTTGAGGGCTGGAGCGCCTACGACGTGGTCGTGCTCGCCGGCGTCAGCGCCGAAGAGCTCGGTCGCTCCCGTCAACACCAGCTCCGTTCCTACGTCGAGGATCTCGCCGGCGGTCTGGTGGTCACGGCGGGCCGCGGGGGATTCGCCCGCGACTGGATTGCGACCCCTCTGGAGGAACTCCTGCCGGTCGATCTTCGCCTGCCGGAATCGCGGATGCCCTCCCGCGGCGCGGTCGCGATCGTGATCGACCGATCGGGGTCGATGTCGGCGAACGTGGGCGTCACCGGACGCACCCAGCAGGAACTGGCCAATGAGGCGGCGGTCACGGCGGTGGGCGCGCTCACTCGCAATGATCTCATCGCGGTCATCGCGTTTGACGGCGCGCCGAGCGTCGTCGTGCCGCTTCGCCCACGCGACGACGCGGAGCTCATCGCGCGGCGCATCCGCGCAATCGAGCCGGCGGGAGGAACCGATGCCTTCCGGGCAATCGATGCCGCGGCCGCCGAGCTGGAGCGGGCCACGGTCACCGCGCGGCACATCGTGCTCCTCTCCGACGGCAATTCCGAGGGCGATCAGGATGCAGGCATGCGCCGCGCCGACGCGCTGCGCCGCGCGGGCATCACGCTCTCGACCATCTCGATCGGCGACGGCGCCGACGATGCGCTGCTGCAGCGCCTCGCGAGCGCCGGTGGCGGTCGCCACCATCGCGTGACCAGCGCCGGGTTCGCCCGCGCCCTGCCCGACATCCTGCGCCGCGAGGTCGAGACGATCCGGCGGGCGCCGATTCGCGAGGGCGAGCGTTACGAGATCGCGGTCACCGCACAGGGCGGCCCGTTGCGCGGAACGTCGTCGCTGCCGCCCGTCACCGGCTACGGCGTCGTCGCCGAGCGCGACGCCCGCGCGGTCATCGGCGCCCGCGGTCCGGAGGGAGATCCGATCATCGCGTGGTGGAATCACGGGCTTGGTCGCGTCGTGGCCTTCACCGGCGATCCGATCGGGCCTTGGGGAAGCGAGTGGCGCTCGTGGATCGGCTTCGATCCGTTTTGGCGGCAGGTCGGCCGCTGGACGGCTCGCTCGCCGTCGGACCCGCACGCTCGACTGGCCGTTCTCGCCCTCGACGACGGGGCCCGACTCACGCTCACGCTGAGCGACGAGGAGGGACGACCGGTCACCGACTGCGCGGCCGAGGCCCGATTCGTCACCGCCGACGGCGAGCGCGGCGACGTCGCGCTCGAACAGGTCGGCCCCGGCCGCTTCTCCGGTCCGCTCTCCGTGCAGCGCGACGCGATCGCCCTCGTCACCGCGCGATATGTCACGCGGGTCGCCGGCAACGGCGCCGAGCGCGATTTCGCGGGAAGCGTGCGGACCGCGTGGGTGCAGCGCTCGGTCGGCGAATGGGAACGAGCCAGCGGCAACGAGGCGCTCCTGATTCGGGCCGCGGACGCCGCCCACGGTCGGGTGCTCTCGCTCTCCCGGCCGGAGCCTCTGTTCTCGCGCGAAGGAGTGCGCTTTCCGACATGGACGCGCGACATCTGGCAGCTCTTCGCCGTACTCGCGGCGCTGGCCTTCGTCGCCGACGTCGCCTGTCGCCGCCTTGTCCACGCTCGCTGGCGTCCGCACGCCGCCGACCAGGTTCATGTATCTCCGCCCGCTCCGCCCTCTCCGCCCGCTTCGCCGCAGCACCCCACCGATGTGTCCGCGCCGCCCCCCGATGCCCGGCTCTCGCGCCTGCAGCAGGCCAAACGCAGGGCGACCGAGCGCTGACGTCACGGTCGCGTTCGGTCGAGCGAGCGATCGATCGGCATCGCATGGCGCTCAGCGGGCGTCATCGACTTCACGTTCGGGGACAGACCAAGCAGAGGCCGAGCGCCGCGCCGGCTCACGTCCACCACGGCGTCGCCGGCGCTTCCTCGATGATGGCCTCGTCGAGGAACGCGATCGCCCGCATCAGTCCCTCCTCGATCGACATGTACGCGTCCTCGTGCTCGATCGAGAGCACGTGGTCGTAGCCGTAGCGGCGGAGCATCGAGACGAAGGGCTTCCAGAACTCGTGACCGTGGCCGTAGCCGCAGGTGCGGAAGCTCCAGGCGCGATGCTTGAGGTCGGTGTAGGGACGGGCGTCGTTGTAGCCGTTGATGTCGCCCTGATGGCGATCGAGCTCGGTGTCCTTCGCGTGGCAGTAGAAGAGAAGGCCCGCCTCGCCGAGCGCTCGGGCCGCCGCCACGGGATCGATGCCCTGCCAGAAGAAGTGGCTCGGGTCGAGGTTGGCACCTAACACGACGCGCTTGCCGCCGGCGGCCTTCGTCGCCCGTTCGCTCAGTCGTATGAGCGTGTCCGGGTTGTAGACGCAGAACCCCGGGTGCGCTTCCCACGCGACCCTGACGCCGTGCTTCGCGCAGAGCTTGGCCTGCTCGGCCCAGTACGGCACCAGCACCTCGTCCCACTGGTAGGCGAGGACGTTGGTGTAGTCGCCGGGCCAGGGACAGGTCACCCAATTCGGGGTCTTGTCGCCCTTCGCGCCGCCGGGGCAGCCGCTGAAGGTGATGACGATGTCGGTCCCGAGCTTCGGGGCGAGCTGGACGGCAGTCTCAAACGCGGCGTGGTCCGAGGCGGCGTGCTTTCGGTCGGGATGGACGGGATTGCCGTGCACGGCGAGCCCCGAGAGGATCAGGCCGTGGTCCTTGATGAGGGCCTTGATCCGGGCCTGCTCCTTCGGGTTGGCCAGCACTTTCGCCGGATCGAAGAACGGCTTGCCCGGATAGGCCCCGACCGGCAGTTCGATGGCCTGCAGGCCGCATTCGGCGCAGTACGCGACGGTGTCCTCGAGGGTGCGGTTCGAGAAGAGGGCGGCCATGACTCCGAGCTTCATTGGCGATCTCCAAGTCGGTCCCGGCGGGCGGGACCGCGAGCAGTGGATGGTGATATGGGGACTCGGCGGTGGATCTGACTCGCTGTCGCGCTTCGGCGTCTCGCGAGGGATCTCGACGCGGATGCTGAGCGTATCAGTACGATCCCATTGCATCCGTCCCCGTGAACCCGGACAATCCCCACCCAATGCGCCGATCGCGACACGTTCTCCTCTCCGCCTCGCTGATGGCGTGCCTGACCGGCGTCGGCGCGGCCACGCCCCTCGCCTCCTTGCTGAAGGACGCGCCGGGTACGCGAGCGGCGACGGACGACCCCGTCCCGCGCGGCACTCCAGAAAAGACCCCGCCCGCCCAACCGCCGGCCACGCCACCCGCAGCGCCGTCGACCGCTCCGCCCGCCGCCACGCCTCCGGCACGGCCAGCGAACGCGCCGCCATCGGTCCAATCACCAACCCAGCCGGTCGCCCCTGACGTTCCGCCCCTTCCCGCACAACGGCTGCCTCCGGACACGGAGCTCAAGCGGGAGAACTTCCCGCCGCCGCCGATGGTGAACGGGAAGAAGAAGCGCGTTTACATCATCGAGGACCGCTTCAACGAGTGCGGCGGCACGGTCGAGGCCGAGACCGACGACTACATCGTCATCGAGACCAAGGGCAAGCTCCGCGGCTTCTACAAGTCCCGCGTCGCCGAGATCGTCACGCTGCTCGATCCGCCCAAGGACCAGCCGGGCGTGGTGATCATGCGCGACGGCATGGAGTACCACGGCATCATCCTCGCCGACGAGGTCGACTTCGTGCAGGTTCAGGTCGAGGGCATCAAGCAGATGCTCCCGCGGGCGAACGTCCTTCGCACCGTGCTCACCCTCACCCCCCGGCAGACCTACGAGAAGGCCCGGGCCGAGATCAAGCCCGACCAGTATTCCGATCGCTTCAAGCTCTGCCGGTATCTCTTCGAGCACAAGATGTACCCGGAGTGCCGCGAGGAGCTCGTGGCCCTGCTGGAGGCCGTCGAGCTCTACGAGGCGAAGGAACTGCTTCGCACCGTCGACGCCCAGCTGGCGCTCGAGACCAAGCCGACGAAGTCCGCCGACGGCGACCCCCTCACCGAGGACACCCCAGACGACACCACGCCGATCGACCAGCACGAGCGGCGTCCGACCCGCATCCTCTCCCCCGAGGACGTGAACATCATCCGGGTCTACGAGATCGACTTCCGCAAGCCACCAAAGGTCGTGGTCGCACCCGCGGTCATCAAGGAGATGATCGAGAAGTACGCCGCGAGCGACCTGATTCCGACCTCAGCGGAGGGTCGCACCGCCCTCTATCGCGAGGATCCGGCCAAGATCGTTCGCCTGATGTTCGACCTCCGGGCCCGCGAGCTCTATCCGAAGATCGACGTCCTCACCGAACCTGCGTCGCTGAACCAGTTCCGCCGCCGCGTGCACAACACCTGGCTCATCAACAACTGCGCCACCAGCCAGTGCCATGGCGGCGTCGACGCCGGCCGGCTCTTCCTTCATGGCCGGAACGCCCAGTCCACCCAGGTGCGGTACACCAATCTCCTCCTCCTCGAGCGAACCAAGATCCCGGGGCGGCCGCCGCTCATCGATTGGGAGAAGCCCCGCGACAGCCTCATTCTCCAATTCGGCCTGCCCCGCTCCGAGGCCCGCTACCCGCACCCCGACGTGAAGGGCTGGCGACCGGCATTCAACCCGGCCAATCGCCGGCTCGTGGACGACTTCATCCGCTGGGTCGAGATGATGTACGAGCCGCGGCCTGAGTATCCGGTCGAATTGACCCCGCCGGACCTCACCGCGCCGGACCGTCCCTCACCGGCAGATGCCCCGGTGATTCCGCGCTGAGTCGCTGCCCCAACTGACCTCCCGATTGGTCCCCCCATCGGCCCCCATCGGCATCGTCCCACTCCCGGTCTCCAGTCGCTCCCGGTACACTCCCGTCCCGCGCTCATCCGCGCCTTCCTGCGGATCGCCCGCCCTGTGGGTGTGGTGGTCCGCCGAACCGATCCTCTCATCCGTAGGCCTCCCGTTCCATGCGATTCATGACGTCTAGCGCCTCACTCCGGTCCGTCCTCCGCGCGCCGCTCGCCGTGGTTCTCCTGACCGGAGCCTCGACGCTCCTGCTCCAGGGATGCAAGGACGAGGCCCTCGAAGCCCACGCTCAGGCCCAGGTGACCATCCGCAAGGTCGCCGACGAGTTCTCGACGGTGATGGCCAAGCACCTGGCCCAGGAGTCGGATTCGTCGATCAAGACGCTCGCCTCGCTCCAGAGCCAGATCGACGGAGTGCGCGACGTCAGCAACGAGCAGCGGGCCGCCGCCGGGGTCCTCAGCGCCTCGATCGCCCAGGCGACTGCCGAGGTCGAGTACAGCCAGGCCATTGCGATCGGACGCTCCCTGCAGCACGACCGCCTCTACGTCGCCGCTGTCGCCGACGCCGCGGCGACGCTCCGGTCGCTCTCCGACTCGCAGAAGAACGTCTCGCTCGCATCCGATCGCACCTACCTGCAGGAGCAGAAGAAGATCGGCGAGACCTCGCTGAAGGCGGCTCAGGATTCGCTCAAGCAGCTGGAGGGCCCACTCAGCCAGCTCAAGACGCGGATCGAGGAGCGCAAGGGCGAAATCGCCGCACTGCAGGCCAATGTCGAGTCCCTTCGCCGCAAGGCGATCGAGGCCGGCGCGCTTCCCGGTTTCCCCTTCGTCGAGAAGGCCGCCGAGGAGAAGGCCAAGGTCCGCGACGCCCGTTCGAGCGTCTCCAACGATGAGCTCGAGCTCTCGCGCGTCGAGCCCGAGCACACCCGAGCGAATCTCGCCCATGACGGCGCGAAGTCGGTCGTCTCCGCCGCCGGCGTGGCGATGGACGAGCTCGAGAACTTCGCCTCGACCCTCAGCAGCGAGTCCGCACTCACCAGCAAGACCGCCGACGAGTACCGGGCGTTGGTCGAAACGCGACTTGGCGAAGTGAGCAAGCGCCGCGACGACCTCAAGGCGATCTACGCCTCGATCGAGCAGCACCTCACCAAGGCCGTCTCCTCCGCGAGCAACGCCAATCAGGCCCGCGGGCCGATCGCCGAGAACGGCAAGTCGGCAAAGCTCAGTGCCCAGGCCACGCTCGCCACGGTGCTTGCCGATCAGGCGGCCAATGCGTCGGCCGACATCCAGCTCCACACCGCACTCGCCACCGCTGGCGACGTTTTCGGCGGCAGCGCCAAGCAGCAGGCGGCCATCGACGCCCTCACGAAGGAGCGTGACGAGCTCATCAGCCGAGCGAAGGAAACGCTCGTCGACGCGATCGGCCAGTTGGGCGAGCCGAGCGATGCCGACAAGACCGCCACGAAGGGACTGCGCACGTCGCTGAATGCGATGCTCGCCAACGTGGAAGGCAAGGCGGCGCCCGCTGGTCCTGCCGCACCGACCGCCAACGGCGCCGCCGGCAACGCCGCGGCTCCCGCGACCAGCGCCTACAAGAGCGGCCCGGGCTTCGCCAGCACGGACGAGTTCGAGGCCTTCATGAGCGGCGCCTCGAAGGATCTCCTCTCGAGCAAGAAGTTCGCGGGCGCGCTCCGTTCGACCACCGTGACCGGGCGGGCGATGGCCGATGGCATGGCCGAGCTCGTCTCGTCCATGGATCCGATCTTCCAGGCCGCCGTCGAGAAATGGGGCGATGCCGCAGCCGCCGCCGTCGCCGCTGGCAATCCGCTCGGTGGCCGCGCCGTCGCTGGCGCGAAGTCCGACACCAAGGCCGAGTACACCGTCGCCGGCGCGATGGGCAAGGAACAGAAGATGGTCCTGGTGAAGGACGGCAACGCGTGGTTCGTCGACATCGAGTCGATGATCCCCGGCGGGGCCAGCGCTCCGCCCGCCGCGGCCGAGATGCTCTCCTCGATCTTCAAGGGCATGGCCGCTTCGATGAAGAAGGCCTCGAGCGACATCGCCGACCGAATTCGTTCGGGCGCGATCAGCTCCGCCGACCAGCTCCAGCAGGAGCTCCAGAAGGCCATGATGAGCGGCCTCGGCGGCATGATGGGTGGCGGCGGCGGGATGGGCCCGGCCGGCGGTGCCGGTGGCCAGCGCGGCGGCAACGCCGACCAGTGACCGAGGAGCGCACGTCAGGCGACCGTTGGCGCAATCCGATGACGGTTGCCCGGTGAAATGGCCGATCAGTTGGGGCATTGGTCCCTGCGCACCCCGCGCATGGGCGATGGCTCGCGCTTGCACCCGTCGCCCGAACGCAGCCCCGACAGCCTGATGCCCTCCGGCTCCACCCCACCCCCCCGTCCGCCGCCACCGCCTCCCATGTCGGCCGCCGATCGCGCGGACGCGATGCTCGCCGAGGCCGCCCGTCAGCGACAGGCGGCGGCGCCGCTGGGGCGCATGGTCGACGGGATGTTCGTGGCCAAGGGGCTCTTCACGCTCGGCGCGTCGCTCATCATCGCCGTCCTCGGCCCCTTCGCGCTCTCCTGGTCCGCCGACATCGCCGCCAAGTCAAACGCGACGATTCCCGCCTTCGCCCAACCCTTCGTCCAGCGTCCGTGGCTTCTCGCCGTCGTCGCCCTGCCCTCGATCGCCTGCGGCGTGATGCTGATGATCACCAAGCGTCACCGCTGGATCGCGGTGACCGTCTCGACGCTCATCATGCTGCTCGTTCTCCTCATCGTCGTGGCTGTCTTCGCGACCGGCCTCAGCTCGATGTACGGCGACGCGATGAAGCCGCTCTGACGACGCGGACACGGGCCGGCTATGAGCCCGCGCCCAGTCGCCGCACGACCGCCGCGGCGGTCGCTCGCACCAACTCCGCTTCCCCCTCGTCGGCGGCGATCGCCCGAATGCGGGTCTCGATCGCGGGATCGCGTCGCGCTCCGAACGCATTGCCCAGGCAGATCAGCGCATTGCGCTTCAGCATGTCGAGCTGGGCGCGGCGCATGGCGCTTCGCATCGTCACCGCGAGCCGGTCCTCCTCGGTCCAACCGAGCACGCTCAGGAGATCGAGCCTCGGCACGCGCTCGGCATACGCCTCGTCCATCGCCATCGAGCGCCGACGCCGCGTGGGCACGTTGTGGGGACAGACCTCCTGGCAGATGTCGCAGCCGAAGATCCAGTCGCCGGTCGGCTGGTGAAAGGCGTCGTCGATCGCACCGCGATGCTCGATCGTGGTGTAGGCGAGGCACTTCGAGGCATCGACGGCGTAGGGCGCGATCGCCCGCGTCGGGCATGCGTCGATGCAGCGGGTGCACGCGCCGCAGGGGTCGATCGCATCGCTTCGCCGCTGTGAGGTCGGCAGGGCCAGCGTGGTGAGCATCTCGCCGAGGAGGAGATACGACCCCTCGCCCGCCCGCAGGAGAAGCGTGTTCTTGCCGATCGCGCCGATCCCGGCGCGGGCCGCGAGCTCGCGCTCGAGGATCGGGAGAAGGTCGCACGCGAAGCGGAACCGCTCCTGCGGGAAGCGCTCGCGAAGTCGCAGCGCAAGGCGCCGAAGCCGCTTGCGGATCCAGACGTGATAGTCCCTGCCCCGCGCGTAGCGGGCGACGCGGCCGCGCGGCGGCCACGACGGGTCCGGCCCCTCATGCCGCGGCAGCGCGTACCGGTCGGCGACGCAGATCGCGGCCCGCGCCCCGCGCAACAGGCGTCGCGGATCGAGCCGGACGTCGAGGTCGTTGGCGAGCCACTCCATCGAGCCGTGCCGGCCCTCGGCGATCCACTGCCGCACGCGATCGGCGAAGTCGCTCGGCCGCACGTCGGCGATGCCCGCGAAGGCGAAGCCGCACGCGCGGGCCATCCCTAACACTTCGTCCACCACGGCCTGGGATTCCTCGGAGGTCATCGCGATCGCCTCACCGAAGCCCGAGGATGCGGGCCACCGGGCCGATCGGCACGTCGTCGATCAGGCACGCCCGTCCGGTGACCGCCGCGGCCGCCGCGTAGCCCGAACGGCAGGCTCCCTCCATGGTCGCGGGCCATCCGGTGTCGGTCCAGTCGCCGGCGAGGATGAGGTTCCGCACGCCGCCGCGGGCATCGGGCACGGCCGTCGGACGGTGGACATCGACGCCCGGCTCGACCGCGAAGGTCGCCCGCCGCTCGCGCACCGCACGGGCCTCGGTCGGCTCGAGCCCGCGGGCGCCGGGGAGGGCCCAGTGCAGGTCATCGACCACGCGGCGGACGATCTCGGCCTCGTCGAGCTCCATCCACGCATCGGCTCCGCTGATCACGGCGTGCACATGGTGACGACCGCTCTCGTCGGTCCCCTTGTCGAAGAGCCACTGCGTTCCCCGCCCCGGCAGGACCAGGTGGGGCGTGGTCATCACCGGCGCCTCGAAGAAGAGGTGCACGCCGAGGATCGGACTGGGCTTGATCGAGTCGAGCGAGCGCAACCGGCGATCGGCCTGCTTGAGCGTGTCTGAGGCGAGCTTGTCGAGTCGATCGGCCGGCACCGCACTCACGACGAACGCGGCCGGCTCGAAGCCATGTTCGGTCACGACGCCGGTCACGCGCGTTCCGTCGTAGGCGATCGCCTTGGCCGAGGTCCCTAACGCGACGCTCCCCCCGCTCTCCGCCACGATCGCCTCGGCCCGCTCGTAGAGCTCGACCAGCGGCACCGTCGAGATGCCCATCGCCGACGCCCACGCGCTGCCGATGAAGCCCTCCTGAAAGACCTTGAGCGCATAGGAGGCATCGCACCGGTCGACGGCGAGATTGCAGGCGCTGATGACCACCGGATCCCAGAAGCGGAGGATCGTCGACGCGGGCTGCCGCACCGACGCGAGGAACTCGCCGAAGGTCCGGCCGCGCCATGCCGTTCTCCCGCGCAATCCCATGCGAATCATCGCCCACATCGCCTGTCCGATCGCCCGCTTCTCGGCGAGGGAGAAGCAGCGCATCCCGAGGAACGAGCGCGTGAAGTGGGCCGGCGCCGGAAGCCTGCCCGGCGTCATGACGTCGGGCTCATGGGGCGGATTGGCCCAGAAGGTCTTCGTGTGCCAGTCGATCCGGTCGAGAACGCCAAGTCGCCGGTAGAGGTCGATCAGGTTCGAGCAGCAGCCCATGAGGACATGCTGGCAGTTGTCGAGGACGCGGCCCGAGCGGGGATCGCTGAAGCTCGTCGCCCGACCCCCGAGTCGCTTGCGCGTCTCGATGAGCGTCACCCGCTCGCCCGCCTCGGCCAGCCGCACGGCCGCGGCGATGCCCGCCACGCCGCCGCCGACCACCACGATCGAGCGGATCACGACGAGGCCGCTCCCGCGGGCGTGCCGAACGCGACGCGCCCGTGGACGCGCCGCTTGGCGCGGAAGCCGATCCAGAGCTTCTCCCAGGTCGGCACCCGCACGCGGTCGCCGACGATTGCCCGCCGCGGGTCGCGGGCGATGCGCTCGAGCAGGCGGTGGTAGATCTGGGTGAGCGCCCAGAGCGTCGGCTCGCACTCGGGGCTGATGAGCGAGTCGAGCGCGGCGCTCGACGCATAGAGGTCGCTTGCCCGACGGACCTGGTGATCCATGAACGCCCGGCATCGCTCGTCGTCCCGCCACGCGAGCAGGGACTCCGGCGTGAGGCGGAAGCGCTCGAACTCCTCAAGCGGAAGGTAGGTGCGCCGGTGCTCGTGGTCCTCGCGGACGTCGCGGAGGATGTTGGTGAGCTGGAAGGCGATGCCGCGGTCGATGGCGTGCTCGATGGCCCGCTGATCCGCATAGCCCCACACCCGAATGCAGACGAGGCCCACGGTGCTGGCCACGCGATAGCAGACCAGCCGCAGGTCCTCCCAGGTCGCGCAGCGCACCGCGCCGTCGGCATCGCCCAGGTCGGCGAGCTGCCCCTCGAGCATGTCGTGGAAGTCCTTCGCGACGAGGCGATAGCGCGGGGCGACGTCGGCGAGGGCGATCCACACCGGCCGGTCGCTGGCCACGCGTCCCTCGAGCGCCGCGTCGGTCTCCTCGCGGAAACGGTCGAGCCGCGAGCGGCGCTCCTCAAGCGAGGGTCCCGACTCGTCGGCGATGTCGTCTGCCTCGCGCATCCAGGCGTAGATCGCGTACATCGCCGAGCGCTTCGGCTCCGGCGTCAGCCGCAGGCCGTAGTAGAAGTTCTTCGCCTGGTCGCGCACGACCGCCTCGCACGCGGCGAACGCGCCGATCAATCGCTGGTCGCGAACGGCGCTCATGCCGCACCTCCGGCGATCGGCGTCGAGGCGCTCCCCGGGGCGTCGAGACTCCGGCCGCGACGGGCACGGAAGGAGATCCACCAGGCCTGGGCGACCAGCCAGAGTTTCGACGCCTTGGTGAGCGTCGGTCGGTGCAGCACCGTCTCGCAGTTCCAGAGTTCGATTTGCCGCAGGGTCCGAGCCCCGCCCGCCGCGAGGAGCCACACGAGGGCCCGCGAGCGCGGCTGGAGCATGTCGAAGAGCTTCTGCCCGTCGTCGAAGAGCGGCCAGGTGCGATCGACCAGCGTGCGCACCAGACCGCGGGCCTGACCGAAGAAGGTCGCGTCGCAGCCGTGGCCGAGGCGAATCGTCTCCCGCAGCCGCGATTCGAAGTCCTCGATCCCCGCGGCCCGGACGAGTTCCAGCGGGACGTAGACGCGATCGCGGGACTCGAGATCGCGGCGGATGTCCTGCCAGTGGTTGGTGAGCTGGAGCGCCGTGCAGAGCTTGTCGCTCAGGGCAAAGCGGACCTCGTCGCGCGGCTCGCCAAGCATCATGAGGACGAGCCGCCCGACAGGATCCGCGCTGTCGCGGCAGTAGCCGAGGACCTCGTCCCAGGTCTCGTAGCGGGTCTTCGATTGGTCCAGCTCGAAGGCCCGAATGAGCCGGTCGAAGAGGTCGTAGGGAAGGTCGTGGCGGCGAATCGTCGGCGCGAGGGCGACCATCACCGGATGCCGCGGCTCGCCGGCCACGCAGGCCTTCAGCTCCCCTCGCCACCAGGCCAAGAGCTCGGTCGAACGGGCCCGGTCGCCGATCTCGTCGCCCAAGTCATCCGACCAGCGACAGAATGCGTAGACCGCCCCGAAATCGTCCTTGAGCTCCGCGGGCACCAGACTCGAGAGCACCGAGAAATTCTCGTAGTGCCCCCAAGCGAGCGTGCGGGTCCACGCCCGGGCCGTCGGCTCCGCGACCGCTTCGCAGCGGTCCGGGCCGAATCGCTGGAGCGAGGTTCGGACATCGGCGATCGGACAGGTCATGAAAACGAGGGGCGGGCGGCGAGCTCGGGCGGCTGGATCGATTTCCAGAGGCGATGGCACCGGCCTCGCCGCACGCGACCGAACTCCCGTTCAGGCCGCGAATCCGCACAGAGTACCGGAAGAGGCGGGATCTCGGACCGCCGGTCCGAGGCGAGGGTGATGGCGGCACATCCGCCGACATCCGATCGGGGACTTCGCCGAGCGTCGACTATGATCGCCGCGTGCCGCCCAATCCCCGCCGCGCCTGCGGTGGTGGAGGGGCTTCGCTCCTGTCCCTCGCACCGGACCGTCGGGCCCACCCTCGCAGGGTCGGTCGGCGCCCCGCCCCAACCCCCGACCTACGCACGATGAAGCTGATTCTGGCCAACCCCCGAGGATTCTGTGCTGGCGTCTACATGGCGATCGACGTCGTCGATCAGCTTCTGGACATCTGCCCCGACGAGACGATCTGCGTCTACCACGAGATCGTGCACAACCGGCACGTCGTGGACCGTTTCCGCGATCGGGGCGTCCGGTTCGTCGAGTCGATCGAGGAGGTGCCGGACGGGGCGATCGTCGTCTTCTCCGCCCATGGCGTCAGCCCGGCGATCCGCGAATTGGCGAAGTCCAAGCGTCTCACCTCGATCGACGCGACCTGCCCGCTGGTGACGAAGGTCCACGCCGAGGCAATTCGATACGCCCGCAAGGGCTACCAGATCTTCCTCGTCGGCCATGCGGACCATCAGGAAGTGATCGGCACGCGCGGCGAGGCCCCCGACGCGATCCAGGTCGTGCAGTCGCCCGCCGACATCCCCAAGCTCAAGGTCCACGACCTCAGCAAGCTCGCCTACCTCACCCAGACCACGCTCTCGCTCGACGACGCGCGGGTCATCATCGATGCCCTCAAGGTCGCCTTCCCGCAGATCAAGGATCCGCCGAGCGAGGACATCTGCTACGCGACGACGAACCGCCAGACCGCGGTGCGGGCGATCGCCCCGAGCGTCGACCTCGTGCTCGTCGTCGGCAGCCGCAACTCCTCGAACTCGCTCCGCCTCACCGAGATCGCCGAGAACCGCGGGACGCGGGCCAAGCTCATCGACGACAAGAGCGAGCTCGACCCGAGCTGGTTCGACGGCGTGAAGAGCGTGCTGGTCACGGCCGGGGCGAGCGCCCCGGAGGATCTGGTGAAGGACCTGGTCCTCCATCTCGTCGAGCAGTACGGCGCGGTGATCGAACAGCACGACATCTACCGCGAGGAGGTCGAGTTCGGCCTTCCGGGCACGCTCAAGGAACTGATGCGCCGCCGCGGCATCGATCCCGCCGGCCGCCGCATCCGCATGGACCTTCGCGCCGACTTCGAGGAGTGGCTCCACACCCGAGGCGTCCCGATGAAGGTCGTGGACCTCACCGTCGGCGCGACGGGGTGAGGAGCGAGGGAACACGGAGGCACAGAGGACAGCCTTCTGCACGATTCGCATCGTTCATTCACCACAGAGGACACAGCGATCACACAGCGGGCACAGAGCGGAATCACCCGGACATCGGAACAAGGACGGCCTACGCAGCCAGCACGGTGGAATGGGGATCGCTCTCACGTCTCGGCCGGCCGCGTCTTGGGAGGATGACTCACCGCGAGGTGTGCCGGAAGATCTTTGGCAGCGCAGGAAGTCGAATCGCCTCTTCTCCCGCCTCGAATGACCTCTCTGTGCCCCCTCTGTGATCTCTGTGTCCTCTGTGGTGAGTCCGGTCGAATTGTGCTGATTCCCATGTCCTCTGTGCCTCCGTGTTGAACTCTCTCCGCCTCTCCCCCCATGCCCAAGCCGTCCGTCTTCGATCTCTCGCCTGACTCCTTTGCCGCGATCTGCGAGGCGAATCGGCTTCCGAAGTTCCTCGGCGCCCAGGTGCTCGATTGGGTCTACGCGAAGGGCGTGACCGATCCCGCGGCGATGACGAATCTCTCGAAACTCAACCGCGAGCGGCTGGGCGAGCTCGTCGATTTCGAGCAGGGCGTGCTGATGGCCGAGCAGCTCGCCACCGACGGCACGCGGAAGCTGCTGCTGGGCTGGCCGCTCGAGCGGGCCGCGACCGGAGGCGTCGCGCTGCCGATCGTCGGCGCCGGCGGCGAGCCCGCGATTCCGAGCTCGCGACAGACCGAATGCGTGATGATCCCGAATCCGGAGCGCCGCACGGCCTGCGTCTCGAGCCAGATCGGCTGCCCGGTGGGCTGCGCGTTCTGTGCGAGCGGCATCGGCGGGCTTGACGGCAACCTCACCGCGGGGCGCATCGTCGAGCAGGTCTGGCGGCTCGGCCAGATCGAGAGGGCCGAGGATCCCGAGGGCCGCATCTCCCACGTCGTCTTCATGGGCATGGGCGAACCGTTAGCCAACATGGGCAATGTGACCGACGCGATTCGGATCATCAACTCGCCCTGGGGCCTGGGCATCTCCGCCCGGCGCATCGCGATCTCGACCGTCGGGCTTCCCGCGGCGATCCGCAAGCTCTGCGACTTCGAGCTGCCGGTGACGCTTGCCCTGTCGCTGCACGCCCCCAACGACGAGCTCCGTCGGAAGATCATCCCCTGGGCCGAGTACTCGACGATCGTCGAGCTCCTCGACGCCTGCGATGAGTGGTTCCGGAAGACCGGCCGCGAGATCACCCTCGAGTACATCGTCCTCGGCGGCTTCAACGACCGCCCCGAGCACGCCAAGGAACTCGCCCAGCTCGCCAGGCGGCTGCGGGCCAACGTGAACCTCATCCGCTACAACGAGGTGAAGGGCATGCCCTTCTCGCGTCCGTCCACCGACGACGTGCTGCTCTTCCAGAAGATCCTGCGCGACAAGAACGTCAACACCCACATCCGGGCAAGCCGCGGCCGCGACATCGCGGCGGCTTGCGGCCAGCTCCGCCACGAGAAGTCGACCGCGTGAGTGGCGCGCTCGGCGCGGTTCATTCACCACAGAGGACACAGAGAGCACAGAGGGGGCACAGAGGGGAATCACTGAGAAACAGGACCAGGGACGGACTACGCCGTCAGCAGGGTGGAATGACGATCACGCTCCGTTGCCACCCCACCGCCTCGTAGGAGGATGACCCACCGCGAGGTTCTCCTGGAGGTCTGTCGCAACACAGGAAGTCGAATCGCCCCCTTCTCCCGCGTCTTATGACTTCTCTGTGCCCCCTCTGTGATCTCTGTGTCCTCTGTGGTGAATGAACGACGCGAATACCGCAGAAGGCTCTGTCCTCTGTGGTGAGTCCGGTCGAATTGTGCGGAATCCCGTGTCCTCCGCGTCGTGTGTGGTGAATCTGGCCGCATCGAGCGGAATGTCGCATCCGCCGCGCCTCATCCCTCGCCGAGTCCCTCGACCCGCGCCCGCAGTTCGGCGGCGCTGATGTCCCGAAAGCCGCTCGTGCTTTCGCAGGCGTCGTGCAGGCGGCGCATGACCGCGGCCCATTGGCGCTGGCTGTCGCTGGCGCCGCGGATGGCCCGTTCGACGAGTTGGACGACATAGTCGCGCAGCTCCTGTTCGGGCTTCGTGCCGCGGAATCGCTGCGGCACCCACGGGGCGACGACGGCCAGGATCCTCGCCGGCCAGTCGCTCGTTCGCATGTCGAAACGGAAGCGCCGGCCGAACGCCGTCCCCTCGATGCGGTTGAGGTATCGCCGCTCCATCACGTCGCCGCGGGCGAGGCGCACCGCGAGCCGGTCGCGCGTCCGACGTCGGTGCTCGAGGCTCGTCGACATCGCCGCCAGGTGCAGCAGGTCGCGGATGAGCATGCCCTCCGCGAGGGGGCGAATCGCGTGGCGCGTGAGGGCGTGACCCGCCTCGTCGCGGTCGGCCGCGTGCATCGCCCGGATCATGTCGGCATAACGCCTCGCCAGCGGCATGCCGCCCCAGGTGAGGCATCGATGGAGGGCAACGAGGAATTCGCGCCGCGCCATGTGGCCGGCCTCGCTTGACTCGAGTCCCGGCAGCGCCCGGATCGACTCGGTCGCGAGCGAGCGGAACTTCTCCGCCCGACGCTTGCCGCGCCAGCCGCTGGTCCGCGTCTCGAGCAGCAATCGGCGCAGGAGCCGCTCGCCGCTGGCGTCGCGCGACTCGTCGTCGTCGCCGCGGGCGAGCTCGATGAGCCGCGGATCGACGGCGAGGCGCCGCCCGTAGTCGAAGGCGTCCACGCATCGCCCGTAGCCGCGCTGCTCGAGCCGCCGCACGGCTGTCTCGATCGCCTCGACGGTGACGGGAATGAATCCGCGCTGAAACGCGATGCCCAGGAGCACGATGTCAATGACCCGATCGGTGAGGAATCTCGCCCGGCAGGCGAGCGCGAAATCGCCGATGGCAAGATGCTCCGCATGCGTGACCCGCGGCGTACATTCGGCGAGTCGCCGGCAGCAGTCGACCGATCGCTCGTCAAACTGGTCCTCGAGCGGCCCGACGTTCACGACCGCCGTGGTGCGCTCGTTCGACGCGACCCGCAGCGCCGCGTCGGGACCGATGGCCCGCAGCGTCTCGACGCCGTCGGCGCCGAGCAGGAGATCGGCCTCGCCGTAGGGCGTCTCGGCCGGCAGCGTCGTCCCGAGCTCCGAGGTCGACGCGTCGCCGCGGGCCGACGCGTCGCCGCGCCTCGTGAAGAGCACCTGGGCCCACGCCTTGCGGCCGGGACCGATCGGCTGGGTGAGATGCGCGGTCTGCACGCGATAGCCCATGAGCGTGCCGGCGTCGACCAGCGCCGTCGCCACGAGCCCGGGCTGCTCGCCGCGAAAGCCGGCGCAATGGGCCCGCCACGCTCCCTGCTGGGCATGCATCGGACGCGGCGGCGCCGCACGCTCGCTGCCCGTCGCCCTCCACATCGGCGCCGGCGGCTTGGTGCGGATGATCTCGACCTGCTCCAGGAGCGGCCGGCCGGCGATGCGCATGCGGGCGTTCGCCCCCGACTTCTCGACGAACCAGGAGCTTTCGATCTCCTGGCTTCCGCGGTCGAGCCCGCGCTCGATGAGCCATTCGGTGGTCGGCGGACGCAATTCGCAGGCAACGTCGACCGGCCAGGTGAGCCGCTGGTTCGGCGTAAAGCCGAGCCGGTCGACCTCACCCAGCGCCCGCTCGATGAGCGGCGCATCGCGCCGCGCCGGAGGTCCGTCGCGGGCGACGAGCACGGTCACCGCGTCCACGAGCACCGCGGCGCGGAGCGCCTCGCGCATCACCGGACGGTCATTGAGGTCGATCACCCGGATCGAGACGCGGGCCGCGGCGTCGGCAGGCACGGCGGCGCTGGCGATGCGCTCAAGGTCGATGTCGTCGTCGCCGCCGACGTCGGGCACGATGACCACCCGCGAGCGCGACTCGCGCGACGCCTGGCGAATCGCCCCGATGCCCTCGACCGCGAACCGTCGGCGCTCCCAGACCTCGGCGATCACGATGCGGTCCCACTCCCCCATCGGCTGCACGCCGTCGATGGCCAGCGCGGTCGTGCGGGCGTCGACGTCGCCCTCCGCGGGCTCGAGCGAACGGACCATCGCATCGACCTCGACCAGCATCTCGCGGGCCGCGTCCATCGCCGCGCCGGGACCGAGCCGGTCGCCGCGCGGCGGCACGACGATGCGCTCGAGCTCCGGCGGCACCGGCGCGAGGCGCGAGGCGATCTGGAGCTGCGGCCGGAGCTGGTGAAGGAGATGGAGGAGCTTGCGGGCGAGGGCCGAGGGACGCAGGGCCTCGCCGTCGGCGAAGAGCCAGCGCTCCGGCCGATCGCCGTCGCCCTCGGGGGGCGGCACGTCGCGCGACCAGAGTTCGGCAAGGCGCTCGCCGCGGTGCCGCGCCGTCTCGACGGCCTCTAACAGATCGCCCGCGACGGCGCCGGGGCGCGGCTCGAGCAGGATCACCCGATCGCAGCGGGCCAGCAGCCGCACCACGACCGAGTCGTCGATCGGCCGGGTCAGCCCGAGCTTCACCATCGGCACGCGGCCCATGAGGCGCATCTCGCTCAGCACGTAGCTCGCCGCGGTGAAGGTCGGCCCGACGCAGATGAAGCCCAACGGTTCGCGCTCGCCGGGACTGGGCAGGGCGACGATCCGGTTGAGCTCGAGGCGCCGGGCCATGCGCAGCAGGTCGTTGGTCTCGCCGATGCGCGGGCCGTGGCGCATGCGGCGGATGATCGCCGCGGCGTCGACGGCATCGACCACGCGGTTGGGCTCCGCCTCGAGCGTGTCGGTCGAGCGGAGGAGCGACGCGTGGGTGACGATCGCCACCGCGCATTGCCCGGCCCGCGAGAGCCGCGTCGCCGCCTCGACCGCGGCGCGAAGGTCCTCCAGCGTCGCCGGCTCGATGATCGGCACGCCGATGTTCGAGAGGAGCCGGCGCGGACAGAGCGCGGGGGCCGTGTCGGGAGCGTCCTCGACGACGATCACCAGCGCCGCCTCGGGCAGGCGCGGCAAGGGCAGCGCCGCCTGCAGCGCCGGCACGACGTAGGGCAGGCTCTCGTTCGGCACGAGGGCGACGCCGCAGCGGTTGTTCCGCGTCTGGCGCAGGGCGACGCTTACCGCCCGGACCGCGTCGGAGGTGATGGCGATCTCGAGCCCATGCCGCTGGAGCAGGCGCTGCAGGGCCTCGTCGGGAGCCACGCGCGGCAGCGACTCGAACGGCGCCCGCCGCGAGCCGGCGATCACCGCGATCGGCAGCTCGCTCTCGAGCGCGCCCTTGGCGATCGCCTCGACCGCCGTGCAGTGCGCGAATCCCTCGGCCCGCGCGAGGAACGGCACGTTGGCGGAGAGCTGCGTCACGCCGGCGATTGTACGGAAAGGGCTCAGTCCCGCAGCAGCAGGTCGACCGCCTCGGCGAAGCCGTCGGCGTCGTGATGCCCGACGCGGGCCTTGGCCACCCGCGCGACCCGCTCGTCGGCGTTGGCCATGGCGATGCCGAAGCCGGCGTTGGCGATGAGGTCGATGTCGTTCAGCCCATCGCCGACCGCCGCGACCTCCTGCGGCCGGAAACCCCGCTCGGCGCAGATCGCCGCGGTCATCGTCCACTTGTTGGTCTGCGGCGCGAAGCACTCGAGTAGATGCGTCGCGCTCCCGGTGACCTCATGCTCGGTGAGGGCCGGCCAGTGCTGGAGCATGATCCGATCGCCGAGGTCCTCGCGCAGGAACGCCGCGACCGCCGAGAGCTCCGCACCCACCGCCACCGTGCCGACCCGAATCGTCGCCCCGATCGGCCGGGCGAGCTCGATCGTCGGGTAGCGGCGCACCTCGAGGGGATGGACCCGGAACCACCACTCGCTCGCCGCGTCGAGCGCGGCGTCGCCGACCAGCACATAGTCGGCGCCGGTCTCGTTGGGGTCCTGCAGCATGTGGGCGAGATGGCCGTGGCGCATGATGCTGACGGCAATCGACTCGACCAGCTCGGTGTCGACGGTGCGCCGCGTCAGGATCCGGCCGCTGCGGCTCTCGTGAAGGACGGCGCCGCCCGCGCCGATGAAGACGCCGCGATGATCGATCGCCTGGAGCGTTTCGCGGCTCTCCAGCCACGATCGACCGGTCGCGATGACCACTTCGATGCCCGCGTCCCGCGCGCGCCGAACGGCCGCGGCGTTGCCCGGCGAGACCTTGCCGAACCGGTTGAGAAGCGTGCCGTCGAGATCCACGACGAGCAGCTTCGGTCGCCCCGAGCTTCCCCCTGACGCTGACCCCGAACTTGACGCTGCTGGACCTGTGCCGTTCATCACGAGGAGCGTGAGCGTAGTCGAGGCCGGCCGCGCCGGTGAGGCGCAGCGCGCTGCGGAACGGGACGCCGGCCGTCGCGGCCTGCGCGGGTGAGCACCTGAGCGCCCGATACCCACGCGACGAAACTCCGCAGTCGCGCCGGACTCGCTCCGATTTGCGGCGCTTCCCGACAAAGTCGTTCCTCGCCCCGAATCCGCGGGTACAGTGCCATCGACGATTCATGCGGCCGATGAGGCGGCGGGATCGCACATCAGTGTCGCTATGGAAAGTGACCCGCAGTCCCAGGCGGATTCGCACGACACCGCGTCGCATCGCCCGCCGATGCCGACGCCCGAGGCTTCGTCGACGGCGCGTCCCGCGCCGGCCGCCTCCACCCACGCACACGCCCCCTCAGCCGAGCCGCATCGCGGCGCCACGGCGACCCATGCCTTGGCGACGGCGCTCGGAGCCGAGCTCGTCTCGTCGATGGAGGGTCGCCTCCATGACCTCCATTGGTTTCGCACCGACTGGCAGCGCGGCGGCGCCGCGACCGGCACCGGACGCTGGCGATGTCCCGAGACGGGGACCGATCGCGATGTCGTCATCAAGGTGCCGGTGAACCTCCGTGAGTTCCGCTGGATGCAGCGGACCGGGTGCACCCCCGACGGTCCGGTCGCCCAGCTTCTGGCATCGGGCACGACGCTCGGCCCCTACGACTTCGCGTGGATCATCATCGAGAAGCTCCCGCACGGGCCGCTCGGACTCACCTGGCATCCCGATCACCTGCTTCGCATCTGCGAGGCCGCTGCGCGATTCCACAAGCTCGCCTCGGCGACGCCGATCGACCAACCCGCTCCGGACGAGGACTGGGAGAAGCTCCTCGCATCGGCCCGCGATCACGTCCGCGAACCGAGTTTCCCCGAGCGCGGCCGCTGGTCGGCTGCCCTCAAGGAATTCGCGAAGAAGTCGGACAAGGCGGTCGATCGCTGGCGACACCGCGCCCCGCTGGGCTGGGTCCACGGCGACCTCCACCCCGCCAACGCGATGAGCCGGGTCGCGACCGACCATGGACCGGCCTGCCTCATCGACCTCGCCGAGGTCCGGGTCGGCCATTGGCTCGAGGATGCGATCTACCTTGAGCGGCTGCATTGGCCGCGGCCCGAGCGGCTGGCGTGCAAGCCGCTGAAATGCATGGCGGAAGCCCGGAAGCGGGAGGGACTTGAGACCGGCGACTACGCGCCGCTGGCCGCGGCCCGACGGGCTCTCCTGGCGGCGACCGCCCCGGCCTTCAAGGGTGAACACAGTCCGGTCTTCCTGGCCGCGAGCCTCGCACGGCTGGAGGAAGGACTGAAGGAGATCCGCTAACCCCCGGCGGTCGCGCCCTGCCGCCCGCTCCTCCGGCAGACCATGCGATCCTCGTCGGGGCGCTGGTACAGTCCTCCATTCGTTCCACCATCCGTCTCCCGGGGGACGCCCCGCGACCGCGCCCCACCCGACCGCACTCCCATGGCCGACGTCACCGACAAGAAGCGCCTCCGTCAAGTTCAGCAGCAGGACCTCACCGAGAGCCGTCTGAACGACGACTTCGTTTTCTGGCTGAAGACCAAGGGCTGGAACTGGCTGTTGGGCATTCTCGTCATCGCCTGCGGCTACTCGTTCCTGAACCTCTATTGGCAGAAGCGCGATCAGGGCCGCGACACCGCCTGGTCCGAGCTCGCCTCCGCCCAGGGGAGCGGACTTCCCCAGTCGCTCGCCCTCGTCGCCAGCGAGCATGCCAGCACCGACAGCGTTGCCCTCATCGCGTGGCTCAGCGCCGCCGATGCCCACCTGCACGAATTGCAGCTTGGCCAGACCGCGCCGGCCGTCGCGACCGCGCCCGACGGCACGCCGAATCCCCCCGAGCCGCTCACCGCCGACACCCGCAAGATCACGCAGGACGCCGCCGACGGCTTCTATTCGAAGGTGCTCGACACCCTCGGCTCGCGCAAGGCCGATCACGCGATGAAGCCGATTGCGATTTCCGCCCTCTTCGGCCGCGCCGCGATCGCCGAGAGCCGGGGCACGATGGACAAGGCGAAGGAGTTCCTCGCCGAAGCCGAGTCACTGGCCGGCGATGCCTATCCGGCGTTCGGTCAGGAGGCGAAGCGCCGCGCCGAGTCGCTCACCATGCTCGCAAGCGCCACCGAGCTTCCGAGCCGGGCCAGCCTGCCGAGCCGTCCCGATACGGCGCCTCTGGCTCCGAACGTCACCGACGAACTCACCCGCAGCATGACCCAGCCCGCGCCGCAGCCCGGCGCCGGACAGCCGCCGGTGGCGCCTGCCCCCGTGCAGCCTCCGCAGCCTGACCCGCAGAATCCCGCGAGCACGCTCGGCTCGACGCCAACGAAGCCGGCGACGCCACCCGCAACGCCCCCCGCCGATCCGAAGGCGCCCGGCAACGGGGGCTGACGGGTGACGGCGCCGGGCAGCCGAGGCTCACGACCCGACCCGACGAGGGAGGGCGAGAGCGCGAGCGCAGGAACGCCGGACGACACGATCGTCGACAGCGAAGCGCTGCGCGGCGGCAGGAGCCTCGTCGGTCCCGGCGGCGCGGTCGATCGCGATGCGCTTTTCGCACTCTACGAAGAGCAGTCCGAGCGTGACGACGAGACGCCGGTCTCGGTGACCTTCCGCCTCGTGCGCGATCTCGACAAGCGGCTCGACAAGTACCTCGTCGATCGCGTGCCCTTCATCTCGCGCACGCAGATCCAGAGGCTCATCGAGGAGAGCGCGGTCACCGTCAACGGGCGGCTGCCGAAGTCGAGCACGAAACTCCACAAGGGCGACGTCGTCGTCGCCGTGCTGCCGCCGCCGCCGAGCGGGGCGATCCAGCCGGAGGAGATGCCGCTCGATGTCCTCTTCGAGGACGAGCACATCATCGTCCTCAACAAGCAGCCGGGACTCATCGTCCATCCCGCGCGGGCCCACAAGAGCGGCACGCTCATCAACGGCCTCGCGTGGCGCTTCAAGCACGTCTCGGGGGGCGAACTCTCGAAGGTCGGCGAGGAGTTCGCGCGGCCGGGCGTCGTCCATCGCCTCGACAAGTGGACGAGCGGAGCGATCGTTGCGGCGAAGAACGACACCTCCCACTGGCGACTCGGCAAGCAGTTCGAGCAGCGCCGGACCGACAAGCGCTATCTCGCGATCGTGCACGGCAAGGTCGAGCCCGATGTCGACATGGTCGACCTTCCCTTGGGCAAGCATCCGACGGTGCGCGAGAAGTACGCGGTGCGCTTCGACGAAACCGGCAAGCCGAGCCAGACGATTTGGCGCGTCCGCGAGCAGTACGAGGCGCCGTACGGTCCGTTCACGCTGCTCGAACTCGAGCTCAAGACCGGACGCACGCACCAGATTCGCGTCCACTGTTCGTATCGCAAGTATCCAATCGCCGGCGACGACATGTACGGCGGCAAGCACCTCACCGAGAAGGACCTCGGCGGCGAGTCGAAGGAGCCGCTGATGACGCGTCAGGCGCTCCACGCGACGACGCTCGGCATTCGACATCCGATGACCGAGGAGCCGATGCGCTTCGTGGCCCCGCTGACCGGCGACCTGCGCCGGATGATCGAACTGTTACGCCGCAACTGCACGCGCCGCGTGGAGCCGGTCGGCTCGACGGTGGACCTCTCTTTCGTCGCGCCGCCGTGAGCGGTCCTCCGCATGGCGTCGCCGGCCCCGTCGCATGGGGCCGGCGAAATTCGAACGGTTTGATGTCGTCAGCGACGTCGGCGCCGCTTCATGAGCATCGATCCCGTGAGCACCACGGCGCTGCCTGGCCCGGGGACCGAGGCGAAGTAGAAGTTGTCAACAAAGATCGCGTCGCAGGAAGGCGGGCCGAGGGTATCTCCCATAAGAAGCACCCGATCGAAGGGCACGGAAGAGATCACCCCCCGAAAGTTGTTGAGCCCGCTGCCTGTCGACGGGCTGGTGTAGATGAGCTGGTCACCCTGATAGAGCTTGAAACGCATCGAACCGGGATTGTGCGTCCCAACGGCAAGCGCCGGGGTCGAAAGCACGACGTCCATGTAGCAGCCGCCGTAGACCCCGTATCCGTCCTGAAGGTACCCGTCAGCGCCATATTGCACCAGACCGCCGTCGAAACTAGCCCCCAGGTTCAAGTACTGATCCGTGAGCCAGTCGCCGGGATTGAGATCGGTGAAGTCAATAGTCGTATGAGGTGGCGCCAACTGCTGCCACGAAGCGAAATTGGAGAGGTACGAAAAATCAGCCACTGCGTCCACCGAAAGGAATGCGGCGAAGCCGCATGCAAGCCAGTTCCTATGGTTCATGAGTCCGCCCCGTCTTCGCTCAAGGCGGCGAGCAGGAAGTCCGCGATCGCCTGAACCGCACTCGCAGCCTGCTCGGGCGGCGCTGTCACCGTCCACGCATTCAATGCATCGACCGACCCGAAACCGATGGATGCAATCGCGGCGCTGAACAGTTCGCCGACGATTGCCGTCGCCGTCCCGCTCTCGCCAGAAATGGCGAATGCCTTCTCGGGCTCCGGGCACAAGGAAGAAGCCTCGCACGACGCGCAGCTGGGCCCACAGTCCCCCCAGGCCCCGATGAGGATCGCCAAGTCAGTCGCAGCGATCGATCCGTCCTGGTCAAGATCCAGCATCGTTCCGGGATCGTTGATGCCGGGAGACCCACCCCAAGCACCAAGAATGATCGCCAGGTCGGAGGCTCCCACGTTGCAGTCATTGTCAAGGTCTGCCGGGCAGACGGCCGGGCGCAGGACGAATCCCCGCATTCGGCCGAAGCAGTCCTTTCCGCGACCGACCACCCATCCGTTGGAGTTCGTGTCGTGCGCGATCGTCAGCACCTCAAGCGGACAGTTCGGTATGACGCGGGCGTTCAGGTCGTACGCCGCCCATGCGGACGTGGCGCCGCGATGCCACAGCAGAGCATGGTCCGTGAAGAGGTTCGTCCCGACGACGTTGACGAGCGATTCGCTCGCGGGCGACATACCCCACGCTTGCGTTTGATCCAGCGCACCGAGTTGTGGGGTCACCGCGGAACTGCCGATCACGGTCAGGCTGCCATCGGCCATCCAGAAGAGCGCCGTCGGCGGGCAGGACGTCTCTGTGATCTCCCCCGAGTCACCACACGACTGGGTCGCGTTGTTCGTGGCCCGTCCGATCGTGTCCACGAACGAGCCCTCGGTCAAGAGCTCCGTCGATCCTCCGACGATCCAGCGTTGGGCGTCATCGAGGGCAAGGCAGCCGAGCACGGGCGCACATGCCTCGCGACGTTGGCCCACCGCCCGGACCGTCGCGGCCTCGTTGATGTCGTAGGAGACCGATTGCTCGCTCGCCGAATCGAGCCTGATGAGCGAGCCAGGAGTCGTCGCGAACGTCGCGCGAAATGCGACCGGCCGAGAGTGACAGAAGCCGCCCGGCCCTTCGTCCTCCGCCTCCCCGACGAAGAGCGCCGGTGACGCGTCACTGATGCCGTGGATGACACTGCGGTCCAACTCCGGATCCGCGAGGAGCGTTCCAATGGTGAACGTCTGAAGCCCGCCCGCGTCATCGTTCGTCGGAAGGTTCCAGATGTAGCCACGCTGTCGCTCGTCGGTCTCCTGCGAGCCCACCACGACGTCCGCGTCGTTGATGTCGTAGCCAAAGCCATCGCAAGTTCCGTCGAGGCAGAACTCGTCCGGCAGCGCGGCCAGCTCGGTGAGGTCGTACAGAGTGAAGGCAGAGAATCCGTGCTCCGCGACAGGTGTCCAGAACACCGCGTGCGTGTGATCTCCGGATCCCGTGATTCGCATCTCGACGAACCCCGCAACCGAGTTGTTCTCGTTGATGGCGAACGCGGTGTACTTGAACGTGTGCCAGCCCGCTGGAGCCGGAATATCGCCGATGTCGAACACGTCGTATCGGGATGGCGGCTTCGCCTGTGCCATACAGGGCTCAGCGAAAAGCAGTACACCGGTGGCACACGCAATTAGAGACGAGATCGCGCCGCATCCGACGTACTGACGTACCGACGTACCGACGTACCGACGTACCGACGTACCGACGTACCGACGTACCGACGTACCGACGTACCGACGTACGGGGCAGGCTGCCAATGGTCGTTGTCATGTCGAATCCCTTTTCTGAGGATGTCGCTTCGGCGGGTAAGAAATGCGCCACCCGGGTTGATCCCGGAGCAGAACGACCGCCACGTGGCCGTGACGAGCGCTGAAGCGCGGATGTCCTCACAGCCCGCGAAAGCGGCAGCGAGGCTCCCTCAACAGGAGGGTACCTCGGCAACCGGCAGTATCAAAGTCCAGCGTGTGAAAATCAATTACGGATCGATTGAGGCAGATTCTCAGCTGCGCGAATTCGGAACCGCATCGCCCTGCAAACTCTGCAAACGGGCTCCAGCGGCGAATCGAAAGAGCCGCTGATGACGCGTCAGGCACTCCACGCGACGACGCTCGGCATTCGACATCCGATGACCGAGGAGCCGATGCGCTTCGTCGCCCCACTGACCGGCGACCTGCGCCGGATGATCGAACTGTTACGCCGCAACTGCACGCGCCGCGTGGAGCCGGCCGGCTCGACGGTGGACCTGTCCGTCGTCGCGCCTGGGTGACGCCGGAGAACCAGAGAAGCCGGACTCACCACAGAGGACACAGGGAGCACAGAGGGGGCACAGAGCGGAATCACCCGGACATTGGAACAAGGGCGACCTACGCCGCCAGCACGGTGAAATGGCGATCGCTCTCACGTCCCGGCCCGCCGCGTCCTGGGAGGATGACTCCCGCGAGGTTCGCCGAGAGGTCTGTCGCAGCACAGGAAGTCGAGTCGCCTCTTCTCCTGCCGCTGATGACTTCTCTGTGCCCCCTCTGTGACCTCTGTGTCCTCTGTGGTGAACGTACATCGCAAAGCGTTCAGAACGCTGTGCGCCGGCCGCTCTCCCATCACCGCACCAGCCGCGACAGCTCGCGCATCGCGACGAGGCTCTCCTCGCGGCGGCGCAGCTCGCACCAGCGCAGCACCGCCGCGCCGTGGCGCTCGCGGGCGCTCAGGTTCGCGCGGCGGGCGAGCGAACGAAAGGCTGCGCCGTCGTCGAGCGTGGCCATCGCTTGGGTGCGCGTTTCCCAGAGCGCTTCCCAAGCGCGCAGTGCGTCCTCGACGGCGGCACGACGCGGCGGGTCGCCGGCCACCTTCGCCACGGCGGTCGCGAAGGGACGGGCGAAGCGCGGCCGTTCCTGGTCGATGCCAGGGAGAAGCGAGAAGGTGAGGGATCGCTCGAACTCGCCTCGGCGAG
Source organism: Phycisphaerales bacterium (assembly GCA_044220875.1). Taxonomy (GTDB): domain Bacteria; phylum Planctomycetota; class Phycisphaerae; order Phycisphaerales; family SM1A02; genus JAEUIT01. Next base: position 93,039 of record JBGAQH010000003.1, on the reverse strand, counting down.
CTTCGCCGATCGCCGTGCCAACGTGCTCGCGGAGCGCCTTCGCCGCGGCGACGCGACGGATCGCCGGTTCGCGCGTGCGCTCGACGATCGCGGTGCGCTGGGCGTCAAGCTCGATCCAGCCCTTCATGCGCTCCTCAAGCGTCGCTCCATTGCGAAAGAACCGCTGGTAGCCCTCCAGGGCGAGTTCGATGTCCAGCGACGCGAGAAGCTCCGCCTCGTCGAGGGCCTCGGCCGCGTCCGCGAATCGAACTGCGTCGTCCCGGATCGCCGCATCCACCGCTCGTCGCTGCGCGGGCGCCAAGGCGAGGCCATCGAGCGCCTCAAGCGGATTGCCGCCGCGATCAAGCCACGGGAGCGGCGTCGCCTCCGCCGCCGCGGCCGCGTTCGCCCCGATCGTGTGCACCGATCGGAGCATCACGGCGCGGGCGTCGGCGGTTCGAGTGCGGCTCGACCAGACGTCGAACGAAGCGACGCATTCGGCGGCGGGAAGCGGCGCGGACGCCACGGCGGTCCTGATCGCATCCACGCCCGTTCGGGCGTTCGCCGTTGAGGCGTCCCAGAGCGCCCGCCATGCCGCTGTCACGGCATCACGGCCCTCCGAGCCCTGCCGCAATGCGTCTCGCAGCGCGCCGTCGAGCGTGGCGATCGACGCGACGCTGTCGTGGGTCGCGCCTTCGAGCCCCGATTGCCACGCCTTCGCCGCCTCGGCATCCACGTCCAATCGCGCCGCCAGCGCAGCCACGCCGGCCGCGTCGGGCGCCGGGTGCGACCACAGCCCGGCCGAGCCCCCGAAGCCATCGAGACCGCGAGCGTATTGGTTCAACTCCTCGGCGGCTTTCGCGGCGGCGTCCGCGTTGGCGTCCGTGGACGGCGCCACCTCCTTGAAGTCCTCCGCGCGGAGTCGCGGCCAACGATGGTCAGCCGGAATGGCGAGCGCCGTTCGGACCGCCTGGTCGAACGTCGTGTCCGCTTGGCGCGTTGCGAGTTCCCGCGCCTCGGCGTGTTCGTTCATCGCCGTCAGCCAGCGCGAGGGGCGCGCGGCGTGGAGGTCGCGGATGTGATCGCCGACCAGCACCGCATCGTCCGCCAGCTCGCGAAGCTGGGTGACGACGAGCTCGCACGCGCCGCGGGTCCAGTTCGTCCGGGCCTCGGCGATCGCCGCATCAGCGGCCGCATCATGCGGAAAGTGCCGAAGTGCCCACTCGATGCGGCGATCCTTCCAGCTCACGCGAGCCTTGACGGAGGCGAAGGTGCCGTGATCGCCCAGGGTGCTCAGCGCCGCCACACGATCCTCCAGCGACCAACGTTCGACGAGTCCGATCAGCGCATCGACGCCGATCCGCTCGACCGCAGCGTGGGCCTGACCTGCGGCGGAGATGGCCCGCTCCGCGGACGCTTGCGCCTCGGCCACGGCCGCCGCCATCGCCGCGGTGTCCGCCGCTTCCCCCGCCCGCAACTCCGCGCTCGTCTTCGAGTGCTGACGCTCCATCGCCGCGTGGTACTCCCGGGCACCCTTCTGCAGCGAGCGGAGCTGCCCCACCATCGACTCCTCCGCGGAGTGGATCGCCTCGCGGGCCTGCGAGCGGGCATCCGGACTCAGTTCGGCTACGAGCACCCGCCGAAGGGCGAGTGCCATCACCGGCGCGTTGGTGATCGACTCCTTCGTCAGCCGCTCAATCATCCGGCCGCGCGGCAACGCCGAGGCTCCCGCCCGCGCGGCGTCGGGCACGAACGCGACGATCGCCTGGAGCAGCGCGTCTTCGGCGGCGGCGCATCGCTCGATGTGGGCGCTCCAGCGCCGGGCGTACTCCCGCACCGCACGTTCGTCGGCGACGCCGCTCTCGATCGGTCCGTACAGTTCGGCGAGCGGCTTGGCGTCCACCGTCCGTCGCAGGTCCTCTTCGGCGAGGAAATCGAGATAGGCCCGCTCGATGTTCGGCCACGCCTGCGTCCACGCCGGCCCCTCGTCGACATCGCAGAACATCCGCAGCGGCTCTTCGATGTCCGCCCAGCGCAGGGGCGGACGCTCGTAGAAGTCGTCGGCGGCGCGGGCAGAGCACGCGAGAACGCAGAGGAGGACTGCAACGAGAATCCGTAGAGGAATCGTCATGGCGTCACGTTCCATCGCGGCAAGCGCTGGCGTTCCTCCGCGGTGAGCAGGCGTTCGAGTCGGCGCATCGCGATGAAACTCTCCTGACGCCGGCGCAGTTCGATCCACGAAACGATCGCGGTGGCGTGGATGGTCCGCGCCGACGCGAGGGTTCCCGCGCCGCCGCTGATGACGCCGAGATATCCCGTGCCTCCTTCGACGCGACCGACCGCGTCCGTTCGCTCCATCCATCGCCGATCCCAATCGCTGTAGAGCTCGACCAAACGCTGAGAGCGGAGGGCATCGGCGCCGGCCATCCCGAGGGCAGCGAGAAATGGTCGCTCAAAGCGAGGGCGCTCGCGGTCGATGCCCGGGAGAGCCGTCTCGAAGCTCGCCCGCACGAAGTCGCCGCGCCGGGCTTCCGGAAGCGCCGCAAGGATTGCCGTTCGCAGGGCCGAGGCCGCCGCGGCACGTGCCCGAAGCTTGGGTTCGAGCCTCGCGAGGATCTCCTCTCGCCTTGCCTTCGCCTCCTCCCAACCGGCAAGCCGCTCATCGATCGGGGCCTGATCATTCCACAACGCACTCGCCCGATACATGACCCGTGCGACGGCGACGTGCGCCTCGGCGTCGTCCATGGCCTCGCCGGAAGCGACGAGCGCCGTCGCGGACTCTCCGATCGACCGCTCCACGGCCGCTCGTTCTTCTGGCTTCAACTCCGTGCGCTCGAGCGCCTCGAGCGGATTGCCGCCCCAGTCGATCCAGGGCACATTCGAGAGCTTCGCCGCCCCTGCGAGCCCTCGCCCCCGACCGCACGCGGTGCGACCGTCCGGCAACTGATGCCGCGCTGCCCAGAGCGCCATCACCGGTTCAGCCCCGAGGCGGGCGTCCTCGGGAAGTGCCCGCGAGAGGTCGTCGACGAGCGAGCGGAGGAGCGCCCGCCCCCGGGCCACGAGTTCGCGACAGCGCTCGATCTCAGCCGCGTCATCCGACGAGTCGTCCGGCAGCCTGCGACGAGGCGCCTCTTCCTCCGTCGCGATCGTCTCCGTCCATTCCCGCGCTCTGGCATCGCGTGCGGTCGCCCAGGCAGCTCGCACCTCCGCCGGAAGCACAAGTCGCTCGGCCAATTCATCAACGCCCTCCGCGCTGGGCAGCGGGTGAACGAGCACGGCGCCTCCATCGATCGGCGTGAAGCCGAAGCTCCGCTCAGCCAGCTCTCGCTCCTCGATCTCGTCCGGCGTCGGCTCGTCGACGATCGGCTCACCCGTCGCCTTGCGATCATGCCGCGGCCAACGGCTCTCTTTCGGCACCCCTAACGCGGCGCGCACCGCGGCGCTCCACCGGCCTAACGCTTCGTCGAACGCGTTCCTTTCCCCCTCCTGCCGCTCGTTGCAGGCAGCGAGCCACGACGAAGGGCGTCCCCCATCGATGTCAAGGAGATGCTGTCCCGCGAGCTTTGCGTCCTCCCGAAGCCCCTTGAACGCGGCGATCAGCAGCTCGTCCGCCTCGGCACGAAGGCGGCGGCTCGCTTCCTCGATCGTCGCCTTGGCCGCCTCGGAAGGCGGGTACCTTCGTTCGATGGAGGCGAGCCGCTTCTCGTAGTAGCGCATCGTCGCGGCCAAGCCGAAGGAGAAGCGCGGCGCCCCGAGCGCCGCAATCACTCGCTGGCGCTCCTCCCCCTCGAGTGTGGACAGGACGGTGAGCAGTGCATCGACTCCGATTCGCTCGATGGCCGCGTGAGCCTGGCCGATCGCTGTCGTCGGAGCGGCGAGCGCCAACACGGTCGCCTCGCGGATCTCGTTGGATCGACGACTCCGGACGGCCTCCTCGAGCGGCGGGTTCGCCGTCAGGAGCCACGCTTGCTCGGCCAGTCCGCGCTCCTCCGCTCGACGCCGGACAGCGGATGCCTCCGCCATCGCCCGAGCGTGGGGCAGCATCGCTTCCTCGGCCGAGCGCACCGCCTCGCGCATCCGTTGACGGGTCTCCGGCGAGACCTTCGCATCGAGAGGCGACGCCATCAGCCGGAGCATGTCGGGGGCGTTGCCGGCACATCGCGGAATCACTCGCGAGAGTTGTCGCTCGCGGAGGATTGCCCGGGCCGCGTCGGTCGACGATGGAGGTACTAGCCGCTCCAATGAGCGAAGAAACTCGTCCTCAGCGAGGTCTGTTCGATCCAGATGCGCCTTCCAGCGGTCGTGGAAGCGATCGACCTCTTCCACTTTCGCGACGCCGATGATGACCGGTTCGTATGACTCGGCCAGGGACCGACCATCCGCTTCGCGGCGGCGGTCCTCGTCGACGAGGAAGAGAAGGTAGGCGTCTTCGATCATCGGCCACGCCTGGCCCCAAGCCCGATCGTCGTCGGCGTCGGCGAACCGCAGGAGGGATCGTTCGATCTCCTCCCACGTCAGCGGCGGTCGCTGATGAATGTTGTCCTGAGCGAAAGCGATGCTTGCGAGGAGCGTGACGACCGCCCAGATCACGATGCGTGCGCCCACCATCATTCTGGCCGACCGACCTTTCCCCCCAGTCGCTCCATCGCCGTGAGCCACTGGATCCTGGTTTCGTCCCGCACGAACAGCAGCCACCTGCGACGCTCGCGGCGGCTGCGGTCAGCGTCCGGGCCGACGCTCGACGCGCCCACGTCGACATTTGGCCACCAAAGGTGAAATGCCTCGGGCCGCCATGCGATCGACGCGATCTGGTCATCGAGCTCGCGCACATGGGCGACGATCACCTCGTGCAAGCGGTCGATGTCGTCGCTCGCGCCGGGACTGCTCTCGCGAAACGACCGTTCGGCACGTAGTAGCGCTGCAAGGAACGACTCGGTCGCGCGGGAGAGATCCGGTGCGATCGCGAATCGCTCCGCGCGACGGATGCGCTCGAATGCCTCCGGCGAGAGCTCGGCGAGCAGCGCCTTGCGGACCTTCTCGCACGAACAATCGCGTGCCGTCGCCGCAGCATCCAGCCGTTCGGTCGCCGCGTCGCGACACGCCGCCAAACGAATCGCGGTCTCTGCATCGCGCGGCGACTCCAACTCCTCCTTCGATCGCGGCCACGCGCAGGCATCGATCGATGCGTCGACTTCCGCCGCGTCATACGCGTCCATCGCCGTCATGAGTTCGGTCGCGAAGCGGGCAACGATCGCTCGCCCCTGGTCGAGTGTCGGCTGATCCAGTCCGGCTCGTTCGAGCGCCCACGCGACGTTTCCGTGGCGGGCGAGTTGGCTCGACAAGTCGCTCCACGGCTGGAGCGACCGGCTCATCGTGCAGACGACGGGATCGCCACCGACGAGTTCGACGAGCGCGGTCTCGATGGTGGCTCGCTCCCGCTCGTCCGTCGCAATCGAGCGAATCGCTTGGAAACACGCACTCCTGGCCGGCGTGATCACGCGGCGGGCCGCGGAGATCTCCTCACGAAGCCCGGTCGCCTCCTCCGGGGCGAGACCCACGGTCGTCGCGCCGATCGAACGGATCGTGACGCCCGCCGCCACCGTCGACAGCGATGCGATCGCCTCGGCCGCCCGAGCGGCGATGTCCGGTCGACCGATCCGCTGCGCCAGCACCGAGGCTGCTTCGCTTGGAATCTCGGGCCAGAGCCATCGATGCGGAAGCGTCGCCTCCCGTTCGGAGCGCCACGCCACGACCAGCGGCGTGCGGTCAGCCGTGCGAGCTGCCGCGTCCACGTCCAACCACACCACGTCGTCGCCACGACGATGCGGCGGTCCGTCCGCCGCCGTCGGTTCGCCCCTCAGGCTCGCCTTCAATTCCGCAAGAAGCGTCCGAGCTGCGTTGAGTCTCCAACTGCCGATCTCCGAACGCGCCGCGTTGAGGCGCTCGCTCGCTTCGTTCGCCTTCGCGTCGGCCGCCTTCATCGCCGCAGCCGTCGGCTGCTCGGTGCCCTGATAGACCCGCGCCCACGTCAGGACCTCCTCCAGGTCGAGCTTTCGATATGCCTTCGCCTCCGCACGATCGTGGCGAAGGAACTCGGCAACGCGCGAACGCGCCGCCGCAATCGTCGCCTCGTCCGCGGTCACGCCTCGCCAAGGCAGCGAGAGCTGCGCGGCGAAATTCGACACGCCACTCGCGTGATTCCACGCGTCCTCGAGCGCGACGCGGCTGGCGGGCGAGAGGCGATTGATGAGTCGTTCGATCGCGGCATCCACCTGGAGCGCAAATCGTTCCTCGCACGCGGCGCGCCCAACCGCCGATGGAAAGCGCCGTTCCGACCAACCGTCCGCCCACGCCGCGGCGAGGCGGGCCCGCTCGGCAAGATCGGCCGCCTGCGGCGGCGGGAACTCCTCGCAGTAGGTTCGATACGTCTTCATGCGCTCGACGGCGAGATCCATGCCCTCGCGGAGGTAGCGATCGGCCGCCGGAAGGAGCCGCTCCAGCTCCGTCACGAACTCGCGTCGGTCCTCCGGTTCGGGACGGAACGCGAGCAGCATCGAAAACGGCGAGTGGGCCTGTCCGCCCACCGTGAAGGCGTCCGCGATGCGAAGTCGCAGGGCGATTGACGTCACACTCGCGGCGCACGACGGAACAAGGGAGACGATGCGATCGGCGAGCTCCTCTTCGGCGGCGGCCGTGCGACGTTCCGCTCGCCGAACCGCGTCCCAGGAGCGATCAAGGTCGTCAATACTCCCGACCCCGCCGGCCACACGATCGAAGTCGTCCTTGGCCCGCTCCACGCCTCGCCGGAGTTCGCCCGATCGCTCAAGGTAGGCACGGTACGCCTCGTCGATCGCAGCAGGATCGGGCGCGGAGCCGACGGAGACGAGTTCGACAATCCGCAGGAGGTCTTCGTAGCGAGCCGCGGAGGGCCAGACTCCATCCCCCGCGAATGCCCGCCCCACCACGAGCAGCGCTCCCATCAGCATCAGGGCGATTCGCGTTGTTCGTGCGGCCATGGAACCCATGAGAGCAATCCCCCATCAGCCGCAGCCGACCGCGTCCACTGGGACTTTCCGGACGGTAACCGCGACCGATGCCCTGTCAATTCGGCCCCTCGGAGTTCGCCCCGTTTTCCGCTACCATCCGACCCCTTCCGCCCCGCACGCCCTACGGGACTGCACGTGGTTTCGACACGTGGTTTCGGCATGTGGCTTCGGGGCGGGGTTCTATTGACTTTCTCGCCAGGCGGATCCCCTCATGGAATGCGGCATCGTCGGTCTCCCCAACGTCGGCAAGAGCACCCTCTTCAACGCCCTCACCTGCGCGGGGATCGAGGCCCAGAACTACCCCTTCTGCACGATCGAGCCCAACGTCGGCGCGGTGAGCGTGCCGGATGAGCGGCTGGAGATCATCCGCAGGCACATCGAGTCGCAGAAGATCATCCCGGCGATCCTCAAGCTCGTTGACATCGCCGGCCTCGTCCGCGGGGCGAGCGAGGGCGAGGGGCTCGGCAACAAGTTCCTCTCCCACATCCGCGAGGTGGACGCGATCCTCCACGTCGTCCGCTGCTTCGAGGATCCGGACATCGTCCACGTCGAGGGCACCGTCGACCCGGTCCGCGACATCGACACGATCGAGACCGAGCTCATGCTCGCGGACCTCCAGGTCGTCGACAGCGTGCTCGACAAGAGCTCGCGCATCGCCCGCTCCGGCGACAAGGAAGCGGCGGCGAAGGCGGCAACCCTCGCCAAGGCCAAGCCGGTCCTCGAGGCAGGCAAGCCGATCCGCTCGATGACGCTCGACGCCGAAGACCGCAAGGTCCTCAACGGCCTCGGCCTCATCACCGCGAAGCCGGTCCTCTTCGTCGCCAACGTGCTTGAGAACGACGTCGAGGGCAAGGGACCGCTCGTCCAGAGGGTCCGCGAGTACACCAAGGCCAACGGCGGCAAGGTCGTCGTGGTCTGCGCGAAGATCGAGAGCGAACTCAGCGAGCTGAGCGAGGCGGACCGCAAGGAGATGCTGGCGAGCCTTGGCATGTCCGAGCCGGCCCTCGCCTCGGTCGCCCGCGCCGCGTACGACCTGCTGGGACTCCAGAGCTACTACACAGCGGGCCCGAAGGAAATCCGGGCCTGGACGATCCACAAGGGCGACACCGCCCCGCAGGCCGCCGGCGTCATCCACACCGACTTCGAGAAGGGCTTCATCCGCGCCGAGTGCTATTCGGTCGATGACCTCGTGAAGTACAAGACCGAGAAGGCGATCCGCGAGGCGGGCAAGCTCCGCTCGGAAGGCAAGAGTTACGTCATGCACGACGCCGACGTCGTCCACTTCCTCTTCAACGTCTGACGCTCTCGCGACGGCGTCTGACGTCATCGCGACGCCGCGCGACATTCCGCCGCTCGCCGCAGCACCCCATGCTTCCCCTCGTCGGCCATCTCGACGCGACCGTCACCGCCGCCGATCAGGTGATCATCCACGGCGACCGCTATTGTGACCTGGCGATCGAGGCGGGCGGCAAGCGCTCGGCGATCCGCGTCCCGATGCACGCCATGCCGCGGCTGCCCGAGCCGGGCGACCGGGTGCGGCTCAAGGTCCTCCTCGGCCAGGTCGACTCGCTCGAGTTCCTTCCCTAACGCTTCGCCCGCCGACTCCGGGGGCACGTCCGCAGCATGGCCCGCAAGCGCCCCGCATCCCAGCTCGATCCGCAGACGCTCCTGACGGCGTACGCCAACGGCGCGTTTCCGATGGCCAGCCCGACGACGGGGCGCGTCTCCTACTACCGGTGTGACCCGCGCTGCGTCATTCCGCTGGACGAGCGCTTTCACGTGCCGAAGTCGCTCGAGCGCGTGGTGCGCTCGGGGCGCTTCGAGATCCGCACCGACACGAGCTTCGCCCGGGTGATCCGCGAGTGCGCGACCGACCGCAACGAGGACAACCGCTCGTGGATCAGCGAGGGGATCATCGCCGCCTACACGCGGCTGCACGAGCTCGGCTTCGCCCACTCCGTCGAGGCATGGCGCCCCGCCGCCCCCGGAACCGAGCCGCAGCTGGTCGGAGGCCTCTACGGCGTCTCGCTCGGCGCCGCATTCTTCGGCGAGAGCATGTTCTCGCGGCCGGCGCTCGGCGGCCGCGACTCGAGCAAGGTCTGCCTCGTCCATCTCGTCGAGACCCTGCGGGCGAGGGGCTTCACGCTTCTCGACAGCCAATACGCCAACGACCACATCCTCCGCTTCGGCGCGATCGAGATCGACCTGGAGGAGTACATGGTGCAGCTGGCCGCCGCGACGACCGCCGAACGTCGCTGGTGAAGCCAGATTCACCACAGAGGACACAGAGGCCACAGAGGGAGCACAGAGGGGCACAAAGGAAATGCAATGTGTCGAGGGCGATACCGAGCATCGGCTCTCGAGCGACTTCCCGGGTTGGACGTCGATCGTCGCTGCTTGAGCTCATCGAGCGCTCTCCGTTGCACCGGCGCGCGATGCAACGGCCGATCGGGGGCGCTTCTCGTGGCCTCGCTTTCTTCCTCGCATGCGACGGCATTTCAAATGCTCTGTGCCCCCTCTGTGGACTCTGTGTCCTCTGTGGTGAAGGCCCCCGTAGTCGTGAAGAACGCCGTGCGCGCTTCGTCGAACATAGGCGTCGGGCGTTCCCCCGAGACGCGGCCGCACGTCCTCACTTCGCCCGCGAGATGACCCGCACCTGGGCGAACTGCCGATGGCCATCGCGGCCCGAGTGATATCCATATCCCGATTGCTTCGCGCCGACCCACGGCGCTCCCTTCGCGCCGCCGCAGCCGCGGTTGATGCCGACCATGCCGCTGTGCAGGCGACGGGCGACGTCCTCGGCGCGGGCGATGTCGACGCCGAAGACCGCGCCGCCCAACGCGTAGGGCGATTCGTTCGCCCAGCGGATCGCGGCGTCGATCTCGTCGTAGCGCACGATCGCCGCGACCGGGCCAAAGGTCTCCTCGCGCATGATGTCCATCTCGGGCCGCACGTCGACCAGCACCGTTGGGGCGACGAAGTTGCCGGGGCGCGGCTCGTTGCCCGCGATCGCCTTCGCGCCCTGCCCAATGGCCGAGGCGATCTGCCGCATCACGTGGGCCTTCTGGCGGGCATTCACCATCGGACCGATCGCAACTCCCTCCTCGGTGCCGGGTCCCTGCTTCATCGCCTTCGCCTTCTCGGCGACCTTGGCCTCGAACGCGTCGGCGATCGAGCGGTGCACGTAGATGCGCTCGGTGCTCACGCAGACCTGGCCGGCGTTGCGGAAGCTGTTGCGGGCCGCGAACGCCGCGGCGGCCTCGAGGTCGGCGTCGGGCAGGACGATGAGCGGGTCCTTGCCGCCGAGTTCGAGGATCACCCGCTTCAGCCCGCGGCCCGCGCTCTCGAGAATGTGCTTGCCCGCGGCGCGACTGCCGGTGAAGGCGATGAGGTCAACGTCGGCCGCGACCAGCGCCTTCCCCTGCACCTCGTCGCCGAAGACGACCTGCATCACGTCCGCGGGGAGAATCTCCATGAGGCACTTCGCCCACTCGAACGCGCAGAGCGGCGTTTCCTCGCTTGGCTTCAGGATGACCGTGTTGCCCGCGACGAGCGCCGGCAGCACGCACTCCTGCGGCATGAGCACCGGGAAGTTCCAGGGGGTGATCGCGACCGCCACGCCGAGCGGGTCATAGACGAGCGTCGAGCGCGTGGCGTCGTCCTCGCGGGTCTCGGGCCGGAGCGCCTCGACGGCCTCATCGATCAGGGCGAGCAGACCGGACGCCGCATAGCTCGCCTCACCCTTGGCGTCGGCGAGGGGCTTCCCCATCTCCCGGCAGATGAGTTCGCCGATGGCTCCCGATCTCACGGCCATCCGTTCCGCGGCGGGGCGCAGGAGCGCCGCCCGCTCATCGAGGGTCATCCCCGCCCACGAGCGTTGGGCGACCCGTGCCCGATGGACGACCAGCGGAATCTGGTCGGCGGGGGTGACCGGAACCGCTCCCACGACGGCCCCAGTGGCCGGGTCGAGGGACTCAAGCATGGCGGGACGGGTGCCGGCGGGGGCGTTCGCGGGGGTCAGGGTGCTCATGCCGGGAGCGTACGGCGACGGCCCCGTCCCCCCAAGCGACCGCGACGTTCATGCTTGCGGCCCTCCCCCCGCTTCCGCTAGACTCCCTCCCTCTTCCCTCACTTCAGAGGGCCGATGGCGACTGGGCCGCTCCCGTTTCGATGCGGGTTCGACCTTGGCGCCACAGGGGGCCTCCCCACGCGGCATTGAGGCTCCAGCCCGCACCTGAAGTTCTGCCGAGGCAATCGCTTGATGCGACGCCTCGGGAGGGCAGGACGCCGCGGACTCGGGTCGTTCCCGAACCGCAGACAGAGTTGCCGACGCACTCCGCTCGCCAATCGAATGGCGAACGCGAAGACTCGGCCGTCCGGTTCGATCGCCAGCCACGCATCCCGCATCCGGTTCCGACCGGGTGCGCAAGCCGGCTCGGCCGCAACGCCCAGAGGTCCGCCCCCCACTTCCACCAACAAACGCGACATGCAGCCCCGGCGTGGTCGATGACGGTGGTCGTCGAACTCCATTGGCCCGTGGTGTAACGGTAGCACTTCTGGTTTTGGTCCAGACTGTCATGGTTCGAATCCATGCGGGCCAGCTACTTCCCTCGCTCGACCGCTCCTGATCGCCCCCGATCGGGCCGTCGATGCGAGGCACACCTCACGCCGGGAACCCTCACGCGTCGCTCGCGAGACAGGTCCCCGTGACGAACCCCCAGCCATCCCACGCAGCCCGTGCCGCAACGCCTTCCTCCGGGGGCGCGGTCGGCGCCATCATCATGGCCGCCGGCAAGGGCACGCGCATGAAGAGCGACCTGCCGAAGGTGATGCATCCGGCGTGCGGCCATCCGATGGTCCGCTGGGTCGTCGACGCGGCGAAGGCCGCGGGCGTGAACGCGACGACGCTGATCATCGGCCACGGCGCCGAGCTCGTCCGGGCGGCCTTCGAGCGCGACGCCAGCATCAGCTTCGCGATGCAGATGCCGCAGCTCGGCACCGGCCACGCGGTCGACCAGGCCCGCTCCCACTTCATGCCGGCCCGGGCCAATGACGACGTCTTCGTCCTCTGCGGCGACGGCCCGCTCATCCGGCCGAAGACGCTGGCGACGCTGCTCGAGACCCATCGCCGCACCGGGGCGAGCGCCACGTTAGCCACGAGCGTGATCGACGACCCGACCGGCTACGGCCGCATCGAGCGCGACGCGAAGGGCGACTTCCTCCGCATCGTCGAGCAGAAGGACGCGACGCCCGCCCAGCTCGCCCTCCGCGAGGTCAATCCCTCGTACTACTGCTTCAGGGTCGGCGACCTCTTCGGGGCCCTCTCGAAGGTCGACAACAAGAACGCGAGCGGCGAGTACTACATCACCGACGTCTTCGAGCTCCTCCTCAAGGAAGGCAAGCGGGTCGCGGTCGTCGACGCGGTGCCGGCCGAGGATGTCCTCAGCGTCAACACCCCCGAACAGCTGGCCGAGGTCGACCGCATCCTGCGCGGCCGCACCCAGGCCGTCTCGCCCGACGTCGCCCGCGGGAGGTACGCATGAGCGCCGGAGATCGTGAACACCTGAAGATCTTCGCCGGCTCGTCCGGCCGCGGACTCGCCGAGGCGATGTGCGCCCACCTCGAGCTCCCGCTCGGGCTCGGCTCGCCGAGCAAGTTCCCCGACGGCGAGGTCTTCGTGAAGATCGACGAGGACGTGCGCGGCCGCGACTGCTTCGTCGTGCAGTCGACCTGCGAGCCGGTGAACGACAACCTGATGGAGCTCCTGACGTTCATCGACTGCCTCCGGCGGGCGAGCGCCAAGCGCATCACCGCGGTCATCCCCTACTTCGGCTACGCCCGCCAGGACCGCAAGGACGAGGGCCGCGTGCCGATCACCGCGAAGCTCGTCGCGAATCTCATCACCACCGCCGGCGCCGACCGGGTCCTCTGCATGGACCTGCACGCGGCGCAGATCCAGGGCTTCTTCGACCTGCCCGTCGACCACCTCTCGGCGTCGCCGGTGATCAGCGACTTCTTCCTGCGCCTCCGCGACACCTTCGGCGACATCGTGGTGGTCAGCCCCGACGTCGGCAACGTGAAGGTCGCCAACATGTACGCCAACGTCCTCGGCACCGACCTGGCGATCATCGACAAGCGCCGCCAGTCCGGCTCGCAGGTCGTCGTCAAGAACCTCATCGGCGACGTGAAGGGCCGCGCGGTCCTCATGTTCGACGACATGATCTCGACCGCCGGCACCGTCTGCGAGGCCGCCCGCGTCGTCATGGAGGAGGGGGCGACCGACGTGATCACCACCGCGACCCATGCGGTGCTCGTCGGCCTGGCCATGCAGCGGCTCAACGACAGCCCGATCTCGCGGGTGGTCGTCACCGACACGATCCCCGGCGGGGCCCGCGTGGCGCCGCTTCGGGACAAGCTCGTCACCCTCTCGACCGCGAAGCTCCTCGGCGACGCGGTCCATCGCATCCACCACGATCAGTCCGTCTCGGCCATGTTCCGCAACAGCGGGACGAAGCGCTGAGGCTTTCCGTTTCCGTTCACCCGTACGCAATGACGCGTTCACCTTTGGAGAGTACCCATGTCGCATGAGACCCCCACCCTCGACGCGAAGAAGCGAGAGCGATTCGGATCGCGTTTCGCCCAGCGCGAGCGCGCCGCAGGCCTGTTGCCCGCGGTGATCTACGGCCACGGCGCCGCCCCGCTGTCGGTCACCATCAACGAGAAGGCGATGCTCACCGCCCTCAAGCACGGCTCGCACGTCGTCAACGTCCGCGTTGAGGGCGGCGCGACCGACACCTGCCTCGTCAAGGACCTGCAGTTCGGGTACCTCGGCGACAACGTGATCCACGTCGACCTCGCCCGCGTGAACCTCGACGAGGTCGTGACCGTGAACGTCGCGATGCACTTCGTCGGCACGCCCGAGGCCGCCAAGAAGGCCGGCAACATCGTCACCCACGACCTCGCCCAGCTCGAGGTCAAGTGCAAGGTGCGCGACATCCCGGAGGAGATCCGCATCGACCTCTCGGTCCTCATGCACGGCACCACGCTCACCGTCGGCGAGGTCAAGCTCCCGGCCGGCGTGACCCCGGCGCTTCCCGCCGACTACATCATCTGCCGCGTCACCACCGTCCTTGAGGAAGTTGCGGTCGGCGAGGCCGCGACGGCCGAGGCCGCCGTCCAGCCGGAAGTCATCAAGGAGAAGAAGGAAGAGAAGGCCGAGGACAAGAAGGCCTAACACTTCGCTCGCGCCGCGCCGCCTGACCTCGGGTCGGGGGCGCTTCCCGGATTCCCGGAGCCATTCGGAACTCCCCCATGAAGGTCATCATCGGTCTCGGCAACCCAGGCCTCGAATACGAACGGACCCGACACAACGTCGGGTTCGACGTGATCGATCGCCTGGCGCGCCGCACCGTCGATCCGACCCGCTCGATCGCGAAGTCACGCTTCAGCGGCGTGACGCTCGAGGCCGAGATGCGGGGCGCCGAGGGGCCCGAGAAGGTCCTGCTGATCAAGCCCCTGACGTTCATGAACCGATCGGGGCAGTCGGCGGCCGAGGCACTTCGCTTCTACAAGCTCGATGCGACGAAGGACCTTCTGGTCGTCGTCGACGACCTGGCCCTGCCGTGCGGCGCGATCCGCCTGCGTCCGGACGGGTCGGCGGGAGGCCACAACGGCCTCGCCGACATCGAGCAGAAGCTCGGCACGAGTTCCTACGCGCGGTGCCGCATCGGCATCGACGCGCCGGGGCAGGTGCCGCAGAAGGACTACGTCCTCGGCCGTTTCCGACCCGATCAGCAGCAGCCGATCGAGATCGCCCTCGAGCAGGCCGTGCAGGCCGCGCTCTGCTGGGTGAGCTCGGGAATCACCACCGCGATGAACCGCTTCAACACCGTTCGCGACGCCAAGGCGTCGTGAGCGACCACCCAAGAAAGAACTGACCACCATGTCCGACATCGATAACCGCGTCCAAACCTACGAAGGCATGTTCCTCTTCCCGCAGTCGGCCGCCTCCGACCTGCAGAGTTCCGTCGACCACATCACCGACATTCTCGTCCGCGGCGGCGCCGAGATCGTCGCCCTCCGCAAGTGGGACGAGCGCCGTCTCGCCTACGACATCCGCGGCAACAAGCGCGGCGTCTACTTCCTGTCGTTCTTCAAGGCGAAGACCCAGGCGCTCGCCGGGATCGAGCGCGACTGCCGGCTCAGCGAGCGGATGCTCCGTTCGCTGATCACCAAGGCCAGCCACGTCACCGCCGAGGAGATCAACTCCCACGAGGGTCGTCAGCAGATCGCCGACGAGATCAAGCTCCGCGGCACCGCTCCGGCGGCCGCGGGCTCCGCTCCGGCTCCGGCCGAGGCCTGAGCAGACGCTCACGGCACCCCACCCCGGGTGTCGCTCACCACGCACGTTCCACAGCCGCCCGCGCAGCCCGCGGGCGGCTGTGTTGTCGGTGGGGCTCAAGCGCGCCGACGTCGACGGCGCGACGAGTTGTCCACACCACGAATCTCGCTGGAAAACCAACCCCACTTCAGAGATCGCCCTTTTCCCGTTGCTACCATCCGCACAACCGCCGGCCGCACCCGACGGGACCGAGACAAGCGAGGCTTTCGCTGTGGCCCTTCGCATCGGGCGAAGCCACCCCCGCTCGTCAGTTGAGGCACCGCGTGCCCTCTCCCGCAGGATGACTTCGGGCGGAGCCGCACGCGACAGAGGACAGGCATTCACATGCCCAACTACAACAAGGTTCTCCTGATGGGGAACATCACGCGCGACATTGAGCTCAAGCAGACTTCGAGCAATCAGGCCGTCGCAACCATCGGTCTCGCCGTCAACCGCCGCTACAAGACCAAGGACGGGGAGGACCGCGAGGACACCACCTTCGTCGACTGCGAGGCCTGGGGCCGGACGGCCGAGGTCATCCACCAGTACTTCGGGAAGGGCAAGCCGATCTTCATTGAGGGTCGCCTGAAGCTCGACCAGTGGGAAGACAAGGAAGGCAAGAAGCAGTCGAAGCTTCGCGTCGTCATCGAGGGCTTCGAGTTCGTCGAGTCGCGGGGCGGCGGCGAGGGCGGTGGCGGCCGCTCCGGCGGCGGCAATCGCGACTACGCGCCCTCGGCGCCGGCTCGCAGCTCGGGCGGACGAGGCGGCCAGGGGTCGCATCAGCCCGTCGAAGAAGACGACATCCCGTTCTGAGTCGTTCATCCCATCGAGGTGATGGAAACAGCCATGCGAATCGACGTGCGTTCGCTCGCCCGTCTCGTCGCTCTGGTGATGATGTCGATCGCGCTTGCTCCCCGCGCCGGAGCCACGCTCGTCCCGGCGCCGCCCGCAACGGCGACGGCCGATGGCGAGCGAACCTCGTCGGGCGGTGCCGGACATGGCGCCGTTCGCGCCAGCGAACCGCCCGCGCTTGGTCAGGGCCTTCGCCCGGATCAGGTTCAGGGCCTCGTCGCCCGGGAGCATGTCGACGTCCACTGGATCGACGGGACCAGACTGTGGTACGAGGTATCGCTCGGGCACGCCCCGAGTGACCCGAGCGGCGATCGTCGCGCCTTCATGGCCGTCGACGCGGCCCGCGCGAGCCGCGAGCCGCTCTTCGATCACGAGTCTCTCGCGAAGGCGCTGACGTCGGCGCTGCACGCGCCGATCCGTGCCGACGCGCTCCCCATCGAGCGCATCGCGTTTGACGGCGAGACGGTGGTGCTCCTCCTTCGGGGCGGCCGCATCGTCCGCTGGAGCGCCGGGACGGGCGGTGAGCGCACGCTCACCGAAGGCAGCGACGAGGACGCCCGGCGATTCGCGGTGGGACTTCGCCCGACGCTGCAGTCGAGCCGACGGAACGCCGGCGCCTCCATCCTTCTCGAGTTCGACAACCGCACCGCGGGCCGGGTGACGTTGGCGTGGATCGACGCCGATGGCCATCGTCGCGACTACGGCACGATCGCGTCGGGAGAGCATCGCTCGCAACAGACCTTTTCGGGGCACGCGTGGGCGCTCTACGACGAGCACGGCGAGCTGGTCGGTTCGCTGATTGCGCCCCGGCTCTCCGGCGTCGTACACGTCGGCGAGAGCGATGGCCCGAAGGCCGGGAGCGATGAGCTCCCCGTCACCCCGACGCCGGCCCCAACTTCAGCACAGAAGGTCACCGCGGCGCCAGACCTCACCTGTCGAACGTCGGGACCGAACGTCGAGGTCGTCGACGCCGCGGGAGCGGTCGTCTTCGCGACCAGCGACGGCACTCCCCAGTCCTCCTACGCGGAGCCGTTTGTCTGGTCACCCGACCGAACGAAGCTCCTCCTCACCCGCCGTCAGCCGCCGCAGACCCACCCCGTCACCATCGTCGAGAGCTCGCCGCGCGACCGCCTGCAGCCGACGGTCCGCACGTTCGACTATCTCAAGCCGGGAGACGCCATCGAGATGCGCTGGCCGGTCATCGCCGACATCGCCGCCAAGCGCATCATCGTCTCGCCCGACCAGGCCTCGCTCTTCGGCACGCCATGGTCGGTCGACCACGTCGCGTGGGATGCGGACAGCTCGCACGTCAGCTTCCTCTACAACGAACGCGGGCACCGGACCATGCGCCTCATCAGCCTTGACGCCGCGACCGGCGCGGCCCGGCCGATCATCGACGAGCGATGCGCGACGTTCTTCGACTACGCGGGGAAGCTCTTCCTCGAGCGACTCGACGACCGCGGCGAGATCGTCTGGATGTCGGAGCGCGATGGTTGGAATCACCTCTACCGGATCGATGCGACGACGGGGGCGGTGAAGAACCAGATCACGAAGGGTCCCTGGGTCGTCCGCGGCGTCGACCGGATCGACCGCGCGACGGGCCAGATCTGGTTTCGCGCCGGCGGCATTCGCCCCGATCAGGATC
This sequence comes from Phycisphaerales bacterium, assembly GCA_044220875.1. Classification (GTDB taxonomy): domain Bacteria; phylum Planctomycetota; class Phycisphaerae; order Phycisphaerales; family SM1A02; genus JAEUIT01. Next base: position 75,137 of record JBGAQH010000003.1, on the reverse strand, counting down.
CCTATCACGTCCACCACTGCCGCGTGAATCTGGACGGCTCGGGGCTGGTGGTCCTGACCGAAGGCGATGGAACGCACGAGATCGAGTGGTCGGCGGATCGCAGCTACTTCATCGATCGCTGGTCGCGTGTTGACCTCCCCACCGTCACCGAGCTTCGGCGCGGCAGCGACGGTTCGCTGGTCGTCGAGCTCGAGCGCGGCGATTGGTCGGCGCTGCTCGCCACCGGATGGATTCCTCCGGAACGCTTCGTGGCAAAGGGTCGCGATGGGGTGACGGACATCTGGGGCGTGCTCTGGCGCCCGTCGGTCCTTCCCGCATCGCCCGCCTCCGAAGGACACGCGACGAAGGCTGCACGCGGAGCGGGGCCGCCGCCGATCGTCGCCCGTCCGGTCATCGAGAATATCTATGCAGGCCCTCAGGGTTCGTTTGTGCCGAAGGCATTCTCGCCATGGCATGGACAGCGCGAACTCGCCGAGCTCGGCTTCGTGGTGGTCCAGATCGACGGCATGGGGACGTCCAACCGAAGCAAGGCCTTCCACGACGTCTGCTGGAAGAACCTGAAGGATGCTGGATTTCCCGACCGGATCGCGTGGATCAAGGCCGCTGCGGCGACGCGGCCCGACATGGACATCTCACGGGTCGGGATCTACGGCGGCTCGGCCGGTGGACAGAACGCGATGCGGGCGCTGCTCGACCACAACGACTTCTACAGCGCCGCCGCCGCGGACTGCGGCTGCCACGACAATCGCATGGACAAGATCTGGTGGAACGAGCTGTGGATGGGCTGGCCCGTCGACGAGAGCTACGAGCGAAGCTCCAACGTCGTCGATGCGGGCAAGCTGAAGGGCGCGCTCCTCCTGACCGTCGGCGAGCTCGACCAGAATGTCGACCCCTCGTCGACGATGCAGGTCGTGGACGCACTCGTTCGCGCGAACAGGCCCTTCGAGCTGCTCGTCCTACCCGGCATGGGACATGGCGCGGGCGAAAGTGAATACGGACGTCGACGCCGCGCGGAGTTCTTCGTGCGTCATCTGTTGGGCGTCAATGCCCCGAGCGCCGCACTCGTTCCGTCGAGTGCCTCGCCGACGGCGCCACCTGGCTGAACTCCCACAGCTTCACCTGGCCCAATATTCCTTCCGTCATAGCACTCGGAAGGGAGGCGGACTCGGCGACGAGGCGGCTCGGCGAGGAAGTGGGGCCAGTTCCGCGGCGGACGAGGGCGCGTTCGGACCATCTGGATGGCACCGAGCGACACTCGCATTCGGCGAATTGCCCCTTGCGAATGGTTTGGCCGAGCCGATGATTCTCAATGGGCGCGGGCGCCTTGACGGCGCCCCTGATGGATATTGCGTCGGGGGCGGGACGGCGCGTCGCGCCCTGGGGAGTGGATGCATGGCGAGACATCTGAATGCGGCGGTCGTCGTCTTCGATGGCATCGCCACCTGGCAGGTCGCAGTTGCCCTCGCCTCGCTCCGACGTGCGGCCGGCTTTCGCGTCCTCACGATCGGCTTTGGACACCTTCCGGTGCTCGCTGACACTGGGATGCGGGTGCTGCCTGAACGCACGATGGACGAGTGCGGCCTCGAAGGCGTCGACGTGCTCGTCGTTCCAGGCGGAGAGCTCTGGCAGCGAGGTCCCATCGCGAGCATGACGGCGTTCCTCCATCGGGCGAGGCTCGTGCAGTGCGGCGTCGCCGCCATCGGAACGGGCGTCGTCGCCCTGGCCAACGCCGGACTGCTGGATGCTCGGCCACACAGCTCCGACGGTCTCGACGATGGCGGCACATGGCTTGCCAACCGGGCGCCGAGCTATCGGGGACATGTCCATCACCGACCGAAGCCCGTGACCTCAGACCACGACCTCATCACCGCGACAGGTCGGTCCACGATCGAATTCGCCGCGGCGTTGCTCGCAGGACCTGCGGAATTCGACCCGGACCAGCTCGATGCGTGGCGATCACTTCACGCTCACGCGGCAGCGCCCTAGGCCTCCGGTCCCGGATGGAACGGCGATAACTAGGGCGAACTGGCGACAGGGGCGAACTGGCGACAGGGGCGAACTGGCGACCGTGACGGACCGACGACCGGGGCGGACGGACCACCATGCCGGTCCGCCGCTCGGCTCCACTGCCCTCTCTCCCAGTGCGGTGACAGCCGTCCTGACGCCAGCGGCCGGACTCGGGGAGGCGAGGGCTGGCATGGCCTCGACCGATCTGCCATACTCCCCGACTCGCTTCGCTGGGGCCACGACCACCGTGGTCTGGCTCCTCACCGAAGGCTCGTCCGGTCCCGCTCGTCGCGCTCACCCCCTCACCGGTGACGCGAGATGCGTGCGACCCAAGCCCGAAGGACAACGACCCCATGGCTCGTCCGATCGAACTGCTCCTCCTCCGCAACGTCGAGAACCTCGGCATCGTCGGTGACGTCGTCAGCGTCAAGGCCGGCTTCGCCCGCAACTATCTGCTCCCGCACGCTCTCGCGGAGCACCCCACGCCGGAGAAGATCGAATCGCTCAAGGGCGCCCGGGCGAAGGCGCAGGCAGAGCTCGCCGCCCTCCGCAAGGTGCGCGAGGAGACGATCGCCAAGCTCCTCGACCACAAGATCACCCTCATCCGAAGCTGCAACGACCAGGGCCTCCTCTACGGCTCGATCACGCAGCGCGACATCGCCGACGCGCTCGTCGCCGAGGGCTATGCCGTCGACATGCGCGCGGTTCGCCTCTCGCAGCCCTTCCGCCGCATCGGCAGCTATCACTGCCTCATTCAGTTCGAGCGCGAACTCAAGGCCGACATCACCATCGACGTCAAGCCTGACCGCATGCTCGAGTCGATGATCGAGGCCCAGCGCGCCGCGGCCGAGGCCGAGCATGCCGCCGAGGAGACCACGGAAGAGGACGCCCCGGAGGCCGGTGCCGACGGGAAGGGCAAGAAGGCCCCCAAGGCCGCAGCCAAGGGCGACGGCGAAGGCAAGTCCGACAGCAAGTCGGAAGGCAAGCCCGGCAAGGGCGCGAAGGCCAAGGCCTGAAACGCACTCGTCGCCCGGATGCAACCGGGATCCTGCCCAGCACGATTCCGCCTCGCTGACATGATCCACCCAACGACGCCCGGCTTGCCCGGGCGTCGTTGTCATCTCGAGATCCACGGACCGCTCGAACCTCGAGCGAGGGTGTCGGGCAGCAGGCCGGCCGAGCGGAGGAACCAGCGGCTTCGGGCAATCATCGGCGCCGGTCGGCGACACAGGACGGCCGCGCGAACGACGGCGGCGGGCACGCCCGCCCCGAGTGAAGGCGTGAGCATCGCGACGCTCCGAGCCTCACCACCGTGATGTCGCGCGACCGGCCGCCTGCTCGCTCGCGCGTCACGAGGACCGCTCCGCGCTTCGCAACCGCTCGCTTCCCGGCCGTTGACGCAGCGCGGCAACGCCGCCCCCACGTTTCGCGGTACCGCCACACGCGACCCCACCGCACCGAGCTCGCGGCTGCGCCGCACGCGACCCCATCGCTCTGATCGCGCGACTCCGCCGCACGGCGCGCGACGCAGCACACGCGCACCTGGGGTCGAGTCTAGACCGACCCAGCGCTGACGCCTCATGCCAGCGGGAGCCGCGCCCAGATCGTGCGACGAACTTGACTCCGGTGCATCGCCTGCGATCGCAGTCGGCACATGCGAACTCGCGCGTCCGCATATCCCGCTCTCATCGACGACTCCATCGATCGATGAACCCGCTGCATGCGACAGCCGGCGCAGACTGGACGATCCGTCGCGCACCCACCGCGGCTCATCGACCCACGAGCCATCGATACACACCGCATCGTTTGCGGCCCCATCGCTCGCGGCCCCATCGCTCGCGGCCCCATCGCTCGCGGCCCCATCGCTCGCGGCTTGACCGATCGCCGGTCGACCGCGCTCGCCATCCTTCAGGATGTGAGCCGTCTCCGATCGTCACTAAATCGGGCCGATCGGCGCATCGCCGTCGAACTCGCCGTCGTCCCGGGACTGAATGGGCAACGTGGAGGAGCGGGCGTGAAACGAACGCTCCGCCTGCTCGATTCATTGAATTGTGATGGCGTTCAGTTCGCGCTGCCTCCCCTCTGCGCCGCCTCGTCTGGAGCGCATCGAGTCTCGAATTCACACGGCGCACGGCGGCGCGGAGAGCGCCGCGACTGCCGCACCGACCGTCGGGTGGAAAGTTGCCCCGCGCGGGGAGTCGCTCTTCCCGCGCGGGGCCCTGCGGTCGCAGACCACGGTGGCCTACACAACCGAGGGGGGTTTCGGTTCCCGCCTCCATGTCGTCGCCTCGGGCGCCGCACCAGCGGTGCGCGCGATCTCCATGGCGGGCGAGGTCGATCGCGTCACCTCCGGGCTGTCCGTCTTCGGTCGATCGCGGGACCGCGCCGCACCGGCGGTGCGGCCCGGGGGTGCCAGGAGCGATCGCGCGAAGGGCGAGACCTCGCTCGATTCGAGGTCGCTGAAGAGCCTCGCCGACTCGAGGATGCGCCAGCCCGCGGCGCGGAACGTCGGGAACCGGCCCATCGTCCCCGCGAGCATGCGGACGTCCTCGTCGTCCAAGAGCCACTCGGGCTCGCAACCCGTCGCGTCCTCCACGCGCTGCCGCCTGAATCGTTCCATCGTGAAGGCCCGCTCCCGCAGCGCCCAGTGATCGAGTCGGTCGGCGATCTCGAGCGCCTTGTTCGTGCACACCGCCATCGCCCGATGGAGTTCGTGCCCGTCGAGATGCCGCAGTGCGATGGTGCAGCCGGCGATCGCCCACCAACCGAACGATTCGAGCCAATCGCCGCCCGGCACGTTGCCCAGGTCCGCGGCCTCGCCCAGCCGCTCCATCACGATGTGTACGGCGTCAATCGCGGCGACATCATCGAGCGCCGCATCGCACTCGAGGAGCGATGCCCTGCATGTGTGGGCCATCGCCGCATACTGCCCCTCGCCGAATTCCGCGGTCAGCTCGTCGTAGCGATCACGGGCCGCAACGAGATCGGCGCGAGCCCGTTCCGCGAGGACTTCGCGGCCCGGTGCGATCTCATGATCGATCGCACGGCACAGCGCACCACCGCGCACGAAGCGGGCGAACGCCGCGGACACCCGCAAGGAGCGTGACGCCCGAATCCGCGGGCCCCGCTCCCGAACCGCCGAAGGTCGAGGTGTCGCGCCCTCCGCTTCGCACGTCTTGATCACCTCGCTCGCCACCGCCTGGGCCTCGACCAGGTGCCAGAGCGTCATGTGCACCTGAGCGAGATTGGCCTGCAGCATGATCTGCACCGCCGGCTCGACCCCGTCGAGCGCAATGCCCTCGTGCGCTGACTCAAGGGCCCTCACGTACCGTCCGCGCATGTCCCATGCGCCGATCTCCCGAATCGCGACGACCGCGCGCTCCGTCGGCGTCGCGGCGACCTCGCGCATCGCCTCGATGAGCTCCATCAGCTCCTCGAACCGTCCGCCGCGATGCGCCGCGATGGCCGAATGGTCGAGCTTCTCGAAGGACGCTCCCGCCCAACGCGGCGGCCGCGCACCCTCGTCGTCGCCCTGCGGCGTGGATGCGGCGGAGCCGTTTCCGGCGCTTCCCGCGTGCTTGCCGCCGCCGTCGCTTCGAGTGCGCTCAGCGCCTCGGGCGTATCCGGCCGGGCCGGCATGCGGCGAGTCGCCCTCCCGCTCGAGCCCGTGGCGAAATCGCTCACCCGCGTTCGCCACCGATTCGACGACGTCACGGACATCCCAGTCGAGGGCATCTGCGATGCGCCTCAAGAACCCGAGCTTTGCGTTCCCCGCAGCGGGCACGATGTGGCTCGGGTCCCGTCCGAGCCGCTCGGCCAACTGAATCCGCGTCCACCCCCGGTACACGCGAGCCAACTCGACGAATCGCTCGAGTCGCGCCTGATGCGCTGGCCGCATGAACCCCAATGACATCGCTCGCCGCCTTTCTCGCGCCTCCGTCGTGTTGTGCGCGTTCCCATCTCGTGACGTTCCCCACACCCAGACCGTGGGCGTCAGAACCACCAGACCTCCATTGCCCGCATCCTGTCGCCCCCCTCCGCGCCGTGCTTGACCGACGATCCGATCGTCCTCGCTGCCCGACGCTCGACGGGCTGCGGGCTCGCTCGCCACGACGGCACGTCGCCAGTTGTCCCGTCGCCTGTGCTCAGGGTGATGTGCTGCTCGATTGCTGACCACGTTCGCTCCTCAAGGCACGTTCACACTCCGAGACGATCGTCAGAGCGACGCATGCTGTGCCCCGCCGCGCCCCATGGCGCCCCGTCGCGCCCCGTCGCGCGATGCAAGCCCTCATCCGCAGGTGCACGGCTCGCTCGCCGCCCACAGCCCGCCCAGCGCCGAAGTGGTCCCGCGCCGAGAGCCGGAGGAATCCCCAAGGCATGCCGCGGTCGCTGTCCGACGATGAACGCGGAAGCAATACGCGGAGCTACCCAATTGGCTGATCCCCACTCGAACTCTCAGCAGTCGGAGCCGTTGCCTTTGGCGCTGGGCGAGTGCGTGAGCGGGAGAGCGGCGGTCGTGCGTGCCTTCATCCGCGAGCCGCCGCCTCCGTTCCAAGGAAGACTTTGCCCCCCGCTCGTATGCGCGCGAGTGTCGAAATTTGTTTGAGAAATTCCCGATCGGCCGACAACAGGGACGTCGCTCTCCCGTGAGCCCCCCGCGCAGCGAGTCTCCGTTACGATTCCCGCGCCGGGTTCCCTTTCAGCCACGCGCTCGCCTCCCCGCCATGTCCGCAGCACCCTCGACCCTCACCGCGTCCTTCCCGAAATCGAGCGATTCCGCGAGCCGTCGCGAGGTGCTCCCCGAGACCCGGCTCTCGCGCACCCACAAGTTCGCCATCGGCGGGTACGAGGGCTACCTGACGGTGGGCCTCTTCGCAGACGGTCGCCCTGGCGAGATCTTCATCAAGATGAGCAAGGAGGGCTCGACGCTCAGCGGCCTCATTCAGGGCTTCTGCCGCGCGTTCAGCCTCTGCCTTCAGCATGGACTGACCGTGCAGGAGGCGGTGGAGCGATTCCGCGGGATGCGCTTCGAGCCGATGGGTGCGACGTCGAACCCGGAGATTCCGGAGTGCATGTCGATCCTCGACTACGTCGCCCGGTACCTCCACCTTGAATTCGTCGTGAAGGCCCACCGCGGCTGAGCCTCGCGGGCGGAGCCACAGCCTGCGGAAATCACCCGGCCGGCGTCGCCGGCACCGTCGCGACGGCCTGCACCTCGACCCCCCACCCGTGATGAAGCGCCGGGACCGGCACCGTCGTCCGCGCCGGCCTGTGGTCGCCGAGCGCCTTCGCGTACGCGGCGTTCACCCGCGGCCAGAGCGCGATGTCGGTGATGTAGACGGTCATCGAGACCACGTTCGCGAGGCTGCTGCCCGCCGCGCCGAGAATCGCGGCGACGTTGCCGATCGCGATCTCCACTTGCCGCTCGATCGGCATGAACGGGTCCGCCGGAACCCCCTGCTCCATCGGAAGCTGGCCGGCGACGAAGACGAATCCGTTGGCGACGATGCCCTGGCTGTAGTGGCCGGCGGGTGTCGGCGCGGCGGCGGTTCGAACCACGATCATGGCCGGGCGGCTCCCGTCGCCGGCGCCGGATGAAGCTCCTCGTCGAAGCGCCACGACGGGGCGCGATCCCGCGTCAGCGGCTCGTCGCGCAGGATCATCCGCACGAACTCGATTGGGATGTTCCCTTCGCCGAGGATCGCGTCGTGGAACGCTCGGTTGGTCATGCGGCCGCCGACGACGAGCTCGCGATGCAGGGCCCTGATCTGCAGGCCACCGATCATGTACGCCACCTGATAGAGCGGCGCGTAGTCGCCCGAGACCGCCCGTCGCACCTCGCCCTCGGCGTTGGCCCGCTCGTGGCCGACGCGGTCGACGATGTAGTCGACGCACTCCTGTGGACTCATCTGTCCGAGATGGAACTTGAGACTGAACACGATGCGTGCCGCGCGATGGGCGCGCCAGAAGAGCGCGCCGATGCGGTCTTCGGGCGAGACCTGAAAGCCCTCGTCCCAGAGGAGCATCTCCCAATGCAGCGCCCACCCCTCGGTCCAGAAGGGCGTGCCGAAGGGGGCGCGGTAGGTCTTGAACCGCGACTCCGCGTACTGCTGCAGGCGATGGCCGGGGATCAGCTCGTGAAACACCGTCGCATGGGCGAAGTGGATGTTGTTCCCGCGGAGCGTCATGAGCTTCTGTTCCTGGCTCATGCCGTCGGTCGGGAATGCGATGCTGATCGTCTCGCCTCCGGTGAAGAAGGGCGTCATGAGCTGCCGGGCCGGCGACATCATCTCCATGCGCCAGGTCTCGTCGGCGATCGGCGGCACGGTGACGAGATCGTGCTGCCGGAGGAACGCGACCGCCTGGTCGGCGAGGGCCCGAATCATCTCCGGCTGCCTGCCCGGTTCGACGTACCGCGTCTTCACGACCTCGAGCGCCCTCTTCCAGTCGCCGTCGCAGCCCATCTCCCGCGCGGCCTTCGTCAGCTCCCCCTCGCACCATGCGTATTCGCGCTCGGCTATCGCGAGCAGCTCCTCGGGCGAGTATGCAATCCACTCCGAGGCAAGATCGGCCAGCAGCCCGTCGCGGCCGATCGGCGTGCCGACGATGACATCGGGATTCGCCGCGGTCTGGCCGACGCCCTCCTCGCGGAGCAGGCGCTCGAAGGCATCGAACGCCGCGGAGAGATCCTTCCACGGCGCCGCCGCCCACCACGTGAACTCGGGGTCGTAGCCATTGCGGAATCGGTAGAAGGCGTCGAGGTCGCGACGGAGCGACTGGAAGATGAGCATCGCCTTGCGGCAGCTTGAGGGCGTCGGCCGCGAGGCCGCAACGGCGAGCGCGTCGCGCAGCCGCCGCTCGGCGTCGCGCGACGCGAGGGTGAGCCGCTGCAGCCGCTCCGCCACCTCGCTTGCGGCAAGGGCGGGGAAGCGCTCGCGCCCCTCGACCAGCTCGATGATCGAAGCCGGCTCCGGCAGCATGCTCTCGACCGCGCGATAGGCGGCCGCGTCGAGGTCGGCCTGCCGCATCGCCCGCCGAATGCGATTTCGGAGAAGAAGCCAGTCGACCTTCCCGTCATGCGAGAGGCGGTCGAAGTCGATCTCGTCGAGCGAGGCGAGCCAACCGCGGCGAAAGGCGTCGAGCCGGGAGGCGCGGGCGGGCGAGACCTCAACCGAGTATCGCCGGAGAATCATCCCCTCGTCGGCGACATACTCGTCGATGGCCGCGGCCATCTCGCTCCGCGGCGCCGCGACGAGCGCACGGAGGTCGGGGCGATCGCCCGTCTCGTCGGCGGCGCTCCCCGGGGCGATGGTTGCGAGCGCGACGGATGCGAGCGCGATCGATGACGCACAGAGGGCGGCCAAGAGCATCGCCGCAGTCTAGTTGCACGCCCCGCATCAGGCTCGGGCCAGTCGCCGCCGCAGCACCAGCATGAGCGACTTCGGCTCGAGGAACGCCGGCGGCGGCCGCAGGTAGACCTCGGTGAGCCCCTCGGCATCCGCCTGACCGACGAGCCGCACCGACCCCTGCACGCCGGCCAGCGCCGTCTCGAGGTCGCGCGGCCGCGTGGTGCGGAAGATGATGTCCGCGTCGCGCCGAGTCAGGCTGCGAATGCCCATGGCCGTCGCCATGAGGCGCACCTCGGCGAGCTCGATGAGCGTCTTCACCCCCGCCGGCGGTTCGCCGTAGGCGCTGCCCAGGTCGGCCGCGACCTTCGCCAGGGACTCGAGCGAATCCGCCTGGCCGATGCGCCGATAGGCCTCCATGCGCCGCCCGTCGCTGGGGATGTACCCGCGCGGAATCGACCCGGCGAGACCGATGTCGATCGCGGTGTCGACCGGCGAGAGCCTCTTCTCGTGCTTGAGCTCGCCGACGGCGGTCTCGAGGAGCTGGCAGTACATCTCGTAGCCGACCGCGGCGATGTGCCCCGACTGCTCGGGTCCCAACAGATTGCCCGCCCCGCGGATCTCGAGGTCGCGCATCGCGATCTTGAACCCCGCCCCGAGCATCGAGTAGTCCTCGATCGCCTTCAGGCGCTTCATCGCGTCCTCGGTGATCGTCCTGTTCTCCGGCAGGAGCATGTAACAGTACGCCCGGTGCTTCCAGCGGCCGACGCGCCCGCGGAGTTGGTGCAGCTCGGCGAGGCCGAACATGTGGGCGTTGTGGATGAACATCGTGTTCGCGGTCGGGATGTCGATGCCGCTCTCGATGATCGTGGTCGAGACGAGGATGTCCGCCTTCCGCCGCATGAAGGTGAGCATGACGTCCTCGAGTTCCTTCGGCCCCATCTGCCCGTGGCCGACGACGATCGTCGCCTTCGGCACGAGCTCCTTGATGCGGAGGGCGATCGAATGGATGTCGTTCACGCGGTTGTGGACGAAGAAGATCTGTCCCTCGCGGGCGAGCTCGCGCTCGAGGGCCTGCTTCACGCGGTGGGCGTTGAAGGGAATGACCTCGGTCACGATCGCCCGGCGGTCGAGGGGCGCGGTCGTGAGGCTCGAGATGTCGCGGAGCCCGAGCATCGCCATGTGCAGCGTGCGGGGGATCGGCGTCGCGCTCAGCGTGAGGACGTCGGCGGTGAGACGGAACTCGAGCAGCCGGTTCTTGTGCTCGACGCCGAAGCGCTGCTCCTCGTCGACGATGACGAGACCGAGATCGTTGAAGTGGACGTCCTTCGAGAGGAGTCGATGGGTCCCGATGATGACGTCGACCTGCCCCTTCGCGAGGTGGTCGAGGGTCTCGCGCTGCTCGGCGTCGGTCTTGAAGCGCGAAAGGCTCTCGATGCGGAATGGGTACGCGCGGAAGCGGTCGCGGAAGGTCCGCTCGTGCTGCTCGGCGAGGACCGTGGTCGGGACGAGCACCGCGACCTGCTTGCCGAACTCGACCGCCTTGAACGCCGCCCGGATCGCCACCTCGGTCTTGCCGAAGCCGACGTCGCCGCAGATGAGCCGGTCCATCGGCCGCGTGCTCATCATGTCCCGCTTCGCGGCGTCGATCGCGGCGAGCTGGTCCTCGGTCTCCTCATACGGAAACTCCGCCTCGAACTCGGTCTGCCAGGCGGTGTCGGCGGGATAGCGAATGCCCGAGGTCGCCTCGCGCGCCGCCTGTACGCGCAACAGTTCGCCGGCGAGATCGCGGACCGCGTCCTTCACCTGCTCGCGGGCGTTCTTCCAGCGCTTGCCGCCGAGGGTCGAGAGCGTCGGCCTCGCACCGCCGGCGCCGATGTACTTCTGGACGAGCTCGATCTTCGCCGCGGGCACATGGAGGCGCGTGCCGCCGTCGAACTCGAGCGTGAGGAACTCGTCGTCGGCGCTGGCCTTCTCGGCTCCCTTGCCTCGGGCCTGGGCCTGCTGTTGGGCCTGCGTCGGCGTGAGCTTCAGTTGGGCCAGCGTCTGCAGGCCGACGAAGCGGGCGATGCCGTGGTCGCGATGGACGACGTAGTCGCCGGGCTCGAAGGTGACGAAGACCTCGCGGGCCCTGCCGCCGCCGATGCCGCGGACCCCGCGGCGGCGCGTCGCATAGCGGTGGAGCACCTCGCTCTGCGGCACGAAGGCCAGGGCCGGCGTGCCGGGCGGCGCGCCTTCGCCCCCCCAGAGAAATCCGCGATGCAGATGGGCCTCGAGGATCTCGGCCCGTGCAGCCTTGGCGTGCTCGGCGAACAGTTCGCCCGTTCGCTGCACATCGCCCGGCGTGTCGCAGAAGAGGGCGATGTCATGGCGGCTGCCGAGATACGCCAGCTCGACGAAGGCGTCCTTGACGTCCTCGGGAAAGACCGGCAGCGTCGACACCGGCAGCTCGACCAGGCGGCCCGAGACGCTCGTCGCGCTGAACTGGTTGACCTGGACGATCGCCTGCGTCGCGTTGGTGAGGGCCTGCAGGACGCGCGGCGGACCGTCGATCCCGCGGCTGTCGTGCACGCGCTCGAAGTAGCCGCGGCCCTGCTCGAGGATCTCGGCAAGTTCGGCGAGCACCGTGACGGTGCGCTTCGGCAGCAGCTCCGCGAACGACCGCGTTCCCTTGTCCGACTGGATCTCGTCGACCGAGGCGCTCACGATCTCCGCCTGGCGCAGCGTCCGGTCGCTCGCCTGCGTGGCGAGGTCGACCTCGAAGATCCGCTCGACCTCGTCGCCGAAGAGATCGATGCGGATCGGGGCCTCGGCGCCGGGAGTGAAGATGTCGATGATCCCGCCGCGGATCGCGAACTCGCCGGGGCTCTCGATCGCCTCGACCCGCCGATAGCCACCGGCGTCGAGCCAGGTCGCGAGCTCGCGCGAGTCGAGGCGATCGCCGACCCGCACCGTGCGCAGCACGCTCGCGAGGCGCCGGGCGTCGGGCACCCCCTGCATGAGCGCCGGGAAGGGGGCGATGATGACGTCGGGCAGGCGCGACTCGTCGCCGGAGGCCGGCGCGCCGATCGCGTGGAGCGTCAGCCTGCGGGCGAGCCCGAGGCGCGTGGCGACGAGCTCGAGGCTCGCGGCGCTCTCGCCGGGAAGCGCCTCGATCGCCGGAAAGACCGCGACGTCCAGCCCGCATCCGGCAAGTTCGGCCGCGGCCTCGTCGGCGTCGTCGAGATGGGCGACGACGAGAAGGAGCGTCGCGATCGGGTCGGCACCGTCGCGCAGCAGCCTGGCCAGCGCGCCGGCGACCAGCGTGGTGCTCGATCCGTGGGCGCCGCGGGCGGTGACGTCGCCGCCGGCCCGGATCTCGGCCGCCAGGCGCGCGACCGACGAGTCGCTCTCCAGCCGGCCCAACCACGTTGACGCGGTGCGCGCCACCGTTCAGCGGCCTCCGTGATCGTCCGCGCCCGGGCTCCCGACGGTGACGAACGGGGCGAGGGAACGCATCGTCGCCGGACCGACGCCGCGCACGCGGTCGATCTCTTCGACCGAGCGGAAGGGACCGTGCGCCGCGCGATCCGCGACGATCGCGCGGGCCAGCGCCGGGCCGACCTCGGGCAGGAGACAGAGCTCGGCCACGCCCGCGCTGTTGATGTCGATGCGGATCGACCGAAGGGCGACCGGCGCGGCGGAGGCGCCCGATCGCATCGGCGTCGCGGTCGATGCCACCAAGGCCGCCGCGAGCGCCACGAGCAGCGCGGTCGCCACCGTCGGTCCGCCCTCCCATCGCTCACTCGGCATCGGGTCCCCCTCCCCGTGCCTCGGATGGCTCGCCCGGATCGCTCTTCCGCGGACCTAACGGAGTGCGCAGCTTGCGGCGGATGGACGAGAGCTTCGCGACCACCGGAAGCGGCGCGCCCTGGGCGTCGAAGAGTCCGAAGCCCCTCGAATCGCCGCCACATTCGATGAGGTCCGACCACATCGTCGCCTCGACGAAGGGTTTCGAGAGGCTCACGCTCATCACGCGGCCGGCCCAGCTCGCCTGCGTCTCGGGCGTCGCCCCGTCGCGCCACCAGCCGCCGCGCCCGTCCACCGCGGCGTTGGGCAGCCCGAAGGCGGTGAGCATGACGCGGGCCTCGCGCCCGAGGAAGCGGTCGAGCATGCAGGAGATCTGGAAGAGGTCGCGCGCGACCGAGCCGGCGCGACCGAACACCATGCGCAGCCCGAGCGCCGTGACGCCGATCCCCTCCTGCTGCAGCAGCTCGGCATAGCGCCACGGCAGCACCGGCGAGGGGCGGTGCGGGGCGTTCTCGCCAAAGAGGTCGACCAGCTCCATGAGCGTGTTCGCCCGCCGGTTCCGCTGGCGCACGAGCACGACGACGCGCCGGGCGATGTCGATCATCTGCTCGACGGAGAGCTCGAGAAACTCATTGGCGTGGAATCCGCTGCCGACGTTCCAGATGCCCACCATCGGCGCGTAGCGAGCGGCCAGCCGGTCGAGGTAGTCGTAGGCGAGGTTGCGGAAGCTCTCGTAGTCGTGCCGGTAGACGCGGGCGTGGTCGGGCAGCGCCGCCTCGCGGAGGTCCAGCAGCGGTCCGAGCATGACCGGCTTCTTCCGCTCCGCCGCCCACTTCATCCAGCGGTCGAGCTGGGTGAAGTCGGGCTTGCCGCGCTTCGGCTCGATGTCGCGCCAGTCGGCGCGGATGTGCAGGACGTCGACGTCGCGCTGCACGATCTCCTCCGCCGCCGCGGGGATCGCGGGTCCGCCGGGCCGCACCACGGTCCCGAGCGTGGTCGAGCTCGCCGCCTTCGAGCCGAAGCGTCGATGGAGCAGGATCTCCGCGTGGCTCATCGCGAGGTGCTCGCTGGCGTCGATCGCCTTCTCGAGCGAGCGCTGGGCGAGCCGCTCGCGGCGGAGCTCGTCGTCGCAGAGCATCGCCTCGGCGAAGATGCCGCGGGCCTCGTCCCAGATGCGCATCGCCCCGCGGGCCAGGGAGGGATCCCACATCTGCCATTCCTCGCACTTCTGGATGAAGTGCTTGATGCGATGGCGGGCGAGCTCGATGAGCAGGCCATAGGGCTGCTCGCGGGGCGGCAGGACGCAGGTCTGGAGATGGAGCAGTCCGGCGCGGCCGGCCCGGACCGGGACCGAGAGCGAGGCGAACTCGTCGTCGACGAAGGTGCAGACGAGCTCGGTGACGCCGCCCGGCGCCGCCGGGGACTTCACCCGGACCTCGCCGCGCATCGGGTTGTCGTCGGTCCCGATCATGTGCGCGGCGTCCCCGGCGCCCTGTCCGAGGGACTGGGGGTCGTGGACGACGAAACGAAGCTTGTGCGGACCGGATGGCACTCGCGCGGCAGCCTGAGCGACAGGGACGCCGCAGTGTACACCTCGCCTCTGCGCCTCCCCTCGAAACGAGGAGGAGTTCCCCCGAGAATGCCGGGCGGCGCGATGCCCGCGCCGACGCGCCCCGCAGCGGCGTACGGCCGCGCGTCGGCTGGTAGAGTGCGTGTCATGGTCACCAAGACCCCGTCCGAATCCGAGGCGGCGGGCGCCGTCTTCCGCACGGCGTTGACGCTCCCCGACCGTCGCGAAGGCAAGGTGCGCGACATCTACCGGCTGCCCGGCCAGCCCCCAGCGCCGGGTACTCGCGCCAAGCCCGATCGGCTGCTGGTCGTGGCCAGCGACCGGGTCAGCGCCTTCGACGTGGTCATGCCGACGCCGATCGCCGGGAAGGGCCGGCTTCTCACCGCCATCTCGCTCGGGTGGTTCCGGTTCCTCCGGACGCTTGCCCTCGTCGGCGACCACCTGCTCTCGACCGACGTCGCCGAGATCCCGGGCCTCTCCGACGAGGAGCGCCGGTCACTCGACGGCCGCATCATGATCTGCCGCCGCGCCAAGGTCGTTCCGATCGAGTGCGTCGCCCGCGGCTACCTCGCCGGCAGCGGCTGGGCGGAGTACCAGGAGCGCGGCACGGTCTGCGGACTCACCCTTCCGAAGGGACTTCGGCAGTGCGACCGCCTGCCGCAGCCGATCTTCACGCCGGCGACCAAGGCCGACGAGGGGCATGACGAGAACATCTCCCTCGAGCGGGCCGGCGAACTGGTCGGCGATGCCCTCATGCAGCGGCTCAGGCGCCTGACGCTCGAGATCTACAGCGCCGCCGCCGCCTACGCCTGGGAGCGCGGCGTCATCCTCGCCGACACCAAGTTCGAGTTCGGCTTCGCCCTCGACGCGAACGGACAGCCGACCGACGAGCTCATGCTGATCGACGAGGTCCTGACTCCCGACTCGAGCCGCTACTGGCCCCGCGAGCAGTACCAGCCCGGCCGCGACCAGCCGAGCTTCGACAAGCAGTTCCTCCGCAACTATCTCCTCGAGCTCGTCGCCCAGAAGCGCTGGGACAAGAGCCCTCCGGGCCCGCCCATCCCCGACGAGGTCGCCCGCAACACGATGAGCCGGTACGAAGAGGCCCGCAAGCGCCTCGCGGTCGGCTAACGCTTCGCTGGCGCGCGCATCGCGGTTTGGCAGAGAGCCACAGCGGCGATCAGCGCTGCACCGGATCGGTTCGCAGCGCCGCGTCCACGGTGTTTCGCAGGAGCATCGCCACCGTCATCGGCCCGACGCCGCCCGGCACCGGCGTGATGTGGCCCGCGACGCGCCGCACCTCGTCGAAGGCCACGTCGCCGACGGTCTGCGACTTGCCGTCCGCTCCCTTCACGCGATTGATGCCGACGTCGATCACCACCGCGCCCGGCTTCACCATGTCGGCCCTGATGAGCCCCGGCACGCCGGCCGCCGAGATGAGGACATCCGCGGTGCGGGTGAGCGAGGCGAGGTCGCGGGTGTACTTGTTGCAGCTCACCACCGTCGCCTCGGCCCGCATGAGGAGGACGGCGATCGGCTTGCCGACGATGTTGCTCGCCCCGACGATGACGCACTGCGATCCGCGGAGCGGCGTGCGGGTCGACTCGATGAGCTCGAGCGTCGCCAGCGCCGTGCAGGGCACGAGGCTCCGACGGCCGTAGACGATGTTGCCGATGTTCGCGGGATTGACGCCCTCGACGTCCTTCTCGGGGGCGATGAAGGACTGGATCCGCTCGGCGTCGACGCCCGGCGGAAGCGGCAGGTGGAGCATGAGCGCCCGGACGTTCTCGTCGGCGTCGAGCTCGAGGACGCGGGCGGCGATCTCGTCGTAGGTCGCGTTGGCCGGAAGCCGGTGGAGGATGTACTCGACGCCGACGTCGGCGCAGGTCCGCCCCTGGTTGCCGGCGTAGATGGCCGCCGACTTGTCGTCCCCGACGATGACCGCATCAAGCCGGGCCGCCGTCCCGTTGGCCGCCGCCTGACGCACCCGCTCCAGCAGGCCGCGCCGGATCTCCTCGGAAAGCCGCTTGCCGTCGATGACTTGGGCCCCCCCACCACCGAGATCCGCGGGCGAGGCCGCATCACGGCCGGAAGGGGTCGTCGAAGTCGTCATTCGATGAGGATACTCGGTCAACGCCGACGACGGCGATCGGTATGCTCCTGCGCACCCCCGAGTCCGGAGCCTCCGCCCGCCCGACGGTCGCGGCGCGACGCTGGCACCAACCTGCGAGCTACTCCATGCGATTCACGCTTCCGTTCGCCCTCGTCGCTTCCCTTTTCGCCTCAGGCAATCTCCTCGCCCAGACCGGCAAGAACGCACCGACGGCCACTCCCGCGGCCCCCTCGGCAGAAGTCAAGCCCCTTTCGATCGGCGATCCCGCGCCGACCATCGACATCGCCCACTTCCTCAAGGGCGAGCCGATCAAGGAATTCCCCTCGGGCAAGATCACCGTGGTCGAATTCTGGGCCACCTGGTGCGGGCCCTGCAAGCAGAGCATGCCGCACATCAGCGAGCTCCAGGAGCGCTACAAGGACTACGGCGTTCGCTTCCTCGGCGTCTCCGACGAGAAGCTCGAGACGGTGAAGGGCTTCCTCGACAAGCCCGAGTGGAACGAGAAGATGCGCTACACCGTCGCGACCGATCCCGACCGGAGCGTCTACACCTCCTACATGACCGCGGCCGGCCAGGGCGGCATCCCGACCGCGTTCGTCGTCGGTCGCAAGGGCACCGTCGAGTGGATCGGTCACCCGATGGAACTTGACGGCGTGATGGACCAGATCGTGCACGACAAGTGGGACGCGGCGAAGGCGAAGGCCAAGTTCGAACAGGACCGCGCCCTCGAGACCGAGATGCGCACCGCCAGCGCGAAGCTCCGCGAGGCCCAGGCCGCCGGCAAGTGGGATGAGGTGATCTCGATTCTCGACGGCCTCCTCGCGAAGGCCCCGAACAACGAGATGATCCTCGCCCAGAAGATGCAGATTTGCCTCACCTCGGCCAATCGCCCGGCCGACGGCTACGCCATCGCGAAGACGCTGCTGGCCAACAACGAGCACAACGCGATGATGCTCAACCAGATCGCGTGGACGATCATCGATCCGCAGATGCCGATCAAGGATCGCGACGTGAAGCTCGCCACCGAGGCCGCCGAGAAGGCCGTCGCCGCAAGCGGCGGCAAGGACGGCGCGATCCTCGACACGCTCGCCGCGTGCTACTGGGCCGGCGGCAACAAGGCCAAGGCGATCGAGACCCAGAAGAAGGCCGTCGACATGGGCGGCCCGATGAAGGAACAGCTCGAGAAGACGCTGAAGGACTACGAGTCGAAGAAGTGATCGCGACGCGCGATCGCATCCATGCATGACGCAGACGGCGGGCCGGCAGATGCCGGCCCGCCGTCGTTCATGCCGTGACGTCCGTCGATGGCGGGGCGCCGCTCAGCCCACGTCGACTTCGCGGCCCTCGGCGCTTGAGCGCTCGATCGCCTCGACCAGGGCCTGGATCGCCCGACCGTCCTCGCCGGTGGCGTGCGGCCGCACGCCGCGGGTGATCGCCTGGAGGAACTGGGCGTACTGCGCGTCCCAGGCCCTGACCAGCGCGTCGCCCGGTTCGAGCAGCGGCTTGACGTCGACGATGCGTCCATCCTGCTCGGTCGCGAGCGTGAGCTCGTTCCCGAAGATCTGGAACGAGACGCCGCCGCGGTCGCCGAAGAGGAAGATCCCGTCCTTCATCGCGCCGTCGGGCTGGTTCATCGCCCAGGTCACGTTCATCTCGATGGTGAGCCCGCCTTCGCAGCGGATGAGGGCGGTGGCGTGATCCTCGACGTCAAAGGTGCCGTCGGGCTTCGGCGGGCCGGCCCACATCTCGACATATCGATATTCGGCGATCGGGCGCCCGAACGTCCCGTAGCAGGCGCCGCTGGCGCGGAGCGACTTCGGCTTGCCGGTGAGGTAACGGACCAGATCAAGGACATGCACGCCGAGGTCGATCAGCGGACCGCCGCCCGACGTCGCCTTGGTCGTGAACCAGCCGCCGAGGCCGGGAATGCCGCGGCGCCGATAGATGCTGCACTTGGCGTGATAGATGTGCCCGAGCCGCCCGGCGTCGACGAGTTGCTTCGCGGCGGCCGAGGCCGGCGTGCCGCGGCAGACGAAGCCAAGCTGGAGCGTCGTGCCGGCCTTCCGCGCCGCGGCGAGGATCGCGTCGCACTCCGCGACGCTCATCGCCATCGGCTTCTCGAGCAGGACGTGCTTGCCGCGCTCGAGGGCGCGAATCGCGCAGGCCGCATGCGAGGCGTTCGGGACGGCGATCGCCACGGCCTCAAGCTCCGGCATCGCCAGGAGTTCGTCGATGCTCGCGGCGGCCCGACCGCCGACCCGCGCGGTGAGCGCCGTCGCCCGCTCAGGGGTGAGGTCCCAGGCGCCGACGACCGACGCGCCGGCGCGGACCGCGGCGTCCGCATGCACGTTGCCGATGGCGCCCGCGCCGATGATCCCCAACCGCAGGCGTGATTGACCGCTCATGCGAGCACCATACGGGAGGCGGCGAGGCTCTACAATCGCCGCTCGGCATCGTCGCGCCGCGGCCCATGGCCTCGGGTACGTGCCTGCCCCGCGCCCCTGGCGCCCGCTTTCGCCGGATCGACCGCATGCAGCCCACCACACCGCCCCGCCACGTCGTCATCGTCGGCGCGGGCATCATCGGACTTTCGACCGCCTGGTTCCTGCTTCGCCGCGGCGTGCGCGTCACGGTGCTTGACCGCGAGGAGATCGGCCAGAGCGCCAGTTGCGGCAACGCCGGCCTGCTCTCGATCGGCCACTATCCGCTGACGCGCCCCGGCGCGTCGTGGCGCGGGCTCAAGTGGATGTTCGACGCGACGAGCCCCCTCTACATCAAGCCGCGGCCCGATTGGGCGCTGCTCTCCTGGCTCTGGTCCTTCCACCGCCACTGCAACCAGCGCTATCTCGACCGCTGCATGGCGCTTCTCTGCGACATGGGCTTCAAGACCCTTGCGATCTACGAGGAGATGATCCGCGACGAGTCGATCGACTGCGACTATGCCCGCGACGGCTGGCTCGACGTCGTGATGAAGCCGGAGAACATGGACATCGCCGAGCGCGAGGCCCAGTCGCTCGTGCAGTACGGCTATTCCTATCGGCGCATCACCGGCAACGAGCTGCGGGCCCGCGATCCGATCTTCCGCCCCGAGGTCGCCGGCGCGATTCACTACACCGATTCGGCCCACGCCCATCCGGGCGACTTCCTCGTCGGTCTTGCCCGGGCCTGCCGCACCCGCGGCGCGACGGTGCGGACCGACGCCAACGTCGTCGGCTTCGAGCGAGCGGCGTCGGGCAGGGTCGGCGGCGTGCGCCTGGCCGACGGCTCGGTCGTCGAGGGCGACGCGGTCGTCCTCGCCGCGGGCGTCTGGACCGACGGGTTGAGCAAAGCGCTCGGCGTCCGCATTCCCCTGATGGGCGCCCGCGGCTATCACCTTCAGCTGCGCGGCCTGCCGACGATGCCCTCGACCGGCGTCGTCCTCCACGAGACCTTCGTCGCGGCGACGCCGATGCGGAAGGAACTCCGCCTCGCCGGCACGCTCGAGATCGACCGCCTCGACCAGCCCTGGCGGCGCGACCGGCTCGCGAAGCTGCCCGCCGGCGCCGAGCGATATCTCGTCGGACTCGATCGCGCGACGGTCGTCGCGGAATGGGCCGGCTACCGCCCCTGCACCGGCGACGGCATGCCGGTCCTCGGCTTCGCCTCACGCGCCCCGGGCGTCCTCATCGCCGGCGGCCACGCCATGATGGGCATGACCCTCGGCCCGGTGACGGGCAAGGCGGCGGTCGAACTCCTCTTCGGCGAGAAGACCTGCTTCGACGCGTCGATGCTCCGCGCGGATCGGTTTTGAGGGGGAGAGGGAACACAGAGGCACAGAGGACACAGAGGGCCACAGAGGAGAGCGATGAAAATGGAGAGTCGGAGGGGCGCGGGGTGTGTGAACGATCGTGTGGGGATCGATCCGCGAGGGTTTTGGCGAGGCGGGTCCAGAGCGAATCCCTGACGGATGCCGGCGCGATTCCTGCAACTCGAATGCTGCGGTATCACCCATTCCCCCCTTACCTCTCCTCTGTGGCCCTCTGTGTCCTCTGTGCCTCTGTGTTCCCTCTCCTACCCGCACAGCAGCGCCGCCCCGAAGACGCCGCTTGAGTCGCCGAGCGCCGCGGGGACGATGGGCGTCGTGAAGGTGTCGCTGAAGACGAGTGACGCGACGAGTGGCGGCACCTCGCGGTAGATCGCTGCGATGTTGCTCACGCCGCCGCCGAGGACGATGCAGTCGGGGTCGAGCAGGTTGACGACCTCGGCGAGCGAGAGCGCGAGCCGCGTGATGAAGCGTTCGATCGAGGCCCGTGCCGGCGCCTCGCCCGATTCGGCGCGGCGGGCGATCTCGGCTAGCGCGAGGCGCTCGCCCGTCAGGGTCGCATGTTCGATTTCGATCGCCGGTCCGGCGAGAAACTGCTCGCGGCAGCCCGACTGTCCGCAGTAGCAGGGACGGGCGTGAAGGTCGGGCGCTGCCCCGCGGCCCGGTCGCCAGGGCTGCGGCGAATGGCCCCACTCGCCGCCGATCCCGTTGCGTCCGCCGATCGCCGCGCCATTCACGACCACGCCGCCGCCGACACCGGTGCCGAGGATCACGCCGAAGACCACGTTGGCGCCGCGGGCGGCGCCGAGTGTTGCCTCGCTCAGCGCGAAGCAGTTCGCGTCGTTGGTGAACGCGATCCTCCGCGCGAGCCGTCGTTCGAGATCGGCGTGGAGCGGCCGGCCGTTGAGGCAGATGGAGTTGGAGTTGCGGTGCAGCCCCGATGCCGGCGATGTCGAACCTGGGGTCCCGATGCCGATCGACGAGGCCGGACCGAACGCCGCCTCGCAGCGGGCGACGAGACCGGCGATCGCCTCGACCGTTCCCTCGTAGGAACCCTGCGGCGTCGGCACGCGCTCGCGATGAATCGCTTCGCCCGCGTGATCGATCGCGACGATCTCGATCTTCGTCCCGCCGAGATCGATGCCGATCCGCGGTCGCGACTCGCTTGCATTGGACTCGCCCCGACCGGGCTCGCTCATCGCCGAATCCGCCACTTTCCGCCCACGCAGACGCCGCAGACGGCGCTGGTGCCGGCGCCGAAGATCAGGTGCGAGGCGAAATCCTCGGGCGTCCAGTTCATCATCGTCGAATGCTGCAGGTCGACGAGGGCGAAGTCGGCGAGCTGCCCGACGGCGATCTCCCCCGCCTCGACGCCGATCGAGCGGGCGCTCTCCGCGGTGCCGATCGAAAGGAGCGCCCCGCCGCAATCGCCCGCGCCGTCGACGACCACGCCGCGCCGCTCGTGACGGACGCGCTGGACGTATTCGATCCAGCGCAATTCTTCGGTCGGCGCGAGTCGGCTGTTGAGGTCGCTGCCGCAGGCGATCGCGCCGCGGGCGGCGCGGATCGCCGCGACGTCGCAGATGCCGTCGCCGAGGTTGCCCTCGGTGAGCGGGCAGAGGCACACCGTCGCGCCGGTCGCCGCGAAGCGCTCAAGGTCCTCGCGCACCGTGTGCGTGCAGTGCACCGCGGTGAATCGCCGGTCGATGGCGAGCCGGTCGAGGAGGAGCTGCATCGGGCGCTTGCCATGCGCCGCCATGCAGTCCTCGATCTCCTTGCGCACCTCCTCGACGTGCATGTGGAAGACGATGCCGCGGCGCACGCTCTCGGCATGCAGCCGCTCGATCACCTCGATCGGCACCGCCCGCACGCTGTGGGCGGTGGCGCCGATCTGTTGCGTCGGCCCGTGGGCGAGACCGGCGAGTTGGTCGAAGCGTGACCAGTAGTCGCGCTCGTCGCGGGTGCGAAAGCGAATCTGCCCGCCGGCCAGCGGCGCGCCGAAGCCTCCCTGCATGTAGCAGGTATGGAGGAGCGTGATGCGGATGCCCGCGTCCCGCGCCGCGGCCAGCACGCTCGCGTCGAAGGCGTAGCGGTCCTCCTCACGCTCCGGCTCGCCCGGGGCGGTCGGGATGTGATGGCGCACGTAATGGAATTCGCCGACGCTGGTGATGCCGGCGGTGAGCATCTCGGAGAAGGTCTCGCGCGAGAGTTCGTAGCAGCGGTCGGGCGTCAGCCGCTCGACCAGCCCGTACATCGCGTCGCGCCAGGAGAAGAACCCGCCCGCGGCGCTGCCGAACCGCTCGGTCACGCCGCGCAGTCCGCGCTGGAAGGCGTGCGAGTGGGCGCTGACGAAGCCGGGAATCAGCGCCTTGCCCGGCAGCCGAAGCGTCGACGGTCCGCTCACCGGCGCGATCGATGCGATGCGGCCCCGGTCATCGATGCCGACGACCCGCCCCTTCTCGAGGCGCCCGCCGATCCAGACCCAATCGGGATGCACAAGCTGCTGCGGCCGCGCTGGGCCCTTGGCTTCGCTCATGCGGGCGATGGTAGCATCGGCGTCCCATCAGCGCGGCGCGCCTCGCGCCACCCCACGACGACCGACGTGCCGCGCCGCGAGTCCCAGCCATGCCCACGACGAAGCGAGCACCCGCCGCCCCCTCCCCGAAGCCCACCCGCAAGGCATCGACCGCCAAGCGGCACCGCCGACCGATCGTGACGGGCGACCTCTTCTGCATGACCGGCGTCGCCGATCCGCGGATCTCGGCCGACGGCCAGCATCTGGTCTTCGTCCGCAAGGTCATCGGCGAACGCTTCCGAAGCGAGACATCGCTCTGGACCGTCACGACCGACGGCGACGCAGCGCCGCGCCCGCTCACCACCGCAACGCGCGACAGCCAGCCGCGCATCGGACCCGACGACCGCACGATTGCCTTCGTGCGCGGCGACGCCGAGCGGCCCTCGCAGATCGCCCTGATCGACCGGCTCGGCGGCGAGGCCCGGACCATCACGCGCTTCCCCGAGGGCACGCTCCGCCTGCTCTCCTGGTCGCCGCGCGGCGACGCCCTTGTGGTGGCCTTCCGACCGACCGAGCCGGAGTGGACCGAGGCCGCGAGGAAGGAGCGCGAACGGACCGGGGCGAGCGAACCGCCGCGGGCTCTCGAGACGCTCTGGTATCGCCTCGACGGCGACGGCTGGTTCGGCGCCGAGCGGTTCGCCCTCTACCTCGTCAATCCCTCGAACGGGCGACATCGGCGCATCTACGACGAGGACACGATGGGGCCGATCGACGTCGCGTGGTCGCCGGACGGCGCGAGGCTCGCGATCGCGACCAATCGGGCGCCCGACGCGCTCCTCAAGCCCTGGAAGGACGAGATCCTCCTCTACGACGTCGACGCGGATCGGCTCACGCCGCTCGCGGGATTGCCGATCGGTCCGAAGACCGCCGTCGCGTGGTCACCCGACGGCCGACGGCTGGCATGGGCCGGCCGGAAGGGACGGGACGGCACCTATTCGACGGAGAACCTCGAGATCTGGACCTCGACCGTGCCCGACGGCTCCGCCAAGGCGAGGGCCCGCACGAACGCTCTCGCCGAGCCGCGCAGCCTCAGCCACAACCACGACCTGTGCCTGCTGGCGCCGACGCTCTCCGACACGGCCGAGTCCTCGTTCGAGACGAGCCTCCGCTGGTCGGCCGACAGCGCCAGCGTCCTCGCCCGCGTCGGTCACCATGGCGACGGTCAGCTCGTCGCGTTCCCCGTGGACGGCAGCGAGCCACGCGTCCTCACGGATCACCGCGCGGAGTGCAACCTCGGCAACTGCTCGAAGGACGGCACGCTTCTCGCGGCGACCCGCTCCGATCCGGTCACGCCGCCCGAGGCCGGCGTCTTGCGCATCACGCGAAAGGGCGCGCAATGGCAGGCCCTCACCGCCTTCAACCGCCCGCTCCTCAACGAGCTCGATCTCTCGACGCCGACCGAACAGTGGGTCGTCGCCGACGACGGCGCCCGCACCCACGTCTGGGTGATGGAGCCGCCCGCATCCGTGGCCAAGGCCCTGAAGGGCAAGCGCCGACCCGCCATTCTCGAAATCCACGGCGGACCGCACACCCAGTACGGCAACGTCTTCTTCCACGAGTTCCAGCTCCTCGCGGCCCAGGGCTACGTCGTCGTGTATTCGAATCCGCGCGGCAGCAAGGGCTATGGCCGCGACCACTGCGCGGCGATCCGCGGCGCGTGGGGTGACCGCGACTGGGCCGACATCCAGGCGGTCACGCGATTCATGGAGCGCCATCCCAGGATCGACGCGACCCGCATGGGCATCATGGGCGGCAGCTATGGCGGCTACATGACCAACTGGGCGATCGCACACACCGATGTGTTCCGAGCGGCCATCACCGATCGCTGCGTCGCGAACCTGCTGAGCTTCGGCGGCAACTCCGACTATCCGCAACTGCCCGACGAGTACTGGCCGGGCGTGAACTTCGACCGGCCCGAGCGGCTCTGGCAACAGAGTCCGATCGCCCATTTCAAGGGCGTGAAGACACCGACGCTCATCATCCACAGCGAGGGGGACCTCCGCTGCAACATCGAGCAGTCCGAGCAGGTGCATACCGCACTCGTGTTGCAGGGCGTGCCCTGCCGCTTCGTTCGCTATCCGCGCTCGACGAGCCACGGGATGAGCCGCAACGGCCCGGCGGACCTCCGTGCCCATCGCCTCGAGGAGATCGTGGCGTGGTGGAAACGCTGGCTTTCCTGAGCGGTTTCGGCGGTCGCTCTGATATACACACCGGGTCGACCCCTCACGGGCAGCCCTTCCGGACACCCCTGCTTTCGGAGCTCATCGTGCGCGGAGAAATGGTGATTCGATCGTCCAGCGCCCTCGTGATCACCTGCGCCGCGCTCGCATCCGCGGCGCGCGCCGACACCGTTCCCGGCGTCCTGATCGTCGACGGCTCGGTGCTCGTGAACGGCAGCGCCAGCTCGCCCGCGGGCAACAGCAGCGCCATCGTGCCGGGCACCGTCACGCCGACGACCGTGACCGGCAGCGGCAGCACCGGCAGCGGCCTCGTGAGCGGCATCATCTCGCTTGACGGCGGCGTCATCGACAGCAGCGACGAGACCTTCGTGACGCTCAACGGCATGGCCCAGGCCTCGCAGCCGGCCGGCTATCAGGGCTTCGCGACGATCAACATCGGCTTCACGGATCCGAGCTTCGCGTCCGATCCCCTGACCATCACCATTCCGCAGACGGTCTTCTACAAGATCTGGAACGCCGGCCAGCAGAGCGTGACCTTCACGGCCCTCTCGGGCACGATCGGCGCGAACACGCTCTCGCCCGGCACCTATCGCATCACCACCGGATTCGGCGTGACGATCTCCCAGGGCCAGACGCTCGTCACGAAGAGCCTCGACTGGACGCTTCGCCTCTCGACGACGGCGCTGACGAACCTCCCGAGCGACCTGAACACCGACGGCACGGTGAACGCCGCCGACCTCGCGATCCTGCTCGCCGCGTGGGGCACCGCCGCCGCGGACATCAACGGCAACGGCACGACCGGCGCCGAGGACCTGGCCACGCTGCTCGCGGCGTGGGGCTAACGGGGGGGGCTAGCGTGGGGCTAACGGGCGGTCGGACGGGCGTGCTCAGGCGACGCGCACCTCACGGCGCGTGGGCCTTCGACCGCCACGACGCCGCGCGGGCGGCATCGCCCGAGCGCTCGAGGAACTCCGCGACGCGCTGGGCCTGCTGCGCCGCGAGGCGGTCGCGCTCGGAACCCGGCGGAGCGGCAATCATGCTCTCGTAGAGTTCGACGAGCGTCGCCTCCGCGCGGCTGGCCTCGCCTCGCCGCTCGTAGGCCTCGGCGAGCCACGACGCGATCACCGCGGTGTCGCCCGACACGGGCCCGAGACGCGACTTGAACGACGCCAGCGCGGCGTCGAGCTCGGGTGCGGCCCGCTCGAGGTCGCCGAGCTTGAGCAGCAGCCGCCCGTGGTTGGCCAGCGTCGTCCGCGTGCGCCAGTGACCTCCGCCGAGCCGCTCGCGCATGAGGGGCACGATCTCGGCGTAGACCCGCTCCGCGTCGGCGAGGCGATCGGCGGTCTGCAGCATCGCCGCGACTTCCGAACCCGAGGCGAGCGACTGCTCGTGGGCCGCGCCGAGGACCTTCTTCGTCCGCTCCCAGTTCGACGTCTCCATCGCGAGGGCCTCGGCGAGCCGAGTCGACCTCACCGCCGGATCCGTCGCCGACTTGGCCTGCATGAAGATCGCGAGGGCGAGGTTGTGCTCGGTGATGAGCGTGTCGACGTGCGTGGCCGAGAGCACGCGCGTCCTGTCGGCGAGGATCGCCCGATAGAGCGGTTCTGCGTCCTGCGGCCGTCCGGCGTGCTTGATCGCGTTGGCGAGCTGGTTGCGCGCCGCGAGCGTGACCGGGTCGTCCGGCCCGCGAGCCGCGCCGAACGCGTCGACTGCGGACGTGGCGAGGGTCTCCGCCTCGTCGGCCCGGCCGAGTCGCCAGAGGGCCTCGCTCCGTTGCAGGTCGATGCGGGCGAGCTCCGCGCGGTCGCCGCCGGCCGCCTCGACCGCGGCGCGGGCCTGGGCGAGCACCTCGTCGGCGTGCTCGCGCTGGCCGGTCTGGATCGCCCACGCGCCGAGCGCCCCGAGCAATCGCGCCCGCACCGCGGGACGCTCGGCGAATCGGCGGTCGATGCGGGCCGGCGCCGACGCGAGCAGCTCCTCGACCGTCGTGTCGCCCGGCGCGGCGGACTGCTCGTCGGCGCCGAAGAGGTCGTCGGTGAGATAGGCGATCACCGACTCCGAGAGGGCGAGGCGGTCCTCGGCGATGGCCGCATTGCGGCGTGCCTCGCGCAGCCCGATCGAGGTTCCCACCACGCCCGCGGCGAGGGCGACGAGCGCCGTCGCGATCGCCCCCCACAGGAGTCGATGGCGCGCGACGTGGCGGAGCGAACGGTCCCACCAGGGATCCTCAGCGGCCTGCACGTAATCGCGCCCCTCGAGCCAGTTGCGGATGTCCTCGGCCATCGCCGAGGCGGACGCGAATCGCCGCGAGCGATCGATGTGCATCGCGGTGAGCGGGAGGAAGCGCACGCGGCCGTCGAGGCGCCGCGCGACCGTCTCGCCGTCGCTCTCGCGGCGGGCGTCGGCGATGGCCCGCCGGCGCTCGTCGTCGAGCGCGCGAAGGCGGACGCCCGGCGCGGTGCGGGTCGTCTCAAGCATCGACCGCACCGCCTGCGAGAGCGGACTCGCCCGGAGCTTCTCGTCGTCGAGCGGCAGGACGCCGGCCATGACCTCGTACAGGATCACGCCCAGCGCATAGACGTCGGTGCGTGCGTCGACCCCCTCTGGCCCCGCCTCGGCCTGCTCGGGACTCATGTACATGAGCTTGCCGACGACGTGGCCAAGGCCCTCGCCGACGGTCGCCTCGCTCAGGCGCAGGAAGGGCGTCGCGGAGCGGGCGATGCCGAAGTCGATGATCTTCGGCTGTCCCTCGTCGGGACCGGAGAGCGCGACGAGCACGTTGTCCGGGCTCAGGTCGCGATGGATGATCCCCTGCAGGTGGACGTAGTGCATCGCGTCGCAGACGGTCGCCATCAGCCGCAGGCGATCCTCGATCGTCATCCGCATGCGATCGCAGTACTGCGTGATCGGCACTCCCTCGATGAACTCCATCGCGAGGAAGGGCGTCGTGTCCGGCGCGGTGCCCGCCTCGTAGATCTTCGCGACGTTGGGATGGGCGAGGAGGCGCAGGCTCTCGCGCTCGACCTCGAAGCGGCGCAGCGACCGGTCGCCGAGTCGATCGGGGCGCAGCAGCTTGATCGCGGCTTGGCGGCGCAGGCCGTCGTGCACCGCGAGCCATACCTCGCCGAAACCGCCGCGACCGAGCGTCCGCTCGAGTCGGTAGGGTCCGACCATATCGCCCGGAGATCGCAGGGCGGCGGCCCGTGCTGCGGACGCGCTGCCGCGATGCGTCTGATCGTCGTCGCGGCTTTCCGGTGCGGAAGTGGCGGTCGGATCGGGCTGCACGAGGCCATGGTACCGACCGGATCCCCTACACTCCCGCCATGACCGAGCCCGACATGAACGACCCGAAGTCGCTCGAGGCGATGGAGCACGTGAAGGCGATCCTCCGCTACATCGGCGAGGACCCGAATCGCGAGGGACTCCGGGACACGCCGAAGCGCGTGGTGAAGGCCTGGAACGAGCACTTTTGGGGCTATCGAGAGGACCCGCTCGAGCCGCTGGCGCGGACCTTCACCGAGATCGAGGGCTACGACGAGCTGGTGCTCCTCCAGGACATCGAGATCCACAGCCACTGCGAGCACCACATGGTGCCCTTCGTCGGCAAGGCCCACGTCGGCTACATCCCCAACGGCAAGGTCACGGGCCTGTCGAAGCTGGTGCGGGTCGTCGACATCTACTCGAAGCGCCTCCAGGTGCAGGAGAAGCTCACCGCCCAGATCGCCAACGCCGTCTGGAAGGCCCTTCAGCCCCACGGCGTCGCGGTGGTGCTCCAGTGCCGGCACTTCTGCATGTGCTACCGCGGCGTGCGGCAGCCCTCGGCGATCACCACGACCAGCAAGCTGCACGGCATCTTCCTGACGAATCAGGCGGCCCGCGCCGAGTTCTTCACGCTGCTGAGCCAGAAGCCCGACCAGCGGTGAGCGAGGCCGTCCGCTCGCTCAGCGGGTGACCGAGACCTGCTCGACCGCGCTGGCGAAGAGCTCCGAATGGCGGACCGCACCGAGGCAGTGGAGCTCCGGACGTTGGGCGTTGCCGTCGATGACGTCGCGCACCGCGTCGAGGAAGGACGCGTTCGTGAGCGAGGCGACGCGGCCCGCGGCCCGCGAGGTGCGGAGCACGCGCGTCGCCGCCAGCGAGAACGCGCCGTAGCCGTCGCGCTCCCACGCGCTGCCGTCGGCCGCCGAGGCGAGGAAGAAGAGGGCCGACGCCCCCTCGCGCACGCTGTCCCAGCCGGCGCCGGGCCGCAGGAGCTGGCCGATGCGCCGCCGCAGCGCGACGTGCTTCGCGCCGACCGCCTCGCTGACCGGGTAGGTCCGGCGGAGCGGCTCGATGTCGGTGTCGCGATCGCCGTCACTCGCCGCGGCGGCGACCTCGCCGCCAAGATGGCTCGAGTAGATGCGGCTGGTCCCGTCGGTGAAGGAACAGTCGAGGAAGAATGCGACGTGCACGCCCTCCGAGGCGTCGCGGAGGAGCTCGGCGAGATCGCCGCCGAGGACGAAGGCCCCGGCGTCGACGTCGAACGGCACGAGGGCCTCGAAGCTCATCGCCGACGCGCTTGCCCCCTCCTCCTCCCACGCGTCGCGCACGGTCGCTCCGTAGCCTGAGAAGTGCACCGCGACGGTGTCGCCGTCACGGGCCTCGCCGAGCAGCGACCGCACGTTGCCGAGGATCTCGGCCCGCGTGGCCTGGGCGTCCAGCAGCGGCTCGCGGGTGACGAAGCCGAGTCGTGCGAACGTCTCGTTCCACAGCAGAGCGTCGGCGGTGGCGCCGTTCAGCGGGCGCCCGACATAGCGGTCGATGCCGATGCAGAGGGCGTGGCGCCGCCCGTTGGGCGACGCGGCCCGCAGCACGTGGGCGATCTCGCCCGAGCTCACCGGCGGCGCCGGCAAGACCACGTCGACGATCGTCGACGGCGCCCCGTTGGTCTCCTCAGCGGGCTCGGCCGTCGCCTCGATCGCCTCCTCGACGGGAAGCCCCGAGTCGGTCGCCTCGCTCACGGGAATCACGACGTCCTCCGCGGGGGACATGAGCGAAGCGTTATGGCTGCTTGCCTCCGTCGCCTCGGCCGGCGCTGCCTTCGCGGGCTCGAGGAGACGGGCCCGCATCCACGCCCAGTCGATGCCGCGGCGCTCGAGTTCGCTCTCGAGGCGGCGCTCAAAGCCCTGACCCGTGCGGCCTCCGAGGCTCTGGTAGGCGATGATCCCGCCGAGCGGCTGGTCGAGCACGCGGCGCAGGACGCTGTTCATCGTCGCGACGTCGTCCTCGAATCCGCCGCGCGACGTCGCGTCGGTGATGCCCGGGGCGATGCCCGCGAAGAGCGCCTCGCCCGGTGCGCCGGTCACCCCGGCGAGGCCGAAGAGGCGGGCGACGTCGGGACTGCGGCGCAGGCTCTCCTCGAGTCCGAGGATCTCGGTGCCCGGCTCCTCCTCGAGCGCCCCGCGGAGGAGCGAGAGGACCGACTTCCGGTAGGGCCCGCAGCGGTCGGCCCGCTCGAGGTCGCGGGCCAGCGTGAAGAGGGCGATGCGACGCACCGCGAATCCGGTGAAGGGAGCGACCGTGGCCCGAAACTCCGGCACCGACAGCGTCGGGGCCAGCAGGGCCAGCGTCCGCGCCGGCGAGACGCGCGTCGCGGCCATCGAGCGCACGACCTGGGACTGGAAGCCGGAGCCGGCGCCGTAGCCGACGAGGTGGATCTCGACCGGCCGCTTCGACTGCTCGATCTCCTCGCGAAGGAGGGTCAGCAGCCGCCTGCCGGCGCCGTCGGCGTCGAAGGCCCGTTCGGCCCCGCGCTTCGCGCCGCCCCACAGCGTCGGCCCGCCGAGGACGCGCACCGCGCCCTCGAGCACCGGATCGACGCCCCCCTCGATGCTCGACTCGGTCCCCAGGGCCCGGTCGCGGGCGGCGTCTAACAGTTGGATCAACGTCTCCTCGAAGCCGCTCTCCCAGATCACGTGGATCGGATAGACGCCGTTGGCGAGCCACCAGCCGGCCTGGTGGCGGGCGAGGCGGAGGATGTCCTCCTCGGCGGCGAAGATGTCGTGGGCGCAGAGGACCACGCGGGCGATCTCCTGGCCGCGCAACGAGGCGATCCAGGCCCGCAGGTGCTCGCGCACCAGCGACTCGGCGTCCTCGGGCATCGACGCGAAGTCGCCGCCCGCGGCGAAGCGGCCATGCCGCATGAGCAGGATGTGGGCCCGCAGCCGGGCAAGCGCCACGGCGTCGATGCGCTCGTCGCCGCGCGCCGTCGAGAAGCCCTCGTCGAGGAGGACGAAGGAGCGATTCGCCTGGGTCAGCGACTCGAAGGTCGGCTGCGGCTCAAGCGCGTCGGAATGGACGACCGCGTCGATGACGGCGTCCACCTGTCGCGCGGCGCGACGGGCCTGACGGCCGCCGCCCGCACGCTTCGTCGCGGCCTTCGCCGCGGGCTCCGCGGCCGGTCGTCGTGCGGGCTTCGCCGACCGCCCTCCGGCCGGCTTCCTCGACGCGCCATCCTTCCGGCGGGAAGCCTCGGTCCGGGATGGCTTGGTGTCGCGCTTCGTCTTCCGCCGTTGTCGCTTGCTGCTTGCCATCGCGGGACCTGCTCGCTGAGGGGGACGTGGCCAACCGTGCTCCCCCATCCTACAGGAAGCGCCCCGATCTCCCGCGTCGCCCGTGTCTCCCGCGTTGACCGTGCGGCGATGGCTCGCGCCCGATCAGGCCCGACCGTAGACCGGCAGGAGCGCGCCCGAGGTCAGCGCGTTGGCCGGCGACGCGAGGAAGGCGATCGCCTCAGCGACCTCCTCCACCTTCGGCCACGATGCGTGGTCGGCGCCGGGCATCGCGGCCCGATTCGCCGGCGTGTCCATGATCGACGGCACGACGGCGTTCACGAGGATGCCCTCGGCGCGCAGCTCGTCGGCTAACGCTTCGGTCAGCGCCGCCACCGCGGCCTTGCTCACGCCGTACGCGACCATGCCGCCCGCGGGGCGCAGCGCGGGACGGGCGGCGACGTTCACGATGCGCCCCGCGCGGCGGTCGCGGCGCATCCTGCGGACCGCCTCGCGGCAGCAGAGGAACGCGGTCGTCGCGTTGAGCCGCAGGAGGCGCTCGAACTCGTCTCCGGAGGTGTCGACGATGCCGGCCATCGCGAATCCGCCCGCGACGTGGATCGACGCCCAGAGCCCGGGCAGGGACCGATAGAACTCCTCGACCTCCGCCTCGCGACCGAGGTCGACCCTGGCCAGCGTCACCTTCGAGCGAAGGGGGAAGCGCTCCAGTTCCGACTCGAGGATCCACGGCACGACGACGCGGGCACCCTCCGCAAGCAGCCGCGCCGCGACGGCCGTTCCGAGCGCCCCGGTTCCGCCCGTCACCACGCAGTCGAGTCCGTCGAAGCGCATGTCATGACCTCCGTTCGCGGGAACGGTACCATCTCCGCTCTTCACGCCGCGCGATCACCCTCGCACGGCGCCGCCACCCAACGCCGGGTCCCACCATGAGCCGAATGGACGACATCGTTTCCCTCTGCCGCCGCCGCGGCTTCATCTTCCAGAGCTCCGAGATCTACGGCGGCATCAACGGCTTCTGGGATTACGGCCCGCTCGGCGCCGAGCTCAAGCGGAACCTGAAGAACGCCTGGTGGAACGACATCGTCCATCGCGAACTCATCGGGCCGGACGGCAACCCGATCGACATGGTCGGCCTCGACTGCACGATCATCATGAACCCGAAGACCTGGGTCGCCAGCGGCCACGTCGGCGGATTCAACGATCCGATGGTCGACTGCCGCGAATCGAAGGAGCGCTACCGCGCCGACCACCTGGTCGCCCTCGGTGCGAACGAGCCCGGGGCGCGGCTCTATGTCTACGTCGACGGCGACGAGGAACAGATGGAGCGGGCGGCGAAGGCCCTCATCCGCTACGAGAAGCGAGAGTCGCTCGACCCCGCACGTCACCTGCGGCGGAGTTTCACGACCCTCACCGCCGACGATCGGGCCCGGGCGATGGGTCCGCATGCGAAGGAGGTCGGGACGCTCACCGAACCGCGCATGTTCAACCTCATGTTCGAGACCCACTGCGGTGCGGTCCGCGACGAGAACTCGAAGGCCTATCTCCGCCCGGAGACGGCCCAGGGCATCTTCACGAACTTCTGGAACGTCATCGACACCAGCCGCGTGAAGGTCCCCTTCGGCATCGCCCAGATCGGCAAGGCCTTCCGCAACGAGGTCACGCCGCGGAACTTCACCTTCCGCAGCCGCGAGTTCGAGCAGATGGAGATCGAGTTCTTCATCAAGCCCGAGACCGCCAACGAGTGGTACGCCTTCTGGCGCGACTACCGCTTCAACTGGTGGCAATCGATCGGCCTCACCAGCTCGAACCTCCAGCTCCGCGAGCATGACCGCGACGAGCTCGCCCACTACGCGAAGGAAGGGGCCGGCACGAGCGACATCGAATACAAGTTCCCCTTCACCGACCCCGGCTTCGGCGAGCTCGAGGGGGTCGCCCACCGCGCCGACTTCGACCTCAAGGCCCACGCGACCCACTGCGGCAAGGGCGACAAGATGAAGTACTTCGACCAGGAGAAGAACGAGCGGTACTTCCCGCACGTCATCGAACCCTCGGCCGGCGCCGACCGCGGCACGCTCGCCCTCCTCTGCGAGGCCTATACCCCCGACGAGAGCCGGGCGAGCAAGGTCTTCATGAAGTTCAACCCCCGCCTCGCCCCGACCAAGGCCGGCATCTTCCCGCTCGTCAACAAGGACGGCATGCCCGAGGTCGCCGAACGCCTCTGGCGCGACTTGCGGAAGACCTGGACGATCGACATGGACGAGAAGCAGTCGATCGGCAAGCGCTACGCCCGCATGGACGAGGCCGGCACCCCCTACTGCTTCACGATCGACGGCGAGACGCTCACCGCCAACACCGTCACCGTGCGCCACCGCGACACGCAGGCCCAGGAACGGATCGCGATCGACCAGGTCCGCGGCTGGCTGGCCGAGCGAATCGGGTGAGGGGGAGGCCGGAGAGGCTGGTGACGTCGGAGATTCACCACAGAGGACACAGAGCTCTGTGCCCTCTGTGGTGAATGAACTCCGCCGGGAGCCTCCCCCCGTGTTACAACGGTGGCATGGGTGGAGCGGCCGGCGACGAATCCGATCGGGATGCCCTCCGTGCCGCGGAGGAGCTGCGGGAGTCGCTCTTTGACGCCTATCTCGATGCGGTGAGCGAGGGGCGCGACGAGCCGGCCGCGGAGTTTCTTGCCCGGCATGGCGTGAGCGACACCACCTTCGTCGCTCGGCTGGAGGCGATTCGCGGCGCCCGCGGTGCGTTTCCGGCCGGCGAGGATCCCTGGATCGGCAGGATGCTCGCCGGGTTC
Source organism: Phycisphaerales bacterium (assembly GCA_044220875.1). Taxonomy (GTDB): domain Bacteria; phylum Planctomycetota; class Phycisphaerae; order Phycisphaerales; family SM1A02; genus JAEUIT01. The sequence goes on along the minus strand of JBGAQH010000003.1, from coordinate 40,398 downwards.
CGCATCGACTCCCTGCTCGGCGAGGGAGGGATGGGGATCGTCTACCGCGCCACCGACGTTGCGCTCGAGCGACAGGTCGCCATCAAGCTGCTGCGCCCCGAGGTCGCCGGCGCCGCCGCCGCCCAGGCCCGCTTCGAGCGCGAAGCCCGAGCGATCGCCCGACTGCGCCATCCCAACATCGTCTCGCTCCTCTCGATCGGCGCTTCCGAGGGCGTGCGCTTCATCGCGATGGAACTGGTCGACGGGCACCCGCTCGACGAGCTCATGGCCCAGGCCCGCGCCGGCGGCGCGCCGATCGCGCCGCAGCGCATCGTGCGCTGGGCCCGCGACGTCGCCGACGCGCTCCAATGCGCCCACGACCACGGCATCGTCCATCGCGACGTCAAGCCGTCGAACGTGCTCATCGCCGCTGCGGACGATCGGGCGATGCTTGTCGACTTCGGCATCGCCCGCGAGCCGGGACGGGCCGGCAATCGGGCCGTCACCCTCACCGACGGCTTCATCGGTTCGCCCTATGCGATGGCGCCGGAGCGCATCGGCGTGCGCCGTGCGGGGGCGCTGCCCGACGATCCGATCAGCGACGTCTATGGGGTCGGCGTCCTGCTGTGGGAGTGCCTCGCGGGCCGTCCGCCCTTCGACGCCCCGACGCTCGAGCGGCTTCTCCATGCGATCCTGAACGAGGATCCGCCCCGCCTGCGCTCGATCGCGCCCCGGATCTCCGCCGACCTCGAGACGGTCACGATGAAGGCGATGGAAAAGGACTCGATGCGCCGCTATCCGACCGCGGCGGCGCTGCGCGAGGACCTCGATGCCCTGCTCGCCTTCCGTCCGATCGCGGCCCGCCCCGACGGCGTCCTTCGGGCCCTCTTCCGCCGCGCCCGGCGCCGACGGGCGCTCATCGCGACGGTGGGTCTCGCCGTCGTCGCGGCCAGCGCCCTCCTCATCATCCAGCGCACCACGCTCATTCGCGAGCGGGAGCGGAACGCCGAGGAGGCCCTGCGCGAGGCGTCGGTCCACATCGACCGCCTCCACGAGGCCATCGACGCGGCGTTCGACGTCGAGTCGCGCTATGCGGTCGTCGCGCCGCGGAGGCTCGAGCGATTCCTGAGCGACGAGGAGGATCGCGAGCTCGACTCGCTCGACGCGGAGGTCCTCCTTCGCCGGCGCGAGCGCGAGGCCCACGTCGACCGGGCGCTCGAGCTCCTCGCCGCCGCCGAGCGCCTCGGAGCGTCGCCTGCCGAGGTGACGCGGGTGCGCCGCTTCCTGCACGTCGCCCAATTCGAGGATGCCCGACGGCGACGCGATGACGCCGCAGCCGGCACGCTCCGCCGTCTGGTGCGGGAGAGCGATCCCGACGGCAGCGTCTCGGCGGAGCTCGAGCGCGGATCGCGGCTCGAGATCGTGGTCGATCCGCCGGATGCCGCCGCCTATCTCTATCGAATGGTCGAGGAGCGCGAGGTCGCGCCCGACGGCGAGCCAAGGCTCGTGCCCGCCCCGTTCCGCACGCCGACGTCCCTTCCCGCGGGCGGATGGGCGATCGAGGTGCTGGGTGACGGCGACGCGCTTCGCGCCCACGACTGCCTCGTCAGCGTTGACGGGCGCCGAGTCGCCGACATCGGTCGCGAGCCCGGCGCTCGGGCGACACTTGCCGCCGCCGGCTCGGTCGAGCGGGTCACCGACCGCGGCACCGAGGCCGTCACGCTCGGAGAGCGCGACCGTCCGCTCCCCTGCCGTCTCACGACGCGGCCGATGCCGCGCATCGCCGCGGCCCGCGTCTCGGGCCCGTCGGTCGAGACCGCGGTCGGCGACTATGTCCTGGCGATCGACGCGCCGGGTCGCCAGACGGTCCGGATGTCGGTGCGCAGCGACCGGAGGGATCTCCAGTCCATGCGCCTCATGCTCCCTCGCCTTGACGAGGCGCCGGCCGGTTTCCTGCCGATCTTCATCGGCGGATCGCAGACCATCGACTGCTGGATGATGGAGCGGGAGGTCACGATCGGCGAGTATCTCGAGTTCGTGAACGACCCGGCCTCGCTCGCGGCGATCAATGCGTCGGGCTCGACCGTCATCGTGCCGCGCAGTCTCGTCGAGGGCGTCCACTGTCCGCGCCGCCCCGACGGCGGATTCGCGCTTCCCCCCGACTGGACGGACGAGTGGCCGGCGCTGGGGATCTCGTGGAACGACGCCAGCGCCTACGCAGCGTGGCTCACCCGTCGCGGCCAGTCGCGCGGCGAGCCGTGGACCTATGAGCTCCCCACCTTTACCGAGTGGATGCAGGCCTGCGCCCGCACCGCGAGCGCCACGTTCATCACCGGCTCGGCCTGGCGGCCGAAGTGGATCGCCTCGGTCTTCGCGACCGAGCGGGCCACCCCGCTGCCCGTGATGCGCATGCCGCGCGACGAGTCGACCCTTGGCGTGCATGACCTCATGGGAAGCGTCAGCGAATATGTCGACGACTGGTGGCGCGAGGACGTCGGGCACCGGCGGCACGCGGGCGGCGCCTGGGCCTTCGGCGACCCCGATGCGTTTCGCTCCTACGCCGGAAACGGAAGGCCGGCGACCTCGCCATCCGATACCGTCGGCATCCGACTCGTCGTCCGCCGTCGCAAGGCTCCCGCACCATGACCTCCGACCCCACGCCCCCCGGGTCGCTCGAGGCCCGCATCGTCGAGGCGGCCCCGCTCTTCGGCGAGGTCGCCCGGCGCGACGCGGGCGTCGCGCTCCTCCGCTTCGAGTCGATCGACGACCTCGTCGCCGGCATCCAGCAGGAGGCGCTGCGCTCGCTTCCCTCGCTGATCTGGCAGGGCGAGGACGCATTTCGCGGATGGCTGCTGCAGATCGCGCGGCGGCACCTCAACGCCCGCCGCGACCACTGGTTCGCGCTGAAGCGGCGCGGCGCGCCGGTCCTGCGGCTCACCCAGAGCACCGGCTCCGCCCCCCACGCCCCCGGACTGGGCCCGCGCACCTTCGCCCAGCGCCGCGAGGAGATCGCCGCGGTCACCAAGGCGATGGCGCTCCTCCCCGAGCGCGACCGCGAGCTCATCGGCTGGTCGGCGGAGGGCGTCACCTACGACGAGGCCGCCGGGCGGCTGGGCACGACGCCGGAGGCGGTCCGCAAGGCCACCACGCGGGCGATCGAGCGGCTGCGGAAGGCGCTCGCGATCGTCACCGCGCCGCGGCACGCCTAACGCTTCGTTCATCCCGCCGAGGGCGCTCAGTAGTCGCGGTATCGCCGGCCGTTCGCGTCGATCTCGCCGTCGTCGCAGTTGGGGCGGACCGTGCCCGTGGACGCGTCGTAGATCCAGCCGCCGTCGCCGCCGGGGGCGGCGACCGCGCCGGTTCCGCCGCGTCGGACGCCGATCGGCAGCGGCGGAAGCTCGCGCAGGTAGGGGCCGAAGATGACTCCGGACGCGATGTCGCGCTCGCCGAAGGCGGTGCCCGCGGCGTTCGAGTGCATGGTGAGGGCTTCCCCGAAGCGCTCGAGCGGAGGGAACGCCCCGCCATGCTCGGCCGCGAAGTCCTCGACGGCGCCGCGCAGGGCGTTGAGGCTGTCCGCGAGCGCGCTCTCGCCGGCGCTGGTCGCCCCGCGGCTGAGGCGCGGCACCGCGATCGCGGCGAGCACGCCGATGACGACGATGACGATCGCGACCTCGATGAGACTGAACCCGCGGACGGGCCGCGGGCGCTTCGACGACGACGACATGCGACCTCCGGTGGGAACGGGCTCGCGACGGCCGGGCCGCCGCGTTCGCATTCCATCGGTCACCCGGGGCGGCGCCTTGCCGCCGCGGAAGGGAAATCCGGGCCCCGCTGCCGGGCCACGGGGCGGCGCTATCGGACGGGAGGCGTTCGCCGGGCCGTCGCGCCCGATCGGGCATCGCTGCGCGTCGCGATCGCGACATCCCCGCCCTCGGGCTGGATGCCCCGTTGGCGCCTGCCGATAGTTCGGGCACGGAGGCATTTCCGGTGGAACGACAGGACCCAACCAACGCCCGTGCGGGCATGCGCGTGCTCGTCGCCGAGGACGAGCCGGCGATCCGGCTCATGCTGGTCGTGAAGCTCCGGCAGGCAGGCTACCTCGCCACGGGTGCGGAGAACGGCGAGGAGGCCCTTGTGATCGCCCGCCGCGAGCGGCCCGACCTGGTCATCAGCGACCACCAGATGCCCCGCCTCGACGGGCTCTCGATGGCCCGCGAGCTCCGCGCGGACGAGAACCTCGCCGAGACCCCCGTGATCCTCATGTCGTCGCGCGGTTGCCGCATCGCCTGCGGCGAGGTCGGCGACACCAACGTCCAGCACCTCCTCATGAAGCCGTTCAGCATGCGCGAAGTGTTCGCAATCATCCAGGAGTACCGCGACCGACTCGAGCCCTCCCGCGGAGCCGCGGCATGAGCGACGCACCGCACCTCTCGCTCGTCCCCGCGCCGGCCGCGGAGTCGCCCAACGGCGCGCTGGAGACGATCCGCTCGCGCGGCGCGACCATCGGCCTGCGCTTCCGCAGCTGCCCGGCGCCGGATCTTCACCCCGGACTCACCCACGCCCGCCGTGCCGACGGCACCCACCGCTTTGCGGTGCGGATCGGCGACGAGGCCATCGTCGCCGACGCCGACCTCGCCGAGGCCGAGGGCGTCCGCATCGCGGAGATCCTCGGCTGGAGCGTCGAGGACCTCCTCCGACGGACCAGCGACGAGCGGACCATCAACGACTTCTGCGACAAGCTCGCCGAGGCCTACGAGGAGACCTATGGGCTCTTCCGGGCCCTGCGTCTCCTCGCCTCCTCCGAGAAGCCCGAGGCGATGGTCCGCTCCCTCTGCGGCGACATCCAGCGCACGCTTCCCTTCCGATGGGTCGCGGTGCAATTCGGCGCGGCGGCCCACGTGGCCCCGACGCTTCGGGCCAGGCTCATCATGGCCGGCGCCTTTCCCGGCGACCTTGCCCGCCTCGAGGCCCTCAGCGGCGAGCGCGTCGCGGCCATGCGCGGCGACAGCTGGACCAAGGTGCTCGAGCCGGCCCGCGATCCGCTCGCGGCCCTCGCCCACGGCGACGTGGTCTGCGAGCCCGTGACCCACGACGACTCGGTGATCGGCATGATGCTGGCGGGCGGGAAGACCGGCCCGGATGCCACCGTGGCCGGACCCGAGATCCAGTTCCTCGACGCGACCGCCGACTTCCTGGGCACCTTCCACGAGAACATCGCCCGCTTCGACGAGCAGCAGGCCATGATGCGGTCAACGCTCGAGGCCCTCGTCGCCGCGATCGACGCGAAGGACCGCTACACCTGCGGCCATTCGCAGCGCGTCGCCGTCGTCGCCGAGGCGATCGCCCGGGAGCTGGGAATGGCCGACGCCGAGGTCGAGCGCGTCCGGCTCGCGGGACTCGTGCACGACGTCGGCAAGATCGGCGTCCCCGAGGAGATCCTCCGCAAGCCCGGCACGCCGACCGAGCGCGAGTTCGCGGCGATCCGCCAGCATCCCGAGATCGGCCATCGCATCCTCGACGGCATCGTCGGCTTCGAGGATCTCCTGCCCGGCGTGCTCCATCACCACGAGCGCTGGGACGGGCGCGGCTATCCGCACAGGCTCGCCGGCGAGGCGATTCCGCTCATGGCCCGCATCATCGGCATCGCCGACGCCTTTGACGCCATGAGCTCCAACCGCTCCTACCGCTCCGCCCTGCCGCGCGAGCGCGTGCTGGCCGAGATCCAGCGCGGCGCCGGAAGCCAGTTCGATCCGCACGTCGCGCGGGCCTTCGACCGGGTCGGCCTCGACGAATACGACCGGCTGCTCGAACGGCAGGCCCGCGAGGCGACGTCCGCCCGCCGCGCCGCCTAACGCTTCGCTCACTCCCGCCGTCCGTCGTACCAGAGCTCGAGCCCCTCGCGCCGCTGCCACGCCCGCGGCCCGCCGGCGATGAGCCTCGCCGCGTAGAGGAGCAGGGCGAGCGGACGGCCCATCCGCATCTTCCTGCCGCTGGTGTCGACCGGCGGTTCGACGATGACGAATCGCCCCTCGGACTTGAGGGCCTTGCTGATCCAGATCTCCTCGCTGGCGAAGTAGCGCTCGTCGAACCCGCCGACCCGTGCGAAGGCGTCGCGCCGGCACCACACGAAGCAGCCGGCGGCGTGGCCGAGGCATCGCCAGACCAGCATGAAGAGCATGAGCGAGGGGAGGAGAAGGAGCGGCGCCCGGCCGTCCATCCGCACCCCCGCTCCGCCGCCGACCGCGCCGGCGTCGAGTTCGCGAAGGGCCGCGGCGAGCGTCGCGTAGGGGACGCGCGTGTCGGCGTCGACGAACACGAGGTACTGCCCCGCGGCCACGGCGGCGCCGGCGTTCCGCACCGCGGCGATCTGCCGCTTCTCGACCCTTTCGACGCGCGCCCCGAACGAGCGGGCGATCTCGGCGGTCCGGTCGGTCGAGGAGTCGTCGACGACGATGATCTCCGAGCTCCGGCCGATCTCGGCGAGGATGTCGCGAATCTGCCCGAGCGTCGCCGGGAGCTCGCGCTCCTCGTTCCAGGCGGGGATGATGACCGAGAGGTCGAGCATTGCGGGGGATTCGGAGAGTAGCCGCCCGGCGATGCGGCACGGGCGCCCCTTCGGCGAAATCCGCGATCGGGCGGGCCGGCGATAATGGGCCCGTGCGCACGCTCCCCCCGCCGCTCGCGTTCGTCGTCCAGGCCTTCACCCCGATCCTCGGCCTGATCGCCGTCCTCATCATCGGGCAGCCGCTCGCGGCCCACGAGACGGGCCAACCTCCCGTGCATGCCGCGGCGCATGAGGAAGATCCCTCGGATGCGCTCTTCGCCGGCGAGATCCCGACGTTCCGGTTCACCGTCGGCGAGGCCGAGGTCACGCGGCTCCGCGCCGAGCCGCGGGGCTACGTGCGGGCGACGATGGAGGCTGACGGGAAGGCGTCCGCCGTCGGCATCCGGCTGAAGGGAAGCGCCGGAAGCTTCCGCGACATTGACGACCGGCCGGCCCTCACCGTCGACGTCCGTCGCTACGACCGTGACGCGAGCTTCCGCGGCCTGGCCAGGTTTCACCTCAACAACTCGGTGCAGGACGAGACTCTTCTGAACGAACTGTTAGGAAGCGAGGCCTTCCGCGCCGCGGGCATTCCCGCGACGCGCGTGACCCACGCCCGCGTCTGGCTCAACGGCCGCGACTGCGGACTCTATGTCCTGAAGGAGAGCTTCGGTCCGGCATTCCTGCGCCGCCACGGTGCCGACGCGAGCGGCAACCTCTACGACGGCGGCCTGATGCAGGATCTCGACGCCGAACTCCACCGCGAATCGGGCGAGGGCGAGCCCGACCGCGACGACCTGCGGGCGATCGTCGAGGCCCGCCGCGACGGGGACTTCCCGCGCTGCATCGAGCGCCTCGAGGCCCTGGTCGACATGGAATCGCTCGTGACGTTCATGGCGGTCGAGCGGCTCATCGGCCACTGGGACGGGTACACCGACAGCGCCAACAACTACCGCGTCTACGTCGACCCCACGCGCCACAGGGCCCTCCTCCTCCCCCACGGCATGGACCAGATCCTCGGCGATCCCGCGGCGCGTCTCTACGGGGACGCTGCCCCGATGCTCTCCTCGGCGGTGCTTCGATCCGACCGCTGGTTCGCCCGCTATCGCGAGCGTGTCCGCGAGCTGGCCCCACGGGTCTTCGACGTCGCCAGGATGGACGCGACGATCGACCGGGCGACCCGGCGCCTCGCCCCCGTCCTCGCCGACGTGCGCGTCGATGGGGGCGCCGACGCCGTCGCCCGCCACGCGGCGAGCGTCGCGGACCTCAAGCGCCGCATCGCCCTTCGCGCCGCGTTTCTTGAGCATCACCTCCACGAGGGGCGGGAGCCCGCGCTCGCGTTCGAGGGCGATGCGCCGCGGCCGGTGCTCGCGTGGAGCGCACTCCGCGAGAGCGACGCCATGCGACTCGAGGCGATCGAGCGGATCGGCGAGCGCTGCGAGTACCGAATCACCTGCGGCGGCGCCGAAACGGCCGAGAGCTCCTGGCAGGCCACGCTGCCGCTCTCGCGCGGCCGCTATCTCCTGCGCGCCGCCCTGCGCACCGACGAGATCGTCGCGTCGACCGAGGAACCGGGCATCGGCGCGGCCCTTCTCTCCTCCGCCGGCGAGCCAAGCCCCGAGCGGGTCGGCACCGCCGAATGGTCGGACGTCGAGGTGCGGATCGAGGTCGCGGAGGACTGGCGGGCGGTGCAGTGCTCCCTTCGCCTGCACGCCCTCCGCGGCAGCGCGACGATGCGCGACGCACGAATCACGCGCGTGCCCTGAGTCCGCTGCGACTCAGGCCCGCATCCCCTCCGGCACCGGGGCCGCGTCGCTCGTCTCGACCATGCTCGCGACGGGGTAGGCGCAGTAGTCGACGCTGAAGGCGGCGGCGGGACGGTGGTTGCCGGAATGGCCGAGGCCGCCGAAGGGCAGCTTCGAGCTCGCGCCGGCCGTCCCGTTGTTCCAGTTGATGCAGCCGGCGCGGCACTCGGCGAAGAAGCGTTCGTATTCGCCGCGCTCGCCGGTGAAGATCGACGCGGCGAGGCCGTAGTCGGTCGCGTTCGACTGTCGGATCGCCTCGTCGAGACCGTCGACGATCGCGACCCTCACCAGCGGTCCGAACGTCTCGCGGTCGGTGGCCCGCTCGAAGCGCGGCACCTCGACCACCGAGGGAGTGACGAAGAAGCCGGGGCGATCCATGCGCGTCGCGGCGACGAGGACCTTCCCGCCGGCCCGGGCCAGCGCCGCCTGCTCGCCCAACACCGCGTTCAACGATCCCTCGTTCACGATCGGTCCCATGAAGACGGGATCGCGCGAGAAGCCGGGGCCGACCAGGAGCGTGCTCGCGACCCGACAGAACTCCGCCAGGAAGCGGTCGGCGATCCGCCGGTCGACGATGATGCGGCGCGTGCAGGTGCAGCGCTGCCCGGTGGTCGCGAAGGAGGCCCGCGCGCATTCGATGACCGCCTGCCGCAGGTGGGCGCTCGGCATCACCACCGCGGGATTGCTGCCGCCGAGCTCGAGGGCGACGATCCGTCCCGGTCGGTCGAGGTTCGCCTGGAGAATCGCGCGCCCCACCGGCCAGCTTCCGGTGAAGAGGATCCCGTCGGGTTCGTCATGGGCAACGAGGGCCCTCGCGACCGCGGGACCACCCTGCACGACATTGAAGACGCCTGCCGGAATCCCCGCCTCGTGCATGCACTCGGCGAGCAGTTGGGCGACGCCCGGCGTCTTGTCGCTGGGCTTGAAGACGATCGTGTTGCCTAACAGCATGGCCGGCACGAAGTGGCCGTTGGGCAGGTGGGCCGGGAAGTTGTAGGGACCGAGGACGGCCATGACGCCGTGCGGCCGGAAGCGGCAGAGACCGCTGCGCGTCGCGTTCACCGCGACGTCGTAGCCGCGGACCCGCGCCATCGAGATCTCGTCGAGCGTGATCGCGACCTTGTCGGCGAGGAGCTTCGCCTCGAGCAGCGACTCCGCGCGGATCTTTCCCATCTCGAGCGTGATGCGATCGGCGATGCGGTCGACCGTCCGCGTGGTGCACTCGGCATAGCGCCTGAGGAGCGCGACCCGCTCCTCGAGCGGACGCGAGGCCCACGCCGGCAGGGCCGCGCGGGCCGCCGACGCCGCGGCATCCACATGGTCCGCGCACTCGCCGCTCGTCCAGACCGCGGTCGCACCGTCGCTCGGGTCGCGCACGACGATCGCGTCGCCGGGAAGGGGCAGGAATCGGCCGTTGACATAATTCGACGGCGACGGCGAGGCGTGCGGCGTGCTCATGCCTTCGTCCTCGAGCCTTTCGACTTCGCGCCCTTTCTCGGTGAAGCGTGCTTCGCCGGCGCCGCCTTCACCTTCGCGTCCATCGGCGTGAAGCCGACCTTCGCGCCGGCCTTGACGCCCAGCGCCGCCATCGCCTCGGCCGAGATCGAGAGCGTCTCGCCGGCGAGCGCGTAGGCGGTGCGGACGGCGCGGAAGTCCTCCTTGGGCTCGGAGGAGACGATCGCCGCGCGGGCCGCGTCGTGGGCCGCCGGCGCGAGCGCCGCGCCGAGCGTGAGCATCGAGGTCGAATGGACGAGCGGAATCGCGTCGCGGTCGGCCTCGACGTAGGGACCGCCGTCAAAGGGATCGACGTGGCCGGTCTCGCGGAAGCCCTGCCGCTCGAGCATCGCCAGCGCCGGAGCGGTCTCCTCGCCGACCCGCCCGATCAGGTTGCGGGCCTCGGGAGGGAGGAGCGAGACGAAGATCTCGTCGCGCGGGAAGAGGCTCAGCATGAACTCCTTCGACCGCGCGGAGAAGAGGTCCGCTTCCTTGTAGCTCAGGTTGATGAAGCGGCGGCCGAGGTACTCCCACAGCAGCGTGTGCGAGTCGGGCGTCACCGCCCCCATCATCTCGGCGATGATCCGCTTCGAGAACCACTCGCGGTGCAGGCCGATGAAATGGAAGCGCACCGCGGAGAGCAGGGCGCCGAGCTTCTCCTTGTGGCCGCGATATCCCGGGGCGAGGATCAGGCCGCCCATTTCGCTCGGACCGCTCTCGTCGGTGCCGAACTGGAGCGTGGTGTGCACCTGCCCGGTGGCGAGGTCCTTGCTGACGAACTCGCGGCGTCCGAGCTTGAGGTAGACGTGCGGGCAGCCGGGCCAGGAGATCGCGCAGATCACCGCCGACGTGCCGACGACGTTCTCCGTCTCGAGGTCCTCGAGGACGAACATGAACTGCCGGTCTCGCTCCGACTTCGCCTTTCCCGCGAAGCTGGCGAGGCTCTTTCGGATCTTCGCCCCTAACAAGTCGCTGTCGGCGGGCAGGTTGATGAAGTGAACCATCCGCGCGAGCTTCATGAGCGTCGGCAGATCCTTCGGCTGGGCTGGGCGGATGATGAACATGGGAATCGGGTTTCAATACAGCGGGAACTGCGGACGCGGAGAGCACAAAGACCGGGTCGAGGGCACAAGAGGAGGGCTCTTCCGTTTCACGAGCCCCGATGCGTTTGATCGTGGCGTTCAGGTTCCGCCGACCTGACGTTCCAGCGATCGCCTCTTCTCCGTGCCCTCTGTGTCCTCTGTGAACTCCGTGTTGAACATCCGCTCATTCAGCGACCGCCGCGAAGCTCTTCTCGAAGATCTCGAACACCGGACCGAAGTGCTCCGGCTTCATCACGCCGACCGGCGGAAGAAGGCGCAGGTGATAGGGATCGTGTCCGCAGTAGAAGGCGATGACGCCGTCGGCGAAGAGGCGATGGAGGAGCTTCATCACCATGTCCTTGTCGCCGCCGAAGGGGGTCAGGCGCATCATGCCGCCGGTGCCGGCGACGAGGTGCGTCATGCGCCCGCCCATCGGCGTCGTGACCGGCGGGAACCACGCGGGGTGCTTCTTCACGAACGCCTCGGCATGCTGGCGCCACGCCTTCTGCAGCCGGGCGATCGAGCCGTCGGGGCCGTAGTAGCCGCCGTCCCGGAGCTTGGTCAGCGCGGCGAGCCCGACGCCGAACGCCGAGCCGCTCGCCTGGAAGGTGCCCGAGAGAAGGCCCGGCTTCGGGTTCATCTCCTGCGTGTAGAGGACCGCGCAGGCCTGGCTCATCTTGCCGAGGGTGACGACGTCGATGAACTCGCCGAGCCCGAGCTGGTCGAAGTAGAACATCGAGGTCGTGCGGCCGAAGCTCTGGACCTCGTCGTCCCAGACCGGAATGCCGTTGTCGCGGCAGAGCTGCATGAGCGGCAGGAAGAACTCGCGGGGAGCGACGTTGAAGCCGCCCTCGCCCTGGACGAGCTCCATCACGAAGCAGGAGTGCTGCTTCGGATAGCGATGGATGTACTGCTTGAGGTGCCAGACCGCCATGTCGATCGAGCGCTGCCCGAGGTCGGGATCGTAGAACGGCATGTAGTCGACCTGCACGTTCAGCGGCACGCCCTGGCGATAGGCGGGGCCGTCGCCGATCTGGGCCATCGTCGTCGAGCGGCCCATGAAGCAGTCCTGGAAGGCGATGACGCGCGGCGCGGCGCTGGTCTTCTGCTGGCAGACCTTCAGGGCCGACTCGTTGGCCATGCAGCCGGAGTTCGTGACGAAGCAGTACTTGAGCGACGAGCACTTCTCCGCCTCGCGGACTAGCAGTTCGGTGAAGGCGACGGAGTCGGCGTTGAACTGGAGGTTGCCCTGCATCACCGTGTCGGCGAGCGCCGAGCGGAGGTTCGCCTCGATCATGTCCGGATCGGAGTGGCCGAACATGTGCACGCCGATGCCGTTGATCAGGTCCCACTTCACGCTGCCGTCGACGAGCTCGACGAGCGGGCCGTTGCCGAAGCCCGAGCCGACGTAGGGGTAGAGCGCCGGCCGGCCCTTGGCTTCCGCACTTCGCTTGAGCCACTCGTCGAGGGTGGCCTTGCCCGCTCCGACCGCGGGACGGGCCCCGTTGATCGTGGCCTGCTTGGCGCGGAGCTCCTTGAGGATCCGCTGGATGGCCTCGGTGACCACGGGGTTCGAGGCGAAGGATGCCCCCTGGGAGGCGGGTGCGGAAGTCGGTGCGTCGGCGGTGGCGTTGGGGGTCATGGATCGTGCCGGCAAGTGGTGGTCAGACGCCGGGTGTGAGCCCGGCGGATGTGTTGGAGGGGACAGCCATCGTAGTGGGATGACCCGGGCATCTGCCCGAGGCCCGCTCCGCTCCCATCCGGTCGCGTCAGAGAACGAGGCTGATGAACGGAATCGGCAAATTGGGATGTTCCGACAAAAAGGAACGCCGATCCTCCGTATGGCTGGTGGGACCCGAAGTCTGCGACCTGCGGACGGGGTTCGACCTGCCGGTGCCGAATGCCCGTGTGCCGCGCCCCGGTCGCTGGAAACGACTCGTGCACCCTCGATCACGGAGGATCTCATGGCAACACCAGAACCAGCCGAGAGCCAGCCAACCCCCGCGGATCCGCATTCCGTGAAGGCCTCCCCCGCGAAATCGGGCGGTTGGGTGGTCGTCGCCGCGCTCACTTCCGGCATCGCCGCGACTGCGGGCGCGACGGGGACTCCGCCGCCAGCGACGTCGCCCGCGGCGCCTCCGGCGCCGATCGTGCAGCCGCCACAGACACCGAAGGACAACCCACGGGAGCCTTCGCACCCGGACGTCATCCCAGTGCCGAGGCCGGTGCAGAAGCCCGACGCGCCGGAAGTCCCGACCATCGCCCCGCCGAAGCCTGGTGAACCGACCCGGGGGCCGGGCCGTCGGGTCATCGATCCCGGCCAGCGAAGCCCCGGAGTGACCCCGGGGATGAAGCCTGGCGACAAGCGTCCGATGCCAGGCCAAAAGCCCGTCCCGGGCGGCAAGCCGGGTGGCAAACCGGACGAAGGACCTGGCACGCGCCCGGGCGGCACGCCGATCAATCCGCCATCGCCTGGCGACCCAGGCAACGGGCCCGGCAAGAAGCCCATCGGTCCGCCGATTCAGCCGCCGCGCCCGCCGGGCTTTGGCAATCCGGGGTTCGGCAATCCGGGATCACCCGGTTCGAACCCGCCGATCGCCCCGCCGCGCCCGCCGATGCCTGGGCCCGGAGTTCCCGGCAACAGCCCGGGCGGACCACCCATCGGTCCGCCCTCCCCGCCACCCGCAGGTCCGGGCAATCCCATCAAGAACCCCGGTGGGCCGCCCATTCAGCCGCCCGGACCACCTGGCTGGTAATGGCGAGTTGGTGATGTCCTCACCACCGCGCACCGAATCACCTTTCTTCATCGAAGCGACGCCCACACGGTCCCGTGTGGGCGTCGGTTCGTTGGCGGGGATCGATGAAACGCGCGTCGGGCGCCGCGCCCCTCATGCGGCGCCCCTGACGCGGCGTTAGGACCGCACCGCTGCGGCGATGGCGGCGCGGATGAGCGCGGGCGAGAGCGCCGGCATGTCCGCGTGGATGACGTTGGCGCCGGCCTCGAGCAGTTGCTCGCGGGTGTGGGTCGTCGTCAGTCCGATCGCCGTCATGCCCGCGGCCACCGCGGCCCGAATGCCCGCGGGCGCGTCCTCGATCACGGCGCAGGCCGACGGCGGCAGCCCGATGCGCTCGGCGGCGAGCAGGAAGACGTCCGGCGCCGGCTTCCCCCGCCTCACCTGCGACCCGTCGACCGCCGCCGCGAAGCGGGCGCGGATGCCGCCGCCGTCGAGGACCAGGTCGACGTTCTCCGGCGGCGCCGAGGAGCCGACCGCGAGCCGCGCCCCGTCGCGGGCCAGGGCGTCTAACAGTTCGCGCGTCGAGGGGGCGAGCGGCACGTCGCGGCGGATGATCTCGCGCATCGCCGCCTCCTTCTCGTCGGCGATGCGCAGCGCCTCCTCCGGCGCGATGTGGTCGCCGAGCATGATCCGCACGCAATCGGCGTTGACGCGGCCGAAGCAGGAGAGGAAGGTCTCGTACGCGAGCGTCACGCCGCGCCGCGCCGCCGCCTCGCGCCAGCTTCGCCAGTGGGCCTCCTCGGAGAGGACCAGGACGCCGTCCATGTCGAAAATCACGCCGTAGGTGGGCATCCGGGGAACGTATGCGAACCGTCAGCGGCCCGCCAGCTCGACCGGCGCCCGGAACGCGGCGTCGGACTGCCGGACGCCGGCGAAGGGAAGCCGCGGCACGTAGAGCCCGGGCGTCTCCTGCGACGCGTGATGCACGGCCATCCCCATGTGGTTGCCGAGCGCTTCCCACAGGGCGTTGCCGACGTGTCCCTGGGTCACGGCGACGTGATGCGGGAAGTGGCGCAGCAGGACATCGCGATAGAGCCGCTGCAGTCCCGGGATGCGGCACCAGCCGTAGCAGCCGAAGGTCACCGCGGGATTCGACTCGATCGCCCCCTCGCTGATGACCGCGCGGGTCGGCCCCTCCGCATCCTGCGTGATGCGGCAGAGCGTGAGCGGCCCGTCGCGGGCGACGAACTCGATCGTGCCCTCCGAGTCCTCGTAGGTCGCCGCGCCGCTCGAGGCGATGATCTCCTGGACGCCGAGCCGCACCGGCGTGCGGGCGAACGCGGCCGGGAAGACGCCGCAGTGCCATACGTTGACCAGCTCGTCGTCGTCGTTGTGGAGGTTGTTCCAGTCGGCGAGTCCGGCGGGCGAGGCGCTGGCGAGCATCGCCGCATGCATCGACATCGTCCCCATGATGTCGGCCTCGCAGGCGCTGGGCATGCCCTCGTCGCCGAAGCGGCTCATCGTCGTGCAGGAACAGACGCCGTAGTTGGCCTGGATGCTCGTCCAGCACTGGATGCCGAAGGCGTCGATCGCGTTGGCCCGCCCCCAGCGGCGGAGGAAGAGCTCGAGCTTCGCGCTTCGCACGACCGAGAGCTGCTTGATGCGCGAGGTGTCGGCGTACCCCTGGATCGAGGCGATGACGCGGGCGAGATCGCCGTCGTCGTCGGAGATCGCGTTCGCGCCGGCGATCGCCTCGGAGAGGTCGAGGGTGACGACGGTCGGGCCGAGGCGCTGAAGCCGCTTCTCGTCGAAGCGGCAGGTCCAGAAGGCGTCGGGCCGCGCCCCGATCTGGCCATAGCGGGCGTTCCGCAGGCCGTGCACCGTCCGGCAGATCCGCAGGAAGAGGTCAAGGTCGGCGGCGAAGCTCGCGTCGCCGGGGAAGCAGATCGGGCGCGACGCGACCGTGTAGCGGGCACCGATCTGGCGCAGCACCTCGCCGATCGAGAGCAGCCCGCAGAAGCTGTCGCGGCGCCGCGTGCCCATGGTGAGCCGCTCCTCCTCCTGACAGCCGAAGATCATGATCGGCACGTCGAGCGCGGCCCGCTTCACGCACCACGCGACCCCCTGCTCCTCGCCGAAGTTGACGGCGCCGACGAGGATCCCCTGCACGCGCTCGCGGCGGAAGAGCTCGGCGACGAGCTCCGCCTCCTCGCGGGTCTCGACGCAGCCGACCTTGGTCATCGCCGCGTCGGGAACGACCACGCGCATGCCGGCGCGGCGCATGGCGGCGACGGTCGCGTCGCGCATCGACGCGGCGAGCTCCTTCGAGAAGAAGCCCCGGTTGGCGGGAATGAAGCCGATCGTGATCTCGCGCTGAAACGCCATGCGACTCTCCTTCGGGTGCCCGATCCGTCCGTCGTGTTAGGTGCCCTGTCCGTAGTACGCGCCCGCCCCGTGCTTCCGCTCGCGGTGCTTGGCGAGGATGTGGGCCTCGAGCGGCTGCGCGGTGCCCAACGGCTCGTTCAGGGCGATCGTGCCGTGGGCGATGTGGGCGATCGCCTCGAGGGCGATGGCGTTCTCGAGCGATGCCCGCGCCGTGGCCCCCCAGGTGAACGGGGCGTGGCCGGCGACAAGCACGCCCGGCACGGCCCGCGGATCGCGACCGGCGAAGCGCTCGATGATCACCGCCCCCGTCGCCGCCTCATAGCCAGCCGCGACCTCCTCGGGCGAGAGCTGCCGCGTCACCGGAATCTCGCCCGCGAAGTGATCGGCGTGCGTCGTGCCCAGGCAGGGAATCGCCCGCCGGGCCTGAGCAAACATCGTTGCGTGGGCGCTGTGGGTGTGTGTGATGCCGCCGACGTGGGGCCAGGCGCGATAGAGCGCGCAATGGGTGAGCGTGTCGGTCGACGGACGCAGCGTTCCGGCGATGCGCCGGCCGTCGAGACCGACGAGCGGGATGTCGTCGGGGGTGAGCGAGGCGTACGCCACGCCGCTCGGCTTGATCGCGATGACGTCACGGCCCGGACCGATGGCGCTGACGTTGCCCCAGGTGAGCGGTGCGAGGTTCGCCTCGGCGAGGGCGCGGTTCGCGGCGCAGACCTCCTCGCGCAGCCGCCGATGATCGGTGAGAACGCTCACGGTCGACTCCTCGCCGCATCGCGGATCGCCAGCAGGTCCTTCATCGTCCGATGCAGCGGGACATCGGGCGTCGTCGCCCCGAACGCGTCGTGCAGCGACCGGTAGATCGCGTAGAGCGACCGGTAGGTCGCGTGCCGTGCCGGATCGGGCTCGTAGCGCTTCCCGCGGATGCCGGTCATCGCCCGTTGCGCGGACGGAACGTCGGCGTGGGCCTTGCCGGCGACCGCGCCGAAGATCGCGGCGCCGAGCGCGCAGGTCTGGGGCGAGCGGCTCACCGCGATCGGTCGGCCGCAGACGTCGGCGTAGATCTGCATGAGCAGCGGATTGCGTTCCGCGAGCCCGCCGCAGGCGATGATGTCGCGCACGGGCACGCCGCACTCCTCGATGCGCCGGATGATCGTGAGCGCCCCGAACGCCGTCGCCTCGATCAGGGCCCGGTAGATCTCGGCGTTCGTGGTGTGCAGCGACTGCCCGAGGATGAGTCCGCTCAGCCGGGGATCGACCAGCACCGTCCTGTTGCCGTTGTGCCAGTCGAGGGCCACGAGTCCGCTCTCGCCCGGGCGAAGTCGCGCCGCGTCGGCGGTGAGCGCCGCGTGCCGCTCCGCGGCCGTGCCCGCGGCGCCGACCGCAATGCGATTCGCATACCAGTCGAAGATGTCGCCGACCGCCGACTGACCCGCCTCGATGCCGAGCATCCCGGGAAGGACGCTCTCCGGCACGATCCCGCAGACGCCCGGCATGTCGAGTCCGCCGTCAGCCCCATCGGCAAATCCATCATGAAGGGGAGCGACCATGCAGTCGCAGGTGCTCGTGCCCATGATCTTCACCAGCGTGCCGGGACCGATGCCCGCACCGACCGCGCCCATGTGGGCATCGAAGGCGCCGACCGCCACGGGAACGCCCGCGGGCAGGCCGACGTCGTGGGCCCACGTCGGCAGGAGCCCGCCGACGGCGCGGTGCGCCGGCAGTGCCCGCTCCGCGGAGCGCTCGCGAACGCGCGAGAGGCCCGGTGAGAGCGCTTTGAGGAACGACGCGCTCGGCAGGCCGTTCCATCGCGGGTGGTACATCGCCTTGTGGCCCGCGGCACAGATGCTCCGCGCCATGCGCTGCGGATCGGCGGTGCCGGTGATGAGCGCCGGCACGTAGTCGCAGAGTTCGACCCACGCATGGGCCTCGGCGGCCACGTCGGGCTGCGTGCGCTCGCAGCGGAGGATCTTCGACCAGAACCACTCCGAGGAGTAGGTGCCGCCGCAGGTGTCGAGGTAGGGCAATCCGGCGCGGCGAATCGCGTCGGTGATCTCCGCGGCCTCGGCGTGCGCGGTGTGGTCCTTCCAGAGCCAGGCCATCGCGGCGGGGTTGCCGGCGAATCGGTCGCGGAGGGCAAGGGCCACGCCGTCGCCGTCCACCGGCAGCGGCGTCGATCCCGTGGTGTCGATGCCGATGCCGACGACGCGATCCGGCGCGAATCGCGGCGTCGCGCGGGCCCGCATGACCGCCTCGCCGACGGAGCGGCGGAAGCCCTCGCCGTAGTCGGCCGGATGCTGGCGGGCGAGATCGGGCTCGCGCTCGTCGAGGATCACGCCGTCGCGGCCGTGGGCGTAGTTCCACGTGCCGATCGCGATCTCCTCGCCGGTGTCGACGTCGACGACCATGGCCCGCACCGAGCTCGTGCCGTAGTCGACGCCAATCGCGAATCGGGAGGTGGTGGTCGTGGGGGTCATGGTGGAGGTGACGTGGTGAACGAAGCGTTAGGGCGCGGCCGTGGGCATCGCGGGCTCGGGCAGCAGTACGCGGTCGGCCGCCGCCGCCACGAGTCCCAGGGCCCGGCGGCGCGGCGCGCATCGGCACTGGAGCCGCGCGAAGCGACCGACGAGGGCATGCTCCTGCACGCGGCGCTCGAATGCAACGAGAACGCCGGGGTGGAGGGCGGGAAGTTCCCCGGTGAGGACGAGATCGGTCGCGCCGGTGAGATTGAGCGCTCCGGCGATCACCGTCGCGGCGGCCTCGATCGAGGGCTCGAGCCAGGACTCGACGCCGCGGGAGGCGATGTGATCGGCGCACTCCGACCATCGCGCCCGCGGCCGCCGTCGCCGAGCGCGATAGCTCGTGAGGACGCCGCCGCGCGAGACGAGCGTCTCGAGGCATCCGACGGCGCCGCAGCCGCAGCGCCGGCGGTTGCCGTACACCGCCGTATGGCCGATCTCGCCGCAGAGCGGAAGCGGCCCGTGCAGGAGCCGGCCGCCGGTGACGATGGCGCCGCCGACGCCATCGTCGAAGTCGACGAGAACGAAGGAGTCGGGCGCGGCGCCGGCGGCGATGTGGCCAAGGGCGAGTGCCTGGATCTCCTGCACCGCACAGACGCGGGCCCGAAAGGCCCGGCCCATGCGGGCGAGGAGCTCGCGACCGTTGCTCCAGCGGAGATTGGGGGAGAAGAGGATGTTGCTTCCCCCGTCGTCCTCGTCCGCCGCCAGCACGCCTGGCACGCTCACGAGGAGCGCCCGGGGCCGACGCGCGAGCTTCGTGGTCGGCACCTTCGTCCTGGCCCGCGCCAATTCGGCCATGAACGCCGCGAGCGAACGCGGCGTCGCGAAGGTCACGGCGCCCTCCGATCCGCCGCGGTCGCCCTCGACCTCCGGTCGCGCCGCCTCGGCGAGCGAGACGTCGCGCACGACCGTTTCGCGGGCGCCGATCTCGACGACCGGCAATCGCATCGCCGAGCTCAGTCCGACCATGCGGGGAGGACGCCCCATCGCCGGCCGCTCCTCCGTCGCGGAGCGCTGCTCGATCTCCCGCACGATGCCTGCGTCGAGCATCCCGTCGACGACCTTGCCCGCCGTGACCTGCGAGAGGCCGATGAGGCGGGCGAGCTCGGCGCGCGAGCAGGGCCCCCGGGCCAGCAGCGTCCGGAACGCCCGACGGACGTTCGCGACCCGGAGCTGCGAGGGATGCTGGTACATTCTGAGCGTAGTGTAGTAAGTCGCGCCGCCGATGCCCATCACGCCTCCATCGCTCACCCTGCTCGCCCTGCTCGCCCTGCTCGCCGCGCCGCCGGCCGAGCGGCCGCCGCCCGCGGCGCTGCACGCGCTTCCCGAGGGCGCCGCGCGGCTCGCGCCGGGACCGCTCCTCGACGCCTTCGAGACCAATCGCCGCTACGTCGCCTCGTTCGAGCCGGACCGGCTGCTCTGGACCTTCCGCCACAACGCCGGGCTCCCAGCGCCGGGTGCGCCGCTGGGAGGCTGGGAGTCGCCCGACATCGAGCTCCGCGGCCACTCGATCGGCCACTATCTCTCGGCCTGCGCCCACATCCTCCGCCACGTCGACGACGCCGCGATCCGGGCCAACGCCCGAGCCGTGGTGCAGGGACTCGCCGATTGCCAGCGTGCCCTGGGAAACGGCTATGTCAGCGCGTTCCCCGAGGAGTTCCTCGATCGCGTCGAGTCCGGCCGCGCCGTGTGGGCCCCCTACTACACGCTGCACAAGCTCCTCGCCGGACTGCTGGCGATGCACGAGCTCGCCGGCGACGGGCAGGCGCTTGAGGTCGCCCGAGGACTCGCCGAGCGCATCGAGCGCCGGTGCGCCGCGCTCGACGAGTCCGCCATGCAGCGCATGCTCGGCAACGAGTTCGGCGGCATGCACGAGGCGCTCCTCGACCTCTTTGCCGCGACGCACGATCCGCGTCACCTCGCCCTCGCCTCGCGCTTCCAGAAGCGGGCGTTCCTCGACCCGCTCGCCCGCGGCGAGGATCCGCTCGCCGGGCTGCACGCCAACACCCACCTCGCCCAGATCGAGGGGCAGGCGCGGGCCTTCGAGCTGACCGGCGACGCGCGGGCCCGCTCGATCGTCGAGCAGTTCTGGAAGGTCCTGCACGAGGACCACAGCTACGCCACGGGCGGGTCGAACTCGGGCGAATATTGGGGGCCGCCCGGTCGCCTCGCCAACACGCTCTCGGCGACCACGCAGGAGTTCTGCACGAGCTACAACTGGTCGCGCATCACCCGGTCGCTCCTCCTCTGGACCGGCGACGTTCGCTACGCCGACGAGCTCGAGCGCATCCTGCACAACGGCATCACCGTCAGCCAGCATCCGGCGACGGGCATGTTCATCTACTCCCTGCCGCTCCTCACCAGCCAGCGCAAGGACCACGGCACGCCCTTCGACACGATGACCTGTTGCTACGGCACGGGCATCGAGGCCTATGCCCAACTCGCCGAGGGCATTTACCTCGAGCGCGGCGGCGATCTCGTGGTCGCCCAATTCGTGCCGAGTTCGCTCCGCTGGCCGTCGACGCGCGCCGGCGCCGTCGAGCTGCATCAGACGACCGGCTTTCCCGAGCGCGGCGAATCAACCATCGAGATCGACTCGGTCGAGCGCCCGACCGAGTTCGCGATTGTCCTCCGCGCTCCGTGGTGGGCAACCGACGGCGTGCGCGTCGAGGTCAACGGCGCCCCGATTCAGGTTCCCGCGGGAACGGGACGCTGGATCGACATCCGCCGCACCTGGGCCGCCGGCGATCGCGTGCACGTCGAACTGCCGATGCCGCTTCGCGTGATCACGATGCCCGACGATCCCGGGCTGGGCGCGCTTCTCTCCGGGCCGATCGTCCTTGCGGGCATCGTCGACGAGGAGAGCGGCGCGGACGATCTTCCGATCGCGCCGATCACCGGCGACAAGCTCGCCCCGGCGACGTGGCTTCACGCGACCGGACCGCTCGCGTGGCGCACCGAGGGGATGCCCCGCGACCGCACGTTCCTGCCGCTCGAGCGCGTGGTGGACGAGCGCTACGGCGTCTACTGGCCCTTCGGTTCTCCCGGCGGATCGCGGCAGAAGGCCTACGAGGCCGCGCTTGCCGCGACCAGGGATCGCGAACGCCGCACCGTCGATCGCGTCGCGCCGGGCGACGAGACGTCGGAGCGCAACCATGCCCTCGACGCCGAGCGCTCGCGCACCGGCGAGGTCAACGGCCGGCGCTGGCGCGACGCGACCGTCGGCGGCCGCATCCGCTATCGCCTCGACGTCGATCCCGAGGTCCCGATGGCGCTCGGCGTGAACTACTTCGACCGCGACGGCGGCGCCCGGGTCTTCGACCTCCTCGTCGACGGCGTGCGCATCGCCAGCGAGCGCCTCGTCGGCAACGGCGAGGGCCGATTCCCGATGGTCGAGTACGCCATTCCGCCCGAGCTGACGCGCGGCAAGCGGTCCATCGAGGTCCGCATCGAACCGGCCCCCAACGGCGAGATCGCCGGCGGGATCTTCGGGCTCCGCACGCTGCGCGGGTCCTAACGCTTCGCTCATTCCCCCAGCATCTCCGAGCACGCCATGCCTTGCCGAATCGCCGCCGCCATCGTCACCCTGCTGTGCGCTCTCCCTCTTCCGAGCGCGACGGCCCGCGCCGCGGACGAGGCGATCCGTGCGGTGCCCTTCGCCGACGTCACCGTCGAGGATCCCTTCTGGTCGCCGCGGCTGGCGGCGAATCGCGCGGTCACCGCCCCGCATGTCCTCGACGAGTGCGAGCGCACCGGGCGCATCGCCAACTTCCGGATGGCCGCGAAGGCCATGGCCGAGCACGCCCCCCAGAAGGGCGGCATGCACGGCTACTTCTTCAACGACTCCGACGTCTACAAGGCGCTCGAGGGCTGCGCCAACCTGCTCGCGACGGCGCCCGACGCCGCCCTGAAGTCCCGGTGCGACGCGATCATCGACCTCATCGGCGCCGCCCAGGAGCCGGACGGATATCTCTATACCTCGCGCACCATCCTCGATCCCGACAACATGCCGCCCGGCGGTGCGCCGCGCTGGTCGGACATGGGCGGCGGCCACGAGCTCTACTGCGCGGGCCATCTCTATGAGGCCGGCGTCGCCTACGCGAAGGCGACCGGCGCGACGAAGCTCCTCGACATCGCCATCCGCAACGCCAACCTCGTCGCCGCGACCTTCGGACCGAAGGGGAACCAGCACCCCTGCGGACATCCCGAGGTCGAGATCGGCCTCGCGAAGCTGCACGAGGCGACCCACGACCGGCGCTATCTCGACCTGCTCCGCTTCTTCATCGACACCCGCGGCCGGGCGGACCGCGGCCGGCCGCTCTACGGCGACTACGCCCAGGACCACGCCCCGGTGCTCGAGCAGCACGAGGCGGTCGGCCACGCCGTGCGGCTCGCCTATCTCCAGTCGGGCATGCTCGAGCTCGCCCGCCTCGACCGCGACCGCCGCTATCTCGACGCGAGCGAGTCGGTGTGGAACGACATCGTCGCCCGCAAGATGTACCTCACCGGCGGCATCGGCAGCCAGGGGAACAACGAGGGATTCGGCATTCCCTTCGAGCTCGCCAACGGCAGCGCCTACAACGAGACCTGCGCCGCCATCGCGTTCGTGCAGTGGTCGCAGCGCCTCTTCCTCGCCACCGGCGACGCGCGCTACGTCGACGTGCTGGAGCGCACGCTCCATAACGGGATGCTCGCCGGCTGGTCGCTCGCGGGCGACCGGTTCTTCTATCCGAATCCGCTCGAGGCCTCGTCCGGCCGGCAGCGCTCGCCCTGGTTTGACTGCGCCTGCTGTCCGCCGAACGTCGTGCGATTCATCGCCTCGATGCCGGGCTTCGCATACGCGACGGGGCCGCGCGACCTCTACGTGAACCTCTTCCTCGGCGGCACGGCGAAGACCGCCGTCGGCGGCGCGCCGGTCGCGCTCGAGTCCCGCGGCTCGATGCCCTTCGGCGGCGACGTTCGGCTCACGCTTCGTCCGGCAACTCCCCTGCCCTTCGCGCTGCGGATCCGGATTCCCGCGTGGGCCCGCGGCGCCGACGCCGACCCCGAGCTCTATCGCGCGACCGCGCCGCGGGGCGAGCCGGTGCGCGTCCTCGTCAACGGGGTCGCGACGACCTTCGCGACCGAGCGCGGCTACGCCGTGGTCGACCGGACCTGGAACGCCGGCGACACCGTGACCCTCACGCTTTCCATGCCGATCATGACCGTCACCGCCGACGAGCGCGTCGCCGCGGACCGCGGGCGCATGGCCCTCGAGCGCGGCCCCTTCGTCTACTGCCTTGAGTCGATCGACAACGCGAATGCCCAGAGCGGCGGCCACCTGCCGCTTGGGGCGATCGTCGATCCTTCCGTGCCGTGGACGGTCGGTCCGCCGATCGCCGAGCTCGGTGGCGCACCGACGCTCGTCGGCAGCATGCGCTCCGTCGAGCGCACGCTCGAAGGCGGACTCGCGACCGGCGCGGCGATGCGTGCCGTCGCGATTCCCTATGCGCTCTGGGCGAATCGCACGCCCGGACCGATGGCGGTCTGGATCGCGAAGGACCCCGCGGCCGCGAAGCCCGCACCGGCCCCGACCATCGCCCACCGCGCGAAGGCCAGCAGTTCGTTCGGCGGCGATCTTGCGGCCCTTTCCGATCAGTTGGAGCCGAGCTCCTCGGGCGATCACGAGCATCCCTTCCTCCACTGGTGGCCGCGCATGGGCACCGAGGAGACGATCACCTACGAGTTCGCCGAACCGACGCGCGTCCGTGCCGTCGAGGTCTACTGGTTCGACGACACCGGTCGCGGCGCCTGTCGGCTCCCCGCGTCGTGGCGCCTGGAGGCCAAGCGCAGCGGAGCGTGGTCGGAGGTTCAGAGCCCGAGCGGCTATGGGGTCGTCGGCGACCGCTACAACCGCTGCGAGTTCCAGCCAACGCTCGCCGAGGGCCTGCGCATCGTCGTCACCTCCCGCAAGGAGTGGGCCGGCGGCGTGCACGAGTGGCGAGTCGAGGCCGACGCGCCGGCGGCCGGCCGGTAGCGCGGTACGCTTCGCACGCAACGTTCAGACCAGTTTCTTTCCGGTGACCACCATGACCCTTCGACGCACCGCTCTCACTCTCGCGTTCGCCCTCGCCAGCCTGCTCGTCGCCTGCGACGGCTCGTCGTCGAAGGGACAGCAGGCCGCGGCACCGACGCCGCCGAAGCCCAGTCCGCAGGCCGCCGCGGGAGGGAGCGCGACGCCGGCGACGAAGCCGATCCGCGTCGGCTTCGCCCAGATCGGCGCCGAGAGCGACTGGCGCAAGGCCAACTCCGACTCGATCCGCAGGGAAGCGGAGAAGCGCGGGATCGAGCTCACCTTCAGCGATGCCCAGCAGAAGCAGGAGAACCAGCTCAAGGCCCTGCACAGCTTCATCGCCCAGGGGGTGGACGTGATCGCCTTCTCGCCGGTCGTCGAGACCGGTTGGGAGCCGGTCCTCAAGGAAATCAAGGCTGCCGGCATTCCGGTCATCCTCACCGACCGCGCAGTCGAGGTGAGTGACGACACGCTCTTCGCGACCTTCATCGGCGCCGACTTCGTCGAGGAGGGCCGCGAGGCCGGCAAGTGGCTCATCGAGGCGACCGGCGACAAGGCCGTCGTCGCCGAACTGCAGGGCACGCCCGGATCCGCGCCGGCGATCGACCGCAAGAAGGGCTTCGAGGAAGCGATCAAGGATCACCCCGGCATCACGATCGTGAAGAGCCAGTCGGGCGAGTTCACGCGAGCCAAGGGCCGCGAGGTGATGGAGACATTCCTCAAGAGCCCCGAGGGGAAGTCGATCACGGCGCTCTATTCGCACAACGACGACATGGCCATCGGCGCCATCGAGGCGATCAAGGCCGCGGGCCTCAAGCCCGGCGTCGACATCAAGATCGTCTCGGTCGATGCCGTGAAGGCCGCGTTTGAGGCCATGGTGGCGGGCGAACTCAACTGCACCGTCGAGTGCAGTCCGCTGCTGGGGCCGCAGCTCTTCGACGCGGTGCAGGCGATCATGGACAAGAAGCCGCTTGAGCGCCGCATCGTCACGCCGGCGAAGGTCTACCGTCAGGCGACCGCGGCCGAGGATCTCAAGACGCGGGTCTACTGAGCGGTGGCGCAACCGGCTCCGCAACAGCGTGCTTCGACGGACGGCGCGGCGCTCCTCACGGCCCGCGGCGTGCGCAAGCGATTCGGTCCGGTGCTCGCCATCGACGACGTTGACCTCACCGTCGTCCGCGGCGAGATTCATGCCCTGATGGGCGAGAACGGCGCCGGCAAGAGCACGCTCATCCGCTGCATCAGCGGCGTGCATCGCCCCGACGGCGGCTCGATGGCGCTGGCCGGCCGGACCCTTGACGCCCGCTCGCCGCGCGACGCCGAGGCGATGGGCGTGAGCTGCGTGCATCAGGAGGTGCATCTCATTCCGCACGCGTCGGTCGCGGAGAACATCTGCATCGGGCGCGAGCCGACCGGGCGCTGGCCACTCCCCGGGATCCGCTGGCGGGCGGTGCGCGAGCGGGCCCGCGGGGCGCTGGCCCGCATCGGTCTCGACATGGACGTGCGCCGCGAGCTCTCGACCTGCTCGATCGCCGTCCAGCAGCTCGTCGCGATCGCCAGGGCCCTCGACGTTCGCTCGTCGCTGCTGGTGCTGGACGAACCCACCTCGAGCCTCGATGCCGACGAGGTCGGCGAGCTGTTCGCGATCCTGCGCGGCCTGCGCCGCGAAGGCATCGGCGTCCTCCTCGTGACCCATTTCCTTGACCAGGTCTACGCGATCGCCGACCGCATCACGGTGCTGCGCGACGGGCGCCTCGTCGGTACGCGCGACGCGCCATCGCTGCCGCGCTCCGAACTCATCGCCATGATGGTAGGCCGTCCCGTCGAAGCCGCGACGGCAACGCCCTCCACCGGGGGCGCCCGCCCCGCGCCGCTGCTGAGTGCCCGCGGGCTCGGGCGGCGCGGCGCGCTCGAGCATCTCGACTGCGAGGTCGGGCGCGGCGAGGCGGTTGGGTTGGCCGGACTGCTGGGTGCCGGTCGCAGCGAGACGCTGCGGGCGATCTGCGGCGCCGAGCCCGCGGACCGCGGAACGATCGCCATCGACGGCGCCGACGTGGCCATACGCTCGCCGCGGCAGGCGATGCGCCTGGGCATCGCGTTCCTCTCCGAGAGCCGCAAGACCGACGGGCTCCTGCCCTCGCTCTCGGTCCGCGAGAACATCGTCATCGCCCTCCAGGCCCGGCGCGGCGCCCTGCGGCGCATTCCGCCTCGCGAGGCCGCTGCGCTCGCCCAGCGCTACATCGATGCCCTGCGGATCCGCACCGCCAGCGCCGACGCGCCGATCGGCAGGCTCTCGGGCGGCAACCAGCAGAAGGCGCTCATCGCCCGGGCGCTGGCGACGGATCCCCGCCTGCTGCTCCTCGACGAGCCGACCCGCGGCATCGACATCGGCGCGAAGGAGGACGTCATGCGGCTCGTCGACGAACTCCGCGCCAAGGGACTCGCCCTTCTCATCGTAAGCTCGGAGCTTGAGGAGCTGGTGCGGGCCTGCGGACGAGTTCGGGTGCTGCGCGACCGGCGCAGCGTCGCCGAGCTGATCGGTTCGGAGGTCACCCCCTCGTCGATCCTCGCCGCCATCGCCGCGATGGATCCCGCTGGCGCCGTCGGGCCGCATCGATCCGCGGAGGACTCGCATGGCTGAGTTCCTCGCGCTCCTGCGGACGGTCCGCTGGCCGCTCGTTGCCCTGGTGCTGCTGCTGGCGCTGGGGGCGCTCTTCGCGCCGGGTTTCGCCGGCGTCGAACTGCGCGACGGCCGACTCTTCGGCACGCCGATCGACATCCTCAACCACGGATCGAAGGTGGCGATCGTCGCGTTAGGCATGACCATCGTGATCGCAACCGGCGGCGTCGACCTTTCCGTCGGCGCCGTCGTCGCCCTCGCCGCGGCGATCGTCGCCACGCTGGTGAGCGAGCATGGCGTCGCATGGCCGCTGGCGATGGCCGCGGCGCTTGGCGTCTCGCTTGTCGCCGGACTCTGGAACGGCACGCTGGTGACGGCGCTGCGGCTCCAGCCGATCGTCGCGACGCTGGTCCTGATGGTCGCCGGCCGCGGCGTCGCCCAGCTCGTCACGGGCGGACTCATCGTCACGGTCCGCGACCCGGCCGTGGCCTTCGTCGGCAACGGCGCGATCGCCGGACTGCCCGCGACGGTCTGGCTCCTCGGCGCCGTCGCCCTCCTCGTCGGTCTCCTGACCCGCCGCACCGCGATCGGCCTCTTCATCGAGAGCGTCGGCGACAACGACGCGGCAAGTCGGCTCGCGGGCGTTCCCGAGCGCACCGTGCGGCTCCTCGCCTACGCGTTCTGCGGCTGCTGTGCGGGCGTCGCGGGACTCATCGACTGCGCCTACATCCGCGCCGCCGACGTCAACAACGCCGGCCAGCTCCTCGAGCTCGACGCGATCCTCGCCGTCGTCATCGGCGGCACGGCCCTGACCGGCGGGCGCTTCACGCTGGTTGGCTCGATCATCGGGGCGATGCTCATGCAGACGCTCACCAAGCTGCTGTACATGCTCAACGTCTCGGCCGAGATCGCACCGGCCCCCAAGGCGATCGTCGTCATCGCCGTCTGCCTCCTCCAGTCGCCGGCGCTGCGGGCCTCGCTCCGTGCGCTCATCGCGGGCCGGGGCGCGGGAGCGGAGGCATGAACCTCGCGGCCCTCCGTCCCAGTCCGCGGGACATGCCGCTCGTGGCGACCGCCGCGGTGCTCGTGACCGCCTTCGTCGCCGGTTCGCTCCGCTACGACCACTTTGCGTCGTGGATGGTGATTCGGAATCTCCTCGTCGACAACGCCTTCCTCGGCGTGGCCGCGGTCGGGGCGACCTTCGTGATCCTCGCCGGCGGCATCGACCTCTCGGTCGGCGCGGTCATGGCCCTCACGAGCGTGTTCCTGGCGAGGCTCATCGAGCAGGGCGGGGTGCATCCGATGCCCGCGATCGCGATCGTCCTCGCCGCAGGAACGCTCTTCGGCCTCGCCCAGGGATTTCTCATTCGGCGATTCGCGCTGCCGGCGTTCCTCGTCACGCTCGCCGGCATGTTCCTCGCCCGCGGCCTCGCCTTCGCGGTGCATCCGCAGTCGCTGGGCATCCGCCATCCCTTCGTCGCCACCGTGCTCAACGACTCGCTCTCGGTCGTCCTGCCGCTCGGACCGCGCGGCATCACGCTGCCCTGCACGGTGCTCGCGGCGGCACTGGTCTTCGCGGCCGCGTGGTGGGTCCTCCGCCAGATGCCCTTCGGCCGCGCGGTCTACGCGTTAGGCGACGACGAACAGGCCGCGACGCTCATGGGCCTGCCGGTCGGCCGCACCCGCGTCGCGGTCTATGCCATCGCCGGCGGACTCTCGGCGCTGGCGGGCGTGATCTTCGCGCTCTATCAGCAGGCCGGCGATCCGACGGCGTGCAAGGGCCTCGAGCTCGACGCGATCGCCGCCGTCGTCATCGGCGGGACGCTCCTCCGCGGCGGCGTCGGCTCGGTCATGGGCACGCTCATGGGCGTGATGATCCTCGGGCTCATCCAGACCATCATCACCTTCGAGGGAACCCTGAGCTCGTGGTGGACCCGAATCGTGGTCGGCGTCCTCGTCCTGGCCTTCGTCGCCCTTCAGCGGGGCCTCGACGCGGCGGGCGCGGGCCGCTCGGGTGCCGGCTAGCCGACCGTGATCGATCCCTCGTGGAGCCGCTTGAGCACGATGGCCAGAAGCTGGGCCCGCTCGACCATGCTCGGGATCTCGATGAACTCGTCGGTGCGGTGGAGATTCCCGCCGCGAATGCCCAGCGTGTCGAGCGTCGGCAGGCCGACCGACTGGAGGATGTTTCCGTCGCAGACGCCGCCGGTCCGCGTGAAGGGCAGCGATTGACCTAACGCTTCGGCCACGTCGCGCACCGCCCGCGCGAACCGGTCGACGGCGGGCGTGATCGGCTTCGCCGGGCGGGCGAAGGCATGGCGGACGAGGACGCCCGGGAGCGCCCCCTCGGGCGTGTTCAGGGCATCGAAGCGCCGGGCGAGTTCGGCCATCGCCTCGGGGTTGTCGAAGCGCACGTTGCCCCATGCGCTGGCCGCATCGGGCACGGCGTTCGAGACGTGCCCGCCGCGCAGCGGCCCGACGTTGACGATGCGCCCCGCCGCGGGATCGCACGCGGCGCTGACGTCGAGGATCGCCCTGGCCAGGGCGTTCACGGCGCTGATCCCCTTGGCGAAGTCGCGTCCGGCGTGCGCGGTCCGGCCGGTGCAGTCGATGCGGAAATGCCCCGACCCCATGCGCTCGACGACAAGGCCGCCGTTCTCGCCGGCGGGTTCGAGCGCGATGCCGACGTCGTGGGCGCGGCCGGCGCGCTCGATGGCGCTCGCCGAATGGAAGGAGCCGGTCTCCTCGTCGCTGTTGAGCAGCATGCTGAAGCGCAGGCCGATGCCCGCGTCGGCCAGCGCCTCGAGGGCGTTCATGGCCAGGATGATGCCGCCCTTCATGTCGACGGCGCCGGGGCCTCGGGCGATCGTGGCGCTCTCGCGGGTGAGCGTCCGGAACGCGCCGTTCGGGTCATGCACCGTGTCAATGTGTCCGGCGAGCAGGACGCGCGGGCCGCGCTGGCCGTCGAGTCGCGCCGCGATCGCCACCGGCGGGACGTCGGCGTTCCCCGCGTCGGCCTCCTCGTGCGGCAGCGCCAGCCACGCGGGCCGAGGCTCGCCGGGATGCACCGTCACCGAGGCGCCGAGCGCCCTCAGCCGATCGCAGAGCAGTCCGCGCAGCTCGTCGAGCCCGGGGCGAAAGGCCCCGCCGGTCGGGATCGCGACCGCTCGCTCGATCTCGCCGTACATGCGGTCGGAGCGGCGGGCGAGCGCCGCACAGAGCGACCGCTCGATCTCGTCGAGTCCGCTCATCGCCGGCACTCCGCGGCGGTCGCGGCGTCGCGCAGGAGACTCGCGGAGAGTTCCCCCTCAAAGACCTCCGTCGCCGGTCCGGTCATGCGCACGCTCTCGCCCTCGCCCTCCCATGCGAGCCGCAGGTCGCCCCCGGGAAGGTGGGCGAGGATCCGCGGCGCGGTTCGGCCGGTGAGGACGCCCGCGACGCAGACGGCGCTGGCGCCGGTTCCGCAGGCCATGGTGATGCCGCTGCCGCGTTCCCACGTCCGCATGATGACCTCGTCGGCGGCGACGACCTGGACGACATGCACGTTGATTCGCTTCGGGAAGAAGGCGTGGCGCTCGAGCGGCGGGCCGATGCGCTCCAGCGGCACGGCGGCGACGTCGCGGCAGAAGACGACCACATGCGGATTGCCCATCGAAACGCAGGTGATCGACGTCTCGCATCCGCTCGCGTCCATCCACCGCTCGTCGCCCGCGGCGAGCAATGCCCGCTCAACGCGGAGGTCGACGATGCGTCCGGAGGGGGCGATGCCTGGCACGCGGGCGGGGATCCGTTCTGCCTCGAGAATCGGCGGCCCCATGTCGACGGTCGCGAGCGTCACTCGCCCGTCGGGGCCGGCCTCCCATTCGATGGCAAGCACGCCGCGACCGGTCTCGACCCGCAGCGGGTTGGCGCGGGCGATGCCGCGATCGACGGCGAACTTCGCCACGCAGCGCACGCCGTTGCCGCACATCTCGCTCTCGCTGCCGTCGGCGTTGAACATCCGCATGCGGACGTCGGCGCCCGACACGATCGGCGGACAGACGAGGATCAGCCCGTCGCTTCCGACGCCGGTGTTGCGGGGCGAGACGAGGCGGGCAAGCGAGGCGGGATCGTCGACGCGCTCCGCGAACGCGTTCACGTAGACGTAGTCGTTGCCGATCCCGTGCATCTTGACGAATCGCATGGCCAACCTCGGTGCCGGCGCCGCGTCACGGACTCAACGGTCCGCGGCCCGCGGCGGCTCCGCATCGTAGCCGGGCCCGCCGGCCTCGCCCTGCGCGGTCCGGGCGTCGACCGCGAGCAGCGCGACGAACGCCGCGAGCACCACGACGACGGCGACCTTCAGGAGAGCGACGAGGCGATCGATCGCCAGGCCCGCGGCAGGCGCGCCGATGAGGCCGCCGAGATATCCCTGGCGCCAGGCGATCGAGCCGTGGCGCCACGACGCGCGACGGGGCGAGACGCCGGCGAAACGGGCGACGGTCCCTAACGCTCCGCTCATGGCCGCGACGGCGCCGGGCGTGATGTGCGGACTTCCCGCCGCGGTCGAGAGGTACTGGACGGCGAAGGTGTCGGCCTGCCGCTCGATGCGCCGCGAGACCCAGCCGAAGAGCCCGAGCGAGATGAGCGTCGCGCCGAGCGCAGCGCCCCGGTCGAGCCAGGCCATCGCGTCCACCTTGGTCGGCACGTCCCACGCCGCGCTGCGGATCCACGCATCGACGCGCTGCGCCGGCCAGTCGATCGCAAACGAGCCGATCACGAGCAGGGCCACGAGCATCCCGAGCATCCACGGGAGGTGACGGCGGCGCACGTGGCCGATCTCGTGGGCCATCACCGCGCGAAGTTCGTCGCGCGGCAGGAGTTCGAGCAGCCCGTCGGTCAGCATCACGAATCGCAGCGGCGCGATCAGTCCCATGACCGCGCCGTTCACCATCGCATGATCCGTCCGCCAGACGAGAATCTGACGCACGCGCACGCCGCTGCCGTCGCACACCGCCTGCAGGTCGTCGCGAAGCTCGCCGGGCGGCACCGGCTCGAGCTGGAGGACCAGTCGGGCGATGAGCGGGCTGAAGAGGTAGACGAATGCGGCGATCGCCAGGGTGACGAACTCCCGCCCGCCCGCGTTCCAGAACGACGGCCACGCATCGGCGACGCGCGGCTCGATGAGCTCCGAGAGCGCCATCACGACGACGAGCGGCGCGAGGAGGAGCAGGATGTTCGAGCGGATCCGCCCGATCACGAAGTGAAGCGGCGAGGACCACGTCGCGATCGGCATGCCCTCGTCCAGCCGACGGACCATCGATGCCTCGCGGATGCGCCGCTCGATCGGCTCGTGAAGCCACCATGACAGGGCGATCGCGGCGAGCGCCGGAAGGAGCGCGATGAGCTCGTCGATGGCGGGCCAGTTTCCGACGGCGGAGCGAACCGCGCGGAGCCATCCGAATCCCAGCGTTCCCGCCGCCGTGCCGAGAAGCGCGATCCAGGGAATGGCCCGCATGGTCCGGTCGGCGTGGTCGAACTCGCCGATGCCGCGCGGATCGGCCCGGTCCATCGCCCGTTCGGCGCGCACGACGCGATACCGCTGGAGCGCGAGCCCGAGGGCGCTGGGCACCGTGACGACGAGGAGCGCGACCCACGGCGACGCGGGGGTCGCCGTCGGCATGCGGTCCTCGAGCAGGACCACCGCGACGAGGATGAGGACGACGATCTGCACGTGACGAGCTCGGGTTCCTCACGGACCGCTTCGGGCGATGCCCGCGGCGGTCGGTCCTTCCGGCGTTTCGAGCGACTTCCATCGACCGCGCGGTCGCGCGGTGCACCGACGGCGCCGGCGTGCGTCGTCCGGGCTAACGGGACGTCGGACGTTCCATCAGGCCAAGGTCCACCACGACCTTCCCGTATCGGTAGTAGTCGACGTTGAGGTGGTCGCCATCGATGAAGCTGAGGACGAGGGCGTTCAGGCGCGTCGAGTCGGCGAACTCGAAGTCGCCCATGTGCGGACCGGCGTAGCGGCGGCCGTCATAGGACTGGGCATGGAAGTGCACGTGGAAGAGCCCCGTGTAGAGGGCGTCCATGAGCTGCTGCGGGGCCTCGTAGCGGGCGTCGTTCCCGCGCGAACGGCTCGGGTACTCGACGAACTCGTAGCGCCCCTTCGCGTCCAGCGAGAGCATGCCGCCAAGCTCGCCGCCGCGGTCGGAGAGGTCGCGGTCGGCGACCTCGAAGAGATGCTTGCGGAGTTCGGGCACGGCGAGGGCGTCGACGGCCAACGCCATCGCGGCGCGATCGCCCCAGGTGAGCTTCTCCCGGTGGCCTGACATCCGCTCCGAGAACTCGTTGCCGTAGCCCTCGAAGTCGGGGCTGTAGATCCGCCGGTCCTCGCCGCCGGTGGCGATCGTGACGCGGCTCTCGATCTCGGCATCCGTCATGGTGAGGAGCTTCGGGGCATACGTCGCGCAGGCGACGGCAATCGGAATGTCGCGCAGCTCGATCGCCGCCCGGCGGGCCGGCGAGAGCTGGGCAACCGCGGCGGTTGCGGCGCTCCAGAAGGCCCGGTTCTTCTCGCCGCGGAGGTACTGCACCCAGAGGACCTCCTCGCGGGTGCGCGGGAGGACACCCAAGTCGGTCACGCCGGCGCGGATGTCGCGAAGCATGGGGTCTTTGGCGGTGCGGGACTCGTCGGCGAGCAATTCGCGGAGGCGAGCTTCCTGTCCCTCGAGGAGGACGAGCTGCCAGCAGCGGCTGCGAAGGTTGGTCTGCGTGAGCGGGTTGGCCGCGGCCATCGTCTCGAGCAGGGCGTCGACGACCTTGTCCTCGCCATACATCGTCGCGATCGCCAGGCGCTCGGGACGTTCCTTCCCGAGCGTCGCCCAGGCGGGCACGCTCGAGGCCCACGCCCGCACCAGTGCGGGG
Source organism: Phycisphaerales bacterium (assembly GCA_044220875.1). Taxonomy (GTDB): domain Bacteria; phylum Planctomycetota; class Phycisphaerae; order Phycisphaerales; family SM1A02; genus JAEUIT01. The sequence goes on along the minus strand of JBGAQH010000003.1, from coordinate 6,277 downwards.
GTCATCTCGCGCCACTGCTCGCTGGCGATGCGCTCGCAGAGCTCGCGGCGCCATTCGACGGCATCCATCTTGGGGAGGTTGATGGTGAGGGTCTCAGCGAGGCCCTTCGGATCGATCTCCCGAAGCCGTCCATAGGCCGCCCGTCTCGCCTCGATCACGTAGTTCGGGGCGACGACCACATGGCGGAGCGCCGCGCGGTACTTGGCGTCGTCGGAGGAGCGATCGCCCATCGCCATCGCGGCGAGGTAGTCACGTCCGGGAAGCCCGGGCTGGTTGAGCGTGGTGACGGGGTTCGTGATGGTCGGCGCCGTTTCGCATCCGGCGAGAAGCAACGCGGAACCGAGCAGAAGTGCGGCGGCGATCGAGCGGGGCATAGGGGTTGGGCGCGGGAAATGGAAGCGGAGGAGGGATCGGACGGGCGCNNNACGGGCGGGGCGGGGGGGGGGGCGGGCGGAAGGAGGAGCCCTCATCCGCCGCGATCGGGCGGGGACCGCACAGGTGCCCGACCGGGGACTGACGCGGCGACTCTGCGGGGAAACGATCGCAGCGTTTGCCCCCTGAGCGTTGATCCGTATTATCAGAGGGCGAGCCGCATGTGTGGCTCGCCTCTTCAATGTCGCGCCCACGCCACCAACTTCCGATCGTCGACCCGGCCAAGGGCGGCGTGAACGGTGTGAATCCGTCGTCTTCGCTGGGCGAGACGACGGCCGGAACGCCGCCCGCCGGAGCGGCCCCCCGGGAACTGTGGGATCGGGTTCGGGCGATTCTGGAACTGATTCGACCGGCAGTGCAGGAGGACGGCGGCGACGTCGAACTGGTCGAGGTCGGCGCGGATGGACTGGTGAAGGTTCGATTCCACGGCGCATGCGTCGGCTGTCCATCCAGCGGAATCACGCTGCAGACCGGCATCGAGCGGAACTTGCGCGAGCATGTCACTGAGGTCACCGGCGTCATCGCCGTGCCCTGACGGATTGAGCGCCAACCCGGCACGCGGCCCGTAACTCGCGGAAATGCAGAACTCATGCCCACGTCGCCCCGATTGGCGATGCGACAAGAGCCCTCTCCGCCGGAATTCACTTCCGCGTCCCCCGACCCTCAGCTACTCTGCGTTGCGTGCGTCTTCCGTCCACCGCACGACCCGCGAGCCATCGCCACGCACTGACCCTCGAGTGTCCGACGAGTGCCCGACGAGTGCCCGACGAGTGAGCGACGGGGATCCCTGCCACGCACTGATGCGGCGGCACGGAGCAGAAGTCCCCGGGCGGAAGTTCAGGCAGGAGGTCCTGGCGATGCTGGTCATTACCCGACGCGAAGGCGAAGAAGTCATCATCGGCAACCCCGCGTGCCCGATCGGCATCGTCCGAGTCGCGACGATCAAGGGCGACCGGGTCCGGTTGGCGTTCGAGTTCCCGCGCGAGGTCACGGTGCACCGACGCGAAGTGGCTGAGCAGATCCTCGCTGACGAGGCGAATGCCCCGAACGTCATTGCGACCATTCGACCGGCGGGCGAAGCGACCTGACCCGTTCGACCCATCAGTGATCCATCACGAACGGCCCGCGTCCATCGCGGGCCGTTTTCGTTGGCCCGACGGGCTCTCCGGCGCGACTGGCCCATGAAAAAGCCCCGATGCCGAGGCACCGGGGCAGTGTTTGTTCGCGGCGGAGATGCGGCTGTCCATGCCGCACTTCCGTCGCACCGGGCATTCCGCCGATCCGTGGCGGACCCGGTCGCACAAGCGGGAGCGGTGCCTCATGCGGTGAGGCATCGGGATGTGCGGCGGTCGCTCACTCCGTCGCAAGGAAACTCCGGTTCGCCGTCCTTGGCGTTCCTTCGTTTCACGCATCCACACCGTTGGGCGGTGCTCCCTGCTCCGTACCCGACACCGGTCCATGGCGTCGGGCGGGAGCGGTTGTCCTGGCGAATCACGCCCGGCCCGGGGTCCGGGGGCGGACGCGTCATCCACACGACCAGAATCTGGCGGTGTTTCGTTGCCTCAGGCGAGGAAGCGAGCTTCACTTGCCGGCGGCGTTGTCCATCTTTCGTCGGTCGGCAAGCGCCTGCCGCGCTCGCCTCCAGACTTCGGCCTGCGAGGGTTGCAGCCGTTGCTGCTCTGCTCGCCAGACCTTGGGATCACAGACTTCCAAGTGATCCCGAACACCAAGCACCATCACGCTCCCGGAGAGCCCGAATGCCTGAAGCAATCGGTCCGGAATCCTCACCCGACCCGCCGAGTCCACCGGCAGCCGAGCCGCCTGCGAGAAAATCTGGCGCTCGAACTGCTGCATGTCCTCGTCGCCGAGAAGGGATCCTCCCAGAGCGGTTGAGAGCTCATGAAAGGTCTTCTCAGGCCAGAGCCAGAGGCAGCCGTTGGAACCGGGTGCCGCGATGAGGGCTTCGCCGTGTGTCTCGGGTCGAAGTACGTCCCGAATCTCCGCCGGGATGGCGAGCCGCTGTTTGGGATCCAGCGAATGCTCGTACTCACCCAGAAAGAGCACGCGTCACCACTCCTCGCAGTCGACCCGTCGCCCCACGGCTGTGGGAGCTGGCTTCGACGAATGGAAAAGTAACCCACACCGCCCCACCTTTCAACACTTCTCCCCTCTTCTTTTGAAGTTGAGCAGAGTTCCTGGCCGCTCGCGTTTGCCTGAGGCCGTTAAAGGTGTCAAAGTGCAAGGGTTAGAGATTTATCCACGACACCTCCACTCAGAGAGGGAGGATGTCGGTCGACGGAGGCATCTGCGTGGGGTGACTGCGTACTCGCTGCGGCGAGATCCCCGCGCCTGAATGTCCGATCGCGGCCGACTGCGATGAGAGAGGACAGGGCGCTCAGGGAAGCGATCGCGATGCGACCATCGAACCAGCCCATCTCGTCGAAAATCCCGGCTGTGTGCCAGCCCGCGGCGGTCGCAACGACCACGCCGGCGCCGGCCGCACGCGATATTCCCGCGGCGATGCGGCTCATCCCCTCCGGCGCGTTCGTCCTGACCTCCGCGTATGGGGAGACCCGCGCCGGGGTGATCGTGCGCTGGGTCCAACAAGTCTCCTCATCGCCCCCGTTGGTCGTGGTCGCCATCGAGAAGGGCCAGCCGCTCAGCCCGATCATCCGCGACAGCCGGCGCTTCGCCCTCTGCCAGCTCGCTGCCGAGGATCGTGTGCTCCATCGCATGTTCGAGCCCGAGCGTCACGATCTTCCGAAGCAGCCGCAGGGTTCGCGCACCGAATTGATGGATCCCTTCCTCGGTCTTTCGACGCGGATGACCGCCGCTGGTGTCCCTGTGCTGCTCAAGAGCCTGGCGTGGCTCGAGTGCGAACTCACCCGGCACCTCGATGTGGAGGGCAACTGCGAGCTGTACATCGGGCTGGTCCACGACGGCGGGGTCCTCCGCACCGCCGAACCGCCGATCGACGCTTCCGCGGTGGCGTGCGGCTCGCCACCAACGAACGGCCAGAACGGCAACCACCGCAACGGCAACGGCAATGGCCACGGGCATGCCAACGGCAACGGGGCGGCCAACGGCAACGGGGTGGCCAAGTCCAACGGGCGAGGTTCTGGCGCCGCGAGCACCTCACGCCGCCGCGCGCGGTGACTCGCCTACACTCGCCGCCCATGGCTGAGCCGACCGCGCTGCGACTTCATCCGCTCAAGGGTTCCTTCGTCAATCCGTCGAATCGGTTCGGCCTCGACTATCGCGCCGAGGCCGCGGCATTTCCCCGGCTTCCCTACGCGATCACCGACATCCACACCCACGTGAATGGCCCGCGAGCCGCGCCGTTCATGCGCGAGGCGATGGACCTGTATGGCATCGGCCGCGTCTACTCGATGACCGCTCTCGATCAGGCCCCGGCGATTCGGGATCTCCTCGGCGATCGCATCCGGTTCATCGCCATCCCGGATTGGGCGAGCAAGGACCGTCGCCATGCCAACGGCCCGGGCTTCCTGCACCAGATCGAACGCTTCCACGCCCTGGGCGCTCGGATCGTCAAGTTCTGGCAGGCTCCCCGCGGCATCGACTTCGCCGCCGAACTCGGCGATCCGGCGCTCTTCGCCCTCGACAGCCCCGACCGCATCCGCGCCGCCGACCTTGCCGACTCGCTGGGCATGATGTTCATGACCCACATTGGCGATCCCGACACCTGGTTCCAGACGCGCTACCGCGACAGCTCGAAGTACGGAACAAAGCGCAGCCACTACGAGCCGCTGGAGCGAATGCTCGCCCGCTACCGGCATCGCCCGTGGATCGCCGCACACATGGGCGGGTGGCCGGAGGATCTCGAGTTCCTCTCCGGGCTCCTCGACCGCAATTCGAATCTCCATCTCGACACGAGCGCCACGAAGTGGATGGTCCGCGAGCTCTCACGCCATTCGCCGGCGGATCTCGAGCGCTTCGTCCGTCGCCATCGCGGCCGGCTGCTGTTCGGTTCAGACATCGTCACCGCCGACGAGCACCTTCGCACAGGGGAAGGCAAGACCGAGATGCAGGCGAAGGCGAGCAATCCCGAGACCGCGTTCGACCTCTACGCGAGTCGCTATTGGGCGCTTCGGATGCTCTGGGAATCGGAGGGCGAAACGGAATCGCCGATCAGCGACCCGGACTTGGCCATGGTCGATCCAGCGCAGCGGCACCCCGACGACGCACCGCGCCTCCGCGGGGCCCACCTGCCGGCGGACCTGCTCACGTCGCTCTACCACGACGCGGCCCAGGCGCTCCTTGGCGACTGACGCTCAAGGCGCCGCCAGCTCGACGTGCTGCTGCTTCGCGTTGGTCCCCTGCCGCGCGACCACCTCGTAGCCGAGGTCCCTCGTCTCGCCCGCCTTCACCGTCGCCGTGAACTCCGGCGTGCGGTAGTCGAAGAGCGTCGGGTTCAGCGAGCTTCGGAAGACGAGGTCACCGTCCAGGCCGAACCGCCACGCCACCGTGATCGGAGACCCGCGGTAGTTCCGCACCCGCTCCACCCGCTTCGCGTGGTCGTTCCATCCGGCGATCGCGTAGCTCGGCTCGATCCGCTCGCCCTTCGTCGGGCTCACCAGCTTCTGCGGGTCCTTCGTCTGGAACCAGAACTCGTCCCTTGACTGCTCCATCACCAGCCGCTCAAGAATCACCTGCGGGTCGCGACCCAGGTTGAACTCGAATTCCTGCCCGATCGGCACATACTTCGTCGTCACGAAGGCCAGGACGCTCAGGCCATCTCCGTTGTGGCGGAACAGCCGCACCGCGCCGTCGGGCAGCGGCGAGTCGCCGAGCTTCGAGGCCTTGTCGTTTCGCACCAGGAAAAGCCGCACCAGCTGCTCGCCGTACTCCTGCGGCCGGTAGCGGTACTCGGTCCGGAAGGGCACCGTCGCATTCGCCTCCTGGTGGAAGAGACGCATCCGCTTCGACCAGCCGTTCCGCACCGTCTCCTCGCCAGGCACCGTGAAGATGAAGTACTCCGAGAGGCCTTCCTTCACGATCTGCGCCTCCGTGCCGCGATCGACGGCCTCCGCGAGGCCGAACATCGCTCCGGACTGATCACGCTGAGCCTTGAAGTGAAGATCGGTTCTGCCTTCCGCGACCCCAGACTCGGACTGCCACGGAAGCTGTCGAGGTTGGCCCATCGGCCTCGCCGCAAGCTCCGCGATCTTCTCCACGAGATTGATCGTGCCGACCACCATGCGGACGCTGGCGTTCTCGTAGTCTTCGCCCGAGTTGTTCGTGATCGTCACGAAGCCCTCGAAGCCCATTGCGCTCTCGTCGGCATTCACCGTCCCGACGTAGTCCGCGGCCCAGGAAATGCCGCTGGTGAAATACGTGATCTGGACGAGGATCTCGCGATCGCTCTCCGACCTCACGTTCCACGTGAGCACCTGCGGGCGCTCGTGATCGAAGCGGGTGTCGACGAGCTCGACGCCGCGGACACCGGGCTCGCACTGAAGCCCCACGCTCGTCGGGTCGATGAGCGTGTTCGCCCACGAGAACTGCAGCTCGTTCGCGCCCTTCCGCACGGTCACGTGACGGGTCTCGCGGACCAGCGTCAGGTCCTCGGCGTTGTAGATCGTGAGCTGCACCGAGTCCCGACCCGGCAGCGTCGAGACGTCGATGTTCTGCGCCCACAACGTCCGCGCCGAGGCGAGGACGACCAGCATCAGGATCATGATCGACTTCACTTGGTGCCCTCCAGCTCGACGTGCTGCTGCTTCGCGTTGGTCCCCTGCCGCGCGACCACCTCGTAGCCGAGGTCCTTGGTCTCGCCCGCCTTCACCGTCGCCGTGAACTCCGGCGTCCGGTAGTCGAAGAGCGT
>JBGAQH010000002.1:0-927409 GCA_044220875.1 Phycisphaerales bacterium | reverse complement strand
GGCCCGCCGCATCGAGACTGAGACACTGCTCGGACTCCTACGGGAGGCTGCAGTAACGAATCTTCCGCAATGCGCGAAAGCGTGACGGGGCAATGCCGCGTGCAGGATGAAGCCCTTCGGGGTGTAAACTGCTGTCAGGGGGCAGGAATACAATGACCATACCCAAAGGAAGCACCGGCTAACTCTGTGCCAGCAGCCGCGGTAATACAGAGGGTGCGAGCGTTAATCGGAATCACTGGGCTTAAAGCGTTCGTAGGCGGGTCTGCAGGCGCGTTGTGAAAGCCCCCGGCTCAACCGGGGAACTGCTTCGCGAACCGCAGATCTTGAGTCAAGTAGGGGCGATCGGAACGATAGGTGGAGCGGTGAAATGCGTAGATATCTATCGGAACGCCGAAGGTGAAGACAGGTCGCTGGGCTTGTACTGACGCTGAGGAACGAAAGCGTGGGGAGCAAACGGGATTAGATACCCCGGTAGTCCACGCTGTAAACGATGCGCACTAGGTCGGGGAGGCTTGACGCCCTCCTGGCCGCAGCAAAAGTGATTAGTGCGCCGCCTGGGGAGTACGGTCGCAAGGCTAAAACTCAAAGGAATTGACGGGGGCTCACACAAGCGGTGGAGCATGTGGCTTAATTCGAAGCAACGCGAAGAACCTTATCCTAGGCTTGACATGCACGTATCAACTTCCTGAAAGGGAAGCCACACCCGCAAGGGCGGAACGTGCACAGGTGCTGCATGGCTGTCGTCAGCTCGTGCTGTGAAGTGTCGGGTTAAGTCCCTCAACGAGCGAAACCCCTGTCGTTAGTTGCTAACGCGTAATGGCGAGGACTCTAGCGAGACTGCCGGTGTCAAACCGGAGGAAGGTGGGGATGACGTCAAGTCCTCATGGCCTTTATGCCTAGGGCTGCACGCCCCAGTTCGGATTGGAGGCTGCAACCCGCCTCCATGAAGTCGGAATCGCTAGTAATCGCGGATCAGCTACGCCGCGGTGAATATGTTCCTGAGCCTTGTACACACCGCCCGTCAAGTCATGGGAGCTGGCAGTGCCCAAAGTCGCCTCGATTCAGGGGTGCCCACGGCAAGGCTGGTGACTGGGACTAAGTCGTAACAAGGTAGCCGTAGGGGAACCTGCGGCTGGATCACCTCCTTTCTAAGGGAATGTTCTTAGACGGTGTTCCGGAGAGATCCGGACCCGAAAACGTCAACACACTCTCGCTTACGTTCCCCGTTTTCTCCCTCTGAAATGGAGGAGAGAGCGCTCGTAAATAGTCGGCCGGCAACGGTCGTCGAAGGCACCCAACTGTTTCTTGATATACACGGCAACCGCCGCGGCTCACGTCGCGGCGGTTGTCACTTTTTGGCACTTGCGCGGACGCCGGCTCGATCGGACTGTCCACCGCAGATGTGTCTGCTTCCTCCAGAGGCATTGATCGGGCTCACTCGAGAGTCACACGCCTCATTCCTCACGGTCGCTTCTGCCACACCGATCCGCCTTGCACGGCTGTCGCCTGCTACCCGAGGGCCAGCGGCCTGAGCACCGACGGCGACCCGTGTTCCGCACCAGCCCGCGGGTCGCGCAAATTCGCCATTTATCGCTTGCATCATGGGGAACTGGCCCGATCTTGGAGGTCGAGGCGTGAGTTCCTCATGTGCGACCTGGCTGATCCGGGCCGCATGCGATCTTCCCACGCCAATTTTGGACTACACCCAGAGGCGCTGCCGCGCCGTGTGGTGGGGACGCCTTGACGTGGGGTGCGATGCGAACGCGACACTGGACTTTGGCCGGCCTGCTCTGTGCCACGACGCTGACCACCGCGGACGCTGGGGTGGTATTCACCGACGTGACCGCCAGTTCGGGGATCAGCATTCTGAGCGCGCCATGGGCGCCTGGTGTTCCAGGCTTCAACGAGTGGACCATGGGTGGCGCATGTGTCGGTGACTTCAACGGCGACGGCTGGCCCGACATCTATGCGCTTAAGGGGGGCAACGGCGTTGACGCGCTGTACATCAACAACCACAACGGCACGTTCTCCGATCAGGCCGCGGCATGGGGACTCCTGACCCAGCACTGTGGTGTCGGCTGCGCCGTAGGCGACTTCGACCGCGACGGCTGGCAGGACATCTACGTCACCAGCTACGGAAAGAGCAACAACAACCTGGGCGAGATAGGCAAGAACCGACTGCTTCGGAACACCGGTCTTGGCTCGTTCGAGGAGATCGCAGTTCAGGCGGGCGTGAACGTCACATCGACCATCGCGAGTTCCGGCAATGGCGTCGCTTGGGGCGACTATGACCTCGACGGAGATCTCGACCTCTTCGCCGCGGCGTGGAGCGCGAGCGCAGCCGGCAACAGGCTCTTCAGGAACGAAGGCAACGGCACGTTCAGCAACCAGACGGGCATCGCCATCACCATTCCGACCGTCACGTGGGGCTTCCAACCGTCGTTCGTCGATCTCGACGGCGATCGATACCCCGAGATCCTCCTGGCCGCGGACTTTGGAACGACCCGCATCTTCCACAACAACCGCAACGGCACTTTCACCGAGACAACTGACTCCTGCGGCATGAACTCAGAGGAGTTCGGGATGGGGCAGTGCGTCGCCGACTTCGATCGGGACGGGGACCTCGACTGCTACGTGACCGGGATCTTCGCTCGATCGCCCAATCCCGCGTTTCACAATGGAAACTCGCTCTACGTGAACAGCGGCGCCTCCACCTATGTCGAGTCCGCCGCAGTGGCCGGGCTGCTCGATGGCGGGTGGGGATGGGGACTGGCCGCGGTCGACATCGATCAGGACGGTTGGATCGACATCATCGAATCGAACGGTCGTAACTCCCCTGAGTGGGCTGAGGAGCCCGAGTACTTCTTCCACAACGACGGCATTGGCATCTTCACGCGCGACGACGCCGTCAGCAGTCAGTTTCTCAATGCGGACGGCCGATGCGTCGTTACGCTCGATTATGACCGCGACGGTGATCGGGATGTCCTGATCTTCTACAACCTCGGCCCGCTCAAGCTCTATCGCAACGACACGACGCCTCCGCTGGGCGGCGCAGCGCGGTGGTTGCAGGTGGAACTGCGGCCCGGGTCGAATCCTTTCGTCGCACCGAGTGGTTACGGAACAAGGCTCGTCGCAAAGATCGGCAGTACCTCGATCGTGCGATACATGGACGGCGGCAACGGATACCTCGGGTCGAGCGAACTCGTGGCGCACTTCGGGCTCGGCACCGCCCCGGTCATCGACGAACTCCGCATCGAGTGGGCGCGCGGATATGTGACGACGCTCCACAACGTGCAGCCGAACCAGCGGCTCACGGTGACCGCGCCGCGGGCCGCCGATTTCGACGCGAATGGCGTCGTGGACGCTGACGACATTGGGCTGCTCATGGACGCGTGGGGCCCCACGACGTTGGCAACCCTCCATTTCGACCTCGACAGCGACGGGGCAGTCGGCCCCCGCGACCTTTCCCTCGCGTTGGGAAGCTGGGGCAGCCGGTAGGGAGCGGACCAAGAGCCGAGATCCGTTGGATCGCGGCGCCGGGAATGCCGAGAGCGACTGGTGCGCGCCGCCTCGGCGATTGTCCGGCATGGGCGCGGTCACCGTTATCATGCCCTTTTCCCTCCCAGCGGAGATGCCGCGTGTCCGTCGCCACAAACTCCCCCTCGACCGTTGCCGCCACTTCCTCATCGCTCCCCTCGAGCGGTATTCGATCCGGCACCCCCAACGACGTTCCCGCCATTGACCAGCTTGCGATCAACACGATTCGCACGCTCGCGATGGACGCGATTCAGGCTGCAGACTCCGGTCACCCCGGTACGCCGATGGCGTTGGCCCCCGTCGCCTACACCCTCTGGCAGGATGCGCTCCGATTCGATCCGAGCGACCCGAAGTGGCCGGACCGCGACCGATTCGTGCTCTCGAACGGGCATGCGTCGATGCTCCTGTATGCCCTCCTCCACCTGAGTGGCGTGGCGGAGTGCGACCATCACGGGGCGCCCACTGGCCGACTCAGCGTCACCCTCGACGACATCCGGGCGTTTCGCCAACTGAACAGCAGATGTCCCGGCCACCCGGAATCGCATCTCACCACGGGCGTCGAGACAACCACCGGCCCGCTCGGCCAGGGGCTCGCCAACAGCGTCGGGATGGCCATGGCCTCGCGCTGGATGGCGGCGCGCTTCAATCGCCCCGGCTACGAGCTCTTCTCGTGGCGGACGTGGACGATCTGCGGCGACGGGTGCCTGATGGAGGGCATCTCGAACGAGGCGGCCTCGATCGCGGGCCACCTTCGCCTCTCGAATCTCTGCTGGATCTACGACAACAACCGCATCACGATCGAGGGGAAGACGGATCTCGCCTTCAGCGAGGACGTCGCGACCAGGTTCTTCGGCTACGGCTGGAACGTCCTCCGCGTGAGCGACGCCAACGATCTCGGTCTCGTCGCCAAGGCCTACCGGGCGTCCCAGTCCGAGCAGGGGCCCGATGCGCGGCCGACGCTGATCATCGTCGACAGCCACATCGGCTGGGGCTCGCCGAAGAAGCAGGACACGGCCTCCGCGCATGGCGAACCGTTAGGTGACGAGGAGATCCGGGCGACGAAGCGCTTTTACGGCTGGCCCGAGGACGCCAAGTTCCACGTGCCCGACGGCGTCCGCGACCGATTCGCCGAGCGGCTCGGAGCCCGCGGTGCGACGCAGAGCGCTGCGTGGCGCGACCTTTTCGCCCGCTATCGGGTCGCCTACCCGCAGCTGGCCGCGGAACTGCAGTCGATCATCGACGGCACGCTCCCGGAGGGCTGGGACAGCGAACTCCCGACGTGGAAGCCCGACCCCAAGGGCGTTGCGACGCGCGTCGCCGGAGGGAAGATCCTCAACGCCATCGCCAAGCGAGTCCCGTGGCTCATGGGCGGAAGCGCCGACCTGGCACCGTCGACGAAGACGCTGCTCGACGGCGAGACGAGCATGAGCAGGGCGACGCCCGGCGGACGAAACGTCCATTGGGGCATTCGGGAGCACGCGATGTGCGCCGCCGCGAACGGCTTGGCGCTCTGCGGTCTCCGACCTTTCACCGCCGGCTTCCTCATCTTCAGCGACTACTGCCGCGGGGCGCTTCGGCTGAGCGCGCTCATGGGCATGCCCGTGATGCACATCTTCACCCACGACTCGATCGGCGTGGGCGAGGACGGGCCGACGCACCAGCCCGTCGAGCACCTCATGTCGCTGCGGGCGATGCCGCAGATGAACCTCTTCCGCCCGATGGACGCGAACGAGGCGACCGAGTGCTATCGCGCCGCGATGCGACTCACCCACGAACCGAGCGCGATGATCCTCACGCGACAGAACCTGCCCGTGGTTGATCGCTCCTCGTTCGGCGATGCGGCCGGCGCGGCCAAGGGCGCCTACGTACTCGCGTGCTCCGGTGACCCGCAGGTGATCCTGGTCGGCACGGGCAGCGAAGTGTCGCTCTGCCTTGAGGCCCACGAGCGGCTCAAGTCCGAGGGCATCCGTTCCCGCGTGGTGTCCATGCCCTGCTGGAGCCTCTTCTGGAAGCAGGATCAGGCCTATCGCGACAGCGTCCTTCTCCCGGGCGTTCGCGCCCGAGTCGCCGTCGAGATGGGCGCAACCCTCGGATGGGAGCGATTCGTCGGTCTCGACGGGGCGATCGTCGGCATGACGACGTTCGGCGCGTCGGCTCCGCTGAAGGACCTCCTTCCGCACTTCGGTTTCACGATCGATGCGGTCATGGCGGCCGTCCGGCAACAGCTCGCGGGAGCGAAGGCATGAGAGTCGCCATCGGTTCGGACCACGCAGGCTTCGTCCTCAAGCAGCAGATCGTGCCGCTCGTGAAGTCGCTCGGACATGAGGTCGTCGACTTCGGAACCTTCTCGACCGATCCCGTGGACTATCCGGACTACGCCGAGAAGGTCGGCCTTGCCGTCGCCCGCGGCGAAGTCGCGCGCGGCATCGTCTTCTGCGGCTCAGGCATCGGCGCGAGCATCGCCGCGAACAAGATTCCAGGTGTCCGCGCCGGCAACTGCTCCGACCACTACAGCGCCCACCAGGGCGTCGAGCACGACGCGATGAACGTGCTCGTGCTCGGGGGACGGATCATCGGCCAGGCCGTGGCCGAGGAGATGGTGCGGGCGTACCTCGCCGCGAACTTCACCGGCGAGGAACGCCACGCGAAGCGGCTGGCGAAGGTCGAGGCGATCGAGCTCCGCGGAGCGGAGATGCTGACGCGCCATTGAGCGGCGCTGGCGAGAAACGACAACAGGCGGGATCCGAGTGGACGGATCCCGCCTGTTTTTCACTGCGTGACTGGATCAGCTCCAGGCGCCGAGAAGAATCGCAAGGTCGGAAGCGCCGACCGCTCCGCTGCCGTCAAGGTCAGCGGCGCCGGTGCCGCCCCACGCACCGAGCAGAACCGCAAGGTCCGCCGCGTTCACGAGGCAATCCCCGTTGAGGTCGGCGGCCGGACACTGCGGGCCGCAGTCCGGATCGGCCTGGTCGTAGAGGTTGTCGCCGTCGTTGTCGAGCCCCGTCGTGTCCCCGACGCTCCAGTTCTCCTTGAAGAGCGGACCGGAGTTGCAGGGATCGGCGCACTTGGTGTCGACGGTGCCGTAGTAGGTCGGCTTCACGCCCTCACCCAGCGGAATCGGATCGTTGCTGTGGCAGGTCAGGCACACCGTGACGCCGTTGGTGAGGTGGTGCTTGCGGAGGCCCGCTCCGTTGTTGCCGATCGAGCCGCCGTAATCGTGACCATGGCAACCGGTGCAGCCAACTCCCGGATTGTTGGCTGTGCCGGCCGACTGGCCGATGTAGGGGTTCGTGTAGGTGCCCGACATGTGGCAGAGCGCGCACTTGGTGCCCATGTAGTTGCTGCTACGGTGCATCTGGTGCTTGTTCGCCTCGGGGAAGATCGTGCCCTGCGGGGACACGTTCGTGAGGAATCCTCCGTGGCAGGTCTGGCACCCGCTGTTGTAGCGGTCGTACCCCATCGATGATGCCGTGATGATGGCAAGCGAACCCAACACCACGGCCGCCCCCATGAAGGAGAGCGTCCTCTGTCTGGCCGATGTTCGTGTGGACATAAAAGTCCTCCTTGCCTGGGCAAGTCTGCCCGCGGAGAAACCGAATACGTGGGCGCATCGTTTTGCAAAGAAAACAAGCAGAAACGGGCAGGTGAAGCTTGCGGCTCCGCCGACGAGTCGTCGTTGATAGTGGACCGCATTGCGAATTCGACGTTTCCATCGCGCACGAAAAAGGCCGCGCCCTGTGGCGCGGCCTTTTGATCGAACGAACGGTTCTCGCTCAGCCCTGCGGCTTCGTGCCTTCAGCCGGCTTCGGCGGAACGGTTCCCGAGGAGCCTGGCGCACGCGGGGTTCCGGCGGGAGCCGGCGGCTGCATCGGCGGGGCGAAATCCGCATCAAGCAGCTCGACGTCGAAGATCAGCGTGGCCTTCGGCGGAATGACCGGGGCCCGACCGCGCTCGCCGTAGGCAAGGGCGTACGGGATGATCAGCTTGCGCTTGCCCCCGACCTTCATCGAGCCGACGCCCTCGGTCCAGCCGGGGATCACGCCCTGCAGGAAGAATTCGGCGGGCTGGCCGCGATCGACGCTCGAGTCGAACTTGGTGCCGTCCACGAGGTAGCCGGTGTAGTGCACCTTGACCTTGCTCGAGGGACCCTGCGGCGTGGCGCCGGTGCCTTCCTTGAGATCGATGTACTGAAGTCCGCTCGGCATTTCCTTCGTCGGCGACGCGGAGGGCTCGCCCGGGAAGCGGCCCGTCGCCTCGTTGGAGACGACAGCGCCGGTCTCGGCGTTCAGAACGACCTTATGTGCCTTGCCTTCGTTGTAGATCATGACGGTTGCCACCGGCGGTTCAGCCTTGAGATCGAACACGACGCTGCGGACGGCGCCCTTCACGGCGGCGCTGGCCTTCTCGATGGCGCTGGCGGTGGTGAGCGTCACGGTCTTCACCTCGCCGGAGGTGCCGTCCACGATCGCTCGCTTCAGCATTCCCTGCGACTCGATGTAGATCTCGTAGCTGACCTTCTCGCCCGCGGTCATGGCCTTCGCCTCGACCGCGTGGCCGTTGGATGCCTTCTCGGCGGCGGCGATCGCCTGGGCGAGCGTCACGTGCGCGGCGGTGAGCTTCTGCTCGACCTCGGCCGGCTCCGGCGGGATGGTGGTGTAGTCAGGGGTCTGGGCGAGCACCGTCGGTGCCAGCACGAGGGCGGCGCACGCGGCGGTCAGTCGAAGGCCACGCGCGAAGAGCTGTCGGTCGATCATTGATGCATTCTCCAAGTCTGGCCCGCGGGGGGGTGGTAGGGCGGGCGAAACGCGGATGGTAGCCCCGCTTGGCGTATAGGATGCGAGCCGACCAAGGAGTTACCCCATGGCTCGTCGAATTGACCTGCTCGCCCGTCGCATCTCGCCGGTTTCCGTCACCGCACTTGTGGCCGGCCTCGGGATCGCGGCCCTCGCCGGCTGCGAGGAACACGTCGGCCAGCCCTCGGCACCGCCCCCGGAACCCTCACACACGGTGGTCGAGGGAGCCGGTTCGGCGCCCGGGAAGGCACTGGAGAGCGGTCACAAGCTCCAGGACAAGGTGAACGAGCACAACAAGGAACTCGAGAAGCAGATCGAGGACATCAACAAGAACTGAGCGAAGCCCGGTTCGTTGACCACGGGGCCGCCGCGAGCGGTGAGGCCCGACCGATGTCCCGAGTCCACTACCGCGCGCCGAGGCGGTCGGGGTTCAGGCCGTGCAGGTCGGCCGGCACGAAGAGTCCGTCCTTGCGGATGAGTTCGCCGTCGAATCGGATCTCGCCGCCGCCGTGCTCGGGCCGCTGCGAGCAGACGAGATCCCAGTGGATCTCGCTCACGTTGCCGTTGTCGGTCTCGGCGTAGCACCGGCCGGGCGTGAAGTGGAAGCTGCCTGCGATCTTCTCGTCGAAGAGGATGTCCTTCATCGCGGTCTTGATGAAGGGATTGAAGCCGATCGCGAACTCGCCGACGTAGCGGGCCCCGGCGTCGGTGTCGAAGATCGCGTTGAGCGTCGCGCTGTTCTGGTCGGCGGACGCCTCGACGATCTTGCCGTTCCTGAAGACGAGCCGGACGTTGTCGAAGGTGACGCCGTTGTAGATGGTTGGCGTGTTGTAGTGGACGACGCCGTTCACCGAGTCGCGGACCGGGGCGGTGAAGCACTCGCCGTCCGGGATGTTCCGGTCGCCGCAGCAGGGCACCACGCCGATCCCCTTGATCGAGAAGGTGAGGTCCGTGTCCTTCGGCCCCTTGATGTGGACCTTGTCGGTCTTCGACATCCGGGCCGCGAGCGGCTTGCAGGCGGCGTCCATCTTGGCGTAGTCGAGGGTGCAGACGTCGAAGTAGAAGTCCTCGAAGGCCTTCGTCGACATCTGGGCGAGCTGGGCCATGCTCGGCGTCGGCCAGCGGAGGACGCACCACTTGGTGTGGTTCACGCGGCGCTCGAAGTGCACGGGCTTCTGGTAGAGGCGGGCGATCCGCTTCATCTGGTCGTCGGAGACGCCGGACATCTCGCTGACGTTCTCCGAGCCGCGGATCGCGACGTATGCCTGCATGCGGGTCATGCGATCAAGGTCATAGGCCGCCCATGTGGCCAGGTTCTCCTCGCTCGCGTCCTCGTTCAGGGCCCGCATGAGGCGGTTGTTGCGAATCGCCAGGTGCGGATTCCCGCCGACGGCGCGGGCCTCCTCGATCAGGGCCAGGCCGATCGCCTCCGGCGCGTCAAACAGTTCGATCAGGAGATGCTCGCCCTTCTTGAGCTGGGTCGAGTGGCGGACGAGAAGCTGAGCGAGACGGCGAACGCGTGGGTCGATCATGGTCGCGGCAGGATACAGCGCGACGACCGCGAAGGTCCCTACGCCATGGCCGCTCGAACGGCGGCGATCGCCTCGTCGACCTGGGCCGCATGCACGTCCAGATGGAGCACCGCGCGGACCCGCTGCGGATCCATCGGGATCATCAGCACGCCGCGTCCGCGCAGACGGTCGCAGAGCGCCTGCGCCGTGCCGCGGGCCGCGTCCACGAAGAAGAAGACCATGTTGCTCGGCGTCCGGTCCGGCTCGACCTGAAGCCGGAGCCCGCCGATGTCGGCAAGGCCTCGGGCGAGGCGCCGCGCGTTCGCGTGGTCGTCGGCAAGCCGGGCGACATGATGGTCGAGGGCGTGGATGCACGCCGCGGCGAGCAGCCCCGACTGGCGCATGCCGCCGCCGAACTGCTTGCGGAACCGGCGTGCGCGGTGAATGAGGTCCTTCGGTCCGACGAGGGCGCTGCCGACGGGCGCGCCAAGTCCCTTCGAGAAGCAGATCGAGAGGGTGTCGACGTGCCGCGCGAACTCCGACGCGGCCACGCCCGACGCAACGGCGGCGTTCATCAGCCGCGCCCCGTCGAGATGGACATGGAGGCCGAGCCGCCGTCCCTCCTCGCAGCAGGCCCGAAACTGGTCCACGGGCCAGACCGTTCCTCCGCCGCGATTGTGGGTGTTCTCGAGGACAAGCATCCGCGAGCGCGGGGCGTGGATGTCCCGATGGCGCACGGCCGGCCCGAGCTGCGCGGGCTCGAAGAGTCCGCCCTGGCCGTCGAGCGGCATGATCATGCAGCCCGAGAGCGCCGCGGGGGCGCCCGTCTCGTAATGGATGATGTGGCTGTCGCGGTGGGCGATGACCTCGTCGCCCGGCTCGCAGACGGAGCGGATCGCGAGCTGGTTCGACATCGTCCCGCTCGGGACGTACAGCGCGGCCTCGTGTCCTAACAGTTCGCTTACCTTGGCCTCGAGCCGCTGCACGGTCGGCTCGTCGCCGAGCACGTCGTCGCCGAGCGGCGCGCTCATCATGGCGGCGCGCATCGCCTCGGTCGGGCGGGTCACGGTATCGCTTCGTAGATCGATCACGCGGGCAGCGTATCAGCGGTCCGCGGCGGCATCGGCCGAGCGCGCGATGCCCAGCGGCACGAGTGAGAGGCCCGCGGCGGCATCGACGCAGACCTCGTAGACCTCGCCCTGTCGCACCGGCTTGTAGACCGCCTCGCCCTGCGCGACCGCGATGCCGTGGCGCTTTGCCGAATCGGGATCGGAGGCGATCTTCCAGAAGCCCTGCCAGACCGCCTGTTCGAGCCGCATCCGCTCGGAGCCGGCGTAGCCGCAGGGAATCGCGCCGGGGGTGTCGATCGCGAAGCCCTGCGCCGGCGGAAGCTGCTCGGAGTAGATGCGACGGAAGAGGACGACCGTCCGGTCGCGGAGCGGGTTGCCTTCGGCGACCGCCTCCTTGGGGAAGCGCGCCGTCCATGCGTCGATGAAGATCACGTCGCCGGGCACCGTGTACTCGCGCCGGCCGAGCTCGCGCCCGTCGTCGCCCAGCTCGATGAATCGGACGTCGGTCGAGAGGATGCGATCGCCGTCGCGGGGACTCTCGAAGCCCTCCGGCCCGACGCGCTGGCCGAGGATCTCGAGCCGCGCCTTGCGGAAGGTCCGGCTCAGCCGCCCGATCATCTGGTCGCGGGCCGCGATCTCGGCCGCCATCTTCGCCTCGATCCGATGCAGCTCGTCGCGCAGGCGGGCCTCGCGGTTGGCGCTCCAGACCCACAGGGCTCCGAGCGACACGACGCTGATCGCGATGGCGAAGGACGCGCTTCGCACGATGGAATGGACCAGGCTGCTCATGTCGACCTCAACGCAACGGACCGCGAAGCGCTCACCAGCCATGGGTTATCGGCTTGCTCGATCGTCGGTTCGCAAACTCGGTCTCCCAATCTCGCTGCGGATCGGGGCGTCTCCGGTCGATAACCGATCGTCGTGCGCGCACCCCTCGCGAGTCTTCTCACCCTCGGCCTGACCGGCCTCACCGCCATGGCCCTCGGTCCCGCGCCGCCGGGCGAACCGCCGCCCAAGCGCCCGCCCGGATCGTCGCTCGTCCTGCCCGGCCGCGACAAGCCGAGCGGTCCGCGACCCGCGGACCTCTCCTCGCTTCGGCGACTCGTGCGGCAATTCGACTTCGAGGATCCCGAGCGCTTCCCGACGGAGATGCCGCGCGACTGGTATCGCCTGCTGACCACCGCAAGCGGGCGCCCGGGCTTCCCCGACTTCGGGACGATCTCCCTCTCCGACAGCGTCGCCCGCGAGGGGAAGTGGTCGCTGCAGTACAAGGTCGTCGGCGGTTCGATGTCGACGGCGCTGCCGCCGGGCATCATCCGCATCTTCCCCGGAAGCCGGTACCGGATGTCCGTGTGGGTGCGGAGCGAGGGGCTCCAGCACGCGACGCTGCGCATGATCGCCCGCCTGCATGACCGCGACGGCCGCGCGACCGGCGACGAGTACGAGACGACGCCGCTGCGGAGCGAGGGCGAATGGACGCAGGTCAGGATCGACCTTCCCGAGGTGCCCGCATACGCGTCGGACATGTCGATCGAGCTTGAGCTCACGCAGCCCTCGACCCCGCAGTCCGCCACGGAACATCGCCTGACCGACGACATCACCGGCTCGGCATGGTTCGATGACCTCGAGATCTGGCAGATCCCGTCGATCCGATTCGGAAGCACCAACGCCGCGCAGGTCTTCGCCGGCGACGGTCCGCGCGAGATCGAGATCGAGCTTCGAGATCTGGTGAGCGACGAGCTCACCGCCGACATCGTGTTGCGCGACATCGACGGCGCGGTGGTGCACTCCGCGCGCATGCCGCTGCCCGGCGCGGGCGCCCTCGTGAAGGTCCCGCTGCCTCCCGTCGAGCCCGGCGCCTACACCGCCTCGCTGGCGGTCGCGGCCGACGGAATCGTGCTCGCGCGGCGCACGATCGACATCGCCGTCCTCGACGGAGGCCGCGACGACCGGGCCCGCGGCACCGTGCCCCGATTCGGGGTCCTGCTGCCGCCGGTCCAGGACGCCGAGCTGCCCCTCCTCCGCACGATCGCCCGCGAGCTCGACCCGGACTTCGTGATCGTGCCGGCGTGGCCGAACGACTTCGACGTCGCCAGGATCGACTCCCGCATCGCGGCGATGCGCGAATTCCTCGACTCGCTGCTCGACCGCCGCGTCGAGCCCATGCTTGCCATCACCAGCGTCCCGCCGGCGCTCGCCGCGCCGCGGCACCTCGACCGATGGCAGGCGCTCGCGTACTTCGGCGCCGACGACGCCGTCTCGCGGGCAAACCTCGAGCCGTGGCTGCTCGCCTTCGGCCAGCACGTCGAACGCTGGCAGATCGGCGACGTGCGCGGCGAGGCCGTCCAGCGGCCGCTCGACCGCGACCAGGCGGTGCGCATCCGCTCGATGCTCGACGAGCGCGTCGCGGGACCGGTCCTGCTCGCCCCCGCCGAGGCGGACCGCGACGACGCGCCGCCGCCGCCCGGGATCGCCCGGCACGTGCGCATTCCCTGGTCCGCGCGACCCGCCGACATGGCCAGCTACGTCGAGCAGTGGCGCGACGCCGAGACGGTCGTTGCCTTCGAGCTCGCCCCCGAGTCGATCACCGACCGGGTCCGGATCGACGACCTAACACTTCGCGCACTGCACGCGTGGCGGATCGGCGTGCGGACGATGGCCATCGACCTCGCGTGGAAGCCCGCGAACGTCGCCGACTCGCGGCCCCCCTCGCTCCGCGGCGAGTCCATCGCCTGGCGCGAGATCGGCCGGGCCCTCTCCGGCCGCACCTTCGCGGGAGAGCTCGTCCTGCCGCCCGGCCTGCACGGCTGGCTCGCCGAGGGTACCTCGCCCGCGGTCATCCTCTGGAGCGACGACGCCCAGGGCGCGACCACGCCGCTGACGATGCTCCTCTCGAACGGGCCGGTCACCGCGAGCGATCCGTTCGGCCGCCGCACGACGCTGTCTCCCGGGCCGGGCGGCCACGTGATCGCGGTCTCCCCGACGCCGCAGGTGGTCGAGGGCGTGGACTTCCCGCTCATGAAGCTGCTCGCGACGGCCCACCTCGAGCCGCACACGCTCGAGAGCCGCCGCTCGCCGCAGAATGCGGTTGTCGTCATCAGGAACACCTTCCCGGTCTCGATGAGCGGAACGCTCTCGATCGCCGACCAGCCCAACTGGGACATCGCGCCGCGGCAGCAGCAATTCTCGATTCCGCCGGGAGGCGAGGGCCGGATTCCCCTTTCGATCGCCCTGCCGCGGTCGACGACGGCCGGCGACCACGAGCTCCTCGCGAAGCTCGAGTGGGTCGCTGGAGAGAACTACACGACGAGCGTCCCGCTGCGGATGAAGGTCGACTGGAGCGACGTCGACGTCCGCTCCTCGTGGCGCTTCGCCCGGTCGGTCGAGACGGGGCGCATCGACGTCGTCGTCACCGTATCGGTCACCAACCGCGGAACGGCCTCGCTTGACCTCGAGGCCTTCGCGCTCGCCCGCGACTACACGCAGACCCGGCGACCGATCCTCAAGCTCGGCCCGGGCGAGACCGCGATGCGCGTCTTCCCCTTCTCCGACGGTGCGCGGCGCCTCTCGGGCGTCTCGCTCATCGCGGGCGTGAGCGAAATGGACGGCGAGCGACGGCTCACGGAGCAGATCGCCATCCCGCCGCTGCTGCCGCGGCTCTACGAGTCGACGCAGGCCGACGCCTCGCCGCAGGAGTAGCCGCGGGGGCCCGCGCGGCGGATCTCGCTTCAGAAGGTCCCTGGCGTCGGCGTCTCGCTGCCGATTCGCCGCGCCGCGATGCGCTCGATCCTCCACGAGCCGTCCGACTGCTCAGCGACCTTCAGCCACC
This sequence comes from Phycisphaerales bacterium, assembly GCA_044220875.1. GTDB lineage: Bacteria > Planctomycetota > Phycisphaerae > Phycisphaerales > SM1A02 > JAEUIT01. The sequence continues at coordinate 912,669 of JBGAQH010000002.1, read as the reverse complement.
AGGCGTTGGGCGTCGGATATGGGGCGAGACTCACGCTCGTCACGCAGGCCAACTCGACCGTGGCCGACGCCCGTCCGGCGCTCTCGGCCTCGAGGCGGGTGATGGTGTTCCGCTCGATCGTGTAGCGGCCCTTCAGCAGACCGATCGCCGGCTCCCACATCTCCCGCGGCACGCCGGGATTCTCGGGGGCGCCGTAGTGGAGGACGCAACCCGGCGTCAGGAGCTCGAGCATGCCCGCGGTGTTTCCGGCCTCGGCCCTTGCCATCAGCTCGCGCACGACGGCGCTGGCACGTTCGCCGTTGGTCGTGATCAGGAAGCCGAGCGCCAGCGCCAAAGCCGAGCCGGCGAAGGCGGCGAGGGCGGCGCGTCCCGACGCCCGTTCCCCCTCGGCGAGGGCCCTGCGGCCGAGCACCACTCCCGCGATCACGCACAGCACGGCCAGTGGCCAGGGGTTCTCGAACAGGTAATGGGTCAGCATGCCCGCGAGCGTCGGATGGACGTCGGGCGCGAACGGGACGGGCAGGTGTTGGGTTGTCATGCGGCGGAGTCGCCCGAGGAGTGGGGGGCGGAGGGGAGAGGGATCTCCAACGCCAGCGCGAGGCACCGATTGTCCGCGGAGGCCGTCCCTTCCACCGTGCGGCGAACGCCCCGGACTCCATCCGCAGATCTGCAGGGAAGGTTCCTGCGGGGCCGATACATCGAAGTCATCCCGACCGCGCCTCGAGCCCGCGATTCGACCCCGTTCCCGGAGTCCGGGCGATGCGTCAGCCTCCGACATGCCCCACGCCCCCGAGTCCGTGCCAGTTTCCCCGACCACGGCCGCCAGCGAGCAGATCCTCGCGAGCAACCTCGCCGCGCTCGCCGTCTCGAATCCGTCCCTCCCCGACCTGATTCGCGCCGCACCGCCGAGCCGCTGCCGGTTCTTTCCCGCGGCCGACGGACTCGTCACCGGCGAGGCGCCCGTCGGCGAGGCGATGCGCCCGCTGGCCAGTCGGCACCGGCCGCTCGAGGAGGCGGACGCGCTCGTCGAGGACGTCGACCTCGCCAACAACGCCACGGTCATCGTCGTCGGCTTCGGGCTCGGGTACCACGTGCGCCGGCTCGGCGAGCGGATGGAGAAGACCGGAATCGTCGCCGTCTACGAGCCCGACCTGGGACTCCTCCGCGACGTCCTCTCCCGCATCGATCACTCGGCGTGGATCCGCCGCTGCAATCTCCTGTTCGTCACCGACCTCGAGGATCGCGGCGAGTGGGCGCGGCGCTTCGGCGGCTTGGACGTCGTGTTGGTGCAGGGCATCCGGATCGTCGAGCATCCGCCGAGCAGGGTCCGCATGCCCGACGCCGCGAAGCGGGTCTCCGACCGCATGGCCGAGAGCGTGCGGGCGGCGCGGCTCTCGATGACGACGACGCTGGTGCGGAGCGTGGCCACCGCCAACGCCTACCTCGGGAACATCGCCCACTACGCGGCCGGAAGCGGGTGTGCCGAACTCCGCGAGATCGCGAAGGGCCGGCTCGGCATCGTGGTCAGCGCGGGCCCGAGCCTGAAGCGGAACATGCATCTCCTCGCCGCGCCCGGCGTGCGCGAACGATGCGTCATCGTCGCCACGCAGACCACGCTCCGGCCGCTGCTGGACGCGGGCGTGCGCCCGCACTTCGTCTGCGCGCTCGACTGGCACCACATCTCGCGGCGCTTCTACGAGGGCGTCCGCGCCGAGGACGTCGCGGAGACCACGCTCATCGTCGATCCGCAGGCGAACCCGATCATCCCGCGCAGCTATCCGGGTCCCGTGAGGGTGTTCCACGCCGACTTCCTCAAGGCCATCCTCGGTCCCGTCGCGCGGGAGATGGGTCGGGTGCAGACCGGCAACACCGTCGCCCACCTCTGCTACTCCTTCTCGCGATGGCTGGGCTGCGATCCCGTGGCGCTCATCGGACAGGACCTCGGCTTCACCGACGGCCTCTACTACGCCCGAGGCACGGCGATCGACGACGTGTGGGCGCCGGAGCTCAATCCCTTCAACACCGTCGAGATGATGGAGTGGCAGCGGATCATGCGCCATCGCCATCACCTGCGGAAGGTGAAGGACATCCACGGCCGGTCGATCTACACCGACTCGCAGATGGAGAGCTACCTCAACAAGTTCGAGATGCTCTTCACCGCCGACCGGGAAGCGGGGCGGCGCACCATCGACGCGACCGAGGGCGGCGTGGCCAAGGCCGCGACCGAGGTCATGCCGCTCGCCGAGGCGCTTGAGCGGTTCGCCGCAGAGGCCATCCCGCCGATGCCGCTTCCTCCGCGCACCCTGAACGCGGAGCTGCTTCGAGGCGCCGGCGCCCGCGTGCGCGAGGTGCGCCGCGAGGTCGTCGAGCTCCAGCAGGTGAGCGAACGGACCGCCGGCATCCTCAGCGAGATGCTCGAGCACCAGGCCGACCAGCGGCGCATGGAGCGGCTCTGGCCGAAGCTCCAGCGCGAGCGCCGCGCCGTTGAGCAGCGACTGGGCTCCTTCGAGATCATCGGGCAGTTCAACCAGCTCGGCGTCTTCAAGCGGTCGAAGGCGGACCGCAAGCTGCACTTCGCCCGCTCGCTCCCGCCGCTCGAGCTCCAGAAGGCCCAGCTCGAGCGAGACCTCACCAACGTGCGCTGGAGCGCCGACGCCGCGAAGGAGCTGGCCGTGTCGCTGGAGCGGGCGGCGGCGACGCTGGACGGGAACGAGACGCTTGAGGTGGACGAGAGCGCGGCCCAGCGCCGGGCCGACGACGTGTTGGACGAGGCGGAGTCGGGCGAGCTTTCGGTGCGGGTGCGGGTCAGGGCGGCGTTCCTCGTTCCGGTCGACGCCCATCGCGGCGGATCCGGCGCGGCCCGCTCGCTCGACAGCGAGTTCGGCGGCAAGACGGTCCTGCAGCGCACGCTCGAGCGGCTCGGCCGGTCGCGCGAGGCGGAGGCGATCGTCCTGCTGGTCCCCGACTCCTTCGATCCCGAACCGATCATCGATCGACGGACCATCGGCCTGCCCATCGAGATCGAGCGCTGCGGGGAACGGGTCTTCGGCGCCGAGCGCGAGGCCATCACCGCGGCGCGGCTCTGGTCGGACATGTCCTGGCGCGGCGGCATCGCCGGCATGTCGGTCTACGACGAGATCATCGCCCCCGAGCCGGCGGCGAGGGTCATGCAGCGGCTGGGCATCACGGCCGCGGTCTTCGTCGGCCCCGACTGGCCCTGCGTCCAGGTCGAGGGTCCGGAGGGCTGCGACGCTCTCGTGCGGCGCCACCGCGAGGGGCCGGAGCGGATGTCGATCGTCTTCACCCAGTCGCCGCCCGGGCTCTGCGGCGTGCTCCTCGACCGCGGTCTCGTCGATCGGCTCTGCGTCCGCTCGCGACTGGCGACGATCGGCTCGCTCCTCGTCTACCAGCCGCATCTGGCGCAGCCCGATCCGATCGCGCTGGACGTCTGCGTGCCGATCGACCATCGCATCCGCCGCGGCTTCGTGCGGGCGATCTTCGACACGCCGCGCACCAAGATGCGCATGCGCCGTGGCCTCGAGGGCCTCATCAACGACGCCGACAACCACGGCCGCCTCGAGCCGCTGGACGCCTTGAGCGTCGTGAACGCGCTCGAGGCCCAGCTCTTCAACACGCTGCCCTACTTCGGGCCGCAGCACGTGCAGCTCGAGCTCTGCACGGGACGCCAGGCCTCGGGCGCCGTGAGCGCCCACCACTGGGGATCGATCCAGCGACTGCCGTTGACGCTGCGCAGGGCCGAGCGCCTCTTCGCACAGCTTGCCGAGAGCGGCGACGCGGTCGTGACCCTCGGCGGCGTCGGCGAGCCGCTGCACCACCCCGAGTTCGACACGATCATCCGGATGGCGAAGGAGGCGGGCGTGCGGGGCGTGCACGTGCGCACCGAACTGCTCGCTCCCCCGAGCGCCATCGACCGACTGCTGGCCTCGCCGGCGGACGTGGTGAGCGTCGACGTGCAGGGCGTCTCGCCCGAAACCTACCGGTCGCTCATGGGCGTCGATCGCTACGTCGAGCTGCTCGCCCGCCTCGGGCAGCTCCTCGCCGGACGCCGCCACGTGTCGGGACCGCAGGGACGCGAGGCGATCATGCTGCCGTGGGTGTGCCCGCGCATCCAGCGCCGCGTCGAGAGCCACGAGGACATCGATCCCTTCTTCGACCACTGGAGCAGGCTGTTGGGCACGGCCCTGATCGAGGGGCCGATTCCCTTCGATCCCACCGACGATCGCCCCGCCGATCCGCTGGCCAGCGCCCGCGTGCCGAACCGCGTCGCGTACCGCGAGCTGCACCGACGCATGACGGTCCTCTCGGACGGCTCCGTGCCGGTCTCCGAGCTCGACCTCTTCGGCGAGCGGACCGTCGGCTCGATCGACCAGGTTCCCGTGCTTGACCTCTGGCGATCGCTCGTCCAGCGCCGCCGCCAGATCCATCGCGAGGAGGGCGAGGGCTGCGAGTCCCTTCGCCTGCGGACGCCATGACCTCGCCCACAATCACCCACGCCGGGCGCGACGAGGTGCTCGCCGTGATCATCGGCCGCGCCGGATCGAAGGGCGTGCCGGGGAAGAACGCGAAGCCGCTCTGCGGGCGGCCGATGATCTGCCACACCATCGACCACGCCCTCGCGGCGACGACGGTCGGCCGCGTGGTCGTCTCGACCGACGGCGACGCCATCGCCGACGCGGCCCGGGCCATGGGCGTCGAGGTGGTGCGCAGGCCCGCGCGCCTCGCCGACGACACGGCGACGGTCGACAGCGCCGTGCGCCACGCGGTCGAAGCGTTAGGGAGTCCGGCGCGGCATGTCGTCGTTCTCTACGCCAACGTGCCGATCCGGCCCGCGGGCCTGATCGATCGCGCCGTGCGCCTGCTTCGCGAGTCCGGCGCCGACAGCGTGCAGAGCTACGAGCGACCGGGGAAGTACCACCCGTACTGGATGGTGCGCCTGGGCGAGCGGGGCGAGGTGTCCGCGTGGCAGCCCAACGCGGTCTACCGGCGCCAGGACCTTCCGCCGGCGTACATGCCCGACGGGGGGGTGATTGCCGTGACCCGGGACAGCCTCTTCACCGTCGTCGAAGGCGAGCCGCACGCGTTTCTCGGCAAGGACCGTCGGGGAATCGAAAACCCGCAGGGTTCGGTTATCGACATCGACGGTCCGGTCGATCTCCTTGTCGCCGAAGCGCTCCTCGGTGGGGAGCGCCGGCCCGACCACATGGAGTGTCCGCAGTGAACAATCGTGATGCAGCGAGAAGCGATGCCTCGGGACGCACGGAGACGCTGGAGTCGACCGGGCGGTTCTGCATCGAGAACCGGGTGATCGGGCCGGGTCTCGATCCCTACGTGATCGCTGAAATCGGCGTCAACCACGACGGCAACATCGTGCGGGGCCAGGATCTCGTGCAGGCCGCCCATGCCGCGGGTGCCGATGCGGTCAAGCTGCAGTTCTTCGAGGCCGATCGGCTCATGAGCGACGACAGCCGGCTTGCCCGCTACCAGGCCGAGGCCGGCGCGACCGATCCGCGCGAGATGCTGCGGGAGTTCGAGCTGCCCGTCGAGCTGATGTCGATGCTCGTCCGCGACGCCCGCGACCTCGGGCTGCAGCCGATCGTCACCGTCTTCAGCGACTCGCTGGTGAAGGAGGCGGAGAGCCTCGACGTCGCCGCATACAAGGTCGCCTCGCCGGACATCATCAACCGACCGCTCATCGACGCCCTGCTGCGCACCGGCCGCCCGATCATCCTCTCGACCGGCGCGGCCGACGCGGACGAGATCCGACGGGCCCGCGGCTGGGTCGGCGCCGCCAGCGCCGCCTATCTCCACTGCGTGAGCGCCTATCCGACCGGCGAGGACGATGCGTCCCTCGCGGGCGTCGCCGAGCTGGCCCGCTGGACGCGGTCAGTCGTCGGCTACAGCGACCACACCACCGCGGTCGACTCGGGAGCCCTGGCCGTCGCGGCCGGCGCCTCGATCCTCGAGAAGCACCTCACCTACGACCGCCACGCTCCGGGGCCGGATCACTCGGCGAGTCTCGACCCGAAGCAGTTCATCGAATACGTGCGCCTCGTCCGTCGCGCCCACCGCATGCTCGGCGAGGGCAAGCGGGTCCTGCCCGCCGAGGCCGACGTGCGGGCGGTGAGCCGACAGTCGCTCGTGGCAAGCCGAGCGCTGAGGGCCGGCGACCGCATCAGCGCCGAGGATCTCGTGGTGAAGCGCCCCGGCACCGGCATCGCGCCCTTCCGGCTCGAGTCGATCGTCGGGCGGACCCTGAAGCGCAACGTCTCGGCGGACCACGTCCTGCGGGACGAGGACGTGGCGTGACGCTTCCCCGGCGCATTCTCGGCGTGACGGGGACGCGCGCGGAATTCGGCCTTCTTGTGCCCGTGTTTCAGGCGATCGAGGCCAAGCCCGAGCTCGAGCTGCTCGTGGCCGTCTCGGGATCGCACCTGCTCGCGCCGGCCCGGACCCGCGACGAGGTCGCGGCGATGTATCCGATCGTCGCCGAGGTCGCGATGCAGCGCGACGGGGAGTCCGGCCGCTTCGCCGACGCCCACGCGTTCGCCCGCGGCGTCGAGGGCATGACCAACGTGATCGACGCGCTGCGCCCCGACGTGGTCATGGTGTTGGGTGACCGGATCGAGGCGTTCGCGGCGGCCAGCGCCGCGGCGATCGCCGGCGTGCGCGTCGCCCACATCCACGGCGGGGACCGGGCCGAGGGCGTGGCCGACGAGAGCATGCGCCACGCGACGAGCAAGCTCGCCCACCTGCACCTCTGCGCCAGCGCCGGCAGCGCCGAGCGGCTGTGGCGCATGGGCGAGGAGGAGGGACGCATCGTGGTCGCGGGGTCGCCCGCGCTCGATGGCCTCGACGCGATGCCGCCCCTCGACGACGCCCGCCATCGGGCCTTGGGCGAGCCGGAGATCGTCGTCCTCCTCCATCCGACCGGACGGCCCAACGAGGAGGAGGCGCGCTGCGCCGCGATGCTGCTCGATGCCTGTCGCGCCCGCGGCCGCGTCCTCTGCCTCGAGCCGAACTTCGACCCGGGGCGCGAGGGAATCTGCGAGGCGATTCAGGCAAGCGGACTTCCGTGCGTCGCGCACTTGCCGCGGCAGGAGTGGATCGGGCTCCTCCGGCGAGCCCGTGTCCTGGTCGGCAACTCGAGCGCGGGCCTCCTCGAGGCGGCGGCGCTGCGGCTGTGGACCGTCAACATCGGCCCGCGCCAGTCGGGACGGGAGCGGGCGCGGAACGTGATCGACGTGCCGCGCTGGACGCCGGAGTCCATCCTCGAGGGGATCGACCGGGCACTCTCCTCTCCGCTGCCGCTTGCCGGCCATCCCTTCGGCGACGGGCAGTCGGGCCCGCGCGTCGCCGCGGCGCTGGCCTCGCCGGGTTTCGCTCGCCTGACCCTCACAAAGCGAAACAGCTACTGAAACGGGCGAGGATCGGTCCGGGGATCGCCAGTGGGGTTGGCCGAACGCCTCAAGTGGAGCGCGTCCCGCGTCGATGATCCGGACGTTGCGCCCATTCTCGGCGCATGGGAGCCTCCGGGAACCCAGGAGAGGGATCGCCATATGCAGCCACAGTCGACTCAGGGAACGCCCGGAACCATGCCGGCAGCCACCGCTGCCGTGGCTGTGGCGGCGACCGGTCTGGAGCCCGCGATCATCGCGGCGAACGCGGTCAAGGGCATCAGCCACATCGCGACGCTCCCCGAGATCACGCTGAGCATCATCGAGCTCGTCGAGAACCCGAAGAGCACGTCGCATGACCTGAACAAGGTCATCTCGAACGATCCCGCGCTCTGCAGCCGCATCCTCAAGGTCGTCAACAGCGCCTTCTACGGCCTTCCCCGGCAGATCGGCTCGATCGATCGGGCCATCTCGCTCCTGGGCCTCAACGCCGTCAAGAACCTCGCCATCGCCGCCAGCCTCGCCAAGCTCTTCAAGGGCGGCTCGCTGTGCAACCGCTTCGACGCGAAGGACCTCTGGTCGCACTCCGTCGCCACCGCGGCGGCGTGCCGACTCATCGCGACGACGCTCAAGGTGAACTTCGCCGACGAGGCCTTCCTCGCCGGCCTCATCCACGACATCGGCATCATGGTCGAGCTGCAGAGCGACCGCGAGAAGCTCGCGGCGGTCTTCAACAAGCTCGAGGTCGACAAGGACGGCAACTGCACCTCGGACTTCGTCGCCGTCGAGCGCTCGATCTTCGGCTGCGACCACTGCCTCTTCGGCGCCACGCTCTGCGAGACGTGGAAGTTCCCGAAGTCCTTCGTCTTCGTCTGCGGCCATCACCACGACCCGAAGCAGCTTCCCTACGAGAACCGCACGCTTCCGTGGATGGTCTACATCGCCGATCGCCTCTCGGCCTCGGCCAAGCGCGGATTCCGGCTCGACCTCAACTCGACCGAGATCGGCGACGAGGCGTTGGCCGCGATCGGCATGGGCCGCGACCAGCTCGCCGCCGTCCAGGCCGCGCTTCCGGCCGCGCTCGACGCCGCCGAGGCGACGTTCGCGAACAGCTAACGCTTCGTCAGTCGGGGTCGTCGGCCAGCGCCGCCTCGCGGGAGGCGGGGTCCTGTCCGTACCACCCGGCAAGCGCGGCGTAGAGGTCGGGGTCCCACTCGCGCATCGCCTGGGGGCGCTCGAAGAAGACCTCGGTCGCCACCGCGAAGAACTCCGCCGGATTGGTGAGCGCGTACGGGCGCAGCGGCGCGCCGAGCCCGATGCGGAGGTCGTTGACGAGCCGGTCGCGGGCGTTGGTCATCGCCTCGTGCCAGGCCCGCGCCTGGGCGGGCGAGTCCATCGCCGGCGTGCCGTCGACGAGGCCGTTGGCCATGTCGAGCTTGTGGGCGAACTCGTGCAGGACGAGGTTCTCGCCGTCCTCGTCGCGCAGCGCCCCGTCGAGCGTGTGGCGCCACGAGAGAATCACGGGGCCTCGGTCGTACGCCTGGCCGAGCACGGGGGTGCCGCCGCCCTCGACCACGCGCGGCGGCGCGCCGGTCATGAGGCCGGGCTGGGCGGGACCCGCGAAATAGCCGCTCGGGTAGACGAGGATCGCTGTCACGTTCGCGAAGCGCTCGCCGGGCCTGCCCAGGAGCAGCCGACACGCCTGGGCCGCGATGATGACCTGCATCTCCTCGGTCAGCTCAAGCCCGCCGCAGCCTTCCCAATGGCGCTCGGCGATGAAGAAGCGGATCTCGTCCTCGATCGCGGCCTGCTCGTCGGCGGTGAGTCCCGGCCAGAAGCGCATGTTCCGGTGAAGGAGGATTCGCCACGCCGGTGGAAACGGCGTGCGACGGATGCGGCGGCGACGGAGCCAGCGGAAGAGCATGGCGGAGGCTAGGCGCGCGCTTCCCGCAGCATGCGATCGTGGTTTCGGAGCATTCGGCGGAATTGCCAATAGGTTGGCGTCGTGAAGCTGGAGCCGCCGTGCTGCGGCGTGGCCTTCGCCCGCAGCTCCTCGTAGTGCTCGCAGACGTGCGAGAAGGCCAGCGGCACGCGGGCTCGGGCGACGGCCATCATTCGCTCGACCGTCGCCTGCAGCGTCGGCTGAAACTCGATCGGATAGCGCTCCTGATAGAGGATGTCGCCGGCGTCGATCCGCTTCGCGACCTGGTGGATCGTGAAGCCCGTCTCGCGGCGTCCCTCGTGGATGGGCCAGATGATGCTCTGGGCGCCCTGAAAATCCGGCAGGATCTCGGTGTGGATGTTGATCATCCCGAAGCGGGGGATCGAAAAGACGCTCGGGGCGATGTAGCCGTTGCCGAGCGAGAGTCCCAGGTCGGCGTTGGCCGCGCGGAAGAGCTCGCGCGTCCGGTCGCAGTTGAGGAACTCCGTCTCCGTCAGCGGCACGCCGAGGCGCCGGCAGAGCGGGGCGAGCGCTTCGGCGTCATGGTCGTGATACCACGCCCGCATGCGCACGCCGTTGATCGCCCCGAGCGGGCCGATGCGCCAGATCTTGGCGAGCTTCCGGCGGAGCGCCCGCGACCGGCCGGGCGAACCGCCGTGGGCGAGGATCACGCCGGTCACGGTGAGGGCGGGATTCGCGCAGAGCGCCGGCAGGCAGCGCGAGGCGATCTCGCGCTCCATGCAGGTGAGGATCACGATCCGCAAGGGCAGCTCCTCACGAGACCGACTCCATGTTGCCGCGGGCGAAGTACTCGACGTGGCCGAGCGGCCACTCCGCCTCGAAGTGGTGGCGCGGAATGCTGAAGCGGTCGGTCACGCCCGGTCGGATGCTGCCGCGGTAGGCGCCGAAGCAGGCGCGGTATCCGGCGCTGCGGGCCATCGCCAGCGACGGGCCGTCCGCGTCGGTGCGCTTGCCGAAGGGCCAGGAGATGTAGCAGCATTCGGTGCCGAGCCGTCGTTCGAGCTCGGCCTTCGAGCCGGCGATCTCGTCCTCGAGGCGTTTCGGATCGGCGGAGACGTCGGAGAAGCGGGCGTGGGTGCGGGTGTGCGAGCCGATCTCGAAGCCCTGGCTTCGGAGCGCACCGAGGTCGTCCCAGCCCATCATCTCGATCGTCGCCGGATACTGGATGCGGGCGCAGTAGGCCTGCGTCTCGGCGCGACTCGCGCCGATCACCGACGAGGGAACGAAGAAGATCGCCGGAATGCCGTGGGCCCGAAGCAGCGGCGCGGCGTTGGTGAGGTTGTTGCGGAACCCGTCGTCGAGCGAGAGATGGAGGTAGCGGCCGTCGATGGGCCGTTCGCCGTTGAGCATCGCGACGCAGTCGTCGGTCGAGACGAACGTGCCGAGCCGCCCGAGCGCAACCAGCACCCGCTCGAACGACGCGATCTGGTCGTCGAAGACGTAGTGGCAGAAGAGACAGCGGAGGAATCGCTCCTCGACGCCGCGCCGGGCGACGGCGCGAATGGAAATCACCGCGTTGCGGGCCAGCCGCTTCGCCACCTGCGGAAGTCCCACCGGGAGCTGTGCCGCCTGTCGCCACTGAGTTGCGTAGGGGAGCTCGGACATCGCTCGGGGCGTAGCGTAGCAGTGACGCCTCCGCCGTCAGGCTCTACCATGCCGCGATCATGGCCGAGACGATCTCCCTCGACTTCGGCAAGCCGATTCCGCTGTTCCCGCTGGCGCGATCGATCCTCCTGCCGCACGCGGTGCAGGCGCTCCATCTCTTCGAGCCTCGCTATCGGCAGCTCATCGAGCATTCGCTCGCCCACATGCAGTTCGGGAACATCCTCACCGCCGGGCCGATCGCGATGGCCACGTTCCGCGGCGACGCCTGGCAGGAGGATTACGAGGGCACGCCGCCGTTGCGTTCGGCGGTCTGCGTCGGGAAGATCGTCCGTCATCAGCTCGTTGACGGCGGCCGGCACAACGTGCTGCTGCAGGGCGTCTGCCGGGCGAGGATCCGACAGCTGCTTGAGCCGGACGGGGCGAGGCTCTATCGGATGGCGCTGCTCGAGCCGATCGAGCGGGTGCCGGAGCCGCCGCCCGCGCTGCCGGGAGTCCGGCGGGCCCTGCGATCGCTGCTGAGCGGCCCGTGCCTGAGCAAGCTGAACGGAGCCGAAGCGGCCCTCGAGTGGATTCGCCGCAAGGACGTGCCGACGCACGCGCTTCTTGAGCTTGTCGGATTCACGCTCGTGAACGACGAGCAGGTGCGATATCAGCTGCTCGCCGAGGCCGACCCCAAGCGCCGCGCCCGGCTCATCCGCGACGAGCTCGCGCGGCTCGATCGCCTGGTCGCGAAGGCCCAGGAGCAGGCGTGGTCGCGCTGGCCCAAGGGCGTGAGCTGGAACTAGATGCACTGACGCAGGTCGAGCGATTCGGCGCGCCGCCGTGGCCGTTCACTTCGTGGGAGTGGCCGGCGCGCCGCCCGGCGTGCCGTCGAGGGGACGGTTCGGCAGGACCTCGCCGGTGCGGCGGTCTGGCGTTCCCGGCAGCGTGCCAGGGGGCAGCGGGTGGGAGTCGCTCAACGCCTTGAGGTGAGTCGTCCACTCCTCGATCTCCGGCTCGAAGACCTTGAGGAGCGCGTCGACGTCACCGTCCATGGTGACCTTGTCAATCGGGGTTCCCTCGGTGAGGCCGATGATCGTGTCGAGGCCCGACGTCACCTTGCCGAAGATCTGGAAGTCGAGGTTCCAGCGCTCCTGGTTCTTGATGGTGATGAAGAACCGCGTGGCGTTTGCGGCGTCCGACACCTTGTCCGACATCTTGGTCATGCAGAGCCAGCCGCCCGCCGGATCGTCAAAGGTCAGGTCAGGCGCGAACTCGCGCGGAAGCGGATAGCCGATCGAGTTGGGGCCGGCCTGGCGAATCACGCGGGTGAAGCCGGTCCACGGCTGTCCATCCCAGAAGCCGCGCTTGGCGAGGAACGCGAAGTTGGCGCTGAGCGTGGGAGCCTTGTGCACGAGCAGCTCGAATCGCACCTCATGACCGGCGGTGGTGATCGTGCCGGTGACCTCCTTGAGGTCCTTGACGCGGCTCTTGGCGCTGCGCTTCTTCTCTGCCGGTTGTGGGGCCGGTTGTGGGGCCGGTTGTGGGGCCGGTTGTGGGGCCGGCGGCGCGGCCGGAGTCTTGTCGGCGGGAGCGGCCGCGGGAGGTGCGGCGGGCGTCTGGTCAGCGTGGCGCGCGTTGGCGGTGACGACCGCGGTGGCGAGTGCGACGACGACGGCGAAGGGGAGAGACGAGCGGCACATGGTTGGAATCAGAATATCGAGCGTTCACGGGACCCGAATCAGCGGAGCGTCGCCCCGACCCAGCGGTCGTCGATGGGCTTCCGTCGATGCGACCCACCAGTCACGACATGAGACGCGCGGCGCTCGAGGTTAGGGGCGTCGCTGCCCATTGCGTCGCGTACCCCGGTGATCGCGGTGATCGCGCGGGTCGTTCGGGACATTCTGGTCATGGCGATCGCCGGCGCCGGGGGGCGGCGGGGTGGTTTGCTGGCTCTCGGACGTTCCGCCGGCGCCGCCCTCGTCGCCTGCCTTCGGGTCAGCTCCATCGGGAGCGCCGACGGGCACCGTGGTCGGCGTGGCCCGCCCGTTGGCGGGAACGTCTTGGGCCGCGGTCGCCGGAGTCTCGCCCATCGCCAGAAGCGTCTGCAGTTCGCGCTCGCGGCTCGCGAGCTGATCCATCAGGAATCGGCTCGCCCGATCCTGGGCGTCGAAGGTCGCGAGCGTGTCATTGAGCTTGTCGACGAACGCGGCCTGCTCCGCCGGCACCGTCCCGACGAGCTCGCGGACCGCCTCGCGCACGAGCTTCCTCCGCTTCGTGAGGATCTTGTGCAGTTGGGCGTCGAGCGCGATGCGCACCTGGGCGGCGTCGGTGGGGGGGAGTCGTTGGGCGACGACCAGGTTGTCGGCGAGTTCGACCGCCTGCTGGCCCTGCGGCCAGAGCTGCTCCTCGACCGCAACGAGGTGATCGATGGCCACGCTTCGAACGTCGGGCAGGATCCCCTCGAGGGCAAGGAACTGCTCCATGACGCCGCGGAGGAGTCGCTCGTCCTCGAAGAGCTCGGGATGCACCACGCTCTGCCACGCGACGAGCACCCGTCGGGCAGGCTGGGGGGGCAGCGTCTTTCGGATCTTCTCGACCGTTGCGGCGTTGAGGTCACGCAGTGCGATGTCCGAGCGGACCTCCGCGGTGTCGAACTGGGCGATTTCGCGCTCGACCTGAATCGCCTCGTCGATGGTCCGCCCCGCCCGCCACTCCGGCCCGAGGGCGACGAAGGTCTCGCCGCGGCGCATCTCGTTGGCGCGGAGTGCGTCGTGCCGCTCCTTCACCGCGCTCACGTAATCGTCGGTGTAGCGATCGATGATGAGGTCGAGGCTGGTGAGCTCACCCTCCGCGAGGCCCGCCTTCGGAAGGAGCTCGAGGAGATTCACGCGGGCACCGGGCAGCCGCGTCGGCTCGCCGAAGAGGGCGTCGCAACGGGCCGCGCGAAGGCGCCGCCACGTGGCGCGATGAGGACCGTCGCAGAGCTGGCCGAGGTCATGTTCGAGGGCCCGCTCGGCGTCGCCGATCGATGAGCCGACCGCCTCGCCGATGCGCAGCACGCTCAGCAGCTCCGGCGTGTAGACCGGCTGGAATTCCGCTTCGTGGGCGTCGTACTTGAACGCGGCGGGCAGGAGCCGAAGGACCTCTCGTCCCTTCTGGTCGCGGGCGTTCCGCGACGCCTCGCGATAGCGTTCGCGGGTGACGGCGAAGAGGCGCTTCGCCTCATCGTTGAAGCCCAGCCGCGACTCGAGGTCGTCCAGCTCGGCATCGGTCAGGGCGTCGGGGAGAAAGCGGCGCTGCAGCGCCCGCTCCTTCTCGGCGCGGGCCTTCTCGGGATCGACGGCATTGAAGGCCGGCTCGCCCGTTGCGGGTGCGGCGGTCGGCGAAGCCGCTGTCGGCGGCGCGGAGGTGCCCGGCTGGTGGGTCGCGGCGGGTGGCGGATCCGTCGGTGCCGCCGCGGCGATTGCCGTCATCGCCAGCGTGAGGGAGGCGACGATTGGCGTCGTCCACCCCAACGCAGTCGCGGGGTCGGTCCGTTCGGTCCGGCGTGAGGAGTCGTGCATGCGTTGTCGCTCCCGTCCTGATTCCGACCTCCGTTGGGCCTGCGCCGGCCCAACCGCTTCACTGCCGCGGTGAAGTCCCGCCGCGCAGGGTAACGGCGCGATCGCCGTTGGTGATGCACAGATCGGCCCAGAGTCCCCCCCTCACTTGGAGATTGTTCGCGGCGGAGCTTCGATTCGCCGCGGGAAACGCTCAAGCGGAGCGATTCCCGGCGCTCTCGCTCGCCTTCGTCGCCTCGGGTACGGTGGGAGCATGCCGTGGCTCGTGAAGACCGAACCGGAGACCTACTCCATCGACGACCTGGCCCGCGACCGCCGCACGCGGTGGGGAGGGGTCCGGAACTATCAGGCCCGGAACACGATGCGGGACCTCATGAAGGTCGGGGACGCGGTGCTCGTCTACCACTCCAATGCCGAGCCGCCCGGCGTCGCTGGGCTGGCGAAGGTGTCGGCGACGGCGGCGGCGGACGAGACGGCGCTTGATCCGGCGAGCCCCTATTGGGACGCGAAGGCGACCGCGGCAAACCCCATTTGGGTCGCGGTCGAGCTCGCCTTCGTCCGGCGCTTCGACCGACTCGTGCCGCTGGACGAACTTCGGGCGACCAGGGGACTGGAGGCCATGCCGCTTCTGGCCCGCGGCCAGCGGCTCTCGGTGCAGCCGGCAACCGAGGCGGAGGTCGCGATCATCCTGAAGCTCGCGGCGACGAAGCCGTCGACCCGCCGAAAGGCGAAGGCCTGATGCGTCGCCTCGCCGTCTTCGACGTCGACGGGACACTCACCCAGACCTCGCAGGTCGATGACCGCTGCTACATCCGGGCCGTCCGTGAGACGCTGGGCGTCGAGGGCATGTCGACGGATTGGTCGAGCTACGAGCATTCGACGGACAACGCGATCGCGGCCGAGCTCTACCGTCGACATCGGCGGCGGGAAGCGACCGTGTCGGAGCTGGCGGCGCTGCGCGACCGATTCGCCGGGCTGGTTCGGGAGGAGGCCGAGCGCGACCCCGCGCTCTTCCGCGAAGTGCCCGGCGCCGCGGCGCTCCTGGGCGAGCTGCCGCGCCGCGGCTGGCAGGTCGCGATCGCCACAGGCGGATGGACGCCCTCGGCCCGCTGCAAGCTCGCGCGGGCCGGCATCCCGCACGAGACGATCGCCGCGGCCTTCGCCTGCGACGCTCGGCCGCGCGAGGCGATCATCCGCATCGCCGCCCACCGAGCCGCGGAGCGTGCCGGCATCGTCGATTTCGAGCGAATCGTCTATCTCGGCGACGGAACGTGGGATGTGCAGGCATGTCGTCGGGCGGCAATCCCCTTCGTCGGCGTTGCAACGGGCGAACGGGCCCAGCGGCTGCGAAACGAGGGCGCAGGCCGCGTTCTTCCCGACTATCGCGATGTCGA
The DNA here is from genome assembly GCA_044220875.1 of Phycisphaerales bacterium. Classification (GTDB taxonomy): domain Bacteria; phylum Planctomycetota; class Phycisphaerae; order Phycisphaerales; family SM1A02; genus JAEUIT01. The sequence continues at coordinate 896,750 of JBGAQH010000002.1, read as the reverse complement.
GGCGGTCGCGAACGCGCTGGCGAGCGCGACGCCGCCCGAGATTGCGGGCAGCGCCCTTGCTTGAAACCGCAACCGCGCGGATCCTATGAATGCCTTCCAGCGCGCCCGCTCCCCGTCGGAGCGAACGCGCAGGTCGGAACGCCAGCCGACCTCGGGCTGTGGCGACCGGCCGCACTTCTGCCGAACGCCGGCCCAGAACAGCGGCATGGCTCACGGCACACCACACCATCCGAACCGTTCCGCCTCGGGGCGAGACGCAGGGATGAGTAGGAGAGATCTTGATGGGTACTGGTCTCCTGATCGCGCTTGGATGTGGCGGACTTCTCGTCGGCGGCCTGATCATCGCCGCCCTCTTTGCCATCGGGGTCTTCAACGGACTCCAGCGAAAGCGCGTCGCCGCGCAGACCGCCTGGTCGGACATCGACATCCAGCTCAAGCGCCGGCACGACCTCGTGCCGAATCTCGTCAACACGGTGCAGGGGTACGCGACCCACGAGAAGGGCGTCTTCGAGAACGTGGCCGCGGCCCGTTCGGCGGCGATGGGCGCGAAGTCGATCGACCAGCAGATCGCCTCCGAAGGCCAGCTCAGCTCGGCGCTCGGCCGCCTCTTTGCGGTCGCCGAGTCCTATCCCGAGCTCAAGGCCAACGTCAACTTCATGCAGCTCCAGGAGGAGCTGGCCTCGACGGAGAACAAGATCGGCTTCGCCCGCACCAACTACAACCGCAACGTCGCGCAGTTCAACGAGTCGACGCTGGTCTTCCCGGCCAACCTCGTCGCGGGCATGTTCGGCTTCCAGCAGATGAAGCTCTACGAGCTGGACAGCGCCGACGACCGCGCGGTCCCCACCGTGAAGTTCTAACGGTTCGTTCAAGCCTCCCGAGGCACGCTGACCCCTTCGATGCACGAACCCGTTCCCTCCGAGGCCGCTGATCAGACGAACGAGGGGGCGGTCCACGCGGACCGCCCCCCGCTTCGCGCCTATCCGGCCAACGTCACCTACGCGAACCTCATCGCCGAGAATCGCCGCAAGAGCGCGATGCTCGTGGTCGGGATGATCCTCCTGCTCATGTTCCTCGGGGCGGCGATCGCGGCGCTCATCGCCTCGAGCGGGCGCTCCGACGTGCTCATCCCGTCGATGGTCACCGGTGCCTTCGCCGCCGGCGTCGTCGGGGCGCTGCTCAGCGCCTGGTCCTGGTACGGCGGCGCGGACGCGATCCTCTCGATGGCAGGCGCCCAGCCGATCGAGAAGTCCGACGATCCGCAGCTCTTCAACGTCATGGAGGAGCTCGCCATCGCCGGCGGCATCCCCATGCCGAAGGTCTACCTCATCCCCGACCAGTCGCTCAACGCCTTCGCGACGGGGCGCGATCCCGACCATGCGGCGGTGGCCATCACCACCGGGCTGCGGGCCCAGCTCACCCGCGACGAGCTCGCCGGCGTGATGGCCCACGAGATGAGCCACATCCGCCACTACGACATCCGGCTGGCGATGCTGATGGCGACGCTCGCCGGCATCATCGTCTTCGCCTCCGACGCGGCGCGGCGCATCGCCTTCTACGGCCCGCGCACGTCGGGGCGCTCCTCCGACTCCGACGACAACCGGGGGGGCAACCCGCTGGCGATCGTGGTCATGATCCTCGCGATCGTCCTCATCATCCTCGCCCCGATCGTCGCGACGGTCCTTCGGCTCGCGATCAGCCGCCAGCGCGAGTATCTGGCGGACGCCGGCGCGGTCGAACTCACCCGCTATCCGCAGGGGCTCATCGGGGCGCTCCGCAAGCTGAACGACTGCCGCCAGCCGATGCGCATCGTGAACCAGGCGATCGCGCCGCTCTTCATCGTGAATCCGCTGAAGAACGCGGTCGAGCGGGCCCGCCACGACGCGTCGAGCATATTCCTCACGCACCCTCCGCTGAGCGACCGCGTCGCCCGGCTCGAGGCGCTCATCCAGTGATCGATCCGCTCCCATCGGTGCTGGCGGACGGGGGACTTCTCGTCTGCTTCCTCGTGCCGGTCGTCGTGGCGGTCTTCGGCGCGATCATGTTCGCCGCCTACAAGGCCGAGCAGCGTCGCCGCGCCGCCTTCGAGGCCGCCGCCGCCGAGCTCGGGCTGCACTACGACCCGAGCTCGCAGGGCGACTGGGACGCGCGCTGGCCGCAGTTCGAGTGCTTCCGGCGCGGCCACAGCCGCAGGGCATTCAACGTCCTCTCCGGACGGCTCGGCACGGCCGGTCCGCAGTGCGCGTTGGGCGAATACGAGTTCCGCGAGACCCACGGCAGCGGCAAGAACCGCCGCACGGTCACCTACCGCTTCGGCTTCACCATCATCGACTCGGGCTACACCGGCATCCCGGACATGCTGATTCGCCAGGAGAACCTGCTCGACAAGGTCGCGGGATTCCTCGGCTTCGACGACATCGACTTCGAGAGCGTCGAGTTCAGCAAGCGCTACATGGTGAAGTGCAGCGACAAGCGATTCGCCTACGACCTGATCGATGCCCAGATGATGGAGTTCCTGCTGCACGAGGGCACGCCGAACATCGACCTCGGCGGCGGCGCGTTTTGCCTCTGGGTCGGACAGAACGTGCGGCTGGAGCCGCCCGAGCTCGTCTCGCTCGGGCGATGGGGACTTGCGTTCCTGGAGCGCTGGCCGCGCGTGCTCCGGGCGGAACTGGACGAGCGTCGCGGACGCGCGGAAGAGGGATCCCGATGATGAACGCACCGCCCACCGTCCTTCTCGCCGTCGTCGAACCGATTCTCCTCGGCTGCGTCGTCCTCGGCGCGATCGTGCTCCTGCCCGTGATCTGGGTGATCGTGAACTACAACCGCTTTCAGGCGGTGAAGCAGCACCTCCGCGAGTCGTGGGCCGACGTTGACGTCGAGCTCAAGCGCCGGCACGACCTCATCCCCAATCTCGTCAACACCGTGAAGGGCTACGCGGCCCATGAGCAGGCGATCTTCGCCCGCGTCTCGGAGCTTCGGCTCCAGGCGATGAGCGCCACCGACGCCGGCGCCAAGATCCCGGTCGAGGGCGAGCTTTCGCGCACGCTTCACCGGCTCATCGCCGTCGCGGAGAGCTACCCGACGCTGAAGGCCGACCGGAACTTCCTCGAGCTCCAGCAGGAGCTCTCCCTCACCGAGGACCGGATCGCCGCGGCCCGCCGCTTCTACAACGCCAACGTGCGCGAGCTCAACACGCTCTGCACGACGTTCCCGAGCAACGTGCTCGCCGGAATGTTCGGCTTCCGACCCGAGGGGTTCTTCGAGCTCGACAGCGCCGCCGAGCGGTCGGCGCCGACCGTTTCCTGAACCGAGCGCTCGGAGCGTGGCGTGCGGCGGGCGATTCGGCGAGAATGTCAGCATGGCGCGCGATCGCGTGGTGTCGACGACGGAACGGGCCGGTCCCGAGGACCAGGCCAACCATGCGTTGCGCCCGCAGAAGCTCGCCGAGTACATCGGCCAGCCGGAGCTCGTCGAGCGGTTGAGCATCGCCCTCGACGCGGTGCGCGAGCGCGGCGAGCCGATGGAGCACGTGCTCCTGCACGGGCCGCCGGGCCTTGGCAAGACGACGCTGGCCCACATCATCGCCAGCGAGATGGGCTCGCGGGCCTACGTGACCAGCGGGCCGGCGCTCACCAAGGCCGCCGACCTCATCGGCACGCTGACGAAGATGCAGGCCCGCGACGTCCTCTTCATCGACGAGATCCACCGGCTTCCGGCCGCGGTCGAGGAGTACATCTATCCGGCGATGGAGGACTTCAAGGTCGACTTCACCGTCGACAGCGGGATGCACGCCAAGGTCGTGACGATCCGGCTCAAGCCCTTCACGCTCATCGGCGCGACGACGCGGGCCGGGCTCCTCACCAATCCGCTCCGCAGCCGCTTCGGCATCGCCCACCATCTTGAGTTCTACGAGGAGTCGGAGCTCGTCTCGATTCTCCATCGGGCCGGCCGGATGCTCGCGATGCGCGAGCTCGCTCCCGGCGTGGTCAGCGCCATCGCCGCCCGAAGCCGCGGCACGCCGCGCGTGGCGCTGCGCCTCCTGCGCCGCGTGCGCGACTTCGCCCAGGTGCGGGCCGCCGGTTCGCTCGACGCGGCGGTCGTCGACGCGGCCCTCACCCTCGAGGGGGTCGATCACCTCGGACTGGACGAGCTCGACCGCAAGTACCTGCGCACGATCCAGACGACCTACGAGGGCGGACCGGTCGGGCTCGAGGCGATCGCCGCGACGATGGGCGATGACGGCGACACCCTCGAGGACGTGATCGAGCCGTATCTCCTGCGGATCGGCTTCGTCGCCCGCACGCGGCAGGGGCGCAAGCTCACCGGGCAGGCGAACGAGTATCTCGCCCGACGCTGAATCGACTCATCGCCGGCGCGGGCGTCCCATCGCAGACTCGGGCGTCAGTGCCGGTCGGCGAAACGGGGCATCGACGCCCACGAGCTGTCGCCGGCGCTGCTGCCGTAGTCGGCGGGAATCCGCAGCGAGAGTCCGACGGTCGTCTGGTCCTCGATGAGGTCGTAGCCGGCGGTGAAGTTCAGGTCGAAGTCGGGGAAGGTCCGCGAGAGCGAGCCGCGAATGCTGCGGAGTTCGCCCGCCTGCAGGTCGTACTGCGGGCTGAACGCGATGAGATACTTCTTGCCGACCTGATACAGAATGCCGAGCTGCAGGAGCTCGCTGTCGGTCGGCGCGATGTACCGGTACTCGACGTAGGTGCGAATGTCCGGCGCGTGCCGCATCTCGAGGCCGATCGATCCCTTCGCGAGGTTGTCCATGAACCCGCTCGAGGTGGTCACGCCCGCGCGGTCGTTCAGGAGGTAGGTCGCCGTGCCGGCGACGGTGAAGGTGTCGGAGATCTGCCACGACCCCATGCCGTACGCGTGGCTGCCCCACTGCGAGAGCTCCGGCCTCCAGGTATAGAACGCCGGAAGCGCAGACTGGGCGAGCACGAAGGGATCCTTGGCGTCGGTCTGCTGGAAATCGCTCGCCCCGTCGTTCACGACGACGCCGGTGTCGATGGTGAGGAAGTTCACCGACTCCCACGCCCCGGCGCCGCCGCGCTGGGTCTGCCACTGCTGCCGCACGCCGAACTGTCCCGCCGCGCCGCCCGAGCTGCCCTCGATCTCCTGGTCGTAGATCGGGACGTCGCCGAGGTCGCTGTTCGCCCAGCCGCCCCAGAGCGTCGCGTTCGGCTCGATGATGTGCCGGATCCGGTGGATGTCAAAGAACGCGCTTTCGGCGGTGTCGTCGATGTGCACGAATCGCGCGCTCGAGCGCAGGCCGCCGCCGAGGATGTAGCGAATGTCCTCGGCGTCGCGCGAGTAGCGATCGAAGTCCTGCATGAAATAGCCGCTCGCCTCGCCCGACGCGAACGGGGTGAGCGTCCAGTTCGCCTCGCCCCAGGGGAGGCTGATCTCGTGCCGGGTGTGGGCGCGGGTGACGTAGTTGTCGCTGTAGCCGCTGGCGAAGTATTGCTCGTCGAGCTCGACGGTCCTGCTCGAGATGCCGAACGCCGCGGGCCGGATGCCCAGCGACGCGGGCGTCCCGGTGGTCGGGCGGATCGACATCAGGCTCGCGTCCCAGACCTGCGTCCAGAGGAAGTCGTCGAAGAAGTTGTCGCCGTAGCGCCGGTAGCCGAGCTCGGGGAGCTTGTCGACCTGGTAGCCCGGACCGGCGAGCAGGTAGGAGTTCGAGAGGAACCCGTTGAGGTTGTGCTTCGTGAGCAGGGTCAGCGCGGTGTTGTCGGTCTGCGACTTGAGATAGACGCTCGTCTCGTATTCGCGCCGCTCGCTGAAGTCGCCGCGCCGCCACGCGCTCACGAAGGTCTTGTCGCTGATGTAGGAGAGCTGGGCCTGGAGCAGCAGGTCGGGCGAGAGGTTGGTCTGGTACTCGCCTGTCGCGATGCCGCGGAAGTTCGAGTCCTTCTCGACGTCGATGCCCGAGGCGGTGCGGTCGGTGCCGCCGAAGTCGTAGAGGCCGAAAAGATCCGCCTGCCCTTCGGTCCGTCCCTCGCGATAGGTCCACTTCGTGCCCAGCGCCGGGCCGCGGCTGGTGTAGCCGCCGAAGGTGAAGTCGGCGTCGATGCCCTCCGGCGGCGCCATGTTCATGAGCTGGTAGAGATCCCATCGGGTGAGGATCTCGGCGCCGTACTGCGAGCGGTAGCCGGCCTCGATCTCGCGGAGCGGATCGGGCTTCACGTCGCCCTCGTACGCGGAGAGGTAGAAGATCGGCGATCGCCCGGCGCGGAAGGTGATGCCCTCGCCTGCGATGTGCACCGGGCCGCCGACCTCGGCCGGCGGCTGCGTGATGGTGACGCGCTCCGCGCCGACGGAGAGGTGCGGGACGAAGAACTCGCTGGTCGACACCGTCGCCTGGTCGGCCTCGAAGGCGGTGCGCGAGATCTGCCGCATCTCGGCGGCGCGGGCGAAGAGCGTGACCTCGCGGCTGAAGCGGGCGTAGGTGCGGAGCACCGCGTCCATCACCGTCGCCTTGTTGTTGACGAAGTCGTAGTAGAGCTTCGAGCCGCGGAGCGTGTAGTTGCCGTCGGTCGCGGTGACGCCGCCCTCGAGGTAGATCCCGACGATCGAGCCTGCGTTGAGCGAGCGGCGGCCCTCGCGAAGGTCCTTCATCAGCCCCTCGCGGAGGAAGATGACGCTGCGCTCGGCCCGCATCTCGAGCCGCTGCGGTCCCTCCGGCGCGTCGCCGTCGTACTCGATCATCACGCTGCCGGTGATGGTGACGGCATTGCTCTGCTCGTCGATGACGATGTCCGTGGCCGAGAAGGAGACCTGTCCCTCCGGACGCACGATCGGCAGCGAATCGTCGGCCTCGGGGACCTCGATCGAGGAGGGACCTTCGGGACCGGCGGCGGGCTTCGGCGGAATCGCCTGGGCGCCAGGGACGGGTGGCGGCTCGGGCGGCGCGACCGGTGCGTCGAATGCGGGCACGGGCGAGAGGCGGGCCGAGCCCTCGTCCACCGACTTCGCGAGCGTCCGGAGATACCCGGCGAGCCGTCGGTTGCCCCGCCGAAGTCCGGCGCTCGGGGGCGGCGCCGCGCCGATGTGGTCGGTGACGCGAAGCGAAACCTCGCCGCGGGCGCTGGCGGTGACGAGCAGGTCCTTCCCCGACGCGCCGAATCCCGCGCGGCGGGTCGGCTCCGAGGCCTCCTCGAAGTAGACGGCGATCTGGTTGACGTCGCCGTTGGCGGTGGGAAGGCGATTGATCCAGACCCACGCCCGATCCGCGGAGAAGGAGTACGAGCCGAGTCGGATGCGCACGTCGCCGCGCAGCTCAAGCCGTTCGGTGTCGTCGACGTGCCACGTCCAGGCCTTCGACGCGGTCATCGAGAGGTCGGTGGCGTTGGGCGAGACCGGGAGCACGAAGCCGCCGAGCCGATCGCCGCCGATGGCGACGCGCTTGAGGGCCGGCGCGTCCTGGTCCGGACCGACCGCGGCGAGCGCATGCGGCGAGTTCGCGCCGGCGACCGCCGCAGCCAACGACCCGCACAGCGAGAGCGCGCGAATCGAGCGAACCGACGGCCGTGCGTTGCGTTGGTCGGACATGCGGAGCGGAGGATACCTTCGCCCGGAGCCCCCGGGCCGCCGCACCGCGCCGGTCGTCAGGTTTCTCGATACCGCACCGGCACCGACGAAAGGGCCGTGAGCTCCTTCAGGGCGGTCATCACCACGAAGCCGCCGGTCGCAACGCCGCCGAGCATGAGGGCCTGCTTCCAGAGCCCCATCGCCGCGAACCACGCGACGGTGTAGAGGCTCTGCCACATCGCGCCGTAGCGGCGCAGCTTCTCGCTCGCCGCGGGGCCGTCGACGCGCCGGGTCTTCGCGTACGCCACCACCACGAATCCGGCGACGGCGGCGATCGGCCAGAGGACGCCCGGCCAGATCGGCGTGTCAAGCGGCCAGGAGCCGCCGGTGTGCCACCAGCCCCAGGTCAGGACCGTGGCTGACCAGAAGATCCAACCCATGCCCGTGACGGCGATGGCCAGCGGCGTGATCGCCGGTCGCTTCTCCTCGAAGCGATGCACGAGGAGAGCGATCGCCATCGCATGCGACATCGAGAGCCAGATCGGAAGCGTGAAGCCGAATCGGTGATTCGGAATCGCCATGTGGGCGCCGTGGAGGAGGCCGATCGTCACGAATGCGAGTGCCGGCACGTGCTTCGCGAAGCCGTTGTAGAGGACGATGCCGAGGACGACGAACGCGAACGTGATGACCGCCGGGGTGCCGAGCAGGGCGGCGCCGAACGCCGCGGCCGCGAGGCAGATGCTGGTGATGATCACCGCCTGCTGCGGGCGGATGCGTCCGGCGGGAATCGGACGGTCGGGACTGAAGGCGCGATCATGCCGGGCGTCGAGGACATCGTTGAGCGACGCGCCGAAGGCAAAGAGCCCGACCGCCACGATGAGACCCGCGGTCAGCGCCACCCAGAGCGGCAGCGTCGACGCCGGAAGGTCCGCGAACGCCGAGTCCTCGCGCGTCAGCAGAATGACCAGCCACACGTCGGCGATGGCCCCGTAGGCCATCGTGAGCCGCGTGAGCTGCACGGTCGTGAGGAGACGCAGGAGCGTTCGGCGCACGCGGGGATCGTATGGGAAAGGCGTGAGCGGTCGGCATTCGGTACCATCCGCCCCCTTCCATGCGAGTGCCACTTCCCATGCAGCCTGACGCCCGCGGTCTTCGGATCGGCGTGGTGGTCAGCCGCTACCACGACGCGATCGTCGACCGTTTGGCCGACGCCGCCGCCCGGACGTTCGCGTCCGCGGGAGGCGCCGAGGGCGATCTGGTTCGCGTGGACGCACCCGGGGCCTTCGAACTGCCGGTCGTCGCCGCGGCGCTCATCCGTCGCGGAGACATCGACGCGGTCGTCGCCCTCGGCCTCGTCCTGACCGGCGAGACGACCCACGACCGCTACATCTGCGACAGCGTCGCAAACGCCCTGCAGGAACTGGCGATCGAAACGGGGAAGCCCGCCGCGTTCGGCCTCCTCACCTGCCAGACCCTCGCACAGGCCGAGGCCCGCGCCGGCGGGGCGAAGGGGAACAAGGGCGAGGAGGCCATGGCCGCCGCGCTGCTGGCCGTTGGGGCGGTGCATGCGGCGCGGGAGCTGCCCGCCCGCTCGCGCAAGCACGTTCGCGGGAGCTCGGTCCGATGAGCCAGCCCAAGGCCAACCGGCCCGGCGCCAATCGGGAGATCCGCCGCTGCGCGCTCCAGGCGCTCTTCCAGTTCGACATGGTCGAGGGCACCGACCACTCGCTCGTCCGCGCGACCCTCGACGAGAGTCCGGGCACCGCCGACGACCACACCCGCGGCTTCGATCTCGCGACGCTTGCCTGGGAGTTCCACGACGAGGCCGATCAGGCCTTCGCGCCGCTCGCCCCAGAGTGGCCGACGCACCGCCAGCCGCCGATTGACCGCAATCTCCTGCGGCTCGCCTACTACGAGATCATCGTGGCCCAGGTCCCGGCGAAGATGGCGATCAACGAGGCCGTTGAGCTCGCCAAGGAGTTCGGCGGGGAGCGCAGCCCGGCGTTCGTGAACGCGGTGCTCGATCGCATGTGGAAGATGCGCGGCGGGGAAGGCTAGCGATGGGGCTTTTCAGGTCCGCCATCGCCGCGATCAAGCGCGGGCTCCAGAAGACGGCCGAAGTGTTAGGTCGCGGGCTTCGCAGCCTGCTGCGCGGGCGGCAGCTCAGCGAGGAGCTCATCGACGAGATCGAGCGGCGCCTCATCGCCGCGGACGTCGGCGTGAAGGCGACGCGCGAGATCATCACCACGCTGCGCGAGGACTACCGCGCCGGGAGGATCGCGAAGGGCGACGAGGCCCTCGACTTCCTGAAGGCCCAGCTCAAGGCCCGATGGAGCGACGAGGACCGGCGCATCGCGACGGCGGCGGAGCGACCGACGGTCATCCTGGTCGTCGGCGTCAACGGCGCGGGCAAGACGACGAGCGTCGCGAAGATCGCCAAGAGCCTGCGCGACGAGGGGCGCACGGTCCTGCTCGCGGCGGCCGACACCTTCCGCGCCGGGGCGGTGGCGCAACTGGCCATCTGGGCCGAGCGCCTGGGCGTCGACCTGGTGAAGGGAGCCCAGAACGCCGACCCGGCGGCGGTGGCCTTCGACGCCTGCGACGCGGCGATCGCCCGAAAGGTCGACGTCCTTCTCATCGATACCGCCGGGCGGCTCCACACCCAGGACCACCTCATGCGGCAGCTCACCAAGATCCGCTCGGTGGTGCAGAAGAAGATCCCCGGCGCTCCCCACGAGACGCTCCTGGTCCTCGATGCCACGAGCGGCCAGAACGCCATCGAGCAGGCCCGGATCTTCAAGCAGTCGTCGGAGGTCACGGGGATCTTCCTCGCCAAGCTCGACGGCACCGCGAAGGGCGGCATCGTGGTGGCGATTCGCGACACGCTCGACGTGCCGGTGAAGCTGGTCGGCGTCGGCGAGCGTCCCGAGGACGTCGAGCCCTTCGATCCCGACCGCTTCGTCGAGGCGATGTTCGAGGAAGAGGACATCTGAATCGCCGGGCGAAACCCGGCACTTCCGCTGGAACGGACCGCCCCCGCGCCGATATAACGACGCATGCAGGGTGACGCACGCAAGGGGGTCGCATGACCGAGGGCGGACCGATGGGCCAGCGAGCGCGGGGATTCACGCTGACGGAGCTGCTCGTCACGATGGGCCTGATCGTCGTGCTGATGTCGATCATCATTCCCACGACCAGGACCTTCCAGGCCGAGGCCCGCTCGGTGACCTGCTCGAACAACCTCAGGCAGATCTGGGTGTCGATCGAGACCTACCGCACCGGCAATCGCGATCTCCTTCCGATGTGCGAATTCCTGCCCGTCGCCACGGCGAACGGTCCCGAGGGCGGCTTGCCCGCGACGCTGAAGGGCTACGTCGAGCGCGACTGCGAATGCTGGCGCTGCGCCGCCGACTTCGACGAGGAGGGGTCGCTCTCGACCGGCACGAGCTACCTCTACGTCCCCGGACTCATTCGCTACACGCCGCAGATCCAGCTTCAGGTCCAGCAGGCGATGCTGCCCTACGTGATGAGCCCGGGCCTCGGGCCGGCGATGCTCGAGAAGCTCCGCCGCGACGCCGAGGCGAAGCTCGTCACCCGCTTCTACGAGGGGGCCGCGGACTTCGCGGTCCTCTGCGACAGCCAGGACCGCCACGTCTACGGCGACCGCGATCCGAAGAACGCCGTCTTCTTCGACGGCCGCACCGGTCGCGTGCTCTTCGACCAGAACGCCTCCGGCTCCGGCGGCGGTGGAGGCACACCATGATGGGCTACGTCGAAGTGCGCGACTCGATCGATGAGTTCCTCAGCGAGCGCCGGCGCGAGATCGCGAAGGGGCTCGCGGTGCTTGCGGTGGGTGCCGCGGCGTGGGGCGTCGGATACTGGTGGTTCGTCGTCCGCTGGCAGCCGCCGCCGTCGATCTTCGACTCGCCCGTCGACAACGTGCTCGGCTATCTCGCGATGGACGACTTCAGCAAGCTGCCGCTGAAGGACCGCATGAAGTTCCTCATGGACTTCGCCGACCGGTTCCGCGGCATGGCCCAGAGCGAGTCGGTGCTCATGTCGGGATTCCTCGCCGGAATCAGGGGGCCGACGCGCGAGCAGCTCACGCAGAACGCCCGGCTTCTCGCGAAGGACATTTTGGCCGAGGGGGCGGCGAAGTACGTCGACCTTCCGCCGGGCGAGCGCGACAGGTTTCTCGACGACTGGCTCGCCGAGTGGCTCAGGACCGGCGAGCGCCTCGCGACCGGCGAGGTGGGCAAGGACTCCGACGCGGATCGCGTGAAGCACTTCAAGGAGGATGCGAAGAAGGACGCGACCCGCGAGCGCGACCCGAAGCGCATTCCCGGCCTCAACGAGAAGGGCGCGTCGCGCTTCCTCGACTTCTACGAGAGCGACGTGCAGAAGACCGCGTCGCCCAAGGAGCAGGGACAGATCACCCGCTTCATGGACGACCTGCGGAAGCACGTGATGAAGTGAGCCGGCGCTCCGGCGCGCTCACAGGACGCGCTCGGCCCGCGGATAGCTTCCCAGCACCTTGAGTTCGACGCAGTGGGCGCGGGCGCTGGCGAGGGCGGTCGTCATCGACGGCGCGGTCGCGTGGGCGTCGCAGTCGATGAAGAAGGTGTACTGCCAGTTCTCGCGGCGGCTCGGGCGCTTCTCGATGTGCGAGAGGTTGACGCTCGCGTCGCGGAACGCGGCCAGCACGTCGACGAGGGCGCCGGGCCTGTGCTGCGTCGTGAACATGACGGTCGTCTTGTCGTTGGCGGTCGGCTGCGCCGTGCTCCGCGAAAGGACGAGGAACCGCGTCACGTTGCCCGGCTTGTCCTCGATCCGCTCGAAGAGGATTCGCACGCCGTAGAGTTCGCCCGCCAGCGCCGAACCGACCGCCGCGGTGCCCGGCGCCGTCGCCGCCTCCTGCACCGCCGCCGAGGTGCTCGCGCACTCGACCTGCTCGATGTCGGGGAAGTGCCGCGAGAGCCACTGGCGGCACTGGGCGAGCGCCTCGCGCTTCGAGACGATCCGCCGGACCTCGTTCGGCGCGCAGTTGGCCATGAGCGCCTGGCTCACGCCGACGAGAGCTTCGGCGCAGGCCTTCACCTCGTGCGTCTGGAAGGCGTCTAACGTTTCGGTCACCGAGCCGCCGATCGAATTCTCGTACGGCACGAGCCCGTGGTCGACGCGGCCGGCGGCGACCTCCTCGAAGACATGTTCGATCGTGTGGAGGTCGAGGAGTTCGACGCTCGAACCGAAGTGGCGCACCGCGGCGAGATGGCTGAAGCTCCCGGCGGGCCCGAGGAATCCGATGCGCGGCGGCGTCTCCAAGACGAAGCTCCCCGACATGATCTCGCGGAAGACCGCCTCGATCGTGCGCGACGAGAGCGGTCCGGGGTTGCGGGCGACCGCCCGCTCGATGACCTCGCGCTCGCGGTGCGGCACGTAGACCGAGGTGCCGGTCGAGCGCTTCGAGAGGCCGACCTCCTGGACGATCCGGGCCCGCTCGGCGATGAGCTCGACGAGCCGAGCATCGACCGAGTCGATGAGCGTGCGAAGCTCCTCCAAGGGGCGGGGCGTCGGGTTGGTTCCATCAGAAGGCGCGGCCATGGAGGAAGACTATCGGCGGAATCGCCCGTCCCGGCCATGGGGGTTCTCGTTTCGGGCGGGGAGTGGGGGGAGATTCAACACAGAGGCACAGAGGACACAGAGGGCCACAGAGACGGCGGGAATGGGTCCGGATGGGGGAGAGATCGGTGTGCCTCGCCTTTGCTTCATACACCACCGAAGGCCACGGGGCAGCGAGGGAGGCGCTCGGAATGGTCGCGGCAGACCGATCTCGCGCGTGGCACGCCATCGTTCTCCATGGCTGGCCCCAAGTCGGTCCGATTTGACCTCTCAGTGGCCCTCTGTGTCCTCTGTGCCTCTGTGTTGAACGCATCACCCCCTCCCCCGGCGTCGTCTACGCTCCCACCCGTGCTGCCGGTCAATGCGATTCGCGACCAGATCCTCTCGACCGTCGAGCGCGGGAATCGCTTTGTCCTCACCGCCCCGACCGGGAGCGGCAAGACCACGCAGGTGCCGCAGATGCTCGCCGCCTCGTCGCACGTCCGCGGGACGGTGATCGTGCTCGAGCCGCGGCGGCTGGCGGCCCGGATGACGGCCCGGCGGGTCGCCTTCGAGATGAAGACCGAGATCGGGAAGCTGGTCGGCTACCAGACCCGCTTCGAGTCGCGGGTCTCGGCGGAGACCCGCATCCGCTTCGTCACCGAGGGGGTCTTTCTTCGCCTCGTCCAGGAGGACCCGGCACTCACGGGCGTCGGCGCGGTGATCCTCGACGAGTTCCATGAGCGCTCGATCGACGCCGATCTCGCCCTCGGGCTCCTCACCCGCATGCAGGCGCTGCGCCCGGAGCTCAAGCTGGCGGTGATGAGCGCCACGTTGGACGCCGAGCGCGTCGCCCGCTATCTCGGCGGCGCTCCCGCGCTCTCGGCGTCGGGGCGGCTTTACCCGGTGTCGATCTCCTTCCTCGACCGCCCGCCGACGAAGCCCGTCTGGGAGATGGCCGCGGAGGCCCTCGATCGCGTGCTTGACGTCGAGCCGGCCGGCGACGTCCTCATCTTCATGCCCGGCGCCTACGAGATCGACCGCACGATCGAACAGTGCCGACAGACGCTCAAGCGCCGCGACGAGACCTTCGAACTTTTCCCGCTCCACGGATCGCTGCCGCCGGCCGAGCAGGATCGGGCGGTCGAGCCGGCGGCACCCGGCACGCGGAAGGTGATCGTCGCGACGAACGTGGCCGAGACCTCGATCACGATCGAGGGGGTCCGCGCGGTGATCGACAGCGGCACCGCCCGCATCCACCGCGTCGATCCGAAGCGAGGCCTCAACACGCTGCGGGTCGAGCCGATCTCCCGCGCGACCGCCGACCAGCGCGCCGGCCGCGCAGGCCGCGTCGCTCCGGGCCGCTGCATTCGGCTCTGGACCGAGAAGGACCATCACACCCGAAGCGCCTTCGCCGACGCCGAAATCGCCCGCGTCGATCTCGCCGATCCGACGCTCCGCCTGAAAAGTCTCGGCATCGCCCGCCACGCCGACTTCGCCTGGTTCGAGCCGCCCGCCGAAGAGATGGTGAAGCGGGCCGAGGCGTGCCTTCGCATGCTCGGAGCGACCGACGAGCGCGGCGCGATCACCGCGTTAGGTCGTTCGATGGCCCGCGTGCCGGCCGAGCCGCGGCTCGCCCGCGTTCTCATCGAAGGCGCCCACCGCGGCTGCCCGACGCTGGCCGCGCGCCTCGCGGCGGTCGCGGCCGAGAAGGACTTCGTGATCGAGGCGAGCGCCGTCGCGATCCGCGAGGCCCTCGATCGGGGTGACCCGGTCTCGGACGTCCTCGCCCGCGAGCGGATCCTGCGGGCCTGGGAGTCGGGCCGCATCCGCGATCTTCGCCATCGCATCGACCTCAATCCGATCGCGACCCGCGAGTGTTCGCAGGCCGCGGAGCAGCTCGCCCGCATCGCCCAGCGCGTCGCCGACCGCGAGGGCGTGCGCCCGACGCACGAGGACGACGGCGCCGCCGGCATCGCCTGCCTCCTCGTCGGCTTCCCCGATCACGTCGCGTGGCGTCCCGATCGCCAGCGGCCGCACTGCCATATCGAGGGCCGCCGCAAGGTCGTGATCGACAAGGAATCGATCGTGCACGACGAGGGGTTCCTCCTCGCCCTCGACATCCGCGAGACCGGCCACAACGACGATCGCCTCGCCACGCTCTCGAACCTGAGCCCGATCGATCGCCCCATGCTCGAGGAGGCGATGCCCGATCGGTTCTCGCGCGTCGTCGAACTCCGCTGGAACGCCGCGTCGAAGGCGATCGACGAGATCGAGGAGGAACGCTTCGACTCGATCGCGATCGCCGCCACCGCCCGACCCGCGAAGCCGTCGGCCGCCGCGGAACGGCTGCTCGTCGAGAAGATCCACGACGGCACGATCACGCTCGAGCACTGGAACGAGACGGTCGAGCAGTGGCTCGCCCGCGTCCGTTCGGTCGCCCAGTGGTTCCCGGAGAAGGGGATCATCGCGTACACCGACGACGAGCTCGACGTGATCCGCCACGAGATCGCGAGCGGCTGCGTGCGGGCGAGCGAGGTCCGCGACCGCCCCTGCATGGACGCGCTCCGCAACGCGCTCTCCTGGGACGAGCAGGAGTTCGTGCGGAAGATGGCCCCCGAGCACATCCAGCTCAAGCGCGGCTTCAGGATGCGGATCGAGTACCAGCCGGGCGCCTCACCGCGCGGTCGGGCGAAGATCCAGGACTTCTACGACGAGGAACGCACGCCCACCGTCGCCGGCGGCCGCGTGCCGCTGACGCTCGAGATCCTCGGCCCGAACTACCGACCGCTGCAGGTCACGAGCGATCTCGCGAACTTCTGGAAGACGCTCTACCCCGAGCTCCGCAACGAACTTCGTCGCCGGTACCCAAAGCACGAGTGGCGGTGAGGGGGGAGAGTTCAACACAGAGGCACAGAGGACACGGAGGGCCACAGAGAGGTCAAGGAGGAAAGAGGGGCTGCGCGACCGGAAACCGGTCGCGCAGCCCCAGGTCTTCTCTGCTCTGTGCCCCTCCGTGTCCTCTGTGCCTCTGTGTTCGCTCCCGTTCCCCCTCAGATCGCCCCGTCGACGCCGACGTTCGGGACGGCCTTCTGGCGGGAGAAGACTCCGCGGCGGGTGCCTTCGCCGCTTTCGCGGGCCTCGATGTCGGTGGCGAAGCGGGGCAGGTCCTCGGCGACCTGCATCGTTCCGACGTAGCTCTCGTGCACGATGCGGACCGCCTCGTCGACGTCGTCGGTGACGTGGAAGAGCGAGAAGTCGCCGGGCGAGATCGTGTGGTACTTCTCGTCAAGGGTCTTCTTGAACCAGTCGAGCAGGCCCGACCAGAAGTCCTTCCCGATGAGCACCACGGGGAAGGGGACGATCTTCAGCGTCTGCATGAGCGTGAGCGCCTCGAAGAACTCGTCCATCGTGCCGAAGCCGCCGGGGAAGATGATGAACCCCCGCGCGTACTTCACGAACATCACCTTGCGGATGAAGAAGTAGCGGAAGTCGATCTCGATGTTCTGGTAGGGGTTCGGCTTCTGCTCCATCGGCAGCGAGATGTTGAGGCCGACGGAAACGCCTCCCGCCTCCAGGGCTCCCTTGTTGGCCGCCTCCATGATGCCCGGACCGCCGCCGGTGATCACGGCGAAGTCCTTGGCCACGAGCTTCTTCCCGCACTCCACGGCCTTCGCGTAGAACGGGTCATCAGCCTTCGTGCGGGCGGAACCGAAGACGCTGATCGCGGCCGGAATGCGGCTCATCGTGTCAACGGCGTCGACGAACTCACTCATGATGCGCAGTGCGCGCCAGGCCTCGTTCGCGACGGCCTGCTTTCGTTCATTTCTGGTCATTGCTGCCGGTAACTTCGACCGCTCCGGCGTTTCGGTTGAGAACGAGATGAAGAAAGCAAGGATCTCCGCGCCGATCGCGAGTCGTGACCGTCCGACGCAACGCCTTGGAAAGACAGGCTTTGCGCTCTGCAATTTGAATCGCAAGACAGGCTTCGTTAGACTGCCCGACCTATGTCAAAGCAGCCGGCGCAGCGTTCGAAGGTCAGCGACACGGTCGCCTCCGCTCCTCCAGCGACCCCGCCGACGAGCGTCGCACCGGTCGAGAGCGCGAAGGCCGGGGCGAAGGGCGCAGGCAAGCCCGCGACCAAGGCGCCGGTGACCGAGGCGAAGCCCGCTCCGGCCAAGGCCGCATCGGTCATGACGCGTCCCGCGGCTCCGGCCCCGAAGCCTGCGGCGCCCACGACCCCGCCGGCCAAGCAGTCGCCCTCGAAGCCGACCTCGCTCAAGCCCGGCGCCGGTTCGGCGCTGACCAAGCCGACCGAGATCTCCAACTACTCCGCGGCCGTTCGCTGGCTCCTCGAGCGACCCGACTTCGAGCGCATGCGCGTCGTCAAGTACGGCGAGGACTCGTTCAAGCTCGAGCGCATGCGGGCGCTGCTCGCGAAGCTCGGCAATCCGCACGAGCAGTTCCGCTCGGTGCACGTCGCCGGCACGAACGGCAAGGGCTCGACGACAGCGATGCTCGCCGCGATGCTCCAGGAGTGCGGCTACGCGGTGGGCCTCTACACGAGCCCGCACCTGGTCGACCTCCGCGAGCGCATCCAGATCAACGGCGTGATGATCGAGAAGTCCGACTTCACCGATCTCATGCGCGAGGTCGCCGAGGCCGCCTCCAAGATCGACGGCGAGACGACGTTCTTCGAGCTGATCACCGCGGTCGGCTTCCAGTACTTCGCGCAGCGGGCCATCGACATCGCCATCGTCGAGGTGGGCCTCGGCGGGCGCCTCGACTCGACCAACGTCATCCGCCCCGAGGCGTCGATCGTCACCTCGATCGACTTCGATCACACCAAGCTGCTCGGCTCCACGCTCGGCGAGATCGCCCGCGAGAAGGCCGGCATCTTCAAGAAGGACGTCCCGGCGTTCATCTTCGAGAGCGACCCCGCGGTCGAGAAGGTGATGGGCGAGGTCGCCGCGGCCGTCGGCGCGCCGCTTCGGATCGTGAACAAGGACATCGAGTTCTCGAGCCGCTTCTGCTCGACCGACGACCTCGGGCCGCACACCCGCGTCTGCCTCTACTCGAAGACCAGTCGCCTCGAGCATCTCCCCGTGCCGCTTCCCGGCGAGCATCAGGCGAGCAACTGCGGCCTTGCCCTTGCGGCGATCGACCACCTCAAGACCGTCGGCTTCGACTGCCCCGAGGAGAAGATCACCGCCGGACTCGCGAAGACGAAGATCCCGGGCCGCATGCAGCTCGTGTGGGACCGCCCGCGCGTGCTCGTCGACGGCGCCCACAATCCCGCCGCGATGAGCGCCCTCATGCGGTGCGTCGGCGCCCACGTGCCCTATGACTCGATGGTCTGCGTCTTCGGGTGCTGCGCCGACAAGGACGTCGCGACGCTGCTCGACCGGGTCAACCTCGGCGCCGACAAGGTCATCTTCACGCGGGCCCAGTCCAACGCCCGCGCCGCGGACCCGGACGAGCTGCAGCGGCTCTTCATGGAGCGCAGCGGCAAGATGAGCCAGGTCTCCCGCACGCTTCCCGAGGCCCTCGAGCTCGCCACCCGCGCGGTGAGCCGCGAGGACCTGGTCTGCGTGACCGGCTCGTTCTACCTCGTGGGCGAGACCCTCAAGCATCTGGCCCATTTCGACCGGGACAAGGGCGGCAAGGTGCCGGCGGTGGTGAATCGGTAGGCCTTGGGGTCTCGCCGATTCGCTTACCATTCCGGCTCTTCCGAGCCACCCATGAGCGAGACTTCCACCACCGTCACCGAGACGCCTCACCGATACACCGCGCAGTTTGCGGGCGGTCTTGAGCTTCGATGGCAGCAGTGGTGGGAGGAGCAGGGCACCTACCGCCAGCCGAATCCGGGCGAGCCGGGCTTCGACGCCTCGCGCCCGAAGTTCTACGTGCTTGACATGTTCCCGTATCCGTCGGGGGCCGGCCTGCACGTCGGGCATCCCGAGGGCTACACCGCAACCGACATCATCTGCCGATTCAAGCGGATGCGCGGACACAACGTGCTCCATCCGATGGGATGGGACGCATTCGGACTGCCCGCCGAGCAGTACGCGGTGCAGACCGGCGTGCATCCGGCGATCACGACGAAGAAGGCGATCGACAACTTCCGCCGGCAGCTCAAGCGTTTCGGCTTCTGCTACGACTGGTCCCGCGAGTTCGCGACGATCGACGTCGACTACTACCGGTGGACGCAGTGGATCTGGCTCCAGGCGTACAACAGCTGGTTCGATCCGCAGCAGAGGAAGGCCCGCCCGATCGCCGAGCTCGTCGGCCGGCTCGAGAAGGGCGACGCGCTGGTCACCGCCGGCGGCGACCGCGTGCGCTGGAGCCGGGCGACGCCCGCGCAGCGGCAGCACTACCTCGACGGCTTCCGGCTCGCATATCTCGGCGAGCAGACGGTGAACTGGTGCCCGAAGCTCGGCACGGTGCTGGCCAACGAGGAGGTCATCGACGGCCGCAGCGAGCGAGGCAGCCACCCCGTCTACCGCATGCCGCTGAAGCAGTGGATGTTCCGCATCACCGCCTATGCGGAGCGGCTGCTCGAGGATCTCTCGATCGTCGACTGGCCCGAGTCGACGCGGGTGATGCAGACCGAGTGGATCGGCCGCAGCGAGGGCGCGGAGATCCGCTTCGAGGTGCTGCGCTCGCCCGAGGAGAAGGGCACCTCGCATCTCCGCGTGCGCGTCCGGTTAGGCGAGCTCGAACTCGCCCTGCACGACTCGACGGCCGAGTTCCTGCGCGAGATCGAGGCGCGCTGCCGGCAGACCCCGGGCATCGAGGTCCAGGTCTCGCTCGCGGGATCGGTCCTCGGCTCGAAGCAGATCGGCGAGATCCTTACCCTGCAGGGGCGGGTCCGCGGCTTCGGCGCCAACGTGGTCGTCGTCGACGCCGACGAGCACCAGCGTGACGTCTTCCGCGTCTCGAAGCTCGACCGCCTGCTCCGCGAGGAGCACGCCGCGGAGTCGCTCCGCGTCTTCACCACGCGCCCCGACACGCTCTTCGGCGCGACGTACATGGTCGTCGCTCCGGAGCACCCGATCGTCGAGGCGGCGCTCAAGGACCCGACGCCCGAAACGGACGTCGACGCGCTCCGCTTCTACGCCGAGATCGCCCGCAACCGCGCCGACGTCGACCGCATGGCCGAGTCGAAGACCAAGACCGGCGTCTTCACGGGGCTCTATGCCCGCAACCCGGCGAGCGGCGACGCGATCCCGGTCTGGACGAGCGACTATGTCCTCATGGGCTACGGCACCGGCGCCATCATGGCGGTGCCGGCCCACGACGAGCGCGACTTCGAGTTCGCGAAGATCTTCGCCCTCCCGATCCGCCAGGTCGTCGAGGTGAGGGACCAGCCGTGGAACGGGGAGCGTGCGACCTCCGCCGACGGCGTGGGCGTGAACAGCCGCGGCGCCGAGATCTCGCTCGACGGCCTGCCGACGCCCGAGGCGAAGGCGACGATGGTCAAGTGGCTCGAGACCAAGGGCATCGGCCGGCGCCGCGTGAACTTCAAGCTCCGCGACTGGCTCTTCAGCCGGCAGCGCTACTGGGGCGAGCCGTTCCCCGTCGTCCATGCCGACGGCATGCACTTCCCGGTCGGCGAGTCGTCGCTGCCCGTGCAGTTGCCCGAGCTCGCCGACTATCACCCGATCGAGAGCGACGCTCCGGTTCCGCCGCTGGGCAAGGCCCTGTCGTGGGTCGAGCTCACCGCGGGCGAGGCCCACGTCGCCCCGTCGTTCCTGCCGCCATCGACGCCAGTGCGGCGCGAGACCAACACGATGCCCGGCTGGGCCGGCTCCTGCTGGTACTACCTCCGCTATTGCTCGCCGAAGGAGCAGGGGCGATTCGTCTCGGCCGAGGCGGAGCGCTACTGGATGGGCGAGCGCGGCGTCGACCTCTACGTCGGCGGCGCGGAGCACGCGGTGCTGCATCTTCTGTACGCGCGATTCTGGCACAAGATGCTCTTCGACCTCGGGCACGTCTCGACGCGCGAGCCCTTCGCCAAGCTCTTCCACCAGGGGCTCATCACCAGCTTCTCCTATCAGCGGGCCGACAAGACACTCGTGCCGACCGACGAGGTCGAGGAGATCAACGGCGAGTTCATCGAGACCGCGACGCGCGAGAGGCTCGTGCAGGTCACGGCGAAGATGAGCAAGTCGCTCAAGAACGTCGTCAACCCCGACGACGTCATCGCCGAGTACGGCGCGGACACCTTCCGGCTCTACGAGATGTACATGGGGCCGCTCGAGGCCTCGAAGCCCTGGAACACGCGCGACATCATCGGCTCCTTCCGCTTCCTGCAGCGGGCGTGGCGGCTCATCATCGACGAGCGCACCGGCGAGCCGCTCTTCGCGGCGAAGTCCGACGCGGCGATCGAGCGGCTCCTGCACCGGACGACTCACCGGGTCGGCGAGGACATCGAGCGCATCTCGCTCAACACGGCGATCGCCGCGCTCATCGAGTTCGTGAATGCGGCGACGCGCCCGACGACGTTGGCGAGCCCAAGCGACGGGGGCCTGACCCGCGAACAGGCGGAGCGGTTCACGCTGCTCCTCGCGCCGTTCGCGCCGCACATGGCCGAGGAACTCTGGCACCGCACCGGGCATGCGGGCAGCGTCACGGTGCAGGGATGGCCGACGCACGACCCGGCGATGCTCGTCGACGACGAGATCGAGCTGCCGATCCAGATCCTGGGCAAGGTGAAGGCCCGCATCATGGTGCCGACCAAGGCGACCACGCAGCAGGTCGAGGCCGCGGTCCTGGCCAACGACGAGGTGCAGAGGCAGCTCGCCGGCCGGGCGCCGAAGAAGGTCATCATCGTCCCAGGCCGAATGGTGAACCTTGTCGTCTAGCGCGAAGCGACATGGGCTGAGCGAGCCGCTCACGCTGCAGCGCGTGCCGATCGCGCTGGGCATCATGCGGTTGCCGCACCGCTCGGTCGTGCCCTCGTGGGCCGAAGGCGGCGCGCTCACCAGCGTGACCCGCACGCCGACGGAGCTCTCGATCATCGTCGAGTTCGACCGGATCCCGGCGGCGCTCCATCCGCAGGGCCCCTTCGCCACCTATCGCGTGAAGGGGACGCTCGAGTTCGCCCTCGTCGGCATTCTCGCGCGGATCACCACGGCCCTCGCCGAGGCGGGCGTCCCGGCGTTCGCGATGTCGACCTTCGACACCGACTACGTCCTGGTCCCCGCGCCGCGCGAGGCCGACGCCCTCCGCGTCTGGCAGGCGGCGGGGATCCTCGTCGAGACGAAGTGACTGCGCGGCGATCGCCGAATCCGAGCGTATTCTACGTCTCGGAACCGAATGCGGCGCGACGTTCGGCGCTCGCCAGACCGGGCGACCGCGATGCCGCCCACGCTTCCCTGCTGCTCGCCACGAGCGGCTCGTCGTCATCATCAGCTCGAGTACCGTCGCCGTACGCCCCATGCCGTCCACTTTCGCTTGGCTCGACAGCTCGGAATCTGATCGGCGACGAGCGCTTGAGGTCTTGGACCTTTTCCAACTTCGCGAGTCGCGCGACGAGCTCGGCATTGCCGGCGTTCGCGACACGATCGCGGACCTTCTTTCTCCGGGTACGAGCACGATCCAGACGAGGGCGCGGTACTTTCTCTTCATCCCTTGGATCTACGCGCAGATCGCAGGCGGCGCGCCGCCGAGGTCGTGGGACGAGGAGATGCGGAAGAGAGAGACGCGGCTGATGCGAGAGCTGGCGGCGCAGGAGAAAGTGGACGTCATCGGACGCCGCGCCGGAGCGGAGGTGAAGCGGCTGCCAAGCGAAATCTACTGGGCCGGCCTTGGCGTGCTCGGCATTCGCCGGTTTGATGGCTCGCGCGACGGCTTTCACCGGCAGCTCTCGCGCAACGGGAATCGAGCGGTCCGCGATGATGAGATGGATCGCGAAGGCGCTGCCGAGACCGGATGGCATTCGCACATTCCATCAGCGCCCGCTGGGTTTCCCAACGGGGCTGACTTCCGACTTACGCGTGCTGAGGCAACGTATCTGCGCGACCGTATTCGGCAGAGCGGTCCCCGTTCGCTCCTCTGTCTGCTCGCCGACGGATCGGGACCATGGATTGACGCGGAGTTGCCATGGCATCACCCCGAGGCGCAGCGGGCCGCTCCGTCGCTCGCCCGGGTGCTTCACCACGCCCGGTGTTTCTCGGAGGTCATGCACGGGGCAGCCATCCTCTACAACCAAATGCTGTGTGAACTCATCTCACAACCCGATTGGGATTCGGGTTACGAGAACCTGCACGTAGCTTGGGCGACGATGATCGAGCGTCGGCGCGGCCCGCTTCGCGACTGGGACCGGAACGACTTCTGGAACTTGATCCGCGAGCACAATTCCGGCGTGCCTCCGCCGACCGCCAGTTTCATCGATCGATGGATCGAACTGACGCTCGGAACCGAAGCGAGAGCGATCCCTCGTTCAGAGTCAGCGAGATTGCTGGTGAGGCGTCGTGAGATCGCCCTGAAGGGCAAGCGATCCCGTTTCGAAAGCCGCGCGCATCGGGAGCAATGGAATGGCTCGTCCGGAGCGGGCCAAATTGACTTTCGATGGCGAATCACGCGGAGCATCGCCGCCGACATTCGCAACGGACTTGCACCCGATCGGCCCATCGTGGAGGACGGCTGATGCTCGGCGCCCGCGACCGTTCGCTTCTCCTTGAGTCGCTCAGGCCCCCGGAGGGGTTCCACGTTGACCTCGTCGTCGCGACCTCGTACACGCTCGACCTTGTTGCCCTTCTCACCGCGCCACTCGCGTTTACGTTGCAGTCATGGGAGGACAAAGGCGGAAACGTGACGACCGACCCGATAGCCTTCCTTCAGGCGGTACGGACTCATGCGCGGCGAATCTCCCTCTTCTGCCAGGCCGGCGAGATCGACGCTCCTCGTCCGAACCAACGACTCATCTCCTACATGGAGGAGGCGGTGTGGGAAGTCGCAGCACCTTCGCCTGGCGGACTGTTTCACCCGAAGATCTGGAGCATCAGGTACGTCGCCGATGACGGCGTGATCCGCTACCGGCTCTTGTGCCTCAGTCGCAACCTGACATTTGACCGGTCGTGGGACACGGTACTGAGGTTGGACGGCGAACTCACGAAACGAACGCGGCCGATCGCATCTCACCGTTCGTTGAGCGATTTCGTCACCTCGCTCCCGGAGCTCACAATACGACGGATGCCGAAGGAACGGCGCGGTTCCATCGAGCTGATGGCGGACGAGCTGCTTCGCGTCGAGTTTGAGTGTCCAGACGACGTCAAAGAGTACGTCTTTCACCCTCTTGGACATCGTGCGGGCCTGAAATCCGACCCGTTCCCCAGGAAGCTGCGTCGTTTCATGGTGGTCTCGCCGTTCGTCTCCGGCACGTTCCTGCGAGGCATCGCCGAGCGTCTCCCGTCAGGATCGGGCCCACCGAACATCCTCGTTGGACGGGCCGAAGAACTGGAGAAGATCCCCGCGCAGTCGTTCGCGGCCTTTGGCGACGTCAAGACCATTGCAGAGACGATGGACCCGGAGGCCGAGGACGCTCAGGGGCATGCCGCCGCACCAATTCCCTCCGCTCGGGGACTTCATGCCAAGCTCTTCGTACACGACGACGGCTCGGACTCCAGCGTGTGGACCGGCTCGGCGAATGCGACCGACGCCGCATTTGGCCAGAATGTCGAGTTCCTCGTTGAACTCCGCGGCAAGAAGAGCAAGCTGGGCATCGACTGCTTTCTCAATGAGAAGGACGGCTTCGGTGCCATCCTCACACCGTGGTCCGCGCCCGAGATGCCCGCCGAGGTCGACGCGCGACGAGAGGCGATGGAGAGGGAGCTGAACGATGCGGCTCGCCGCTTGGCGACGGCGAGTCTGTCGCTTGCCATCAGCTCGGCGGATGAGCCGCTACTTCACCACGTCCGCCTCGTGCGCGATCCAGGCTCGCATCCGATTGGCATTTCTCGGCAGATCACCGCTCGAGCATGGCTCGCATCGTTGTCGAGCACCATGGCCGCCCCCGTCGATTTCGCGTCGGACTGCCTCAGCGAACTTCCTCCAGTCACGCGTGAGCGACTTACCACCTTCGTGGTCGTTGAGATTTGCATCGTCGAGCACATCGCGGTCAGCAAGCTGTTCACCCTCAATCTTCCCGCAACCGACATGCCGGGCGATCGGGATGAGTTGCTGCTTGTTCAGGTGCTGCAAGACCGAGAAGGTGTCCTGCGGATTCTCCAGCTTCTTCTGGCCGGCGAGGAGGGCAGCGCTGACGACCTGGCCTCAGCTGCGGCTGGCGCGACGGCCGGGTCCTTTCGGGGGACGTACGTCGGCCATCCGCTGCTCGAGTCGCTGCTTCGGGCGCTGCACTCGGCTCCGCGACGGCTGGAGGAGATCGACCGATTGGTTGCCGACCTCCTCCGAACCGAGAAGGGGAGGGCGCTGATGCCCGAGGGCCTCGAGAGCATATGGGCGCCGGTGCGAGAGGCCTGGCTCGTGATGCGGGGCGAACGTCGAGCTGTCCCGCCGGGAGACGCCCCGTGAGCTGCTCCGACGCGTCATCACCGGTGACCAACCCCGCACTGAAACATCTCAAGGGGTTTCAGCGAGCCGCTGTCGAGCATGCGTTCCACCGGCTCTACGACGCCCCCGATTCGACTCATCGGTTCCTCATCGCGGACGAGGTCGGTCTCGGAAAGACGCTCATTGCAAGAGGGATCATCACGAAGTCGATTGAGCGGCTGCGCCGAGAGAGGGTGAAGCGCATCGACATCGTCTACATCTGCTCGAACCAGCAGATCGCCAAGCAGAACATGCGTCGCCTCGACGTCACACGCGATCCGATCAGTGAGGATGCATCACGGATCACATTGCTTCCGCTGACGATGGGAGAGGTTGAAAGCCGCGACCTGAATTTCATCGCCCTCACCCCGGGAACTTCGCTCGACCTCAAGTCGAGATTGGGCATCGCCAAGGAACGGCTCCTCCTCCATGCAATGACGACATCATGTTGGGAACTCCCTTCAACGGGAGCGCTCAACGTCTTTCAGGGAAATTCAGGGCGCGAGAGTTTCCGAGCGCGTGCGAAGCGCTTTCGGGAGGATTACCCGATATCCCCATCACTCGAGCGGCGCTTTTGCGACGAGTTGTGTCGTTCGGATTCGGCTGCGCCGCCGGTCGAAGCTCGGCTGCGCGATCTCTGTCAACGGTTTGCGCGGGGCCGCGAGTTCATTCCCGAAGAGGACTCTCGCGATCGGGCGCGACTCGTCTCCGATCTCAGAACTGTGTTGGCGAGAACCTGCATCGAAGCGATCGAGCCAGACCTCGTGATCCTCGATGAATTCCAGCGATTCCGCGATCTGCTGGATGGCTCTTCAGATGCGGGTAGGCTTGCGGCGGCGCTCTTCGGTTACGCGAATGGGCGCGAGTCCACACGCGTCCTCTTGCTCTCGGCGACGCCCTACAAGCCGTACACGCTCTCACACGAGCGCGACGAGGACGATCACTACGCGGACTTCTTGCGCACGGTCGACTTTCTTGATCCGGACGAGGATCATCGGGCACGGTTTCGGGCGATGCTCGACGATTGGCGCAGGTCGATCTTCCAACTTGACGCTCAGAGCCAAGGCGACGTGGCACTTGCGACACTGCGTGCGGCAAAGGCCGGGGTTGAGGGCCACCTCCGGAGACTGATGTCTCGCACTGAGCGGATCGCCGCTTCGTCGGCTCGCGGGGGGATGCTGCGCGAGGTCCGTCCGGAGCAGCTCCAGCTTCGGGTTGAGGACGTGCTTGCATGCGCACGCCTGCAGGCGCTGGCCGATGAGCTTGAGTCGCCACAGGTGCTTGACTACTGGAAGTCGGCGCCGTTCCCGCTCAACTTCATGGAGAAGTACCTTCTGAAGAACAAGCTCATGGAGCGGATAGGCGGACGCAGCAAGAGGGCCGCCAGTCGATTGGTCGGGTTGATCGAGAGTTCCCGAGCGTCCCTGCTCGACTGGACGCTGCTGGAGAGATATCAGGCTCTCGATCCGCATTGTCCCGCCATGCGGGCATTGCTTGCCGATCTCGATCGCGCCGGAGCCTATGGAATTCTCTGGGTGCCTCCGTCGATGCCATACTGGCGGCTTGGGGGATCGTTCGTTCTGCCTCACGCGTGCGGATTCACAAAGCGACTCGCCTTCTCCGCATGGAACGTCGTTCCCAAGGCCATCGCGGCGATCGCCAGCTACGAGGCAGAGCGGCAGCTCTTCCGGGCGGCCGAGGACGCGCCTCGCAACACCGCGACTGCGCGGAAGCGACGGGCTCCACTTCTGCGTTTCTCCAAGAGTGAGGGACGGCTTGCCGGCATGCCCGTCATGACGCTCGTGTATGCGAGTCCGTCATTGGCGAGGTTCGGTGACGTCATCCCGCTCGCGGAATCCGGTGGTGACCTGTGGAGCGTCGAATGCGCCATCGAGAACACCAGTGCCCGATTGAGGCCATTCCTCGACGAGGTCGTCCGAGCTTGGAGCGTCAAGGACGCGCACGATTCGCGTCCAGATGAGGCGTGGTACTGGGCGGCACCGATCCTTCTCGATATCGCGCTCGAGGGCGCTGCGGCGGAGCGCTATTGGGAGGAGCGTGACTTGGCGAAGCGTTGGATCTCGGCGGAGGATGAGGCCGAGGACGACGTAGGCGGCGCCGAGGCGGAGGAACGGACCGACAGAGCGGCGGGACCAGGTTCTGCCGGGACTGACGACGATGTTACGGAAGGGGAGAGCGACGTCGGATGGCGCGACCACGTGAGCGAGGTGCAGGCGCTCCTGCGAGGAGAGCTGCTCCTCGGAGCGCCACCGAGCGATCTGACGCAGACCGTCGCTCGCATCGCGCTCGGAGGGCCCGCCACGTGCGCCCTCCGCGCATTCCAGCGGGTACTTGATGTCCCGCAGACAGGATGCGATCCCGCCGTGCGCCTCGCCGCATGCCGAGTGGGTTGGGCGTTCCGAAGCTACTTCAATCGTCCAGAGTCGATGGCGGCGATCCGCTCGGGGCACGCGGAGACCCCCTACTGGCGCCGCGTCATCGAGTACGCGATCGAGGGTTGCCTTACCGCAGCCACGGACGAGTGGGCGCACGTGCTGCGTGAGGCGATCGGGCTGCTCGACCCGTCCGCGCGCGATGGTCCCGAGCGTCTCAGTGACGCGATGGTTGAGGCGATCACGACTCGCATCGCGCGGCACGATGTGGATGAGGTTTCGGTGAAGGACGGCGCAGTTCTTACGGAGAAGAGGTCGATGCGGGCGCACTTCGCCATGCGCTTCGCGTCGGAGCGAACTGAGGACCAGAAGCAGCTCTCTCGAGAATCGCAGGTGCGTGCCGCCTTCAACTCGCCCTTCTGGCCCTTCGTTCTGGCCTCAACGTCCGTTGGCCAGGAAGGGCTCGACTTCCATCAGTTCTGCCACGCGGTCGTCCACTGGAATCTGCCCCCGAATCCAGTGGACCTTGAGCAGCGGGAGGGGAGGGTGCACCGCTACAAGAACCACGCAATCCGTCGAAACGTCGCGCGGAGGCACGGAAGCGCGGCAATCCGGACGCCGGGCTCAGGCGGAGGCGCGTTCGATCCATGGGCGGCTGCTTTCCGGATGGCGCTTTGCGACGCGCCGGTTGGTGACCCGGGCCTCACTCCCTATTGGATCTACGACCCTCCCGAACTCGCGTGCCCTGTCATGGTCGAACGTCACGTCGCGTACCTTCCGCTCTCGCGCGACGAGGCTCGCCTGAGGATGCTCAAGCGATCGCTCGCGGCCTATCGGCTCGTCTTCGGCCAGCCCCGGCAAGACGACCTCATGGAGTTCTTGCAGGGGCGGTTCGACGAGGCGACGCTCGCTGCGTGGGCGGAGGAAGTGCGGGTGGATCTGGCGCCTTCGACAACGGGATTGGGTCGATGAGCAGATCGGACGGATGTGTGCCGACCGCTCGATTGCCGCCGCAGGAAGCCGAGTCCTCACCTGCCCCACGCGCCGTTGAGTCCGCACGCGCAGCATGAGCTCGGACATCGTTCGGCCACCGACGGGCGAGCGGTGCCGCACATGAATCGGCGCGAGTTCGAGGTGATCGCCGGACTTAAGTCGCTTGTGTGGCCGCCGCGGCCGTTCGCGAGAAGATGCGTGCAGTTTCGCGCAGGAACGGAGCACACATCGCGTTACCCCGTCCACGCCCCCAGCAGGATCGCAAGATCGATGAAGTCGGTCGTCCCGTCGCCGTTGACGTCGGTGATGCCGCCCTGGCCCCAGCCGCCGAGGAGGATGGCGAGGTCGGCCGCGCCGACGATGCCGTCGTCGTTGAGGTCCGACGGAACGGCCAGCGGGCACCGCTGCCAGCTCGCCAGGCGGCTGTCGCCCGCCGGCGACACGATGAAGTCGCCGCCAACGCAGAGTGACGGCGGGCTGCCCTCGCCGTCGTCGAAGAGGGCCAGCGCGCGAATGACGTCGTCGGTTCCGTCGCCGGCCGCCGACCATGCGGTGCCGTTCCACGACGCGATGTGCTTCGCCTCCATGCCGCCGGCGGCCGTGAACGAGCCCGCCGCATAGAGCGACGGTCCGTCGCTCGTGCCGTCGTCGAAGGTCGCCAGCGCCCGCACCTCCATGTTCGTTCCCGCGCCGAGCGGCGCCCACGCCGAGCCGTTCCAGCGTGCGACGTGACTTGCCGGCGAGCCGCCTGCGGTCGTGAAGTGGCCGCCGGCGTAGAGCGCGATGCCAGCCCCGGCGCCGTCGTCATGCGCCGTGAGCGTGAGCACGCCGTTGTTCAGGAGGCCAACGCCGCCTGCGGCGATCGCGGTCCATGCCGTGCCGTTCCACTTCGCGATGTAGCTGCCAGGGCCGGCCTGCGGCGTCTCGAAGATGCCGCCCGCGAAGAGCGCCGGACCCGAGCCTGAGCCGTCGTCGAACGTCTCGAGGGCGAAAACGTAGTTTGCCATGCCGCCACCAAGGGCGGTCCAGGTCTGACCGTCCCACTTCGCGACGCGATTCGCAGGCGTTCCGCCCGCGGTGAGGAAGCCTCCGCCGGCGTAGAGCGCCGGACCGCCGGGCTCGCCGCTGTTGACCGCCTTCAGCGCGAAGACCGCGCCGTTCAGTCCGCTCCCGAGCGGCGACCAGCTGGTGCCGTTCCACTTGGCGATTCGCTTCGCGGCGATGCCGCCCGCGGTGGTGAACTCGCCGGCGGCGTACAGCGCCGGTCCCTCGCCCGAGCCATCGTCGAAGGTGGTCAGGCAATACACCCAATCATTGAGTCCGCTGCCCAGGGGCGTCCACGACGAGCCATCCCACCGAGCGATGTTGTTCGCCGGTCCCTCGGCCGTGGCCGCGGACACCGCCGCATAGATCGCCGCTCCGCCGCCCCTCCCGTCGTCGAAGGTCGTCAGGGCCCGCACCGGGCTCTCAAGACCGCGTTCGAGCGGCGACCAGGATCCGCCGCTCCACGCCGCGAT
Source organism: Phycisphaerales bacterium (assembly GCA_044220875.1). Taxonomy (GTDB): domain Bacteria; phylum Planctomycetota; class Phycisphaerae; order Phycisphaerales; family SM1A02; genus JAEUIT01. The sequence continues at coordinate 866,149 of JBGAQH010000002.1, read as the reverse complement.
GTACTGGGCGGTCACGCTGCCCGCGGTGACGAACTGTCCCCCTGCGACGATCGCCGGCCCTTGCTCGCCCGCCGCGCCAAGCGCCGCGATGGCGAGCACGGCGCCCCCCGCGCCGGAGCCGAGCGGGCTCCATGCGGTTCCGTTCCACGTCGCGATGCGGCTCGCCGATGCTCCGCCGGCCATCGTGAAGTCTCCGCCGGCGCAGAGAACGCTGCTGCCGCCGGCCCCGGCCACGCGTGCGAGTGAAAGCACGCTCCCGTCGGCCATGCCCGCACCGAGCGCCGACCACGAGGTTCCGTTCCACCGCGCGACGCGATTCGCCGCGGTTCCGCCCGCGGTCGAGAAGAGGCCGCCGACGTAGAGCGCAGGTCCGGTTCCATCGTCGAATGCCGCGAGCGCCGAACCGATGCCGTTGAGTCCGTTCGCCAGCGGGGACCACGTCACTCCATTCCAGCGAGCGATGCGATTCGCGGCGTTGCCGCCCGCGGTCGTGAAGTGACCGGCGGCATAGAGCGACGAGCCGCCGCCGGAGCCGTCGGCGACGACGGCCAACGCGTTGATGGCGTTGTTCGTGCCGCTTCCGAGCGAGCTCCAGCCCGTTCCGTTCCATCGTGCGATGCGGTTCGCCGCGGTTCCGCCCGCCGCGTCGAACGCCCCCGCAGCGTAGAGCGCCGGGCCGGCGCCGAGTCCGTCGTCGTAGGCGGCGAGGGCGCGAACCTCCCAGTTCATGCCGCTTCCAAGCGGCTGCCAGACCGTCCCGTTCCATCGTGCGATGTAGTTGGCGGCGACGTCGCCGGCGGTCGTGAAGCTGCCGCCGGCGTAGAGCGCCGGGCCGCCGCCGAGTCCGTCGTCGAAGATGGCAAGCGACTCGACCGTTCCGTTCATGCCGCTGCCGAGCGGCGACCACGAACTGCCGTTCCACGTCGCGACGCCGTGGGCCGCCACGCCCCCGGCCGTGCTGAAGATGCCGCCGGCATAGAGCGTCGGGATGCCGCGCTCGTCATCGGACGTCACGAGGCATCTGACCGAGTTGTTCATGCCCGGTGCGCCGCCGAAGGTGTGAACCCAGGAGGGCTCGCACGCGCCGCGAGCGGGAGGCTCGCTCGGTGGCGTCGCCCCCTCCGACGCTCGATTGGCCAGAAGCATGAACACGCACGCCGCAATGGCGCAGGCCACGCCGACCCCTCGGCGCAGGATGCAATCGATCGAATTCATAATGGATGTCCCTCTGGCGGACGGGGGACCGATCGGATCGGCGTCGCCGCCGGCATGGTGTCGCGTCGCCTCGCTGCGGATCCGTCGACTCGGTCGAGCCGGCGTTCGCGGGGTCGTGCGCGTCACGTCAATGTTCAGTGTATGGCGAGCGATCCTCGATCCAAAGCCCGCGGTCCGCCGCGATCGACGACGATTGCTCCGCGGTGTCGCCGTCGCCGCTCTCACGCCGACGCGTCGACGAGCGCCAGCGCCTTCGTCGTCGGCACGAGTCTCCGCGAACCCAGCATCGCAGGCCCCGGAAGGAGATGCAGCGTTCGGCGCAGGAGCACCAGCGCCGACCGATGCGCGGCGTCGCGCGGCACCGAGTCGATCGGGAGCGAACGCTCCCGCAATGCCGCATCAAGCAGTTCCGCCGCGATGCGGACCGTCGCCTCGTCACACGCAATGCCCGACCGGAGCGTTCGTCGCCCGTCGATGATCTGGCGCGGGCCGCCGATCAGGAGCTCGCCGAATCCGGCCAGGGCGAATCGCGACGTGGCGAGCGAGTTCACGCCGAAGGTCGCGGAGAGAATGATCTCGTTGCACTCCCGCTCGCTGAGGCCGGCGAGGGACGAGATGGGATCCTCGCGCCGCAGCGCGCCGATCCAACCGGCGAGGAGGAGGGCGGCGCTGGCGAGCGCGGCGAAGGCCCACGGCGGCAACGGCATGAACCACCGCAGGGCGAGGAATGCGACGAGAAAGGCGAGCCAGAAGAAGACGACGCCGAGAAGGGCGACCGTCGCGCCGCCGACCGCAATCGAGATCCATGCGTCGCGGGTCCGCTCCCGATGAAGACGTTCGGCGTCGTCCCGAATCGCGGCGCGGAGCCGCTCGACCCTGAGGGGGTCGCTCACTGGTCAAGCTCGCCGGCGAGCACGCGCGAGCCCTTGTCGTTGGGGAGAATCCGCGTGCGGTTGAGCACGCCCTCGGACTTCAGGTACCGGTGGCGCCAGAGGAACGTCATCGCGTCGAGCGTCGCCGCATCGTCGGGGATCGACGGCGACGAGAGGCCCCCCTCGCGGCCGGCGCGAATCAGCAGCATTGCGGCGAGGGTGAGGCGCGATCGGTTCAGGCGCGACCGCTCGATCAGCGAACGCATGCCCTGCATCACCTGCCTGCTTCCGAGGGTCAGGAGCATCTCGAACCAGATCGGGCCGTTGTAGAGGACGGTCCAGGTCAGGTCCGCGCAGTCGCTGTCGTAGGCCCCGTCGTCGGTCTCGTCGTCCGCCTCGTTGGCCCGCAGCTTCGGCCGCCCGTAGCGGGGATCCGAGGAGCGAGAATCGCGCTGCGCGAAAGGCCGCACCTGATGCCACGACCAGACGAGCATCACGCCGAAGACGACGACGATGGCGACGATCAGCACCGTCGACGCCTCGCCGCTGAGCCCGAAGCGCCGTCGCGGATAGTTGAGCAGGACCGCGAGCGCCACATAGAGGAGCATCGGCATCAGCAGCCCGAGGCCGATCGATATCACCCCGTCGCGCAACAGGTGCTGCCGCTCCTCCGCGGCCTCGGCGACGAACGCGTCCGCGACCCGATCGGGGCCGATGCCCGAGACTCCTTCGGTGGATTTCGAGGAGATGTCCTGACGACGCGAGGGCGTTCGCGACATGCGTGACATCGTAGCCGGGGGGATGCGGCCCCAGCGTCGCGTGGGGAGAACGCTCGCGTCGCCCCTTCGCGCATCCGCCCCACGGTCGGCCGCATCCATGCAATACTCCGCGCATGGCAGCTCCGCGCATCTACAACGACGACGGCGATCAGCTCATGCAGGTCGCCAAGGGCATGCAGAAGATCGCAATCGTGCCGGCGGGCGACCCTCGCACGATTGCCCTCGAGCGGCGAATCCGCATCCAGTGGGGCCAGCATCTCCTCGACGACATCACCCGCGGCCGCTATCGGATCGTGATCTGCGGCGTGAACGACGACGACAATTCGCACGGCATCCTGAGCGAGATCCTGCGCCTCGTGCCGACCTCGCAATGGACGCTCGCGTCCGTGACGAGCTACGCGAAGACCTTCCGGTCGGCGGTGCAGCTCCACGCCAAGGAGGACCGCGAGCCCTACGTCCTCAAGTTCGACCTCGACCGCATTCTCGTCCTGGCGCTCATGCGTCCGCAGGACCGCGACCACTTCACGCTCGAGGACATCTATCGCGGCTTCCGCACCGTCTCGAAGATGCTCGAGGGACGCATGGACCGCCAGCCGGCGGCGAGTGTCTCCTTCCTCGGGGCGAAGTCGAACCGCCTCGTCGACCACCACGGCAATGAGCCGACCTTCGAGGCGGTCCTGAAGGCGATGCACGCCGCGGGCTTCGAGGGCGACGTCTATCCCGCGGTGCAGATGTGGGAGAACGCACAGGTCGGCGTCTTCGCGACCTACCCGTTCCCGGACAGCCTCGACCGCATGCGGCAGGGCTCGTCCTAACGGCTTGCTTGGGAGTGGGGTGTTCGGGGTTGGGGTCTCGCGAGTCGCGCCGGAGAGTCCGATGAAGCCACGTGACAAGGAACTGAAGTCGCTCCTGCGGGAGCGGCCCGACGATCTCGCCGCCATTCGCGAACTGTGCAACTTCTACCTGGAGCGCGATCGTTTCGGCGACGCCGAGAAGTGGGTCGTGGAGGCATGCCGTCGTCATCCGGGCGATCCGTCGGCGATGATGCTGCGGGCCGAGCTGCTGCTGCGGACCGGGAAGGTCGACGAGATTCCGGCGGCGCTGGACGCCGCGGAGGCGAGCGGCATCCCGGAGCCGCTGATCGAGTCGATGCGCGGACTGCTCGCCTCGCAGCTCGGGCAGCGCGACGTCGCGGTGGCCAGGCTGACGCGGGCCCTCGAACTCAAGCCCGATCTTGACGACTCTCGCTTCGTGCTCGCGGGCGTTCTCGCGACGCTCGCCCGGTGGGGAGAGGTCCGCACGCACTGCGAGGAGCTCCTCCGCGGCGATCGCAACGACGCCGAGACCCACGCCCTCATGGCGGAGGCACTCCTTCGGCTCGAGCGGCTCGACCGAGCGAAGTTCCACGCCGAGAAGTCGCTCGAGCTCGCGCCCGACCTTGAGGACGGCGCGGTCACCCTCGCGGCGATTCTCTGCGCGACTGAGGGCGAGAAGGCCGCCTGCGAGTCGCTGGCGGCCTTCGTCGACGCCCATCCGCGAAGCGCCGAGGCGATGCGGCTTCTCGTGACGCTCTATGAGGACGCCAATTACCTCGGCGACGCGATCGACGTCTCCCGCCGGCTCGTCCGGCTCGACCCCGCCGATCCCGACGCGCGACTTCGCCTCGCCCACCTTCTGCAGCGGATCGGCCATCGGGAGGAGGCGATCGAGCAGGCCCGACGGGTCCTCGGATCCGACGGGGGCTTCCGCGAGGCCCGCATCCTCATCGCCGCGATCTCGATTCGGCTCAAGCGCTACGAGGAGGCCGAGCGTCACCTCGATGCCCTCGACGCCGAGGGGCCCGACACCGAGAGCCTGACGCTGCGCGGGCAGCTCCACGCGGCCCGCGGCAACACGGAGGCGGCGCTCGAGTCCTTCCGGGCGGCAAGCCGGAGCGACGGTGAGTGCGCCGCGGCGTGGGCCGGCGAGGCGATGGTCCTCGAGACGCTCGAGCGCCATGAGGAGTCGCTGGAGCGGATCCGCAAGGCGATCGAGATCGATCCCCACCAGCCGGTCTTCCATCTCCAGCTCAGCGGACTGCTTCACGCGATGGGCCGCACCGAGGAGGCCGAGGCCGCCGAGGCGGCGCTCAAGTCCATGATGGAGGGGTGAGATCCGCGCGACGCGGCGTGGCGCCTCTCCCGGGCGGCGTTGAACGAAGCGTTAGCTGAATGCCCTGGTCGCGACGAGGAACGTCGCGGCGGTCACCGCGGCGCCGAGGGCGATGCCGACGAAGTAGCCGGCGAAGGTGGTGACTGCCGCGGCGGTCGGCCACGCGAAGACCCGACGGGCGCGGTCGTTGCGAATCGCGCCGGTGAAGAGGAGCGGCGGGAGCGCCACGAGCAGGGCCAGGAGCGTCGCCGGCGTCGCGCGGATGAGGGCGGCTGCGGCGGACAGCGGCAGCGCCAGGGCAAGCAGGAAGGAGAGCACCGCCGCGGCGATGGTGAGTGCGGCGCAGGCGATCGCCGTCGCGGCGACCGACGCGTCGGCCGCGATCGCCGCGGCGGTGCGCGTCTGCGGCGTGAGCGAGCGGCGCATCAGGCGAAGCGTCAGCGGGAGGAGGAGGAACCGAAGGCCGAGCAGTCCCGTCGCGGGAAGGCACGCCGCCCACATCGCCGAGGCGATCACGATCGGATGCAGCGACGGGCGCAGGAGCTCGAGTCGCGGCGCGATCGGCGCTTCGCCGAGCGGCACCGCGATCTGGACCGGGACCGCGCCGGGCTGGCGATTCCAGCCCATGTCGCCGCGGACAAGGCCACCGAGGATCGCGTTTTCCCCCGTGAGGTACTCGATCCCGCCGCTGGGGGGACGCAACGGATCGGGCGTGAACGCGATGTAGGCCCGCACGTGAGCGCCGATCAGGAAGAACGCCGCAAGCGCCACCGTGGCGACGGTGAGAAGGAGGACCATCTGCACGCGGGCGGCGACGCGAAGGCGCGCCGGAAGGAGGCACCACCAGCCCAGTTCGCATCGACCGAGCATCACGTCGACGGCGCGGCGAATCGGGCGCCGAAACGAGCGTTCGACGAGCTGCCGAGCATCGGCCGTCGGGATCGCGCCGCACTCGGGGCACGCCGTCACCTCATGCAGCCCGGCCCGCTCGTATCCGCAGGCGAGGCAATACGGCAGGGGCGCGCGGGAGTCGCCGGAATCGCTCGTGAGCGTGGCGGCGAGCGCCGGCGTGGGAGGCGAATGCTGCATGACGCGACAACGACGAGGGGGATGGGGAGCGGCGACGGGGCGCCTCGCTCGGGAATGCCGATCGCCGCGCATCACTGCGCGAACGATCCGACGATTGTCATGGAAATCGCGATGCGGTGGTTTCCTACCAGCGAATCGGATCTACATTCGCTCTCGGCCGTAGAAATGTTGCCGTCGTGCGCAAACTCTCGACGGATGCGACACTCCCGACGTCCGGTTCCGGCCGCTGACCCGTGGCCCGGACCACACTCGATGAACTCGGCGAAGGCGGAACACCTTGAGCGATGCCCTACCCATGCGCCCCGTGCCGGAGGATCCCGCCGCATTCGTCGACATCACCGCGCTTCCCGGCTCGGTGACCTCCGACGATCGGGCGTGGGCGATGCGGGAGCCCTTTCCGACATCGCTCATCGGTCTCTGGCCCGGAGCAGAACTGCCCTCGGTCGACGAGGTGACCCAGGCATTCGCGACCTTCATCGGTGAGCCGGTCACGGTCATCGAGGACATCGACGGCGGTCCCAACTCCCTCGCCAGCGATGGAGTCCGCTGGAGCCGCGTCCTGTCGGTGCCGGGACTTGCGTCGCCGGTGATCGTCTGGGGCGAACCGGCGCGAGCCATCGCCGCGGAGCAGCTTCCCGATCCGAACCTCGCCAACGCGCGGTGGGTCATCGGCTGCGAATCGCTCCTCTCCGAACAGACGCCGCTCGAGGACTTCATCGCCCTCATGCGACTCCTCGCCGGGTCCTTCACGGCGATGCCGGCGGTCCTCGACGCGATGACCCGCCAGTGGTTCGTCCGCTCGGAAATCGAATCGCTCTTCCTCGCCGACGAGGCCGCGGCGACCGAGGAGGTCCTGTGGCGCGTCCACGCGATCGGCCGCTCGGCGGAGCTTGGCGACACGGACCGCGTCTGGCTCTACACCGTCGGACTTTGGCGATGCGGCAAGCCCGAGCTTGAGATCCTCGAGCTTCCCGGGCAGCACGTGAGCGGGGCCGTCACGCTCCTCAACGGCATCGCGGCGCTGGCCATCACCGGTCCGCTGCCCAACCCCGACGTCGTCGCGGTCATCGGCGAGAACCTGCGGGTCGCATTCCGCCCCTGGCAGGAGGTCGTCAGCTTCCTCGACCGCGAGAGCGTCGGTTCGATGGCCGACCGCAGCGCCGCCGGCGAACCCGACGGCGACATGGACTCGATCAATCCGCTCATGGGCGTTCGGGCCGTCATCTGCGACGCCGAGCCGAAGGGCAGCTATCGCAAGATCTGGTCGTGGCCCGAGCGGGCCATTCGTCAGCTCGAGGAGGATCGCGCCGCGATCTACCTCTCCGAGCGGTCCACCCATCAGCACGCCCGCATCGCCCGCCTCACCTGGCCCGACTTCGCATCGGCGTTCACGACCGTCGAGCGTCTCGTCGCAACGGCCGTCAGCCGGGGCGACGATCTCCTCCCGCCGACCTTCCTGGTGAAGGCCGCGTTCAACAACGAGTCCGATCCCGCTCTCGGCCGCGAGCACCTCTGGTTCGAGGTCCGCGGCCTGCACGGCACGACCGTCGATGGGACGCTCATCAACTCGCCCCGCATTGCCACGCACCTCCGTGAGGGAAATCTGGTCACGATCGAGTGCGATCAGGTGAGCGACTGGCGGGTGCTCCTCCCCGGCGATGGACTCGGACCGCGGCATGCCGGTCGTCTTCCGGCGGCGATCGACGCCTATCGTGCGGCGCTTGCCCGCTGAAGCGAATACGCTTGCCCCGACATGACCAGCACGACCAGCCGGACGAGCAACGAGCCTGAGCCGGACCCGGAGGACACCGCTCCGGACCTCGACGACGACGACGACGCGCCCGATCCTCTCGGCGAGAATGGCGTCGACATCGGGCCCGACGGCGAGCCGGTCCGCACCTCGCTCTTCTCCTCGCCGCGATTCATTCGCGCCACGATCGTCGTGCTGGTTGCCGGCTTTGTCCTCGCCGTCGCCGGCTTCATCATCGAGATTCTGACCAGGAAGCAGTGATGCGCACCGCCGCCTTCGCATTCGTCGCCGTTCCCCTCGCCCTCCTCTCGGTCGGGTGCGCCAGCAGCACGCTGGTGGGGCGCGTCATCAGGGCCGAGTCGAGCTACATCCAGTGGACGGGCAGCAGCGCGTCCTCGCCCGCCCCCGGCGCCGAGGCGGTCGGCGGGGCGGCGATCACCGTCACCCGCGACCCGCGCTCGCCGGGCCGCACGCGGGTCGGCAGCGGCGTCTCGCAGGCCGACGGCACCTTCGTGGTGAAGCTCGACGCCCTCGGCGCCGGCTGGACCGACGAGCAGTGGCTGATCGTCGTCGAGCGGAAGGGCGCCGGGCGGGCTGAGTACATCGGGCGACTCGAGGAGGGCGAACTGCTGGTCATGCTCGCGCCGGGCACGGAGCTCGGACCGAGCACCCGCGACCTGTGGAACGGCGACGTCGGCTCGATGCCGACGGGAGCGTCGATCATGGAGGAGGCGAAGCGTTACCGCTGACGCGTCGCGCCGAGTGCGCCGCCCTGTCCGAATCCAGACGTGCTCCGAACTCAGCCGAAATCGTGCGTCGCCGCTATCACCTCCATCTTCCCGGTCTCCTCTACGTCGCGCTGACGCTCTTCGTCGGCGTCGCTGCGGCAAATCGGCCGAACAACCTGCTCGTCTGGGTCTTCGGGGCAATGCTCGCGGGCGTCCTCATCTCCGGCATCGTGAGCGGCGCGATGCTCATGGGCGTGCGCGGGACGCGCTTCGATCCGCGGCGCGGCGTGGTGGGCGAGCCCTTCGTCGTCCGCTATGCGATCCACAACCGAAGCCGATGGTGGCCGGTGTTCAACCTGCACATCGAGGAGCTCCCGGCCCACCGGCGAAAGGGGGAGCCGGGCGACGGCGCGTCGCCGTGGCAGCAGGCGGCCCGCAGCTCCGACGGCTGGGTCATGCACGTCGGCCCCGGCGACACGGTGCACGGCGAGATCGTGCTCTTCCCCGAGCGGCGGGGGCGATTCGTCTTTGACCGCTTCCGCGTCTGGTCGACGTTCCCCTTCGGGCTGGTCAGGAAGAGCGTTGCCTTCCCGCAGCGCACCGAGACGCTCGTTCATCCGCGGGTCCTGCCGCTCAAGGAGGATCTCCTCAGCGCGCTCACCCGCGGCGGACTCGGGGGCTTCCGGCTCAGCTCGGCGCAGGGGCCGGGCGAGGACTACTTCGGGCTGCGCGAGTATCGCCCCGGCGACAGCATCCGGCAGATCGCGTGGAAGCGGGTCGCGTCGGGGCAGGGGATCGTCAGCATCGAGCGCAGCAGCTCGACGCCGCCGCGCATCCGCGTGGTGCTGAATCTCCGCACGCCCACGGATCGCCTGCGCGTCGCCGAGCGCGGGCCGACGCCGCGCGACCTCGAGGAACGGGCCATCGCCCTGGCCGCCTCGCTCGTCTCCCTCGCCGATCGCCAGGGCTACGAGGTCGGGCTCACCGTGCTCGGACTGGACGACCCGCGGCTGCCGTCGCGCCGGTCGCCCCTCCGCCGCGGACATTGGCACGTCGAGAAGCTCATGGCGACGCTCGCTGCCGTCGACCTCGACGCCGCGCGCGACGAGAGCGCACAGCTTCCCGAGGCCGATCGCGATCGGGCGATCATCGTGGCGGTCCATCCCGACCGCGCGGTCCCCTCGATCGCCCCCGACGGCGCGTGGCACTTCGTCGCGACGCAGCTCGAGACGCTGCTCATGGCCGATGTCGGCGGGGGGCTCGCGCCATGACCCTCGTCGAGCGATTCCGCGTCTCGGCGATCTTCCTCGTCCTCCTGGCGATGGTCGCCTTCTGCGTGGCGATGCAGAGCCAGGAGCTCCTGCTCATCACCCTGCCGCTGGGCATCCTCTCGTGGTACGTGACCGAGGGCCCGCGCGGTCGAACGCTGCCGCGGGCCGTCCAGAATTCGCTGCTCGTCGCCCTGGTGCTCTGGGCCGCGTTCGAGGCGACGCGCCTGCCGGACGCATCCGAGATGATGGGTCTCCTCGGACGATTCGTGCAGTGGCTTCTGCTGGTGAAGCTCTTCGGCAAGAAGGCGCGGCGCGACTATGCCCAGATCATCTCGCTCTCCGCCGTGCTGGTCATGGCGGGCACGCTTCAGACCGTTGAGTTCACCTTCGCCATCGCCGTCTTCGCCTACACCGCGCTGGCGCTCTGGACGGTGCTCCTCTATCAGCTCTGGGCCGCCCGCGAGCGGGCCCGCGAGGGGCGGGCGCGGGCGATCAGCGAGGCCCGCAAGACCTTCGGTCCGGGCTCGTCCGCGACGCTCGCGCCGCCGGTGCAGGCCGTCTTCGGCCGATCGGTGAACTGGCAGTTCCGGTCGGTCGCGGTCGGCGCGACGTCGCTGGGCCTCATCCTCTCGATCGTCGTCTTCCTGATCTTCCCGCGCGAGCTCGCCGACCTCGGCCGTCGCGATTCCCGCTTCGGATCGCCGCGGGCCGGCTTCAGCGAGGAGCTGCAGCTCCTCAGCAACAACGGCATCAGCGACAGCCAGCGCGAGGTCTTCACCGTCAGCTGGAGCGATGCGAAGCGGGGCGACACGATGCGCTTCGCCGAGCCGCTCTACCTTCGCGGCGCGGTGCTTACCCGCTACAGCCCCGACGGCAGCCGCTGGGAGCGAGCACCGCGGGCGATGTCGGTGCCGGTCGCAACCGAGAAGGGGGCGTTCCGTCCGCTGACCCAGCGCGAGATCGACGAGCGATTCCAGACCTACGTGCAGCGGGTGACGATGCGGAGCTTCGCCTCGGACGTCGTCTTCAGCGCGTGGGCGCCGATCGCGATCGCCTGCGATGAGGAGCGACAGTTCGAGTTCGACCCGGGCACGCTGCTTCTTCGCGAGCGACGCGGAGGAGGGGCGGGGCGATCCTCGACCTACTCCGTCAAGGTGCAGCCCTTCGCGTCGGAGGGGACCATCGAGGCCCTGGCCGGCGAGCCGCGGCCGATCGACCGCGTCGTGACGTTTCCGCTCGAGTCGGTCGTCGACTTCACCCGCCAACTTGTCCAGCAGCGGAAGATCGACGTCGCCCTGCCCGAGGGCGTCGACGGATCGGACACGACCAGCGCCGAACTCCTCTGGCAGCGCAATCGCCGCGTGGCACGGGCGCTCGCCGAGTGGCTCCAGTCGCCTGACTTCCGCTACACGACGGATCTGGGCGATTTCGTGCGGATCTCGGGCGAGGATCCGATCTACAGCTTCCTCGCCCGCTATCGCTTCGGCCACTGCGAGTACTTCGCCTCGGCGCTCGTGGCGATGTGCCAGTCGCTGGGGATCGAGGCCCGCGTCGTCACCGGCTACATCGCCATCGAGTACGACGACGCCTCGTCCTCCTACGTGGTGCGCGATTCGAACGCCCACGCGTGGGCCGAGGTCCGCGTCGGCACCTATTCGTGGCTGCGCCTCGACCCGACTCCCTCCGAGACCCTGGCCGAGCTGCAGGAACGCCGGCGGTCGTGGGCCGACGGACTTCGGTGGTTCTATGACCGCGTCGAGTTCCTCTGGAACAGTCACGTGGTCACGTTCGACTCCGGCTCGCAGGCGGCGCTGGCCGATCGCGTCAGCGGCGCGTGGCAGCGATCGTTCCGGGGCTGGATGGAAGGAGCCCGCGCGGAGCTCAAGCGGCTCAACGACTTCTTCGTCTTCGGCCAGGCGGGCACGGCGTGGCTCGTGCTCGTCGGATTCGCCGGCGTGCTGGCGGTGGCCGCGGTCGTCAGCGTTCGCAGGCGACGGCAGCGCTTGCGCCGAGCGACGGGCGTGACCGGCCGCGACGCCGCGGCGCGGCAGCTCCTGCGCCAGCTCGGCTTTTGGATTGACGGGCTCGATGCCCTCGCACGACGCGGATTCGCCAAGCCGCCCTGCCGCTCGCCGCGCGCCCACGTCGCCGCGCTGGCCGAGCGCGACCCCGACCTGGCCGAGCGCTTCGGCGAATTGGTGGAGCTGTATTACCGGGTCCGCTTCGCCGGCGAAGAGATGAACGCCGAGCGACGAAGCCGCGCCGAGGCGCTCGTGAAGACCCTCCGTGCTTGAGGGGGGGGATTCAACACAGAGGCACAGAGGACACAGAGGGCCACAGAGAAGGCACGAGGAACAAGGAAGGGAAGGGTTTGTGATCAGCCCCCTTTCCAATTGACTTCTCTGTGCACCTCTGTGTCCTCTGTGCCTCCGTGTTGAATCTCCGCCCCCGGGAGTTCTCGGCCCAGCCGGGTCAGTTGCTTCGAGCGACACGACTCGCCGCGGGCTTTGCCAGAGATCACCTTCGAGCTTGACGCGGCGGGCGTTGCATCCGATCGCTCTCTGTAACGGCCATATGGGGGATTGGATTGGCCGAAAGGAACTCACGTGCCCGCCTCACGATCTCGCACCAACGAGTGGCGACGCTGCTTGCAACAGATATTCGAGCGTGGCGGCGCGATCGAAATCGCGGTCGCCCATCCCGAGACCCGCACGCTCGAGCCGATCGCGCACGTGTCGGGCGGTGACATCGTCTGGCGCGTTCGCGTGCTCGACCTCACCGACGAGGAGATCGTCGTCGAGCAGCCGTCGGCGCTTGGCCGCGCCATCGACTTTGCGGCGGACATCGACCTGGTCGGGGCCATCGCCATCGGCCAGAACCGCTGGGCATTTCGCTCGACGCACATCGGCCTCGCCGAGCTGCGCGGTCCGCGGGCGGTGCGGGTGATGCGCATCCGCATGCCCGATCGGGTCGAGCGTTCGATCCGTCGTCAGCTTCGCGTGGACACCACCGGGCTGCGGCTGCCGCAGATCGACGTCTGGCCGCTGCTCGACCCGAAGAGCGTGGTGATCGCCGAGCGCTACAACGAGGTCGCCTTCGAGGCTTCGCTGCAGGGCGAGGCGTATCGCGATCCGGCCGAGCCGGAGGCGATGATGCCGACCGTCGGCCCGCGATTTCAGGCGACGCTCATGAATCTGGGCGGCGGCGGCATGGGTCTGCGGGTCGAAGCCGAGGACTCGATGCAGTTCAGCCACCACCGCGTCTTCTGGCTGCGGGCGACGCTCAAGCCCGAGCTCGAGGTCCCGGTCTGCTGCACCGGCAAGGTCGTCCACACCCACATCGACAGCGCGATGCGGACCTATGCCGGCGTGCAATTCGACTTCTCCTTCCACCCGGCGCACGAGCGCTTCGTGGCCGAGCAGATCCGCCGGTACATCATGGCCCAGCAGGATCTTCAGCGGCAGGCCAAGCGTCAGATCGAGGAGTGCGAGCGAGGGACCCGTCGGGCGGCGTGACCGGCCGGGCGGGGAGCGCTGGCCATCGCGGACGCTGGATTCGGACTGGTTCTGGGTCCATGCGCGGAAATTTCGGACTTTGCATGTCGGCGAACCGCTTCGCGGGTCGGCTGAACCGTGCGACGATGTCGCGCCGATTGCCTCTGGGGCATCAGCCTGCATCGAACGCATACACAGCCCCGCGACTGCGGGCCCAGACATGAGGGACCGAACGATGGAATACGCAGCGAGCGCACGCCGCGCCCGACACGCCTCTCGCGCCACTGACACCGCCCTCGGCACGCGATCGTCGCTGGTGGCGGCACTCGCACTCGCCCTCGCCGGACTCGGGTCAGGCGCGGCGCACGCCCAGGCGATCGTCTCGACGACGCGCACGGTCCAGGCCAACGCGGAGGCCCACACCACGACGGACATCGGGCCATGGAGTTCGTCGGCCGGTTCGGGCCTCACCACCGCGAGCCAGGTCTCCGACGTCAGCGGCACGAGCATCGTCGCCCAAGGCGCAGCCAACGCCCATTGGCCCTTCTCGAACAGCTCGAAGTCCACCGTCGACGTCACCTTCACCATGCTGAGCGCGGGCAGCTACACGCTCACCGGCGACATCTTCGCGGACGTCTCGGGGTTCTCCCTGCACGTGCCCGGCACATGCAGCGTGACGCTGACCGGGCCGGGGGGCGTGGTTGCCTCCTATGCCGTCGTCACGGGCGGGCCGGAGTTCGGATACACGCTCAATTCCTCCGGCGCTCTCCCGCCGGGCACGTACACGCTCTCGATCAACGGTGCCGCGTCGGGCTTCGGAAGCTCGCAGATGAACGGCGCCGACGGAGCCGCGAACTACAACGTCCTCCTGACCCTCGGCGGTCCCTGCGGCGCGCCCGGCGCGGGCAACTGTGCGATCGCGCACGCTGTGCCCGGCTGCTCGGACGCGACGTGCTGCGCTCAGGTGTGCGGCATCGATCCCTTCTGCTGCCAGACGCAGTGGGATCAGGTCTGCGTCAACGAGGCGACCGGGATGTGCACGCTCCCGCCGCTGAACGACGACTGCGCGCTCTCCGCTCCGGTCGGCGTCGGGTCCACGCCCGTCTCGACCGAGCTCGCCAGCGGCGCGATCCAGATTCCAGCGTCCTGCGAAGAGGGATACGGCACGACGATCTTCAACGACGTCTACTTCACCTACGTCGCCGAGGGCACCGGCGTGGTGACGGTCTCGACCTGCGGCGACTCCACGTTCGACACGCGACTGGCGGCATTCACGGGAGGCTGCAGCGCCCCGACGTGGGTCGCGTGCAACGACGACGCCGTCGGCTGTCCCGGCTTTACGTCGAAGATGTCCTTCAACGCCATCTGCGGCGAGACGTTCACCATCGTTCTCGGTTCCTACAACGCCACCGCCGGCACCGCCACGCTCACCATCGAGCAGCAGGGCTACTGCAACGGCGATTGCGCCAGCGCTGCTGAGATCTTCGACGGCGTCACCGAGGTGAGCAACCTCGGGGGCACCGCCACGGTCGAACTTCCGGCTTCCTGCGACGAGGGCTACGGCACGCAGATCACCAACTCCGTGTTCTACCGACATGTCGCCACCGCGACGGGACCGCTGACGATCTCGACCTGCAATGGCGTGACCTTCGACGCGCGGCTCGCCGTCTTCACCGGCCCATGCGGCAACCCGCAGTGGGTGGGCTGCAACGACGACGCCTGCGGCCTCTCGGGTCCGGCGGAAGTCACCATCAACGTGACCTGCGGTACGGAGTACACGATCGTCCTCGGCGGCTACGACGGCAGCGTCGGGTCGGGCACCATGACGCTCACCCAGGTCGGCGCCTGCAACGTCGATTGCGAGCACGCGATCGACATCGCCGACGGAACCGTGCCGGTGACCAACGTCGGGGTGACGAGCGACGTCGTGCTCCCGCCCTCCTGTGACGAGGGCTTCGGCACGCTGCTGACCGGGGCCGTGTACTTCCGCCATGTCGCCACCGCGAGCGGACCGCTCACGATCTCGACCTGCGGCGGCGTGACCATCGACGCGCGGCTCGCGGTCTTCACCGGCGCCTGCAACGATCCGCAGTGGATTGCCTGCAACGATGACGCCTGTGGCTTCTCGGGGCCTGCGGAAGTCACCATCAACGCAACCTGCGGCACCGCGTACACGATCATCTTCGGCGGCTACGGCGGAGATTCGGGTTCGGGCACGATGACGCTCACCCAGCAGGGGGCCTGCGGACCCATCTGCCCGGCGGACATCGATCACAGCGGCGCCGTTGACGCGGCCGACCTCGCGCTCCTCCTCGGGCAATGGGCCACGTCCGGCGCTGACCTCACCGGCGACGGAACGACCGATGCTGCGGACCTCGCGGTCCTGCTCGGTGGCTGGGGTCCGTGCTCCTGACGGGTCCCGATACAGTGCGGCGGCATGGCTGCGTCGCGACGATCATCCCCCTCCGAGGGTACGGCCGGTGCACCCGTCCGGACGCATGAGCGACGCAGCTTCGCCGACGCCGCAGCCTGGGAGCGGTGGCTCGAACGACACCACGCAACCGCTCCCGGGATCTGGATCGTGCTGACGAAGAAGGGGGCCGGCCCCAACCACATCGTCTATGACGACGTGTTAGGGGCCGCCCTCTGTTTTGGCTGGATCGACGGGCAGCGAAAGTCACTCGACGAGCGATCGTTCCTGCAGAAGTTCACGCCGCGCGCGAAGCGGAGCATCTGGTCGAAGGTGAATCGGGCCAAGGCCCTCGCCCTGATCGAGGCGGGGCGCATGCGACCGGCGGGCCTTGCCGAAGTGGAGCGGGCCAAGGCCGACGGACGCTGGCTCGCCGCGTACGACTCCCAGAGCGCCGCGACGGTGCCCGACGAACTCGACCGCCTTCTCTCGAAGAGCGCGAAGGCCCGACGGGCGTTCGCGGCGCTCGACAGTCGCAACCGCTACGCGATGATCTTCCGCATCCAGTCGGCGAAGCGGCCCGAGACTCGCGTGCGTCGCGCCAAGAGCTTCCTCGAGATGCTCCTCAACGGCGAGCGCATCCACCCATCGGGCCAGCTCAGCGTCCGCCGGCGGCCGGGGGCTTCTTCTCGTCCGCTGCGGTCATGATTCGTCCGCCGATGGGCAGTTCGCGTTCGACGAACGCGGCGTCACCGACGGTCTTGGTCTTGAAGCGAACGCTGCCGCCGAAGAAGCCGTGGGCATCGGCGGGCGTGTCGCCCGAAAGGGTGATGCGATAGCCGGGCTTGCCGTCGCGGGTCTCCTGCGTGACCTGCAGCGGCTTGTAGGTGACGTCCGCAATGCCCTTGGTGCCCTGCTTCATCGGGGCGAGCGTCACCTCAGTGACCTCGATGGCCTTGCCTTCCTCATGGAAGACGAAGACCGAGGCCGAGAAGGGCGAGCCCGGGCGAACGGTGTCGATCCGAAGGAGATACTCGCTTGCCCGAATCTCGTCGACGACCGTGCCGGTGATGCGGAAGGGAAGCGACTTCGTGATGTCGGCGCCGGCCTCGTCCTTGCCGCGCGTCGCAAGCGTCAGGACCGTGCTGCGGAACGAGCCCCACGGGAGGTTGGGATTGACCTTCACCCGGATCGTGACCTCGCCCCGGTGCGGCCCCTCGCCGACGAAGGTCCCCGAGACGTCGGCCGAACGCGACGTGACCGAGTCGAAGGTCGTGGCCTTCGCGTCGGCGACGACCTTGACCTCCGCCTCCCATGGCGCGCCGCGCCGAACCTCACCGAAGTCATAGATCTTCGGCGTGAAGGAGAGGACCGACTCGACCTTGCCGATGACGCGGATGTTGAAGAGCTGCGCCGGCCACACCGCGTTCGACTTGACCACCATCGCCTTGGCCTGGTGCCCGCCGGCCGGCGGCGTGAAGGCGACGTCGATGAAGCCCGACTCGCCGGGCTGGTAGACCTTCTCGCGATCGAAGGTGGGCCGCGTGCAGCTGCACTTCGGCACGACCGCGTCGATCTTCAGCGGCGCGTCGCCGGCGTTCACGAAGGTGAAGCGGTGGTTCCGCGTCTCGGCGTTCGTCATCGGGCCGAAGTCGTGGTCGACCTCGTGGAAGTAGATCGCCGGACCGCCCTTGATGTCGGGCTTCGGCCCCGGGTTGCGGACCTTGAGTCCCTCGGGAATGGTCGCGTTGGCGTCGTCGGCCGAGGTCGGCGGCGGGGCGGCGCCCTGTTGGCCCCGGGCGGACGCCGCGCCGAGCGCCGCGGTCCCGAGCGTCAGCACTGCCAGAGCGAGGAGCCCGAGGGACCGCGATGAAGGTGCATGCATCATGGGAGCCCAGCGTACTCGCGCCCCCGAGTGTCATCGAGCCCCGATCGAGTTGCCATCGGCCCCGCGTCCCCGCAGATTCTCGGAATCGCGTGTCGCCCCGGGCTTCGACCTCCCAGCCGGAGTTTGCCGTGGCCCGCGACTCCCGCGGGGCTTGACCATCCCAACCTCATCATGCCCCCCCGGATCCCGCACCTCTTGGCCCCGATTGCGTCGCTCGTCACCGTCGCGACCGTCGGGCGCCGTCGCCCAGCGCGCGTCGGCCGCGCAGTCGTTGGGGCGAGAAGCGACTGGGATTGTCGGGCTGGACTCCTGTACCCTTTCGGGGGTACGCCATGGACCACTCCCCGGACGACCTCTCGCGACTCCTGCTTGCCGCGGGCGAGGGCGACATGAACGCCGCCGAGGCGATCGTGCCATTGGTCTACGACGAGCTGCGGGCGATGGCCCGGGCACGACTTCGGGGGGCCGAGCCCGGCGCGACGTTGCAGGCCACCGTGCTGGTGCACGACGTCGCCATGCGGATCTTCGGCGGAGCGGTCCAGTTCAAGGGTCGGAAGCACTTCTTCTTCGCGGCCGGCCGGGCGATGAAGGACGTGCTCTGCGAGCGGGCGCGGAAGCGGGCCCGCCGCGACCTCCACCGCGGCGCGATCGAGGCGGACGCTCGGGCCAGGGAAGCCGCATCGCACGAGGCCGCGGAGTCGGCCGACATGATCCTCGCGGTGAACGAGGCCCTGCCGCGCCTGCAGGCCCAGGACCAGCGGGCCCACGACGTCGTCATCCTCCGCTTCTTCGCGGGCCTCTCGGTCGATCAGATCGCGGAGATGCTCGACGTCACGCCGCGCACCGTCGATCGTGACTGGAAGTTCGCGCGATCGTGGCTCTACGCCGAGCTGCGGGCGGGTCTCGGGGCCTCGGACGTCGCGACCCTCATCGCGGGCGGCGACGCGGAGGCCGAATGAGCGAGCCGCAGCGGCCGAGCGAGCGCGAGCACTTTGACGCGATCATCGACCGCTCGACCGAGGAGCGGTCACGCTATCTCGACGCCCATTGCGCCGACGCGCCAGCGCTGCGGCGCCGCATCGAAGCGCTGCTCGAGGCCTACGACGCGACCGAGCGATCCGAGGGCTTCCTCGACGAGCGGGTCATGCGCGACCTGCGGATCGACGAGGACGATCCGGAGAGCGAGGGGCCGCTGCCCCGCATGCTCGGTCCCTATCGCCTGCTGCGCGTCCTGGGCAAGGGCGGCATGGGCGTGGTCTTCGAGGCGGAGCAGACCCAGCCGCGCCGCAACGTGGCGGTGAAGATCCTGCGCGACGACCGCGTCACGCACGAGATCATGCGGCGCTTCAAGCGCGAGGTCGACACGCTTGGACGGCTTCAGCACCGAGGCATCGCCCAGATCTACGAGGCGGGCAGGGCCATCGACGGCGAGCGCGGCGGCGCGGCGGTCTCCTACATCGCGATGGAACTCGTCGAGGGCGTGACGCTCGATGCCCACGTGGGCGGCGAGCGGCGCACGGATCGCGAGATCGTCGGGCTGCTCGCGCAGGTGAGCGACGCGATCCACCACGCCCATGAGCGGGGGGTGATTCACCGCGACCTGAAGCCGGCGAACATCATGGTGGTGCGCTCGGAGGGGCTCTTCCACACCAAGATCCTCGACTTCGGCGTCGCCCGACTCGCCCAGGGCGACGGGGCAGGCGACGGGAGCGGCGAGAAGGCGACGGTCGCGACCTTCCACGGCCTCATCGTCGGCACCGTCGCGTACATGAGTCCCGAGCAGCTCTCCGGCGATCCGGCCTCGATCGACGCGCGGACGGACGTCTACGCGCTCGGCGCGATCCTGTACGAGCTCCTCAGCGGGCGCCTGCCGCTGGACGTCCGCAATCGGCCGATCGCCGACGCCGCACGCGTCGTGCGCGACGAGGAGCCGACGCGGCTGAGCAGCATCGACCCGCGATTCCGCGGCGACCTCGAGACGATCGTGGCGACCGCCCTGGAAAAGGACCGCGCCCGGCGCTACCCGAGCGCCGCCGCCCTCGGCGACGAGCTTCGGCGATTCCTCGCCGACGAGCCGATCCTCGCCCGTCCGCCGACCGGCGTCGAGCGGCTCGCGCGCTTTGCCCGGCGCAACCGAGAGATCGTCGCCGGCGCCCTGGCCACGTTCATCGTGCTGCTTGCGGGCGTCATCGTCGCCACGACGCTGGCGGTGCGGGCAACGCGGGCCCGGAACAACGCCGATTGGACCGCATACTGCGCCACCATCAGCGCGGCGAGCGCCGCGATCGCCAACCAGGACGCCGAAGGCGCTCGACGTCATCTTGCCGACGCTTCGCCACGGCTTCGCGACTGGGAGTGGCGATACCTCGCTGCGAGCCTCGACCAGAGCATCGCGGCGGTGCCGGTGCCCGCATGGGGCGCCGCGTCGCCGGCGGTGGACCCGGGCACACAGGTGGCGATCTGGCCGCTTGTCGCGCGGGCCCGCAACGAGCTGCCGGCGACGTGGCCCACGGCATGCGCGGTGCCGTCGGTCGCGGATGAGAGCGCGCCGGAAAGTGGCGCGCTCCTCGCGTGGCACGACCAGGCGCGGCAGGTCGAGATCTGGACGAGCCAGCCATCCGGCGAGCAGGACGCGCTCATCGTTCGCTTCCGCGGCCGCGACGGCGCCGTCGAGCGCCAGGCGCGGTTGCCGATCGATGCCCCGCCGGAGCTCTGGCCGTGGGCCGTCTCCATCAATCACGAGCTCGATCGGGTGTGCGTTCTCCTGCGGGCCGGGAGCGGCGCGCCGGAGCGGGTCTGCGTATTGCGGATCGACGGAGGCACGGGTGCGTCATTGCGCGTCGACAACCTGCGCCATGGCTTCCTTCCGATCGCGATGGGCCGGGGTGCGCTGGTGGCGCTCGGCGGCGGCCCGGAGCGCACGCCCATCCTCTGGAACTCCGAGACCGGCGCGATGACGCCGATCAAGGGTCATGTCGGTGACATGACGGCGATTGCCTTCAGTCACGACGGTGCCCGCGTTGCGACCGGCGGCAACGATCGGACAATCAGGCTCTTCGACGTTGACGCGACCATGGGCGTTCGACAGGCGGACGTCGAGCGGCACCATCAGGATTCGGTGCTTGCGCTGCGTTTCGCGCCCGACGACTCGACGCTCCTCTCCACCAGCGTCGACGGCACGATACGGCTTTGGTCGACGCCGGTGGATCGACCGGGCATGTCGCTGCTCGCCACGCTTGCCGGTCACCGTGCGAAAGTGCACACCGCCGAGTTCAGCGCCGACGGAGCTTGGGTCGTCTCGATCGGCGAGGACGAACGCATTCGCGCCTGGTCCACGGATCCCGCGGCGCTGACCGGTTCCTTCGCCGTGCCGGACAACAGCTCGGGCATCGTCGACTTCGCAAAGACCGTCCCGCGATGCGTCGCCGAGAACATCTGGTCCCGGATCCGGTGCTGGGACTTCGGCGGGCGCGTGCCGAAGGAGACGCTCCTCGTCGATCCCGCGAGCGAGAGCGAGCACGGACTGCGGGACCTGGCGATCAGCCCCGACGGCGCCACGGTGGCGATGGTGGACGTGAACCTCACCGCCCACCTCTTCTCGATCATCGACGGTCAGGCCAGGGAGAGCGGTCAGACGTCGTTCAAGGTGGTGGCAATCGGTTTCACGCGCGACGGGCGGCCGCTGGGGCTTCGGGCCGGGGACGAGCCGGTCGCGGCGCGGCTCTGTTGGCTTCCCGACGGAGCGGCGGTGGGGGTGCCGTTGCCCTCCTGCGACAGTCCGTACATCGAGTCAACCGGCGATGGCGCGCGGCTCCGCGTGCGTGACATTCCGGGAGTGTCGGCGGGGCGCGAGGGGGATCACCAGACGGTCCTGCTCGATGCCCGCACGGGTGAGATCCGCGGTCGGCACACCACGGCCGCAGGCGATCCATCCGACTTCGGCACGCTGCCGGACGGGCGTCAGGTGCTTGCATGCGTCGAGGCGGAGGGGGGCGCCCCGGACGCGACGCAGCTCATCGCGATTCGCGATGCCCTGAGCGGGGAGCTCCTCCAGCGGATCAAGGGTCACGCGGGCCAAGTCTTCACCATTGCCTTCTCGCCCGACGGGCGGCGTCTGGTCTCCGGCGGGCGCGATCGGCTGGTGCGGGTCTGGGACACCTCGACTTGGGGCGAGGTCGTGTCGCTGCCCGGCCCCACCGCGTATGTCTGGGCGCTCCGCTTCTCCCCTGACGGCACTCGGCTGGCCATCAGCGGCGGCGATCGGACCTATCGGCTGTGGGCGACGCGCGACGCGCTCCCGTAAGCGGGATCTGGGGGGGAATCGTCGGGCTCCGAGGAAACCTCGCGCCTTTTCCTGTCGGCTCAGGTCGGGCGGCGTCGGCTAAGGATCGGCCGCCGATTCCGGCTGGCACGTCGAGGACCCTCCCATGCGCACCGCCACCGCTCTTGCCATCGTGTTCGCCGGCCTGTCCGCGTTCTCCGCCTCCGCCCAAACGCTTTCGAACAGCTCACGCGGTGTTTTGGTCAACAACAACCTGACCTCGACCGCTCTCACCGGCAGTTGGCAGTGGAACATGGGCGTTGGCGGCACCGTCGCCAAGCACGACTCGAATCTCCTGCCGGGGCTCATCGAGGGACACGTGGAGGGCCATGCCGTCTGGCCGGCGCCGAACACCGCGGACTCGTCGCTGACCACGACCGTGACGTTGCCGATCAGCCAGCTCTGCCATGTGAGCGGCACGATGTTCACGCTGATCCAATCGGCCACGAGCATCGGGCCTGGCAGTGCGTTCCTGGAGATCCGGGATATCGACAACGCCGTCGTCTTCGGCATCGGCGCGTCCCCGCCCTTCAACGTGCCGCATGCGTTCGGTGGGGACGTCCTGCTTCCGGCGGGGCAGTACGTCATTGACATTCACGCGTTCGCCTTCGCCGGCGGAACCAACATCGTCAACGGCGTCAATGCCCACAGCATCCTCGACTTCTCGATCACCTTCGAGGAGCTCTGCGGCCACATCGGTCAGGACTGCTTCTCGCCGCACCACAGCGGCTTCTGCGACGACGCGACCTGCTGCACCGCGGTCTGCACGATTGACCCAACGTGCTGCGAAGTCGTGTGGGACGCGGACTGCGTGGCGACCGCCGTGTCGCAGTGCGTGTCGCCCCTTGAGTCCGGCGAGGTCTTCGATCCCTGGACGGGGCACCAGCACGCACTGACCAAGCTGGGATCGTGGAACGCGACTCGGCTCGAGGCCCAGACCAACGGACTTTCTCTGGTGACGATCCACGACGCGATGGAAAACCGGTGGTTGGCCGATCGACTCGGGCCGTGGTCGCCGATCCTGTGGATGGGCCTCAACGATCTCGGCGCCGAGGGGAACTGGAACTGGTCCAGTGGGGCGCCGGTGACGTTCACGGCGTGGAATCCCGGCGAACCGAACGGTGGGACCTTCGAGAATTGCGTGGAGCTCCAAGATTCGGGCGGCTGGAACGACCTTCCGGAATCTGTCTCGGGCCTCGGCATCACCGAGCGGGCACGAACCGAATGCGGTTCGGGCGGCTCCTGTTTCGAGGCGCACGGCCCGGGCTGTGCCGACGAGTCCTGCTGCAACGCCGTCTGCAGCTTCGACCCCTACTGCTGCGACTCCGGATGGGATGGCGTGTGCGTCTCGGAAGCGAACGGCTCCTGCGCTCCGCATGTCGTCGCCGGACCCTTCATCCATCCGGTCACGAAGCACCGCTACTTCCTGCTCAGTCCAGCCGTCTGGCCCGAGGCGGAGAAGAAGGCGATGCAGCTCGGCGGTCACCTCGTCACGATCGACTCGGCCGCCGAGAACGAATGGGTTCGCCTCAACCTCGGCAACGCCGCGATCGGCCCGGTCAGCTTCTATGCCGGCGCCGACGACCAGCTGTACGAGGGGGCCTTCTTCTGGCAGACCGGCTTCGAGTTCCCATACGCCCACTGGAATTCCGGTGAGCCGAATAACGCCGGCGGCAACGAGGACTTCCTCATTGTGGAGTCGACCGGCGGTTGGAACGACGTCCCGTTGCCCGTCTCCGCCCATGCCGTTGTCGAAGCCTCGTGCATCGGCGACCTGAACGGCGACGGCGTCGTGGGTGGCGCGGATCTGGGCGACCTGCTCGGATCGTGGGGTTCGCGCTCGGCGCACGCAGACCTCACCGTCGACGGCATCGTCGATGCCGCGGACCTCAGCGTCCTGCTCGGTGCATGGGGCCCCTGCCCGAGCAGCAGCGCCTGCACGCCGCACGCGACGCCCGGCTCGGATCTGCCCGCATGCACCGCATGTGTCTGCGATCTCGACCCCTTCTGCTGCACGGTGCAGTGGGACCTGGTCTGCGTGCAAGAGGCCGGGGCACAGTGCCAGACCCCCTGTCAGTGCAACTGACGGGCGACGCGAATCACGCGGCATCGACGGGACGGAGTGGCGATCGGCCGCTCCGTCCCTGTCGCTTCGGCCCTGTCGCTTCGGCCGCCCGGCGGGCTCCCGCGAAATCGCGACAATCCCGCGAGCCATGGCCCTCTCCCACACGCTGCACAACGTGAACGTCGATCTCGCCGACGTCGGCCGCAACGTCTACCAGACGATCGCGCTGAAGGTCGCCCGACATCCCTCCGAGAGCGACGACTTCCTCGTTGGCCGCATTCTCGCCTACTGCCTCGAGTACCGCGAGGGCATCGAGTTCTCGCGCGGCGTCTCCTCGACCGAGGAGCCGGCGATCATGATTCGCGACCTCACCGGCCAGGTCACCGACTGGATCGAGATGGGGACGCCGAGTCCCGAACGGCTGCACAAGGCGAGCAAGGCCACCAAGCGCGTGGCGGTCTACTTCCATCGCGCTCCGGGGCCGTATCTCAAGACGCTCGCGGCCGCGAAGGTCCATCGTCTCGAGTCGATCGAGTTCTACGCCCTCGATCGGGCGCAGATCGCCGACCTGGTCGCCCGACTCGATCGCCGGATGAACATCGCCGTCTCGATCCACGAGCAGCAGATCTTCGTGACCATCGACGACACGGTGCTGCAGGGGGCGATTGAGGTCCTGCGGGTCGGCGAGAAGTAGCGTCGCGGGCCCGCCCTAGCGCGGGGTAAGCGTGCGCAGCAGGACGGCGGTCTTCGTCACGCTCTCCTCCCACTCCGCGGCGGGAAGGCTCTCGGCGACGATGCCGCAGCCGGCCCAGTAGTCGAGCGCCCCGTCGAGGTGCGCGGGTCGGCGCGGATCGCCGCGGCCGCTCAGGGCCATGGTGCGGATCGCGACGTTCAGCGCGAAGCTGCCGTCGGCAGCGATGAGTCCGGTCGCGCCGCAGTAGGGACCGCGGCGGGCCGACTCAAGCTCGTCGATCACCTGCATGGCCCGCACCTTCGGGGCGCCGGTCACCGATCCCGGGGGAAAGGTCGCGGCGATGCAGTCGAAGGCGTCGAGGCCCGCGCGCACGCGACCCGAGACCTCGGCGACCCCGTGGTGCACCGTCGGATGCGTCTCGATCAAGCGTGCCGAGTCGACCGCGATCGAGCCGATCTCGCAGACGCGGCCGAGGTCGTTGCGCATCAGGTCGACGATCATCGCCAGCTCCGCCGCGTCCTTCTCGCTCGCCTCAAGCGCCGCCGCGTCGTCGTCCTGCGGCCTCGTTCCCTTGATGGGGCGGGTGACGATGCGGCGCGACGCGGCATCGAAGGAGAGGAAGAGTTCGGGGCTCATCGAGACGATGGTCCGGCCCGGGTCGGCCTCGAGGTACGCGCCGAACCACGCCCCGCTCGCGGCGAATGCCCGTGCCGCGAGCTCGCGGGTCGAACCCGAGAAGTCGACGACCATGCGCCGCGCGATGTTGGCCTGGAAGAGGTCGCCGTCGTGGATCAGCCGCACGCAGCGGTCGACGGCCCGCTCGAAGGCGGCGCGGTCGTCGGTGTGGCGCAGCGGACCGACGGTGAAGTCGTCGCGGTGCGCGTCGGTCGCGGCGTCGATGAGTGCGGGCGGGTCGCCCACGCGCGACCAGGCGCCGAGCGCGTGATCGAAGACGAGCGCGTCGGGACACCAGCAAAGCGTCGCGATCGGCCAGTCGCGGTCGTCCGCAGCGCCGCGCTCCGCGACGGCCTTCGGCTCGAGCACGCGCCCAAGGTCATAGCCGAGCGAGACGATCCAGCCGGCGTGCGGGCTGGCATGCGGCGCCGCGCGACGCAGCAGCGGACGCAACTGTCGCTCCACGGCGCGGCGGGCCTCACTCGGCGAGAGCCCATGCGGCACGCGCACTTCGCGCACGTCCTTCGGCTCGGCGAGGATTGAGCGTCGCGACCACGGCCCGCCGCCGGGGCCGGAGACCAGCGCCGCAAGCGGGCGGTCGTGGGGCCAGCGCACCATCGCCGCAATCACGGACGAGTCGCCGGAGGAACCTCCCCGACCGCCGATGGGATCGGCGCGCCGCGTGACGGAGTCTGCTGGCGGGGAGGTCACGAGCGCGATCATACGAAACAGCGGGCATTCGCCGCTCGCCGACGCGCCGCATGAACCATGGTCACCGGCCTGAATTGCTACACTCATCGACTCGATTTCGAGGGGGGCGTCGCACCCCCAACGCAGAGTGAACACCATGCCCACGCTCAAGCCTCCGGTGAAGAAGAAGTCCGCAACCCCGACCGCCACCCCGACAACAGGATCCACCGCGAAGACCGTGAAGCGGACCTACTACTTCGGCAAGGCGAAGTGCGAGGGCGACGGCTCGATGCGGGCGCTCCTCGGCGGCAAGGGCGCGAATCTCCACGCGATGGTCTCGATGGGTCTGCCCGTGCCGCCGGGCTTCACCATCACGACCGACGTCTGCACCGAGTACTACACCTCGGGCCGCAAGTTCCCGAACGGACTCCTGGCCGAGATCGAGAAGGCCGTCGACACGCTCCAGAAGGAGACCGGCAAGAGGTTCGGTGACCCCAAGGCTCCGCTGCTCGTCTCGGTGCGCTCCGGCGCCCGCGACTCGATGCCGGGCATGATGGACACGATCCTCAACCTCGGCCTCAACGACAAGACCGTCGAGGCCCTGAAGGCCGCGACCGGCAACGGCCGCTTCGCGTGGGACTGCTACCGCCGCTTCATCCAGATGTACGGCGACGTCGTCATGGGCGTGCAGAAGAAGCACGAGCATGACCACGAGCCATTCGAGGAGGTGATGGACGGCCTGAAGCGCGAGGCCAAGGTGAAGGAAGACACCGAGCTCACCGAGCAGCACCTCCAGGAGCTCGTCGTCCGATTCAAGGCCCTCGTGAAGAAGTGGACCGGCCGCGAGTTCCCCAACGATCCGATGAAGCAGCTCGAAGGCGCGATCGGCGCGGTCTTCAGCTCGTGGATGAACGAGCGTGCGATCGTCTATCGCCAGAAGTACAAGATCCCGGACGCGTGGGGCACCGCGGTCAACGTGCAGTCGATGGTCTTCGGCAACATGGGTGACGACTCCGGCACCGGCGTCGCCTTCACCCGCGATCCGGCGACCGGCGAGAACGTCTTCTACGGCGAGTACCTCGTCAACGCCCAGGGCGAGGACGTCGTCGCCGGCGTCCGCACCCCGAAGCGCGTGCAGGAGATGGCGAAGGATCCGGTGATCCACGCCACGTACAAGGAACTCGAGAAGGTCCGGGCCACGCTCGAGAAGCGCTTCGGCGACGTGCAGGACTTCGAGTTCACGATCGAGCGGAAGAAGCTCTACATGCTTCAGACCCGCAACGGCAAGCGCACCGCGCTCGCCTACGTGCGCATCGCCCACGACATGGTGAAGGAAGGGCTGATGACGCCCGAGCACGCGATCGGCTCGGCCGATCCCGAGGCGATGAACCAGCTCCTCCAGCCGATCTTCGACCGCCGCGCCTACGAGGCGGCCCGCAAGGAAGGCCGGCTGATGACCAAGGGCCTCGCCGCCGGTCCCGGCGCCGCGACCGGCACGATCGTCTTCAGCGCGAGCAAGGCCGAGGAGCTGGCCAAGAAGGGCAAGCACGTCATCCTCTGCCGCATCGAGACGAGCCCCGAGGACCTGCGCGGCATGATCGCCGCCGAGGGCATCCTCACCACGCGCGGCGGCGTCTCGAGCCACGCCGCGCTCGTCGCCCGTCAGATGGGCAAGGTCTGCGTCGCCGGCGCCGGCGACATCCACATCGACTACCACAAGGGGACGCTCTCCTGCGGCGCGATCGCGCTCAAGGAAGGCGACGCGATCTCGGTGAACGGAACGACCGGCGAGATCTTCGCCGGCGCGATCGCCACCGCCGACAGCGAGCTCAAGCAGGTGCTCATCGCCGGCACGATGAAGCCGAAGGACTCGCAGGTCTTCAAGTACTACGACTTCATCATGAAGCTCGCGGACAAGTACCGCCGCCTCGGCATCCGCACGAACGCCGACACGCCCGAGCAGGTCCGCAACGCGATCGCGTTCGGCGCCGAGGGCATCGGCCTCACCCGCACCGAGCACATGTTCTTCGAGGGCGACCGCATCGACGCGATGCGCGAGATGATCCTCGCCCGCGACGAGGCCGGCCGACGCGCAGCGCTCGCGAAGCTGCTGCCCTACCAGCGCAGCGACTTCGACGGGATCTTCCGGGCGCTCGAGGGTCGCCCGGCGTGCATCCGCCTGCTCGATCCGCCGCTGCACGAGTTCCTCCCCAACGACGAGAGGGCCCAGCAGGAGCTTGCGAAGAAGCTGAAGGTCACCGCGTCGTCGATCCACGAGCGCGTCGAGGAGCTCCACGAGTTCAACCCGATGCTCGGATTCCGCGGCTGCCGTCTCGGCATCGGCTATCCCGAGGTGACCGAGATGCAGGCCCGCGCCATCTTCGAGGCCGCCGCGGCGGTGCAGAAGGACGGCGTGAAGGTCAAGGTCGAGGTGATGGTGCCGCTCGTGGGCTTCAAGCGCGAGCTTGACCTGCAGGTCGCGGTGATCCACCGCGTCGCCCAGGAGGTCATCAGGGCCTCGAAGCAGAAGATCGCCTATCACGTCGGCACGATGATCGAGATCCCGCGCGGCGCGCTCACCGCCAACGAGATCGCCGAGACCGCCGAGTTCTTCAGCTTCGGCACGAACGATCTCACCCAAACGGCGCTGGGCATGTCCCGCGACGACTCGGGCTCCTTCCTCGGCAAGTACCAGGAGCTCGAGATCATCAAGGACAACCCGTTCGCGTCGATCGACGCCAGCGGCGTCGGCCAGCTCGTCCGCATCGCCTGCGAGCGCGGCAAGATGACGCGGCCGGACATCAAGCTCGGCATCTGCGGCGAGCACGGCGGCGACCCGGCGAGCATCGCATTCTTCGACGAGTGCGGCCTTGCGTACGTCTCCTGCTCGCCCTTCCGCGTCCCGGTCGCCCGCCTCGCCGCGGCGCGCTCGGCGATCAAGAACGGCACGAGTCCGGCGCTGAAGAAGAAGTGAGTTTGTAGCCGGACGGATTCAACACAGAGGCACAGAGGACACAGAGGGCCACAGAGAACTGGCTCATCGTGTTCTCTGTGCCTCTGTGTTGAGCTCTGATTGAATTGTGCAGAATGCGGAACACAAAGGTGCGCAGCGAAGAGATTGCGGAATAGAAGGAATCTTCGAAAGCGTGAGGTTCTGACCTCCTGCCCACCACGGGCTGAGAGCCGAGAGTGTTCTCTCTCGATCCAGTCCATTGGTTTCTCTGCCAAGTGGCCGACGGCGCTTCCGGCCTTCGCTTCCCTATTGTTCGCCTTCTCTGTGGCCCTCTGTGTCCTCTGTGCCTCTGTGTTGAACTCCAACTCCTTCACCATGCAAACTCTCTTCTCGCCGTTTCGACTCGGACCGTACGAACTCAAGCACCGCTGCGTGATGGCGCCGATGACCCGCTCGCGGGCCGACGGCGATCGGGCGGTGGTGCCCATGACCGCGACCTACTACGCGCAGCGGGCCGACCCGCTCCGCGGCGCGTCGCTCATCGTGAGCGAGGCGACGCAGGTGTCGGAGCAGGGGATCGGATATCCGGCGACGCCGGGGATCCACACGCCGATCCAGGTGGCGGCGTGGCGACGGGTGACCGACGCCGTGCATGCGAAGGGCGGGCGCATCGTCGCCCAGCTCTGGCACTGCGGTCGGGTGGCGCATTCGTGCTGGACGGGCGCTGCGCCGGTGTCCTCGTCGGCCGTTGCGCTCGCGAGCCAGGTGTGGAGCGACAAGGGTCTCGTGGCTGCGGAGACGCCGCGGGCCCTTGAGCTCGCCGAGATTCCCGGCGTCGTCGCCCAGTATCGCCACGGGGCGAGCTGCGCGATGGAAGCCGGCTTCGACGGCGTCGAACTCCACGCCGCGAACGGTTACCTCGTCGACCAGTTCCTCCGCAACGGAGTGAACCGCCGCACGGACGCGTACGGCGGTGCGCCGGCCAACCGCATCCGTTTCCTTCGCGAGGTGGTCGAGGCGCTCGTCGCCGTGTGGGGTACCGGTCGCGTCGGCGTGCGGCTTTCGCCGACCGGCGGCTTCAACGACATGCGCGACAGCGATCCCGCCGCGGTCTTCGTGCCGGCGGCCTCGATGCTGAACGACTATCCGCTGGCGTTCCTCCATGTCGTCGAGGGCCGGCCGGGGTCGATGCTCGCCCCGCCCGCTGACGTGACGCCGATCGCATCGCTTCTCCGCAAGGCCTATCGCGGCACGTACATCCTCAATGGCGGGCTTGACGCCGCATCGGGCGAGGCCGCAATCGCGGGAGGTGAGGCCGACCTCATTTCCTATGGCGTGCCGTTCATCGCCAACCCTGACCTCACCGAGCGATTCCGCCGCAACGCGGCGCTGAACGCGCCCGA
The DNA here is from genome assembly GCA_044220875.1 of Phycisphaerales bacterium. Taxonomy (GTDB): domain Bacteria; phylum Planctomycetota; class Phycisphaerae; order Phycisphaerales; family SM1A02; genus JAEUIT01. Next base: position 835,701 of record JBGAQH010000002.1, on the reverse strand, counting down.
CCAGTCGACCTTCTACGGCGGCGGCGAGAAGGGCTACACCGACTACCCGACGCTCGTCGGCTGACGCGGACGATCCGGGAGAGGGCAGGCGGGGAGGCGCGCCCTACACTGCGGACGCCTCGCCCCCACTGATCCCCGCACGGAGTCCCACATGTTCGCCTCGCTCGCCGTACTCGCCCTGCCGCTCTTGCTGCAGCAGACGCCGCCCGCGGTCATCACGCCTCCGGCCGTCGTGCCGCCGATGCAGGGCACGCCCAAGAGCTACGCCGCGAAGTACCTGACCAAGCCGCCGGTGCTCGACGGAAAGCTCGACGACGAATGCTGGCAGCGGGCGCCCTGGAGCGACGACTTCGTCGACATCGAGGGATCGGCCAAGCCGGCGCCTCGCTACCGAACGCGCATGAAGATGGTGTGGGACGACCAGACGCTTTACATCGCCGCGGAGCTCGAGGAGCCCGACGTCTGGGCGACCTACCGAACGCACGACCAGATCGTCTTCCAGGAGAACGACTTCGAGGTCTTCATCGATCCCAACGGCGATGGGCGCGCGTACTACGAGCTGGAGGTGAACTCGCTCGGCACCGTGTTCGACCTCTACCTCCATCGCATGTACCGCGAGAACGGACCGGCGCTGCACGGGTGGGACTGCAAGAGACTGCGGACCGCGATCGACGTGCAGGGCACGATCAACGATCCGCGCGACGAGGACCGCGGCTGGACGCTCGAGTGGGCGATCCCGTTCGCGTCGCTTGTTCCGCCAAGCGGCCCCTTCGAGCCGGATGTGCCGGAGACGCAGCGGGCCGGTGCGGCGCCCAAGGCGGGCGAATCGTGGCGCATCAACTTCTCGCGCGTGCAGTGGAAACACACCTTCGAGGAACTCGACGCGAACGGGAAGCGGAACGGACCGAAGCGTCCGACCTCCCCGCGGCCGATCGACGATTCCTTCGATCAGAAGCCGCCGCCGAGCTACGAGAAGCGACCCAACCTGCGCGAGGACAACTGGGTGTGGAGTCCCCAGTGGGTGGTGGACATGCACCTCCCCGACCGATGGGGCACCGTCTCCTTCGTGAAGGAATGAGCGACGCGCGGCGCGAACGGCGGGTGATGGTGGCCGCGCGGGCGGAACCGTAGACTTCGCGGATGCTCCAGCTCCGACGCCTGATTGCGGCGGCCCTTCTCGCGCTTCTGGCGTTCGCCGCGCCCGCTCCTGCCCAGCAGGCCGCCGAGGCCCCGCGGCTTGCGGGACAGCTTGATCCCCGGCAGCGGCACGCCGAGTCGCTCTTGGTCGTTCACTATCACCGGCCCGACGGGAAGTACGAGGGGTGGAACCTCTGGAGCTGGCCCGAGGGCGGCGATGGCGCGGCGTTCGCCTTCGACGGCACCGACGTCTTCGGCCACTACGCGATCGTGCCCTTCCCGAAGGCTCCGGGCCGGGCCGGGTTCATCGTGCGACGGGGCAACTGGGAAGAGAAGGACTTTGACCAGGACCGGTTCGTCGAGCTGAAGGCCGGTGCCGTCGCCGAGATCTGGATCGTCTCGGGCGACGATGCGGTCCGCACCGACCCGAAGGCGATCGACCTCCGACTCCACGTCGTCGGCGCCTTCCTCGATGCGTCGGACCGCATCACGATGGCGACGACGGTGCCGCTCTCGCCGCGGCAGTTGCGGGGGCTCGCGGTCAGGATCGGCGAGCGCGGGGCCGCGCTCGACGTGCGATCGGTCACCCCCGGGCCGGTGAGCGGCGGCAAGCAGACCTACGCGATTCTCCTGGCCCGACCCGTCGCCGACGAGGAGATCGCGCACCTCTCCCTCCAATTCGAGGAACGACTCTTCGACGACCTGAAGCCCCAACGGGTCATCGCCCGCGACGTGCTGGACGAGGAACGATTTCAGGCGACGGACGCCCTCCTCGGTGCGCGGTGCACCGCGACCTCGACGACCTTCGCGACCTGGTCGCCCGTCGCCGACGCGATCGAGCTGCTGCTTGACCCGTCCTCCGGCGCCGCACAGCCGACCGCGGCAGTTCCCCTCACCCGCGAGTCGAAGGGCGTGTGGCGCACCTCGGTGGCGGGGGATCTCCACGGCCGCGCCTACCGCTACCGAATCACCGCCTATGGCGTGGCTCGCGAGGTGCCGGACATCCACTGCTTCGCCGCCACCGCCGACAGCGGGCGAAGTGTCGTGGTGGACATGGCTCGCCTCGAGCCCGACGGCTTCGCGTCCGTTCCGCCGCCGATGCTCGCCCATCCCACCGACGAGATCGTCTACGAGCTGCACGTGCGGGACTATTCGGTGCGCGACGCATCCTGTCCCCCCGCGGAGCGCGGGACCTATCTCGGACTCATTCACGAGCACGCCCGCGACGCGAAGGGGGCAAGCAGCGGCCTGAGCCATCTCGTTGACCTCGGCGTCACGGCGGTGCATCTCCTGCCCGTCCACGACTTCACCGCCCGACCCGACGAGTACAACTGGGGCTACTGGACCACGCTCTTCAACGTCCCCGAGTCGAACTACGCGACCGACCGCAATGACCCGACCAGCGCCATTCGCGACCTGCGCAGGGCCATCACCGGACTGCATCGCGCGGGCCTGCGCGTGATTCTCGATGTCGTCTACAACCACACGTCGAGCGCCGGTCCGGATTCGCCGTTCGATGCAACCGTTCCCTCCTACTTCTTCCGCACCACGCGGGACGGGCGCCTCGTCAACGACACCGGCGTCGGCAACACGATCGCCGACGAGCGGCCGATGATGCGGAAGTTCATCGTCGACAGCCTTCGCCACTGGCTACGCGACTATCGCGTCGACGGATTCCGCTTCGACCTCCTCGGCTCGCACGAGCCGGCGACGGTGCGGGCGATCTGCGACGCCCTCGTCGCCGACCGCGCCGACGTCACGCTCTACGGCGAACCGTGGACCGCCGGCGGCACGACCCGCTTCGGGAAGGGCGCCCAGAAGGGCATGCCGATCGCGGTCTTCAACGATCACCTCCGCAACGCCATCCGCGGCGACCTCGACGGCGACGCGATCGGCTTCGCGACCGGACCGGGCGGCGACTCCGCGGCGGTGCGCAGCGGCGTCGCGGGCGCGATCGACGACTTCACCCTCGAGCCGCGCGAGAGCGTGAACTACGCCTCCGCCCACGACAACCTCTCGCTCTGGGACAAGATCGTCAAGACCCAGCCCGGCGCGAGCGACGCCGAGCGCCGGTCGATGCAGAGGCTCGCCCTCGGCATCGTGCTGACGAGTCAGGGCATCGCCCTCCTCCACGGCGGCTGCGACTTCTGCCGCACGAAGCAGGGGCGACACAACACATTCGACCTCGGTGACGACATCAACCAGTTCGACTGGTCCCGCAAGGCCGAGTACGCGGACGTCTTCGAGTTCGTGGCCGGTCTGGTGCACGTTCGCCGCGCGCACCCGGCCTTCCGGCTGGCCGGCGCCGTCGCCGTGCGCAAGGCCCTCGCGTTCGTCGGCGAAGGACGCGACGTCGCCTTCACGCTTGACGGCCGAGTCGTCGGCGACCCGTGGAACCGGATCTTCGTTGCGTACAACGACGAGCCCGCGCCGCGGACGCAGACGCTGCCGCCGGGCGAGTGGACGGTGGTGGTTGACGCGACGCGCGCCGGCACGGCGCCGATCGCGGTCGCTCGCGGCTCGATCACCCTCCCTCCGTATTCGATGATCCTGGCGCATGCCGACTGACGCGCCTCCCGCCCGTCGGGTCCCTTCCGTATCATCCGCCCCATGACCGACGCGAGCGTCCGCCCCTCACAGCAGCCTGCATCCGAGCGGATCCTCGAGGAACTCGGGATCGTGCGCGACCCGCGCAATCCCTTTCATTCGGTGCTCGAGCAGCTCCTCGTCGCCGCCGAGGCCGTCGGCCTCAAGCATCACCAGAAGCTCATCCTCGCCCAACCGAAGAGCGAGGTCATGGTGCACTTTCCGGTCCTGATGGACGACGGGCACCATCGGCTCTTCAAGGGCTATCGGGTGCAGCACAACAACGCGTTGGGGCCCTTCAAGGGAGGCGTGCGGTTCCATCCGCGGCTCTCCCTCGACGAGACCAAGGCCCTGTCGGTCCTGACCACGATGAAGTGCTCGCTGCTGCGGATCCCCTTCGGCGGCGCGATGGGGGGCGTCAAGTGCAGTCCCGGCGAGCTGAGCCAGGACGAGCTGATGCGGCTCACCCGACGCTTCGCGAGCGCGATCTCGCACTACGTCGGTCCCGACTACGACGTGGTCGAGCCTGACGTGGGAACCGACTCGCGGGTCATGGCCTGGTTCGCCGACACGCTCGTGCAGACCACCGCGGACGTGCGCCGGCAGGAGATGTTCCGCACCGTCACCGGCAAGCCGATTGAGATCGGCGGCAGCTTCGGGCGCGACCGGGCCGTGGGGCTTGGCGTCGCCGACGTCCTCGCCGAGATGGTCCCGGAGACGGGCGGCCGCATCGCCGGCGGGCGCTTCGCCTGCGTCGGATACGGCACCGTCGGTTCGTGGTCGGCGCGACGACTCGTCGAGCGCGGCATGACCCTCGTCGCGGTGCTGGACCACACCGGCGCGATCCGGTCCGACACCGGCATCGATCCCTTCGTCCTGCACGAACATGTGCATCGGACCGGTGGCGTGAACGCCTACGCCCACGCCACCTCCGTTGCGGAGCGCGACGTCTGGTCGATCGCCTGCGACGCCCTCATCGTCGCCGCGGCGGACGGCGTGCTCGACGCCGAGCGAGCGGCGCGGATCAATGCCCGCTGCGTCGCCGAGGCCGGGCACATCCCATCGACGCTCGACGCCGCGGACATCCTCCTCGCCCGCGGCGTCGAGGTGCTTCCGAGCATCCTCTGCAGCGCCGGCGGCGTCGCCGCGAGCTATCTCGAATGGGTGCAGAATCGCCTCTCGACCACCTGGTCCGCCGAGGACGTCGAGGAGGAGCTCACGCGCTCGATGACCCTTGCGGCGCGGCGAGTGAAGCTCGCCCGCATTCGCTACGAGTGCGACTGGCGCGCCGCCGCGATGTGTTCGGCGTGTGAGCGGATCGGCAAGGTCTACGACCTCCGCGGCGTCTTCCCCTAAGGTCCAGCATGTCCAGCCCGGCGACAATTTTCAGCAAGATCATCCGCGGCGAGATTCCCTGCCACAGGGTGTACGAGGACACGCACGTGCTCGCGTTCCTCGACGTCGCTCCGCTCAGCGAGGGGCACACGCTGGTGATCCCGAAGGAGGAGAGGGCCCATCTGCACGAGCTCTCCGACGAGTCGGCCGCGGCGCTCGGTCGCGTGCTGCCGCGGATCTGCCGGGCGGTGCTCAAGGCCACCGGCGCCTCGTCCTACAACGTTCTCCAGAACAACGGCAGCGACGCGCATCAGGCGGTGATGCACGTGCACTTTCACATCATCCCCAAGATCGACGGGGCCGGACTCGGCATCATGTGGAAGTCGCGGAAGCTGGATCCCGAGCGGGCGAAGGCGCTCGCCGATCGCGTGCGAGCGTCGCTTTGAGCCCGACGATGACGCTTCCCGACTTCAACGCCATGCCGCTCGACGACCTCTTCGCGCGGCTCGTCGACCCGCGGCGACTCGAAACGCTCCTGCGGATGGCGCTTGAGGAGGATCTCGACGAGTGCGGTGACGTCACGACCACGAGCCTCGTCCCCCCCGACGCCCGCGCGACGGCGTCGATCGTGGCCCGCGCGGATGGCGTCGTCGCCGGCCTGCCCGTCGTGCGTCGGGTGCTGGAGATGGCCGACTCGCTCGAGATCCTCAGGACGAGGTTCGTCGCTCGCGACGGCGAGGCGTGTCGGTCCGGCGATGCGCTCGTGAACTTCGACGGTCCGCTCGCGGCGCTTCTGCCGCTCGAGCGAACGATGCTCAACGCCCTCGGCCGGCTCTGCGGCATCGCCTCGCTCACGAGGCGGTACGTCGATGCCGTCGCGGGAACGCGGGCCCGCCTCTGCTGCACGCGGAAGACGCTGCCCGGCTGGCGCGAGCTCGAGAAGTACGCGGTCCGCTGCGGCGGCGGATACCTGCACCGGATCGGCCTCTACGACGCGATGCTTGTGAAGGACAACCACCTCGGCGCCGTTCGGCCCGACGAACTCGGGCCGGCGCTTGCCGCGGCGGCTCGCGTCGCGCGACGCCGCTTCGACCTGCGCTTCGTCGAGGTCGAGGTCGACACGCTGGAGCAGCTTGAGCGGGTGCTCGCCGTCGAGAAGGGACTCATCGACATCGTCCTTCTCGACAACTTCGACGTGGCGCGCCTTCGGCAGGCGGTCGCGATGCGCGATCGCCTGCAGCCGGCGATCAGTCTCGAGGCCTCCGGCGGCGTGCGGCTCGACACGGTGCGGGCCATCGCCGAGACCGGCGTCGAGCGAGTCTCCTGCGGAGCGATCACGCACAGCGCGATCGCGATGGACGTCGCCATCGATCTCGTGCGAGAGCCGGCCTGATGCGTCCGCTGTCGGCGTGGCCCGACGCCCTCGAAGCGACGATCGCGAAGCGCTGTCGGATCTTCACCTCGGTGCGCGTGCTCGCCGAGACCGCATCGACGCAGGATGTCGCCCGCGGGTTCGCCGACCGGCCGGGCGCGGTGGTCGTCGCGGCGCGACAGACGCAGGGTCGCGGACGACTCGGCCGTTCATGGCGTGACACGGGCGACGAGGGTCTCGCCGTGACCTTCTGCTGCCCCGATGATCCGCTCGGCCATCGGCTGGTCCTCGCCTCATCGGTCGCGGCGGCGCGGGCCATCGAGGGGGCCATCAGGGGGGCCATCAAGGGGGCCAGGTCGCTGTCGGTCGGCATCAAGTGGCCGAACGACCTCATGGTGGGGGGGCGAAAGCTCGGCGGCATCCTGATCGAGCGCGTCGCGACGGGCGACGCTCGCGTCGCGCTCGTCGGCATCGGCATCAACGTGCGGCAGCGGGAGTTTCCGGCCGACCTCGCCGATGGCGCGACGAGCATCCTTCGCGAGGGGGTCGATCTCGATCGGCTCGACCTTCTCGTGGGCCTGGTCGCCGCGCTCGATGAGGCCCTCGGCGATTCGGTCGAGGCCCTGACCGCCGACTATCTCGCGCGGGATGCCCTTCGCGGACGCGATGCGACCTTTGGGACGCCGGCGGGGGAGGTCATCGGCAGGGTCGTCCAAGCCCATCCCGTCGCTGGATTGACGGTCGACACCGCCGTTGGCGTCATGACGCTGCCGACCGCGACGACGATCGTCCTCTCGTGGACGGAATCCGACGGGCGCCTGGTGGACAAGCGGGGGCGGACGTGAGCGGTCGGCGGGCGGCCGCGCACTCGGAAGCGCCGGCCTTTCTCAGGTCGGGCCTGACCTGAGCCGATAACCCCACGATGCTCCTGCCGCTGGTTCTCTTCCTCGCGATCGCCGCCGACGGTCCTGTCCCTGCGCCCCCGGCTCAGCCCACCACGACGGGTACGGTGCCGGCCGGTGCTCCGGTGCAGAAGGTCAATCGCCCTCTCCCGATTCGCTCGACGGAGGAACGCGACGAGTCCGCCGCCGCATCTCGGCGCGAGTACCGGGCGATGGACGAGCGGCGACGCGGCCCCGACGGCAGTCGCGATCAGATCCTCAGCCGCACGCGCCTTCGCGCCGTCGACGGCAATGTCGAGGACCGCAACGCCCTCGACGACAGCCTACGTCTTTCGCAGCCCGAACTGCTCTCGACGCCGACCGCCTTCAGCCGGGTCTACATCGATCCCGCCAATCCCAATCGGTACGTGCGAGGAAACGGCGCGCTCTTCATCACGTTTCCCTATTCCGACTATCGATTCGTGAAGAAGAAGGGGACGTTCGCCTTCGTTCCCGGCGGCACGACCTTCCGCATCGGCATGCCGGCGCACTTCGACATGCCGCAGCGACCGTCGCCCTTTGCCGACGCGGCGCCGGAGCGGACCGATGCCCTTCTCACCGAACGACGACAGGACGAACTGCGATTTGACACGCGTGTCGACCTTCATCGCCCCGAGGGAGGCGTGCCGGCACCGAGCGAGGAGCGGGCCGTTCGGCGCGACGAGCATCGCAGCGATTCGGTGGAGCCGACGACGGTCATGCCGCGAATCCTGGCTGATGAGCGCTATCGCCGCGCGTTCTTCGAGTCCCTGCGAAAGCGGCCGACGACAGTGAAGTCATCGGCCGCGTCGTGATCGTGCATGTCGGGCCAGGCGCTCGCCGTTACTTGGGGGCGCCGTTGCTTGGAGGCGCCGTTGCTTGGGGGCGCCGTCACTTGGGGTGCGCCGTCACTTGGGGGCGCCGGGCTTGGGATCCGTTGGCTTGGGATCAGTCGGCTTGGGATCGGTGGGCTTGGGATCGGTGGGCTTGGGATCAGTCGGCTTGGGATCCTTGGGCTTTGGATCGGCCGGCGTAGGCGGCGTCGGCGGTGTCGCGGGCTTTGGCTTGCCTTCGCCGCGATCCTCGGTCCGAATGAGCTTGCCCTGGTCGTCGTAGTACTTCCACTGCCCGACGCGCTCGTTGTTGCGGTAGACGCCCTCGCGCTCCATCACGCCGTTTTCGTAGAAGGCCTGGGAGTAGCCATTGCGCTTCCACTTGCCGTCGGCGGGGTCCTTCCGCATCTCGTACTTGTACTTGGGGTTCTTGGTGCCCTCCCAGTACTCGATGGACCGCTTCATTTCATCTTTGGGCGCCTCGGGCTTGGGGGCATCAGGCTTGGGCGCCTCGGGCTTGGGTGCATCGGGCTTGGGTGCATCAGGCTTGGGCGCCTCAGGCTTGGGGGTCTCGGGCTTCGGAGTCTCGGGCTTGGGCGGATCAGCCAAGCGGGCGGAAGAACCGCGAAGCGCCTCGGCAAGCGTCGAGGGGGCGGCCAGCATCACCGCGGCAAGCGAGCCGGCGATGAGCAGCGAGGTGGCGGAGCGTCGGATCGGTCGGTTCTTGCGATTCATGGAGAAGCTCTGGTGAATCCAAAGGCGGCGGGAGTCGGCGAGATCTTACGATGCGCGGTTCGATGTCGACCCGATTCCGAACGCATCCCCCGCGACTCCGAATGCGGGCCATCGCCCACTTCATCGGCGATTCGGTCCGATCGGTCGCGGGCGCCCTGCGGAGCTCGCTGGCGATCCTGACGATCGCCACGGGAGCGACCGCGTTCGGCGGCCCGCCTATTCCGCTGAATCTCTCGCCCATCGCGGTTCGGGGAGGGATTGTCGCGATCCCGCTCCAGTTGCCGCCCGCGGGGGAGGGGCTTCCATCCAGCGTGCCCGTTCAGTTGCGGGATGGCGATCGAGCGTCCGAGATCATCGGTCGCGTCGTCTGGCTCGCGACGCCCATGGCCGCCCGGGAGCCGCACTGGACCCGGAGTGCCAACCCCACCGTGGTGAGGACGATCGAGGAGGAGACCGACCCTCGCTCGCTCGTCGAGGCAGCCGCACCACAGCGGGTTCGCAGCATCGATGCCGCGCTCCTGTTGGTCGACGTCCCGGACGTCTCCGAGCGGGCAACGCTTGCCCTCGGTGCGGCGGTGGTCAGCCCGGTCTGGATCGCCGCCGGTCCGTCCCTTGAGGTCGGGCAGGGCGATGTTTCGATCGATCCGGAAATGGGCGTCGAGTGGAGCGACGACCGCCCCGATCCGGAGTCGCCCTTCGAGTGGTTTCGTTGGACGCTCATCGCCAAGGCCCGCGGCGAGCGCGTACCCGCACCGCCCGGCGACGCCGCATCGCAGCTTTTCGCCCGGCACGTGGCGGAACTCTGGCTTGCGGGCATCGATCGGATCCAGCGGCAGAGCGAGGGAGTCGCCGACTCGCTGCGGCAATGGCTCACGTCGACCTCGGTCGGCGCCCCGAGCGGGACCTCGACGCGGACGGACGCCGGCGGCGCCGCGGCGGGCAAAGCGCTCGCCACCTGGGTCGCGGATCCCGGTGAGCTGGGCTCGCTGCTCGGCATCCTCCTTGACCGCAACCGCTCCGACGCTGCGGTGATGAACGCGGTGCTCGCATGGATGGACGCCCGCACGCCGCTCATGCTCTGGATCGAGTCCGACAGCGGCGGCGTGGTGCGGATGGCCGTCGCGAACCCGATGAACGACGAGCTGGTCGTCAAGGTGCAGTGGCTGGGCGAGACGCTCGCCCCGCTGGCGACGCTGCTCGCGCCGCGATCCATCGGCCACATGGCGGTCGACCGGCCCGCGGCGCGGCTCGTCGATCCGGCGTCGGGCGAAGGCATCGTGCTCGCGGTCCAGGCCGAGAACGTCGCGCGACGCTTCACCTTCGCGCCGCGGGCCGTGCAGGCCAAGCCTCCGTCGCTCGCATTCGGCACGTTCGTTGCGCCGCTGACCCTGGCCGAGGTGCAGGGCGGGAGGATCGGCTCGGTGCCGCCGGAGTGGGGAACCGCCGCGAGCGTGCGCCGTCGCGCCGGACACTGGGAGATCTTCGCCGAGTGCCTCGCGCCGAAGGACGGGCCGCGCGATGACGCATTCACCATTGAGGTCCGCGGCCGCTCGCTCACCGTGCGCCGTGACGGGACGGTGGACGGGGAGCGTGACGCGCTTCTCGAGACGAGCATTCGCGAGTTCGAGGACCGCTGGCGGCTTCGCGTGACGCTGCCCGACTCGTGGATGCCGAAGCCCGGAGCTCCCGGCGGCGTGATCACCATGGGCATGGCCCGCGACGTGGGCACGGTCCACACCACGGCTGTCCTGCCGCGCGCGTCGTTCGAGCGACGGCTGCCGCTGGTCGAGGTCGACCTCTCGGCGTGGACCGACGGACTCGCCCCGCGCGACGCGGACGGGGCGCGGTAGCGCATTCGGCGGGCCACGAGCGCCCCGTATACTGCGGCCATGCCGCCCGACGACGCCGACGCAAGCCCAACCGCCCGCGCCCCGACGCGCGTCGCGGCACTGCTCAACCAGAAGGGCGGCGTCGGCAAGACGACGTCGACGGTGAACATCGGCGCCGCGATCGCGGAGCTCGGCCGCCGCGTCTGCCTGATCGATCTCGATCCGCAGGGCCACCTGTCGCTCTACCTGGGCATCGACGGATCGACGGTGGGGCGCACCGCCTACGACGTCTTCCTCGACCCGGACTTCCCGATCGAGGACGCGATCGTGAAGGCCCGACCGAACCTCGACTGCCTGCCGTCGACGGTGGACCTCGCCGCGGCCGAGACGGAGCTCGCGTCGCACCCGACGAGGCACCGGATCCTGCGGGACCGCTTCGCCCCGATCCTGGCCAACTACGACTACGTGCTCATCGACTGCCCGCCGAGCCTCGGGCTCCTCACCCTGAACGCCCTGGCCATGGCCCGCGAGGTCATCGTGCCGATGCAGGCCCAGTTCCTGGCGATGCAGGGCTTGAGCAAACTGTTAGAGACGGTCGCCATCGTCTCGCGCGGCGTGAATCCCGAGCTGCGCGTCTCGGGCGTCATCCTCTGCATGCACGAGACGCAGACGGCGCACGGCAAGGAGGTCGTGAGCGAGCTCGACCGCTTCTTCGAGGCGGCATCCGGCAGCGGCCAGCCCTGGGACGGGGCCCAGGTCTTCCGTCCGGCGATCCGCCGCAACGTGAAGCTCGCCGAGAGCCCGAGCTTCGGCCAGACCATCTTCGACTACGCCCCCTGGTGTCCCGGCGCGCTCGACTATCGAACGCTCGCCGAGCGGTTCGTCCGCGACTGGGAACGGAGCGCCGGCCGCTCGCTCACCGAGCCGAAGCCCGATGCCGTTCCCGCTCCTTCGCGGGACCTGCGCTCCGGCACCCTTGCGGCGACCCCGCCGTCGGGGAGCGTCGCGGCGGATGACGGCTTGTGAGCGGCATGACGGGAATGACGCCGGTCCTCCGCCGCAGCGTGGCGCTTCGGCGCGTCGTGTTGGGCGTCTATGCGGCGGGCGTCGCCGTCGGTACGCACTGGCCGCGACTGCAGATGGGCGATCCCGAGCATCCGCCGGACAAGCTGCTCCACTTCGTCTCCTTCGGCGGGCTCGCGTTCTTCCTCTGGCAGGCCCGCTATTTCCGCAGCATTCTCGCCCTCTTTCTCTTCTCCATCGCGTGGACGAGCGTCGACGAGATCACCCAGGCGCTGCCGGGCCTTGGCCGCTCCTTCTCGCTTGAGGACGTCTGCGCCGGCTCGATGGGCGTCGCGTGCACGGCCATGCTGCTGTGGGCGACGCGCATGCCGTCGACGCCGGTCGCCGCGCTGCGCCGCGAGCGATTCGACGGCATGATCTCCGTCGTGCTGAGCGAGCCGATCGGCTGGCTCGCGGTCGCGGTGTCGGCTGCCGCGGGCATCACGGTCGCGCTGCCCGCGTCGATCATGCTCAACGGGCTCACCGACGATCCGACGCCCTTTCAGGCCGGTGTCATCGGCATCGTCGTCGGCGCCTCGACCGGCGCCGCCGCCTGTCTCCTGTTGGCGATGCGATCCTTCGAGCGGCGCATGATGGACGGCCGCCTGTGCCTGGGCTGTCGCGAGCCGGTGCCCGAGGGCGCGGCGCAGTGCGCCGCGTGCGGCAAGGCACCGCTGGTCGCCCAATGGCTTCCGATGCCGGCGCTCACGGCCGGCTCGCTCCTGCGGGCGTGCCTGCCGCCCGCGCTCGGCGGCACCGCGGCGATCCTCTTTGCGATCATCGCGATCGGGCTCTCCGCGAGCCTGTTGCCCGCGACGACCCTCGTCGTCCGGCTGAACGCGTGGTGGAACGGCCTGTCGAAGGGGATGGACAGCGACATTCACGCCCTGTTTCTCTGCGTGGTGGTCGCCGTGACGATCGACCGGTGCAGGGCCCGTCTCGCCCGGCGCGTCGAGGGCGGGCATCGAACCTGCCTGGGCTGCGGTCACGACCTGCGCTCGACGCCCGCGACCGACGGGACCGGCCGATGCGGGGAATGCGGCGCAGGGTTCGTGCGCGTCCTTCCTCGAAATCCGTAGAATCCCCGCCGTGCCCTGCCCGACCACGCGTGCCCTCTCGCTCTCGTCGCTCCTCGCGGCGATCTTCCTTGCGGCGGGCTGCGCGAGCGACCATCCGCTGACGCTGCTCGACAGCGACGTCCCCACGCCGCCCGAGATGGACGTGCGCTACAGCTTCGACATCGTTCGCGACGGCGGCGAACTTTCCGGCGGCCGCTTCGTGCTCGCCGGGAGCGTTCAGGACATCGTCGTCGCGGCGGACGAGACGGTCGCCCGCTACGCCGCGAGCGGCTGGGAGGTCCGTGAGCGCGTGGTGCTTCCGGCGCAGGCGACGTTGGTCTTCGCCAAGGGGGCGCGAACGTCGCGCATCGAGATCGAGAAGCGCAGGATCGATCCCCAGATGTCCAGTGCGATCGTCCAGCTCCAGCGATCCCGGTAGTCGCGACGCGACCCTCAGGTGAGGCCAAGGATGGCCGCAGACCGCACCCACGACAAATTCGAGCGGAACGCCCGCACGTTCACGCTGCTCACGCTGCTCTCCCGCGTGACCGGTCTCGCTCGCGACGCGACGATGAGCCGGGCCTTTGGCGTCGGGCCGATCATGGACGCCTTTTCCTTCGGCTTCATGGTCCCGAACCTGTTTCGCCGACTGTTCGGCGAAGGGGCCCTCAGCGCGTCATTCCTCCCGATCTACGCCCGACTCGACCGCGACGATCCGCCCGCGGCCCGGCGCTTCGCGGCGCTGACCATCGTGCTGCTGGCGGGGGCGCTGAACATCATCGTGGTCGCGGCCGAGATCGTGCTCGCCGTCATGCACGCCAACGCCGCCCACGACGACACGCTCTCGCGGCTCGGCCTTGAGCTGCTGATGACCATGCTGCCCTACATGCCGCTGGTCTGCATCGTCGCGATCCTCGGCAGCGTGCTGCAGACCCACGATCGCTTCGGTCCGACCGCCGCGAGTCCGCTCATCCTGAACTTGGCGATCGTCGGGTCCTGTCTCGGCTTCCTCCGCTTCTTCGCCGGGGACGACCTCGCCGGCCAGTCGACGCACGCGCTCCTGGTCGGCGCCTCCGTCGTCCTCGCGGGCATCCTGCAGGTCGCGTGGGCCCTGTGGGCGGCGCGGCACCTCGACCTTTCGGTGCGCGGGGCGCTGCGCGACCTTCTCGACCGCTCGACGGCGAGCTGGGGGTTCATCCGCGAGATGCTGGTGAAGGCCGGGCCAATGATGATCGGTCTTGGCGTCCTGCAGGTGAACACGTTCATCGACGGCCTCGTCGCCAGCTGGCCGACGATGGTCGGACCGACGATCTTCGGCGTGAAGTTCCCGCTCGAGGACGGCGCGATGTCAACCGTCGCCAACGCCCAGCGGCTCTACGAATTCCCGCTGGGCGTCTTCGGCATCGCCATCGCCAGCGCCATCTTTCCCGTCCTCTCCCGCCAGTCGAACGACCGCGAGGCGTTTCTTGCGACGCTTCGCCGCGGCGTCCGCCTGACGGTGTTCATCGGCCTTCCGGCCAGCGCCGCGCTCGTGCTGCTCGGCCGCTCGTCCGTCGCCGTGCTGCTGCAGGGGGGACGCTTCAGCCCCGAGCACACCGCGCGAGTCGCCTTCGTCCTGGCCGGCTACGCGCCGGCGATCTGGAGCTACTGCACGGTGCACGTCTGGACGCGGGCGTTCTACGCCCAAGGCGACTCGTCGACGCCGACGCGCATTGCGGTGGCGATGGTCGTGCTCAATTTCGCGCTCAACGTCACCCTCATCTGGACCCCGCTGCGCGAGGCCGGTCTCGCATGGGCAACGGCAATCTGCTCGATCCTCCAGTGCTTCATCCTCGGGCGGATCCTCAGCCGGCGGCTCGGTCGGATCATCGACCGCGAGGTGATCGCGTCGTGGTGCCGGACCGGGGCGGTCACGGCGGTCATGGTCGCGCTGATGCTCGCTGCCGGCTGGATGCTTCCCACCTCGAGCAGCTGGCGGTCGGCCGTCCGGGAACTGGCCCTGCTCATGGCGGTCGGCACCGCGGCCGCGGGGGCGACGGCGCTCCTGCTGCGGATGCCCGAGCTTCGCTGGTCGATCGGGCGGAAGTAGCGCCCGCCTTTTCCGGTGATGCCGAACATGCCGGTTCAGTCGGTCGCACCGACGACCGATAGCCGTTCACAGTGCCTGTGGACGTCCGCGAGGACGGTGCGCCACGGCACCGGAGCACGCAATGAACGGCGACGGAACGCAGCGAACCGACAATGCGGGTATTGAGATGGCGGCCGTGCCGGCGATGCCCGACAGGCCGGTGCGCGATCACGCCGACGTGCTCCAGCTCATCGCCGACGTCGAGCACCAGCTCGAGCGCCTGCGGGCCGCGCAGGTGCGCTCCGCCGAGGATTTCGCCCATTTCGCCGACCGCGGCCGCCGCCTCGACGAGCGCGAGCACGCGATCAACGGCGCCGCCGCGCTGCTGACGGCCCGCGAGGCCCAGCTCCATGCGATGACGGATGCGCTGCACGACGAGGAAGCGAGAATCGCCGAGCGGCAGCGACAGGTCGAATCGGCGTCGGGGTCGCTCGAGGAGCGATCGTCGGCGCTCGACCGCCGCGCGTCCGAGCTCGAGCGAAGCGCCTCGGAGCTTGACCGCAGCGCATCGGACCTCGAAACGACCCGCGCGTCGCTCGACGCGGCGCGGGCAACGTTCGAGGCGGAGCGCGCCGAATGGGAGGCCGACCGGTCGCGCATCGCCGGGGAGCGCGAGCTCTTCGCCCGCGAGCGGCAGGCGATGGCCGGCGCCCGCGAGGCGGCCGACGCGCGCCTCGGCGCGCTCGAGTCCGAGATCGCGACGCTCAACGAGCGGCTCGCCGCGCTGCAGCGCGAGCGGGATGACCTCCGCTCGTCGCAGTCGGGCGATGCGGACGCGCTCGCCGCCTCCGAGCGCAACGCCGTCTCGCTCATGATGGCAATCACGCTCCTTCGCGAGCAGATCGCGGACGCCGAGAGCTCGCTCGCCAGCCGCGACGCGGTCGTCGAGTCGAAGGACGGCGTGATCGCCGAGCGCGAACGGACCATCGCCGAGCGCGAGCGGACGATTGCCGAGCTCGATCGCGAGCTTGGCTCGACCCGCCAGGAGCTTCACGTGGCCGGCGACAAGCTCGCCGAGCTTGCGAAGTCGCTCGCGGAGCAGGCGCCCCGGCTCGAGCTCGGCGCCGCGGCGCTGGCGCTCGCCCATGAGCACCGCCAGGAGATCGTGGCCAAGGACGGTCGCATCGCCCAGCTCGAGTCCGAGCTTGCCGCCGCCGTCGAGGCCGCACGGGCCATTCCCGTCGACGTGATCGACGGCGAGGCGGCCGACGCCGCCGCGGCCGAGCTGGTCGCCGCCCGGAAGGAGATCGACCGGCTCCAAGCCGAGATGGTGGCGGCCCGTCAGGCCGCCGACGAGGAGCGGGCGACGAGCAGGTCGAGCGCCGCCGACGCCGAGCGGGCCATCGGCGACACGCAGCGGAAGCTCAATGAGGCGCTGGCGTTCCTCGCCTCGCGGAAGCGGCGCATCGACCTCGCCCGACGCCTGCACCGCGAGCGAAAGGTGAAGCGCGAGCGCGAGGTGCGCCAGGCCGCGGAGAACGGCATGGTGCGCGTGCTCGAGGAGGAGCGGCTGGTCAAGAAGCAGCGCGAGGAGCTGCGACAGGTCCAGGAGATGCTCGCCGCGACGGAGCGGTCGATGCTGCACCGATACGCGCGACACCGCGGCGGCCTCGTTGCGGCGTGGTGCCTCATCGTCATCGTCGGCGTCGCCGCCGGTTCCTGGTATGCCGCCGATTCCGTGCTTCCGAAGGTCGCCGTCGCCAGCGTGGACCTGACGGCGAAGGTGCGTGAGGGCGAGCACATCTCGCCTGAGGCCGACACCGCGTTCCAGAGCGCCCATCGCGAGGCGCTCGCGAACGCCGGCTTCCGCGACGCCGTCAAGCGGAGGCTCGCCGATCGCGGCGTCAGCGTGCTCAAGGGCAATGGCGAGTTCGACCGGTGGCTTGACGGCGTCGACTTCGACTCCGACGGTCCGGGCTCGCTTCGTCTCATTGCCGAGGGGCCCGACCCGCAGACCGCCGTCGTCGCGCTCGACACGCTCGCGACGACGCTCGTGAACGAATCGCCGAAGCTCGCGAAGGGCAAGGGCGACGTGCCGCGCGCCGCAATCGTCGGCAACACCCAGGTTCCCGGACGGATCACGTTCTCGACGATCGTGCCGCAGCAGGGACCGCTCGACCGGATCATCTCCGCCGGCATGGTGTTCTCGGCGGTGATGACGGTCGGACTTATCGCCGGCGTCGTCACGTTCGGGCGCATCGCGAAGGCCAAGCGGCGCTTCGAGGACGCGGAACGGTTCGGCGCTACGCTCTGACGCGGCTGGGGAGATCCGCGAATCCGCGCGGATCGTGCCGGTGTCGCCGCCCTTTGCCCGCCCGGTTTCCGATCGGCGCGAAAGTCGCCGTGCCTGAGCGCCGATGCACCGACGTCAGGATGACCTGTCGCATGGCCGCCGCAAGGGGCATGGGACGGACGCAACGCGGCGGAGATGCCGCTGGGCACCACGGAAGGAGCCAGCGATGGAAGCACGAAGCGGACTGAAGCTCGTCGGATGTGATGCGGAGAAGGACCTCTGTCCCGAACCGCCGGCCCCACTGAACTTCAGGGAGCGGGCAGCGATGTTCCCGCGACATGCGATGCGCCCGCGGCCGCACGTCGATCTCGGAGGACATCCGATCAGCGGCGGAATGCCCACCAGCGAAGAGGTGGACGCGCTGTTCGACTGGCTCGGCGGACGCATGGACGAGATCGCCCGCGAACTCGGGCTCACCGACAACGGAAACGACACGGACCGTCCCCGCGCCGCGTGATCGCCTCGGCGACCGCACTCGGCGCGCTGGCCAAGGACGGCCTTCGCGGACAGTCCCGACCGCTCGCCTCACCCGCGGGCGGTCGTGTCTTTGGCGGAGGACATGGACCTAACGCGTTGCGCGCCGCGGGAGAGTCCCCTTCGCATCGCCCCGCAATGGTCGATGATGGGGATGGCCGATGATGGGGAATGAACGGTACGTCCTCGGAATAGGGACGTTCAGGTAGGCAAAGTGGGAGGGGCGGACACCCCGCGGCGCAGCGCAGGTCTACGACATTTCGGCTGAATCGCGCGCTGCTCCCTGACATCGCCGTGCGAGGCCCTATATTCGATGCACGGCACCGGGGCGATCGCGATCGCATGCCCCGGTGCCACCACAGATGAACTCCCCGAGCGGCAACGCACGCCGCAACGGGTCACTCGGCGCATTCCCGCCTCGCAACCGTCGAGGCAGGGTGGCGTTTCGGGGCTGTGGTCGTTTCGGCGCTCGCACTCCCCGCGGACGTCTCGTCGTCGCCCATGACGACGTACGCGTCCCTCGGATCGTTCCACCAGGATGTATGTGAAGACGGAGCCCATCGAATGAACCGCCGCGGACTCGCCTGCTCGCTCGTCGCCCTCGCCCCGACCCTCCTCGCATCGCTTGCCTCGGCGACGGATCTCACCGTCAGCGCCATTGAGGTCAATCAGGCGATCAACACCGGTTCGATGACGCTCGTCGCGAAGAACGCGACCGTCGTGCGCGTGAAGGTCGGCGTGACCGGCTCGGCCGCGGCCGTCCCGAACGTCGACGGCGAGCTGCGGGTCTACTCCAACGGCATCGAGATCCCGGGGTCGCCCTTCTTCTCGAGCAACGGTCCGATCACCGCCCCGCTCTCTCCCGCCAGCGCGAACGAGAACGACACGCTCAACTTCTTCTGCGTGCCTCCGCAGTCGGGCGACGTCGACTTCGTCGTGACGGTGAATCCGCTGCACAAGGTGGTCGAGACCGACTACGCCAACAACTCGGGCTCGGCGCTCAACAAGAACTTCGTCTGCCGCAAGATGGTCGAGCTCGCGAGCGTCTCCGTGAACTACACCCCGGGGGGCGGCCAGCCCCCGGCGACCATGATCGAGCCCGGCGTGGGTGACGCGTTCCTCCGCGGAATCTACAAGACCGGCGACTGGAACTACCACCGCTCGCCCCTCGGTTCGCTGACGTGGACGTCGAACATCAACAGTTCGGACGGCGCGCTCCTGTCGTCGCTGAACGACATCCGCAACAACACCATTCCGGCGGCGGGCTATCCGAAGCCGGAGTTCATCTACGGATGGCTTCCGGGCAACCCCTTCAGCGGGAACGGCGAGGCGGCGGGCATTCCCGCGGCGGCCGCGTTCGGCAACACCGAGACGAGCCGATTCCAGCGCACCTTCGCGCATGAGATCGGCCACTGCTGGGGCCAGCAGCACAACACGCTCACCATCGCCACCGTCGGCTTCGACGTCGTGCAGGGCCTGAAGGATCCGCTGAACCTCGCGCCGGTCATGCCGACGACGAAGAAGGACATCATGTACGCGGGCCTCCTCACGCCCGAGGCGTGGGTTGCCGCGGTGACGTTCAACGACTGCATCAACGACACGCGTTCGGCCTGCCTTGCGATGGGCGGCGACGGGGGCAGCGGCGGCGGCGGCGCAAGCGACGCCCAGGCCGAGGTGCGCTGCCTGCGCCTCGCGGGCGAGTACCACCGCGACCGCGGCGCCATCGTTCTGCAGCCCTCCCTCCGACTCGATGCCGCGACGCCGACCGCCAACGATCCGCGCGGCGACGCGATCATCCGCATGTTCGGCGCCGGCGGGCGACTCCTGGGCACCCTTCGCACCAAGACCGACTCGCTGAAGGAGAACTGCGCCGGCGAGCCGATCACCCGAACGCCCTTCTATGTGACCGTTCCGGAGTCGATCAGCGGTCAGGCCATCGCACGCATCGAAATCCGCGATGTCGCGTCCGGCTCGCTGCTCGCTCGCCAGACCCGATCCGCCAACGTGCCGGTTGCCTCGATCGTTTCCGTCGCGGCCGTCGGCAGCGAGGGCGGCCCTGTCATGGTCGGCGATCCGACGGAAGCGCTGAGCGGCAAGGTCGAGATCGCGTGGGCGGCCAGCGACGCCGATGGCGACCCGATGGAGGCAACGCTTCTTTACAGCCCGGATGGAGGAAGCTCGTGGGCTGCCGTCGTCGTCAATCAGCGCGTCGAGGCCGGCGTCGAGCACTCGACCCAATTCTCGACCTCGGATCTGCCGCAATCGGTCGGGGCCCAGGGCATGTTCAAGCTTCGCGTCACCGACGGCCTGAACCAGGGCGAGTCGGAGTCGCAGGGCTTCATCCTTGGCATCGGCTCTCCGCCCGACGTCCACGTGATCAGCCCGAACACGAACATCAGCGTGAAGCAGTATTCATCCGTGATCTTCCAGGCCTCGGCGTGGGACATCGATGAACTCCTGATCCCAGAGGCCAATGTCGTGTGGACGTCGGACCTCGACGGCGTCGTCGGCTCGGGGCGGCTCTTCTCGAGTCGGTCGCTCTCCGTGGGCGTCCATACGCTGACGCTCACCGGAACCGACAGCACGGGCCTCTCGACCTCCAAGCAGATCACGCTCACGGTGACCGCGCGGTCGGTCCGCAGTCCTGACCTCAACTTCGACGGTGTTGTGGACGCAGCGGACCTCTCGGTGCTGCTCGGCGAGTGGGGGAATCCCGCGTCGCTCGCGGACCTGAACCTCAGCGGTTCGGTGGACGCAGGGGATCTCGCGATTCTCCTGGGCGCGTTCTGACCGAGGCTCGAGGCGCTGCCACCAGAAAAAGCGACGCCAGAAAAAAAATGAAGGGGCACGGACAGATCGGCTTGTCCGTACCCCTTCGCGAAAGGAGTGTCAGGCGGGAGTGTAACTCTCTCGTCCTGATGGGTGGGCAGATTTACTCATTCGCAGCAAAGTCGGACACACAAGGACAGCGAGGCGCACCACGATGCGCCTCGCTGTCGTTCTCAGAAGCTCAGGAGCGGCGGTTCAGGCAAACGCCCCATCAATCAAGGTCAGGCATCAGAGCCCAAAGCGCTGGTGTAGCCCGCGAAGAGCATCGATCACCATCGTCGATTCGGGGAACGTGTTGAGCAGTCGAGCGCTTTCGAGCTGGATCCCACGCTCGGCCAGGCCCTCTGCGACCGATCGCAGGTGACCGACCTGATAGTCACGAACGGTGAAGGAGCCAAAGCGGCTCAGTGCCTCGGTGACATAGGCGCGGTGGAGGTCCGGGCGCTCGTATTTCGGGCTCGTTTCCGAGAGGGCTTGGATGTCCCCAAGCCACGCCGAAAGGCGATCTCCCTCGCGGGAGGGGTCGGTGATCTCTCGCCACAGCTGCTGAAGCGAGCGTCGAACGAGTGCCCGTTGAATCGCCTCGAAGGTGCAAAGCACTCGCCTGCCGACCTTGGTCACCTCAAGAGCCCCCGATTTCCGGTACCGGGCGAGCGTCCGAACGGACACGCCGGCCGCAACAGCGGCCTGCTCCAGGGTCATGAGTTCGCCGTCGCGTGAGTGCGCCGCACCCTTGTCGGCTGCGGGAGTTGAGGAATTCCGAGGGGATACGTGATGCGGGACACCGATCCCGTCAACGCCCGATTCGCCTATGAGCGTCTCGACGCGAGGGGTGGTGGAGTCGATTCGCTTCGCCCGCTTTCGCTCGGGCTGGGCGACAGGGATGTCATGGTTCATGAGAGTCCTTCCAGGGTCCGATCTGAAGGCTTCCGTATCGTCGGCACAAAATGCCCCTGCCGCACCATGTGTGAGGGACGGAGGCGGAAATTGGCGGAAAAGACCCACCGGACCGTCAACGGGCTCGCCGTTGCCGCTACCCTCCGTCGCCCGACGCCCCGCCAGCCATCCGCGCGGCGCTCCGACGGTGCCTCTATGGGCATGGGCACGGGCACGGACGCGGGTGGATTCCCTGATTTGCGATCTCAAGCGAACGCGTGCGTTCGCGGCGCTGTGCACATTGCTTTCTGAGGGTGATTCGCTTCTCTTGAGTAATGATACGACCTCACCCAACTGAGTAGTTTCGCGTATTGTCTTGGCGCTCTCATGTGAGAGCGTGGAGACACACACATGGCCTCGATTGAAACTCTGCTGGAACAGGTGTCGAAGTCCGACCTCGACATCACCGCGCTGCTGAAGTTGCGCAGCGCGGTGGAAGACAAGATCAACGCGGTGCGACGCGAGATCGAAAAGCAACTCCAGGCTCTCGACGGCGGCGGCAGCAGCAGCGCTGCGCCGCGGCGAGGCCGGCCCGCGGGAAAGAGACGCGCCGGGCGCAAGTCGGCGAACACGCCCGGACGGCACCAGGGACTCTCGGTCGCCGAAGCCGTCCGCAAGGTGATCTCGGCGAAGGGCGGCAAGCTCTCGACGGCGCAAATCAAGAAGGCTTTCGGTGACGCGGGCGACACGCGCAATCTGAACTTCACGATTCTCGTCCGCGGAGGAGTCCTGAAGAAGGTCGGTACCGAAACGAAGCGTGACGGCAAGAAGGGCCGCGCCGGCGGCATCTACGCGGTCGCGTGACGCCGTGGACGTTCGCGCCGGAGCGCTCGAGCGGCGGACGGTGATCCTGACTCCCTCGACGCAGGGTGGTCGGGATCGGCCGCCGGCCGGGTCCGGACAGGGCACCGAGCTCATCGTTTTCGTCAGTCCGCTGCTTGAGTCGCATGGGTTTGCCCATGGTTTCTCGACGCGGCATGGCGGCGTGAGCTCGGTGCCGTTTTGTTCGCTGAATCTCGGGCTTTGCTCAGGGTTCGCCGACGACGAGGCGAATGCCGAGCGACGGGACATCGAGCAGGCGTACGTCGAGGCGAACGTCGAGCGGTTCCTCCGCGCCTGCGGACTTTCGGGGCGGCGCGGGGTCCGCGTGCGCCAAGTTCACGGCAACGTCGTCGCGGATGCCGAGGACGTCGTTGGCGGCGACGGTCCGGTCGACGCCGACGCGGTCGTCTCGCGCACGACCGGTCTCGCGGCGATGATTCGGGTCGCTGACTGCGTCCCGGTGCTCGTCGCGTCGCCGCGAACCGGCGCCGTCGTGGCGATCCACGCCGGATGGCGCGGGCTCGTGTCCGGCGTCATCGAGGCGGCGATCGCTCGCATGCGGGCCCTTGGCGCCGATGAGGCGGACATGCTCGCGGCGATCGGCCCATCGATCGGCGTCGATGCGTATGAGGTGGGCGACGAGGTCGCGGCACGCTTCGTCGAGCGGGGCCTCGACGACTGCGTCCGCGCCGGTCCGCGTCGGCCGCACGTCGACTGTCACCGCGCCGCGAGGGCGCTGCTTGAGCGCTGTGGCGTGCCGAGGCGATGCGTCGACGGCGAGCCGCTCTGCACCTTCACGGACGGCGAGGACTTCTTCTCCGCGCGGCGCGACGGCGCGATCGGCGGCAGGCTCGCCGCGGCGATCGCTCCCCGCTGCGGTCCGCGCGGGACTCGCTCAGAGCGAGGCCCGAATCGCGTCGGTCTGCGAGAAAGCCTCCTCGAGACACGTCTCGACGGCGGGCAGCAGCCAGTTGTCCTGGTTCACGAACCAGATGCGCTGCTCGATCGGGCGCCGCACGATTTCGGCCATGCCGTCCGCGATCTGCGACGGCTGGGCGAAGGGCATGGCGTGGCCCCAACGCGTGAGCCGAACTTGGGCGATGTCGGCGGCCGAGAGGCCGACGGTCTCGAGCGCCCGCCGAATCTGCCTCGCGCCGATCTCCGCATACGCCTGCCAATCGCTCTCCTGAACGATCGTGAACCGCGCCGTGTGCCATGGCAGCGGCCAATAGAGCGTGAGCACGTCACGGGCGGGCGGAGGCGGCCTCATCGCGAACGAGCCGTCGACGACGTCGACGATCCGGCGGTCCCCCGCGAACGCGCCGCCGTCCATCGGGAATCGGCGGTCGTGGAGCAGGAAGAGGTCATAGATGTCGGTCGGAACGGGCTTGCCTAACAGTACGTTCGCGACCAGATACGGAACGGTCTGCATCTGGGGCAGGAGATTCGCCTTCGCCTCGTCGAGCGCGGCGAGATCGACGATCATGCGCTGAACGATGTGCTTGGCGTTCGCCATGATCACGCGCTTCGCGTGCATCGTCCGCTGCTTGCCGTCCGGCTCGCGCCAGCGCAGCTCGACCTTGCCGCTGCCCAGCAGGCGAACGCTCTCGACCATGCACCCGGCGCGAAGCAGCGTGCCGCCGTCGCCGTCGCCCCCCTGGTCGAGGGCCCTGAGCTGGGCCCACATCGCCTGGGCGAGTCCCGCGTTGCCGCCGGGCAGGACGATGCGCCCGTACTCCTCGGCGGCGATGAAGTTCCAGCCCGCCGCGGCCGAGAGCTCCGACCAGCCGACGCCGAACGACGAGAAGCAGTAGGCCTGAATCGCTGCGGCGTAGGCCGCCGGCAGGTGCGGGCCGACCTTCGTGTCGAGGAAGTCCTTCAGCGAAACGCGATCGAGCTCTCGGATCCACTCGTCGTTTCCGGCCGGCAGCGGAATGTCGGGATATTGGGTGAAGGCGAAGTGCTGGACGAGCTTCCGGTACGAGTCAACCGCGGCGATCTGCTCGGGGTCGCAGCCTTCGATGCAGGGATCCTGGGAGATCGCGCCGCGCCATTCGTAGGTGAATGGCCCGACGTCGACGCGAGCCCGATCGAGCAGGCCGAGCTCGCGGTACATCGCCTCGAGGCGCGAGCCGCGGTCGGGAACGATGAAGTACGCCGAACCGAGCGAGTAGGGAATGCCGTTCCACCGTTCGCCCATCGCGTTGCCGCCGAAGCGCGGGCGAAGGTCGAAGAGGACGGGCTTGCGGTCGCGCAGGAGCCACGCGCTGGCCAGTCCGGAGAGCCCGCCGCCGACGATCGCGATCTCGACCGTCTCGTCCGGCGGGCCGCCTGGTTCGCAGGATTCGCACTGATGAAAGGGCAGCGCGTTCTTCGGAAACGTGTCGCCGAACCACGTGGGCGCGAAAGGCACTCCGCCGATGATCGTCGACGGGGCAAGCTCCTCAAGCCCGAGCATCGGTGCGCTTGAGCCCAGCGGCAAGCCCGGCCCACCGGCGGCGACGAAACAGCCCGCAAGCCGGCGCGTCGACATTCCCGCAGCGATCGCCGCGAGTCCCGAACCAACGAATGTTCGTCGTGAGAGCACGGAACGAAGGTACCGCGCGGTCGCGCTCGGGCGCGTCGAGTTCCGCGGATCGCCGCCGAATTGACAGCAAAACCAAAATTGCTGAATCCAGCCGCTCGACTGCTGGCTCTTGCAACGCGTTCCGGGGCGCACTTGCGCCACTCGCACAGATTCGATTGGAGGACGCCATGCGTCGACCGTGGTTTGCTGTTCCATTGGCCGGAGGTGTTGCCGTGGCCGTTGTCGCCGCAGCACTTTCCTTTTCCCGTCCGTCGGAGGCGATGCTCGCCCCACCGGCGAACTACGTCGTGATGGGCGTCAACGATCTGGGCATGCACTGCTCGCAGGAGGACTTCTCCGAGATGTGCATTCTCCCGCCGTACAACAACCTGAGGGCGCAGGTGATTCGACGCGGCGAGGAGCCGCAGATCGTCACTTCCGGTCTCACCGTCTCGTACGTGATTCCTGAGCACAGCCGCTCATCGGACAAGACGAACTTCTGGACCTATGCGCCTCAGCTCTTCGGCGTGAATCTCACGCCGGACGTCGGCCTCACCGGCCACGGCATGTCGGGATCGATGACCGTGGGAACGGGCGGCATGTACGAGGTCACCGGCATTCCGGTGCTTCCCATCGACGACGCCGGACGACTGGATCCCTATCCGGTCGGGGTCGTGAGCGTGACCGGTCCGCTGGGATCGGTCTCGACGCGGGCAGTCGTTCCCGTCTCGAGCGAGATGAGCTGTTCGCTCTGCCACGGCGATCCGGGCTCCTCGGTCGCGAATGACATTCTCGCCGATCACGATGCGCTCCACGGGACGGACCTCGTCCACCAGAAGCCCGTGCTCTGCGCAAGCTGCCACGCCGATCCCGCGCTCGGTTCCGCCGGCATTCCCGGCGTTCCGGCGCTCTCGCACGCCATGCACGGCTCGCACGCGTCACACGTCGCGTCGAGCGGACTGCAGAACGCCTGCTACGCCTGTCACCCGGGCATTCGCACGCAGTGCCAGCGCGACGTGCACGCGGCGGCCGGCGTCGATTGCGTTCAGTGCCACGGCGGAATGGCCGCCGTCGGCGATCCCGCCCGACAGCCGTGGGTGGACGAGCCGAAGTGCGGCAACTGCCACAACAAGCCCGGCTTCCAGTTTGAGCAGCCAGGCAAGCTCTTCAAGGAGTCCGTCGGCCACGGCGGCGTGCGATGCGTGACCTGTCACGGTTCTCCGCACGCGATGGGTCCGGCAACGACTCCGGTCGACAACGCCCAGGCGATCTCGCTTCAGGGCCACTCGGGCCCGCTCAACACCTGCACCGTCTGCCACACCCAGCAGCCCAGCGAGTCCTTCTTCCACTCCGTCGGCGACTGAGCACAGGAGCACCGTCATGATGAACGCAACACGTTTCGCCTCACTCTCGCTCGTCGTCGCTTCCGTCGCGACCGCGGCGCCCCCGTCGTACGTCGTGAAGGACCTCGGCACGCATGCCGGTCCCGACACCAAGCTCGAGCCCGGATCCGTCGGCGCGAGCATCACGGACGGCATGGCCGTCGGCTACGCCGTCACGTCGCTTGAGCACCGCAACTTCCACGCCTTCCGCTCCGTCGGCGGCGCAATGGCCGACCTTGGCGTTCTCGCCGGCGACGACCACTCGATCGCCTTCGGCATCAATGCCAACGGGGAGGCCGTCGGCCTCTCCTACAAGCTGGGCGAGCTCGTCTCGCACGGGGTGATGTGGGCTCCGAACGGTTCGACCACCGCGCTGGGCACGCTCGAGCCACGCGACATCAACGCCAGCGGCGTCGTCGTCGGCTCGGCGCCGGTGAGCGGAGGACTCGGCACCTCCCATGCGACGCGCTGGGCCAGCGGCGTCGCCACCGATCTCGGCACGCTCGGCGGACTCTCCAGCATGGGCTTCGGCATCAACGCGGACGGCTGGGTCGTCGGCGAGTCACTGCTTGCCGACAACAAGTCGACCCACGCCTTCGCGGTCACGACCGGCGCGATGTTCGACCTGGGCACCAACGGCGGCAACGGCAGCCGGGCGATGGACATCAACGGCCTGACGATCGTGGGCATCGCGAACACCGCGGCCAACGTGCCGCATGCGACGCGCTGGACGCTCAACGCCGCCGGCGCCCTAGTGTCGAAGACCGATCTTGGCGTCCTGCCCGGCGCCGTGAACAGCGCGGCGTTCGCGGTGAACGCGATGGGCACCGTCGTCGGCAACTCCGGCGACGCGGCGTTCCGCTGGTCCGACGGCTCGATGGTCGATCTCAACGGAGCCATCGCTCCGACGAGCGGATGGCACCTCACCAAGGCCACGGGCATCGACGCATCGGGGCGAATCATCGGCGTCGGCAAGCACTTCGGCCTTCAGCGGGCCTTCGTGCTCGTGCCCCGCGCGCCGGCCGATTTCGACGCCGACGGCGCGGTCACGGCCTCTGATCTTGCCCTTCTTCTGGGCGGATGGGGCGGCACCGACATGACCTTCGACCTCACCGGCGACGGCGCCGTCGGGGCCGAGGATCTGGCCGTTCTGTTAGGTGCCTGGGGAAGCTGACGGCGTCGTGGGCGGCGTCGGCGGCTGCTTCTCGCTCCGCCGCTGCCACCACTGAATCGCCGCAAATGCCGCCCTGTCCGCTGCGCGACTGGCCTCGTCCCCGCCCTGGTTCGCTGTCACCAAGACCGCGAACCGGCGCGAGGGCGAGAGCCAGGTCACGCAGAACCACGAGTTGTTGCTGCCGCTGTGCGTCAGGACCGCGCCGCCCCACGGGCGCTCGGCGCCCATCCAGCCCATGGCGCTGGGCGGATCGGAACCGGGCGGCGCCTCATGTAGGTGGTGAAGCGTCGCGGCGGTGATGCCCACGCGTGCGTCGGCCTCTTCCCTGGCGTGGAGGGCGACGAAGCGGGCCCAGTCGGCGATGGTCATGTGCATCGTGCCGGCCGGCGCGATGGCCGGAGGGTTGTCGACGTCGCTCACCGCGCCGCTGGCGGCATGTCCCTTCGGGCTCCTGTCGGGCAGGCGCTTCGACGGAACGCCGAATCCGAGCGTCGTGATGCCTAACGGTTCGCACACTCGCGTGCGGACCAGTTCCTCCCACGGGGCGCCGCCCGCGATCTCGCACATGCGGCCCGCGATCGCGTAGCCCTGATTCGAATAGGCAAACGCCCCGCGGTCGCGCTCGGGCGGAGCCGCAAGAAGTCCCGCGACAAAGGCCTTTCGGCAATCGCACGGCGATCCGGTGCAGTTCCACGCCTCGCTCCAGAGCGACGCCGGTGCGGCGGCCGGCGCGCCGCCTCGGTGCCGCAAAAGCTCGTCGAGGCGCACGTCCCTCCAGCGAGGGTGCATCTGGGCGACCTCGGGCCCGAGCAGTTCGCCGACGGTCGACTCCCAGCGGAGCCTGCCCGCATCGACCAGGACGCCGCACAGCGTTGCGGTAAACGCCTTCGTGCAGGATCCGAGATGCCAAAGGTCATCGACGCTGGCTTTCGTCTCCGACCCCTTCGAGCGCACGCCGTCCGCGCCCAAGCCGATGATGCGCGACGGACCGTCGACGGTGATCACCGCGACGGCCATCGCCGGAACGCCGCTCGCGGCGCGGATCGGCGCGAGGAGCTTCGACAGGTCCTCGGCGCCGGCGTCGAACGCCTCGCCGGCCGGCGGGGCGGAATCCGCGGGACGCGGGCCGGAAGCCGGCGGATCGGCAACGAGGACGAGGGCCGCCAGCAGGATCGGAAGGACCATGACGCCAGCGTACCGGTCCGTCCGCGGCGGTCATCCGCACCCGACGAAAAACGAGAGCCGCGACATGACGTCGCGGCTCTCGCAAGGCGGTTGTCGGTGGAATCGAAGAGCGTCTCTGACGCCAACTTCCGTTCCGCCGAATTGGTTCTCTCACTCAGACCCGAAAAAACTTCCCGAAGAAGCCGGAGGCGCTTCCGCGACCGCGGGTCAGCAGCTCAAGCTCGCCCTTGTCGAGGAAAACGCCGCCGCACCCGCCGCATCGATCGATCTTGACGACCTCGACCTCGACCTCGGTGAGTTGGCCGCCGCACTTGGGGCATTTCATCCAGTGCGACGGCTTCTGGCCGCTCGCGGCGGCGGACTTCTCGGCGTCGAGCTTGGCCCGCAGCTTTCGAAGCGTCTCCTTGTCCTTCTCGTGGAAAAATCGCTCACCTTCGTCGTAGCCGTGTTGCGAGATGGGGGTGCCGGTCATGGGTCAGTTCTCAACGGATGCGGTCGTGGGGACTCGGTCTGCGGTCCGGCGAACATTCTCCGGACGCCGCACGGAGCCTCGCTCACGAGTGGTTGACCGTGCCGTCCGCTCCCACAAGGCCAAGCCGCCCGGGGTGGTTCCCTGAGCGCCCCGAAGGGCGCCGGCGATGCCTGTCACGAAGCTGGGCACGATCACCAGCCAATAGTAAACGGGAAACAGGATCGCGAGGGGAACGAACCGCCATCCGCCGCCCCGCCCGGCCGACCGCATGTAGTCGCTCTCCCAGAGGCAGGCGAGGGCCGTCTGCCCCAGGAAGAGGAGACTCGTGAACGCCAGGAGCCGAAGTGCGGTTGCCGGATCGAACGACCCGGCGACATCGAGGCCCGTCGTCGCCTGAACGATCCAGAGTCCCGCAGTCACCAGGGTCACCGCCATCCAGACCATGCTCGCGATCGCCTGGGCCGCCATGGGGAGGAGCGAGGCGTTGCGCGTCGCGGAGAGGTTCCCGTGCATCCGCAGCGTCTCCCACATCCCGCGGGCCCATCGGCGCCGCTGCCTGAAGAGCGCACCGACGCTGGTGGGGGCCTGAATCGCGAACAGGGCGCGGGGCTCGTAGGCGAGTTCGTGTCCGGCCTTCTGCAGTCGCCAGCTCAGCTCGATGTCCTCGGTGACCGACGCCCCCGACCAGCCGCCCACGGCGCGAAGCGCGCTCGAGCGAAAGCAGGCGGCTGCGCCGCTCACGGTGAAGAGTCCGCCCCAAAAGCTGTCGGCGCGCTTGATGAGGCCGATGATCCCCATGTACTCCATGGACTGCATCCACGCGAGCGGGCAGTCGTGATTCGCGACACGCGGGTTGCCGGTCACGCCGCCGACGTAGGGATCGGCGAATTGCTGGGTCATGGTGCGGATCGCGCCCGGTTCGCAGACCGTGTCGGCGTCCACCACCATGAACAGGTCCTCGGTCACCGCGTCCAGGGCGACCTGCAGCGCACCGGCCTTTCCGTGGCGGACGGCGAGCTCATGCACCACCACGCCGCGCGATTCGTACGCGCGGGCGATGGACGCCGTCGCGTCGTCGCTTGCGTCGCTCACGACGTGAATGCGCATCAGCGGGTAGTCCTGCCGAAGGAGCGACTCGATCGTCGCGGCGATGCCCGACTCCTCGTTGCGGGCGGGGACGACGATGGCCACGCTCAGCCGGGCCTCGTCGCTCCACGGCAGCCGCCGTTCGCGCCGCAGAACATACAGGAGCGCAAACGACATCCAGATCACGCTCATGCCGACGGGGAAGAGGAGTGCGTACTCGCCGAGCCCCGCGGCAAACCGGTCGAGCGACGCGAAGTGGCTGAGCTCCGACGCCGCCGCGACGAGCCACTCGCGGAAGATCGCGCCGAACCACGTCCCCAATGCCGACAGCGTGCCGGAGAGGTTCATCGGACACGCTCCATCCGCACCGCGCGACGGTGCACCGCCTTGCCGATCGCGACCAGCGTCGCCCACAGCGCGATGCCCGCGGCGACGGAGAGGAGCGACGGCTCGAAGCGGTGGCCGTCGATGACGAACATCGACATGCCGACCCAGACGAGGAAGAGGCCGACGACGTAGCCGAGCCCAAGCAGGGCGTTCACGAGCGGCTGGATCATCGCGAGGCCTCCGCGCGCAGCGGGGACGTGACTCGATCGAGGGACGCGTTGGCCGCGCGCTCTCCAGCGCGGATCGCCTCGCCCGCGTGCGCCGCGGCGTCGCGAAGGGTCATGATTCGGCAGTCGCCGCGGGCCGCGATCGTGCGGATGAAGGAGCGCAGCACGGCAAGCTCGGCGTCGTCGCTCGCCAGCCACTGGTGCACGTCAAGCACCGCGACCGACTCGTGCATCGACGCAAGGCGATCGACCCGCTCGAGCCACATCGCCAGCATCCTCTCGGGCGAGACGCCCATCACGCGCAGCGCATCCCAGTCGTTCGGCACGATGAAGGGGATGACGACCATCGAGCGCCGCGGGTCGGTCGGATCCACGTGCATCGACGGGTCGACGTAGCTGAGCATCGGATCGAAGGCCAACGATCCGTCGTAGCGAACGCCCTGGCTCACGAGGTGGTCGCGAAGCTCGGGCGTGACGCTGTTGCGCGGCGCGCCGAATCCGACGACGTCGAGGCCGGCCGTCCGCAGGGCCGCGAATCCGCGGTCGCTCGCCGCGAGCTGGTCTGCGACCGCAAGCGAGTCGAGCTGCTCGTGGTCATAGGCGTGGCACGCGATCTCGTGCCCGTGGGCAGCGGCGCGAACGAGCGGCGCCGGTTCGACCTCGGCGAGCTTGCCGCACGTCACGAAGGTCGCCCGGATTCCCTCCGCATCGAACATGTCGACCAGCCGGTCGATCATCGCCGGGCGCACCGCGTCATAGCTTCCGCTGCTGTCCGGCTCGGTATCCACGCGGATGGCGACGGCGGTGAAGGCAGGCTCGGGGACGCTTCCCTCGCGCACCGCGGCGCGGGCCGCGCCGATCCTGCCCAGGTCGGCATCGGTCCATCGACCGTAGTTGAAGAAGCCGATGTGCGCCGCCGGCATGTCGGCGAGCGCCTGGAGCGTTCGGCACGTGCGGTGAACGCTCATGTCGCCGTCCACGAGGCAGCTCAGCTCGCACTCTCCGTCCAGGAGTTCCCGCGCCGATTCGACGCAGCGCGTCAGCCATTCCGGGCTCTTTCCCCAATCGTCCCAGTAGCCCATGAGAACGATCTCGTCGAGGCCGACGCGGGCCATCTCATAGAGGTCCTGGCCGCTCTGGGTGTTGAAGGAATAGTCCTCCGCCGAGAAGGGAAGGACGCATGCGCCGAACCACATGCCCTCGCGCGCCGCGCTGATCGCGTCGCGCATCCGGTCGACCGCACTGCAGATCGCGCGAGCGCGAAAGGCGGTCCATGATTGCCAGAGCTGCGAGCGGTCGCGACCGGCGTCGACGATCGTCGCGGGCGACATCGGCGGCGCGGAGCGCTTCGCCGGCATCGTTGCTGCGAACTCCGCCAGACATCGGTCGCAGACGCATGAGTGATCGCTGTCGTAGCGGATGAAGTCGGTGTAGATCCCGGACAGCCGCGGATACCGCTGGACGACCTCGGCGAGAATCGACGCCTCGTAGTGCACGGCGTCGGGATTTCGCGGACAGAGCCATGCCTGCTGTTCGACGCGCCCGTCGGAGGCGGCTGCGCCCTCGTTGGCCGTCCACGCCCTCCACGCCGGGTGGCTCCGCGCGGCGGATTCGTCGTTGAAGCTCGGCACCCACGCCCAGACGCGGATCGAGCGCGCAACGAGGAGTTCGATCATCCGGCCGAGGCGATCGTCGTCGAAGCCCTCGGCGACCGGCGCAACGGCGCTTGGATAGAAGACCGAGCCGCCGGCGACCTCATCGCTGTCGTCCTGCTTGCACTGGACCCAGACATCGGTCACCCGGGCTTCGGAGAGTCGCTCCGCCAGGGACTCCATGTCCTTCGGATCGGCCAGATTCCGGGCGCTGCGGAGCACGATCGGCGAGCCGCCTTCGCCCGTCGCCGCGGCTGCCTTGGCAGGGCGGATCGGAGTCGCAGGCGGATGGATGAGGTGGTCCCGGATCGCCAACGCGGCGATCGCCGCCACGGCGACGAGCGCCGAGCCGATCTGGGTGGGGCGACTGAGATGGGCGGTCCGCTTCGGGTTCATGGACGGTTGCCTCGTCGTGAAGAACGGCGACGAAAGCTCGTTCAATGGAGGCGCCCCGTCGCGTTCACGGACGGGCGACTCTGGAAATTCGACCATTCTCCCCGTCGATCCTCGGCGGACCGATCCAATCCCGGCCCACCGAGCCGGATTATCGCTGCACATTCGGGCGGCGCGCCGCGACGGACGAACCGTTGCAAGCAGCCCCTCACCCCGGATACGCTGCGTCGGCAGGCGAGCCGCACTTCGCGGCCGCCGCGATCTTCCGTGAGAAGGAGAGACAGCCGTGGAGAGGTTATTGAAGCGAAGCGCGATCGCGCTGGCGGTGGCGTTCTGTAGTGGCGGCGTGGCAAGCGCCGGTGGCAACGGCGGGACGAAGGCGACGCAGCCTGCCCCGATCGTCGAGGACGAGAAGCCGCTGTGCGGCACCCAAGAAGCGTGGGCGATCGCCAATCCGGGCGACGCGGATGGCGGCATCGCCGGAGCCTGCCCCCTTCAGGGCACCTGCGATGATCCCGCGGTCCGCGACGGCTACATCCCGAACGGCGCGACGCCGATCAAGACGATCCGTCTCCGCATCCACATCTTCGCCAACAGCGACGGCTCGAATCCCGCGTCGTCGCTCGCCGAGACGGCGCAGCAGATCACCAAGCTGAACGCCGACTTCGCCCCCTATCGGATCCAGTTCACCCACACCGCGCACATCATCAACGACTCGACCTTCCGGACGTTCACGCCCGGCGTCGAGGACACGGCGATGAAGAACGCGTACGCCGATTCGCCGGCGACGCAGCTCAACGTGTACGTCGTGCACACCACCTGCTGCTACGCGGGCTTGGGCACCTTCCCGTGGGATCCCGCGTCGCTCACCAACGCGGGCGGCATCATCATCGACGACGGCTCGTGGGACGCGACCAACGAGGTCATCACCCACGAGGTCGGTCACTGCATCGGCCTCTGGCACACCCACCACGGCGTGTCGGAAGTCGGCACCTGCAGCGACTGCTACGAGGTCCCGCCGGGCAACAACACCACCGGCGACTTCTGCGCCGACACCCCGCCGACTCCGACCGAGGCGTTCGGCGACTGCAACGGCACCGGCGGCACCGATCCCTGCTCGGGACTCGCGTGGCCTGCCCAAGCCCAGAACTTCATGGGATACGCCGGTCCGCCCTGCTGGTCGATGTTCACCAACCAGCAGGCCGGCCGCATGCACTGCTGGATTACCGCGAAGCTCCAGTCCTGGCTCGTCGCCCCGCCGGCGCCGTGCCCGGCTCCGGGAAGCTGCACGGTCGCCCACGGCACCGCGGGCTGCGACGACGCGACCTGCTGCGACGCGGTCTGCGCCGTCGACACCTTCTGCTGCAACAACCAATGGGATTCCATCTGCGTCAACGAGGCCAATGACCTCTGCCTCGGCTGCGGCGGCGTCTCGACCGGCAGCTGCTATGTCGCGCATCTCACCCCGCACTGCGAAGACCAGACGTGCTGCGACGCGGTCTGCGCCATCGACGCGTTCTGCTGCAACAACCAGTGGGACAGCATCTGCGTGAACGAGGCCACGAGCCTCTGCAACAGCTGCGGCGGTTCGGCCACGAGCTCCTGCTACGTGACCCACAACAACCCGCACTGCAACGACGCGGACTGCTGCAATACGGTCTGCGCCGTTGACGCGTTCTGCTGCAACAACCAGTGGGACAGCATCTGCGTGGGCGAGGCGTTGGACCTCTGCGCAGTTCAGGTCGTCGCCGGCCCGATCACCAATCCGGCGAACGGCAACCAGTACTACCTCCTCAGCCTCGCGTCGGTCGGAAACGCCAACAACAAGGCGATCGCCCTCGGCGGGCACCTCGCCACGGTCGCGAATGCGGCCGAGAACGAGTGGATCCGCGCCAACGTCGCCAACTTCGGCGGCACGGCCCGCGAGGTCTGGCTGGGTCTCGGCGACGTTGCGGTCGAAGGCAACTTCCAGTGGGTCAACGGCGAGCCGCTCTCCTACACCAATTGGGCGCCCGGCGAGCCGAACAACTACTTCGAGGAAGACTACGTCGAGATGTACCCGACCATCGGCACGTGGAACGACGTGAATTCCTACGGCGGAAGCAACAACTTCGCCGTGGCCGAGGTCGAGATCACGATCTGCGGTGACGTCGGCACCCAGACCTGCTTTGCGACACACACCGCGCCGTTCTGCAACGACGCCGCGTGCTGCAACGAGGTCTGCGCCGCCGATCCGTTCTGCTGCAGCAACCAGTGGGACAGCATTTGCGTGAACGAGGCGTTCTCGATGTGCTACAACTGCGGCACGCCGTCGGCGGGCTCCTGCTACACCACGCACGGTCCGGCCTGCAACGACTTCAACTGCTGCGAGCAGGTCTGCACGGCCGATCCGTTCTGCTGCACCACCTCGTGGGACGGCATCTGCGTGAACGAGGCGACCTCGATGTGCGGCGCTCCCTGCGTCGGTGACATCAACGGCGACAATGTCGTCAACGCCGCCGACCTGAGCGTCCTGCTCGGCGCCTGGGGCACCTCGGGCCCGGGCAACCTCAACGGCGACGGCATCGTGAATGCCGCCGACCTGAGCATCCTGCTCGGCGCGTGGGGCAACTGCCCGTAAGCGACGAGTCGGATCCCTCTGCAACTCCACCGGCGGCCGGACTCGTTCCGGCCGCCGGTTTTTCATGCGCTCCGGCATTGCTGAGCGATTCATCCCGTTGGGGGGACCACCCGGACGTGCCGGAGCACCAGGAGACCCCATATGACCGACTCATGCGCGACGACCGACCTTCGACTCAGCGAGCGCCTCGATCGACTCGAACGGCAGGCTCGGCGCTGGAGGGCGGCTGCGTTGGGACTCTGCGCGGCTGCCGTTACCGCAACCGCAGGACTGGGCGCCATTCGCGTGCCGGCGGAGAAGGCGACGGCATCGGGCTTCGAGGTCGTCGACGGTCAAGGGAAGGTGCGAGCGCGACTTGCCCTCTCGAAGGACGGCGAGCCGGCGCTTGAGCTGCTCGATGCAACAGGCGTGGCCCAGGCGACGCTTGCCCTCGGCACGTTCCCTCGCGTCGAAGATCGGGACCGGCCAGCGCGACTGCCGGGCGGGCGCCGAGCCCAGGCATCGGACGCGGCCCTCACCGCCATCCTGCGACTCGGGATGAAGGACAGCGAGCCGGCCGTCGAGCTCGGTGCCGGCGAACGGCTTCGCGCGCTGCGGCTTCGCGACGATTTCGGTGACGAGCGAATCGAGTTCCGGGTCGGGCCTTACGTTCGTCCCGACCTCAAGGCCGGGGCGACCGGCGATCTGGTGGAAGCGACGATGCGGCTGAAGTCCCCGGACGAGCGTCTTGCGATGGAACTTGGCGTCGAGCCGATTTCCATGGCCCGACCGTCCGACCGCCGAGCCAACGCCCGCGGTACGCTCGTTGAAGAGTCGACACCGTACCTGACGATGTACGGCTGGCGCGAGCAGCCGATCTTCCTGCTGAGCAACTGGGCCGGCGACGAGCCAAGCCTGGATCTCTGGCAGATTGGAGCTGAGGAACGATCGCTGCTGAGCGCGCCGAACGACTTTGCGGGCAAGGAGATCGAGATGCGCGGTGGAGCGCCGCGCGGGCCGTCGCTGCCGGAGTCGCCCAGACGCTGAGGCCGCGCCCCAGGTACGCGCACGGAACGGTTTGCTGTCAAATCCAAACTGCGTATATCGTCGCAAATAGGACAAAAACAGCGATGCATGCTTGGAAACGCCCGCGTCCGAGGCAGAGTGAATTTCCTGTCATTCATTCCCACCGTCGTTGCGGTGGCATCTGACGCGACTTTTCCAGCCGTCCGTATCCGCCTTGGGATCGGCCGCCTCCTGAGGATCCGATGGACCCGAAACGCACATGTTGTTCCCGCGGCGGTTCGAGCCTGACCGATGTCGTCACATCGGCGAGGCTGTTGAGCGCCATCGCCTTGGTTGCCATGGTCGCCGTCGATCGATCGTCGGTTGCCGCGCCGCCCGCGGCCGATGTCTATTTCTCCGTTGCCCACGGCGAGGAAAAGCACGACAGCATCGTCGGCACCTCGGCCTCGAACGGAAATCAGGTCTACATGGCGTCGTACGCAGCGCTCGATGGCGCGTGGCTGATCACCTACAGCGTCACCGCCGACTACACGACGAACCCGCAGACCAGCGCGTCGGGGATGGTGACTGTCGAGAACAAGTCGATGAGCGAGACGGTCGCGTTCCGCGTCGGTCTCGGCGTGCCGATCTGCCCGATGATCGAGGGCGGATCGCTCGTCGGCGGTTCCGCGCTCCTGACGCTCACGACGGTCGGTCCGGGCACCGTCTCCTGCGACAAGTTCGGCGAGCCGCTCTTCCACGGCACCGAAGACGGCCATGTCGTGGGCTCGATCTTCTATTGCCCGACGACGCTCACCAGCACCGGCTCGAGCACGATCTCCTACAGCGGCACCTTCGGCCTGCCCGGTCCGTCGTTGCCGGCCCTCGAGACCGTCGGCACGATCGGCATGGAGGAGAACTTCCTCCTCACGCCCAACGACAAGCTCACGATGCAGTTCACGCTCTACTTCAAGGACGCCGACGGCGTGCCTCCGCCCGATGCGTGCGTGATGGACGTCGACGGCGACGGAACGGTCGGCCCCGCGGACCTCGCGGCGGTCTTCGCGAACTGGGGCGAGACGGACTTCTGCCCGGCAATGCTCGAGGCGGACTTCAACGGTGACGGACAGGTCGATGCCATCGACCTGCTTATCCTCCTGAACGCATGGGGCGATTGCGCCTGACGCATTGCGGTTCTCCACGCAATTCGGAGCCGTGATGGCGGTGCGGGAAGAAGCGACCCTCCCGATGGCCGATGCACGGGAGGCGGGCGCTCGAGCTCCGCCGAGGCCAGCCGACGGGCTCTCTTGGCCGGGATCCGAGCGCTCCGCATGGGACACCGGGCCCGCATCGCCCTCGGGGCGTCGGGCCTCACGAACTCCCGGCCGCGGGCCCTCGAGCAGTACACAGGGCCCGCGGCCCGGGACCTTTTGGAGCGGCCTCAAGGCGGCGGCCGGCGTCCGGGACGCGCTATCGGCCGCCTAACAGTTCGCCCAACCGCGCCGAGCGGAAGTCGAAGATCCGCTCGACGTCGCGACGGACGACGAGCGGGTCGCTGATCCAGCGCAGCGGGGACGCATACTCGACCTCGTCGGTCACGCGGGTCCCGCCGTCGACCGGCTCGAAGCGGTGCTCGTGGTGCCACCAGCGGTAGGGACCCCGAAGCTGCCGATCGACGAAGCGGTACGGGGGCTCCCACGCGTCGATCCGGGTGTGCCAGCGCACCGGAATGCCGTGCAGGCGGATGCGATAGTCGATCAGCGCGCCTTCCCGCATGGCGATCGGCATCGGCGTGGTGATGGTGAAGCGAAGCCACTCGGGCGTGATCGCCTCGAGGTTGCCGGCGTCGGCGAAGAACTCGAACGTCCCGTCCATGTCGCGCGGCACGACGACCGAACGGCGGACGATGCGCAGTCCGCGCGTGGGGCGCTGCTCGGGCGGCGTCGGGCCGGCCCGCTCCGACGCGAGAGCGATGCCGCGCAGCAGTCCGTCGAACACGAAGAGATGCGGCGGCAGCGCCGCCGTCCAGTACGCGGATCCGAGCGGCCCGCTCGGCTCGAGGCTCGCCACCTGCCGGAGGAGGCAGCGGCCCGCGGGCCTCGGCTCGATCTCCCAGGCGATGCGGGCCTCGCCGAGACCGCGCATCGTGCAGGCCAGCGCGAAGGTCCGGTCGGGATCGAAGGCGGCAACCCTCCAGTGGTCGACCTCGTCGCCGATCCGGGCGCACGCGGCGACTGCGGCATCGCCGCGATGGCCGCCCCGCACGAGCAGCGGGGCGACGAGCGAGCGAAGGCCCCACAGCAGCCGATCGGCGTAGTAGCCGTCCCGTCCGATCCGCGCCAGGCTCGAGAAGACCGCCGAGGGCGGTGACCAGACAAGACGTTCGCGGGCGACGGAGTGCATGTGGGACGCGGAGCGAGGTCGATTCTCTCGCGCCGTGGAAACGGATGCGGCGAACTCGATCGATTCTCGTCACCCGGGCCGTTGAGGCGAGCACCGTACACTCCAGCCCATGACGCGTTCCACGCCCACCGTCGAGCAGATTCGGGCCCGCTTTCCGGCGCTCGGCCGTTCCATGGCCCTTCTCGAGAACGCCGGCGGCTCGCAGGTGCCGATCGACGTCGCCGACGCGATCCGTTCCTACATGCTCGAAAGCTACGTCCAGCTCGGCGCCGGCTACGAGATGTCGAATGTCGCGACCGCGACGGTCAACGCCGCGCACTCGCTCGTCAATCTCATCGTGAACGGCGTCGGGCGCGGCCACGTGATTCTCGGGCCGAGCTCGACCCAGCTTTGCCACCTCATCGCCGGCTGCTACGCGGAGACGATCCGCCCCGGAGACGAGATCGTGATTGCCGAGACCGGCCACGAGGCCAACATCGGCCCGTGGGTCCGTCTCGAGCGGGCCGGCGCGACGATCCGCTGGTGGAAGGTCAATCGCGACGCGGCCGACTGCACCCTGCACGGGCTCGATGCGGTGCTCTCGCCGCGAACGCGCATCGTCGCGTTTCCGCAGGTGAGCAACCTGCTCGGTGCGATCACCGACGTGGCCGAAGTCACGCGCCGTGCCCATCGCGTCGGCGCCCGGGTCTTCGTCGACGGCGTCGCGTTCGCCCCGCATCGCACGATGGACGTCGCCGCATGGGACGTCGACTGGTACGTCTACTCGACCTACAAGGTCTACGGGCCGCACATGGGAGCGCTCTTCGGACGCGAAGACGCGATCGCCGAGCTGAACGGCCCCAACCACTACTTCATCCCCAAGACCCAGCTTCCCTACAAGTTCGAGCTCGGCGGCGCCTGCCACGAGGGCTGCGCCGCGATCCTCGCCCTGTCGCGCCATCTCGCATTCCTCGCCGACGCCGATGCCGCGGCGCCGATCGACCGGGCCACGGTCGAAAGCGCGTTTGCGCGGATGACCGAGCTCGAGCTGCCGCTCCAGCGCCGCCTCGTCGAGGGGCTGCGCTCGATCCCGGACGTGCGTCTCGTCGGGGCCTCCGCCGCGGGCGCCAACGATCGGGTGCCGACGGTGAGCTTCACCCATGCCCGCCTTCGGCCGAGCGAGGTCGTCGCCGCGGTGCGCCGCGCCGACGTGGCCATCCGCCACGGCAACATGTACGCCTACCGGCTGTGCGAAGCGTTAGGCATCGACACGGCGGAGGGCGTGGTGCGGGCGAGCGCGGTGCACTACAACACCGTGGCCGAGATCGAGCGGCTGCTCGACGCGGTCGCCGCCTGCTGAGCCGCTCACGGCTCGCGGGGCGAGGCGTCGACGGCGTCGCCGACCGCGACGGTGCCGGGCTCGTCAACGAGGGCGTGCCGGCCGAAGACGATGCCATCCCCCTCGCGCCGATAGGAGGCGAGGGTGCGCAGCGGCTCCGCGCCGGTCGGCGTGCCGGTCGCCTGGTCGACGGTGATGACCTGACAGCGCTTGCAGCGCGTCGCGGGGCGCAGCCGCGCAGCGCCCACGCTCATCGATGTCCATGCGTCATCGTCGCCCCGGCGGCCGCCGCGCACCGTGATGTTCGGGCGGAAGCGATCGGCGCCGACGGGAGCCGCTCCGTTCGCGACTAACCGCTCGTTCAGGTCGTCGAGGGCGGCGAGGGCCAGCACCAGGACCGGCGCCGCGTCGGCGAGGCTGAATCGCCGCAGCGGAAGGCCGCGCCTCTCCGCCGTCCATCGCTCCGTCGACTCGGGCTGGAAGACGAGCCGACAGCGCCGGCCGAGCGCATCGCCGAGAAGCCGGTCCGCCTCGGTCGCGGATGCGATGACCTGCACCTCGTCGTCCCAGACCCGCACCGCCATCGGCTCGCCCTCGTCCGGGACGGCCGCGACCGTCACGCGATCGCCGGCCTCGATCTCCATCGACCCGCCGCGGATCGTGGCCCGCACGCGAGCCAGCGCCGGCACCTCGCGCTGGGTGATGAGGGTGCCGTCGTGTGCCACCACCATGAATCGCCGGTCGTGGCGAAGTCCGCGCTCGTCGATCGCCCAGCGGTCCGG
This sequence comes from Phycisphaerales bacterium, assembly GCA_044220875.1. Lineage (GTDB taxonomy): Bacteria > Planctomycetota > Phycisphaerae > Phycisphaerales > SM1A02 > JAEUIT01. The sequence continues at coordinate 794,781 of JBGAQH010000002.1, read as the reverse complement.
CGCGAAGCCGGCTGCACCCTTGATCGGATAGACATGGAGCGAGGCGATGGTGAGCGGATCGGCCACGGCCGCAGTGTGACCGGAAGGACGCGCGAGGTCGAGTCCCCGGGCGCGGTCCTCGCCGGAACGTAGACTCACGCCCAACCGAGGAGCCGCATGGAGCTGGATCTCAGAGGCAAGGTCGCGATCGTGACCGGAGCGAGTCGCGGGATCGGGCGGGCGATCGCCCTCGAGCTGTCGCGCGAGGGGATGCGGCTCATGCTCACCGCACGCAGTCGACCGCAGCTCGAGCGCGTCGCGTCGGAGTGCGGACGGGACGCGTTCGTCGTTGACGCCGATCTTCGCGAACCCGACGCTGCGCGCCGCGTGATCGCCGCGGCGCTCGACCGCTTCGGGGCCGTCGACGCGCTCGTCAACAACGCGGGCGCGACGAAACGCGGGGACTTTCTTGCCCTCGAGGACGGCGATTGGTCCGACGGCTTCGCCCTGAAGTTCTTCGGTGCGATGCGCTGTTGTCGCGAAGCATGGCCGCACCTGCGGGCCCACGGCGGCGCGATCGTGAACATCGTCGGCGTGGGCGGACGAACGGGCAGCGCCGATTTCACCATCGGCGGCTCGGTGAACGCCGCCCTCCTCAACCTCACGAAATGCCTCGCCGATCGCGGCGTGCGCGATGGAGTTCGCGTCAACGCCATCAACCCCGGCTCGATCGCCACCGACCGGCTCACCACGCGCGTCGCCGCGATGGCCGCGGAGCGTTCGATCACGCCGACCGCCGCCGCCCACGGCATGACCGAGCGTCTCGGCGTCGCCCGCTTCGGAGAGCCGGAGGAAATCGCCCGCGTCGCCGCGTTCCTGCTCTCGCCCGCTGCCGGGTACTGCCAGGGAACGATCGTCGACGTGGACGGCGGTCAGACCCGCACGCTCTGATCGGCGCGCAGTCCGCTCAGTTCCATGTCGAAGATCGCCTCCGCCGCGGCGTGGCGGGCGCCGAGCTCGTCGAGCGTACCGGCGAGGGCGATCGACTCGACCGAACGCCAGACCGGCTCGGGCAGGTCGCTTCGCAGATAGCGCATGCCGAAGTCGAAACGATCAGGGCAGTAGCGAATGCGCATCAATTCGACGAGCGGCTTGAGCGTGAACGAGAGATAGCGATCGGCCGCCTCCGCGACGTCGCCGCGCCAGATCGCCTTGCGCACGAGATGCTGGAGAAGGCGGAAGCGGGGGACGAGCGATTCGAGACGCCGGCGCACCACGAGCTCGTGGGCGGCGCGGTCGAAGGGGTGAGGCCGCGCCAGCCCCTCGCGATCGAAGAGGACGATCGGCGCGCCGTGGCGCTCGACCTCGAGAAAGCGCGATGCGGTCGCCCCGCGGCGCTCGATGACGCAATCGACCATGAGGTAGTCGGGAAGTCCCTCGAACTGCCAGAAGACCTGATCGTGCCCATGCCATGTCGGCTGCGGGAGCCGCAGCGCGAAGCCGATCGGCGCGACGGCGCTGACCGCCGCCTCGCAGCGGGCCAGCGCCTCCTCGACCCGATCGTCCTCGACGATCACGACCAGGTCGATGTCCGAGAGTTCGTCGGTGCGGCCGTTGGCGTCGCTTCCGCCGAGCCAGGCGGCCAGCGCCCACGGCTGGTCGCGCAGGGCGCTGGCGAGGGCTTCGATGAGTCGGGCGCGCGGTGCGGGATGCGTCATGGTCGATGGCATACCGGTCGACGCCGCGCGCGGTGGCGACAAACTCGCGCTGACCCGTAGACTGGCCCGCATGTCCTTCTCGACGCCCCGCCCGGCCCGGCGCATCGCACTCGTCACCTGTCGCGACCTGCCGCGGCCCGACAGCGAGCTCGCGCCGCTCGCTGCGGCGCTCGCGGAGCGCGGGGCGCTCGCGACCGTCGCCGCATGGGACGATCCGGCGGTCGGGTGGGACGGTTTCGACTGCGCCGTGCTGCGCTCGACGTGGAACTACGTTCGCAACTTCAGCGCCTTCACCGCATGGCTCGCCGCGGTTGATCGGGTCACGTCGCTCGTCAACCCGCTCGAGACCGTTCGCTGGAACATCCACAAGCGGTATCTCCTCGAGCTCGCCGAGGAGGGCATCGACGTCGTGCCGACCGAGCTCGTCGAGCCCGGTGCGATGCCCTCGTGGGAGCGCTGTTTCGCCCGCTGGGGGGATCTCGTCGTCAAGCCGGCGATCTCCGCCGGATCGTTCGGGACGATCCGGGTCGCCGCGGGTGACGCCACGTCCGCGGCTCGGCACCGCGAGAGCCACGCGGAGCGGGCGATGCTGGTGCAGCCGCTGCTCCGCTCGGTCCTCGCCGAGGGAGAGCGCAATCTCGTCTTCTTCGACGGGACGTACTCACACGCGGTATGGAAGGGCGCTCGATGGAGCGGACAGAGCGAGGCGTCGGGGGGGCCGGTCAGCCCCGAGCCGGACGAGGTCGATCTGGGGAGGCAGGCGCTCGCCGCGGTCGGACGTCGCGGACCGACGCCGACCTATGCCCGCGTCGACGTCGCCCGCCTGAACGGCGCGCCGGTCCTGATGGAGCTCGAGCTGATCGAGCCCTCGCTCTTCCTCGATCGCGTGCCGGAGGCGCCGGGGCGACTTGCGGAGGCGATCCTGCGCCGTCCGCGCGAGCGCCAACCGTCGGGTTGAACGAAGCGTTAGCGATTGAAGGGTGTCTCGTTGATCCAGTGGAAGCCGCGGTTCAGCAGGAGAAACTCGCTCGGCTCGCGCCGGACGCAGAGCGCCTCGTAGCGTGCCCCGGCGAGCGATCCGCTGATCCGCAGTCGCCCGTCGGCGAGGCGCTCGTAGTCAAGGCTCGCGACGGGCTTCGCGGCGCTCGCGTCGGCGCCGCCCGCCGCGGCCGCCTGTTCGATGAGATGGAGCTTCCCGCGGCTCCCCGCGGTCCCGTCCGCCGGCTCGTCGGCAAGGTTGAGCACCCAGCGCTCCGACGGCCCCTTCATCTTCGCGAGGGAGAGCATCTTCCATGAGGGCCGGTCGGTCACCGTCACGTACCGCCACCGCGTCGCGTCGGTCACGATCGGCGGAATCTCCGCGCCGTCCCGCCTGAGCTCGATCACTTCCCACGTGCCGTCGAGCGGGCCCCTCGGCGCGTTCGGCCCGTAGATCCAGAGCCCCTGATAGTTCTGCCAGAACGCGAGCGGAACGGTGACGAGCACCCACGCGAGCTTCACGCCGAACGCGCTCCGGCGCAGCCACGGCTTGGTCCACGGGCCGATCAGGTTCTTCGGCTCGACCGGCGCGTTCAGGACGAAGAGCTTCGCGACGCGCGGCAGGTCCGGCGCCGCGATGATCAGCGCGGTCAGGAAGAGATGCGACGAGTAGATCTTGACCGGCACGTCGTAACAGAGGTTCAGGAGGACGACGTTGGCCATCACGCCCGCGACCCACAGCGCACCGACGAGCGTCGTGCGCCGGAAGAGGAGAAGCAGGCCGCCGATCGTCTCCATCCAGCCGGCCGCCATCGTGTACGCGGTTGACGTCCCCATGAACGTCCAGAGGATTCCCATCGGCGAGGAGTCGCCGTAATTCTGAAGCAGTCGGCCCATGCCCGGCGCCGGAAACTGGAGGGCGAAGATCTTGTTCACGCCGTAGCCGAGCATGGCGCTGGCGAGGACGAAGCGCATCGCGATGAGGAAGCCCTCGCACACCCAGGGATGGCTCGTGCGCCGCCGATCGACGAGCGACCAGAGTCCCGTGCCGACCGTCGCGAGCGCGAAGAAGAACGCGAGCTCGAACCAGTTGTAGGTCGTGTCGCCGGATCCGTTGGGGAAGACCGAGATCGTCACTCCGGCAACGGCTCGGGCGCACCAGACGACCACCGGTCGCAGGCCGTCGCTCACGGCGAAGCCGACGATGCCGCCGACGATCGGGACCAGTTGGAGGATCGCGGTGAGCGAGAAGAGCACGAAATAGAGGACGACCCAGCGAAACAGGATCTTCCGAGGGAGCGACCAGGGGCGATCTTTCGGAAGGGCGGCGTCGGGCGTGTTCATGGCGTGCGTTCGGCCGGGGTGGCGTCGCGGAATCCGAGGCTCTCGTACAGCCGTTCCGCGGGCGTGTTGCCTTGCGTGACCGCAAGCCGGACGGCGGCGAAGTTCCCCGCCCGCAGCCGGATGATCGCCCGTTCGAGGCCGGCGCGGGCCAGCCCCCGTCGCCGCCACGCCGGATCGGTCAGCGAGAAGGCGATGAGCGGCAGTTGCCCGTAATGGGTCACGAGCGTCGCCGCGATCGGGCGGCCCTCGCGCAGGATGAGTTCGGAGGCGCCGGCGTCGAATCGTCCGTACTCGCCGCGAAGGAGCTTCTCGGTCTCGCCGATCGCCTCCTCGATCGTCTCGCCGGCGTCGTCGATCGAGCCGCGGTACGCATCGAGCATCAGTCGGGCGATCGCGCGGGCGTCGTCGGGCGAGGGCGGACGTGACTCCGGGTCCGGCGGCGGCTCGGCGCCGGGAGAGGCGATGGGGCGATCAAGCGGCAGGATGAGCGTTCGTCGCATCCGGTCACGATACTGGATGCCTCCGCCCTCACGTTCGCTTGCGGGCGATGATCTCAAGGACGGTCGGCGCGACGAAGAACGCCCCGGGGTCGCTCTCCGCGGCCTTGACCTCGGCCAGAAGCGAGTCCGCCCACCGCTGATCGGCGAAGCCGAGCTCGACGAGTCGCGGCGCGTACGTGCGCACGAAGCCGCCGGGCCAGTTCCATAACGGTTCGTTCGGTCGGCCGAGTCGGGCGATCTGCCGCAGCGAGACGATCTCGAATCCGCACTCGACAAGAAGCGAGGGAAGCCGCCGGGCGACGTGGGCGTCGCCGCCGTCGCGCGCGAAGCTCGCGATCGCGTGCCGCACGAACTCGGCGACGCGCTCGCCGCGCGGCCAGAGCGAGTAGGTTCCGTAGTTCACGTACTCGTGGAACGCGACATGGCCGCCGACGCGCAGTGCGTCATGGGCCCGCTCGACGATGCGCCGCGGCTCGCTCACGAACATCGCGAGCCACCGACACCAGACCGCATCGAAGGCCGAGCGGCAGTCGGCGGGAAGGGCGTCGTTCATGACGTCGAAGGCGAGGATCCTGGCGTCGGGGCGCCCGGCGGCGACGCAGCGGGCGTGCGCCTGGGAGACGAATCGCGGCGCAATCTCCAGTCCGGTGACCTGGCCGCGCGGGCCGACGATCTCGAGCAGCGATTCCGTCGCCAGTCCCGGGCCGCACCCAAGGTCGAGGACGCGGCTGCCCGCGGTCACGCCGGCGGCCGTCCACGCGCGGCGGGCCTCGTCGAGCCACAGGGCGTGCTGGAAGACCAGTCGGTCGCGCTCGGCATCGTGCGTGCCGAGCACATATTCCTCGTCGGTCCGTTGGGTCATGCGCGAAGCGTACCTGCTGCCCGCGCGCCGGTTCGTATGATCCGGCATGGACTTTCGCTGGACCGCCGTTGATCGTGAATTCGTGGTTGGGCTCGGCATGGGCGACCCGTCGCTCGATCGCGCACTCGCCGCAAGCGCCGCGGCGGGGCTTCCCGAGATTCAGGTCACGCCAAGCCACGGCAAGCAGCTCATGCTGTTGGCGAAGGCGATCGCGGCGCGGCGCGCGCTCGAGATCGGAACGTTGGGCGGATACAGCGCGATCTGGCTCGCCCGCGGCCTGGCGCCGGGAGGTCGGCTGGTCACGCTCGAGCTCGAGGAGCGGCACGCGGCCGTCGCGCGGGCGAACATCGCCGAGGCCGGCCTCGCCGGCGCCGTCGAGGTGATCGTTGGTCCGGCGCTGGAGACGCTGCCGATCCTCGCGTCGCGCGGCGGCGAGCCCTTCGATTTCGTCTTCATCGACGCGAACAAGGACGCGAGCGCCGAGTACTTCGACTGGGCTGTCCGGCTCGCCCGGCCCGGCGCCGTGATCATCGTCGACAACGTGGTTCGGGAGGGGGCAGTGCTCGAGCGGGAGAGCGCCGACCCGCGCGTCCAGGGGATTCGTCGTCTCGTCGCCGAGATCGGAGCCGATCCGCGCGTTGAGGCGACCATCATCCAAACTGTCGGCGAGAAGGGCTACGACGGCTACCTCCTGGCGGTCGTTCGACAGCCGACCTGAATTCCGTACGATCCGGCGATGCGATCCCTCCTGCCTCTCGTCGTCGGTCTCGCCGCATTGCTCACCGTCGCCGGCGGTTGGATGTCGGACGACCCGCCGACGGCGGCGCCGAGGAAGGAGGCGCCCGCCGCGCCGGCAGTCGCCATCCCCTCCGGCACCACCACGCTGAAGCATCCGGACGGAACGGTGGAGGCCACCTACCGCTATCGCCTCGTCGAGCCGCCCGCCGCGGCGATCGCCGAAGGGAAGAAGGTCCCGCTGGTTGTCTTCCTCCATGGCGCCGGCGAGCGCGGCGACGACAACGAGGCCCAGCTCGTTCACTTCGTCCGCACCGCCGCGGGCGCCGAGTTTCAGGCCAAGGCCCCGTGCTTCATCCTCGCGATGCAGTGCCCGAAGGGCGAGTCCTGGGCGCCGATCGACATCGAGGGCATCCGCACCCGGAACGAGACGCCGAAGTTCGCCGCCGAGCCGACGCGGGCGATGCGGGCGGTCATGGCCGCGATGGACGAAGTGTTAGCCACCCGGCCGGTCGATCGCGCTCGCATCTACCTCACCGGCCTCTCGATGGGCGGCTTCGGCTCCTTCGACCTTGCGGTGCGGAGGCCGGAGCTCTTCGCGGCCGTCGTGCCGATCTGCGGCGGCGGCGATCCGGCGACGGCCCCGAAGGTCGCGGCGATCCCGTTCTTCATCGTGCATGGCGATGACGATCCGATCGTGCCCACGCGGCTCTCGCGCACCATGCGCGACGCGATCGCCGCGGCGCAGCCGAAGGTCCACGACGCGTCCGCCGCGGCGCCGAAGAATCCGAGCTATCGCGAGTACCCGAAGGTCGGCCACGCGAGCTGGACCCCCGCCTATCGATTCGGACCCGACGGCGTCCTCGACTGGATGTTCGCCCAGCGCCGCGCACCGGCCTGAGCGGCGCCCGGTGCGGGTTCAGGCAAACGGGCTCCAGCAGATGCTCATCTGCGAGCTGTAGAAGGGGTAGCGGCTCACGCAGCGATAGCCGCGGAGCGCATCGACGTCCCAGCCGCGGGCGGCACAGACGTAGCGGATCATCTCGACGTGCCGGGGAACGAGCGGCGTGGCGAATCGCTCGACGCCGAGGCCCAGCGACTCGATGCGATCGCTGGTGGTCATGAGGTCGGCGCTGCGGTCCTCGTCCATCGGGCCGGTGCGCCCGTTCTTCGCCGTGTCGTAGATGCAGAGTTCGGGCTCGAGGCGCGGCCAGATGTCGCGATGGATGAGCGTCTCGAGGACGAGCGTCTTGCACGGCTCGTCGACGACGGCCACGCTGCAGCAGCGCCGGTCGCGCCGACCCTCGACCGGGCGGAGGATCGAGATCTTCCGTTCATAGCACTCGGCCACAAACACGTTGATCGCCGACTTCGGGCCGATGCCGCGGTCATCCACCACGTACTCGGTGCCCGCGTGCGAATCGCGGATCGTGAGCGGCAGCGGATCGTCGCTGAATTCGCGCGAGAACCGCTCCGCGAGCATCGCGTGATCGGGAATGTCCGACGCGGCGGAGGCCTTGGCGGTCGGATATCGCGTGCCGCCGCTCAGCCGGATCTGCACTCCGTGGCGAATGCGGCGCAGTCCGCGGCGCCCGGAGATGACGCCGACGTCGGCGAAGGCCGGGTCCTCTCGCGACGGATACATGATGAAGCACGCCAGGTCGACGTCGACCGAAAGGCCCTTGATGAGCGAGGCGCCGCGGAAGCTGAGCTGTCGCGCCGTGAGCTCGGTGCGGGCATGCGTTTCGGGGAGCCAGGAGGAGAGGAGCGTGTCGAGGTGGGTCTTGTCGCCGAACTCCTGCTCGAGCAGGAGGCGAAACGCGTCGAGCGCAGACTCCGCCCGCGCGATCGACGTCGCGGCGGCGCGGGCGGTCTTCGCGGCGCGGAGAAACGAGGCGATCGGCACGGGGCCGGGGAGCTCGCGCACCATCGCGAGAACGTCGTCCTTGGCCAGCGCCGCGAGCAGCTTGCTCGTGAGGTTCTTGTTGAGGCCGAGCTGCCGCGCGAGCGGAATGGGGCGGATGTCGTCGCCCGGCAACTCGCGGAGCACGCTTCGGAGCGACTGACGAAGCCGCGTCGCGACGCGGCCCAACTCGGGCGGCGGCGTGCCGGGCGCATCGCCGGTGATGCGGGTCGGCGCCGCGCCACCGCGCGAACTCCGCTTCGGACGGGGCTTCGCCGCTGCGGCTTCGGCGGCCTTCGCATGGAGGGATTTGGCGACGCGGGCCTTCACGCGGCCGATTCTACGGTGGGCTCGAGCGCGGACCTCCGGGGTGGGTTCCGCCGGGCTGCGCTCCCTGAGGGAGATTGCCGCTCAAAAATCCTCCCTTAGGGATTTTCGGTTGACCCGTCGCCCCGCCGTGGTAGAGATGGATCGGCTGCGCGCGGCCCGGGGCCGAGGCGCTGCCGTTATCGCATTCCGGAGCCGCTGATGTCCCGAGCCGTCGCCCGTCAGGTCGCTGTCCCCTCGCCCCATGACCAGCACGTCGCCGACCGCGCGCGGCGGCCGTTTTCGGCACTGTGGGCGTCGGTCCTCATGGCGGGGGCCGCGACGGCCATCGCCTCGGCCCAGTGTGCGGATCCGCATTGGCTCGCGGGCGGCGGCTGCCCCGGAACCAACCTCTTTGTTGCGGCGACGACCCTCTGGGATGCCGACGGCGACGGACCCGGCACGCCGAAACTGGTGGTCGCGGGGCGATTCGACATTGCCGGCACGGTGGTCGCGAACAACATCGCCGTGTATGACCCGGCGGACGGTTCGTGGTCGGCGCTCGGTGCCGGCCTCGGTCTCGTCGGCGACCTCTCCACGGTGCGCGCCGTCGTCGCGATGCCCGACGGTTCGCTCGTCGCGGGCGGCAATTTCCTCGACGCCGACGGCAAGCCGGCATCGCACATCGCCCGTTGGGACGGAACCGCATGGTCGCCGCTCGGCTTGGGCCTGGACTTCGGCACGCCGGGCATCACGGTCGCGGCCCTCGCGGTCCTGCCCGACGGCTCGCTTGTCGCAGGCGGCGACTTCCTCTTCGCCGGCGAGGCGTTCTCGCCGCGCATCGCCCGCTGGGACGGCGCCGAGTGGAGTGCGATGGGCAGCGGCGCCGACAGCTCGGCCGGCTACGCATCGGTGACGGCGCTCGCGGTGAACGCGGCGGGCGAGCTCTACGCTGGCGGCGACTTCGAGATCATGGACGGCAGTCCCGCGATGAATTTCGCTCGCTGGGACGGAGTGTCGTGGGCGGAGGTCGGCGGCGGAACGAATCTCGCCCTGAATGCAATGGCCGTGTTGCCGAACGGCGACATCGCGGTCGGTGGCAACCTCACGCAAGCGGGGGGCGTTCCCGCGAAGCGCATCGCCGTGTGGAACGGCAAGTCCTGGCAGGTTCCGGGCAACGGCGTCACCGAGGGCATCGTCCACTCGCTCGGCGTTTCCGCCTCCGGTGACCTCATCGTCGGAGGAACGCTCGAGATGGTCGGCACCACACCGGTGGCCGGCGTGGCCCGCTGGAACGGTGCCGAATGGACGCCGCTCGACAGCGGCATTGCGGCACCGGGCTCGATGGCGATCGCGTTCTCGATCACGGCCCTCGCCGATGGCGACATCGTCGTAGGCGGCCAGTTTGAGTCGGCAGGCACGTCGAACGCGTCGAACATCGCCCGCTGGTCGGACGACGCCACGCCCGCTCAGGGATGGTCGGCGCTCGCGACCGGATTCAACGGGGCGTGGATCGACACGCTGACCGTGCTGTCCAATGGTGACGTTCTCGCCGGCGGCGACTTCTCGTCGGCAGGTCCCGGCGTCAGTCACCGACTCGCTCGATGGGACGGATCGAGTTGGGGCCCGCTCACGCCGCCGAGCCAGCAGCTTCATGCGTTCGGATTCGTCGAGGAGATCGTTGAGCGCGCCGACGGCGCAGTCCTCATCGGCGGAGCATTCATGCTGCCCGGCGACGAGGAATTCGATTCGATCGCGCTCTGGAACGGCACGTCGTGGGACGGGCTCGGCGCCGCATGCGACGGATACGTGCGGGCGATGGCGTTCCGCCCCGACGGACAGCTTGTGGTCGGCGGCTTGTTCACGACGATTGGCGGCTTCGCGGTTCAGTCGATTGCATTCTTCGACGGACGAACGTGGAGCGTGAGCGGCATCGGCCTCAATGAGTTCAGCCAGGTGCTTGCCGCGGTGACGATGCCCAACGGCGATGTGGTCGTCGCCGGCGACTTCACCTCCATCGACGGCATTCCGCTCAACTACGTCGCACGATGGGACGGCAAGAGCTGGCACGAGCTTGGTGCGGGCACCGACCAACCGATCTATGAATTGGCCGTCGATGCCCAAGGCGGACTCATCGCGACCGGAGCGTTCACGTATGCGGGCAGCGTTTCCGCCTCGGGCATCGCCCGGTGGAACGGCAGCGACTGGGAATCGCTCGGCAGCGGCATCAATGACGGCGCCGGCTTCGCCCTCACGATCGCCGGCAACGGCGACGTCGTCGTCGGCGGTCAATTCACGCAGGTCGGCGGCGAGAGCGCGATCAACATCGCCCGCTGGGACGGCAGCGCGTGGCATGCCCTCGCCGCTGGGCTCACGGGTCCGACGGATTCGAGCTACAGCGTCGTCTATGGCCTGGCGACGCGGGCGAATGGCGAACTGTTAGCCGGCGGACAGTTCCTCCGCGCCGACGGCGCCATCTCCATGAACTTCGCCCGCTATGGGTGCGAATCGCAGTGCCCCTCCGACCTCGACGGGAGCGGTGATGTCGGCGCCAGCGACCTCGCGGTCCTGCTCGGCCAGTGGGGAACGGCGGGCTCGGCGGACCTCGATCACGATGGCGCGGTGGGCTCGAGCGACTTGGCCATCCTGCTCGGCGATTGGGGACTGTGTGGGTGAGACCGTGATCGGCGCCCGCGCCGAGTCGGTTCACTGAGTGCAGCTCCTTCATCCCCAGCTTCCCGCATGCCCCGGGAGCTCCGCGGGTCGCCGATCGCCTGACACGTGACCATCGAATCGCCGGATCATCGCTCGCGGATAGGTCGCTTCGCTGAAGATCCACCGTTGGCGTCTTCCGGCCTCCAATGCGATCATGCACCGCATCATGTGTGCGGCAAGCTCCTGCGACGACCTTCTCGCCCGCCATTACGACGCGATGTACGGCACGGTCCGCACGCCGATCGGCGATGTCGACTTCTATCGCGATCTCGCGGTCGCTTCCGGCGGCGAGGTGCTCGAGCTTGGCTGCGGCACCGGGCGGATCGTGCTGCCGATCGCCCGTGCTGGCGTCGAGTGCGTCGGGCTGGAGCCGTCGATGGCGATGCTCGACGTGCTGCGCGGAAAGTCGCCGCCCGCCAATCTCGAGCTGGTCTGTTCGCCCATCGAGCAGCTTGACCTTCACGGTCGGCGCTTCTCGCTCATCACGGCGCCGTATCGGGCGCTCTCGCATCTTCTCGACGTTGATGCCCAACTCACGGCTCTCGAGCGGATCCGGCGTCATCTCGCTCCGGGCGGGATGTTCGCGTTCGACCTCTTTGATCCGAAGCTCGATCGGCTCGCGATCGTCGATGAGCCCGAGTCGCTCGGGACCACGTTCCTCAGCGATGGCATCGAGACGCGCTGCCATCACTCGGTGCGGCGCGATCATGCCCGGCAGGTGATGCACATCCGCTTCCGCTTCGAGGGAGGTCCGCCGGGTTCGGAGGGCACGACCGAGTTCGACCTGCGTTGGTATCACCGCTACGAGATTCAGCATCTCCTCGCCCGCACGGGCTTCCGAAGCGTGCGGATCTTCGGCGGATTCGACCGACGGCCCTGGGCCTCGGGCGGCGAGACGGTCGTCGTGACCTGCTGACGCTGGCCACGTCGCTCGTCACGTTTGGAATGCCCGCTCCATGAGGGACGCAACTCCGCCTCGAGGCAGACGGCGTGTGCGCCCGGAGGGCGCTCCGGAGTGCTCAACGTGCCATCACGTGGTCGGCGGCGGCCGGTCCGCGAGCTTGCAGAGCATCTCGACGGTCGGGTCGAGCGACTGCTTGCCCTTGATGGTGAGGAATTCGTTCTTCGCGAAGCTCTCGAGCATCGCCGCGGCCCATGCCTTCTTCGCGTCCTTGCCCTTCGTGGTCTGGCCGAGGGCCTTGAGGTGTTCGGCGAATCGCTTCGAGGCGTTCTTGTTCTTCGCCCGGTTCGGCGACTCGATGTACTGGGCGACTTCGCGGCGGCAGCGCTCGACGAAGCCCTCCTCGCCGTCGATCTCGCGCCAGGTGCGGGCGAGGAGGTTCGCGTCGGCGCAGCCCTGCCGCTCGAGTTCGCGAAGCAGCGCCGACGAGGCGGACTTGTCGGCCGGCGCGGGGAGCGCGGCGATGCGGGCGTGCACGAGATCGCGCACGGTGGCGCGATAGAGGTCGTACTCCTTCGCGTCCTTCTCGCTCGGGTACGCGGCGGTGAGGCGGGCGTTGAAGGCGTCGAGCATTCCGGTCAGGGCCGTGACGTCGGAGGCGTTCGCGACGGCGGCCTCGATGACGGTCATCGCGAAGAGGTTGCGATCGAGCGCCTCGCCCATGATCGACGCGGCCGCGCCCACTCGCTCCGCCGCGGGCATCGCGTCGTAGATCCGCCGCATGACGAGCGTGTCAACGAACGACGCGAGACCGGCATTGACGCCCCACGCGACGCTCTGGTGATAGATCATCCGCTTCCGCTCGCCGCGATCGTCGTAGTTCCACATCGCGTGGACGTGTGTCACCTCGTCGCCGCCGGTCGCGTACTGCTCGCCGCGACAACGGAAGTGCTTGGTGGCCGGGTCGTAGTCCATCCGCACCAGGGCGCAGTGCCCGGGCTGACCGGCGGTGGAGGCCGGCACGCCACAGATGCGCCACGTGCGGGCGCCGATGTTTCCCATCGTTCCGCAGACGCCGCCGTCCTTCCACATCATCTGAATCGACCCATAGCTGAAAGCGAAGGGACTCACCCGGCGCGCCGACTGCATATCGAATTGCTGGGCGATGCCGCCGATGTACTCGCCGTAGGTGCGCATTTCGCCCGAGTCGCGGAACTTCGCCCAGATCTCCTCGCGCTCGCGGAGCGGTTGGTCGTCGGCGGCGAGCATGAGGAGAACGGGCCAGGGGGCGTTGAGCGGGAAGAGCGGCCAATGGCGCTCCGCGCGCTCGGCGTCGGTGAAGGGATGGCGGTCGTTGCGGATGAACCACGCCATCGACTCGGAGGGTGTCGGGGCGCGGTCGCGCTCGGCGGGCATGCGTCCCTTGGCGCGATAGGCGGCGTGAAAGAGCTCGTGGGCCGCGGCGATCCGCTTGCGCAGGGCGTCGTCGCCGACCGCTTCGGTGGATTTCCAATGGACGACGCGTTCGCCGCAGTCGAGCTGGACGTCGGGGTGGCCATGGGCCTTCATGTACTCGTTGAACTCGGCTTGCAGCGACGCCGATGCGATCACGTCGGCGCCGACGAGCCCGCGCCGAAGTTTCTTGGTGACGTCAACGGGCTTGCCGCGCGGCTTCGCCACGCCCTTCTCGTCGTACTCGAGGGGCGGGAGTTCCTTGGTCTGGACTTCGACCTCGATCTCGGCGTGGTCCTCGAGGAAATTGATGATGTGATCATCGCGGTCAAGCGCGCGCGACGGGGCCTTCGTGTCGACGCGCACGCGCGGATCGCCGGGAATCACCAGCGAGAGTGGCGGTCGCAACGAGACGTCAGGCAACTCGCCCGACGGAGCCTCGCCATCGCCGTCATTCCAGCCCGAGGCCTTCTTCTTCGGCGACTGATAGGAACCGTTGATGGCGAAGGCCAGGGCGAGCTGCGTGTAGTCGCGGCGAACGAGATCGGGACCGAGATCGATGTCGAGCGAGCGAAGTGCGAGGAGAACGGGCAGCGGATCGCGACGACAGCCGTAGACGCTCATTCGCACCAGCGGCTCGCCGTCAACCCAGGCGAGGAAGTCAGCGGGAAGCGCGATGCCCTTCGCGGCGCACGCGTCGAGCGTCCGCTGTCGAGCGGCGGTGAGGTATGCGTCGATGCGCTGCGACCACGAGGCGCGGTCGGATGGCGAGGTCGCGGCGGCGGGAGCCGCTTGTGCGCCGCCGAGCGCTGACGCGGGCAGCGCGGCGACCGCGACCGAGAGCAGCCCGACCCAGGATGCGAGCGAGGTCGAAAGCGAACGGGAGGTGCGACGAGGGGCCATCGATGTGAGACGCAAGAAGAGGAAGCGCGGCGCCGGACAATCACCGCTTCGGCGCGACCGCGGCGATGCCGCCCACGCTATCCGCTTCCGTTGTTGCCCGACTCAGGAAGTCGCCGACCATGGGCGGCCACGGAGGCCGTTCGCAGCAAAGACCTGCTCTCTCCCGCCGCACGGCGGGGGAGATGTCGCCGCCGGCGATAGAGGGGGCCGTCGTCCAACGAAGGTCACGCGACAGCTCCGCTGCACTACAACGCCTTGGCCCAATAGCCGTACACCGCATTCAGCTCGCCCATCCACAGCGCCAACCGGTCCTTCGCCGGTCGGCCCAGCGCCTGAGCCAATTCAAAGAACCCAGGCCCGGGCATCTGGTCCCCATCCTTGTGGACAACGACCACCGACAGGAGCGGCCGACCAGCAAGATGCTCCTCCTCGGCGATCTGCCCGAGCAGTGCGAAGTACTCCTGCGCACGCGGCTCAAAGCTGATCGCCCGAATGGACCTCGCCAACTCGCCGTACGCGATCGTCGCCTTGCGCCGCGCGACGGCGATCATCGCGTCGCGAGCCTCGGCTTTCGCTTGCGCCCATTCCTCGGGGAGGTAATGGAAGGAGCCCTTGTCGACGTAGTGGGGTTTGGAGGGCATAGGCAGGCTTCCTCGCGTCTCTCTTCGGTACATTGATCGCGCATGCTCCTCGACGTCGCCACGTTTCGCGTTCGGCTGTGCGAGGGACGATTGGGACTCCGATTGCTCGGCGAGGTGCGAAGTCTCCCTGCCCCCTTGACTCTCAACCTCGCGTCATTTGTTCCATCAGCGTTTGGATATATGTTGTAGAGTCGTCGGCCTGAAACAGTACGCCGAGTGCCTCAATTTCCGCCTTTGTCATGCGTCGACGGCCTCCATGCGACCAGTCAAGACTTGCGTAAGGCGTGTTCGAGACGATAAAAGCATGCAGGCGTAGATCTTTCGCTTGCTGCGCAACAATGGCCTGAAGCCGCGGGATGTCGCGCGTTGCAAACTGGATCTTTGGATGCGATGGGTCGAAGTGATGGAGTCCCTTCGGATCAACGAACGCGAGATGCTGCAGTTCTCCATCAAGCACCCACAACAGGAAGTCCGGAAAGAAGTTCGCTGCCTGGAAAAAACCTAAACCGGTGACCGCCCTATTGCGAAGGAGGAAGATCTCCTGACGCTGGTGCTTCTCGCTCCAGCCCCGAAGATCCTCGACGAGCTGCGCTTCCCATTGATCGAGTGCCACCGGGCTGATCCGGATCTCGGCGTTGCGTCCCACATGCATGAGCGGCTGGTACAGATGACCGGCAAACGGAACTGTGCGCCAGCGACCGTTGAGTTGCCTCCAAGCTGACATCGGAAACGCCCCGACTGCCTCGACAAGCTCCTTCACGAACGCTGCGATTGCCTTCACCTGATCTCGCGTGTTCGCAAGGTCCGTCGTCTCGATCGAATAGGTCTCGACCATCGAGGGATCCTCATCGCTCATCTCGACGACCTCGATGTACGGTGCCTCCCAGCGGCCTCGGATGAAGCGGTACAACCGTTCCGCATAGGAGTTCAGGAGCTGCTGGGCCATTCGCTGCCACTGGCCGCGGTTCTCGTACCGGTCGAGACGCATGTCGTCTGGCGTCGCGAGAAGTTCGTACCAGTCGTCGCGTTCCAGTAGCTCGACGACTGCTGCGCGGTCAACATGGAGGCGATCGAGTCCTCGAGTCGCCTTATAGGCCTCCAGTCCAAAGAGCAGCGCCTCCACATTGAAAAGGAAGATCGGGATGCGCTTCAGCGATTGTCGCGGCAGCTCCCGGACCTGTCCGATGGCAGAGGTGACATCGCCTCGCTCGCTCGCGACTCCAGCGATGCGCGGCAGCCAATTGAGTTTCGTGGGCGTCTGCCGAAGCCATGCGTCCTCCGCGCTTGTCGGGTCTGGCGGACGAAGCCGGACAAGAGGTCCGAGCTTGCGGAACGCGTTTCCGCGGTCGACAGGAACGCCTTCGATCTCCTCTCGAAGCTGCAGCGTCTTGAGCTTCCGCGAAGGGAGGTTCTTCACAACGGGAAGCTCCCAGACCTGCTTCTCCTGCGCTTCTGGCACTTCGCCGTAGATCCAGTCGCGGAACTGGCTCATGTAGCTTGCCTTGATCCCGAAGATCTGGAGCGTCTCGACTTGGCGGAGATTCGCTGGCGTCGGAGGCTTCTCCGCAAGCACAGCGGAGCGTCGCAGGCTCATGCGATAGCCGCGCAAGCGCACCCCGCGTCCGAAGAGCTGAATGATCTGCGTTCCCTCGCCCTTGCCCATGCGCATGAGGCCGATTGACGAGACTCGCCACGAGTTCCAGCCTTCGGTGAACTTCCGCGATCCCACGAGGAGGTTGATCGGGCTGTCATCTCGGTTGATGCGGCTGAACAGCGACCCGCGAGTCTGGTCGTCCTCGACGCGGGTGATGTCGTTCTTCTCGCACGCTTCGACGACTGCAAGCGGATCTCCAACATTGACGACGCCGAACGGATCGCCTTCGCCGACCTGCAGCGCGACCTCGCCCTCTGCTCCACGAAGGAGCTGAACCCGCAATACACCGCCGCCGGGAGCGTGGAAGACGTCGCGGAGGATCGCGTCGAAGAGATCGTTGGCAAGTCGATCCTTGTCACCCGACACATCGATGTGCGGCAGCCGCCCGGCGAGGATATCGCGGCCGTGCTGATCAACGAACCCCTCGGAGAGCAGGCTGCGAATCAGCCCGATGGAGCCCGCACGGTCGGCAAGGAATGTCCTGACGAAGAGGAGAACATCGACGACGTCGGAGACCGACACCTTGTCGTCCTCGGTCTTGGCTTTCGCACTAGCGACGGTGTGGCCGACGAAGACCCAGAGTGGCTTGTCGACCTGGAAGGGTCGTATCGCCTCGCCGCCGTCGAGCCACACCCACATCTGTTGGTAGAAGAGGAGGACGGCAGCCGTCAGATAGCGCCGCTGCTTGTCGTCGTCCTCGAGGTTCAGGATCGTGAAATCCTTGCCGTAGCCGTCGCGGTAGAAGCTTCGGTAGGAGTAATCGAAGAGGATGGAGCGTGCGTAGCGGCTGCGGATCTTCTCAGTCGCGATTGCTTCTTTGAACGTCGCGGAGTATTCGAACGTGAAACCAGCCTCGCCGAGCTGGTCTCGCCGCTCCATCCACTTCCCATCCTCGCCGCGCCCCGCTCCGCGGTGCCCTTCGTCGACAAGGATAAGGTTGCAGCCCTCGAACGCCTCTGTGGCGACCGTCTCCTTGCCGTGCTCCTCTTGGAGCTTGTGGATCGAGAGGATCTTGATCGCTCGCCGCGCGTGGTCGGAGAAGAGACCCTCGACACCTTGCTGGGCAACGGTCACAACATCGAAGCCCGAGTGCGTGAACTCGGTGGCGTGCTGCTCGCTTAGGCCGTCGTTGGGCGTGACCAGAATGATCTGGTCGAGCTTGGGCCAACGACCGCTCCGATGGGCGTTGGCGTGGTAGTGTCGAAACTGTCGGACATGGACATGCATGAGAAGCGTCTTGCCGCTTCCGGTTGCACACCAAAACGCGAGGCGAGAAAGCTGCCGACGCGGATCGCCATCGTCCTTGTCTCTTGGCTCCAAGGAGAAGGGCTCAACCCGATCGACTTCATCGACCTTTGCGTTGTGCTCAGCGATGCCAGCATTGATCTCGGCCCGTAGCTCCGCAGGATCCTCGAAGTATCGGTCGAGGAACATCTCCGTGAAGAGCAGCGCGAGGTACTGGTGGTACTTCCAGTCGATGCGCGGCTGGTTGTGACGAACCCGTGCAGCGTTGATCGCCTGCGTGTGCTCGAGGATGTGCTCCTCGTACTCCCGCAGCCGATCAACACCGACACCCCGTCCACCCGCCACGATCGGTAGCGCTCCGGCGATCGTCTCGAAGAAGCGATGGAGGCCGGTGCGCTCGTCGAGTCCCTCCGCGCTGTCCGGCGAGACTTGGTAGCGCTCCTTGAACTCCTTCAGATCGGCGACGCCGAGCTGTGCGAGTGCCCATTGGAAGAGCACGGTCTGGCGGTGAAAGTCTGGGCTCTGGCGTGCAGCACGCTTCATCTTAGCCATTCGCCTTACCTCGCTTCGTGCGCGTGGCGGGTTTGCCAGGGCTTGGCTTCGGCAACTTCTTCGCAAGCTCCCTCGCTCTCGTCAGCGCGTCATCAAAGTGGGCATCCACCGGGCGCTCGGTGGCATTGAGCAAGGTCTGGTACTTCTCAAACTCGCGGCCAGCCTTCGTAGCGGCACTATCGTGCGAGACCTTGCCAGCATGCGTCAGGATGTCGCGCTCGCTGAGTCGCAAGAAGTCGTCGAGCTTCGAGATCCAGTCGGCCATCGTCATCGGCCGACGGTTCGTCGCCTGCAACTCGGCGAAGTCGAGGTAGGCCGAGACGATGAGATTCAGGGCCTTCACTTCGTCCTCGCTCAGGTAGTTCTTCGCGACGGTGATGTCCGACTTGCGGAGCCGATCGCCAGCCCAAGTGGTTAAGCCCATGTTGGGCTTGGTCGCATCGGCGCGCCGATGGATGACCTCCGCCGCCGTCTGGCCGTGGATCGCCCAATGCATCTTGTTCTGCACGGTCTGAAAGAAGAGCTCCGAGCTCGCGGCTTTCGGGTCGTAGTCGATGCTGGTCGCGTAGATGTCGAGGACCTTCCGCCAGAAGACCCGCTCCGAGGAACGGATGTCGCGGATGCGGGCGAGCAACTCCTCGAAGTAGTTGCCGCCCCCGGCGCGCTTGAGGCGGGCGTCGTCCATCGCGAAGCCCTTGACGATGTACTCCCGAAGCCTCTGCGTCGCCCACATGCGGAATTGGCTTCCACGGGCCGACTTCACGCGGTAGCCGACGGCGATGATGACATCGAGGCTGAAGTGCTCGACCCGGCGCTCGACCGTACGGCCACCCTCCGATTGAACTGTTGCAAATTCTGCAACAGTTGCCCCGCGATCTAACTCCTGTTCCTCAAAGACGTTGGAGATGTGCCTGGAAATGACCGACTTGTCCCGGTCAAAGAGCGTCGCAAGCTGGTTCAGGGAGAGCCAGACGGTCTCCCCCTGCATGCGCACCTCGACCCGCGCCGACCCGTCGTCGGATTGGTACAGGAGGAACTGGCTGCCGCTGGGACCGTCCGGTCCATCGGAGCCGCTATCCCGCGCGATGGACCTCGCCATCACAGGTTCTCCTCCGTGTCCTCAAACATCTTCAGCTTGAAGGTCTCCTCGGTTGGGTAGACCGTGCGGATCTCGGCGGTGGGTTGTGGCAGCGTCACCGGGCCGTTGATGTAGATGAGGTGGTAGTCGCGGTGTTCGGATCGCTCGCGCGTGCTCTCGCGGTGTCGAGTCATCCAGGCATCGAGCACCGCAGCGTCCTTCTCGGGGGCGTCGCTGAGCTTCCGCCAGACGACGAGCACGCGCGAGGCGACACCGCCGTTTGACGCGGGGTTGAGTTCACCTTCGACGCGCTGGAAGACATACGGTCCCTCGGCATCGCGACGCAGTCGACCGGCCACCTTGAGGCGGCCAAGACAGTCGGCATGCTCGACGCGCTCGAAGTCGGCGCTGTACCGCTCCATCGGTCCGTAGGCGTGGACCTTGAGGCCGATGAGGTAGTTGAAGGTCTCGACCAGATCGACACGATGTCTCTTCATCTCGACATCGCTCGCGAGCTGGGCGTTGATCGAGTAGCCCCAAGGATCGCGGAAGGCGTCGAGGTTCAGGAGGCTCGGGCCGAGCTCAAGGTCGAGTGAGTAGGTGATGAGCGCGTCCTTCTCCTCGGTGGTCCGACCGTCGAGGAGTGTGCCGGACGGGACGGGAAGGTTGTTGAGAGCGTCCTCGTAGGATTCGAGGGCGAAGGATTTGACTAAGGCACTGAGACCTTGATTGTGGACCTTCGCCTTCCCCATCCTCCAATCCGGGCTGTACAGCGACTTGCTGAAACGAGGTCGCAATACAGTATGGAAGTAGCGACCCACCTCAACAAGCATCACCGCGCGCTCGGAGCCATCTCGCCGGTTGAGGATGCAGATAGCGTGGCCCGTCGTACCCGATCCGCCAAAAAAATCCACGACCCTTGAGTATGGTGAGGAGGCAACTCCGCTCGCCAGCAGGCAATCCGCTACCGCGTCCGGCGCCTTCGCGAACGAGAACTTCGCCCGGGCTCCAAAGAATCGCTTGAGCCACGCGGTTCCGTGCTCACGCGCAGCGTATTGCCTCTTGGACCACCATGTTCGCGGGAGAATGCCAGCTGACGGGAAGTGCCGCCTAAGGACCAGAATCGTCCCGTCCTTGTGTCTGACTGCCTTGAGATCTCGCAGATGTGCTCTCGCGGACACGGAGTTCAGACTCCAGACTCGCTCCAGCCGTTTGTCGTCAACAGGATAAATCTCTATCTCATGTGACCCCGGATCTTCGTCCTTCTCCCAAACGCGTTCAGCCTTGTTCCAAGTCATGCGTGGCACTCGGATTTCAAGTGAATCGCGATGAACGAACAGCGGGTAGTATTGCTTTGGTCGCGCTGAACGGTGCGTGACATCGCCTCCGTCTTTTCGAAAGTTGCGCCAATCCACGAGGGTTTCGCCTTCGGTCGTGAAGCGTGCGAGTTGCTTTTTCGAGCGCGGAAGTCGATGAATCTTGGCTGCATCCGTCTTGCCGTAAAACAACGCGTACTCGTGAGCGACCGAGAAGCCGGTGACGGTCGATCTTCCGGACGGGTTGTTCCGGATCAGCGCAATACCAAGCTCTCGGTCCGACCCATAGATCTGATCGAGTAGATGTGAAAGTTCATGAAGCTGGTAGTCGTCAATAGTGACGCAGGCAACGCCGTCTGGACGGAGTAGCGCTCGTGATTCGGTCAGCCGGTCTGCGACCATCGCCATCCACGACGATCTACGCAGCGCGTTCTTGTACATGATGGGCCCGGCGTCTGTGTTGTACGGCGGGTCGAGGTAGAGGGAATTCGCGTCGCTGCGCAGGGACGCGCCAACGGTTCGAACGGCCTGGAAGTTATCTCCGTTGATCAGCAGTGAAGCACGTTCGATTGCCCCAACAGATTCCTGCGCCAACAAGTTCGATACGAACGAGCGCCGGAAAAACCGAGTGTCGAGTACCAGTTTGTCGCAGGCATCCAGGTATGCTCGTGTCCCCCAAGCCGCTCCGCCGAAGAGTCCGCCTGCTCCGGATCCCTCCGGCCGAAAGCCCAACTTCTCCCACTCTGCCCATTGCTCCTTGTTTGCGGCGACGACATCCCGCAACGCCGGCGGAATCCGATCCACCGTCACCAGCCAGCTCGTGTTGAGGACGAACTTCTTCTTCAACCACATCTTCTTCTGGAAGTCCTCGATCGCGGCGAGGAACGCGATGATGCGGCTGGCGACTGTGCGAATCGCCTTGACCTTGCCTTGAATCCGCTGCAGGTGATCGATGGGCAGCGTCTCGAGATCGTCCAGGCGCACGACTTCGTTCTTGATGTAGAAGTCGAGCTCGCGGCGCAGGAAGCCGCCGAGGTCCTTGTGGATGAAGTAGTCGAAGGTGTTGCGAGCGCTGAAGTGGTCGAGATGCTTTCCAAGCAGAGTGCGCGCGGGCTTGTCGTTGGTCGCCGCGGCGCCCGCAGT
Source organism: Phycisphaerales bacterium (assembly GCA_044220875.1). Taxonomy (GTDB): domain Bacteria; phylum Planctomycetota; class Phycisphaerae; order Phycisphaerales; family SM1A02; genus JAEUIT01. The sequence goes on along the minus strand of JBGAQH010000002.1, from coordinate 772,856 downwards.
TGCGACAAGAGACCTCCAACCGCTCGACATCGCCGCAACGGCTCGCAGTTCGGCATCCGCACAGAACTGCTCACGCGGGTCACCCTTCTTCGGGTTGGTCGCCTTCGCGTAGTCACCGCCGAAGACAACGACGGCACCGATTGCGGCGCGCTGAGAGTCGTTGGCGTTTGGCGTCCGAAACTCGAAGCGCAGGGTCAGCTCCTGCGAGGTCTCTTCGATCGGCTGGTGGTTTGCCAAGATGTACCGACGCTTCGAATCGTCGGCTTCCTTGTTGTTGCCGACTTCCTGCGTCGCCTCGACGAGCTTGAAGCGGACGGTCTTGTCTTCTCCGACTCGAAAGCGGTAGTCCTTGTGCCATTCGCCCGACTTGATGTAGTACTGGTCCTTGTTGGCCCAGTGGAGCGTTACCTCCTCGCCGGAGTAAGGGATCGCGTAGGTGTCGCCCTTGTAGCGGCGTTGGGAGATGAAGTCTCCCTCCTCGTAGTAGCGCCCGAAGAAGGCGTAGAGGTGGTTGTAGATGTCGGCTTCGAGATCGGCAGACGCAGCCCCGCCTGCCGTCTCAAGACGTCCACGAAGTTCCTTCACCCTGGGAAGGGTCTCTGGGTCGGCACCGAGCGTTCGCGCCTGCTCGATCGCCTTCTCGAGTTCGGCCTGTACCTGATCGGTCGCGCCCGCGCCATGCTCAGCGAGCGTCGCCCGAACCACATCCTTCAACTGCCGATCGAGGAACTCGTTCACCTCCTTGTTCTTGGCCGCGATGATGCGGTAGATGCCAAAGTCGAGATCCGACTTGTCGAGTTCAAAGAGCTCCCTCAGCTTTTCCTTGAGGGCCTTGAACTTGCTGTCGGTGATGGCTGCGGAAGTGGTCGACATGGGTGGAAGGGCGCTCGATCGGCGGGGTTCCGACGGATCGTAGTTGCAACCGGGCGTCGCAATGGGCGCAACCGCGCGCCGGGCCAGAACGAGTGTGCGCCCCGAGGTCGCCACGGACTGCTCAGATTGGTTCAGACCGCGCGGAAGCGGAGCGTAAACAAGGTCTCGCGAGCGTGCCGACGTTGGCATCGAGCGCGGAGCTGCTGGAGCAACTGCTGGCGCTTCGCCTCGACCTCGACTTCGACCTCGTCCAGCCGTCGAAAGGCACGCCGTCGCTCGGCTTCGAGTCGTGCGATCGCCTCCTGAGCTTCCTGCTGGGCCGCGATCGTCTCGGCAAGCTCCGCCCGCCGTCGTGCCGCTCGGGTGTCGCGCCGGATCGTCTCGATCTCACCTTCGGCAGCTGCGATCTTGTCGTCGGCCCATTGGTTGAGCTGGCTCTGGACGAGCCGGAAACGGCTGTCGCCGGCTTCGGCGGCGCGGGCGAGGGTCGCGTCCGCGAGGCGGTCGGCGTCTGCGCCGAGGCGGGCGGCGATCGCGTTGACGGGATCCGAGCAGGGTGCGTCCACCTGCCCGGGAACATCCAGCAGTCGCTGGGCGAGCTCCTGGTCGAGGTTCAGTCCGGCGTCTGAGACCGCCGTGAAGAGCAGGAACTCTTCGGTCGCGTCGCTCTCAACCGTCAGCTTTTCCAGACGAAGCCAACCGCTCGTCCCGACGAGCGGCTTAAGCATGCTGATCTTCCGGTCGTTGCCAGTGACATCGAACCGGATCGCGGCGCATGCCGGTCGCTCGCTCTTCGCCAGTCCGAGGAGCCACTGTCCGAGTGGGCTCGAAAGCCGGAGCAGGTGGGCTTCGGTTGATCGAGCCTCCTCGTCCGAGCGAACAGCGGAGATGAGGCGGTAGCGGCCCGACTGCACGCTCGGATCCGGGGGCGTCGGCAGCTCAAGTTCGAGCCTGACGTCGTCGAAGGAGGCTCGTCCCGCGAGCCCCCATCGGGCGAGCTTCCAGAATCGCTCACCTACTCGGTCGAGAACGAGCTGGGCTTGGTCACCTCGGACCTTCAGGCGTTCGTGCACCTCGGCGTCGAAATGTTCGAAGAGCTGCTGACGGGCCTCGGTCATGCGCTGGCTGATCGACGCTTCGAGCTCGCGCTGCAGAGCATCGAAGGCTCGGTTGATCTCGTCCTCGGTGCGACACGACTTTAGAATCGCCGCGACTCGCTTTTCGAAGTCCACGCCTTCCTCGATCGCCCCGAGAACTTCGTCACTTGCCCCGAACAGGCCATCAAAGAGGCTGAACTTCTGCTGAAGAAGGTCCTGCACCCGGCGATCAGCAAGGTTGTCCTGCGACAGGAAGTTCACGACGATCACATCGTGCAATTGGCCGTAGCGGTGGCACCGGCCGATCCGCTGCTCGATGCGCTGCGGGTTCCATGGAAGGTCGTAGTTGACGACGAGCGAGCAGAATTGAAGGTTGACGCCTTCCGCGGCCGCTTCCGTCGCGATCAGGATCTCGGCGTGGTCACGGAACTCTTCAATCAAAGCTGACCGCATGTCGACCGACTTCGATCCCGTGACCTTGTCGGTGCCTGCGTGTTGTCGCGTGAAGCGGTCGTAGGCATGCTTCGCACTTGGATGGCTGTTCGCGCCGTTGAACGTTACGACCTTGCCTGCATAGCCGTTCGCTTCGAGGTAGGCAGCGAGGAACGCCTGCGTTTTCCGGCTCTCTGTGAAGATCAACGCCTTCTTCTGCGCTCCGAGCTCGCGGAGACGACCGAACGCGGCATCCAGCGCCTTCAGCAACGCTCGTGACTTGCTGTCACCGCCAATCCGCTGAGCGCGAGCGATGAGCGACTCGATCAGGCGCAACTCTTCGGCGATGATTCGCCCCTGGACTATGACGGAGTTTCGATCGTCGCGATCCTCATCGGAATCGAGATCGTCCAGCAGAGCTTCAATGTCGATGTCCTCGTCGGTCGCAAGCGCTTCCGCGAGCTCGTCGTCCGTCTGGGCCGGAAGTCCGTCTCGCAACGCGACGAGCCTAGCCCGCATGGTTCCGAGCGTCGCCGCAAGCGCTTGCGGCGATGACGCAAGCGTCTTGAAGAGGATCATCTCGATGAGCTGCCGCTGTCGCATCGGAAACGCGAAGCTGATGTCACGCGCCATGAACTCCATGACATCGCGATGGAGTGACTTCTCCTCGTCCGTCTGTGGGAACGGGTGCGTCATCGCCTGGCGCTTCTTGTAATTGATGTAGGAGCAGTCTCGGCGGAGCGTTCGCTTGCAGAAGTGCGAGAGTCGAGCGCGAAGCCCGGAGAGATCGCCGCCCGCGTTGCAGTACCGTGACTGGAAGGCGCTCCTGTCTCCGAAGATGTGATCGTCGAGGAGCCAACCGAGCCCGTAGAGCTCGAGGAGACTGTTCTGGAGGGGCGTTGCGGTCAGGAGAAGCTTCTGCCGAAGCTCGAACGCCCACCGCACAGCTTGTCCAGCCTTTCGGCTCGCTTGGTACGCGTTGCGTAGCTTGTGGGCCTCGTCGAGTACGACGAGATCGAACGCCGTCGCTCGCAGGTCGTCCTTCATTCGCGCTGCGAACCCGTACGAGACGACGACGATCTTCCCGCAGTCGAAGGGATTCGCGTGCCCCTCGTCACGAAGCGCCGCCCAAGCTCGCCGATCGACGACGAGCGACGGAAGGCTGAACTTCTCAGCAAGCTCGGTCTGCCATTGCTTCCGAATGTGCGCCGGGCATACGACGATCAGCTTTCGCTTGCGCTCGGCCCAGCGTTGGCAGAGGACCAGACCAGCTTCAATTGTCTTGCCGAGACCCACTTCGTCCGCGAGGATTACGCCTTTTTGGAGCGGATTCGCCATGGCGAAGAGTGCGGCGTCAACTTGGTGGGGATTCAGATCGACCTTGGAGTCGAAGAGGGTTGTTGACAGTCGGTCGAGCTCGCCTACTGCTCCATGGCGAGTGAGCTCGTGTGCGTAGTAGTTGGCCTGATGAGGTGTTATGGTCACGGGTCTGATCCGCACTCACTAAGCTCCCAAGCGGAGGTCTCGCCGTCGAGACTGATGGTTGGGTCGCCAAGAGATGGCTCCGATTTGATAGCGAGAGCGAGGGCAGGGCACAAGCTGAAGCCCAGCGCCCGACGCAGGAATTCGAGTTTCGGCGAGAGTTCGGAGATCTTGCTCTGGGACGGGCTCTCTCAATGGATGGTGCCTGAGACCGCAGCATGGGGTCCCGGCGAGCGGTCCGATCAGTTTTGAGGAGAGAGTACGCTTCAACTGTCGCCGATCGTCGGGCACCCAATGGATGCGAAGGACAAATTGAGGATGCCCACCAAGTTCGAAGCCCTCGTCGCCCTCATGCCCCCCAAGCCATCACGGACGATGTCCACTACGACAACAGGATCGAGATGATCGACCGGCTGATGGCGAGCGGGAAGCTCACCAAGGGCCAAAAACTCTACATGTAGACGCTCGTTCAGCTTGTCCAGGCCTACGAGGCGACGCATCACGCGATCGAGATGACGAAGGGCGCCACCGGCCTTGCCGCACTCCGTCACCTGCTTGAGGAGCACGGCATGAACGCCTCGTCCCTCGCCCGGCTGCTGGGCGTCCACGCAAGCATGGGCTCCAAGATCCTGAAAGGCGAGCGGTCGCTCACCGTCGATCACCTCAAGCTCTTGGCCGCGAGGTTCAAGGTGCGTGCGGATGTGTTTATGGCGTGAGGCGCGGCCGGACGGAAGCGGCCCGCGCCACCCCCAAACAGGTGCGGGCGCTCGAAGACGCTTACGCCCGGAGGTTCGCCCCGCAGGGGAACCAGTTGGACAGTCACATTGTGCGTGAAGAGGTCGAACCCATGAGAGCCCCCCGCTCGAACGCGAGGTAAACTCGGCGGCTGAAGGGCCTTGGCGGTCCCTCTCCGTCTGCCCCGAGTATTATCTCCCCCGGCTCCACCTGACGACGCCCACTCGGCCCCACCCACGCCGCCTCGCGGCTCAGCAACCTCCTCCTTGCAAATCTGGAGCGGCGCTCCATAATTGCACGGATGATCCCCAGACGCCTGTTTCCCACGCTTGGATCGGCGTTGGCAGAGTCCCCGGCGGTCGCGCTGCTCGGGCCGCGGCAGGTCGGCAAGACCACCCTGGCGCTTGAGGTCGCCCAGGCTCGGCCATCCGTCTATCTCGACCTTGAGTCGGAATCGGACCGGGCGAAGCTCTCCGACCCTGAGCTCTATCTGTCGCAGCATGCCGGCAAGCTGGTCATCCTCGACGAGATTCAACGCGCTCCGCAGCTCTTCCGCACACTGCGCGGGCTCATCGACACGGGCCGGCGGAAGGGGCAGGGGACCGGGCGATTTCTCATCCTCGGTTCCGCGTCGATCGACCTCCTGAAGCAGTCGAGCGAGTCGCTTGCCGGTCGCATTCGATATCTCGAACTCGCTCCGCTCGACGCCGGCGAGGTTGGCCGGGATCGTCTCGACGCACTCTGGTTGCGAGGCGGCTTTCCGGAGAGCCTTCTCGCTGCATCCGACGCCGCCAGTCTGCGATGGCGAACGGACTTCATCCGCACCTATCTCGAGCGCGACATTCCGCAGCTCGGTCCGCGCATTCCCGCGGAAACGCTGCGTCGACTCTGGACGATGCTCGCCCACCAGCAGGGCGGTCTGCTGAACGCCGCCGCTCTGGCTCGCTCGCTCGCGGTCGATGGCAAGACCGTCGCTGCGTATCTCGACCTCCTGGTGGATCTGCTGCTTGTGCGTCGCCTCACTCCATGGCACGGCAACACCCGCAAGCGATTGGTGAAGTCGCCGAAGGTCTATGTCCGCGACGGCGGACTCGTGCACGCCCTCCTCGGTATCAATGATCGCGAATCGCTCCTGGCCCATCCCGTGGCCGGCGCGACATGGGAAGGCATGGCGATCGAGTCACTCATCGCCGCCGCTCCAGCGGGCACCGAGGCGAACTTCTTCCGCACGAGCACCGGCGATGAGATCGACCTCCTCCTGAAGCTCCCCGGCCGGCGCAAGATGTGGGCGATCGAGATCAAGCGAGGCGCAGCGCCCGCAATGGAACGAGGCTTCTACGCCGCCCGTGAGGCCGTGCGGCCGGAACGCAGCTTCATGGTGTACGGCGGGGTCGAACGCTTCCCACTCGGCGACGAGGTCGAAGCCGTGTCGCTTGTCGACCTCTGTGCGCAGCTTTCAGAAGCGTGACCGCCGGCCACCTTTGAAGGCCGTCCCCCCCTACGCTCCGCGCGCCACAGCGACTGTGCGTGCCGCCGCCCCCAGCGGCGGCCGCTACGGAGCGCTCAAACCAGTAACGAAGCAACGCCGCCAAAAGGCGGCGTTGCGAGTGGGCGATACTGGACTCGAACCAGTGACCTCACGGGTGTGATCCGTGCGTTCTAGCCAGCTGAACTAATCGCCCTGGCGGATCGCGGATGGTATCGCGTCGGTCGGCGTGTGTCACGCGGTCGGACGAAGCGTCGTCCCCTTAGCGGCGCGAGTGGTGGCGGCCGCTTGCCGTGGGGCTTGTGGCTGCTCGGCAGCAAGATCTGGTAACGCGCGGCGGGCCGCTCGCGAGGTCGGTGGGCACCCGCCCGTCCTCCCTTGAAACTCCTGCCAGCGCAGGTTCTTGGCGCAAATCCCGCGACCGCGGCTTGCTCGCTGACCTCTTCCCGGCACATTGGAGTGTTCCCTCGGCGCATGCCGGTCGGCTATCCCATTGGCCGCCCGTTGGTCATTCGTCGCCCATCCCTCACTCAAGGTCAGAATCGAGATGGCAAGCAAGCCCCAGTCCCTCCTGAAGTCCCTTGACTCGAACGCCATGCGGGCCGCCTATTCGGCCGCCGCAACGGTCGCCGTCGCCTCCGCCGCTCAGGCGGGCGTCGTCTACTCCGGCGTCCAGAACATCAGCATCAACCAGTTCAACTCCCTGAACCTCGACATCGATCTCGACGGTTCGGGCGACCTCCTCCTGAAGAACTACATCTTCGGCGGCGGCAACTATCAGGGCGCGTCGGTCAACTTCGCCCCCGGCAAGCTCGTCGGCTTCAACGCCGGCCTCGCCTACGTCTCGGCCCTCGACGCGGGCTTCTCCGTGAACGCCGGTTCGGTCGGCCCGACCTTCTTCGGGTCGATGGCCTACGGCGCGAACAACCCGATGGCCCAGTTCAACAACGTCGTCGGGAAGTTCCTCGGCCTCAGCTTCGCCGGCAACACCGGCCTGAAGTACGCCTGGGTTCGCGTGGACATCAACAACGCCCTCGGCTCCTTCGTCGTCCGCGACTGGGCCTATGAGAGCACCAACGGCGTCGGCATCACGACCGGCACCATCCCCGGCCCCGGCGCTCTCGGACTCCTCGCGGTCGGCGCCGCCGGCCTCGGTCGGTTCCGCAGCCGTCGCGACGGCAAGTAAGCCGCGTCGCGCGAGGTCGCTCGCGAATCCCGCACGGCGAACGCTCCCGTCTTGACGGGTGCGTGGTGTGACATCACGCTTCCCGCTTCACCTCTCCGCCCTCGCTTGCGGGCGGGGCGAGGGCTATCGCCATCGGCATCGCGCGACACATCACCAATCGCTCGCCCCGTCGAGTGCTTCTCGTCGGCTGGGACGCCGCCGACTGGCAGATGATCCATCCGCTCATCGAGCAGGGCCTCATGCCGACGATGGCCCGCCTCCTCGACTCGGGCGCCTGGGGCAACCTCGCGACCACGCGCCCGATCCTCTCGCCGATCCTCTGGAACACGATCGCGACAGGCAAGCGCGCCGACCAGCATGGCGTCTGCGGCTTCACCGAGCCGGTGCCCGACGGCCCCGGCGTGCGACCGGTCGCAAGCACGAGCCGCCGCTGCAAGGCCCTCTGGAACATCCTCACCCAGTGTGGCCTTCGCACGAACGTGATCGGCTGGTACGCGTCGCATCCCGCGGAGCCGATCGCCGGCGTCATGGTCTCGAACCAGTTCGAGCAGTTCGCGAAGTCCGACGGCGGCGTCGGCGCCGTCTCGCCCGAGAGCGTCTCGCCGCGCTCCCGGATCGACGAGCTCGCCGCGTGCCGCGTCCATCCCGACGAGATCGAGGCCGACGCGATCCTGCCCTTCGTGCCCGACGCCGCGGCGGTCGCCGCCATCGATCCGAAGCGGCTCGGCAAGCTCCAGCACATGCTCGCCCAGACCGCGACGATCCACGCCGTCGCGACCCAGCTCATCGCCCGCGACGACTGGGACCTCACGGCCGTCTACTACGAGGGCATCGACCGCTTCGGCCACGAGTTCATGCACTTCCATCCGCCGAAGATGGATCAGGTCTCGCAGGAGGAATTCGATGCATACCGACACTGCATGGTCGGCATCTATCGATTCCACGACATGCTCCTCGAGACGCTGCTGAAGCTCGCGGGCGACGACACCGCCGTCATCGTCATCTCCGACCACGGCTACTACAACGACCACAACCGCCCCGACCCGCGCGAGGGCAAGTCGGGCCCTGTCGACTGGCACCGACCCTACGGGATCTTCGCCGCGGCGGGCAAGGGCGTGCGGAGCGGGGCGCGGCTCTACGGGGCGAGCATCCTCGACGTCACGCCGACGGTGCTGAATCTCCTTGGTTTCCCGGCCGGACGCGACATGGCCGGCCGCGTCCTCGCCGAGGCCTTCGAGGTCGCCGAGGTGCCGCGGGTCGACTCGTGGGAGTCGATCGCGGGCGACGCCGGCCAGCACCCGGCCGAGTTCCGCGTCGACCCGGCCGAGGCCCAGGCGGCGATGGAGCAGCTCATCGCCCTCGGCTACATCAGCCCGCCCGGCCCCGACGACGAGAGGACGCGGCGCGAGACCGTGGCCTGCAACCAGTTCCATCTTGCCCATTCGCATACCGACGCGAATCAGTATGCCGCGGCGATTTCAATACTCGACCGTCTCGACCCGTGCATGCGCGACACCGCGCCGGCCCAGGTTCTCCTCGCGACCTGCCTCATGGGCGCCCGCGACCTGCCTCGGGCCCGGGCGGTCCTCACCGCGCTTCCTCCCGAGGACCAGGCGTCGGCGCAGGTCGGCATGCTCTGGGCGGCGCTCGAGTACTCCGAGGGCTCGGTCGAGTCGGCGCTCGGCCGCCTTCGCTCGCTCCGCGACCAGGACGCGCGGCTCCCCGGCATCCACAGCCGGCTCGGCGAGATGCTCGTCGCCACCGGCCGCCACGGCGAGGCGGTCGAGGCGTTCACCGCGGCGCTTGAGAGCGATCCGGAGTCCGCCGAGGCGTTCGCGGGACTGGCCGCATGCCACCTCGAACTGGGCGATCCGCAGGCGGCACTCGACCATGGCCTCGTCGCCGCGGCGCTGGTGCATCAGTCGCCGAAGGTCCACCTGACGATCGGGAAGGCGCTTGGCCGTCTCGGCGATCACGCCGCCGCGGTCCAGGCCCTTGAGTTGTGCGTGGTGCAGGCCCCGACGTGGGGCGCCGGCTACGAAGCGCTTTCGGCCGCGTATCGGGCGGTCGGGCGAACCAAGGACGCCGACGCGATCGACGCCGGCCTCACCAGCGCCCGCGCCGCACGAACCTGAATGTCGTTCAGCTCACCTTGGTGTCGGTGTGCTGCTGGTCCATCTGCCGCATCGCCTCGGTCGAGCTGCGGTCGGCGAGCTGCTGGGGGCTGCGGCTCGGCTGGTTGCTGGCCTGCTCGACGTCGTCCGAGACGTTCTTCAGCCCCTTCTTGAACTCGACGATGCTCTGGCCGAGCGAACGGCCGACCTCGGGGAGGCGGCGGCCGAAGAGCAGCAGGCCGATGATGAGGATGATGATCCACTCCGATCCGCCGGGGAGGCCAAAGATGGCGAGGGTCGGCGTGATGGAGGGGGGCATGGTGAGCATCGGGGGTCCTTCGGAACTGCCTCGTGAACGGGTCGAGTATACCGCTCTGCCCGCTTGGCTCTTCGGCGCGCGATGACTTCGGCTGCGATTCGTTGCGTTCCGGCCTGAATTGCCGATAGCGGGAAGACGCCGGCGACCCGATCGGACCGCCCGCGATCGCCCCCGAATCCGCCCGCCGCGCGAGCCCCGATCGACGGCGATCGACCAGAGTTCCGCACCTCCGAACCGCCGCCCGTGGCGGCGCTTCTCGGACGGAAGTACCTTTCAGCCATGGTTCCCGTCATGCCACCCGCGATGTCTCCCGCACCGTCCCGTTCCCAGCCATGCCATCAGCGTGCAGCGAGCCGACCGGCCACCACGCGTGGCGCCAGCCGACCCTCATGGCGCGGCTGTCTCGCGTTCGCCTCGATCGTCCTGCCCGTCATCCTGACCGGCTGCAAGACGACGCCCGAACCGGAGCCGGCGAAGCCCAAGGCCGACCCGTGGGCCCAGACCGAGGGACCGGCGCTCATTAAGCTCGGGCCGAACGATCCGAAGCCCGACTTCGCCGCAGCCTACGCCGCGAAGGACACCTTCCTCGAGCAGGCGGTCGACCGCAGCATCTCCTGGTTCCAGGCGCCGTCGAGCCAGCAGTTCTATCCCTTCAACAACCAGTCGACCACCGAGGTCGTCGCGACCCATGAGCAGGCCGCGGCCAGCGCGGTGGCCTTCAAGGAAGCCCTCGCCAGCGCGACCAGCGCCGACGACTTCAAGGGCAAGATCGACCAGCTCTTCGACGTGTGGCAGTCCGTCGGCTACGACTCGGATCGCCATGTCCTCTTCACCGGCTACTTCTCGCCGGAGTTCAAGGGCAGCCGCACGCAGACCGCCCAGTACCGCTATCCCCTCTACAAGCGGCCGGCCGATCTCATCACCGACCCGGTCACCGGCGAGCCGAAGGGCCGGCGCATGCCGGACGGTTCGACGCAGTCATGGCCCGGCCGCGCCGAGATCGAGTCGAGCAAGATGTTCGCCGGCACCGAGCTCGCGTGGGTCGAGAGCGCGCTCGACGCGTACATCATCCACGTCAACGGCAGCGCGAAGATCTTCACCCCCGACAACAAGATCATGTACATCGGCTACGCCGGCAAGACCGACCGGCCCTACTCGGGCCTCGGCAAGGCGCTGGTCGACGCGGGCGTGATCCCGAAGGAGAAGCTCTCGCTCCGCGCGATCCGCGAGGAGTACAAGAAGAACCCCGCCGCGATCGAGGCGGTGATGGCCAAGAACGAGAGCTACGTCTTCTTCACCGAGTACCCGGGCGCCAACTGGCCGGCCGGCTCGCTCGGCGTGAAGGTGCACGAGAAGTCGACGCTCGCCACCGACAAGAAGATCTTCCCGCGCGGCGGCGTGGTCGTCGTCGACACCGTCACGCCGACGATCGCCCACGGGCCCCAGCAGTTCCTCCGCTTCCTCCTCGACCAGGACACCGGCGGGGCGATCCGCGCCGCGGGCCGCGCCGACATCTACATGGGCACCGGCGCGGCGGCCGAGATGCTCGCCGGCGGCCAGTTCAACGACGGCAAGCTCTATTACCTCGTGCTCAAGCCCGAGTACGTCTCGCAGTACCCGCTGCCCCAGAAGCCGGGCAAGCCCGCGGGCGCGGCGAAGTCGGGCATGCAGGGACCGGGCGGCGAGAGCGCGGGCATGACGCCCGCCAAGTCGTCGCCCCCGGCGGCGAAGCCGAAGGCCGGCCCGAAGCGCTGAACTGGCCGTTCGTGAACGAGGCGTTATGGACGAGTTGTTAGGGCCCGCGTTCCCCGGAGCGCGGGCCCTTCTCGTTGGGGGAGAAGGGGGGCGGCCGGTCGAGCGGCTGCACGTCGGGCTCGGCGACGCTCGCCGACGAGGCGGCCGTTCCGTCGTAGTGGAGGATCGAGAAGCTCGCCGGCCAGGCCCGCGGCCGGGAGTGGGGCTCCGTCGGCCGGGCGAGGTATTCGCGCTCGAACGCCCGCTCGTCGAGCCCGAGCCACGCGAGTCCCGCCAGGCAGCCGACCAGATACGCGAGGCCGCAGACGAGCGAGAAGCGGCGGATCGTCTCCCAGCCGAACTGGAGCGGCGGCCGCAGCGTCCGGTCACCGCCGCATTCCGGACAGCGCTTGCCCTCCGCGACCGAGCCGGCGACCGAATGGCCGCAGTTCGGGCAGAGGCCGCGGCGCGCGCGGCGGGCGGGCACGCGGTGGTGGTACCAGAGCTCCATAAGCTGCGAGAGCGGCGCGAGCCAGACGATGAACCCCGCCATCATGAGGGTCATGCAGAAACACTGGACCGATTCCGAAAGGCCGAAGCCGACGCCCCGAAGAAGGCCGCGAGCCACGCAGAAGACCACGAAGAAGTAGGCGGCGAGCACCGCGCCGAAGGTCGTGAGAAATGCGTGCTGCACCGTGGGCGGGACCGTGTCGGCGTGTCGGTGGGCCTCGCGGGATTCGGGAGGCGCCGTCGAAACCGCGGAGTGCTCGCTCGCGTGTCCGCTCATCGGATGGAATACTACGGCCCACGGTCGGTGTGCGACGCACGCGCGGCCCCGGCACGATTCGCATCAGCACCCGTTCGGGCGAGCCCCGCCTTCGGGAACGCCCTTCGGAGTCCATGATGGTCTCGACCAATTCGCTCGCGATCGACGTGCTTCACGCGAGCAAGACCTACCGCGGAAAGGTCCATGCCCTCCGCGACGTCTCGCTCAAGGTCGCGCCGGGCGAGATCTTCGGCCTGCTCGGCCCCAACGGCGCCGGCAAGAGCACGCTGGTGAAGATCCTCATGACCGTGATCCGCGGCACGCGGGTCGAGGGCAGCATGCTCGGCCAGCCGATCGGCCACCGCGCCACGCTTCGCCGCGTCGGCTATCTCCCCGAGCACCTCCGCTTCCCGAGCTACCTCAACGGAGCCCAGGCCCTCAGCTACTTCGGGGCGCTCTCGCTGGTGCCCTCGGCCGAACGCAGGAAGCGGGCCGCGGAACTCCTCTCCCTCGTGGGCATGTCGAACTGGACGAAGCAGAAGATCGCGTCTTATTCGAAGGGCATGCGACAGCGCCTCGGCCTCGCGGTCGCGCTCATCGCCGATCCGGCGATCATCGTGCTCGACGAGCCGACCGACGGCGTCGACCCGGTCGGACGCAAGGAGATCCGCGACCTGCTGCTTGAGATGCGTCGCCGCGGCAAGACGGTCTTCATCAACAGCCACCTGCTCAGCGAGCTCGAGATGGTCTGCGATCGCGTGGCGATCATGAGCAAGGGAACGGTGATTCGGCAGGGGACGATCGCGGAGCTCACCGAGCGTTCGCGCCGCTACGAGTTCGTCGTCACCGGGCTCCGACCGGACGACCCCGGCATCCGCGAACCGATCGGGCGCTTCGGCGCCCGCGTCGAGGCGCGCGACGCCGGACGCGACGGCCTTGCCGAGTCCTCGATGATCGAAGTGCCCACGTCGGAGCCGGCCGAGGTCCAGCCGCTCATCGACCTGCTCCGCTCGCGCGGCGTGACCATCGTCTCGACGCGCCCGGTGCGCCAGTCGCTCGAGGACCTCTTCATGGACGTGATCCGCGAGTCGGGCGACGCGACGCCCGGCGCCGTGCAGGGCACGCCCGCAACCGCACCGCCGACCGCTCCGCCTTCCGCGAACGGGAGGGGAGCCTGATCATGCAGACCATCGCCCTGCTCGTCGATTCGTGGCGACTGCTGACCAGCCGCAAGCTGTTCTGGCTCACGCTCATCCTCAACCTGCTCGTCGTGGTCCTCTACGGATCGATCGCGATCACCGCCAACGGCATCTCCCTCGGGTATGGACTGTGGGAGATCGAGAGCGAACAGTTCCGGGCCGGATCGCCGCTGGCCCGCACGGTGCTCATGCCGTTCATCAACGTGCAGATCATCTCCTTCTGGCTGGCGTGGATCGCCACCGGACTCGGCCTCATCTCGACCGCGTCGATCTTCCCCGACTTCCTCGCCGACGGCGCCATCGACATGGTGCTCGCGAAGCCGATCTCGCGGCTGAAGACCTTTCTCGTGAAGTACCTCGGGGCGCTGCTCTTCGTCCTCATGCAGGTCACGGTCTTCTGCGTGGCCTCGCTCATCGTCGGCCGCTTCCGCCTCGGCGAGTGGCAGTGGATGCTGCTCGCGGCGATTCCGGTCGTCGTCCTCTTCTTCTCCTACATCTACGCGGTAAGCGCCCTCGTCGGCGTCGCCACGCGATCGTCGATCGCCGCGATCCTCGCCGCCGCGCTCTTCTGGCTCGGGATCTGGGCGGTGCAGTCCGCCGAGCAGGTCTCGCTCACGATCGCCACGCAGTTCAATGCGGTCGCGGACATCCGCGAGAAGGTCATCGCCAAGCGCGAGGAGACGCTCGCGGCGATGGCGGCGAAGGGAAAGACGCGCGAGGACAACGAGTACGAGCGGCTGCGCGGGCGGATCGAGAACGACAAGGCCGAGCTGGTCAAGGAGCGGGAGTCGGCGGACCGGGCCCAGGCCTGGCACGACGGCTTCTATGCCGCAACGGCGGCGGTTCCCAAGACCAAGGGAACGATCGCCCTCATCGACCGGTGGTTCGCGCCGGAGAACGAGGCGACCTCGCTCACCGAGATCCTGATGTCCGGGGCGCGGCACCGCGGCAACGCCAATCCCGACGAGCTTCCCGACGACGACCGCGAGATCTCGTTCCGCGCCCAGCGCGACGGCGAGCTGAAGGCGACGAGGATCGCCGCGGACCGCTCGGCGACGTGGGTGATCGGCACGAGCCTCGCGTTCGAGGTCGTCGTGCTCGCGCTTGCCGCGGTGATCTTCGTGCGCCGAGACTTCTGACCGCGCGATCGGGCCGTCAGCTCCCGAGCTCGCGGCCGCGCCGCTCGGCGGCGGCTAACGCGTCGCGCATGGCGTCGGCAAGGCCGCGTGACTCGAGCACCGCGATCGCCGCGGCCGTCGTGCCGCCCTTGCTGGTCACGGCGGCCCGCAGGTCGGCGGCGTCGGCGCTCCGGTCCTCGAGCATCCGCGCCGCCCCGACGATCGTCTGGCGCACGAGCTCGCGCGCTGTCACGGGGTCGAAGCCGAGCGCCTGCGCAGCCCGCTCCCAGGCCTCGGCGAGCAGGAAGAGATACGCCGGGCCCGACGCGCTGGTGGCCGTCACGGCGTCGAGCTGTCCCTCGTCAACGCGCACGGTCCGGCCCACCGCGCCAAAGAGCCGCTCGGCGACGAGGGCGTCCTCCGATCCGGCGCCATGCGAGAGTGCGATGCCGGTCATGCCGACGCCGAGGCGACAGGGGGTGTTCGGCATCGCCCGCACGACGGCGTGGTCTCGTCGGTCGCCGATGGCATGCAGGATCCGCGACCCCGAGAGTCCGGCCATGACCGAGAGGAAGAGCGTTCGCTGACCGCGATCCGCAAGCCGCGGGGCGAGCGCGGCGAAGGACTGCGGCTTCACGGCAAGAAGGACGATCCCGGAGTCGCGGGCCGCGGCCGGATCGTCGCTCGCGCGACAGCCCGAGCGGAACGCCGCATCACGCTTCGCCGGATCGGGATCGACGACCAGCACGGCATCGGCCGACACGACGCCGGCCCGAACGGCGCCATCGACCACCGCCTGACCCATGTTCCCGAAACCGAAGACGGCCATGTGCGAGCTCATTGCAGCAGTATCGCGGCATTCGGAAGGGGAGTCGCCCCGCCCGAGTGATGATCCCGCAGCTCGTTTCGCCCTCCCGAAGCCGTTCTCTATACTGGCCGCCCATGCCACGCCCCGGCTACAGCGCGACCTACGTGCTCGACTTCGAGCAGCCGATCGTCGAGATCGAGAAGCAGATCGACGCGCTGAGCGAGCACGCCCACGCCGAGCAGTTCGCCAGCGACATCGCGTCGCTGGAGGAAACCCGCCGAAGCCTCCTCGAGAAGACGTACTCTTCGCTCTCCGCCTGGCAGACGGTCCGCGTCGCCCGCCACCCGCTCCGGCCGCAGACTTCCGACTACATCCAGCTCATGTGCCGGGACTTCTGCGAGCTCCACGGCGACCGCCGTTTCGGCGACGACTCGGCGATCATCACCGGCTTCGGCCGCATCGGCTCGATGAAGGCCCTGATCGTCGGTCAGCAGAAGGGAAAGACGGTCGCAGAGAAGGTCGCCTGCCACTTCGGCTGTGCCCATCCCGAGGGCTACCGCAAGGCCCTGCTCAAGATGAAGCTCGCCGAGAAATTCGGCCTTCCAATCGTGACGCTCGTTGACACGCTCGGGGCCTACCCCGGGATCGGGAGCGAGCAGCGGGGGCAGGCCCAGGCCATCGCCGAGAACCTCTTCGAGATGAGCCGGCTTCGCACCCCGATCGTGAGCGTGGTGATCGGCGAGGGCGGCTCGGGCGGAGCCTTGGGCATCGCCGTCGCCGATCGCGTCGCCATGCTCGAGCACGCCTGGTACTCGGTGATCAGCCCCGAGGGGTGCGCCGCGATTCTCTGGAAGGAAGCCAACGAGGTCACCAACACCCGGGCCGCCGAGCAGCTTGCCCTGACGGCGCGGCGGAACTTGGAGAACGGGCTGATCGACGACGTCGTTTCCGAGCCGGTGGGCGGGGCCCATCGCGACCCGCGAGCCACGGCCGATCGACTTCAGGGATGGATCCTCGACCGACTCCGCGAGTTGTCCCGGATCAATCCCGAAACCCTCGTTCGCCAGCGATACGAGAAGTTCAGGGCAATGGGGGCATTCAGCCGAAAGCTCGGGTGAGCCTCCTTCGGGGCTCGGACGCGAGCCTCACCTCCTGTCTTCGCCGGGCCGAATGCGGTCCGGCGTGTCGTCGCTTTTGACGAGCGCTCCAGTTTCAGCTATTCTTCGCCACCTTTTTCATGTGGAAATCGGGCCCGCGAGGCACCCGGCCATCGGGTGTCCACTCCAGCGGCGAGCCCCTTTCCCTGACGAAGACGTTTCCGCGCTCGCGGCGAGAGGTGTGCGACTTGGCGAAGAGCCCCGCGACAAGCTCGAAGTCGGCGACGAAGTCAAAGGCCTCATCCGCCTCCCATTCCACTGCGGCCCGCTCATCTGGAAGTCAGGTGGGGGCCCAGAAGGGGGCACGATCTGCAGCGCACGCCAAGCCAGCGGTGGCGTCATCCGACAAGAAGAAGGCGGCTCCTCTGAAGACCATCGCCCCGACAGCCAAGCCCTCTTCGAAGCCCTCCGCGAAGCCCGCTGCGAAGCCAGCGCCGAAGCTCGCAGGCAAGTCCGCCGCGAAGCCCATTGGCAAGTCCGCCGTCGCGCCGAAGTCGCCCGCCGCAAAGCAGCCGACGTCGAAGGCGCCGATCGGCAAGCCCGCGCTCGCGAAGGCCGACGCTCCGAAGTCCGCGCCAGCGAAGGTCTCTGCGAAGCTCCCAGCGAAGGACTCGGCGAAGGCCCCGGCTCAGGTGTCGGGCAAGCCCGTCGGCAAGGCGGTGCCGGAGAAGCCCGTCAAGGGATCGACGACCGCCGAGAAGAGCGTGCCCGTGAAGGGCGGCAAGGGTGCGGCGATCCCGCCGGCGCCGGCGAGCCGCATCGCGAACGGCGCTGCCCCCGCGGCCAAGTCCGGAGCCATCGGAAAGAGCATTCCTCCGGCGGAGTCGAAGTCGAAGGCTGACGCCAAGGCTGAGGCCAAGGCGGAAGCGAAGGCCGCCAAGCCCGCGTCAACCAAGGGCTCGACCAAGAAGAAGGGTCCGATCGATCTGGCCACCGCGAAGTCCGTTGCGGCCGTTGCCGCCGCGTCGCAGGCGGACAGCTCGGGCTACGTCCTCATCAACGGGCGCCGCGTTCGGATGATCTCGACGAAGGGGCTGCCGGCGCCGAAGCGGGCCAAGGCCCTCATCGAGAAGGAAGTCGAGAAGCCCGATCCGCAGGTTGGCTCGATCAAGACCAAGCTCACGAAGAAGGAGCTCGATGAGTATCGGGCGCTGCTCATGCTGAAGCGGCGCCACCTCGTCGGCATGCTCTCGGGCATGGAGGACGAGGCGCTTCGGTCGAGCGGCGGCAATCTCTCGACCATGCCGCTGCACATGGCGGATATCGGCACCGACACCTTCGATCAGGACTTCACGCTCGGCATGGCCGAAACGGAGCGGGCCCTGCTCGACGAGATCGATGCCGCCCTCCACCGCATCGACAACAAGACCTACGGCGTCTGCCAGCTCACCGGCAAGCCGATTCCGAAGACGCGACTCGAGGCCAAGCCCTGGGCGAAGTACTCGATCGAGGCGGCGAAGATGATGGAGCGCGGCGCCTCGTCGCGATGAGCGCCGTCGCGGGGGAGCCGATCGCAGCGTTGGGAATGGCCGGAGTCGTGACGCTGGTCGGTTCGCGGCCGCGAGACCGGGACGGTGAATCTCCATGACGGATGGCCCGGACGTTCCTCACGCAACGCACACTTCGCCCGCAGCCGCCGCGCCGGGCGCGGTGACGGCGCAGCCGACGCCCTCGGTGGCGCCCGCGCCGACCGTGGTCCTTGCCGGTCGGTCGCTCTCGTCGTGGGCGCTGCTCACGCTCGTCTTCGCGACCGGCCTCACGATCGATCTCCTCTCGAAGGCCTGGGCCTTCCGGAACGTCGCAAGCGAGCCGGTCGAGCTGCGATACGAGGAGGTCGCCGGGAATCCGAGCTATCGCCTGCCGTGGCACGAGGGAATCCAGGCCCTGCCGTGGAACCTGCTCGACCTGCGGCTGGTGCTCAATCACGGCGCGGTCTTCGGCGTGGGCCAGAATCGGCAGCGGCTCTTCGTCCTCTTCACGATCGTCGCCGCGACGGTCGCGCTCGCGTTCTTCGCGCGTTGGACACGGGCCAACGCCCGCGTCGCGCACGTCGCGATCGGGATGATCCTCGCCGGCGGCATGGGCAACCTCTACGACCGCGTGACCTACGGCGCGGTGCGCGACTTCCTTCACATGCTGCCGCGCTGGAACCTGCCGGGCGGGCTCCGCTGGCCGAACAACCCGACGGCTGAGGTCTTCCCGTGGATCTTCAACGTCGCCGACATGCTGCTCCTCTGCGGCATGGCGATCTTCATGATCTACGCCTATCGGCGCGACAGGGCGAGCGAGGCGCCGCAGAGGACCGAAGGGCACGTCGCCTAACGCGACGTCGCATCGAGGAGCGCGAGGGCATCGCCGAGGGCGACGAGTTCGCGTTGCCCGATCCTCTCCGGAAGCCGATCGACGCCTACGGCCATCGCCTCGGTGAAGGGACCGACCGCCGTGCGCCGCAGGGTCGCGCAGTGGCCGCCGGTGCCTAACGCGACGCCAATGTCGCGGGCGAGCGAGCGGATGTAGGTGCCCTTGCCGCAGCGGACGTCGAGATCGAGCTCGGGGAAGTCGTAGCGCTCGACGTCGATCGCGTCGATCCGCACGGGTCGCGCCGGAAGCTCCTGGGCATCGCCGGCCCGGGCGAGCGCGTATGCGCGCCGGCCGCCGACCTTCATCGCGCTGAACGCCGGCGGACGCTGCTGAATCGTCCCGACGAAGCGGGCGACGGCTTCGCGCACGCGCTCCATGGACGGCGGAACGGAAACCGTGACCTCGGTTCGCTCGCCCTCGCGGTCGTCGGTGGTGGTGAACGCGGAGAGGTCCACCGTGGTCCGGTATCGCTTGTCGGTCGCCATCAGTCGCTCGATCGACTTCGTGGCCTTCCCCAGGGCAAGGACCAGAACGCCGGTCGCGAGCGGATCGAGCGTGCCGGCGTGGCCGGTGCGAACGCCACCGGCACGGCGACGCACGCGGGCCACGACGCCGAAGGAGGTCATGCCGAGCGGCTTGTCGACCACAAGAACGCCATCCAGCGCCGGAGCCGCGCCGTCGCGCGGGAGTCGCGGCGGCTCTTCGTCGCGGTTCCGCTGCGGCTCCTTGTCCGATTGGGGCATCGCGGTACACTACCCCGCTCTCCGGACAGGTGTCCGAGCGGTTGAAGGAGCAGCATTGGAAATGCTGTATACGGCTTACGCTGTATCGCGAGTTCGAATCTCGCCCTGTCCGCTGGCGTCGAATCCCCAACGACGCAGCCACTGACGGTGACGGTCGACGGCACAACTCAACAACGGGCTATAGCGCAGTTTGGCTAGCGCGCTTGACTGGGGGTCAAGAGGTCGTGGGTTCAAATCCCGCTAGCCCGATTGAAAACAGACCACCCCCCCTCGGAAGGGGGGGTGGCTGTTTTCAATCAGAGCAGCCGAGACAGAAAGCAGAGACAGATCCCTGAAGCCCGGGCGAGGCTGCGGTCTGTCTCGGTCTCGGCTTTCTTCTGGTCTCTGTCCTCTGGTCTCTGTCCTCTGGTCTCTTCAGGGCGGCTGTTCTCACTCAAGACAGCCGACGCCGCAAGCGGCGGCAGAATCCTGAGGCCGAGGCGTCCCCGTCGTCGGTCTCGGTCTCGGCTTTCTGCTGTTCTCTGTTTTCTCGTCTCTCCTTCGTCTCTGCCCTCTGGTCTCTTCAGGGGCGGCCGTTCCCACACGCGACCGCCGACGCCGCAAGCAGCGGCAGAACCCTGACGCCGAGGCGTCCCCGTCGCCGGTCTCGGTCTCGGCTTTCTGCTGTTCTCTGTCTTCTTGTTTCTCCTTCGTCTCTGCCCTCTGGTCTCTTCACGGGCGGCCTCTCACACCCGCGACCGCCAACGCCGCAAGCGGCGGCAGAACCCCGAAGCCGCAGCGTCCCCGTCGTCGGTCTCGGTCACGGCTTTCTGCTGGTCTCTGTCTTCCTGTCTCTCCTTCGTCTCTGTCCTCTGGTCTCTTCAGGGCGGCTGTTCTCACTCAAGACAGCCGACGCCGCAAGCAGCGGCAGAACCCCGAAGCCGCAGCGCCCCCGTCGTCGGTCCCGGTCCCGGCTTTCTGCTGGTCTCTGTCTTCCCATCTCTCCTCCGTCTCTGTCCTCTGGTCTCTTCACGGGCGGCCTCTCCCACTCACGACAGCCGACGCCGCAAGCAGCGGCAAAACCCCGAAGCCGCAGCGCCCCCGTCGTCGGTCCCGGTCCCGGCTTTCTGCTGGTCTCTGCTTTCCTGTCTCTCCTTCGTCTCTTTCCTCTGGTCTCTTCACGGGCGGCCTCTCCCCCACGCGACAGCCAACGCCGCAACCAGCGGCAAAACCCCGAAGCCGC
The DNA here is from genome assembly GCA_044220875.1 of Phycisphaerales bacterium. GTDB lineage: Bacteria > Planctomycetota > Phycisphaerae > Phycisphaerales > SM1A02 > JAEUIT01. The sequence goes on along the minus strand of JBGAQH010000002.1, from coordinate 752,024 downwards.
AGCGCCCCCGTCGTCGGTCCCGGCCCCGGCTTTCTGCTGGTCTCTGTCTTCCCATCTCTCCTCCGTCTCCGTCCTCCCGTCTCCCTCGCTTGGTCTCTGCCCTCTCATCTCTCATCTCCAATCTCTCGCTTTCTTGCCGACCGGCGCGCATATCACCCGCCCTCCGCGTCTTTCTTGTCTTGCCATGCCCTTTCTCTTCCGAAAGCTCGACGTCTACCGCCGCGCGATTGACTTGGCTGATCGTGCGGATCGGATGGCATCCTCGATGAAACGGGGGCACCGCCACCTGGCGGATCAGCTCGCCCGGGCCGGAATCTCCGTTCCCGCGAACATCGCCGAGGGCAACGGCCGCTTCACGCCGGGCGAGCGCGTCCACTTCTTCGCCATCGCCCGCGGTTCGGCGTACGAGTGCGTCGCGCTGCTCGAGCTTGCCTCCCGGCGTGGACTGGTTGACGCGACAGAAGCCCAAGCCATGGCGAACGAACTGGACGAGATCTGCCGGATGATCAACGGGCTGATGCGAGGAGCGCGAGGACAACTCACGCAGTGAGTCGAGCCTGACCCACGGCCCTCGCCCGCGTCACCGATCGCGGCATTTGCCGTCATTTCGGACTTTTCCGCGCAACGCCGCCCTCCGCCGTCGCACGACGCTTGTCGGGCGGTCACCGTGACCCTCCGACCTCTCTGTCGGGCTGGCCGGGGACGCCGCTCGGCACGTCTCGTGCACCTCGGAGCCTGCCATGCGTCGCTCGCGCCCCAACCTCTCGCTCGTTGCCCCTTCCGCCATTGCCGCGATTGCCCTGACCGCGCCCTCTGCCGTCGCCGATCTCGTCCTCTGGACCGGCGCCGGCAACGACCATCAGTGGCACACCGCGGCCAACTGGTGGCCCCACGCGCCGGGCGAGTTCGACGACGCCGTCAACAACACCACCGACCAGATCTTCCTGCTCAACGGCGCCCTGGTGAAGTCGATTCACAGCCAGGGAAAGGTGCAGGTCCTCGGCGCTGGACTCCTCCGCCTTGCGAGCGACTCCAGCTTCGACGGCGGCCTCGTGATGTACGGCAACACCGACCTGATCGTCATCCTCAACTACGGCGTCATGGAGGTGGGCGGCGAATTCGCCTTCCACAACGGGACGATCCAGCTCGAAAACTCGATCATTTCGCGCGGTCAGCTTGAGGGAGTCGGAACGCTCGTGCTGAAGCCCAACTGCACGATGACCGTGTATCCGGAGGGCACGCATCACCTGCTCGGCGGAAGCACCATCAACCAGGGAACGCTGATCGTCAAGCCGAACACGGCGCTGACGCTTGGCATGCACCAGGACTACTCCTCCGTCACGAACTTCCTCAACGACGCCTCCGGCTCCTTCTACCTGGAGCAGAATGCGAGGGTCGCCGACATGACCTTCACGCTGCCCGACGGCACGCCCATCAACGGGGGCAACTCCGTCTTCGAGAACGACGGCCTGCTCTCGGTCACCGACGGCGTCTCGACGATCGAGAGCGACATCAGTTTCGCCTCTCCCGGCACGATCCTCCTCCAGGGCGCGACCTTCGATCCGCAGAGCTTCACCGGCGTCACCGCGGGCCACCAGCTTGCGACCGGCTCCTACCTGATCCTCGGCGGCTCGCAGCTCGTTACGCACGCGGGCGACCTGACAAGCCTCGGCAGCGGCGCGACGGTCTGGCTCGGCGGCGACGGCAACTTCATGGAGGGGCTCTACGCCCTGCAGGAGAACTTCGGCACGCTCAGGATTTCGCAGGGCTCCTTCATCATCGCCCCATACTTCCTCGGCACCTTCACCAATCACGGCACGCTCGACGTCGGCGGCTTCGGCACGCTCACCGTCAACGGCACGTTCGTGAACGCGGCGGACGGCACCTTGGTGCGCACGATGACGATCGACGGCAACGCGGCGAGCATCGGCACCGTGGAGTCGGTGCTCTCGTCGACGGTCGCGGGATCGCTCGTCATCCACTTGCCCAACGAGTACTCGCTCGATCCGGGCATGGAGCTTCCGATCGTGGGCGTGGCGCCGCTGGGCTGCTGCATCGTGGAAGGCGCCTTCTCGTCCGTTCAGGCCGGGCCGACGCAGGAAACTCCCTCGGAGCTGGTGTACACGGAACGGCTCGTCAAGCTCGTGTCGCTCAGCACCGTGTGCCTGGGGGACCTCGACGCGAACGGGCTCGTCAACGGGGCTGATCTCGCGATCCTGCTGTCGAGCTGGGGCGGTTCGGGGGTCGCCGATCTGAACGGCGACGGGTTGGTCGATGGCGCGGACCTGGCGATCCTGCTGTCGGCGTGGGGCCTTTGCTGACGACGGGCGCGTCGCCGATGCCGGAGCCGGAGCGGGCGTCGAGCGTGCGATGAACATGGCCGCGCACCGTTGCGACCAACGCACCGTCGGGGAATTCGGGGTTCAGACCTGCCCCCGCCGCTCGATGCAGCCAGTAGCATCGGCTGCGTGAACGACGCGTCCTCGTCCGAGCAGTCGCCGCCGCCCATCTCCGGCCCCTCCTCCGGCGAGGGGGGCGCTGATCCGCGGCGGGCGATCACGCTTGCGGTCCTCGTCGCCGCACTCGGCTACTTCGTCGACCTGTTCGACCTCATCCTCTTCACGGTCCTGCGCAAGCCGAGCCTCGCGGCGCTCGGCGCCGATCCGGTCCAGTGGGGGCGGCTGCTCCTCAACTGGCAGCTCACCGGCATGCTGATCGGCGGCGTCGTGTGGGGCATCCTCGCCGATCGGCGCGGCCGCCTCGCGGTGCTCTTCGGCTCGATCATCATGTACTCGATCGCGAACCTGCTCAATGCGTTCGTGGTCGACGTCTATACCTACTCCGCACTGCGGTTCATCGCCGGCTTCGGCCTCGCCGGCGAGCTCGGCGCGGGCATCACGTTAGTGAGCGAACTGCTGCCGAGGCGGGCGCGGGGCATCGGCACCACGGTCGTCGCGACGGTCGGCCTGGCCGGCGCCGTCGTCGCGGGACTTTCGGGCGAGCTCCTCACCACCTCGTATCCGGTGCACGGCTGGCGGGCGGCCTATGCGATCGGCGGCGTCCTCGGCCTCGCGCTCCTCGCGCTTCGCGTCGGACTGCTCGAGAGCGGCGTCTTCCGCGGCAGCGTCGGCTCCGGCGTCCCGCGCGGCAACATCCTCATGCTCGCGTGGCCGCCCGAGCGGCTCTTCCGCTTCGTTCGGGTGATCTTCGTCGGCATGCCCATCTGGTTCGCGGGCGGCGTCCTCTTCGTCTTCTCGCCCGAGATCGGCGGCGCGCTCGGCCTCGACCCCAAGCCCACCGCGGCGAAGGTCGTGGTGTGGGCGTACACCGGCGTCGTCCTGGGCGATCTCGTCTCCGGCCTGCTGAGCCAGTACCTGCGGCGCCGGAAGCTCGTCATCGGGGCGTTCATGCTCGCGTATGCGACGGCGGTCGTCGCCCTGCTCACCTTCGGGGGCCGCGGACCCGAGACCTTCTACGGCCTCATGTGCATCCTCGGCGCGACGACCGGATATTGGGTGCTGTTCGTGACCGTCGCCAGCGAGCAGTTCGGCACGAATCTCCGAGCCACCGTGACCACCAGTGCCCCGAACTTCGTGCGCGGCGCAGCCGTGCCCATCGTCGACCTCTGGAACATCGCCCAGAGCCGCGGCGGCATGGCGATGATCCCCGCGACGATCACGGTCGGACTCGCATGCATCGCCGTCGGCATGATCTCGCTCGCGTTCATGCGCGAGAGTTTCGACGTGGACCTTGATTACCTGGAGCGCTGAGATTCCATGCCGCCGACGATCCTCACCGCGCTCCTGATTCCGACCCTCTCCTGCGCCGCACCGGGCGATCCCCGTTCGCTGACCGAGTCGGTCAACGCGCTCGCCGATCCGCGCTCGCTCGCCTCGTTCCACGAGCTCCTCGGCAGCGAGCCGCACGTCGCGGGCACCGCGGGCGACATCCGCCAGGTCGACCGGCTCGCCAAGGCCTTCGGCGCGATGGGACTCGCGGTCGAGATCCATCGCATCGCGCCGCTGCTCGCCCGTCCGCTCGAGGCATCGCTCGAGATCGTGCGCGGCGACGCGCCCGCTCCCGAGGGCGAGCGCCGCGGCGTGCTCATGCTCGACCTCCGCGAGAAGAACCTCCTCGAGGACCCCTCGACCGCGCACCCCGACCTCACCTACGGATGGAACGCCTACAGCGGCTCGGGCGACGTCACCGCCGGCGTCGTGTACGCGAACTACGGCACGCGGGCCGATTTCGCGAAGCTCAAGGAACTCGGCGTCGACTGCCGCGGCAAGATCGTGCTCGCCCGCTACGGCGGGAACTTCCGCGGCTACAAGGCCAAGTTCGCCGAGGAGGCCGGCGCCGCGGGACTCATCATCTATACGGACCCCGGCGACTCGGGCTTCACGAAGGGAGCGACCTGGCCCGACGGCGGCTGGTCGAACGACACCTGCGTGCAGCGCGGGTCGCTGCTCACGCTGCCATGGCCGGGCGATCCGCTGACGCCGGGGCGCGAGGCGACGAGGAACGCGCAGCGCGATGACCTCGCGAAGGCCGAGCTCCCGACGATTCCGGTGCAGCCGATCGGCTACGCCGCGGCGGAGCGGATCATGGCCCGCATGAAGGGGCGCGAGGCGACCGATGCGGCGTGGAAGGGCGGCATTCGGCAGACCTACCGGCTCGAGGGGGGCGACGAGCTTCAGGTGCGCATGGTCGTCCGGCAGGAGCGGTTCATCGGCGAGACCGCCAACGTCGTCGCGACGCTGCGCGGGTCGACGCATCCCGACGAGTGGGTTGTCGTCGGATGCCATCACGACGCCTGGGGATTCGGCGCCGCCGATCCGCTCGCGGGCACGATGGTGCTCATGGAGTGCGCCCGCACCTTCGCCGAGGCCGCGAAGCGCGGCGCGCCGCCGGAGCGCAGCATCCTCTTCGCGGCATGGGGCGCCGAGGAGTTCGGCATCATCGGCAGCACCGAGTGGGTCGAGTCGCGGCGGGCCGAGATCGAACGCAAGGCCGTCGCGTACGTGAACCTCGACATGGCCGCGATGGGCGAACGGTTAGGCGTCGGCTGCTCGCCGTCGCTCCAGTCGGCGATCGTCCGGGCGACGAAGGTGGCGATCTCGCCGATCGACGGGGCGCCCTCCTTCGACGGATGGGCGAAGCCGCGGACCGAGGGAGGCGATCCCAGCCCGAGCTTCGGCGACCTCGGCGGCGGCAGCGACCACGTCGGCTTCTGGTGTTACGCCGGCGTGCCCTGCGTCTCCTTCGGCGCCGGCGGGGCGGCGGGAAACTCCTATCACTCCAACTACGACACGATCGCGTGGTATCGAAAGACCGTCGGCGAGGACTACCGCTCCGCGCTCCTGGTCACGCGCGTCTGCAACGCCTTCGTCGCGGAGTGCGCCGATCGGCCCTGTTGGCCCGACGATCCGGTGACGATCGTCGCCGACACGCTGCGGCTGGCCCGCCGGGCGAAGTCGACCGCGACCCGGCCCGACCTGCTCGCGCCGATCGACTCGGTCATCGCGGCGTTCGAGGCCCTCGAGACTCCCGCGCGCCGGGCCCACGACGCGCTGGCGGCGCTGGACGGCGCGTCCGGGCGGGGGGCCGGGACGGGCGCCGGCTGGCGGCCCGAACTCAACGACGCCATTCGCTCGCTTCGCGGCGCGTGGCTCAGCGACGAGGGGCTCGTCGGCCGGCCGTGGTTCCGCAATACGTTCGCGGCCACCGATCGCTACTCCGGATACGCACCCTCGATGTTGCCTCTCCTCGCCGAGGCGCTCGAGGACGGGAACGCGGCCGCGGCGGAAGCGGCCGCGGCGCGATATCGGGCAATCGCGGCGACGCTCGGCACCCGACTGGAGACGCTCGCCCGGCTTGCCGCCGGAGGGTCGCACTAGGGGTCCGGAGCACCATGGGCGAAAGCCCTAGCAGCCTGTTGCGGCGTGCGTCTCGACGACTTCCGCCAAAGCGTCTGTGACTCAGAATTTCTGCTTGGAAGTAGCCCGGTGACGGCGTACCTTCTGGCTCTCGGACATCGGGGGACACCTCCCGATGTTCTTGTTTGACCGTTGTGCTGTCCGGTTCCGGCTCCGTCCCGATCCGACAGCTGGGGGCAACGGACCTGCCATCGCCACCGAATCGCCAACGGGCCCAAGCCGATATGCGGTCTGGCCCAGTCAGGCCCGATCGCGCCCCAATGGAGCACTGAAACGCTCCTCCGTGGGATCCCCCGGGGGACCCACTGCGTTCAAGGAAACTCGCGTCCCATGACCCACATGCCGACCATGACCAAGACCCTCAGCCGCCTCGCCACCATCGCGACCGTCGCCGCCCTCGGAATCGGATCCGTCGCCTTCGCCGGCGGCGCCGCTCCGGTCCGCACCAAGCGGATCGCCAACGGCCTCAACTACCCGACCTTCGTCACGCACGCCCCTGGCGATACGTCGCGGCTCTTCGTGCTTGAGAAGCGTGGCGTCATCAAGATCATCGACCTCGCGACGAACACGGTCCTCGCGACTCCGTTCCTGAACATCGACCCGATCGTGACCGGCGGGGCCAGCGTCAACGACGAGCAGGGGCTTCTCGGCATCGCGTTCCACCCCAACTACTCGAAGAACGGCTACTTCTTCGTCTACTACACCAACGCGACGCAGGACGTCGTGGCCCGCTATCAGGTCAGCGCCGATCCGAACGTGGCCGACGCCGCGAGCGGACTGGTGATCATGAGCTGGACCGATCCCTTCACCAACCACAACGGCGGCTGGATGGACTTCGGTCCCGACGGCTACCTCTACATCGCGGTCGGTGACGGCGGCAGCGCCAACGATCCGGGCAACCGCGCCCAGACGATCACCAACATGAAGCTCGGCAAGATGCACCGCATCATTCCCGACGTTGCCGACAGCGTCCCCCCGCACTACACCGTGCCCGCGGACAACCCCTTCGTCGGCACGACCGGCGATGACGAGATCTGGTTCTACGGCCTCCGCAATCCGTGGCGCTGCTCCTTCGACCGCGTCACCGGCGACCTCTGGATCGGCGACGTCGGCCAGAACGCCGTCGAGGAAATCGACTTCGTTCCCGCGGGCCAGAAGGGCCTGAACTTCGGCTGGCGCTGCCAGGAAGGCAACACCTGCACCGGTCTCACCGGCTGCACCTGCAACGACAACGCCCTGACCGATCCGATCAAGGCCTACAACCACGTCGCGGGCACCGGCGGCGGCTTCTGCGTGACCGGTGGCTACGTCTACCGCGGCTGCGCGTATCCGGAGCTCGACGGCACCTACTTCTACGCCGACTTCACCAACAACAACGTCTGGTCGATGCGCTACGACGGCACGGTCATCTCCGACTTCACCGTCCGGAACAGCCAGATCACTCCCTCGCTCGAGGGCGATGCGGTGAACCAGATCGCGTCCTTCGGTGAGGACGCCAACGGCGAGATGTACATCGTTGACCACGGCAGCACCACCGCCGGCGCGATCTACAAGATCGTCCCGTCGACCGGCGAAGCCACCTGCGTCGTCCCGATCCTGGGCGACCTCGACGGCAACGGCGTCGTCGATGCGGCCGACCTCTCGATCCTGCTCGGGGCGTGGGGCACCGCGACCGGCGACCTCAACGGCGACGGCACCACCGACGCCGCGGACCTCTCGGTCCTCCTCGGCGCCTGGACTGCCTAATAGCTTGAACTCCGCAAGGGATTCCGGGGCCCGGCCGTTTCGGCCGGGCCCTTTCTATTGCGCCGCCGACTTCCGCGCCGCGCTGCGCTCCGACCACATGTTGAGCATCTCGACGCCGAGGGCGAAGGCCATCGCGAAGTAGATGTAGCCCTTCGGGATCGCCCGGTCGTGGGCGACGCCCTCGGTCACGAGCATGAAGCCGATGAGCATGAGGAAGGAGAGGGCGAGCATCTTGAGCGTCGGGCGCCGCTCGACGAAGCGGCTCACGGGCTCGGCGAAGAGCATCATGATGGCGACGGAGGCGATGACCGCGGCGATCATGATCGCGCGGCTTTGGGCCATGCCGACCGCGGTGATGACGCTGTCGATCGAGAAGACGATGTCCATCACCATGATCTGGGTGATGACGCTCGCGAAGCCGACCGCGGCCTTCCCCGCCGTGCCCGCCTCGGACTCGTGCCCGGCGGCCTTGTGGTGGATTTCGCGGACCGACTTGGCCATGAGCACCAGCCCGCCGGCGATCAGGATGAGGTTCCGGCCCGACAGCTCGACGTGCAGGGAGGCGAGGTCAATCGTCGCCCAGGGCGTGGTCAGCTCGGCGATCCAGCTGATGACGGAGAGCAGTCCGATGCGCATCACCATCGCCCCGAGAAGGCCGACGCGCCTCGCCTTCCGCTGAAGCTCCGCGGGGAGTTTCCCCGAGAGGATCGCGATGAAGACGATGTTGTCGATCCCCAGCACGATCTCGAGCGCCGTGAGGGTCACGAAGGCGAGGAGGTTCTCGGTCGTCAACAGGTGCTCAAGCATCGCTCTGCGTCTCACTTCGAAGGTGGCCGGGCGCGGTCGGCGACGACTTCGAAACCCGCACGGCGCGCGGAAATCGTCCCGAATCGGTTGGCGTTGGTCGGGTCCTCGACCCGCCCGTCGTCAGCCGACGACTCCCACGCCCCGGACTACACTCTCCCCATGCACGCTAGCAGACTTCTTGCCGGTATGAGTGCGCTCGTTCTCAGCGGCGCGATCGCATCCTGGTCGTCGGCCGTCACTCAGGGCGGATCCGCGGGACCAGCTGGTCCGCAGGCCGCGAACCAAGCCCCGCCCGTCACCTTCACGCCAAAGAAGGCCAACCTCGGCAAGGTCGGGCCCGGTTCGACGACGCCGGCGAAGTTCGTCCTGACCAACGTCGGCACGCAGCCGCTCACGGTGACGCAGGCGATTCCGAGCTGCAAGTGCACGGCGATCTCGCCGATCGTCGGCCAGACCATCCAGCCCGGCGGGACGCTCGAGGTGTCCGCGTCGCTCAAGGCGCCTCCGACCCCGGGCGAGCGGGACGCGAAGGTCTTCGTCTCCTTCGAGGGCTACAAGGCCCCGGTCATTCTCGAACTCGTCGGCGACGTGGTGATGGAGGTCGTCTGCGATCCCCCCTACGTCGATGCGCTCAAGAACGTGACCGCCGGGACGATCAAGGTCCGCTCCCAGGACGGCAAGCCCTTCAAGATCCTCTCTGCCGGCGGCGCCGCACCGGCCTACAAGGGATTCGATCCGGCGAAGGACCAGCCCAAGGCCGAGTACGAGATCTCCTGGAGCGTCGCCGGTCTTCAGACGCTGCCGATCTGGTGGGTGGTCGAGACCGACCGTTCCAACGCTTCGCTCCTGCCGCTCCGCGTGCGCAACGAGAACACCGGCTCGCGCTGGGACATGGCCCGCTACGACCGACAGTGGAACTTCAAGGACGGCATCGTCTTCCCGGGCCTCATGAAGGTCGGCGCGCCGACCGAGTTCTCGATGGAGCTCGAGTACTACAACCCGCCGGCGCGCCCGCCGCAGCCGGTGCGGGAGAAGAAGCCGAACTGGGCGGCGCTCAAGTCCGTGACGGTGAGCGACCCGAGCGTGAAGGCCGAGATCGTCGAGGTCAAGAAGATCGCCGACGACCACATCGAGGTGAAGGTCCGCTTCACCGGCTCGGCGGCGAAGACCATCTATGCCGACTGCATCATCGTCACCGAGACCGGCTCGGCGACGATGCCCTTCGTCGCCAAGGTCGCCCCGTGACGGGCGGTCGCCACTCCCTTGGACATCCGACCGCTTGATCTCCGCGATGCCGACGTCGTCTGCGACACGCTCGAACGTGCCGCCGAGCTGCTGCGCGCCGCTCCGTCGCGCACAGGCAGCGTCCATCGCCTCGGCGCGTCGGGCCGGCTGGTCGTCACCGGTGACCTGCACGACAATCCGGCGCATCTCCAGAAGATCATCTCCTTCGCGAAGCTCGACGCGCATCCGGACCATCACGTGGTCCTGCAGGAACTGATCCACGGCGACCGCCTCGTCAACGGCGTCGACCTCTCCTATCGGGTGGTCACGCGGGTCGCCGACCTGGTCAACCGCTTCCCGAACCAGGTCCATCCGCTGCTGGCCAATCACGAGCTCTGCCAGATGCTCGGCATCGGCGTGAGCAAGGGCTACGGCGACGGCACGGCGCTCTTCAACGACGGACTCGACTTCGTCTTCAGCGATGACGCCCAGCTCGTCGCCGACGCCCTCGAGTCCTTCTTCCGGGCGATGCCGCTGGCGGTGCGGACCGAGGGCGGGCTCTGGTGCTCGCACTCGATCCCTTCGCCCGAGACGACCGATCGCTTCGACGCGACGGTCTTCGATCGCGAGCTCGAGCCGAGCGACTATCGCTCGCCGCGCGGCGCCGCGTACCTGATGGTCTGGGGTCGCGGCCAGAACGCCGAGCAGGTCGAGCGGCTCGCTGATGCCTGGGGAGTGCGGCTCTTCTGCCTTGGCCATGCGATGAGCGACAGCGGCGCCCACGCCGTGACGCCGCGCATGGCGGTCCTCAACAGCGACCACGATCGCGGCCGGCTGGCGGAGATCGACCTTGCCAGCATTCCGCCCGACGCCGAGGAACTGGTGCTCTCGACGCTGCCGCTCATGGGCATCTCGGATGGGGTCTCGCCGTGGTGAGCGGCCTCGAGCGGCCGATGCTGGCGATCGAGATGTCGCAGCGCGGCGGCTCGGTTGCCCTCGGGACACGCGATGATGCCCTCGCTCTCGCCCGCTTCGAATCGGGCGGCTCGCGCGACGATGATCCGCTGTTGCCGACGATCGACGAGCTGGTGCGACATGCCGGACTGTCGCCTTCGGATCTCGGCGCGGTTGCCGTTTCGGTCGGACCGGGCGGATTTACCGGGCTGCGGATTGCGGTGACGGCGACGAAGTGCATGTGCGATGCGCTCCGCATTCCGGCGATCGCCGTGCCGAGCGCCTTGGTCGCAGCCCGCGGCGCCGCCGGTGTCGGCCCTTGGCTCGTGGCGCTGGCGTCGAAGCGCGAGTCGACGTGGCTCACGCGCGTCGGCATGACCGACGGCGAGCTGGCGATCGTCGGAACGCCGGGCATCGCCACCGCGGCTGAGCTCACGTCCGAGATCGCGACGGGGGCCCGCACCCTCCTGGCCGACGAATACGTGCACGCGACGATCGTCGAGTCGGCCCGCGCCGCGGGGCTCGTCGTCGAGGCGCCGCACTTCGAGGCCGACGCCTGCTGGCGCGTCGCATTGCCGCTGCTCCTCCGCGGAGAGCAGGTCGATCCGATGCGCCTCGCGCCGCTCTATCCGCGCGAGCCCGAAGCGGTCACGCTGTGGCGCGAGCGTCACGGCGACGGCCGATAGCGCGAGCACGCCCGATAGGGAGAGTTTGGCTGCACGAGCGGAACGACCGGGCGAACCGGACCCGGCCATGGCCTTGGTGCGAACGCTGTCCGGAAGGTGCGCCGTGCAACAGCCGATCTCGCTGCGGGAGGATGGGCAAGGCGGAGAAGGAACTCCGCCCATGCTGAGAGGGGTAGTGAGCGTGACCGCTCTGGCTATCCGTCTCGAGGCCCAGGGAATCGGCCGTCGCGCAGTGTGCGACGCACGGAGGGAATCATGTCCGGCGAACGCCAGAACCTTCACCCGGAAAACGGGCAGTCGTCAGCGTCGAGCGGTTCGTCCGGCGAGAGCAGGGGCGGGAGCGCCAACGGCGTCGGCCGCGGGGCCGACGAGCGCGCGAAGTGGGCGGGCAAGCAGATCTTCACGACGGGCGAGGCCGCCGAGGTCTGCAAGGTCTCGCAGCAGACGATCATCCGCTGCTTCGACAGCGGTCGCCTCAACGGCTTCCGCGTTCCCGGCTCGCGATTCCGCCGCATTCCGCGCAGCGAGCTGATCCGCTTCATGCGCGGCAACGAGATTCCCCTCGACATTCTCGGCGACGACCGCAAGCGCGTCCTCGTGGTCGACGACGATCCGCAGATCCTCGCGATCGTGCAGGAAGCCTTCGGCGACGAGCGCTTCGAGGTCCGCACCGCAACGAACGGCTACGACGCGGGCATCCTGACCGAGCAGTTCCGCCCCGCGGTGATCCTGCTCGACTACATGCTCCCGGACGTCAACGGCTCGGTGGTCTGCGAGCGCATCCGGAACAACCCCGAATACGCCGGCACGCGGGTCGTCTTCGTCTCGGGCGTCGCCGACGACGCCGAGGTGCAGCGGCTCCTCGCCCGCGGCGCCGATGCCTTCGTCCGAAAGCCCTTCCGGGCCGACGACCTCATGCGCGTGGTGACGAAGCTGCTTGAAGCCTGACCGAATGCCGCAGCCGGCAGGGGAGCCAGCCTCCATGGGCGAATCGCCCGACCGCTCACGACACGGGGCGCCGATCGCCCATGGCCTCATCGAACGGCTTGAAGCGCTGCCGACGCCGAGTCCGCTCGCGATGCGCCTGTTGGCCGCCGCGAACGACGACGGCACCTCGGCCCGCGATCTCGTCGAGATCATCCGCCAGGACTCGGCGCTCACCGCGAAGGTGATCGCCCTCTGCCGACGCGGGCCGCGCGGCCGGCAGCTCGACGTCGCCTCGCTCGATCGCGCCGTGGTGCTCCTGGGATTCAGCGCGGTCCGCAGCGCGGCCCTCTCGGTTGAGTTCGTCTCGACCCTCGGCGGCACGACGGCGTCGAACGCCAGCGGGTTCGATCCGCTTCGCTTCTGGCGGCACGCGCTGGCCAAGGCCATCGTCGCGGAGTCGGCTGCGAAGCTCGCCCGCGGCGGCCTCGCCGGACGGGCCTTCGTCGCGGGACTTCTGCATGATCTCGGGGCGCTCGGACTCTCCCGCGCCGCACCGGCCCTCTTCGACCGGGCCTGCGAGGAATCGGAGCGGAGCGGCCGATCGCTTGATGCGACCTCGGCCGAGCTCTTCGGCCTGAGTTGCGCAGCGGCCGGCGCCCGGCTGGCCCAGCGCTGGAATCTCCCGGAGGAGATGCAGGACGCCATTCGCCTGCGCGGCACGGATGCGGCGGCGGCGGAGGGGCCGCATCGCTCAATTGTCCTTCTCGCCGAGCTTGCCGACCAGGTCGTGCGCCGCCGACATCTCGGCGGTGCCGGATTCGGGCCCGAGGGTCTGGGAAGCGCCGATCCGACCAACAGACTCGTTGCGGCGCTTGAGATCGACGGCGCGAAGTTCGCCGCCGCGATCGAAGGACTCTATGACGACGTCGCCGGTCGGGCCGAGTCGCTTGGGCTGAGCGCCTCAACGCCCGCGTCGCTGGCGGTCGAGGCGATCGACCGGGCCAATCGACGGCTCGAGTCGATGCATGTCGTGCGCGGAAGCGGCGACCCCATTGAGGACTTCGATGCGGCCGCCGATCCGGTGGCCACGCTCGGACTCATCGTCCGCTCGGTCACGCGGCTCGCGGGCCGACCCGAACGGCTCCTCGCGGTGGTGCCCGGACTCGACTCCTCGCGGGCCGAGGTCCGCGAGTTCGACGCCAACGGCGCGCTGGTCGCCGGGCGCGTCGCCGGCGACGGCGACGTCGACGGTGACACCGCCGCCCGGCGATGGTGCGAGATGCGGGCGAAGGGCGGTCGGCCCGGATCGCTGCGGCTTTCCTGCCGCGGCTCGACCATCGCCACGATTCACCGCGCCGACGGCGACGTGCTGCCCGCGGCGGCGCTGGCCCAGGCGCCGACGTCGCTCTGGGCGTTTGCCCTCGCCTCGAGCGTCGATCGGCAGCGGGCCCAGCGCTCGGCCGATCGCGCCGCCGACGCGCTCCGGGCCCTGTCGATCGCCCGCGATCGGCTGGTGCGCGATCGGGCCCTGGCGAGCATCGGTGAGATCGCCGCGGGCCTCGCCCACGAACTGAACAACCCGCTGACCGTGGTGTCGGGTCGCGCCCAGATCCTCCGCAAGAAGGCGAACGATGCGTCGGCGGTCGCCGGTCTCGATGAGATCATCGCCGCGTCGGAGCGGGCCAGCGGCCTCGTGTCGCAGCTTCTTCGCACCGTTCGGCCGGCTAGCCCGATTATCCGCCCGACCAGCGCGTCCGAGATCATCTCGCTCGCGATGCGCTTCCTGCCGCTGCACTCGCGCGAGATCGGCGCGAACGCGAACGCTTCGCCCGCCTCCGGTGACGGAGCAGACCGCACAGCTCGCCTGCTTCGACGCATCAGCGTGCGCATCGACGATGCGGGATCCTCATCACCTGCGTGCCTTGCCGATCCGGCGCAACTCGCCGACGCGATTGCCGAGGTGTTGCAGAACGCATTGGATGCCACAGCAGAGGGTTGCGTCGAGGTGATTGCTCAAAGCGACGCGTCGAACGGCCGATGCTTGATCCTCGTGAGGGATGCCGGGCCCGGTTTCAGTGACCGAGCTCTCCAGCATGCCCTCGACCCGTTCTTCAGCGAACGGCGCTCCGGCCGCGGCGCTGGACTGGGCCTGGCGAAGGCCCGCTCCATCACCGAAGCATGCGGAGGCGGCATTGAGCTGAGGAACGCGCCCGAAGGCGGAGCGCTGGTCACGATCACGCTGCCGTCGTCGGTACAACTCCAGAGACCTGATGAACGTGGAGATGATCGCTCGGGCCCCTGCCGCCTTCGGAGGGAGGCAGCGTGAGCGCGAGCAGGACGTGGCCGACGGATCGGCTGCGAGCCAGGTGATGGAGGGATGGGGGAGGGACCACTTCGTGGACTCACGTGCCAATCGTCCGAGTGACTTTGACGAACATCAGGACAGGAACGACGAGATCCCGCTGCGGCGCCCGGAGGGAAGCGCCGCGGTGCTCCTCGTCGGTGCGTCGCCCGCGGTCGAGGCAGCGGTTCGCCGCTCCGCCGACCACTGCGGCGTCCAGCTCTCGACCGCGGCGCCGGGCGACGATGCCCGGACCGCGCTGATCGAGCGCCGCTATGACGTCGTGCTCGTCTCCGACGAGCGACTCTCCGGAACGACTCGCTTCGCCCAGCTCGTCGCCCGTCTCGCCCCAAGCGCGACGACGATCATGCTGGCGCGGACGATGAACGTCGCCACGGTCGTGGAAGCCATGCGCGGCGGCATCGTCGATGTCGTCGAGCTGCCGCTCGATCCGCAGGACTTCCAGGGTCGCCTCACGGCGGCCGTGGAGCGAAGCCGGACGGAACGGGAGCGCGAAGAGCGCGTCTCGCGGCTCAAGGGCATCTGCAAGAAGCTCAACGAGGCGCGAGCCGAGGTCTCCGAGCAGGCCCGAGCGCTCTCGGACGACCTCCAGGACGCTCGCGAGGAAGCCGCCGACAAGCTCGATGAGGTCGCGATGACCGCCGAGTACCGGACGCTGCTTCGTCAGGAACTCGACCTCGAGGAACTCCTGCGCGTCGGCGTCGAGTATCTGATCGGCAAGACCGGCCCGACCAACGCCGCGGTCTTCCTGCCGGGAAGCGACGGCGAATGGAGCCTCGGCGCGTACGTCAACTACGACTGCCCGCGCTCGGTCGCCCAGCCGCTGCTTGACCGTCTGGCCAGCGACGTCTGCCCCGAGCTGTCGCGCGTCGACGAGCTGATGCGCTTCGAGGACTCAAGCGACTTCGTCGAGAGCCTCGGCCTCGGCACGACCACGCTGGCCACGAGCCAGATCGTCGCGTGGCCATGCTTCGCGAAGGATGATTGCCTTGCCGTCTTCGTTCTCTTCCGCGACGCCAAGCGCGGATTCGGCGACGAGCTGGCGACGGTGATCGACTCGCTGCGAACGGTTTTCGCCGAGCAGATCGCGACGGTTCTTCGTGTCCACCACCGCGCAACCGGCGGCTGGCCGGAGGAGCGGGCCGACGATGAGCGGGATGAATGGGACGACCGCAAGGCGGCCTGAGCGCCAGCGGAATCGGGACCACCGACTCTTGAGGAACGACGCAGGCGGCGCAGGAGAGGGCGCCGCCTGCGTTTGTTTTGGGCGGGCGTCGCCCCGGTGCCGAGTCCGGTGCTGAATTCGGATATGGGGACCAGCGACGAGGCGGATGGCATCGACTCGGGGAGTTTGTCGAGGCATCGCCACAAAGGCCGGGGTACCTTGTGCAGTCAAGCCACGACGACGGAGGCGACGGAACGTGAGCGGGCCGAGCCCACATCCCGATGCGGATCCCGAAGCGGACGGACGGTCAGTGCGACGGCCCTCGGAAGTCACGCGCCTGTTGGCGGAGGTCGGCCGCGGGAGTCGGCTCGCCTCGGACGAACTCCTGCCCCTCGTCTACGACGAACTCCGCTCCCTGGCGGCGCGTCGCCTGCAGCGCGAGGCGCCGGGCCAGACCCTCGACGCGACCTCGCTGGTCCACGAGGCCTATATCCGCCTCCTCGGCGACGGAACGCCGACGTGGGAGAACCGCGGCCACTTCTTCGGCGCCGCGGCGCTGGCGATGCGGCGGATCCTGGTCGAGCGGGCCCGTCGGGTCCAGAGCGAGAAGCATGGCGGCAGCCGTCGCCGCGTGCCGCTGACCGACTTGGACGTCGCCGGCATCGGCCCGGACGAGGAGGGCATCGATTTCGTGACCCTCGACGCCGCCCTTCGACGCATGGAGCGTGAGGACGAGCGCGTCGCCCGGATCGTCATGCTCCGTTTCTTCGCCGGCCTGAGCATCGAGGCCACCGCCGAGGCCCTCGGCATGTCGCCGTCGAGCGTGAAGCGGGAGTGGGCATGTGCCCGGGCGTGGCTGCACGACGAGCTCAATGGCACGCAGGCCTAGCTCGCCCACGTCCTTGCAACGAACCTCCAACGACCCGCCAGATCATGCCCGGCAGCGAAACAGACGAGCCCATTCCCTTCGCCCGCGTTCGCGAGGTCTACCTTGCGGTGGGCGATCTTGTCGGCGCTGCCCGCGAACGGGAGCTCCTCAGGCTCTGCGGCGAGGACGTGACGCTGCGCCGCAAGGTCCTTCGCATGCTCGACGGCAGCGTCGAGGGGACCTCCTTCCTCGATCGCCCGGCCACGCTCGACGGACTTCCCTTTCTCGCCGACGCGGTGCCCGCGCCGGAGCGGATCGGGTCCTATCAGGTCCTTGAGCTTCTCGGCGAGGGCGGCTTCGGCGTCGTCTACAGGGCGCGTCAGGAAGGCCCGATCCGCCGCGAGGTCGCGCTCAAGGTCATCAAGCCCGGCATGGACACGCGGAGCGTCATCGCCCGCTTCGAGTCCGAGCGGCAGACCCTCGCCCTCCTGCATCACCCGAACGTCGCCCAGGTCTTCGATGCGGGAGCGACCGAGGAAGGTCGCCCCTATTTCGTGATGGAGCTGATCGAGGGGGAGCCGATCACCGACGCCTGCGACGCGCGCCGACTGTCGATCGAGGAGCGCCTCGTTCTCTTCCTCGACGTCTGCCGCGCGGTCGAGCACGCCCACCAGAAGGGGGTCATCCATCGTGACCTGAAGCCGTCGAACGTGCTCGTGCACGACGAGGGCGGGAGGCCCATGGTGAAGGTGATCGACTTCGGCGTGGCCAAGGCAATCGATCCGGGCGAAGGCCAGGCGATGCACCTCACCCGCGAGGCGCAGCGGATCGGCACGCCCGATTACATGAGCCCCGAGCAGGCGGATGGTGCGCGGGATGTCGACACGCGCACCGACATCTACGCCCTCGGCGTCCTGCTGCACGAGCTCCTCACCGCAACGACGCCGCTCGCCCTCGCCTCGCGCGAGAGCGCGTCGACCTCGGCGATACTCAAGGCGATCCGCGAGGAGGAGCCGCATCGCCCCTCGACGCGCGTCGGGCTCGCGATGGCCGACGTCGCCACGATGCGCGGCACCGATCCGCGCCGGCTGCGCGGGCGGCTTCAGGGGGACCTCGACTGGATCGTGCTGCGGGCGATCGCAAAGGAGCGCGAGCGGCGCTACGACTCGGTGGGTGCCCTCGCCGCGGACATCGGCCGGCATCTCGCCCACGAGCCGGTCGCCGCGGCGCGGCCCGGACGTCGGTACACGCTTGGCAAGTTCGTCCGTCGACATCGGATCGGCGTCGCGGCCGCGGCGGCGGTGTCGGTCTCGGTCGCGTCCGGCCTCACGCTGACGGCGCTGGCCCTCCACCGCGCGGTGCAGGCGGAATCGGGACTTCGTTCGGCGCGCGACGACGCACTTGCGGTGAACGACTTCCTGGTGGACGACCTCCTCGGCGCCGCCAGCACCAGTCGTGCGGGCCACACCGTCACCGTCGTCGATGCGATGAAGAACGCGATCCCCGTCGTCGATCAGCGCTTCGCTCGCGAGCCGGCGCTCGCGGCGCGGGTGAAGTACGCGATCGGCAGCGTTTTCCGCGACATCGGCATGCTCGAGGAATCGCTGCCGCCGCTTCGCGCCGCAATCGAGGTGCTCGCCCGCGAGCTCGGTCCGACGCACGCCAACACCATCGACGCCACCGTATCGTTAGGCGACGCGCTGCGCGAGCTCGGTCGCGACGAGGAGGCGGAGTCGATCCTCCGCCGGACCGCGACCGAACTCGATCGGACCTGCGGGCCGGATGACCCGCGGACCCTCAAGATCAAGGTCGGCCTCGGCGAGATCCTCCAGAAGCGGGGACGACACGACGAGGCGGACACCATGCTCAAGGACTCGATCGAGCGGATGACGCGCATCCTTCCGCCGAACGCCGAGCCGCTTCTTGCCGCTCGCATGTCGCTCGTCGCGAGCCTCGGCGCCCAGGCCCGCGACGAGGAGGCGCTGCCCTACTCGACCGCGGTGCTCGCCCAGACGCGGGCCTCCTTCCCGCCGACCCATCCGGCCGTCCTCGCGGCCATGAACAACCACGCGGCGATGCTCTCGAACCTGCGGCGCTTTGCGGAGGCCGAACCGCTCTACCGCGAGCTTCTCGCCGCGGTCGAGGGTTCGCTCCCCGCGGGCCATTGGCAGATCGCCTTGACGCGATATTCGCTGGGGCACGCGATCGGCAGGTCGGGCCGCCTCGCCGAGGCCCTCCCGCTCATCGAGCGGGCGATGGAGGAGGCGACCAAGGCGCTCGGGCCCGATCACGAGTTCGTCAAGCGAATCGCCGCGGAGCGGGACGAGTACCGCGGGAGGCTCAACGGCGACGGGCGCTGACGTCGGGGACGATCCGGTCGGTGAGGCCGATCCACGCGTGGTCGAAGCGTATTGCCTGTTTCAGGTGGACCCATTTCAAGCGATCACCCGACGGCGTCCATCGACGACGCCGCGCATGCTTCCAGCGTTCAAGGTCGCATGAGTCTCGCCAACGCGGCGAGCTTCATCGAACCGAGCGACGCACTCGGGTGAGCACGCGAGCGTCGCGCCACGGATTGAACGACGGAGCGCTCACCCTTCCACATGGCGGATCGAGGGAAGGTCCCGGACCGACCGCTCGTTCCGCCGACCAGAAAAGGGAGATTTCGCATGAACATCAGTCGACATGCCCGCCACGGCGCCGCCATCCTCCTCCTGAGCCTCGGCGTCGGATGCAATTCCGAAGGCCGCTATGCGACCGATCCGTCGATGGATCGCGTCGGGCTTTCCGTCGAGGCGAGCAACCGGGACATCACCGTCGGCGAGATCGTGACCCTCACCGCTCGCACCGCCGACACCTACGGCCGCGATGCCCACATCGAGTGGACCAGCACCTCGGGCAAGCTGACCACCGAGCAGAATGGCCGCGTCGCCCGCGTCCGCTTCGAGCAGCCCGGCACGTACACGGTGACCTCGATCCTGAGCTTGGACGGACGGGAGACACGCCGTCAGTCCGTCGACATTCGCGTGAAGCCGCTCTCCTAACGCGACGCTCAGACATCCGCAGCGCCGCCACGCGAAAGGGGCCGACGGTGGAGGGGACCACCGGCTCCGGACACGTGGCGGCGCGCGGACTTCTTGTTGCCGGACGTTCCTCGGCTCTCGTTGCCGCTTGACATTCGCATCGATCTCACGCCGCCCGATTTCGCCGATCGCGAGCGGGCGTCATCGGCGAATCGCTAGCGGCCTCCTCACTCGCCCCGTTCGAATGCGGCGATCTCCGCGAGAGCCTCGCGGGCCCGCCGGACGGTGGCGCCGGCGACGTGGTCGGCGAGGACGTGGGCCCGCTCGCGGTGGGCGGGGCGGCGCGCCCAGAGCCAGTACGCGACGAGCGCGATGAACGGCACCATGCCGCTGGCGACGAACCAGGCGACGACCGACGGTTGCCTCGTCCACACGTCGGCCCTGAGCGACGCGAAGATCACGAGCATCAGCGGGATCCAGATGAAGCACCCGGTGACCGCGAAGAACGGCCCGACGCGAATCCGCCAGGTGCGGAGCGACTCGACCTTCCTCTGGATCGCGACGACCGGCTCCGTCGGATCGACGGCGAAGACAAGGTGCAGCTCGCGGGCGGCGAGGATCATGAGGATCGTCGAGTAGGCCTGCATCACGATGCCGCAGAGCATGAGATGCGGCGCATCGCGACGCTCGAACCAGAAGCTCGCGAAGAGCGGCGTGAGGGCAAGACCGGCGAGAAGCTGCGTTGCCTGCCCGACGACCAGCGGCCAGAGCGAGAGCTTGACGCGCCTCGCCCGCCTCGCGGTCATCGAGCGCCGGAGGAGGGCGTTGTTCGTCGCGAGCTCGCGCTCGAGCGATTGCCAGGCGTCCTTGAGTTCATCGATGTCCATGGCGGTCGCTCCGGTCGGATGATTCGTGTGCGGTGATGTCGCGGCGGAGCGCCTGCTTGAGGCGCCCGATCTTGGTGGCGACGTTGGTTTCGGAGATGCCCAGCACATCGGCGATCTCGGCGTGGCTGCGCTCGTCGAGGTAGAGGATGAGGAGCGCCCGATCGAGCGGCGCGAGCGATTCCATCACGGCCCGCAGCGCGCCGACGCGGTCGTCGGGTCCCCTTGGCTCGGGGGCGGCGAGGTCGGCGGCCAGCGGCTCGGTCGTCCGCCGCGCCGCTCGCCGTAGGTGCGAGATCGCGACGTTGAGGGCGACGCGATAGGCCCAGGTAGCGAAGGGACGTCGCTGGTCATAGCGGGCGAAGGAGCGCCACAGCTCGGCCGCGATCTCCTGCGCGAGGTCATCGCGGTCGTGCGACGACCGTGCGTAGGTGAAGGCGACCTTCCCGACGATGCCGCGGTGCTCCTCGAGGAGCGCGGCGAAGCGGTTCGTCGGGTCGGTCAGGTCGGGGGTGATGGCCACGTCGTGCATCATCGGGGAAGGCCGCAACGTCGGGCCCGCCGTTGATTCGCCGACGTCCGTCGGAAATCACGCCGCGCATCGCGATGACCGTGAAATTCCGTCGCGCTCGTCTGATAGCCGCACCTCCAAAGAAAGCGGCGGCGCCGAACAGGACGCCGCCGCTCGCAAGGGACAGTCGCCTGCCGGTCGGCGACCTCAGTGGGCCGGTGGCCTAACGACTCGTCTTGAACTGCTGGACGCGCTGGCGAAGGACGGCGGTCTGCGAGGCGGTCTCCTCGCTTGACGCGGCGAGCTCCTCGGAACTCGCGGCGGTTCCCTGCGTGACCTTGTCGAGCTCGGTCATGCCGGTCGTGATCTGCGAAAGGCCCTGGGCCTGGTCGTCGCTCGCCCCGGAGATCTTGCTGAGAAGCGCATTGACCTCCATCGTCGATCTGGTGATCTCGCCCAGGGCCGTCGCGACCTCCTCGCAGAGCGACGAGGCGCGGTCGGCGCGGGCGGTGCTCTCCTCCACCATGGTGGCGGTTTCCTTCGCGGCGTTCGCGGAGCGACCGGCGAGGCTGCGGACCTCCTCGGCGACGACGGCGAATCCCTTGCCTGCCTCGCCGGCTCGGGCCGCCTCGACCGCGGCGTTCAGGGCGAGCAGGTTGGTCTGGAAGGCGATCTCATCGATCACCCGCAGGACCTTGGCGATCTTGTCGCTCGACTGCTTGATGTTGCCCATCGCCTCGGTCATCTGCCGCATGCGGCCCTGGCACTGGTCGGCGGCGGTGCGGCCCGTCTCGGCGACGGTGAACGCGGCCTTCGCGCTTTCGGCGTTGAGCGTGGTGCGGTCGGAGAGGTCGCGAAGGCTCGCGCTGATCTCCTGAAGGCTCGCCGCCTGCTGGCTCGCGCCGCTGGCAAGCGACTGGCTGGCGCCACTCACCTGACCGCTGCCCGCCTCGATCTGCTCGGTGCCGTCGCGCACCTCGGAGATGGTCTGGTCGAGCTTCTCGAGGAACTTGTTGAACCACTGCCCGAGGGTGCCGAGCTCGTCGTTCGAGGTCGTCGGCACGCGACGGGTGAGGTCGCCCTCGCCCTCGGCGATGTCCTTGACCTGGTCGGTGAGTCGGCGGATGGGCCGTGCGAATGCGCGATGGAGGAGGTAGAAGAACCCGATGAGCATCACCGCGGCGATCGGAACGGACGCGCCGGCGCCCTCGTAGAGAAGGGTCATCACCTGGGCATCCGCCTCGGCCAAGGGCAGCTCGACGTGGTAGGCGCCGTGCATCTGGCCGACCTTCCAGCCCTCCATCGCGAAGCCGAGGGCGTCCTTGCCGTCGTGATCGCGGTCCCATGCGTTGCCGCGATCGCCATGGCAGCGCATGCAGCTCTCGGTCAGCGTGATCGCGTGCATCACGTGCAGCGTGTTCGACTGCGGATCGATCTGCGAGACGTAGGGCTCGCCGCCGGCGGCCACCTGCGTGCCGAGCTTCCGGAGCATCGACTCCGCAAGCGAGCCGGCGGCCGGCGTGTTGCCTGCGTTGCGGGCGTCGAAGGCCGCGACGGTGAGCTTGAGCCCATCTTCCTTCGCCGCTGCCTCGGCGCTACGCCACGCCGTCACGACGGGGAGCATCTTGAAGAGACGCGTGTTCTCGTAGTTGGTGCCCTTCGCCAGCTCTTCGGCGGCTTGGGTCTCGAGCGCATCGAAGTCAACGGCGCCGGCGTTGGCGACCTGCTCCTGATACGCCATCACGCTTTTGGCCAGGTCCGCGTAACCGCGAGCCTCGGCGAGCTTCTCCTCCAGGATGGCGCTTCGGTGGCCATGGATGAGGATGGCGTAGTTGGCGACCAAGACCACCAGCAGCGTCAAGGTGACGATGATGGCCAGTCGCGTGCTCAGCCTCAGGTTCGAGATCCATGTCCGCATTCAGTCGCTCCTTTGTGTCGCTGAGCGCACGGGCCTTTCGCGGCGAGGCGCCGCGATGGCTGTTGCTCTGCGGGTGGGACATCGGAGCCCGATCGCGGACGATTCATCGCAATTGGTGGGATCAACGCAATTGCGAGCGAACCCGGTCGAAACCCCCGGTATGAATCAAGTCGCGCCGCGCGGCGCGTTTGCGACCGCATATGTATGGAAACTGCAGCGGCCGAAGGCTATTGCGCGCGGCCCCGCTCGGCTAACAGCTCGTCCAGCGACAGCAGCGCATGCCGCATGTGCGGGATGAAGATCGATCCACCCACGACGAGGGCGACGTTCAGGGCGTCCTCGATCTCTTCCTTGGTCGAGCCCGCCTTCACGCACTGCTCGAGGTGGTAGTCGATGCAGTCGTTGCAGCGGAGAGCGGCGCTGGCGACGAGGCCGAGGAGCGAGAGGCCCGGGGCAAACGACTCAAGCGACTGGTGGTCAACCGCTCCGAGCGGATCGCCGTCCGGCTCAAGCGGTGCCGGAGCGGCTTCACGTCGATGATGGGTGTCAGGAACACTGCGGGGGCAGGTCACTGTGGCAGTGCTCCGCCGCAGGCTAGCCCACGAGAGTGGCTGATGCGCTCCCGGACAACCGTTCAATCCTGGTTTGGAATCGAGAATGAAACAAATTTCTCTCGCAAAGGGGCGAGGCCCGACGTATAGGTGGGTGGAGTTCGTAATTCACTGGGTAATGGGTAAGGCGAGACTTGATCTCGGAGGCAACGAATGGAAACCCTTGATTCTGCGGTCTGCGGTCTGCGGTCTGCGGTCTGCGGTCGCGGTAGGCGTCCTGCTTTGCGGCGCGACGAGCGCGCGGGGTCAGGTCGCGTGCGTGCCTGACGGCTGTTACCGGTACCGGGTCATCGACCTCGGCCGGATCTCCGCTCTGCCCGGCGACCTTCAGCTACCACCGAACGGTAACGTGACCTTCGGGCTCAACGACAACGGGGTTCTGGTCTGGGCTCGCCTAGACCCTTCGACGGCCGCCCCTCGTGCGATGGCCCGGATCGCGTTTGCGGCCACTGGTCCCGTCGGAACCTACGACCTCCACGCACTCGGGGGGCTTTCGGACGCGATGTCGGTTGCAACCGACGTGAACGAAGACGGCTGGATCGGAGGCGGGAGTGGCTCCAGCCTTCCCGAGCCGCGAGGCAACGATTGCCAAGCGCGAGTGTGGCAGTTCGGTGGCTACTCCGGCGGATCCTCGGTTCCGACATCGTCTGCTCATCCCACGGACATTCTCGTTTCGAGCACGCTGATCGAGACAAGCTGCACGAGCTTGATCGAGATGGTCAACGACAGTTCAACGCCGGAAGTCATGGGGATGGTCACCATTCCCTGCAGCGACGAGTCGAACTGCGAGGACTTCCGAGATCCGTTCTACGGCTTCCGAAGGCCTGCCTCAGGTGGCGCTGGCGTGGCCGACGGATTCCAACCGGGACCGAGTTCGGCCGAAGCATTCGCTTTCGGTTCGGTCGGAATGGCCACACTTGGCTATGACAACAATAGTCCCAACCCACTCTGTGAGCCGGTGACGCAGGAGACGGAATGCGCGGTGGTTCAGGCCGACGCGGAAGCCATGCAATGGTCGACATCTGCCGGGGCGATCCTCGATGAATTCGAGTCGCCGGGCGTTGGGGCCTCGCAGGTGAGAGACACGCTGGATTCGGGGGAGTGTGTTGGCGCAGGGCATGTGACGTTCGGAGAGAGTTGTGGTTGGCACGCAGCCTTTTGGGAAACCGCATCGTCGAGCATCGAGGACGTGGGGGCTGTGTACGCCGCCATGGCCAGTTCGACAGCCCGATCGAAGGCAGAAGCAGTCGCGGAGCATGAGGGCAAGATCTTGGTGACGGGTGGCGATCCCGTGAACTTGGAGGGGATTCTCTGGGAACGGGTCGGAGATTCGTGGTGCGCCGCCAACCTCAACGACATCTCGTTAGGCGGTCCCAGCAGCTCCGGTACGCTCGTTTCGCAGATCTTCTGGGGTCACGACATCAACTCTGGCGGATTCATCCTCGCCCATGGTCCTACGTCAGAGCTCGACGGCCAGCATGTGTTCCTTCTCACCTGTCCGCTGGACTTCGACGGCTCCATGGACATCGGTTCGGGTGACCTCGCCTTGCTCATCGGGGCGTGGGGCGACCCGGGCGGGTTTGCCGACGTGAACTTCGACAACGATGTCGGTGCCGCGGACCTGTCAATGCTGCTCGGCGCGTGGAGCTCGCCATCCATGTGCGAGATCGGACCGGCCCATGACCTCGGAGCGTGCGCTCCGAACTCGCTCCAGCTCCAACAGGGCATGACTGTTGAGGCCGCGGTCAATGTTCTTGGTTTCGCGTCCGTCGATTCCTTTGTCCTCTGGTGCGGTCAGGCCGAGGATCCCGAACTCACTGCAGCGGGGACCTGGCTCTCGTGCCTCGTCATCTCCGGAGCCGGGGGTGGAAATTGAAGCCCATGCATCTCTCGATAGCGGTGTGCTTGGCTTTGGCGAGCTGTCGAGCATCGCACGCTGGACTCACCCAATACACGAACAAGCTCACGTGGATCAACGTCGCGTCGCCGTCAACCGACATTGGTTTTGAGGAGTATCCGGAGGGCACGACGATCACCTCACAGTACTCAGCACTCGGCGTTCAATTCTCCGACGGAGACGACCACATCTTTGACAGCGGCTTCTACTTCCCCAGCGACGGAAAGGGGCTGATCGGATCGTTTGGCACTTTTGGTCTCGACCGACCCATTACTGTCGACTTCAGCGGCCCGCGGTTCGCCGTTGCCGTCGAGTTCCCCGGTGCCGTCTGGTTCACCCTGTACCATCAGGGACAGTTGGTCGGTCAGTCGGGCCTGTTTGCGAACGGGATCAGCGGTGCGTTCGCCGGGATTGTCAGTACTGTCCCATTCGATCGAGTCGTCCTCGACAACGACTCGACCATGGCGATCGACTCCCTGTACTTCGGTGCGGCGGTGCCGGGGCCGAACGCAATCGGCGTCTTCGGCTTGTTCTTCGCACGACGACGACGACGACGTCGCTGAATCAACATTGGTCGTCGCAAGCGAATCGCCAGACGCAGGCGGCGTTCACGTGCCCTTGGCCCGCTCCGCCAACAGCTCGTCCAACGACAGCATCGCGTGGCGGAGGTGCGGGATGAAGATCGATCCACCCACGACGAGGGCGACGTTCAGGGCGTCCTCGATCTCTTCCTTCGTCGAGCCCGCCTTCACGCACTGCTCGAGGTGGTAGTCGATGCAGTCGTTGCAGCGGAGGACGGCGCTGGCGACGAGACCGAGGAGCTCCTTCGTCTTCGCGTCAAGGGCGCCGTCCTCGTAGGTGGCACTGTCGAGCCGCATGAAGCGGTTGATGCCGAGGTGCTTGCTCTCAAGGACGCGGGCCTGGCCGACGGCGCGGTCGTCACGGAACTGCTGGATGGGACGGTGGGGCATCGGACGTTCCTCGTGCGTGCGGCCTGGCCGTGCGTTACCAGTCAGCGCGAGCGAGGACGGTCACGCCGCCGGTGACCGTGTCGCCCTTCTTCACGAGCGCCGTGCTGCGTTCCGGGTGTGGCAGGATCAGTTCGGTCGTCGAGCCGAACTTGATCATGCCGAATCGCTCGCCGCGAGCGAGCTTCGTGCCGACCGTGATCGGGCAGACGATCCGCCGAGCGATCGCGCCGGAGACTTGTCGCACGCCGATCGTCGCGCCCGACGCGAGCCGGATCGTGATGAGGTTCGACTCGTTGACCTGAGCGCTCTCCTCGGTGCGGGCGTCGAGGTACTTCCCGGGCCGGTGCGTGATCGCGCTGACCTCGCCGTCGCAGGGGCTGCGGTTGATGTGGACGTTGAGGACGCTGAGGAAGATGCGGACGACCAAGGCCGGCGAACCGCCGGTGGCCTCGTGGCGCTCGACGGTGAAGACCGCCGAGACCGTGCCGTCGGCTGGGCTGATGAAGTCCTTCGGGTCGGTGCTCGCCGGACGGCGTCCGAGGGGATCGCGGAAGAACGAGAGGAGCGAGAGGCAGACGATCGCGACCAGCCCGACCGCCCACCACTGCCCGAACCACGCGGCAGCGAGCGCAAGGAAAAGGCTGACGATCGTGATCGTCAGCCATTCCCGTGTTCCATAGCCAGTGAGGAGCATCAGCTCGTCGTGGTGGTGTGCATCCGACTCACTCGGACCAGCGTCCGAGGGCGAATCCGGCGACGCCGCAGACGACCGCGACGAGAGCGAGGCCGCCACCCCAGACCGGCATGTTCTCGGTGAACATCGTGGCCAGGGCAGGGATCGCGCCGGTCGCGGTGACGACCACCATGATCAGGACGCAGACCAGCGAGATCATCGATCCGATCATCAGGCCGATGCCGGCGCCGGACCAGCCGCCCTCGTAGGCCTCCATGATCATCGGCATCATGGTCATGCCGCCGGCGGAGGCGGCCACGGCATTGCCGCCGCTCTCGGCGCCGCCCGCAGCCTCGAAGAGGCCGCTGGCATTGGCGGGCATGTCGACGTTCTCGTCGTTGGAGAAGGCATCCTCGATGAGGGCCGCTCCGGAGAGGCTGTCGTCGTTCTCGCGGGTGAGGTCGAGGAGACCGCTGCCCGAGCCGACCGTCTCAAGGGAGAGCTCGCCCGACCCGGACTTCTTGTCCTGGCCGAAACGGCTCGCCTCGAAGGCGCTAATGCCGGTTTCGTCGCTGGAATCGGCCATCGTCCGGGCGTTGGCCTTGGACGTCGGGCTCGATGTCATGCGACCGCGGGCGCCGGTGGTGTCGGCGAGGTCGATGGCAGCGCCGCCAGCGGAGCTGTCTTCGAGGGCGAGGGGGATGTCGCCACCCTCCTCGTCACCGGCGAGCAGGTTGATCTGCTCAGCCTTGAACATCACCTTGTCACGATCCCGGAATTCCTGGATCTCGCCACGCTTCCCCATGTCGAGGACTTGGCTGACGGTCTTTCCGAGCTTCTCAGCGGCTTCCTCAGCCGTGTAGAACATCTTGCTAGCCATGCGACCTCCGGGCATTCGGTACGGACCTCGTACCCTATCGGTTGCCGGTACCGGTCGCAAGGCTTCCGACGCCGGTTTCGCCCATTCGACCACGTCCTCTTGCCGAATTTCCCGATGCCGCGCGCTGTGAGCCCGCCAACAGCACCTCCGAAGCGACACGACGATGCCGCGATTGCCGCCGCAGTCGAGCGATGGTTCGCACGCAGCGAACGACCGCTCCCGTGGCGCGTCGCGCGGAGCGGGTACACCGCGTTGGTCAGCGAGGCGATGCTCCAGCAGACGCAGGTCGCACGAGTTGTCGACAAGTACCTCGCATTCATGAGGCGATTTCCCACGGTCGGCGCGCTCGCGGCGGCCTCCGAGGACCAGGTGCTCGCGGCGTGGCAGGGGCTCGGCTACTACGGACGGGCCAAGCGACTCCACGCCGCGGCCAAGGCGATCGTCGAGCGGTTCGGGGGCGAGGTGCCGCACGACGTCGAATCGCTCCGCACGCTCCCCGGCGTCGGGCGATACACGGCCGGGGCCATCGCCTCGATCGCCTTTGGGGCGAGGGAGCCGATCGTCGACACCAATGTCGTTCGGGTGCTCATGCGACTCGACGCCCGCCCGGGACTGGCCGCGGATCCGATCACCCTCGCCTGGGCCTGGGAGCGGGCGGCGTCGCTGGTCGAGGCCGCGGGCGATCCGGCGCGATTCAACGAGGGGCTGATGGAACTCGGCGCCACCGTCTGTCCCGCCGGCACGCCGCGGTGCGAGCTGTGTCCGCTCGCCGCTCACTGCCGCGGCTCCGCGCGGGCGGGCGAGATTCCCGTCCCCGCGACCGCCGCGGTCCGCAAGCGCATCTACCACCACGCGGTCGTTCTCGTCCGCGGCGATTCCGTCCTCCTGGTGCAGCGCCCCGAGCGCGGGCTCTGGGCCTCGATGTGGCAGGTGCCGACGCTTGAGCGCGACTCGGCGGTCGCTCCCGATGAGCTGCGCGAAGCGTTAGGCGGCGACCTCGGCGTGCGGATCGAGTCCGTGGTGCGCGAGTCGGATTTCGTCCATCACACCTCGCACCGCGAGGTGGTCTTCGTCGTGCACCGCGGCGTGACGAGGGCCCGCCGCGGCACCTGGGTCGGCGCGGCGGCGCTCGGCGACTATGCCCTCTCCAACCCGATGCGGACGATCGTCGCCGCGGCGATCACGCCCGCGCCGCGTCGCCCCGGATCTCGGTCTTCGGCTCGATCCGCGACGTCGACGGATACGCGATCCGGCCGTGGTGGATCGCCGAAAGCGTCTTGATGATCGTGTCCTCGACGATCTTGAGTTCGGTGAAGGTCAGCGGGCAATCGTCGAACTGGCCGTCGTCGAGTCGGCGTCGGGCGAGCGTGCGGACCAGCGATTCGATGCGCCCGTGCGACGGCTCGCTGATGGCCCGCGTCGCCGACTCGCTGCAGTCGCAGAGCATCAGGATCGCCGCTTCCTTCGTGCGCGGCTTCGGCCCCGGATAGCGGAAGTCGAACTCCTCGACCGAGTCCTCGTCCTCGCCCTTTCGCTCCGCCTCCGTCTTCGCGCGGTGGAAGAAGTACTCGACGAGGGTCGTCCCGTGGTGGCTTTCGATGAAGTGGTGGAGAACGCGCGGAAGCCCGTACTCCTTGGCGAGTTCGAGGCCGTCCTTCACGTGGCCGACGATGACGAGAAGGCTCATCGCCGGGCTGAGCCGCTCGTGCTTGTTGGGGCTGCCGAGCTGGTTCTCGACGAAGTACTCGGGCTTGTTGACCTTCCCGATGTCGTGATACAGCGCGCCGGCGTAGGCGAGCAGGCCGTCGGCGTCGATCGCCTCGGCGGCGGCCTCGGCGAGATTCGCGACCTGCAGCGAATGGTTGTAGGTGCCCGGGGCGCGCTCCTGCATCTGTCGCAGCAGCGGATGCCGAGGATCGCGGAGCTCGGCGAGCGTCAGGCCGGTCGAGATTCCGAAGATCCGCTCGATCGACGGAAGCATGCCGAGGACGAGGAAGCCGACCGCGCAACTTCCCACGGCGCCGAACGCGCCGTCGCGGAAGCTCTGCCAGAGGCCGCCTTCGGCCAATTCCGTCTCAAGCACGCCGAGGCCGATGACGCCGACGCCAAGCACGACGGCGGTGACCGCGCTGGCCCGCACGATCGCGGCGCGGTGCCGCACCTCGCGGAGGCAGGCGATCAGCGTGCCGCAGCCGAGGACCAGCACGAGCGCCGTGGTCGGCGGCAGGTCGATGGCGACGGTGATCAGGAGGCCTTCGGCGGCGGAGACGAAATAGGCGAAGCGCTGGCCGTAGGCGAGGCAGGTGACGAGCGCGGCGAGAAGACAGGCGGCCGATGCGACGGGGACCGCGATGAGCGGGAACTCGGCGCTGGCGATGCACGCGAAGCTCGCGGCGAGGAACATGAGGGCAAAGACGCCGGCGAGGCGCTGCGGTCGCGTCCCGATGCGTGGCTCGTGGCGGACGGTGTAGAGGAGGACGACGATCGCGAGGGCCAGACCCAGCGACGCACTGCCCAGCGCGGCGGCCAGCGTCTCGCGCCACGTGCCGCCCTCGTCTTCCTTCGTGTCGCTCTCGTTCAGTCGCGCGACCTGTTCGGCGGTGAGCCGGTCGCCGTCTGCGTAGATCACCTCGCCGCGCAGATGGACTTCCTTCTCCGGAGGCACCGCCGCGGCGGCTCGCTCGGCGGCGAGCTTGGTGCGGTTCTCGTCGAAGGTCACGGTGGCCCGCGGCTCGTTCGTGATCGCCGCGGTCACGATCGGCTCGAGCGATTCGGGAAAGCCCGCGCCGCGGACCATCCGGTGGACCGCCTTGCGGAAGTCATCCTGGATCCGCCCCGGGCCGAGCGGCAGCTCGTGAGCGGTTTCGACCCGCGTCGCCGGCGCCTCGATCGCGGAAACCTTGGTCGGATCCTCCGTCGGGAGCGCTTCGGTTGCGGTCGGCGGAGCGATCGCCTCGCTGCGCTCCTGCGGCGCAGCAAGGACGAAGCGATCGAGCGTGGTCGTGAAAAGCTGAAACTCCTGCGAGGCGATGATCGGTTCCTCGCTCCAGAGCGATCCGATCAGGCGGTCGGTCCACGTGCGCCACGTTTCGCTCGAGACCTTCGCGCCGCCGTAGCGCTGCAATTCGTTGAGGGCCGGCTCGGTGAGCCCGAACTCCTTGGCGAGCTTCTCGTCGATCTCGTCGATTGAGCGCTTGCCGAAGGTCGCGACGGGAAGGCCATCGATCTTCGCCTTGAGGCTCGAGAGGTACTTGCCGTTGGCGACGTAGAACCGGGGCGCGGTGCGACGGGCCTCCTCGCGCTTCGCGTGGGTGAGGGCCTGGTTCTCCGTCTCGTATCGCGAGAGGTTCAGCCGACTCTCGGTCGCGATCTGTCCGACGAAGGCCCGCGGGACGCCGCGGCTCCAGGCGGTGAGGAGGGCGAAGGCCAGGGCGAAGGCGATGGTGATGCCGACGGTGCCGGCGAACTCGGGCCGCCGGAACCACTCGACGAACTCGGGGCTCGGGCGGGGCAGGTTGCGGCGCAACTCCTCGCGGCGAAGCGAGGAGGTGGCGCTCCGAGAGCCGCCAAGCGAACCGCCTGACGACCCACCGTTGCCGCTCTTGAACTTGCCACGGCCGAAGCCGAACATCGACGGTTGACTCGCGTGAGCGAGTCCGCGATACCGCCCGCGACCAGGAACGATTGGTCCAGCGGGGGATCAGGCGAAGAAGCGACCACTCTATCGCCCTCTTCGGGGTGCACCTAGAGCCGGGGCGATGAGAGAGGAGACTGCGGCAAGCGCGCGGGCTTATTGGCCGTCGATCAATCGCCGCATGCCATTGCGGTCGAGCCGACCTGATGGGGTATGTGCCTCACGAGGCGATCGCGGCCGGAGTCCGACGGCGGCGGATCTCCTCGATCGCTTTCATCAGCGGGGCATCGACGTCTTCGGCCGCGGGCACGGTGATGTGCGGAACGACCGGGCCTCCGTCGGTCAGGTCGCCGCTGGCTCGAATGAACTTCTTCTGGCAGAACTGGACGCGAATGCGGCTGTTGGGGAGCTCGAAGAACCCGAGTTCGCCAAGCGATGTCGGAATGCCTCCGGTGGGAGTGCCCACCGTGGTCATCAGGTCGTACGTTCGCGCCGCGTCGGCAAGCATCATTGCGCTCGAGAACGTCCCTTCGCCAATGAGGAGGCACGTCGGACCGGTGAAGGTCGGCGATCGCATCGGCTGGCTCTCGGGCTCGGCGGTGCCGGTGCAGTCTTCGCCATTCTTGAGGTTGGCGTACTCGGGCATGAAGCTGGGTAGGGCAAGCGGCAGCAGCCAGCGCCAGAAGGGCTTCACGCACATTGCGAAGGACTCATATCCGGCCTCGCTCCTCCGCCAGACCGAGCCGCATGCCATGCGATAGGGCTTGTCGGTGAGGTGCGACAGCAACGCGTCGCCGAGGGACGAGTCGCCTCCGCCGTTGCGTTGGATATCCACGACGAGTCCGGCACAGTGTCGGGCGTTGGCGGCGGTGATCGCGTGGTCGAGGAAGGCGTCCCACTGCGCGGAGAAGGACGCGCTCATCGTCGGAAAGCTCAGAAGCGCGATGTCGTGGTCGACGATCGTGCAGCGGAAGGGCGGCTCGTCGACGAGCACCTCGCCCGTCGCCGCGGCGCTTGCGTTGGCGGCGGCGGCGACCGCGACCGCGCTCGAAACTCGCTCGTCCTTGCGGGCATCGCGGCCGGCGCCCTTCAGCATGTATGAACGGAGCGAACCGTCCGCCGCGCGCACCTGGACATCGATGGGAAGCGTCACGCCGGCGGCCCACGCGAAGGCCCGGAACGACTCGCGAATGCGCTCGTTCTGGAATCGCTCGGACTCGCCTGGAACGAACGAACGCAGTCGGCTGATGAGCGCAGCGGCGGGCGCGCCTCCGACCGTCACGATCCGATCGCCGGGTTCAAGATGGGTCTCGCACGCGCTCACCGCGACCACCGCCAACTCGTCGCGCTCCGGAGCGGCGCGGAACGGAAGCAGAAGGCCGCCGGAATCGACGTACGCCAGGAGGTCCTCCTGCGGCGGATATTGCACGATGTGGTCGACGCCGTAGGCGGCCTGCATTTCCATCACCAGCGGAAGGAACTCGCGGCGGTGCATCGGCGCCGTGATCGAGGCCTTGAGACGATCGCGCGTCGCGAGGATCGTCTCGCGCTTGGTTCGCAGGTAGGGGTCCGGGCAGGCGTCGTCGTGCAGCCTTACCAGCGCATCGAGGTCGTCACGCAGGGCCTGCGGCTGGAGTTCCGCGGCGATCTGCTCGGGGGTCGCCGGTTGCAGTGACTCCGAGATCGACTGGCGGAAGAAGGACTGGGAGCAGCCGCCCGCGAGGAGGCAGAGGCTGAGGAGGAACGGCGCGGCAAGCGATTGGGGACGCATGGGGATCTCGAGTGACTGTCGTGGCGAACGGTATCGCGCGGCGGGGGAGGGTCATTCCGAGTCACGAGGCGGTCATTTCGGGTTTCGCGGGCGGTTTCGCCGAATCTGCCATGCGACCCGGCTCGTCGCGGTCCCCGCCGCCCACTGGACAGACCGGCCCGAAACGGCGAGCCTGCCGACGTGCATCCCGCTCGAGCCAGCCGCCACCCGAACTCTCCGCTCAAGGTCCTGACCGGGGTGGCGCTCTCTTCGGCGCTCGCCGGCTGCGCGCCCGAACGGGACCCGGTCCTCGCGAACCACGTGCTCGCCCCCGACGATCGCGCGGCGAGGCTCGTCTGGTCCGATGGCCAGCGGACCGAGGCGCTCGAAGCGATGCGCGAGGCGATGGCGACCGCGCCGGCCGAGCGGACCTCGGCGGCGAAATCCGGCGTGCGCTGGAGCGACGTCCCGTTGGCGGTCTATTGGGGCGCGTCCGCGGCCGAGATGGCGATCGTCGACAGCGTCGCCGGCGAGAACTCCCTCCGATTCACCCTCACCACCATCCGCGACGAGCCGGCGACGCTCCTCGTCGAGCGCGTCGACGATCCCCCGCCGCTGGGGCTGGCGATCAGGGCCACCGCGACGGTCGGGATCTTCGGCGACGGAACGGCCGAGGCCCGCCTGCTCGAGGCGGAGTTCCGCAAGGCCCTCGAGGCCCTCGGCAGGAAGCCGGGCTTCGAGGACGAGCCGGCGCCGCGAGCGAAGCGTTAGGCCGACCGCGCCGGGGTGAAGGGCGTGCCGCATTCCGGGCAGAGGACCTGGTCATCGCCCGCGCGACGGTAGCGACAGGTGTGGCAGCGTCCCGTGTCGTGGTATCGCTTCGCCGCGGTATCCCATCCGGGCTGGCGCAGGTGATGAAACATGACGTGAATCGTCATGATGACCCGCGCGCGGTCCCGGCCCGGGACGAACGACGTCCGGATCACGAGCCAGTCGCGCCGGCTCTGGAGTTCGGCGATCAGCGACCCGCGGTGGTCCAGCCACTGGACGCGGGCCACGTCGCGGGGCTCGATCGATCGCGTGCGGAAGAGGGAACGGCGCACGAGCGAGTCCGGCGTGATCGACAGCGATGACGTTCGCGCAAGGAGCGCCCACCCAGCCAGGGCCAACGCCAGGATCGCGGCGAGGACAACGAGCGCCGAGTCGGGCATGGCCAGCGCACCCTTGACGGTGTTGGCCTTGACGGTCACCCCCGCAATCGCCAGTACCGGCCAGAGCCACATCCAGAGCGGGATCGAGTAGCGCACCGTCACAGGACTCGGTCGGGGATCGGGCTGCATCGCGGATGGCCGAGCAAACCGTTAGAGCGTCGGCCGCATCGCGTGCCAGGTCGTCGCCGACTCGAACATCCGCGCCGCCCGCAGCAGCAGCGATTCGGCGAAGGGCTTCGCCTGAAGCTGGATGCCGATCGGCAGCCGCGAGCCGCCCTCGTCGGCCATGCCGCCCTGGATCGAGATCCCCGGGATGCCGGCGATGTTCGTGTTCACCGTGTAGACGTCGCAGAGGTACATCGCGAGCGGATCGCTCTTGCCGCCCGCGACGAACGCCGGCGTCGGCGAGGTCGGCCCGAGCAGGATGTCGCAGCGCTCGAAGGCCCTGTCGAACTCCTGCTTGATGAGACGGCGGACCTGGAGCGAGCGCTTGTAGTACGCGTCGTAGTAGCCGCTCGACAGCACGTAGGTGCCGATCATGATGCGGCGCTGCACCTCGGGGCCGAAGCCCTCGGCGCGGCTCTTCGCATAGAGGTCGAAGAGGTCCTCGCCCGCGGCGAGCTGGGCGCGGTGCCCGTAGCGGATGCCGTCGAAGCGGGCGAGATTGCTCGAGGCCTCGGCCGGCGCGATCACGTAGTAGGTCGAGATGCCGACGTCGGTGAGCGGAAGGGTGATGCCCTCGACGATCGTCGCGCCGAGCTTGCGGTAGACCTCCGCAGCCTCGCGCACCGCGGCGTTGACCCGCGGGTCGTTCGCGTCGCTCAGGTACTCCCTCGGAACGCCGACCCGAAGCCCGCGCACCGGCTCGTCGAGTTCGCCGAGGTAATCGTCGACCGGCATGTCGGCGCTGGTCGAATCGCGCGGATCATGTCCGGCGATCGCCTGCAGGACCGTGGCCGAGTCGCGCACCGTCCGGGTGAGCGGCCCGATCTGGTCGAGGCTCGAGCCGAACGCGACGAGTCCGTATCGGCTGACGCGCCCGTAGGTCGGCTTGAGTCCGACGATGCCGCAGAGCGAAGCGGGCTGGCGGATCGAGCCGCCGGTGTCGGAGCCGATCGCGAGATCGCAGAGGTCGGCGGCCATCGCCGCCGCGCTGCCACCCGAGCTGCCGCCCGGGACGCGCGTGAGGTCCCATGGGTTTCGCGACATGCCGAAGGCGCTGTTCTCCGTCGACGATCCCATCGCGAACTCGTCAAGGTTGGTCTTGCCGACGACGATCGCGCCGGCCTCCCGCAGCCTCGTGATGACCGTCGCCTCGTAGGGCGAGCGGTAGTTCTTGAGCATCTTCGACGAGCAGGTGGTGTGGCCGTGCCGCGTCGCGATGTTGTCCTTCACCGCGACCGTGAGGCCGGACAGGATGCCGGTGCGGCGACGGTCGGCGTCGGCGGCATCGGCGCGGCTGCTCTCGTCGAGCACCTCGTTGAAGGCGTTGAGCCGCGCGTTCCCCGTCCGAATGCGGTCAAGCGTTCGCTCGACGTGCTCGACGGCGCTGGCCTTCCCGGCGCGGACTTCGCTGGCGAACTGGACTCGATCGGTGGAGGGCATCGCGGGTTTCTGCTGGGGCGGGAAATCGGGCGGACCCGAGGTCACGGAGTCAGGCGCCGCCGCCGTCGGCGAGCACCTTCGGCACGGCGAGGAACTTTCCCTCGACCGCCGGGGCGTTGCGGAGGAGATCCTCGACTTGCATCGGCGGCGCGACGACGTCGTCGGCGAGGCGGTTGTTCATGGGCAGGGGATGGGCCATCGGCTCGACGCCATCAACCGCGATCCCGTTCAGCTTCGAGATGTGTCCGAGAATCGAACTGAGCTGGCCGCGATAGCGCTCAAGGTCGGCGTCGGCGATGCGAAGCCGTGCGAGCTTCGCGACGTGCCGGACGGCTGATACGTCGAGCGCATTGGATGAGTCCGCAGGCGAAGTCATGCCCGGAGCGTAACACGACCGGGCGGAATCTTGGCGGCGCCGCGACGTGGCCCTCCCTTTCCTCCTACCATTTCCGCTCTCCCTGCAACGGGATCGGCGTGGGGACGAACGAACGACCACACCTATGCCCGTATCTCGAAACGTGCTGATGATCGTGGCCTCGCGCATCGCCGCATGCGTGGTGCTTCTCGTGGCCGCCGCCGGAATCGCGCAGTGGCTCGTCAGGACCAAGCCCGAGGCGGCGGACAGCGACAAGGCCAACCAGCTCCGCCGCGTCACGGTCATCGACGCGCTCGAGGCGCCGGTCGGCCGGCGGCTCCGCGCCTACGGGACCGCCAAGGCACTGCAGAGCGCCGACGTGCCGGCGCGGGTCGGCGCCACCGTCGTTGAGCTTGGCGAGCGCTATCAGGAGGGCGAGCGAGTCGCCAAGGACGAGGTGCTGCTGCGCCTGGACGACACCGACTTTCGCAGGCAACTTGAGATCGCTTCGCAGGCCCTCGACGGGGTGGAGGCCCAGCTCGCCCTTCTCGCCGTGGACGAGCGGACGATCGAGGCGTCGCTCGCCCTCGCCGAATCGGACGCCCAGCTTGCCCGCGCCGACGTGCGGCGGGCGGAGGAGGCGCTTCGCGACGACGCCGCGAAGGAGCGTGAGGTCGACCGCGTGCGACAGGGGGCGATCGCAGCGGAGCGGGCGCTTCTCATGGCCCGCGAGGGACGCGACAAGCTGGCGCCGCGCCGCGCGTCGCTGGTCGCCGAGAAGGCCCGGCTCGAGGCCACCAGGCATCTCGCCCAGGATTCGCTTGACCGCTGCCTCATCCGCAGCCCGATGGACGGCGTCCTGCAGATGGCCTCGAAGGAGATCGGCGAGATGGTCGCGGTCGGCATGCAGATCGCGCGGGTCGTCGAGCCGAAGCGCCTTGAGGTTCCGATCCTCCTTCCGGCGTCGGTGCGTCCGCTCGTCTCGCTCGGCAACCGGGTGATGCTCAAGCCCGATCGCGACGGCGCCTCCGAGGTCGAGGCGAGCGTCGCCCGCATCGCCCCCGAGGATGATCCGGCGACGCGCACCTTCGCCGTCTACGCCGAGCTCGACTCGAGTCCGACGCTCTCGCCCGGCACCTTCGTCGAGGCCTCCGTGCTCTGCCCGACCGACGTGCCGCGCACGCTGCTTCCGCGCCGCGCCGTCTCCGAGGGACGCATCCTCCTCTTCCGCGACGGCCGCGTGCACCTCACGCCGGTCGAGGTCGAGTTCGCCCTCACCGGGCACCAGCCGACGACCGGCCTGCCCGACTCGGAGTGGCTCGTCCTTCGCGATCCGCTGTCCCACGGTTCGCGCGTCGTCCTCGACGCCTCGCGCACGATTCCCGACGGCACCGCGATCGTCGCCGAGGCCCCCCGCGCCGCCGATGCTGCCCCCCCAGCCCGCCCAATCGGCAGCCACCGGCGCCGCGACGGAGCGCCGACGATGAGGGGCCTCGTTCACTTCGGAGTGAAGCGCCCGATCGTCGGCAGCCTCCTCATGTGGTTCCTCGTCATCGGCGGAACCTATTGCCTGCTGAATCTGCGCCGCGAGTTCTTTCCCAAGGTCGATCCCGACGCGGCGTCAATTCTTCTCGTCTATCCCGGCGCCTCGCCCGCCGAGGTCGAGGAGTCGATGGCCCGGAAGATCGAGGACCGCGTCGCCGACCTCGACGGCATCAAGCGCATCACGTCGAACCTCGCCGAGGGCGGCGGCGGCATCGCGGTCGAGTTCAACGACGGCCGCGACATGGTCGACGCGCTGGACGACGTGCGCGTCGCGATCGACAGCCTCAACGACCTGCCCGACGAGGCGGAGCGCATCCGCGTCACCGAGCTCCAGCCGAACTTCCCGGTGATCATGCTCACGCTCTTCGGCGACGCGAGCGAGTCGGCGCTGAAGCAGGCGGCGCGGCGCGTCGCGGACGAGCTGCGGTCGCTGCCCGAAATGGGCTCGGTGGTCCTCACCGGCACGCGCGATTCGGAGATCCGCATCGACGTCGATCCGGTGGCGATGCAGCGGAACGGCATGCGGCTCTCGGCGGTGAACGACATCGTCCGCTCATGGATGGCCGAGGTTCCGGGCGGCACGATGCGGACCGCCGGCGCCAACGTCGGCGTGCGCACGATGGGCGTCGCCGAGCGGGCCGAAACCATCCGCACGATCCCGCTGAAGGCGACCACCGGCGGCCAGGTCGTGCGGCTCGGCGACATCGCCACCGTCACCGAGGATTTCGTCGACCAGCAGGTCTCGCGCCGCTTCAACGGCAAGCCGGCGGCGTCGATCATCGTCTTCAAGAAGGGCGAGGAGGACGCGGTCCGCATTGCCGAGATGGTCCGCGGCTACGTCGCCGGCCGGCGCGGCGACGAGTACCGCGACGGCTCGGGCTGGAGCGCGATCAAGTCGATCCTCACCGGCTCGGACCGCCGGCGCGGCTATGAGCTCGGCGTGCGCATGCGGCAGCGCGATCCGCTGCCCTGCGACATCCAGTCGCACAGCGATCTCGCCCGCATCATCGAGGGCCGCCTCGACCTCCTCACCAACGACGCCTGGCAGGGCTCGCTCCTGGTGTTCGTGGTCATGGTGCTCTTCATGAACGCCCGAAGCGCGTGGTGGGTGATGAGCGGCATCTTCGTGTCGATCGGCTGCACGGTCCTGCTGATGTGGATGTTCGACATCACGCTGAACCTCATCACCATGTTCGGGCTGCTCATCGTCGTCGGCATGCTGGCCGACGACGCGATCGTGGTGAGCGACATCATCCTCCAGCGGGCCGCGAAGGGCGGCGATCCCGACGAGGCCGCGATCGACGGCACCAACTCCGTCTTCTGGCCGATCGTCGCCAACGCCACGACGGTGATCGTCGCGTTCCTGCCGCTTGCGTTCGTCGGCGGGCGCATCGGCGACCTGCTCGCGATGCTGCCGATGGTGGCCGCCGCGGCGCTGGGCTCGAGCGTCATCGAGACGATGATCATCCTCCCGGCGCACATGTCCCATTCGATCCACGCCATGCGCGGCTCGCGGCCCGGTCCGATCGCCCGCGCG
Organism: Phycisphaerales bacterium; assembly: GCA_044220875.1. Lineage (GTDB taxonomy): Bacteria > Planctomycetota > Phycisphaerae > Phycisphaerales > SM1A02 > JAEUIT01. The sequence goes on along the minus strand of JBGAQH010000002.1, from coordinate 712,344 downwards.
TGGGGCCGCTTCGAGCACTGGCGCGAGGACCGCTTCATGCCGGTGATCACCGGGGCGTACAACCGGATTGCCACGGGCATCGTCGAGAACCGCTACGTCGCGACGACCGCGACGATCGCCGTGTTGATCGTCTCGTTAGGCATGGTCGGCGGCGGGCGCGTGCCCTTCACGTTCCTTCCGGCCGACGACAGCGAGACGGCGATCATCGACATCCGCATGCCGATCGGCTCGACGATCGAGATGACCAGGGCGATGGCCGCCCGCTTCGAGGAGGCCGCCAAGAGCCAGAAGGAGGTGCTCGGAGTCAGCTCGATCCTCGGACAGTCGACCAACTTCGAGACCGGCCAGCCCGACGCGAGCGCGAGCCACGTCGCCCAGCTCTACGTCGAGCTCTATCCGGTCGAGACGAGAAGCCGCGACTCGAGCAGCGTGCTGGCGAGCATCCGCGAGTGCGCCGGCGACGTGAGCGAGGCCGAGAGCGTCCGCTTCAGCGAGATCACCGGCGGTCCTGCCGGCGCCGACATCACCTACGAGGTGCGCGGCGAGGACAAGGTCGCGGCCCGCGAGGTGGCCGAGTCGCTCAAGCACGAGCTGGCCGGGATCGAGGGAGTCGACAGCATCGCCGACGACGACTTCAGCACGCAGCGCGAGCTTCGCGTCGAGCTGCGCCCCTCGGCGGCGGCGCTGGGCTTCAACGTCGCCGACGTCGCCCGCCAGGTCCGCGGCATCCTCTATGGGCTCGAGGCCCACACCTTCAGCGCCGACCGCGAGGACGTGAAGGTCCGGGTCCGGATCGACGAGGCGTCGCGGGCCCGGATCGACGCGATCTCCGATCTCTGGATCGCCGCGCCGGACGGCCGGCTGCTGCCGCTCTCGGAGGTCGCGACCGTCGTCGAGGGCAACTCCTACGCGGCGGTGCGGCGCATCGACCGCGAGCGGACCATCACCGTGACCGCCGACTGCGTCGGGGCCACGAACCCGGAGCTCGTCACCGCGAAGCTCGCGCCGGCGCTTGAGAGGCTTCGCACCTCGCATCGCTCGGTGCAGATCCGCGAGGGCGGCCGGCAGAAGGACCTGAACGAGGCCTTCGCGTCGCTGCCGCTCGCCTTCATGGTCGCGCTGGGCGGGATCTACGTCGTCCTCGCGTGGCTCTTCGGCAACTACACGCAGCCGCTCGCCGTGATGCTCGCCATCCCCTTCGGCATGATCGGCGTCGTGTGGGGCCACCTGGTGATGGGGTACCAGCTCACCTTCCTCTCGCTCATCGGATTCGTCGCCCTCACCGGCATCGTCGTCAACAATTCGCTGATCCTCGTCGAGTTCGCCAACCAGGCGATCCGCGACGAGGGGCGTTCGCTGCACGACGCGCTGCTGCAGGCCGGCACGCAGCGGCTGCGCCCGATTTTCCTCACCACGCTCACCACCCTCTGCGGACTCATTCCGCTGCTGATGGAGCGGTCGTTCCAGGCCCGCTTCCTGATCCCGATGGGCATCTCGATCGGCGGGGGACTGGTGAGCTCCACCGTGCTCACGCTGCTGGTCCTTCCCGCGAACATCATGATCATCGATGACCTCCGCCGGGTCCTGCATTACGTCTGGCACGGCGAGACGCCGGAGAACCGGGCCGCCCGCCTGCACGAACTCGAGCAGGCCCACGCCGCGTGACGGCGCTGGTCCAGTAGACTTCGCGCATGGCTGACCTCGGCGAGCTGCTGGTCGGGATCGATCTCGGTGGGACGAACATGACCGTCGGGGTCCTCGACGCGCGCGGCAACCTGCTGGGCAAGGCGAAGCGGAAGACGAAGGCCAAGGTCGGGCGCGACGGCGTGATCGCGCGCATCGCCGAGTGCGTTGACCGGGCCTGCGCCGACGCCGGGGTGACCCGCGCCCAGGTGCGGGCGGTCGGCATCGGAGCGCCGGGGCCCGTCGACGTCGAGCGCGGCGTGGTCATCAAGTCGGGCAACCTCGGCTGGGAGGATGTCGCCCTTCGCGACCTGCTCGCCAGCGCGCTCGGCGTGCCGGTGGCGCTCGACAACGACGTCAACGTCGCGGCCTACGGCGAGGTCGTGCTCGGCGCGGCCCGCGGCCACGCCCATGCCCTCGCGGTCTGGGTGGGCACCGGGCTCGGCGGGGCGCTCGTCCTGAACGGCGCGATCTTCCAGGGGAGCTACTTCACCGCGGGCGAGCTCGGCTACACGGTCGTCGTGCCCGAGGGGGGACCCGGTGCGAGCACGCTCGAGGAACACTGCTCGCGGAGCGCGATGACCGTCGCGATACGCCGCCTGCTGCCGTCCTTCCCCGACTCGGCGCTCAACGCCCTCCTGCGCGACGTCGATCCGCTCGACCCGATCGGCAGCGCGGTGATCGCCGAGGCGTACGCGGCCGGCGACGACCTCGCCACGCGCGTCGTGCACCACGCGGCGGACACGCTGGGGCTCGCGATCGCCAACTGGATCACGGTCCTCTCGATCGACGCGGTGATCCTCGGCGGCGGCGTGGTCGAAGCGTTAGGGAAGCCCTTCGCGGAGCGGGTCCGGAGGACCTTCGACCGCCGGGTCTTCCCCGCGGTCTGCCGGAAGTGCGAACTGCTGACGAGCGAACTGGGCGACCTCGCCGGCGTCTACGGCGCTGCGATGGTGGCCCGGGGCATGGACGAAAGGAACAGGCGATGAGCAAGACAACGGTGAAGGACCTCCTGCGCGCGGTCGACGACATCGCGCCGCTCCACCTGGCCGAGGAGTGGGACAACGTGGGACTGCTCGTGGGCCGCGGCGACGCCCCGGTCTCGAGCGCGCTCCTCACCGTCGACCTCACGCCGGCGGTCCTCGACGAGGCGGTCCGGCAGGCGTGCGAGGCGGTGGTCAGCTATCACCCGCCGATCTTCAAGGCCCTGAAGCGGATCGCCAACGCCACGCCCGCCGAGCGGGTGGTCATGCGGCTCCTCGAGCGCGGCATCGCCGTGATCTCGCCGCACACCGCGCTCGACGCCGCGCCGAACGGGCTCAACGACTGGATCGCCGCGGGCATCGGCACCGGCGACGTTCGGGCCCTCGTGCCGCACGGGCAGCTTCCGCCGAACGAGGAGATGAAGATCGTGACCTTCTGCCCGCGCGGCGCGGTCGACCGGCTGCGCGACGCGTTAGCCGCGGTCGGCGCCGGCCGCATCGGCGGCTACGAGCGCTGCTCGTTTGAGGGCCACGGGTTCGGCACCTTCTTCGGAGGCACGAAGACCGAGCCGAAGGTCGGCAAGCGCGGACAGCTCGAGCGGGTCGAGGAGTCGCGGCTCGAGATGGTCTGCCCGGAGCGGGCGCTGCCGCTGGCGGTCGAGACCATCCGGCAGTTCCATCCCTACGAGGAGCCGCCGATCGAGATTCACCAGCTTTCGCCGCGGCCCTTCCGCCACACCGGCGCCGGCCGGCGCCTCACGCTCGACCAGCCGCTCACGGCGCAGCAGGTGAGCGAGCGCCTCAAGGCACACTTCAGGGTCGACTCGGTTCTCCTCGCCTTGCCCGACGGGGCGCCCGAGACCCACGTGCGCATCGGCATCTCCGCCGGCGCCGGCGGAGCGCATCTCGACATCGCGATCGAAGGCGGCTGCACGCTCTTCGTCACCGGCGAGTGCCGCCACCACGACGTGCTCGCCGCGCTGGCTCGCGGATGCGGCGTGCTCGTCGCGGGACACACCAACACCGAGCGTGGGTTCCTGCCCACCCTCGCCCGTCGTCTCGCGCAGGCGGTCGAGGGCGTCACCTTCCAGCTCGCGGCGTCCGACCGTGATCCCTTCGTGAGGTATTGAAGAAACCCTCGCGAAAGCCGGACTTTGCGGAGGGCGTCTGCGCATCGGGGGGTAGGATGCGATTGCGGGCCTGAAACACCGACGCAGCAGCCGTTTGACGCGGTTTGGGCGGACGGTCGGATGAAACGGAAGTCACTCCGCGAATGGCCCGATAGAGCGCTCAGGAGGAGCGACGTGGCGGCACATACCCGACGCGACACCAATACGGATCGGCCGGCTCGCAAGAGCCCCGAAGGTTCCAAGAGCCCCGAGAGTTCCAAGAGCCCAGCCAAATCGAAGGGCAAGCCCGCCCCCGCGACCCGGAACGGCTCGCTTGGGGGCGCGTCCAACGGAAGCGCGGCGGGAGGACGACTGAAGCAGGCGACTCGCGTCGGCGCCCTCAACGGGATGCCGTCGTCGGTGGACCTGCGCAAGCACTTCGTGCTCGACACGAATGTGCTGCTGCACAACCCCAACGCGATCTTCAAGTTCGAGGAGCACGAGGTCGTCATTCCGATGACGGTCATCGAGGAACTCGACACCTTCAAGAAGAACAACGACGAGCGCGGCCGCAACGCCCGCGCCGTCATCCGCGCCCTCGACAAGCTCCGCGCCGAGGGGCCGCTCTTCGAGGGCGTGCGCTGGAACGACGCCGGCGGCTCGATACGGATCGACCGCGGCGACCTGGCCCTGCCGCGCGGCCTTGACGCCGACAAGCCGGACAACCGCATCCTCGCCGTCGCCCACACCATGCACACCAGCGGGCAGCGGACGATCTTCATCTCGAAGGACATCAACGCCCGCGTGAAGGGCGACGCGTTAGGCATTCCCGCCGAGGACTTCGAGCACGACCACGTCGACACCGACTGGCTCTACACCGGTTACGTGAGCATGAGCGTGCCGGGGACGATCATCGACGACCTCTACAACGAGCGCCAACTCGCGGTCGACGCCCTTGGCGGCATCGCCGTGAAGCTCGCCAACGGCACGGAGCGATCGGGGCTCGATCCGATCCCGAACCAGTTCGTGGTTCTCCAGAACGCCGACGACGATTCGCACACCGGCTTGGCCCGGGTGCTCGGCGACACCGGCCATCTCATTCCGGTGACCGGACCGCGCAAGCCCGTCTACGGCGTGATGGCCCGAAATCTCCAGCAGACCATGGCCCTCGATCTTCTCCTCGACGACGAGGTGAAGATCATCTCGCTCATCGGCCCGGCCGGCACCGGCAAGACGCTCATGGCCCTTGCCGCCGGACTCCAGAAGACGCTGAAGGAGGAGCGCTACGACAAGCTCCTCACCGCCCGGCCGATCATGCCCCTCGGACGCGACATCGGCTTCCTGCCCGGCGACAAGGACGAGAAGCTCTCGATGTGGATGCAGCCGGTCTTCGACAATCTCGCCTACCTGCTCTCGACCCGGGGCACGCACACCCGCGACGACGCCGACTCGAAGTCGGCCGAGCAGCGCATGGACCAGCTGATGGCCAGCGGCAAGGTCGTCCTCGAGCCGCTGACCTACATCCGCGGCCGAAGTCTTCCGCACCAGTTCTTCGTCGTCGACGAGGCCCAGAATCTCTCGCCGCACGAGGTGAAGACGATCGTCTCACGCGTCGGCGACGGCACCAAGATCATTCTCTGCGGCGACATCCTTCAGATCGACAATCCCTATCTCGATAGCGCGAGCAACGGCCTCTCTCATCTCATCGAGCGCATGAAGGGCCAGCGCATCGCCGGCCACGTCACGCTCGTGAAGACGGAGCGAAGCGATCTGGCGAGCCTGGCTGCGGAAGTGTTGTGAGCGAAGCGGTCGCGTGTCCTAACGCACGACGGCCCTTTCGCCCTGGTGGCTTCGGCCCTGATGCGCCCGGCGCCGCGGACTTGGCGGCGACCTTCCGCCTCGGCCGCTGCTTCGCCGAGACCGACTTGATGATGAGTTCACCGCCGCCGGTCTTCGGAAGCGGTACGCGCCCATGGGCAATCGCCGCGGCCAGGAGACGCTCGACCTCGGGGCGCTTCAGGGCCTTCCCCGAATCGAGCCGCAGGAAGCGCACCTGATTGCCGCCGCCATGGAGGATGCCCTTCGGGTCGGGCAGCGCAGCGCCGTAGTAGAAGCAGAGCGAGACGCCCTTGGCCGAGCATGCCAGCGAGACGATGCAGTCGGAGGCCCGCGGCGCGGAGCAGTATCCGATGACGAAGAAGTTGTAGTTGTCGTAGACGAGCTCGTACGCCGTCGGCATGCGCTTGCGCAGGGTGGCCCGACAGGAGCGGATCAGCGTCGCGACCGACGGATCGAACTTGGCGATGAAGCCCGCGAGGCGCTTGGTGGGCGACTGGATCGCGGCGGAGTCGGAGGTCGGGCGCGGCATGAACCCACGATATCGACGGTGCGACGCGCACCGTCACCGATTCTGCAGCGGCAGCGTGATGCGCATCAGCAGGCCTCCGCCCTCGGCGTTGGTCGCCTCGATCGCGCCCCGGTGCAGCCGCACCGCGCGGTCGGTGATCGCCAGGCCAAGCCCGGTGCCGCTGCGCGTTCGCGAACCGCTGGAGACGGCCCGGAAGAAGGGCTCGAAGATGCGGCTCAGCGCCTCGGGCGGAACGCCCGGGCCGTGGTCGCGCACGGATATGGTCGCGGTGCCGTCGCCGCCTGCCGCGAGTGCGATCTCGATCGTGCCGTTCTCCGGCGTGAAGTCGATCGCGTTGCGGACGACGTTGTCGATGGCGCTTCGGATCAGGCTGGGCACGCCATGCGTCACGCACGCGTCGCACCGGGTCAGCTCGACGCGGCGGCCCTTGCCGGCGGCCTCGAATTGGGCGTCGTCGGCGATCGCCCGCACCGTCTCGGCGAGGTCCACGTCGATCCGCTCCTGCTCGACCGCGCCGCTCTCGAGGCGGGCGAGGGCGAGGAGCTGGCCGATGAGCTCCTCGAGCCGGTCGGCCTCGCGGCGCACGCGGTCTAACGCGTGGTTCGTCTGCTGCGGGGCGTCCTCGCTCGCGAGCTCGACGGCGACATGCAGGCGGGCCAGCGGCGAGCGCAGCTCGTGGGAGACGTCGCGAAGGAGCTGGCGCTGCGTCGAGATGACGGTCGACACGCGGCGGGCCATGCGATCGAAGTCGCGGGCCAATTCGCCGATCTCATCGTGTCGCCGCGCAAGATCGGGGCTGATGCGCACCGCGAGCTCGCCGGATTCGAGCTCCCGCGACGCGGCCTGAAGCCTGCGGATCGGGGCGGTGAGATAGCGGGCCATCGCCCAGCAGACGAGGCCGGCGACCATGAGGATCGCCGCGATCCGCAGGAGCACGTTGATCGAGAGGAAGTCGGTGTTCGAGAGCGCCGTCAGCGGCTCGGCGACGCCCGGTCCGCCCCAGCGGCGCCGATCGAGGGCGAAGGCGAGAAGCTCGCTTCCGTCCTTCCGGACGTGCTTGGCCACGAGGAGCCGGCTGAAGCCGCGCTCGCCCGCCTGGCGGTTCCGTCCGCTGCGCTCGGCGTTGTCGTCGTCGGCACGATCCGGACCCCGCTCGCCCGGACCCCGCTCGCCCTGATTGCGATCGCCCTGACTTCGATCGCCCAGCTCGCGCCGCGGCGCCTCCGCCCGGCGCTTCGCGGCGGCGAGCAGGTTCGGCGGCACCTGTCGACCGCTGACCTCGACGTCATTGCGGTCAACGACGAACACCTCGAGGTTGGCCGCGTCCTCGAGGTCCTTCCGCTGGCGCTCAAAGGCCTGCGGTCCGCTGAGCTCAAGGATGGCGACCAGCCCCTTGAGCTGAAGTTCATGCAGGCTCTCCGGACCCACCTGCCATCCGGCGCGGCCTCGCTCCATGCGCGGCGGCTCGACCACCAGGATCACCGTCGCGACGACGAGGATCAGCGCGATCCAGAACCAGAGGAAGATCTTGAGAAAGAGCGTGCGGACGATCATGGCGCCGTCCCCGGATCGGCGAGCACGCCCTCGCCGCCGTGGTCCGCCGAGTCGCCGTTGGGGGGAAGCGCCAACAGGTAGCCGGTGCCGCGCAGGGTCTTGATGCGCTCCTCGCCGCCGGGCGACCGGCCGAGCTTGCGGCGAATGTTGCTGACGTGCACGTCGACGCTCCGGTCCTCGGGCAGGAGCCGCCGTCCGAGCACGCGGCGGGAGAGTTCGTCACGGCTCACCACGCGACCGGCGCTGCGGATCAGCACCTCGAGCAGCTCGAACTCGGTGCCGGTGAGGTCGAGCGTCCCCGCATTCGTGGTCGCGATCCGCGCGCCGACGTCCATGCGAAGGTCGCCCACCGAAAGCGGCGGCTCGCGCTCCGGCGAGATCGTCGAGGTGTCGATGCTCGCCCGCCGCCAGATGGCCTTGACCCTGGCCACGAGCTCGCGCGGGTTGAAGGGCTTCGGAAGGTAGTCGTCGGCGCCGAGCTCAAGGCCGATGATGCGGTCGATGTCCTCACCGCGCGCGGTCAGCATGATGACGGGAATGCGCGAGACGCTCCGGATGCGCCGGAGCGCCTCGAAGCCGTCGATCTCGGGCATCATCACGTCGAGGATCACCGCGCCGTACGCGCCGCCGGTCGCAAGACGAACGCCCTCGATCGGTTGGTGGCACGCCTCCGCGGAGAGCCCCGCGGAATGGAGATAGGTCATCAGCAGCTCGCAGAGCTCGCGATCGTCGTCGATGATCAGGAGCTTCAGCGGAGGAGTGGAGGCGTTGTCGCTCATGGTGAAGGCCTCGGGCTGCACGCATCATCGCAGCCCGGCGGCGGGCGCGGTGTCTTGGGCGGACTCAGGGACGATTTGCCGGCGGAGCGCCGGCCGGCCCGTCGGGCGAAAACGCCCGGCTCCGACGGTGGGTCCGGACGAACTCGTCGCGTTCGGCCCGTTCCGCGTCGTTCAGCTGGCCGTCCTCGTCGCGGTCGAAAAAGGGCCAGAGCGGCGGCAGGCCGTTCACGAATTCCGGTGGGGCATCGTCGCGCGGGTCGCGCGGACCGCTCGAGGCGCCCGTCGCCGTTGGCGTCGAAGCGGCGGACGGCCTCCGGCGGCGGCGGCTCGCGCGGCGGCCGCTTCGAGAGCTCCTCGTGAAGGCGATGGCGCTGCTCGACCGTGAGCACCTGCTGGAAGCGCTCGAAGAGATCGGCCTGGGCCATGCGGCGCTCGGTCGAGAGCTGGGCCTGCCGCTCGAGAATCTGACGCACGGTGGCGCTGTCGGCCTGCTCCTTCGCGAGCTCGTCGTGCAGGTCATGGTCGAGAAGCTGCGCCTGCTCGTCGATGGCCGGGAAGATGCGATCGCGGTCGTTCTTGATCTCCGCGAGCTTGCCCCGCTGCTCCTCGGTCAGCGCCAGCACGTGCGCTGCGCGGTCGAGGTCGAGGGCCGGGCCGAGCGGCGACTTCGGGCCGGGCGGTCCGCCGGGAGGTCCGCCAAAGGGCCCGCCAAACGGTCCCCATCCCGGACCGCCGCCGATCATGAATCCGACGAGCACCGCGAGGTTGAAGGTCACCGAGACGCCCAAGGCAAGCGAGAGAAGTCGGCGCTTCAGGAACGATGTCATGAGGTGCTCCGATCCAGGAGTCGCGAGGCGACGAGCTCGAGCGGGTCGTCGCTGGTGTCGGTCGCATTCGCGGTGTCGTCGATCAGCCCATAGCTCGTCGCGGCGCTGGAGGACGCGACGAGGTTGCTCTCGCCGCCGGAGGAGCCGGCGCTCGCCTGCGACGCCTGCGCCCCGAGCCGATAGCCGATCCAGCATCCGAGCGAGGCGACGGCGATGGCGGCGGCCACCCCCGAGGCGACGAACCGCCAGCCGCCGCGCGTCGGCACGAGGTCGATGGCCCGTTCGACGACCGCGCCCGGGGCGATCGAGCCCGCGATTCCGTGCGGCAGGTCTGCGGCAAGCTCGGCAATCAGCTCGGCGCAGAGCGGACACCGGGCGATGTGCACGTCCAGCGCATCGCGCTCCTCGCCGGAGACGCGGTCCTCGCACCACGCGGCGAGCAGCGTCGGGTCGGGGCATTCGTCAGGAGATGGAAGGGGATCGTGAGGCATCGCGATCGGTGTCGCTTTCGGAGATGGATAGGCGGGGTTCGGGGCGTTCATCCCCACGAACGTCAGGTCGTGCGCCGCCGCGGCGCGCCACAAGCTCGTCCCGTAACCGCGAGAGAGCCTTGTGCTTCGCGCTGCGGATCGTCTGCGGATCGACCCCGAGTTCCGCGGCGGCCGCCTCGACGCTCAGCTCCTCGCGGAAGAGAAGCTGGAGAACGGCCTGCTGCTGGGGGCTCAGGATGTGCCAGGGAAGGTTGAGCGTCGCGTGAGGCTCAGCGGTCGCTTCGGGCTGCGGCGCCGCGATCGCGTCCGCCGCGTCGCCCATCGGGCGGGAGCCCCAGGCGGACCGCCTCTTCGATCGCTCGTGCACGATGGTGCGGGCGATGATCGTGAGCCAGGTGGTGAGCGCCGCCCTCTTCGGATCGAAGGTCCGGAGAAGTCGACACTCCTCGCGGAGCAGCCGGACGTAGACGTCCTGCACGCAATCGTCGATGTCGGAGGGCGACGCGCCGCGGCGCTCGAGCGCGCGGCGCACCGCGGAATGAATGATGCCCGCGGTCGCCCGCACGAACTCGCGCCACGCCTCTCCGCGGCCGGCGATGCAGCCATCGAGATCGAGCGAGCGATGGAGCGGATCCGGGGGAGTCACGTGGGTCGAGAACGGGATGACGTCGAGAATCTTGCGTGCTCGCGGGGATGCGGCGCGGTACATCACCCTATCACGGGGCGGTTCTTGGATTCGCCCTCGCGGGGCGCAGTCGGTCGCGCGACTCGCCCCGCGAGGGATTCCTCACACTCGCTTTCAATTCGCGGGGCTCGCAGCGCTTGCGGCGACACACGCTGCCGCATGGCGCCGCCCCGCCTCTCAGTCCGCTCATCCGGAGATCCGTCACATGAGTGCCAACGCACGTCGCGCCGCCATCCTCTCCCTGGGATTCTCGTTCATCGCCACGCTGGCGACCGGCGCCAGCGCCGGCTCGTTCGTGAATTGGGAAACGCCGCAGGTGAGCCCCATCGCGCTGACGCCCTCGGGCACCACGCTTCTCGCGGTCAACACCGCGGACAACCGGCTCGAGGTCTTCTCGGTGCGCGGCGGCGCGGTGACGCACGTGCGCTCGATTCCGGTCGGCCTTGATCCCGTGTCGGTGCGGGCCCGCACCGAGAACGAGGCGTGGGTCGTCAATCACGTCAGCGACTCCGTCTCGATCGTCGATCTGCCGAGCGGACGCGTCGTCCGGACGATCACCGTCGGCGACGAGCCGGCGGACGTCGTCTTCGCCGGCTCCCCAAGCCGCGCCTTCGTCACGCTCTCGCAGCTCAATCGCGTGCTGGTCCTCGATCCGCAGAATCCGACCGCGGCCGGAACGCCGATCGCGATTCAGGGCGAGGATCCGCGATCGCTCGCGGTGAGCCCCGACGGGACGCGGGTCTACGCGGGCATCTTCGAGTCGGGCAATCACTCGACGCTCCTCGCCCGCAATCAGGTCAGCGCGCCGAACGGGCCCTACGGCGGACAGAACCCGCCGCCCAACAGCGGGACCGCGTTCGATCCGCCCATCGCCCCGGGGCTCCCGGCGCCGCCGGTGGTCACGCAGATCGTGCGGAAGCAGGCCGACGGTACGTGGCGCGACGGGAACAGCCGCAATTGGTCGAACTTCGTGACCTGGGACCTGCACGACCACGACGTGGCGATCATCGACGCCAACACGCTTGCGGTCACCTACGCGAGCGGCCTGATGACAACGGTCGCCGCGTTAGGCGTCGCGCCGGACGGCACGGTCACGGCCGTCGGCACCGAGGCCAAGAACGAGCAGCGCTTCGAGCCGAAGATCAACGGCATCTTCATCCGCGCCGAGGTCGCCCGCTTCAGCCCCGCGACGCCGAATTCGCCGACGATCCAGGACCTCAATCCGCACCTGACCTACGCGTCGCCGTCGACCTCGATGGCCGACCGCGAACAGTCGATCGGCGACCCGCGCGGCGTCGTCTGGCATCCGAGCGGATTGGTCGCCTACGTCGTCGGCATGGGCTCGAACAACATCGTGATGATGGATGCCGCCGGCGCCCGCGTCGGGAACATCAACGTGGGCGAGGGGCCGACGGGGGCGGCGATCAGCGCCGACGGCGCGCACCTCTTCGTGCTCGACCGCTTCGAGGGAGCGGTCTCGGTGGTCGACACCGGCTCGTCGATGGAGACCGATCGCGTCGCCTTCTACGACCCGACGCCCGCGGAGATCAGGCTCGGCCGTCCCTTCCTCTACGACACCCACATCACCTCGGGACTCGGCCAGGCGTCCTGCGCCTCCTGTCACGTCGACGGCCGCACCGACCATCTCGCGTGGGATCTCGGCAATCCCGCGGGATCGATGATCTCCTTCAACCAGGAGTGCCTCGGTCCGCCGCCGGGGAACTGCATCCCGTGGCACCCGATGAAGGGACCGATGGTGACGCAGACGCTGCAGGGCATCATCGGCAACGAGCCGTTGCACTGGCGCGGCGAGAAGGGCGGCATCGAGGACTTCAACGCCGCGTACACGAACCTGCAGGGGGCCGACGCCCAGCTCACGCCGGTCGAGATGCAGCGACTCAAGAACTTCGTCGCGACCATCACCTATCCGCCGAACCCCAACCGCAATCTCGACGGCACCCTGAAGACATCGCTGCTCGTCCAGAACGGCACGGGCAACCCCGTGAACGGACGGAACATATTCCTCAACAACCCGGTGCTGCCGGGTGGCCTCACCTGCGCCGGCTGCCACGCCCTGCCGATCGGCAGCAACCTGCAGATCGACTTCCCGGTCGGTCCCGAGCCGCAGAACCGAAAGGTCTCGCAGCTCCGCAACATGCACGAGAAGGTCGGCGCGAATCACGCGACGACGCAAGGGAATCGCGGCTTCGGCTTCAACCACGACGGCGAGCACTTCACGCTCACCGACCTGCTCAACGTCGGCTTCCAGTTCCCGCCCGGCGCGGTCGGACAGCAGCAGCGCCGTGACGTCGAGGCGTTCATGCTGAGCTTCGCGACCGACACCCACGCCGGCGTGGGCGCCCAGACGACCGCGTCGAACGGGGGCGGAGCGGGGGATAACGCGACGCTCATCAACCAGATGGTCGCGCTGGCGACGTCGAACCAGGTGGGCCTCGTGGTGAAGGGACGGCTCAACGGCGCCGACCGCGGATTCGCCTTCATGGGCGGCGCGTTCCAGGGCGACGTCGCCAACGACGTCCGCACGCCGGCCCAACTGTTAGCCGCGAGCGGACCGGGCAACGAGCTGACCTACACGATCGTGCCCCTCGGATCGCAGATCCGGATCGGCATCGACCGCGACGAGGACGGCTACTTCGACCGTGACGAGATCGTGGCCGGCAGCGATCCCGCGGACCCGAAGAGCATCCCGACCGCCGGCTGCATCGGCGACATCGCGCCGCTCGGCGGCGATGGGGTCGTCGGGGGCGCCGACATCAGCGTGCTGTTGGGACTCTGGGGCGGCCCGGGCCCGGCGGACCTCGACGGCAACGGCGTCGTCGACGGCAGCGACCTGGCGATCATGCTCGGACACTGGGGGGCCTGCCCGTAAGGGGCGAGCGAGCCTGACGCCAGTCCTCAGACTTGGAGAGCGGTCCGGCGCCCGTGTGGGGGCGCCGGACTGTCTTTTTGTGCGAGACTCTTCGCCCGATTCGCGGATTGCGTCGGGGCGGACGCCGGCCGAACGCGCCTTCCCCTTGCGCGGCGCGCGTCGCGCCGTGAGAGCACGAGAGGAATCATCGCCATGCATGTCGTCGCACCTTGGACCGGTTTCATCGGGATCGCCACCGCCGCAGCACTTGCCTCCGGCGCGGCCGCAGACATCACCACGCTCACCACGACGAATCCCGTCGGCGGCGGCGAGTATGGCGACAGCGTCGCCCTGGTCGGCGACATCAACGGCGACGGATATCCCGACGTGCTCGTCGGCGCCCCCGACGAGGATGGGGTGGTCGGCGAGTCGGGCCGGGTCTACGTCTACAGCGGCCGCAACGGGGCGCTCATCCGCACCCACACGTCGCCGACCCCCGAGATCGTCGGCTGGTACGGCGAGGTGGTGCTCGGGCTTCCCGACATCAACGGCGACGGCCGCGCCGACTACGCGATCGCCGCGCCGAACCAGGGGGCGTCGGTCGAGGGAGACCTCTACGTCTACTCCGGCAGCAACGGCGCCGAGATCTATCACCTGAACGGCTGGAGCTACCGAACCTTCGGCGAGCTCGCCCTCGTTCCCGACTGCACCGGCGACGGATTGCCCGAGCTGGCCGTCGGCTACTCCGGCGTCGGCGACTACCTCACCGTTCGCGTCTACCAGGCGAAGAACGGCGTCCTATGGAAGACGCTGAACAGTCCCATTCCGAGCGGCGACCCGAGCGCCTTTGGCACTGCGGTGGCCGGCATTCCCGACGTGACCGGCGACGGCAAGGGCGACATCGCGGTGGGCGCGCCCGATGCCGCGCCGAGCGGAGCGCTCGGAGCGGGGCGGGTCTATGTCTACAACGGCGCGACCGGTGCCCTCTACGACACGATCTCCTCGATCGATGCCCAGGTCGACGGCCGCTTCGGCAGCTCCGTCGCGGGCATTCCCGACATCACCGGCGACGGACGGGGCGACATCGTCATCGGCGCCGACAACGAGACTCCCGACGAGGTCGCGGTCAACTGCGGCCAGGTCCACGTGCACTCCGGCCAGACGGGCAACTTCGTGCGGACGCTCTTCAGCGTCGACCCGGAGAGCTTCGGGCACTTCGGCCGATTCATCGCCACCTGCGCCGACATCAACGGCGACGGCAAGCCCGACATCGTCGTCGGCGCTCCGGACGAGGATGTCTCGGCCACCGAGCGCGGCCGCGCCTACCAGTTCTCCGGCGCCGACAGCACCCTCATCGACGAGTTCAACGCCATCGGCTCGACGGCCGAGCGATTCGGCGATTCGCTCGACGCCAGCCAGGACATCAACAAGGACGGCAAGCCCGACCTCATCGTCGGCGCGCCGTCGACCGACGTCGGGGGATTCGCCGCCGCCGGCGTCGCGTTCCTCTACCGTCCGATCGCCAACGACTCCTGTGCCCTTCTCTTCGGCGGCGGCGGCGCCACCGGCGTCACCAACGGCACGTGGTCCTTCACGACCGTCGGCGCGGGGACCAGCGGATCGCCCGAGCCCGAATGCAACGTCTCCGGCTCGGACCAGATCTATGACGACGTCTTCTACAGCTACACCGCAAGCTGCACCGGCACGCTCACCGTCTCGACCTGCGGCTCCGCGAACTTCGACACCCGCATCGCCGTCTACCAGGGCTGCGGCTATGTGGGAGGGCCGATCTTCACCTGCGACCTGAGCGATCTCATCGGCTGCAACGACGACTCGCCGGGATGCCCGGGCTTCACGTCGACGCTCTCCGTGCCGGTCGTCCAGGGGACCTGCTACCGGATCCGCATCGGCGGCTTCAGCGAGAACGTCGAGGGCAACGGGACGTTCACCGTGACCTGCGCCGCGGCCTGCCCGGGCGACCTCAACGGCAGCGGCTCCGTGGATGCGGCCGACCTTGCCGTGCTGCTCGGCCAGTGGGGCGTGAGCGGATCGGCCGACCTCAACGGCAACGGCGTCGTCGAAGGCGGCGACCTCGCGGTGCTGCTCGGGGCGTGGGGCTCCTGCCCCTAACGATGCGCCCGCAGGTCCGGACGGGCCTGTTCAGCTTCGCGAAACGAGCTGTTCGGCGACGCGGAGAGCGCTCATCGCGTCCTTCGCGAAACCGTCGGCGCCGACGATCCGCCAGAGGTCCTCGACGCTCCGGAACGCGCCGCCGCCCACCACGATCGGGGTCCTGCCCGCGGTCGGATGGTTGCGGACCGCCTCGATGAAGCTGATCACGGCGCGGACGCTGAGCGTGGTGTTGGCGCTCAGGGCGATGAGGTCGAAGGCCGGCGAGCCGCCGCCCTCCGCCGGACCGCCGAGGGCAACTAACACTTCGCTCGTCGGCATGTTCGCGCCGAGGTACTCGGCGCTCCAGCCCTCCATCTCGAAGAGGTCCGCGACCATGCGGATGCCGAGGTCGTGCAGGTCGCCGCCGACGGAGAGGGCCAGCAGTCGCCGGCCGTTGGGCGCCTTGCGGGTCATGCGGGCCCGAAGCTGGGCCATGATCATCTGCGTCGCGGCGGTGCAGTAGTGCTCGTCGGCGACGCTCGCCTCCTGGAGGTGCCACATGCGGCCGATCTCGACCAGGGCCGGGGTGATGATCGTCTCGTAGATCTCGGGGATCGATTTCCCCTCGCGGGCCGCCTCGAAGACCAGGTTCGCCGCGTTCGTCTGGTTCCGCTGGAGGAGATGCAGGAGATAGATGCGGGCGAGGCGATTCTCGGGCTGCTCGCGCACCGACGGGAATTGCGATGCGGCGTCGCCGCTGCCGAGCGCCGCGAGGGCCTCGTCGATGAACTTCGCCGCCGTCGGCGCGACGTCCTTGGGGAGCTCCTGCTCGCAGACGGCCCGCGTGCATTCGAGGTTCCTGCGAAGGTCGCCGTCGTCGACCTCGCGGGCCAGGAACGCGGCCCGCGACCAGAGGGCGTTCTGGACGAAAAGCTCGCTGCGGTCGACCGCCACCGCCTCGGCCAGGTGCATGAGTCGAACGCGGATCTCGTTCCGCCAGAGTTCAAAGCCGTCGTCGCCGTAGCGGCTCTCGAGCGACGGGTCCTGTTCGCAGTGCATATCCGCGATCCACTCCGTCAGCGGCTTCGCGACCGCGTCGATCAGGTGGGCACGTTGGCGGTGGACTGCGTTCATCGCGGCGGGATTCGGACCGGCGGTCGGCGCGGATTCATCGCCGACGTCCGCTCGCGATCGCGCGGCGGAGGACACGGACGCTGAATCCTGCCCCAATCGTCCCGATCAGGCAAGCCGACGCGATATTTGGACCTTCACCGAGGCATAGGCCTGAGCGCGCTCAGGCGACCGTCGCGAGACTCAGCTCGGCCAGGCATCCCGACGGCCGGCCGGTCAGGCGGGCGTATCGCAGCAGGTACTTCATCACCACGATCATCACCGTCGCGTGCGACCAGGTGAGCGGGCTCACCGAGATGGCGTGGCCGGTGTACGGATCGAACTGCTCGGCGAGCACGCCGGAGGGATAGGCCCGGGCGAGCGTCCACTCGATGTAGGGGAGCGCCTCGCGGAGTTCCTCTTCGCTGGTCGCCTTCTCGATCAGCCATTGGGCGTACCAGAGGGTGCAGATCGCCCACGGGTTGCCCGGGACGTCGGCGGTGTTCACCTTCTCGACCTGGTGGTAGTAGTCCTGCTCGTAGCGGGCCATGCCGCCGATGTCGGTGCGCACCCAGAGCCGCTCACGGAGCTGCTGCATGTGGCTCACGACCTTCGGGTCCGCCGCGGCAAGGGCGCCGAAGGCGAAGAGGGCGAAGCCCGATGCGTCGAGCGTCATGTCGAGGCGGTAGCTGCCGTCCGGCTGGGCGGTCGCCATGCGGGCGAACCGCTTCTTCTCGGGGTCCCACATGTGCCGGAGCATCGCCCCGCGCATCCGCTCGGCACCCTCGTTGAATTCGGCGGCCCGATCGAAGGCGCCCATGTCGTGGGCGAATGCGGCGGCGCTCTTGAGGGCACCGATGGTCGAGGCGACGGTGAAGAGGTGGATGCCGCGGCGCTCCTCCCAAAGATCCCAGGAGGGAAGCGGCAGGCCGTGGTGGTCGCGGTAGCGGAGCATCCACTGGGCCGGCTCGACGATGAGCGTCGTGTAGAGGTCCTTGATGAACTCGACGTCGCGGAAGACCTGGAAGTGCTTGCGGAGCGCCCAGACGACCAGGGCCGTCTCGTCCTCCTGGATGGGCAGGACCTTCTGGCCGTCGAGCATCCACGGATGCCAGCTCGACGCGAGCGTTCCGGTCGGATGGTACTTGTGGAGGAAGTAGCCGTCCTTGCTGCGGACCTTCGCGCAGAACTGGAAGAAGTTCCGGCTCAGCTCGCTGTGCCCGGCAAGCACCAGCGAGTACGCGACCAGGGCGCCGTCGCGCGGCCACATGTACGAGTAGGTGTCGCCGGCGAAGTGGGTGATGTCGTGGTCGTTGGCGGCGATGATCGCCCCGCCGTTGTCGATCTGCGTGCGCAGGATGAGCTGGCTTCGCAGGTAGAGGTCGCGGACGCGATCGGGCAGAGGCGAGAAGTCGACCGGCTCCTTGCACGCCCACAGCCGCCAATAGGCCTCGGTGCGGTCGATCATCCGCTGCGGGGTCTTCTCGCGGACCTTGTCGTTGAGGTCGCGAACGGTCGCGTAGTCGCGGCCGGCGGCGATCCAGTACCAGCAGCTCGCGCTGCCCCACGGGGCGACCGCGACGTTGAGGCCGACGGTCGAGTCCACGGAACCCTGGGCGATCGCGTGGCGGGAGAGGAGGCCGTCCTCGGCGTCGCGCCAGGTGCCCTCGGCGTCGCCGATGCGCTTCGCTCCCGTCGCCCAATGCTCGATGCCGAAGCGGCGGGTGTCGCAGCCGTTGATCAGGAAGTAGGTCTGGTCCTTGTAGTGGATCAGCCCGCCGGTGCCCGGGTCGTAGTTGACCGTGTCGCCGACCGGCGACTCCTGCACCGAGAGGTCCTGATGGAAGAAGAGGCGGACGTCGCGCGGGCGGCCGAAGAGGTCCGTGACGGTGACCTTGCGGAAGTAGACCGGACTCCAGTAGTCGACCGCGTCGTTGCAGACCAGTTCGATGCCGAGGGCCTCGTGGCGGAGTCGGACCTCGGTCACCAGCGTGTCTGACTTGTAGCGCTGTTCGCGAACCCACGCCGGGTCGTCGATCCACGCGAACTGGCCATCGACCCAGCAGCCGAACCGCTGCTGGTGGCCACAGGTGTGATTCGGCATGCCGACGCGCGGCCAGTAGAAGTCGCGCATGCGGTAGAGGTCGTCGAAGGCGACGAGCATCTCACCGTTGCCGACGGGCAGGTTGCGAGGCATGGCGTTGTTCCGGGAGGTGGCCGGCCGGGTGGTTCCCGACGGGCGGCAGGGTCAGGAAGTGGCTGGCTCGGCGGGCGCGGGGGCGCCCATCGCCGTGACGCGATCGGCCAATGCCCCCATGGTCTTGATGCGAATGCCGAAGTGCTCGCCGACCTTCACCGCGACCCCGGTGCCGATCACCTTGTTGTTCACCAAGATCTCGAGCTCCTCGTCCACCATCTTGGGAAGTTCGATGATCGCCCCGTAGTTGAGGGCGACGACCTCCGAGACGGGCATGGAGCGCTCCGCAATCTGCACGATGACCGGCACTTCCAACCGGAGGATCGATGACAGGTCAGCGGGCATCGGAGGGGATATCGGCAAGCCGGGCGGGGGAGGTGAAGCGCCGGGCGAGGGCGGCGAGAAACGACTCCGATGAAGCCGTGCGGCCGGTGCGCGTCCGAGGTCGGCGGGCCGCGGGGGGTGATCGCCGGCGGAGCGGGACCCCTCAGGCGATTGCCCTCGCGCGTTTTCGTGCTCGGCTCGCGCCCGCCGGCGTGCCCCGGCTATTGTGCCGCCCCCGATTCGCTCCGAATCGCACCTGCGATCCCGCCATGACCACCCTCGCCTACGCCGCCGCATCCGCCACCAGCCCCCTCGCCCAAGCCTCGATCAACCGACGGGCGGCGTTGCCGACCGACGTCGTCCTCGAGATCCTCTTTTGCGGCGTGTGCCATTCGGACCTGCATCAGGCCCGCGGTGAATGGCCCGGCACGATCTACCCCTGCGTTCCCGGGCACGAGATCGTCGGCCGGGTGGCGAGCGTCGGCGGGAAGGTCACGAAGTTCCGAGTCGGTGACTTGGCGGCGGTCGGCTGCATGGTCGATTCCTGCCGCACCTGCGAGTCCTGCCGGAAGGGCGTTGAGCAATATTGCCACGCCTTCCCGGTCCTCACCTACAACGGTCCCGACAAGCACCTCGGGGGCCACACCCTGGGCGGGTACTCGGAACGGATCGTGGTCGACGAGGCCTTCACGCTGAAGGTGCCTGCGGGGCTCGATCTCGCGGCGACCGCACCACTTCTCTGTGCCGGCATCACGACCTATTCGCCCATGCGTCACTGGAAGGTCGGCGCCGGGCAGCGCGTGGGCGTCGTCGGGCTGGGCGGACTCGGGCACATGGGCGTCAAGTTCGCGCGGGCATTCGGCGCTCATGTCACGGTCTTTTCGACCTCGGCGCGAAAGCGCGAGGACGCCCTGCGGCTTGGCGCCCACGAGGTCGTGCTCTCGACCGACGCCGCAGCGATGCAGCGGGGCGCATCCACCTTCGACTTCATCCTCGACACGGTCTCGGGCGACCACGACATCAACGCGTACCTGCAGCAGCTCAAGCTCGACGGGACCATCGTTCTCGTAGGCGCGCCAAGCAATCCGCTGCCGGTCGGGGCTTTCAACCTGATCATGCCGCGCCGCAACTTCGCCGGCTCGGCCATCGGCGGCATCGCCGAGACGCAGGAGATGCTCGACTTCTGCGCCAAGCACGGGATCGTCTCGGAGATCGAGCTGATCCGCATCCAGGACGTCAACAGCGCTTGGGAACGCCTGCTGAAGGGCGACGTGAAGTACCGCTTCGTCATCGACATGGCGTCGATTCGGCGGTAAGCAGCCGAGCGGGCGGCGAATCGGCCGCGACGGGGCTCGCGTCAGTACTTCTTGAACACCAGGCTGACGTTGTGGCCGCCAAAGCCGAAGGTGTTGTTCACCGCGTAGAGGATCTTCTTCTCGCGGGCGTGATGCGGGACGAAGTCGAGATCGAAGCCCTCGTCCGGGTGATCAAGATTGATCGTCGGCGGCAGGAGGCCCTCGCGGAGGGCCATGATCGTCGCCACGCTTTCGATGCCGCCGGCAGCCCCGAGGCAGTGGCCGGTCATCGACTTGGTGGAGCTCATGCTCACGGTCTTGGCGGCGTCGCCGAAGAGCCGCTTCACCGCAGCGACCTCGGCCGCGTCGCCGAGCGGGGTGGAGGTGCCGTGGGCATTGATGTAGCCGACGTCGGCGGGCGTGATCTGGGCATCACGAAGGGCCATCTTCATGGCGTGATGAGCTCCGGTGCCGTTCTCGTCCGGGGCGGCGATGTGATAGGCATCGCCGCAGACGCCGAAGCCAACGACCTCGCCGTAGATCTGGGCGCCGCGGGCCTTGGCGTGCTCGTACTCCTCGAGCACGAGGACGGCGGCGCCTTCGGCGAGGACGAAGCCGTCGCGATCACGGTCGAAGGGACGCGAAGCCCGCGTCGGGTCGTCGTTGCGGGTCGAAAGGGCCTTCATCGCCGCGAAGCTGCCGACGCAGAGGCTTGAGACCGCCGCCTCGGAGCCGCCGGCGAGGATGACATCCGCATCGCCGCGCTGGATGAAGTGGTAGGCATGACCGATCGCGTGACCGGAGGTGGCACACGCGGTCGCGGTCGCGCTGTTGACGCCCTTCAGGTTGTGTCGAATCGAGACGTTGCCGGCGCAGGCGTTCACCATCAGGCGCGGGACGGTGAAGGGCGAGATGCGGCTCGGGCCGGTCTTGAGGAGCTTCGCGTAGCCCTCTTCGATCGTGATGATGCCGCCGATGCCGCTGCCGATGATCACGCCCCGTCGGTAGGGGTCGCCGTTCTGGAAGTCGACGCCACAGTCCTTGGCGGCCTCCTCGGCGGCCTGCATGCCCAGCAGGCAGAAGCGATCCATGCGCTTCTGCTCGCGGCCGTCGACGCAGGTGCACTCAAAGTCCTTCGCCTCGCCGGCGAAGCGCACCGTCCAGTCAGGCGACTGCTCGAACGCCTGAATGGGACTAATGCCGGACTTGCCGGACTTCATGGACTCCCACATCTTGGGAGCGGTGAGTCCAATGTCGGTGACGGCACCGAGACCGGTGACGACCACGCGGCGGAGCTGAAGTGTCCTCATGTGCAAAGACGGAGCCGCTTAGGCGCCGTTCTTGTCCAGGTTGGCCTTGATGAACTCGATCGCCTGGCCGACGGTGTGGATCTTCTCCGCCTGGTCGTCAGGGATGGACGTGTCGAACTCGTCCTCGAACTCCATCACCAGCTCGACGGTGTCGAGGCTGTCGGCGTTCAGATCGTTGGTGAAGCTCGTCTCGCGGGTGATCTCCCCGCGGTCGACACCCATCTGCTCAGCAACGATGTCGATCACCTTGGCTTCGATCTCAGCTTCGGTCACGGCGTACTCTCCGGGGAAAATGAGGCTTGCCCGGGGGCTAGCCTGAGGGGCGGGATCATAGCGGAAGGTCGGCGGTGCGGGGGCGAACCGCGGAGCAATCCTGAGGCGGGGGCAGTTGCGGCCGAAATCGGATTGCTCGACTTACATGGACAGGCCGCCGTCAACGGCGATGACCTGACCGGTCAAATAGCCAGAACCGTCCGAAGTCATGTAGCTGACCGCTTCGGCGATGTCGTCGGCCTGGCCGATTCGGCGGGCGGGAATCTGGGGAAGAATCTGCTCCTTGATCATCGCCGCGAGGTTCGCGGTCATGTCCGTTTCGATGAATCCCGGGGCGATCACGTTGGCGGTGATCCCCTTCGAGCCGAGTTCCTTCGCGATTGTCTTGGTCAGGCCGATCAGGCCCGCCTTGGCGGCCGAGTAATTCGCCTGCCCGGCGTTGCCGGTGATGCCCGAAACGCTGCCGACGTTCACGATGCGACCGAACTTCCCACGCATCATCTGGCGGGAGGCGGTGCGGCAGGCCACGAACACCGAGCGGAGGTTCACCCGCAGGACCTCGTCCCAGTCCTCGTCGGACATCCGCAGCAGCAGGCCGTCCTTGGTGATGCCGGCGTTGTTCACCAGGATGTCGAGGCGGCCGTTGGTCTCGATGACCTTCTCGATGAGCGCCGCCAGGGCCGCGCCGTCACCGACGTCGCAGGTGTGGGTCTCCATCGATCCGCCCGCAGCCTTCACCTCGGCTGCAAGTTCGTCCAGTGCCGTCTGCGAGCGGGCGACACCGACGACATGCCGCCCGTCCGCGGCGAGACGCTTCGCGATTGCTCGGCCGATACCGCGGCTTGCTCCCGTGACGATGGCAACTCGACGCTCGATGGCTCGGCCCTCCCGACGAAGTCGGTCATTCGGCCCCGCCCGAAACGGACGGCGGGCCGACGTGGTGAAAAAGAAACCCGCCCGAGGATTCCTCGGGCGGGAGGGATTGTAGCGATGCGGTCGATTCGGATCGGCGGAGCTGATTGTCGTGGCGAACTCGGCCAACCGAGCCGATCGGTCACAAGCCAATCAGCTGAAGCCGATCAGTGAAAGCCGATCAGTTAAAGCCAGGCTTGGGAGCGCGGATCGGCTCGCTCGGCGGGCGCTTGCCCGGGCTGCCCGGTCCGCTCGGCGCGCCGGGCTGGATCGAGGGCGAGTCGCCGCCGGAGTCGGAGCTCGGCGTGTCTTCCTTTTCCGCTCGGTTGGACTGCTTGACCTCGATCACCTCGTCCGGGCGAGCGGCGATCTCAAGGTCCTTCTGCCAGCGCGAGTACCACGCGGTGATCCAGTCCTCACCCGAAAGCGAGTTCATGATGTTCGGCGGCGTTGCGACCGACTCGAACTCCGGCGTCGCGGTGTCGACCTTGTACGCCCAGAGCTGAGGCTCGAAGTCATCGTTCACGTGGAAAACGGCCAGCGCGCACTTGTCGTTCGTCGGGGCCTGGCCACAGCGAACGTCGATGCGGTTGATCTTCTCGGTGGAACTCTTCCACGAGCCGCTCTTCACGAGCTTCTCGAGCTCGTACTGGTCCGGCGCACTGAGCATGCCCTGAAGTCGGGCGCTGTCGCCGCGGGCGAAGGCGTCGAACATCGTGAGCACCGCGATGCGCTCGGCATCGGTCTTCGGCGCCTTGTCTTCGGGAAGGTTCACGCGCGGATCGATGTTCAGCTTCGCCATGAGCTCGCTCACCGGCGTGATCGGCGGCGGCGGCGGGGCCTGCGGCTTCACGACGACGGGCGGCGGCGGCGGCGGGGGTGGCGGGTCGGAGCAGCCCACGAGGAAGAGAGCGCTGAGAACGCCCGCACCGAGGGCCGTCGCGCCAGAGGCCGAGACGGCCGCGGTGAGACTGGCCAGCTTGAACGAGTTAGGCATGCTGATCATGGGCAAGTACCTCGCAGGCGCGGTCGATGCGCCGCATGAGACCCTTTAGGACAACGCCGGGGGCCATCTCCAACATCTTCGGCATCTCTGCGGGCGTGCCCGCAGCCGATTTGAGCGTCGCGAGCATGTCCGCACACGACTGCGCCCATCGTACCGGGCTCACCAGTTGGTCAACCAGCAGTTTTTTGATGGAGTCGGTGTTCGAGCGGTCGTGCGGCCTGGCCGTGACGTTCGACCAGACGTCGGTGGCCAGGGGTTTGAAGGGAACGTGGGTGAGTGCCTGCGCCAGGCGCTCCGCGGCAGGGGCCATGAGGGGGCTGTGAAAGGCGCCGGCGACTTGGAGCGGTGTCGCCCGGAAACCCATCGACGAAGCCACGTCAACGGCCCGCTGACAGGCCCCAACATGACCGGAGAGGACGATCTGTCCCGGGGCATTGAAGTTTGCGCAGACCAGAATTTCGCCCTGTGCGGCTCCATCGCAGACCGCTTGGGCCTGGGTCTCGTCGGCCCCGATGAGGGCGACCATGCTGCCCTTGCTCTGCTCCGCGGCCTCCTGCATGAGCCGGCCGCGAAGGCCAACGAGGGTGAGTCCGTCGCCAAAGCTCATCGCCCCGGCGAGATGGAGTGCGGTGTACTCACCGAGGGAAAGGCCGGCGGCGGCCCGAATCGTGAGTCCGCCGTGCTTCTCGACGAGGGACTGATAGCACGCGACGCCGGTGGTGTAGAGGGCTGGCTGGCTGACGTCGGTGCGGTTGAGGGTTTCGGCGGGGCCGTTGAAACAGAGGTCGCTCAGCCGGGCGTTGCCAGGGAGCGTCTGAATTCGCTCGTCCGCTGCCGCAAAGGTCTGACGGGCGACGGCAAAGGCATCGAACCACGACTTCCCCATGCCGACGCTCTGGGCGCCCTGGCCTGGGCAGAGAAGAACTGCGTTGAGGGACATGGGCGGGAGCGTACCGAACGTCACGTCGGTCCGATCGCGAGCGATCAGATCTTCCACACGCTCGATGCCCAGGTCAGTCCGCCGCCGAAGGCGACGAAGATGATCGGCTTGCCCGGCCTGATCTTGCCCGCCTGCACGAGCTCATCGAGGCAGAGCCCGACCGAGCCGGCCGAACTGTTGCCGAAGCGATCGATGTTGACGTAGACCTGATCGTGGCGGAAGCCGATCTTCTCCCGCGCCGCCTCGATGATCCGGGCGTTGGACTGGTGGCAGATCACCTGGCCGATGTCGTCGACCTTGAGTCCGGTCTTGGCCATCGCGTCCTCGATGACCTCGCGGAACTTGCTCACCGCGAACTTGAAGACCTCGCGGCCGTCCATCTGCAGATAGCCCAGCCGAATGCCGTTGTTCTCGTCGGTGGGCTGGAGTTCCTGCGGACGGCGGGGAATGTAGAGTGACCGCCAGCCGGAGCCGTCGGCGCCCATGGCCTGGTAGATGCACCCCTTGTTCGGATCGGGGTCGTGGGTGATGACCGCCGCGCCGGCGGCGTCGCCGAAGAGGATCGAGACCGTGCGCTCGCAGTAGTCGACGTGGCCCGACATAGCGTCGCAGCCGACGACGCCGACGGTGCGGGCCCGGCCGGCGCGGATCATGGTCTCCGCGATGTTGAGCGAGTAGACGAAGCCGCTGCATGCCGCGACGAGATCGAATGCAGCGGCCGGTGCTGCGTTGAGCGCGCCGCCGATGCGGCATGCGGTGCTCGGGCAGCCCATCTCCGACGTGCAGGTCGCGCAGATGATGAGGTCGAGCTCGTTCGGCTTCATCTTCGCCGCTTCGATCGCCCGGGCCAGTGCGTCGCGCGACAGCGTGAACGTGCCTTCCTTCAGTGGGTCGCAAATGCGCCGCTCGCGGATGCCGGTGCGCTGGTGGATCCACTCATCGCTCGTGTCGGCGAACTTCTCGAAGTCCTTGTTCGAGAGCACGTGCTCCGGCACCGCCGAACCCGTGCCGGCGATGCGGACACCGAAGGTGGGGGCGGCGGTCGATGCGGCGGTGGAACTCATGCTGCTGCGTCGAAGCGGTGCTCAGGAGCCGACCGGCGGTGCCACCGCCTGGACGACCGGGGGCATGTTCGCCTCCATCGCCGCGAGGCGGGAGGTGATCGCGTCGTTCACCCGGCTCAGGACGAACTGGCGAGCGCGGATGATCGCATTGGTCATCGTGCGGGCAACGCTCGAACCGTGCGAGATCAGGCAGACGCCGTTGACGCCCAGAAGCGGGGCGCCGCCGTACTCGTGGTAGTCGTGCTTCGCGTAGAGGCTCTTGACGACCGGCTCAAGCCGCACGGCGAGTTCGGGATCGATGTCGAAGACCTCACGGGCGAGGGCCTTGAAGATGCCCGAGGAAAGTCCCTCGGCGAGCTTGATCATGACGTTGCCGACGACGCCGTCGGTGATGACGACATCGGCCTCGCCGTCAAACACGGCGCGACCTTCGATGTAGCCGGTGAAGTTCAGGCCTTCGGCGCGACGGAGCAGGTCGCGGGCCAGCTTCATGTCCGTCGTGCCCTTCGCCTCTTCGCCGCCGACGTTCATCAGGGCGACGCGGGGGTTCTTGATCCCGAGGATCTGTCGGGCGTAGGCGTCACCCATCACGCCGTATTGGGCGAGGTGGTGGGGCTTGGGTTCGATGTTGGCGCCGACGTCGATGAGGATCACCGGTCCCGAGAAGGTCGGAACGGTGACGGCGATGCCCGGACGATGCACGTTCGGGAGCCGCTTCATGAACATCTGTGACGCGGCCACGCACGCGCCGGTGTTGCCGGCGGAAATCCACGCGTCGAGCGGATTCGCGTCGCGCGGGCTGGCCATGCGGGCGAGGACGTTGATCGAGGAATCGCGCTTGGTGCGGACGGCCTCGACCGGCGAGTCCTCCATGCCGATGACCTCGCTCGCGTGAACGACCTCAAGGCGGGGATCCTTGACGCCGCGCTCGCGCAACGTGTCGTCGATGATCGCCTTGTCCCCGACGAGAACCAGACGGTCCTCCGCCGGAAGATGCGGCAACGCTGCGAGAGACCCCTTGAGGATCTCATCGGGGGCGTGGTCGCCCCCCATGACGTCCATGCCGATGCGCATGGATCAGCTTTCCGTTGGCTTCGTCGACTTCACCTGCAGGCCAGGGCGGACGTACCCGCAGGCCTGACACGCCGTGTGCGGACGCTTGGCGGCGCCGCAGTTCGGGCAAAGGGTGGTGTGCGTGGCCTTGATGGCCTGGTGTGCGCGACGGCGGCGCGTCCGACCGGGAGACTGACGAAATGCTGGAAGCATGGCAGGACTCGTGTGCCCACGTTGAAGAGTGAGCGTTGACTAGTGAGAGTAACTCGGGAGTGACCGACGATCGCTCGGCGGAAGCGCCCGAATGGCTCCCGCCAGCTTGCGTGGCCGGGTCGGAAGCGAAGCGGAGAGTCTACGGGAGAGGGCGGGAAAGTCAAAGCCCTCGGTCATTGTCGAGGGCGAGGATCCTGTAGTCTGCGGCCATGGCCACGCGCGTCGCCGTCACGAAGAAGCAAGTGAAGCCGGAGTCGGAGGATGCCGGGGAGCCCCGCCCCTTCGTCGAGCTCTACACCGATGGCGCCTGTTCCGGGAACCCCGGGCCGGGTGGCTGGGGGTTCATCCTGCGCGATCCGGTGAGCGGCAAGGTGAAGGAAGGATCCGGAGGCGACCCACAGACGACCAACAACCGCATGGAGCTGCTCTCGGTGATCGAGGGGCTCCGCAGCCTCAAGGCCCCCAGTCGCGTCCGACTCGTTTCGGACAGCCAATACGTGGTGAAGGGACTGCAGGAGTGGATCGCGGGCTGGAAGGCCCGAGGCTGGAAAAAGGCCGACAAGAGCCCGGTCCTGAACCAAGAGCTGTGGGTGGAACTCGATCGGCTGCGGTCGGTGCACCGCATCGAGCCCGAGTGGATCCGCGGGCACCAGGGCCACGAGTTCAACGAGCGTTGCGATCGGCTTGCGGTCGCGGCAATCGAGCGGATGCGATCGCGCTGAGTTATTGGCCGACGACATTGCGAACGCTTCGATTCGTCGATTCACCCGCGACTCCAGCCGTCTCATGCCTTGCCGTGTCGAGCGCTCTCCACTACATTGCCCCGTTCTCTACTTCTTGACCGAAGCTCCTACAGACAGAAGACGTCGCGATGCCCACGATCAATCAGCTTGTCCGCAGACCCCGCGTGCCGCAGCCTTCGAAGTCGAAGGTGAAGGATCTCGTTGCGTGCCCGCAGAAGCGTGGCGTGTGCCTCCAGGTCCGCACCGTGACCCCGAAGAAGCCGAACTCGGCGCTTCGTAAGGTCGCCCGCGTGCGTCTGAGCAACGGCAAGGAAGTCACCGCCTACATCGGCGGCGAAGGCCACAACCTGCAGGAGCACTCGATCGTGCTCGTGCGCGGCGGCCGCGTTCGCGACCTTCCCGGCGTGCGCTACCACGTCGTCCGCGGCGCCCTCGACTGCCTCGGCGTCGAAGGCCGCAAGAAGGGCCGTTCGCTCTACGGCGTCAAGAAGAAGGCCGCGACCGCGGCGAAGAAGAAGTAAGCGATCAACCGCTCCGTCTTCCGTCACTCGATTGTCCAACCTCATATTGGCGTGACCGTGCAGCGTGATGTTCACGCGAACGGCACGCGGCAGTAATCGCGGCACGACTCGGGAATGCCCATCTCCCAGCCGCGGTGAACGCACGGCGACGTCCCTGCCCCGGCAGGCGTCGAGAAAGCCCGAAGGAGTCAGCCATGGCCAGCTTCACCCGTTCCGAAGAACAGCTCAAGCCCGATCCCCGATACCAGGATCGCGTCCTCTCCAAGTTCATCAACTGCGTCATGCAGGGCGGCGAGAAGGCCACCGCGATGCGCGTGGTCTACGGCGCCCTCGACCTGATCCAGGCGAAGATCGAAAAGGAAAAGCCGGAGAACCTGCCGAAGACCTCGATCGAGATCTTCCACAAGGCTCTCGAGAACGTTCGCCCGGTCGTTGAAGTCCGCTCGAAGCGCGTCGGCGGTGCCAACTATCAGGTGCCGATGCAGCTGAACAAGCGCCGGCAGCAGTCGCTGGCCTTCCGCTGGATCATCGAGGCCGCCCGCGACGAGAAGGGCAAGCCCCTCGCGATGCGCCTGGCCAAGGAATTCTGGGATGGCGCGAAGGGTGAGGGCAAGGCCGTCACCACGAAGGACAACACGCACCGCATGGCGGATGCGAATAAGGCTTTCGCGCACTTCGCTTGGTAAGCAAGACAACCGAATCAACACCCGCGAGGCGAGCTTCGGCTCGCCTCGTTTTTTTCGCCCTCTCCTCGCGGGGACAAGTCAACAATGGACGGCATGTCCGAGGACCTCGGTCGCTACGCCCGGCAGGTTCGACTTCCCGCGATGGGCGAGGAAGGACAGCGCCGCCTGCGCGCCGGCCACGCCCTCATCGTCGGGTGTGGCGCGCTGGGATCCGCATGCGCCGAGCTGCTCGCCCGCGCTGGCGTCGGAACGCTGACGCTCGTCGACCGCGACGTCGTCGAGCTCACCAATCTCCAGCGCCAGCTTCTCTTCGACGAGGAGGACGCGCGGCGAGGGTTGCCCAAGGTCGAGGCGGCGAAGGCCCGCATCGCCGAGATCAACGGTGACGTGCGCGTTCGCGCCTTCTACGACGAGTTCGGACCGCACAACGCCGAGCGCTACGCCGAGGGCGCCGACGTCATCGTTGACGGGCTCGACAACCTCCAGACGCGGTACCTCCTGAACGATCTCGCGGTGCTCCGCTCGATGCCGTACCTGTACGGCGCGGCTGTCGGCACCGAGGGGATGTGTGCGGCCATCATCCCCGGCGCGGGCGAGGGAGGCGAGCAGCCGACACCGTGCCTTCGCTGTCTCTTTCCGGAGCTGCCTCCCGCGGGATCGATCGCGACCTGTGAAACCGCTGGTGTCCTCGGCCCAATCACGACGCTCGTCGCTGCGCTCGAGGTCGCACAGGCGATCAAGCTCCTCATCGGCGCTCGGCGCGACGTTGACGCGGGCCTGCTCTCGATCGATCTGTGGCGCAACGCATGGCGCCGGATCGGGACCGGGGCGGGCCGCGATCCCGATTGCGTCTGCTGCGCGCGGCGGAACTTCGAGTTCCTCGACGGATCGCGGATTCCTGAGGTCACAGTGATATGCGGGAAGAATGCGGTGCAGATCCTGCCCGGCCGCGATGCTCCGCCGATCGATCTCGACGCCATAGCCATCAGGCTGCGCGAACACAACGCCTGCCGGCGGGACGCGCACTCCTTCTCATGCCAGTTGCGAACGGTGACGTCGCCGGAGGGACATCCCGTGCGGCTTGCGGTGTTCGAGGACGGTCGAGTGGTCGTGCATGGCTCGCGCGAACCGGACTTCGCTCGTTCCGTCGTCGCGACATACGTCGGCGGCTGATCGCCGCATGTCGGGAGCGCGGATCCGGAAGTTCGAGATCTGAGCTTTTTTTCCCAGCTTTTTGCAGAGGTTCGGAGACTGGCCGGTAGGATCCGACCTCATCATGACCACCGCAACACTCACCGGCAACGTTCTCGCCACCGCCCTCAAGCCCGGCGCCGAACTCGCACTCCATTATGCCGACGCGCTCGTCAAGACCATCCCGGAGGCGAGCTTCGCGCACATGCCGACCATCGCCGGCGCTCCGCGCGATGCCCAGCACTCGATCAACAGTCCGGCGTTCAATCTGGGCCACCTCGCGATCTATCCCGACCTTCGGATCCTCCCGCTGCTCGGCCGTGAGGACCTCGTGCGCCCGCTTCCCTTCTCCGCGGATCTCTTCAAGGCCGGCGCCCCGTGCGTTGACCAGCCCGGGCTCTACCCCTCGAAGGCGACGATCGTCAACCTCTTTGGCGAGCGTTACCGCGCCGCGATTGACGCCCTGAAGACCGTCTCCGACGAGCACCTCGCAAAGGCCAACCCCGTCGAGGGCCGCATGCGAGAGCTCTTCCCGACGCTCGGCGCCGCAGTCGCGTTCCTCTTCGTCGGCCACACCCAAAGCCATCTGGGCCAGATCTCCGTCTGGCGACGGATCATGGGCCTCGGTTCGGCGCTCTGACGCGCCCGCGGCTTGCCCCGTCCGCGGCCTCGACCAGTCCGCGGCGTCGGCAAGGGCCCGCGGTCCCCACGTGAGCGGTGTCCCAAGACCCAGACACTCTGAAAGCAGGACTTCCATGGCTCGCTTCCGATGGTTCCTTCTCGCATTCGTCGTTTCGATCCTCTCGGCATTCGTGCCCCAGGCGGCTCACGCCCAGGGAACGTCGGGCCAGCTTCCCGACCCGATGCCGACGACCGAGCTGAATCGCCTGCTCAAGCTCTACGTGAAGCCGGACCAGGCCCAGTTCGCGACGATCGAGACGCTGCATGACGACTATCGCGCCCAGTTCCGGGCGCTTCGCGAAAGCGAGATCGAGAAGTTCCTCGCGGAGATGCAGACGATGCAGGGGGGCGGGGTGCCCTCCAAGCAGAAGGTCCTTGAATTCACCCGGAAGTACGAGCACATCAACGGCAAGATCGCGGAGCTCGACGACAACCTCTTCGAGGCGATCGCCACGCTCATGGGCGACGACAAGCGCGTTTCCGTCAAGCGGGCCAAGGATGCGCGGGCTCGCACCCGCTACGCGAATGGCCTTCTCGGGCAGATGTCCGGAATCGGCGGCAGGTCGGTGGACGTTTCGGCCCTGGTGATGGAGAGCGATCTGCCGGCCGCTGACCTCGCGTCGCTGCAGCCGGAGCTCATCGCCTACGAGGACCATCTCACGGCCACGGCGAAGGAGATGGGCGGGGCAAGCCTCAAGATGATGGTGGAGATGGTGGACGCCATCGAGAAGGCGGGATTGGGCAACCTGAGCGAGCAGGAAATGATGGCGGATCCCGAGCGGATGTCCGCGGTCATGCAGGTCGTTCAGGATGCGATGGCGAAGGTGATGAAGCCAATCGGCGAGAAGGCGGGAGAGATCGCCGAGGCGAACGGCAAGCTCTACCGATCGGTGCACGGACGCCTCACCGGCGATACGGCCCGCAAGTTTCGGGTGCGTTTCATCGGCAACGCGTACCCCGAGGTCGGCGGCGACCCCGCCGGCTCGGAGTCCATCTTCCGCGCCGCGCTGCGGATCAAGGCGCTCGACGAGGGTGCCCGATCGCGCGTCGAAGAGGCGTACCGATCCTGGCAGAGCGCCGACGACGCCCTTGTGGACGAGGCCATGAAGCTCGTTGACAAGAACCGGAAGACGATGAACCCGATGGACTTCAGCGGCATGGCCGAGGGCCAGCAGGCGCTCATGGCCGTGATCACCAAGCGCAATGAGTTGGGGACGAAGACGCTCGAGTCGCTGAAGTCGATCCTCGGCGATGACCGCCTCGCAAAGGTGATTGAGCGGCGGCTTCAGTCGGAGAACATCTTCGACGAGACCGGCGATCCCGAGGCGGCGCCGGCATCCGGCGAGGAACCGTCCGTCGCGGCACGTGCCGGGGCAGCACAGGAGTTGGAGGTCGACGTCTACAACGGCACGTTCGAGCAGCCGATTGATGTCGGCGCCGTTCAGGGCCTCGTTTCGCGCCTGGAAGTCGAGCCGGGCATCAAGGCAGCGATCGAGACGATGCACTCCGACTACCTGAAGAAGTGGACGGACGAGATCGAGCCGCTGCGGGCCAAGATCACCGAGAGCCAGTCGAAGATCTGGAACTGGGATCAGGAGTCCGGGCGGCCGAACATCAATGCCGAGAAGCGAGACGCGTACTTCGCGACGCGCAAGGAGGCGATGCGAAAGGTCCTCGAGATCGACGACGCCTTCTTCCATGACGTCACGAATGTCCTCGGCGAGACCCATACCACCGAAATCGCACTGGCTCGCCTGGACCGGCTGCTCGTCGGATCGGCGGCGACCCCCAATCCATTCGTCGGCGTCATCGGCGAGGCAGAGCGCCCGGTCAACGTGATCAACGTGCTCCGGAACGCCGAGATCTCGCCAGAGGAGCGGGCCAAGGTCATCGCGGCGCTCGCGCCGAAGATCGAGGAGTTGGGCGGGCTGCTTCGCACGCTTCGGGCAGAGCAGATCGACGGCGACCGCGAGATGCAGCTGATGCAGGAGGCGCAGCAGGCCACCTTCACCGAAGGTGGCGCGACCGATCCGGCCGAAGCGCAGCGGGTCGGGCAGCGCTGGATGGAAGTGCAGGCGAAGCTCGGCAAGATCGCCGACCGCCGAGGGGCGGCGGTCAGCGGAGCATGGACGGCGGCGATCGAGAATCTCAACGACGCCTCCAAGGATCGGCTGAAGCTCGCCTATGACCAGCAGGCCTATCCGTCGATCTTCCGCGATTCTCGGTCCGCGTTGCCGTTCATCGAAAAGTCGCTCGAGATGGGAGACCTCACGGATGCGCAGCGACAGGAGCTGACCTCCCTGCATCAGCGCTACCGCGACGAGTACGTCACCTACTGCCGCAAGATGGTGCCGAAGCGGGAGCCGGTTCCGGAGGAGACCGACGAGCAGAGCCGCACCGAATTCTGGAAGCGGCGCATGGCCGAGCAGAACGAGCAGGCCAAGATCCGTTTCGACCGCGATGAGCGGAGCCAGCGGGCGGTCAGTCAGCTTCGCCGCATTCTCACCGCCGAGCAGGCTGCGAGAATCAGCGCGCTGGCGTCGTACGACCGTGATGCCGAGGGCGGCAGTTCGATGCCGAGCGATGCCGCGCCTGACTGATGCTGCGCGAGATTGACGCCGCACCCGCGTGACGTGGATCCGGACCCACGACGGCAGCGCTCGCTGACGTCGCCGCGCGGGGAGCGCCGCACCCCGTCGCCGTCGGCTTCAGCCGGAGTGTCGTGCCGTGAGCACGAACCGTCCGAGGAGCCGTCTGACCCGAACGTGCACGCGATCAAGCCCCGCCCATCGCGCCGCCTCACGCGCATCGGCGGGCGTGAAGCCCTTTTCGACCGAGAGCACCGCGTCGTCACGAACGATCGCCGGCTGGCCGAGCGTGATTGCCCCGATCGCCCATCGGCTCCACGCTGATCGCAGGAGGTCATTCCAGATCACCCCCCGCGCTGCCAGCCGACCCATGGAGCGAAGCACGCGTACGACATCCTCGTCCGGCAGATGGTGCAGGAACATGCCAGCGTGCACATAGTCGAACGACCACGCCGGAAACCGATTGTCCAGCGCCAGGGCGTCGCCTTGCTCGACCCGTATCCGCGGATGCGATCCGACCGCTGCCCTGGCGACCTCAAGGCACGCGGGATGGTGGTCGACCGCCACGCACTCCATGCGGATTCCGCGACGCTCGGCCCAACGGTCGACCGCAAGCGGGATGTCTGCGGCGCCTGTGCCCAGGTCGAGCCAGCGGATCGGTCGATCGCTCGGCCACGCGGAGCGTTCGCGTCTGAAGACCTCGATGCAGGAGCCGGCCCCGCCAAGCCATCGGTTGACCCGGCGAATGAAGCGAAACGCCGTGTCGATCTCCTCCTGCGGCACATCGGCTGCGTCCATGCGCTCTGGTTCGGAGGGTCTGCTGGTGGCGAATCGCGTCACGGGCTGGGACGATACGCGGATGCTCGGCTCCCTTGCAGCGGCGGTCGTCATTCTCGCGGTCCAAGCGCCAAAGGCCTCCCCCGCAGTGCCACAGCAGGCTCCAGCGCCGGGCGCGGCGGGAGCCGCGACACCGGCTCGAGCGGCGAATGTCGACGACGCCCCTTGGCCGGTTCGACTCGGCCTTCGCGTCGCCCAGCTCGAGACCTCGCTTCCGGTGGCCCGTCAGGTCACGCTTGTGCCTGACGGCGCAACGTGGCTCGACGAGATCAGTCGATGGACGCGCGAGGCCCGCTGGCCCGTTCTCATCGAGGACGACCGTCTCACGCCGCTTTTCATCCGTGCG
This sequence comes from Phycisphaerales bacterium, assembly GCA_044220875.1. Classification (GTDB taxonomy): domain Bacteria; phylum Planctomycetota; class Phycisphaerae; order Phycisphaerales; family SM1A02; genus JAEUIT01. Next base: position 677,594 of record JBGAQH010000002.1, on the reverse strand, counting down.
TTCAAGCCCGAGCGGATCGTTCGGCGCATCTCGGTGGGTCCCATGCCGCGAGCGAAAGCCGAGCGGGAGAGGCTCATGGACGCGGCCGTCACCCGAGCGTGGGGGGGCGATCCGGCGTCGATCGCCTCGCTTGCGGCGCTCCAGCAGGCGAAGCTGATGCCTCCGGGCATCGTCGTCACCAGCAGCGACGACGACGCGTGGCCCGCGGCCGTCGCGCTGGCGGCGGGTCGTGGGCTCCCGCTGTGCTTCCTCGACGGCGAATTTGGCGGACCGAACGACACGCTTGCCTCCGCTGACTTTGACAGGCTCGATGCGGGCGTCCGCGCAGCCCTCGATTCGACGAAGCTCGCGTACTCCGCGCTGGGCGATGCGGTCGATGCGGTGGCGATCTGCAGGTCCGTGGCGGCGAAGGCCCATCCGAACGTGCCCAGGGAGCGCCGCATTCAATGGCCAGCGTCGGCGAACGTGGCTGCGAGCGATCCGCTCGCGACGACGGACGCCCTCTGCCGCAACGCTGACGGCAGCCGCTATGCCGTCGCGGGGTGGATCTTCGGGCCAAGCGATCGCGCCGCGTACATGGCGATGTGTTCGCTCTTCCTCGAGCGAGGCTCATGGTGGTTCCTCTCCGGATACGCGACGGGCGAGCCGTGGTCGGTCTACGCGCCGGACGAGGCGGCAAAGCTCCTCAACGGCGGCGGCTTCACGGCCAAGGTCACGACCGGCAACCAGATGTCGCTTTCGAATTGGCGGAAGCTCCTCATGGGCGGATTCGACGCCGACGTCCTGGTGATGAACTCCTCCGGCGACCCGAATTGGTTCAGCCTCCATGGCAACGATCGCGGCGACGTCCTCGACCTCCCGTTTCTTTCCCGTCCGTCGGCGCTGCACCTGATTCACTCCTGGTCGCTCACGCGCCCCGCCGATCGCTACTCGATCGGCGGCCGGCTCCTCGAGCGCGGCGTCTACGCCTATTACGGCTCGGTTCAGGAGCCTTTCCTGGCCGCGTTCTTGCCGCCGCTGCAACTCGCCCAGCGATGGGGCGGCCTTGGTCCCTTTCTCGTGAGCAGCCGAATGCTCGAGGGCGCTCTCGACGGAGTCTGGCGCCTGACCGCGATCGGCGACCCGCTGATGATGTGCATCGTTCCGGCGAAAAGGATTGTGCCGGTCGCGGCATTGCCGGAGCCCCGCGGCGATGACGTCCGCGTCCTGATCCGCGATCACCTCGCGAAGGCGTCGGAAGCGGGCGACTCTGCGACCGGCGCGGCACCGCACTTTGCCGCGGCGATGCGCGACCTCCGAATACTGGGCCAGGACGACGTGGCCGTTGGCCTGTGGCAACTCGCCCGTTCGAAGCAGGCCGCGGCATCGGTGGCAGCCGATGCCCTGCCGGCGCTCTTCCGCCAGCGGTCCTACGACGAGTTCATCGCGGCCTACCAGTCGATCGCGAAGCCCGACGATGACGCCCGCGACATGCTCTGGCACCTGAGCTCGCCGCGGATTGCGTCGCTTCCCACGCCGATCCTGGAGCTGCTTCGCCGCAATCTCCGCGATCCCGACGTCAGCATCGACCTCGCGGTGCTCCTGCCCGGCATCGACAAGGCCAAGGGTCGCGCGGAGAGCGACCGCATCGTCAGCGAGGAACTGGAGCGCACGAGCAACAAGGGCGTGAAGGCCAAGCTTGGCCCGCTCCTGCGTCGCTGATCGGTCCCATCGTCGGTCGCCGGCGCTCAGCCGCCGGCAGGCTTGCCGACCTCGGGCTCCTGACGCGGCGGAGCGGGCGTTGCCGGGTCGGCTGCCTTCGCGGGCCCACCGCCGCCGCGCTTGGCAAGAACGCGCAGCGCCGCCGCGTGCGCTCGGCGCTGCGCCGTCGTCTCATCCTTCACCAGTTCGATGGCCGCGGCCTTCCCGAGTCGTTCGTTGAGGAGCTCGGCGATCCGCAGGCTCATCGCGATCGATCCCCGCGCGGTAGGGTGCAGCTCGTCGGACTGCAGGAGCCGTCCGCCCTCCTTCTTGAATTCGATGCCGGCCATGCTGATCGTGTCGCCGGTCTTGAGCCGGCTGACGAGGTCGCTCAGCGGAAAAAGCACGACGTTGCCGTGCTTGCCGGCCCAATCGCGAATCTTCGCGTTGATCGCATCCAGGGTCTTGAGCTCGGGCATCTGCGACTCGGAGAGCATCTTGCCGACGGCAGCGCTCATGTTGGGCAGGTCGCCCACGACGATCGGGACGGTCGCGTCGATGCGCTCGAGCTGACGGAACCCGAGCTCCAGCTTCTCCAGCCGCGCCGACTCGCTCTTGAGCGTGCCGGCCGCGCCGTCGTCGTTGCCGTAGCCGTACCAGAAGAGGAAATCGACGGCGACGACCAGCGTCGGCTTGAGCTCAAGCGCCCGATCGATCTGTGCGGAGCCGGTGACGCCCGGACTCAGGAAGAAGAGGCTCGATCCGAAGTTGCGCGGGGTCACCTCATCGCCGAAGCTCGTGACCGCGCCGGCGAATCCTGCGGCGAGGGGCAGGGGGGCGGAGCGCTGCTTTCCGTCCGGGTCGGTGATGATCACGCCGAAGCCCGCGGTCGCGCTCGCTCCAACGAAGACGACCTGATCAAGGAGCTTCCGAGTTTCCTGCGCCGCGGCTGTCACGGCGGGAGTCGGCGCCGGCGGAGCCGCTGTTGGGGCCGACGGGGACGCTACGCCCTGACCGAAGGCCGATGTGGCCAGGACGAATGCGAGCCCCAACGACGCGAACGCTCGGCGCATGGTCAACCTCCGCGCCGTCGTGCCGCGCAACGGGAGCGTCCACCAGGACGATCCGCTCCGTCAGCGAGCGCCGGCAAGTGCGGGCTCGAGAGACAGGGCCTTCGCCATCGTCTTCCCGAGGTCCGCTGGACTTTCGGAAACCATGATCCCACATCGCCGCAGCGAGTCCATCTTCGCCTGGGCGGTATCGTCGGCGCCGCCGATGATCGCGCCGGCATGGCCCATCCGCTTTCCGGGCGGAGCGGTCCGTCCGGCGATGAATCCGACGACCGGCTTCTTCATGTTGGCCCTGATCCACTCGCCGGCGAGCGTCTCGTCGGTGCCGCCGATTTCGCCGATCATGACCACGCCGTCCGTCTCGGGGTCCTTGGCGAAGAGCTCGAGGGCCTCGATGAAGTTGACGCCCTTCACCGGGTCGCCGCCGATGCCGACGCAGGTGGTCTGGCCGAGGCCGTACTGCGACGTCTGCCAAACCGCCTCGTAGGTCAGCGTGCCCGAGCGGCTGATGATGCCGACGGCCTTCTTCGACTTCGCATCCTTCTTATGGGTGTGGATGTAGCCCGGCATGATGCCGATCTTGCACCCGCCCTCGAACTTCGCGGTCGCACCCTCGCCGCTCACTCGCCATCCCGGCGTGATCAGGCCCGGGCAGTTCGGGCCGACGAGGGTCGAGTTCGGGTAGTCGCGGAGGGCCGCCTTGGTGCGGACCATGTCCTGCACGGGGATCCCCTCGGTGATCGCGCAGATCACCTTGATGCCCGCGGCCGCCGCCTCGAGGATCGAGTCCGCGGCGAAGGGCGGCGGCACGAAGATCATCGTGGCCGTCGCGCCGGTGCCGGCGACGGCGTCCGCGACGGTGTCGAAGATCGGCAACCCGTTCGGATCCTTCTGGCCCCCCTTGCCGGGCGTGACCCCGCCGACCATGCGGGTGCCGTAGTCGAGGCAGCCCTTGGTGTGGAAGGCACCCGCCGAACCGGTGATGCCCTGACAGATGACCCGCGTGTTTCCGTCAACAAGAATGGCCATAGGGCCGAGCAGCATACGGGAAACGATGGGAGGGGAGACGCTCCAGTCCGCTCCTGTGGATGACGCGCCCGGAACACCGTCCGAAAATCGCTCGACCCTACAATCGCCGCCCATGGCGACGAAGACAGCGAAGAAGGACAAGCGACCCCTGACCTATGCCCAGGCCGGCGTCGACATCGACGCGGGCGACGAGGTCGTGGACCGCATCAAGCCGATCCTGCGGCGAACCTACGGTCCGCGCGTCATCGGCAAGCACGGGGCGTTCGCCGGGATGTTCCGGCTCGACTTCAACGAGAAGCTCTTCAAGAAGAACTTCAAGGATCCCGTGCTCGTCGCCTGCACCGATGGCGTCGGCACCAAGGTGAAGATCGCCGCCGACCACAAGATCTTCGACACGGTCGGCATTGACTGCGTCGCGATGAACGTCAACGACCTCATCGTGCAGGGGGCCGAGCCGCTCTTCTTCCTCGACTACCTCGGACTCTCGAAGCTCGACCCGAGCGACACGACGGCGATGATCGCCGGCGTCGCCAAGGGCTGCGAGATCGCGGGCTGCGCGCTCCTCGGCGGCGAATGCGCCGAGATGCCCGACATCTACTCGGTCGGCGACTTCGACATCGCGGGCTTCGCGGTCGGCGTCGTCGAGCTCGATCGGGCGATGGATCCCCTGCGGGTCAAGAAGGGCGACGTCATCATCGGCATCGCCTCGAGCGGCGTGCACTCGAACGGCTACACGCTGGTCCGCAAGGTCATCGAGCTCGCCAAGCTCGACTACAGGAAGGTCTATCCGGAGCTGCAGGCGAAGGGCCAGCCCGAGCGCCGGCTCGTTGACATCCTGCTCGAGCCGACCAAGATCTACGCGAAGCCGATCGTGAAGATGCTCGGCGCCTACAAGACGAAGAAGGTCGTCTCGGGCATGGCCCACATCACCGGCGGCGGCCTGCCCGGCAACGTCTGTCGAGCGCTGCCCGACGACTGCGACGCCTCGATCGACGTGACGAGCTGGACGCCGCACGCGATCTTCAGGTTCCTCCAGAAGCACGGCAACGTCGAGACGCAGGAGATGTACCGCGTCTTCAACATGGGCATCGGCTACACGGTGATCGTGCGGCCGACCTTCGCCGACAGCGTCATCGAGAAGCTCACGAAGTCGGGCGAGCGGGCCTTCCGCATCGGCGAGATCGTGAAGGGGACGGGCGAAGTGCAGCTGGTTGGGGTGTGAGGGGGGGGGGAGAGCGAACACAGAGGCACAGAGGACACAGAGGGCCACAGAGAGGTCGAAGATCGGAAAGGCGGAAGTGCCCTCGGCCACTCGACCAGAGCGGCGAACGGATTTGATTAGGGAACCTCGCTCACGCACCGCGGTGACGTAAGCGATCTTCCTCGATCAAGCCCGCCCGCCTCTCCGGCCGCATGGCCGACGGCAGTTGCCGTCATTCGCTTTCCCGACGTGCGCCTTCTCTGTGGCCCTCTGTGTTCTCCGTGCCTCTGTGTTGAATCCGCTCGTCAGATCGCTTACCGCTCGATCGCTTCCCGGAGGAGCGATTCGAGCCGGTCGCCGGGATGTTCGCGGAGCGGCTCCTTCAGCCGGAGCGACTTGCCGCCGTAGGTGATGTCTGGGCTGCCGACGGTGAAGCGGAGGGCGAGCGCGTCGTCGGTGATGCGCATTCCCTCCGGAAGCGGCGGGGCGATCTCGTCGCTCGGGTCAAGCGCTTCTGCCGACTCGACGAGCGTCACGCTCCAGGACTCGTCGTCGTTCGTTCGGACGGGCCAGCGGCTGTGGAGGATGCGCGGCAGCGTCATCGTTCCGACCGTTTGCCACTCGTGGACGCGGGTCCACATGAACTGCAGCCGCGTCGCCCTCGGTCCGCGGGGCAGCTCGCTCCGCGATTCGACGAGTCGCGGAGGATCCGCAAGGTCAACCGTCAGCTCCGAGGTGAAGGGGGTCGCGGGCGGCAGTTCCGCGGGGCGGCGTCGGATCGATTCGTCGACCGCTTTCGGTACGAAGGTGAGGGTCTCCAATGTGCCGCTCTGCTCGAACGCGACCGGCCGCGCCTCGCGGAGGACCAGGCCCGGCTGACCCATGACGCCGCTGAACCCGAAGGCCAGGTCCGGTGCGGACTGGAGCAGCAGTCCAAGGTCGATGCTGGTGAGTCCCGCCGCCCGCCCCTTGAAGACGGTGCCATCGCCCTCCGCGCAATTCAATCGATACGTATAGCCGTTCAGCCAGATGATTGCCGAGCCCCGGCCTTCCTGAACCACGCTCAGAAACGTCGGGCCGCGCATCGTGATGACCGAGCGCTCTTCGCCGCGGCCCGGTTCGTTGAAGTTCGGGATGGCTCCGGGCTTCGACGGCGGATAGGAGCGCACGCGAATTCGCATTCGGACGAACCTCGCATCGGTGAGGGCCCGTTCGAGCGCACTCGCGACGCGCTCGACATCGGCGGCTGCCACAGCGCCCTGCGCGACGGCGGCGGCCGGTGCGGGGGTCGGCGCGGGGCTCGTGTTGGGCGGATCCTGAGCGAGGAGGACGCACGCAATCGGAAGTGCGATGTTCATCGGCCGTCTCCCTCCTTCTCGCTTCGCTCCGCCTCGCCATCATGGCCCTCGCGAGCCGACGGCCTCTTCGACCACGCGATATCCGGAGCGATGGCCTGGCCCGATTGAATCTGCCGCCAGAAGGGAAGTTCGATCCGGTTCGACGTGACGCCACCTAACGTCTCGCGCACGATGGATGAGGAGACCGTCGCGACGATGCGCCTTCTGGCCGCTTCGCCGTTCGCCTCGAGCGCGTCGAAGGCCGCGACGAGTTCGTCGGGCGGCGGTACCTTCGACCAGGTGCTGTCGGCCGCCGCGATCACCTTCTCCCATCGCACGTATTCAGCGACCACGTTCTTGAGGAGCGATGCCTGCCGCGGAAGCGATTCGCCGAGCGCCGCGCGCATCGCCTCCGCCTCGGCGCGGGGAACGCCGTGCAGCGATGCCATCGACACGACCCGCTGCGGAATCAGCGCCGTCGGAAGCGTGCGGTGTTCGGTGGCGGTGAGATACGCGACGCTCCACGCCGCAGCCGCGAGCGGCTCGCCCAGGTCGACCAAGGCCTTCTCGAGCGCTTGGGCCATCGCCCCGTTCGCGGCCCGCCAGTCGGCGTCGGCCCGCTTCAAGGCCTTGCGGTCGATGCGAAGGGCCGGCGGGGCGAGCTCGGGATCGCCGAGGTTGTAGAAGGCGGCCTGCTCGGCGAGCTGTTCGTACGCCGCGCGTCCGAGTCGCTCGCCCTCCGCGCGAAATCGAACGAGGGCGTCGGCGACCGCAGGGGACTCGAACGCCTTGGCCGCGTGCGGCGCGATGAGCGGATCGCGCATCGCCTCGCCCTGCCAGAGGAGGAGGCAGTCGGCGGGCTCGCCCTCGTCCTCGACCCGCATCAGGAAGTTGTATCGGGCTCGCACCGAGTAGAGCCGCCGGAAGAGGTCGGCGCGAATCGCCGCAACGGTCGCCTCGTCTCGACCGCCGGCCGCGGCCAGCTCATCGATCGCCTTCGTCGTCGCATCGAGGACCGTCCGCTCGAGCTCGTTCGCGACGCGAATCAGTTCGCCTGGCGGCAGCGTGGCCCGTCGATGCTGGCCCGCTTCCTCGGTGAAGAGGGCGGCCACCGCCCGCGCCTTCGCCGTCTCCATCGCCGTGGCGTAGTCGCGGAAGACCTGGTCCGCCACGATCGCCGCGACCGGACGGTCCAGCGACGCGAGCGCGACCATCGTGGTCTCGCGCCGGAGCGAGATCTCCCCCAACGTCGTCATGAAGCCGTCGTAGTACTCCTGATCCGAAGGCGGCGCCGGCGGCGGAGTCTGGAACGAAGCGAAGACCGCGAGCGAGATGGTGGCGATCAGCGTGAGCATCGGTGGCCATGGTCTGCTTCGAGCGCGGGTTTGTCGAGCGCGAACGCGCGATGATGCGAACGGCGATGGGCGCGCCTCGAAGCGCTTCGCGCGTCTCCACCACAGCTCAACGCCGGCCGCAACGTCGCTCCGTTACTCATGTGGTGGCGTCGGCTCCGCTGGCGCCGGTCCCCAGTGGACGCCTGGCATCGTCGAGCGTCCGGTCTGCAGCGAACGCCACCACGGAATCAGATGGACGGGCTGCTCGGCGTTGGCGCTTGCCGTGAGTTGTTTCCGCACGAAAGCGCTCTGCACTGCCGCGATGAGCTTCGCCTCCGTCGTTCGATCGAGTTCATCGAGCGCGTCATACGCCTTGATCAGTCGTTCCGGCGGCGGGCTCTCGTAGCGTTTCTCGCCTCGCTTGCTTGCCCCGTCGATCCACTCGTCGTAGGTGGCAACCAGTTGCTTGAAGAGCTTCGCCCGTGCGAGCATCGACTGCTCCGAGATCGTTCGCATCGCCGACGCCTCGTCGGGTGCGATGCCCAACGTGGCAGCCGTGTTGATGATGATCTGTGTGGCGGACGCGGCGGGAACCGCGTCTGTCCGGACCGCCTCGAGATAGCGAACGCTCCATGCCGCCGCGGCCAGTGGGTCTCCGCTCGCCTTCGGAGCGTCGGAGCCGGACTCGAGCGCCCGCTCGATCGCCGTCGCCATCGCATGGTTGGCCTTGAGCCACTCGCCATGGCGCTTGGATTTCGATTCGCGATCGAAGCGCAGGGCCGCGGGGATGCGTTCGGAACCCCAGAGCGCATGGGACACCGAGAGCTCGGCCACACTCATGAATCGAATGCGGCCGAGTCGCTCCCCTTCGGCGCGGAATTGCTCGAGGGCATCGCGAACGAGAGGACTCGATCCAATCCACGTCTTCGCTGGCGCGATCAACGGATCACGCTCGGCGGCGTCCTTCCAGAGACTCAGTGCATCGTGACCGCCGGTACCGTCGGGCCGCATCGCCGCTTGGACAATCGGTTCGGCCTTGGCGAGTATCCGTCGGTAGAGGTCGGCCTTCAGTGCCCGAGCCGACTCCTCGTCTCCCGTTCCGGCGCTGGCCAGCGCGGTGATGGCGGCGTCGGTCGCCTCGACCATGGTCCTTTCAAACTCCTCCGCAGCGCTGACGATTTCCTCCACGGTGTGGGTGGACCGCTCAGGCCGCTCGTCCTTCCGCGAGAAGAGGACGCTCAGCGTCTTCTCGCGAGCCGACCCGACCGCGGTGGCATACGTGCGGAACACGTCGTCGGCAACGATCGCCGAGACGTCCCGCTCAAGCGATGCGAGCGCGGCGAGGAACGCCTCGCGCGGAAGTATCAGCCCGTCGATGGCGCGCGAATAGCCTTCCCAGAGTTCGACGGCGGTGGGCGGCGGTGAAGGCGGATCCGCCGGAGAGGCTACGGCGCAAGGCAGAGAACCGGCCAGAAGCGCAGCCATCACCAGCCCAATCCGACGTGGGCTCACGCCCATCATCGGGCCTCCGCGGTGGCGATCAGCTCCTCGAGCCTGGCACCGGGGTGCTCCCGCAGCGGTTCTTTCAGGCGCAGCGAACGGCCCTGATAGATGATGTCCCTGCTGCCGACGACGAAGCTCAGCTTGAGCTTCTGGTCCTCAACCTTGAATCCATCCGCAAGCACCGGTGGTGCTGGGACCTTCGGGTCGATCGCCTCTGCGTCGACGACCTTGACCAGCTCGACGATTTCGCTGCCATTCTCCGGATTCGTCGTGGTTCGGCGAATGAGTCGTGCGATCGTGTCGTTCCCGACCGTCTGCCACTCGACCACGGTCCAACGGTCGATACGGGGCGGGACGTCCTTGCCCCCTCCATCGGGGCGCGATGATTTGGTGACGGGAAGTTCCATCCACACTTCGACGAGTCTCGGCGGATCGCTTGTATCGATGACGGCACCGTATGGCCACGCCTTGAACCGCGGCCGCTTGTTCTCGTCCGCGTATTTGTCGAACGCCTCCTGCGCTCCCGGAGGCACGAGGCGATAGGAGATGCGGGTTCCCGACTCCTCAAGCGCGAGCGGCGTTCCCTTGCGGATGACCTCGGCGACGCTGCCCTTGCCGCCGACCACGCCGGGCACGTCAACCTGGGCCACCAGGGCCAGTCCGAAATTGTCGACGTCGTAGAGTTCGGATTGCTGAACGAAGCAGTCGTTCTCGTTGAGCACGATGTTGTAGACGTAGCCGCCGGCGAAGGTCTTCGCGTAGCTGCGGTCCGCATGGAGACTCACGAACCGCTCACACGTCTCCCTGGTGCCCCACATCGACAGAAGATGGGATTCGGTGAGATACGGAGCCTGCTTGGCGTCGACGCGTTGGGCACCATCTGCCGCCTTGTACCACTCGGTTTCGACGCGGGCCCGAAGTCTGCGGCCCTTCGGCAAGGCCTTCTCGGCCGCGACGGCCATGCGCTCGACAACGGCGCGGTCGATCGTTGGCGGCGACTGCTCTGTCTTCGCGTCCCGTGCAGTCAGCAGAAGCGACACGTTCACTGCGGCGAGCACCATCGATCCGATCATGCGAACGCTCCTTGGCGCGCGAATGCCACGCTCGGCCCATGCTAACCCGACGCCCCCTGAAGGAAAGACAATTCTCCCCTCCGCGGATGCGATGGCTTCATGTCAACGGCTGCGGTGCCCTCAATCAAACCGCTCCGTCCGCCGCTTCTTCTTTTCGCCTTCCTTCTTCTTCGCATCGAGCCGGCGCAGCTTCGCGCCGCGGCTGGGCTTGGTTTTCTTCCGCGTCTTCGGGAGCGTCGCGGCTTCGGTCACGAGGGCCTTCAGCCGTTCGATGCACGCCTCGCGGTTCTCGAACTGCGAACGGAACTCCTCGGCCGTGAAGTGCAGCGAACCGCTGCCGCCCTCGCCGCGGACGAGGTGGCTGCCGGCGAGTTGCAGCAGCCGCTGACGGGCGATCGGCATGAGGTTCCGGATCGCGTCGATCGCCAGATGGACATCCGCCCGCGTGTTCACCTTGTTCACGTTCTGGCCGCCGGGGCCGCTCGAACGTGAGAAGGTGAAGACGACCGCGCTTCGGGCCGCCCACGCACCGCGGCCGAGGTCGACGGCGTCGGCGGGACGCACCGGCGGAGCGGGAGGTCGCGGCGGAATCGGTGGGTTGGGGCCGGGGGTCGCGGGCATCTCCGTAGTATCGACCGGCGCGTCCGCAACGGGGCGACCTTTCGGTACGCTTCCCGCCATGCGTCGCTCCATCGCCCTGTTCACGCTCGTTTCGACCGCCCTCGGATCGGCCGCGCTGGCCGAGGATCCCGTCCGCGCACCCCGTTCCGACGAGGCCTTTCACCTCGATCTCGGCGCCGACGCCTGGTTTCCGCGCCTGCTCGGCGACGTCACCTCGACCGCCGGCGTGAAGCGCGACGTCAAGGAGCTCGACCTTCGCGACAGCGAGGTTGCATTCGCCGGCCACGCACGATTCAACTGGGACCGCTGCTTCGCCGAAATCCGCGGCTTTTCCTTCGAGACCGACGGCAACTACGCCTCCGGCGGCGACAGCTTCTCGACCGACGCCCAGTGGTGGGCGGTCTCGGCGGATGTTGGCTACGCGGTCTTCACGCCCTTCGCCGACCGGGCGACCCCGTGGGGTGAGGCGAGCTACGACCGCTACGGCGGCAACGTGAATTCCAACGGCGACTACACCCTCGACCTGCGGCTGAGCCCCACGCTGGGCATCACCTATCACGACGTCGAGCTCAACGACATCAACGTGACCCAGTCGACGCGCACCGCGACCGATGGCACCTGGATGGCGGCGCGCGGCGGCGGCGAGCTGCAGCTCTGGCTCCGCCCGGGCGCCGACTTCGCCTTCCTCAAGGCCGTGGTGATCGAAGCCGGGATCAGCGCCGGCCCCGTGTTCGGCGTGGGCGGCGACGCATCGGGCGCCGGGCTCGCGGTCGAGCTCCAGGCCGGCGTGCGATTCATGTTCCTCGACAACGTCGGCGCGAATCTCGGCTATCGGCTCTACGACGCCCACTTCAACGCGAAGGATGGCTCGAACGACCTCAGCATCGGCGCCTACGGTCTCTTCGCCGGCGTTGCGATCCGATTCTGACGCTCGCCTGCGGCGGCGACGATGAATGACGACTCCCGGACATCCCGCGGCGACGACGACCTTCCCCCCTCGCCGAAGCGCGGACTGTTGGGCAAGTTCACCAGGGCGAAGGTGCGCCACGCCCTGCTGACGCTCGCCGCGGACCGAATCACGCGCGGATCGCTCAGTCGAAGGCACCGCGCCCAGGCGGTCGAGATTCGCGAGCTCGAGTTGCGGCTTCCGCGCTGGCCGAGGGAGCTGGACGGAATGCGCATCGCGCACGTGAGCGACTTTCACGTCGGTCACCTGATGAGCGTCGAGCGGGCAACCGACGTCGTGGACCGCGTGAGATCCCTCCGGCCCGACCTTCTCGCCTGCACCGGCGACGTCGTCGACCTCGACATGGACTGCGGCGTCGAGGCGGTCTTCGAGGCGATGGCCGAGGTCAGGGCGGCGCTCGGCGCATGGCTGGTGCTCGGCAACCACGATCATCTCGACGACGGGAAGCGCCTGGCGCGGCTTGCCCGCACCAAGGGGGTGCGCACGCTCAACGACGAGACGGTCACGCTCGACGGCGGACTGCGACTCGGCGGCGTCGACTGGGGCCGCTCGATCCGCGAATGCTCGACGCGCGTCGGTCGAGCATGGCGCGACGGGGCGGGCATCGATCTCCTGCTCTCCCACAACCCGAAGTCCTTCGTGGCGGCGGCGCGGCTCGGCGTCCCGCTCACGCTTGCCGGGCACACGCACGGCGGGCAGGTGAACCTGCGGAAGAAGTCCGACGACATCTCCTTCCGCCGGCGCCTTCGGGCCGGCCTCTATCGCCGCGACGAGGCGACGCTCTTCGTGACCGTCGGGTTAGGTGCGTGGTTCCCGCTGCGGGTCAACTGCCCGCCCGAGGTGGTGCTGCTGACGGCCCGCGCCGGGTGAGGGGGAGCCGCTCCGTTGGCATGGTTCATTCACCACAGAGGACACAGAGATCACAGAGGGGGCACAGAGCGGAATCACTGAGGAATAGGATGAGGGATGGACTGCGCCGTCAGCAGGGTGGAATGACGATCACGCTCAGTTGCCGCCCACCGCCTCCCAGGAGGATGACCCACCGCGAGGTTCGCCTGGAGGTCTGTCGCAGCACAGGAAGTCGAATCGCCACTTCTCCGGCCGCTGATGACCTCTCTGTGCCCCCTCTGTGCCCTCTGTGTCCTCTGTGGTGAATCCGACGCTCCCCTCACGCGCTCGACGCGATCAGCTCCCATGCCGCCCGCACGTGGCGCTCCTCGACCTTCGTCTGGCCGATCGACATGCGGAGGACGAGGCGGCCGTTGAGCTTCGTGTGCGAGAGGTACGCCCGGCCGCTCGCGTTGATCCGCTCGAGCAATCGCTCGTTCGCGGCGTCCTCGCCCTTCAGCCGGAAGCAGATGAGGTTGAGCGGTCGCGGGGCGACGACCTCGAAGCGGTCGTCGGCCCGCACCAGCGATTCGAAAAGCTCCGCGAGCCGCACGTGATGTCGCACGAGCGTCCGCAGTCCCTCGACGCCGTAGTGGCGGATCACGAACCAGAGCTTGAGGGCCCGGAAGCGCCGCCCGAGCGGGATGTGCCAGTCGCGATAGTCAAAGACCGCGCCGCTCTCGGTCGCCCTGTTCTTCAGGTATTCCGGGAGGACGGTGAGCGTGCCGATGAGCGCCGCCCGATCGCGCACCCAGAGGACGTCGCAGTCGAAGTTCGTGAACATCCACTTGTGCGGATTGAAGCAGTAGCTGTCGGCGAGCTCGACGCCGTCGTTGATCCACCGGAACTCCGGGCAGAGCGCAGCCGTCCCGCTCATCGCCGCATCGACATGCAGCCACATGCCGTTCGCGCGGCAGAGTTCGCCCATCGCCCGCGTCGGATCGATGGCGTTACTCGAGGTCGTCCCGATCGTCGCGCAGGCGAAGAAGGGGCGAAGTCCCGCGGCGCGATCGGCCGTGACCATGGCCGCGAGGCGGTCGGCGCGAAGGGCGTGGCGATTGTCGACCTCGACCAGCCTCAGCGCCGACTCGCCGAGCCCCGCGACGCGCATCGCCTTCGCGAGCGAGGAGTGCGTCTGCGTGCCGGTGTAGGCGACGAGCCGCTCGGGACAGGCGGCGAGACCGTCGGCGTTCGAGCGGAAGCCCGTCGCCCGCTCGCGGGCCGCCAGCAGCGCGCAGAGCACCGAGCTCGACGCGGTGTCCTGCAGCACCCCGCCGCCGGCGCCGGTCGAGCGGAACGCGGCCGGCATTCCTAACAGTTCGACCAACCAGTCGAGGAGATGCGTCTCGACCTCCGTGCACGCCGGGCTCGTCGCCCAGAGCATGCCCTGCACGCCGAGTCCGGCCGAGAGCAGCTCGCCGAGAATCGACGGCTCGCTGCCGTTGGCCGGGAAGTAGGCGAAGAAGTTCGGGCTCTGCCAGTGGGTGATGCCGGGCATCACGACGCGCTCGACGTCGGCCATCCACGACTCGAAGGGCTCGCCGCGCATCGGCGGCGCGACGGGCATTCCCGCCCGCACGTCACCGGGTCGCACGTCGCTCAGGACGCGGCGATCGGCGACCGTCGCCAGGTACTCGGCGATCCAGTCGATCATGGCGTGGCCGGCGCGCCGAAACTCCTCGGGGGTCATGTGCAGGCGCGCGGCGGAGTCGTTCGGCGGGTCGGTTGCGCTCATGTGAAGTGGGGCAAGATAGGTGCAATCACGGGCCCCAATCGAAAAACGCAGGCGAAGCCGAAGCTCCGCCTGCGGTGTTTCCCTTGTTCCCATCCGCCCCCACCAGGAGGGTCGATCGAATGTGCCGCAAGAATCGCCGGATGGCAGTGCGACCCCCGATCTTTCGGCCACGCGGCTCGTTTCAACTGCAAGTCGGACCGCTTGTTAGCCGTCCGTCCGGCGTTATCGGCTGGCGGCGGCCGCTCATGCCGGAAGCCGCTTCATCGCCTCGCTCGTCTCGCGCATCAGCTCGCCGATCACCGCGGGACCGAAGTCGAATCGGCACCCCGCCGCGGCAAAAAGCTCTGGAAGCGGTCGGGAGCCGCCGAGGGCGAGACCCTTCCGGTAATGCGCGATCGCATCACGCTCGGAAGCGCGCGACCGAAGCCAGACCTGCATCGCTCCGACCTCCGCGATGCCGTACTCGATGTAGTAGAAGGGCACGCCGAAGAGGTGGAGCTGACGCTGCCACGAGCGCTCCGTGAAATGCTCGAGTCCGCTCCAGTCGGCCGCAGGACCGAAGCGCCGGTTGAGGTCATTCCAGGTCTTGGCCCGCTCCTCGCGCGTGTGCGTCGGATTGGTGTAGACCCAGTGCTGGAACGCATCGACCTGGGCGATCCACGGCATGAGCGTCGGGAACTTCTCGAGCCGATCGCGCCGCGCCCGGTCCGCGTCCGCGGGACCGTAGAAGGCGTCGAGATAGGGCATCGTCAGCAGCTCCATCGACGTGCTCGCGACCTCCGCGAACTCCATCGGGCTGTTGCGGTAGTCGACGAGTTCCTCGTCCTTCGAGAGGATCGAGTGGAAGGCGTGGCCCGCCTCGTGGACCATCGTGATCACGTCGCGATGGAGGCCCGCCGCATTCATGAAGATGAATGGCTGCCGCGAACGCTGTCGCTGGTACTGGTAGCCGCCCGGCGCCTTGCCGGTGCGGCTCTCGAGGTCGAGGCAGTCGCCGGCCCGCATCGAGTCGAACATCGCTCCGAGCTCCGGGTCCATGCGGTGGAAGATCGCGCTGGTCCGATCGACGAGCTCCTGGGCGCCGGTGAACGGCCGCAGCGGCGGCCGGCCCCTCGCGTCGACCGCAAGGTCCCATGGCCGCAGCGACGGAAGTCCCATCACCGCGGACCGCTCGCGGTGCAGCTCGCGCATCGCCGGCACGCACGACGCCTCCACCGACGCGTGGAACGTCGCGCAGTCCTGCGGCGTGTAGTCGAAGCGGTGATAGCGTCGGTGCTGGAAATCGCGGAAGTTCGCGAAGCCCGCATTCGTCGCCATGCGGTGGCGGAGCCCGATCATCGCGTCGTAGATCGCGTCGATCCGGTCCGCATCGACGAGGCGCCGCTCGTTGATCGCCCGCCACGCCCGCTCGCGCACCGCGCGGTCGGTCTCCTCGAGATAGCGGGCCATCTGCGGGACAGTCTGGGTCTTGCCGTCGAACTCGACCGTCATCGCCCCGTTGATCTTCGAGTACTCCTGGTCGAGCTTGGTGACCTCGGTCTGGAGCGCGACGTTCTCCTCGCGGAAGAGCTCGACGTCGACGGTGAGCCGACGCAGCAGGACGCCGTAGCGGTCCTGGTCCAGCCTGGCCGCGAAGGGACTCGAGACGATCGCGCGATCGAGCTCGAAGCTCACCGTCTTCAGCTTCGGTTCCACGTTCTCGACGAACGCCGTGAATGCGGCCTGCGCCGACTCGTCGTCGGTGTGCCGGGTCATGTTGATGTAGAGATTCGCCTCGGCCTCGCTCGCCGCGGCGTCGAGCTCGCTGCGGTCCAGGAGCAGCGTCTCGAGGCATCGCTCGCACTTCAGCGTCCGGGACAGGAGCGAGCGATAGAGCGGCTCGAGCGCCTCCCAGCGCGTCGCGTCAATCGCGGCGGGCACGAACGGGCGACCGGAGGTGTGCACGGAACCGAATGGCAGTGTTGCGGAGGTCATGGGGAGGGTCGGGAGGAGGGAGGCGGGACCGTCACCGAGGGGCGCGCGATCGCCTTGGCGGCAACCGCTGGAAGTCCCAACCTGTGCGTACTGGCCTCAGCAAGCGCCGCTGCATGCAGCGGGTCGTCGCAGACGACGAAGAGCGTCGAGCCAGAGCCAGAAACGTGCGCGGGACGCTCGGCCAGAGTCGACAATTCGTCGAGATCGTCGCGGAGCGAGGGAGCGACCGCCATCGCGGGGGCGGCGAGGTCGTTGAAGCAGGCGCCCGGCCCGATCCGCGGGGCGACGAGCGAGCGGACGCGGGCCGGGTCGACGCGGGCGTGACGGTCGCCCGCCGCGCGATCAAACGCGCCGTAGACCGCACCTGTGGGGCAGGGGACGCTCGGGAAGGCGAGGACCACGTGCAGGTCAGGCGGTGCCGCATGCCGCTCGACGCGCTCGCCGAGCCCCTCGACGATTGCGCTGCCGCCGTGCACGAGAAAGGCGACGTCCGATCCGAGGCCGGTGGCGATCGACGCGAGCTCGTCGACCGAGAGCCCGAGGCCAAACAGTTCGTTCACCCCGTGCAGCATCGCCGCGGCGTCCGAGCTGCCGCCGCCGAGCCCGCCGCCGACGGGGATGCGCTTCTCCATCTTGAGCTGGATCGGCAGCGGCCGGCCGACGGCCTCCTGCAGCGCGCAATGGGCCCGCACCGCGAGGTCCTTGGTGATCGACCAGTCGATGTCGGTGCGGCGCTTGGCGTCCGCGTGCCAGAGGATCGCGTAGCGCGACAGGCTCTCCTCCGGAAGCCGGGTGATGAGCAGGTCGTCATGGAGATCGACCGTCACCATCCACGAGGCGATCGGGTGCATCCTGTCGACGCCCGGCGGGCCGACCGATAGGGCGAGATTCAGCTTGGCCGGCGCGAGGGCGAGGACAGTGGGTCCCATGGGAGGTCGCACAATAGGCCATCCTCCGCTTGCCGTGGCCGCGGCGAGTCGCGACGATGAGATGCGGAGGTTCCCATGGCTCGCCGGGCACCACGGTTTGTCGGCGCGATCTTCCTGTTCGTCGGCGTGGTCACGCTGGGTGTTGCCGGCTACGCGGCGATCCGGACCGGCTCGTGGCTCTCGAACTCGGTCGAAACGACCGGCAAGGTCACCGACCACGAGAGCCGCCGAAGCCGCAAGGGTCGGACCATCGCCGAACGAGTGACCTTCGCCGACCCGGAAGGCGTCGAGCACGAGTTCGTCAGTTCGATATCCAGCTCCTCGCCGTTCCCGATCGGCAGCTCGGTCCCGGTGCGGTTCGATCCGGCGAATCCGAACGTCGCGGCGATCAACACGCCCTTCCGGAACTGGTTCATCCCTGGACTCTTGGGGACCATGGGCCTGATCTTCGCGTTCCTGGGCGGTGGGATCTGGACCAGACGCTGAGCGAAACACCATGCCGCGAGCGGTCGGAGGGGCCGTCTCCGAACCATCCACCGGGGTTCGGGAGTTCTCCTCGCGGCCGCTCGCCGACTTTGTGGGCTTTTCGGTCTCGGGCCAAACTCGGCCTCCGAGCCGTCCGATAGGTGACGCGTCGAGGGGCGACGGATGTGGCGTCGATCCACATGAGTCCCGTGCACACCCTCTCAGAAAGACCAGTCATGGACGACCGTCGAACGGCCTCGCGCGTGGGCGTCGAACTCCCCTGTAAGGTCTGGCATCCCAGAGCCCTCCGCTTCCTGCCCGGGGTCACCCGCAATCTCTCCCGCGACGGCGCCATGCTTGCCCTACGGGGCGGCGCCCCATTCCGCGAGGGCGAGCGGGTTCGCGTCGGCCTGCCCGCCTCCGCCGGCCCGATCGTCGTGCGGAGCGCCGACATGATCGAGGGAACGGTGGTCCGAACCACGAACGAAGAGGGCCAGATGGTCGTCGCAGTGGTCTTCGACGGTCTCGACGCCGATCGGGCCGCCGCCATGGCGACCTGACTGCGGTCGACCTCGGCCGGAAGCGCAGCGACGCGAGGTGCCGATCGGCGGCGGGGGCTACGATGCCTCCCCTCATCGCACCATGCTGTGGCAACCCGAACTCCCTGAGAAGTACCACCGGATGTCCGAGGACGACCTCGGCCAGGCGATCACCGCGCGCCGGCGCGAGCTTGGCTCGAAGCTCCTCATCCTCGGCCACCACTACCAGCAGGACGACGTGGTTCGCCACGCCGATCTCGTCGGCGACAGCCTCAAGCTCTCGCAGATGGCCGCGGCCGAGGCCCCGAAGCGCGGCGCGAAGTGGATCGTCTTCTGCGGCGTCCACTTCATGGCCGAGACGGCCGACATCCTGACCGACGACAGCGTCGAGGTGATCCTGCCCGACCTCGGCGCCGGCTGCTCGATGGCGGATATGGCCGCGTACGAGGACACGGTGCAGGCGTGGAAGGAGATCAGCGAGGCGATCGCCCCCGCGACCTCCGGCGCGAAGGCCGCTGCCGGCCGCACCCGCGTGATCCCGATCACCTACGTGAATTCGAGCGCCGCGATCAAGGCGTTCGTCGGCGACCACGGCGGCGCGTGCTGCACGTCGAGCAACGCCCACCTGGTCTTCGACTGGGCGATGAAGGGTGGTGACGAGCCGTTCGCCAAGGGCGAGTCGGTCAAGATCCTCTTTCTTCCCGACCAGCATTTGGGCCGGAATACCGCGAAGGCGAAGGGGTTCGTGACCGAGTTCGACGCGACGGCCAAGCGCCGCGCCGAGACCGTCCTCTGGGATCCGAAGAAGGATCTCGGCGGTCTCGACCGCGACACGGTGCGGCACGCAAAGGTGCTGCTCTGGGCGGGGCACTGCAGCGTGCACAAGCTCTTCCGTCCCGAGCACGTCGACATCGCCAAGGCGGACGGCCGCACGGTCATCGTGCATCCGGAATGCTCGCAGCAGGTCGTCGACCGTTCGGACATGCGCGGTTCGACCGAGCACATCATCCATACCCTCGATGCCGCGGCGCCGGGCACGCGGTGGGCGGTCGGCACGGAGATCCATCTCGTCAACCGCATCGCCAAGGCCGCGTCCGCGCGCGGCGTCGACGTGAAGGTGCTGAGCGATTGCCAATGCCTGTGCACGACGATGTACCGAATCGACCAGCAGCATCTGCTGTGGGTCCTCGATCATCTCGCCTCCGGACGCGTCATCAACCGGGTGAGCGTCCATCCCGAATGCAAGCGGCTCGCGAAGCTGGCCCTTGACCGAATGCTCCGCAACGTCGCCGCCACCAAGGGCGGGCCGAAGCAGAAATCGCCCGCGCCCGTCGACTGAGCGATGGTCCCCATTCGCCCGCACGTCGACGGATCATGACCGATCAACCCGACGGCCCGCCATTTCGACCTACGCGGTGACGCCCGTTTCAGAGATGTCCCATGACCGAAGTGACCCCCCCAAAGAAGCGTTGGCTGCTGAAGATCTCGCTGGCGATCGTCGCCCTCGTCGTGCTGCTGGTGGCGCTGGCGCCGACCATCCTCTCGATGGGGCTCGTGCGCGGCATCGCCCGTGATGCGATTGCAGGCGCCGTCAACGGCGACGTGCAGCTCGCCTCCGTGAGTCTCGGCTGGTTCAGCGACCAGTCGGTCGAGGGACTCTCGGTGCGTGACGCCGACGGATCGAACAAGGCCGACGTCACGCTGCGGGTGCGGGGCGGACTGCTCTCGCTGCTGCTCTCGGGGGGCAATGCGCTGAATGCGTCGGTGAGCGGCTCGGTCACGGGCACGATCGCCGAGGACGGCTCGATCGGATTCGCAAGGATGCTGAAGGCGTCGAACGCGACGACGACCTCGTCCGGCGGAACGCCCATCGGCTCGGGCAGCGGTTCGGGCGGCGGCTCCGGCGCAACGGTCGCGACCGTTGCGATCGACGGGCTCTCGGTCACGATGACCGACCTCCGAACGAAGAAGACCTACGCCCTCGACTCGCTCAAGGGGACGGCCAGCGTCGACACCGGCAAGGGGACCGCGTCGGCACAGCTCGGGTCCGCGACGACCTTCGCGGGCAAGCGGGGCTCGATCGACATCAAGGCCAGCGCGAGCAATGTCGGGGCGGGCTTCCAGGTCGGCACCATCGCCGCCGACTGTGCGATCGTCGCCAACGACCTTCGCGTTCCGGCGGGCGATCGCGACGCGGACTTCACCTCGATCGAGGCGACGCTCAAGAGCCCGGGACTTGCCCAATCGGCGCAGCTCGTCGCGAAGGCGACGGGGCTCGTCGACGGAACGACCGCGAGCACGCTGAACGCCGACCTCACCGTCACCTCGCTCTTCAAGTCGTCCGGCGAATTCGACTTCAAGCCCTCGAACCTCCAGGGTCGGATCGAGGCCGCGAACCTGCCGACGTCGCTCGTCGAGCCGACGCTCGCCAAGACGAACGTGCGCCTCTCGAAGGACCTCGGGGCGATCGTCGATCGCCTGGACGTGCAGTTGCCCGGCGGCGCGAAGCCGATCACCGTCGAGCTCAAGTCGCCCAAGGCGACGCTCACCGCGAGCGCCCAGGTCAACGCCGAGACCGGCGCCGTCGGCGAGGGCTCGATCAACGGCACGGTTGACCTCTCGGTCGAGACGCTGCAGCGGCTCGCCTCCGTCGCCGTCGCCAAGGACATCCGACTTTCCCTGAGCGGCTCGAAGCTTGCGTGGCTGCCCGCGGGCAACGAGCCGGCGCTCGGCCGCCTCGTGGGCCAGATCGAGGTCCGTCCGCTCACGCCGGTCACCTGGCTCGACGAGCAGCGGAAGATTGCGGTCGCGCTCGGCCAGAAGACGCTCATCACCTTCGGCCGCGCGACGGCGACTGACGCGTTCGGCGCGACGATCGACGCGCCCGTCGCCTGCGGCGGCTCCGCCGCGCCGCCGACCGCCCCCGACGCCCCGAACGTGCGGGCGACGGCGACGCTTCCCGCGAAGCTCGACGCCGTGCGCGGCGCGACGCTCAGCGCCGACCTTCCGCTCGATCCGGCGTTCATGCTGGCCCTTTCAGGCCGCAGCTTCACCAAGCCCGTGCGCGTCCAGGCCAACGTCCGCGACCTCGACCTGGCCCTGCCGATGGACGGCATCGCGGGTGTCCGCGTCGACGCCGACCTGCGAATTGCGGGGGAAACCGGCGTTTACGTCGAGCAGGTGAACCGCGACATTCCCCTTCGCGACATCGTCGCGACGGTGAAGTCCGCCGACCTCGCGAAGGAGACGGTCGTCACGCTCAACGGCACGGTCGACACGGCGACGGTCGCGCTGAGCGAGACCGTTCGCGGCCTGCCCAAGGACCTTGCCGGCATCGACGTCCTTGCCCTGAACGTCCGCGGCACGGCGAAGATCGCGGGCCTCAACGGCGACGGGCTCGTCGCGTGGATGGGCGAGCAGCGATCGCTCATCGAGGCCGCGCACGTGAAGGGACTCTCGATCGACCTCACCAACGAGCCGCTGCCCGGGAAGCCCGGCCAGCGCGTGACGGTGGGACTCGGCGGCCAGCCGATCGCGGGGACGGTCGTGGCGGGCATCGAGCGCGAGCGGGCCTCGGTCGATAGGCTCGACCTCAGCGGTTCGCTCAGCCGCGAGCTGCTCGGCGAACTGCAGACGTCGCGGGACCGGAAGGTCGCCTTCGCGTCGGACGTTCCCTTCACGCTCTCGCTCGCCCAGCCCACGACCTTCGCGTACGCGGAGCTCAAGGCCGGCACGCTGCCGGCGGGGCTGGCCGCCCATCTCACGCTGCCCGACGTGGCGTTGGCCGAGGCGCCGGGACTGTCGGCGCCGATCGCGCTGCGGAACGTCGACGCGACTTTTGAGGTGGACCCGAGCGCCACGAGCGCCAAGGCCAAGGGGAGCTTCAACGCGAACGGCGCGAACGCCGCGACCGACCGCATCGAGGGAGCGACCTTCGATCTCGCGTGGGCCAAGCCGACGGGACCGTCGCTGCTGCAGGGCCTCAGCGGAACGGCGCGGCTGGCCGGCGTCAACGTGCCGTGGGTCGAATCGCTGCTGGGCACGTCGAGGGGCACGATCAGCAACTGGACCGGCGACGTCGGCTCCATGACGCTCGCCATGAACCGCGGCGCGACGGGCGAGACGGTGCGGATCGCCCCGGAGTTCCCGCGCGTGACGTCGGGGGCGCTCGACATCGTCGCCAGCGGCGAGCGCGTCTCGGCGACGGCGAAGGGTGTCGCGATCCGCGTGCCGGCGGCGACCCTCGAGGGCATCGCCGCGAAGCCGGGTCTGCCGGCGGATGCGCCGCGCTACGGATTCCAGAGCGACCTATCGCTCACGCTCAACGACGCGACGGTTGACCTGCCCAAGGCGCTTGGGAAGGAGGGCGACCCCGCGGCCGGCGCCGGCATGAACGTGGCGTTAGCCATCGAGCCGCTCGCGGTGCGGATCATCCGAACCGGCGCCCCGGTCGAGACCCTGAGCGTGCCGGCGATCGACGCGACGCTCACCTCGAAGGACATCGTCAAGGGCATCACGGTCACGGCCAACGATCGCGGCGCGGCGGCGGGCGGCCCGTCGTTCAAGATCAGCGGCGGCATCCGCGACCTCGCCGACGACAAGGGGAAGTTCTCGACCGCGGCGGCCGTGCTCGACCTCGACGCCGACGTCCAGCAGATCCCGACGGTGCTCCTCGACCTGCTCGCGTCGACGAACGGCTCGCTCACCCGCAGCCTCGGCGACCGCGTGACGCTGAAGGCCAGCGCCAAGGGACTCTCGAAGACGAGCGGCAAGGCGTCGGCGACGCTGAAGTCGCCCTACGTCGACGTGAGCATTCCGCAGCTCACCGTGAACAAGGCCGGCTTCGCGCGGATCGTCGCGGAGAAGCCGCTGACGGCGACCTTCGCGATGTCGCCCGGCATCAAGGACGACATCCTCTACTCGATCAACACCGTCTTCGCCGACATCGACCTGGTGAAGGAGCGCGGCAGCCTGACGGTGCGCGATCTCGACTATCCGCTCGACGGCAATCTCGCGAAGCTCGACGCCGATCTCACCCTCGACATCGGCGACATCCGGATGCGGAACGGCAAGCCCATCTCGATCGTCTTCCTCATCCTCGACAGCAAGCCTGCGGCGGGATCCGAGGGGCGCATCGAGCCGCTCGTCGTGAAGGTGAACAACGGTCGGATGACCTACGACAACTTCGGGCTGAAGCTCTTCCGGCAGGAGGGGACGGCCGGCGCGCCGCCGACGTGGCGCAGCCAGTTCGACATGAAGGGCGACATCGACCTGGGCAAGAAGTACGTGAAGGCGATCACCACACGCATTCCCGCGAGCCAGATCGGCAACTACTCGGGCGAGGTCGGCAACTTCCTCAACGGGATCGGCGGCTCGAGCGGCGAGCTCGCCAAGTCGCTCTCCATCGACGTGACGATGTACGGTCCGCTCTACGACGAGAAGGGCAACTTCAAGGAGCTCGAGAAGAAGATCGGCCTGCCGAAGATCGAGGACGTCGCGAAGAATCCGCTCGACCTCGCCAAGGACGCGATGAAGCTCATCCCGAAGAAGGACGCGCCGGCGAAGGACGATCCGAAGGCTCCGGCCAAGGACACGCCCAAGGCCCCCCCAAAGGACGCCCCCAAGGACGCGCCCAAAGACGCGCCGAAAGATCCGGCCAAGGACAAGCCGAAGAAGCCCGCGAAGGACAAGCCCGCAACGCCGCCCGCAACACCGCCTGCCGCGCCTCCCAAGCCGTGACTGACGCCAGGCCCCGATCACTGACGGAACAGGACTCATGGCAGACCCGGCCCCGCACGATGCAGCCTCCGACGAGCCGACCGAGCTGATCCACCGCGCCGCCGCGGGGGATTCGGTGGCCGCGGACAAGCTGCTGCCGCTGGTCTATGACCGGCTGCGCGGTCTCGCCGCGGTCTACGTGCGCGGCCAGCCCGAGCACACGCTGCAGGCGACGGCGCTGGCCCATGAGGCGTATCTCAAGCTGGTCTCGGCGTGGCATGGACGCGACGAGGGCGGCACCGCGCCGCCGAAGGACCGCGAGCACCTGCTGGCGATCGCCGCGCGGGCGATGCGGCAGATCCTCGCCGATCACGTGCGCGGCCGCATGACCCAGAAGCGGGGCGGCGGGCGGGGCCGCGTGACGCTCGATGCGATCGAGGATCCCGCCGACGGCCGCGACGACGATGGACTTCTCGCCCTGCATACGGCGCTCGAGCGATTGGCCAAGGCCGATCCGCGCCGCTACCGCGTGGTCGAGTTGCGGTTCCTCGGCGGCCTGTCGACGGAGGAGACCGCCAAGGCGCTGGGCGTCTCCCCACGGACCATCGAGGGCGACTGGCGCGTGGCGCGGCTCTGGCTTCAGGGGGCCCTCTCCGGCGAGGAGTAGCAGCTTCGCCGCAGCCGCGGTCGGACTCTGCCGATAACGAACCCAACGACATGGCCGACCTCCCGACCCCAGCGACCGATGGACCCTCGGAGGGCGACGCGCACATGCGAGCCGCGTTCGACCTTTTCCTCGAGGTCTGCGAGCTCGCGCCGGAGGAACGGACGCGCGTGCTCGATGCCCGCTGCGGCGACGCGCCGTCGGTGCGCTCGCTCGTCGATCGGCTTCTCCGCCGCGACGCCGGCGAGCGCGCGACAACGCACGACGGCACGCTTCGCACCGGCGCCGGCGGTCGGGTGACGATGGCCAAGACCGAGGCCGCGACGCAGCCGATCCTCTCGGTGCTCGCGGGGCGCTACCGGATCCTGCGGCTCCTCGGCGAGGGCGGCATGGGCGCGGTGTACGAGGCCGAGCAGCTCTCGCCGCGCCGCAACGTCGCGCTCAAGGCCTTCCGCTCGACGGCGATCGGCGGCGAACATGCGCTGCGCCGCTTCGCCCTCGAGGCCGAGGTGCTGGCCCGCCTCCAGCATCCCTCGATCGCCCAGGTGTACGAGGCCGGCTTCGGCGACGAGGGACGCGTCGGTCCGGCCTGGATCGCGATGGAGCTCGTCGTCGGCGATCGGCTCGACGAGGCGGTCGCCGCGCGCTCGCTCGACCATCGGGCACGACTCGGGCTCTTCCTCGAGATCTGCGACGCGATCGCCTTCGCCCACCAGAAGGGCGTGATCCACCGCGACCTCAAGCCGGCCAACATCCTCCTCACCGAACCGACGAGCGACGCACCGTTCGGGCGGATCAAGGTGCTCGACTTCGGCGTCGCCCGCGTCATCGGCGCGGAGTGGGACGAGGAGACGGCGCTCACCGGCCCCGGCCAGCTCCTCGGCACGCTGCCGTACATGAGTCCCGAGCAGGTCGCGGGCGAGGGCGATGCGATCGACGTGCGCACCGACGTCTACGCCCTCGGCGTGATCCTCTTCGAGCTGCTCGTCGGCCGACGCCCCTTCGACCTGAAGGGCAGAGCCGTCGACGACGCCGTGCGCATCGTCCGCCACGAGGAGGCGCCGCGCCCCTCATCGCTTGCGGGGGCCGACGTCGCCCAGCGGCTTCGCGGCGATCTTGACGCGATCACGCTCAAGGCCCTGGCGAAGGGCCCGCTCGAGCGATACCGCTCGGTCGCCGCGCTCGCCGACGACGTCCGTGCCCACCTCGCGGGCCAGCCGGTGTCGGCGCGGGCCGGCTCGGCGCTCTACGTCGTCCTCCGCCAGGCGAATCGCCATCGCCTTCCCATCGCGATCTCGATCCTGGTCATCGCCGCGATCGCCGCGTTTGCGGTGCGGGCCTCGATCGACGCCGAGCGCTGGGCCGACCTGGCCAACGACGCGCGGCGGGCCGAGCGGGCCGCCGCCCAGGCGAGCGTCGCGTTAGCCCAGCAGCTCAGCATCACGCGCATCGAGCAGGCCCGGCTGATGGCGGCGGGCGGGAATCTCCCCGGCGCCGTCGAGATCCTCCGTTCCGAGGGCACCGCCGAGCGCGACCCGCGGCTGCGCTGGGCGATGCGAGAGATCGCGTCGCGGCACCCGTGCACGGCGACCTGGTTCCCGCACGCCGACCAGGTCCGCGCCGCGGCGCTCGTCGACGAGGGACGGCTGATCGTCTCCGCGGGCGAGGACGGGCGCGTCGCGCTGAGCGAGCCGAGCGGCGAGCCGGTGGCGTGCGTCGAGACGTCGAGCGCCGTCCTCGGCGGCGCGTTCGATCCATGGAACGGGACGTTCACCGTGGGGTGCGTCAACGGCGAGGTCATCCGCTACGACGCAAGGACCCTCGGCGACGCCGTACTGCTCTCGCGCGAGCCGCGGGCGGTGCGCACCGTCGCGACGATGAGGGGGGCCATCGCGACCGGCGACATCGTCGGTCGGGTGATGCTCCGGCGGGAGGACGGCACGGCCGTCGAGCTTCCGCAGCGATCGCGCGGCATCACCTCCATGGCGTTCCTCTCGCCGACGGAGCTCATCGTCGGCGATGAGGGTGGCGAAGTGGCGATCATCCGGATTCCCGATCGGGCGGTGCGGATCCTCGCCCGGCACGAGGGAGCGGTGATCGGCATGGGGATCGATGCGGCCCGTCGCCGAGTCGTCACCGGCGGCACCGATCGCCTCGTGATCATGTCGATGGTCGATGAGCCCTCCGCGGCCAACCGCACGGCCGATGCGGGCAACGGGACGATTCGGGCGATCGGCGTCGAGGATGGGAGCGGCGACGTCTTCGTGAGCGGCTGGTGGGCGATCGATCGCTGGGACGAGTCGCTGCGGGCCAAGCGCCACATCGCCTCGCCGACCGACGGGCCGAACGTCGCCCAGTTCGCGGTCAACCTCGGACTGGTGCTCACCGGCCACGCCGACGGTGCGCTCCGTCTCTGGTCGCTCGCCAACTCGCCGGTGAACGGCGGCGGCGTGGCGATCGGCGAGCTCGCCGGCCGCGTGACCTCGGCGCTCTCCCGCGACGGCAAGGTCATCGTGACCGGCGACGGCATCGGCGGCGTCACGGTCGCAAGCGCGTCCACGGGGATGACGCTGACCCGCATTCCCTCGCACGAGCGGCGGGTTCGATCGGTCGCGATCAGTCCCGACGGATCCGTCGTTGCCAGCGCCAGCGACGATCACGTGCTCCAGCTCGCGGAGACGCTCACCGGCACGGTGCTTGGCCGGACCGGTGGGGTCGATCCGCAGACGTCGGTCTCGATCAGCTTCGCGCCGAACGGCCGCTCGGTCGCGGTCACCTGTCTCGATCGGTCGGTGCGCGTGCTCAGCATTCCGTCGCTCGACGAGGTCGTCAGTTTCGTCGCCGGCGATCGTCAGCTCCTCGGCATCGCGTGGAATTCCGACGGGCGACTCATCGCCACGACGGGACGTGACCGGCAGGTTCGCCTCTGGACGGAGAGGGGCGAGCCGCTGGCGGCGATCACCGTGCCGGAGACACCCTGGACGCTTCAATTCTCGCCGGACGACAATCGGCTTGCGGTGGGCGAGTGGTCGCGAACGATCGCGATCCTCGAGGTGCCATCGCTGAAGGTCGTGCGTCGCCTCAGCGGCGCGGGCGGTCTCATCACCGGCGTTGCGTGGCTCGACCGCTCGGACGCGGCATGTGCCCCGATCCTGGGAAGCTGCGCCGACGGTTCGGTGCGGGTCTGGGACACGCGCGACGGCCGATCGATCTTCGAATTCGCGCCCTTCGCCCATGGCGACACCGTCGCATGCTCCGCCGACGCATCGGGAGAATCGATCGCCGTCAGCGGCACCTCCGGCGAGGCGGGCGTCTGGAACATTCGGGCGTGGGACGCGTGGGCCAGGAGCGGCGTCGGCCTTCGCTGAATCCGCGTCGAAAGCGACAAGCGGTGCGACCGGTCACGAAGGACCTGCCGCACCGCCTGCGCTTCTCCCCTCAAGGGGGGCCGTGTCTCCCGCAGCTCGTTCCGCTTACGGGCAGGAGTCCATCGTCACCGAGAGCTCGTAGTGGCCCGTCCAGCCGGCGAAGCCGCTCACCTGGATGTAGTACCACCAACCCGGACTCGGCTGGAAGTCGATGCGGCTCTTGCGTTGGAAGCCGTTGAGCATGCACGCCGCGGTGCCGGCGTCGTCGTTGCATTCGACGAGCTGCTGGGCGCACTCGCCGTGGTCGCCGACCCGCCAGAGGGTGAGGATCGTGTCGAAGTCCGTGCCCGGATTGCAGGTCGTGATCGTCATGTACCCGCCCCAGACGTTGCATGGCGGGGTGAAGCGATACCAGATCGAGTGGCCGTCGTTGGCGCCGCCGCAGTCGTCGCCGTCGATGCCGATCGGGGTGTAGATGTTCGAGCCGAAGAGCGTCACGTTCTCGGCGTTGTTGATGATGATCGAGTGCTCGCAGTCGACGCCGTCGGGCGTGAATTCGACGGTGAGGACGCCGGCGCCCGATGCTCCGTTGAACCCGCCGACGCGGATCTTGTAGTACTGATCTCCCACGACGGTGATCGTCTTGTCGGAGGTGAGCGCGCAACCGCTGTCGTCATCGCAGCCCAGGAAGGTCGACGCCGAGATTCCGCTGGACGGGCAGGCGTTGAAGCCGGGGATCGTCGAGCCGTATAGGGCGATCTTCGTGTCCCAGCCGGAGCCGCAGGTGCTGACGTGCAGTGTTCCGTGCGAGGGGGCGAGGAACGTGAACCAGACGTCGTGGTCAATTTGGTTCAAGCCGAAGGCGTTGCAGCCGCCGCTGTCGGGCACGGCTGGACCGTCGGTATCGGCGTTGATCGTGCAGAAGGGGATGACGCCCGGCGCAACCAGCTGGGACTGCAGGCAGTGGTCGTTGTCCGGAACGCTGCAGGGTCCCCACGCCCCGAGCAGAATCGACAGGTCCGCGGCGTTGACGGGACCGCTCCCGTCGAGGTCCGCGCTTCCCGGACCGCCCCACTGGCCGAGGAGAATCGACAGGTCGGCGGCATTCACGATGCCGTCGCCGGTGAGGTCCGCGACACATCCGCAGGTACTGGCCCCGGCCACGCCGCCCTCAGGCTCATCCTGCGGGGGAAGCGCCTTGCGGGCCGGCGGGGCTGACCGTTCCAGCTTCTCTGATGCCCTCACCGGAGGCTTCTGGAGCGGACTCGGAAGCGGGGCGGGCAGAAACGCAACCGAGGTTGTGACGATGAGCGCGCTGAGCAACATGGGTTCTCTCTGGGTTCGCCATGGAATGGGACGGACAACAGTCCCACAGCCCGCTCAACCGTCGAGGGGCAGGTCGTGGCGAAGGAGCACGAGAACCGGCGGCACAGGCCGCAGGGAATCTGCAGGATTTCCCGGAAGACCCGACGAGGGCCCATATTCAGCGCCGCTGCGCCGTTCAGTGGCTGCAGCAGCAGCCGGGGCCGCAGCCGCGCGAGCGGTATGCGAACTTGGGTTCCCAGCCCGCCGATCCGCCGGCGAGGAGATCGAACATCGGCCACGCGGCACAGAAGTCGTCCCCCGGTCCGAACTCGGCGTAACCGGTGCGAACGATCGAGCCGTCGCTGCGGCGTTCGAAGGCGCTCACGCCCGGCTTCTGGTGGGTTCCCTCGTATCCGACGCCGAGGGCGTTGGCGAAGTCGGACCCATGCATCGAGGCGACCGGGAAGGGCCACTCACGGGAGCGGGCAAAGGCATCAAGCACCGTCGGCTCGTCTTCCGAGACCAGGACCACCGCGGCGCGATCGTTGAGGTGCGGCCAGAGCCCGACGAAGCCGTCCGCCCAGAGCGTGCAGTAGACGCAGCGCCGCCCCATGTTGTGAATGACGAGGAGATCGGGCTTGCCCTCGAAGCAGTCGCTCAGCCGCATCGGCGAACCGTCGCGGCGCAGGAGCGAGAGGTCGGAGACGGCCTGCGGCGCGGCTCGACGACGGGCTTCGCTGAGCTTCTTCTTCAGCTCCGCGATCTGGGACTCAAGGGCGGCGATCTCGGCCCCCGCGATGGTGGCGGTGGTGTCGGTGGTGGCGGGCATGAGGCCATTGTCGCGGCGCGGACGTTTGCGGGCAATGGAACTCCTACGAAATGTCGGCGACGCGAATGCGGTTCGCGCCGCAGTCAGGTATCGCAGGACGGGCAGTGGGATTGGCCCTTCAGCAAGCGCCCACACGAGGGGCAGGCGAAGTGGCGACGCGTCGAGCCCTCCGTCGGTCGGCGCGTTGCCTCGCCGTTGGTCGGGCGGGCGATGTCCGGCGCCTTTGCGGCCGCGCCGTCGCCTGGGCGTGCGGACTGCCCGGCGGCGGCGGCCCGTTCCTCGGCCTCGGCCGTGCGGGCCAGGCGCAGGTCAAGAGCGCTCAGCGCTCCGACCATCCCGGTGACGGCGTGCGACCGCGCCGCCTGGGCCAGGTCGCAGAGCGTCGCCGGCCGCGTCGCCAAGGCCTCGAGCGTGCGAAATGCGATCACCGGCCCGCGAGTCGCCTTGTAGGTCCGCCACCACGCGACCGAACTCGAGAGGGCGTCGTCGATCTTCGCGGCCCGCTCCATCTCCTCGATGCGCAGGGCCAGCTCGGCGCTTCCCATGGCGGAGATGTCGCTGAACTTCACGACAGGCGTCAGCGCTAGCACATCCGCGGTGATGGCCGCCGTCGCTGGCGCTGCCGGTGCCGCCGGAGGGATCGCGATCGGCGTCGTCCGCAGCAGGTCGAGCGAGGGATCGTCGCCGCGGGCGATGGCGATCGCCTCCTCGATGTGCGGGATCTCCCACGACGCCGTGAGATGGGCCAGAAGCGGTCGCTGCTGCGGCATGAAGATGACCGAGAGCGGGCCGAAGATCGGATGGTCGGGCACGTCGAGATCGGCGGGGAGGAGCAGGGGACGGGCCTGCGGGTGCCTCGTGCGCGTCGAGCGCCGCCACTTCTTGGTCTTGTGGCAGTAGCGGCGGGTGACGCTCTCTGCCGACACCGTCATCGTCCCGCTCTTGCGGGCGATGAGTTCGCGGTCGGTGTCGGTCAGCTGTCCGATCGTGATGAGCGTTCGGAATCCGCCGAGGAGCGGCAGCGTGTCGCTGCCGTAGGTGGCGGTGATCTGATCCACGCTCTGCGTCGCGACGACGATCGAGAAGCCCCGCGAGCGAAGCGTGTTGACCTTCACCGGCAGCGACGGGATCTGGCCGACGGCGGAGGCGAACTCGTCGATGAGCAGGGCCGCGGGACGCTTGAGCCGTCCCGATGGGGAAGCGTCGGCGAGTCGAATGGCGTTGTCGAAGAGCTCGTTGATGAGCAGCGTGACCAGCGGCTTGCAGAGCGGCGCTTCCGATTCGTTCATCTCGACGATCAGGACGTCGCCCGCCCCGTCGACGAACTCCGCGGTCTTGAACTCACTGTCGCCGCCGACGATCGCGCCGACGCGCTCGTCGAGGACGCCGCACCCGGCGATCGCGACCGCCGCGTCCTGCTGAATCGTCTGGGCGTTGTGGGATTCGCTGCGGAGGAACTCCGCGAAGCGGGCGAGGCCCGGCTGGTTCGGATGCTGTGCGGTCCACTTCGCGAACGCCATCGGACTCATGCGAAGCGCGGCGTAGATCTCGGGGAGCGTCCGCTTCACCTCCATCAGCCCCTCGATCAGCTCGCTCGAGCTGTTCCGCCAGAAGGGCGAGTCGTGGGGACCGGGTCGGGCGGCGGCCGCGTACAGCGACTGCGAGAACATCTGCGACTGCCGGCGATCGCGCGGATCGGAAAGAGGATTCCAGCGCAGGCTTCGCGTCGCGTCGCAGAAGTTGACGAGCTGCACCCTGCAGCCGGGGCGCGAGCGACGGGCGATCGAGACGAGTGCGCGGGTGAACGACGGGCCCTTGGTGTTGACGATCGCGACGCTCCGCGAGGTCTGTCGCAGGAGCGCCGCGTACATCGGGGCGATGAGGCGGTAGGTCTTTCCGGAGCCGGTGGCCCCGATGGCCGCAATGTGCGTGTCGAGCAGCTCGGGGGTGAGGTGCAGCGCCCCGAAGGTGTGCGGCACGAGGAGCGAACCGTCGCCGGTCGCCTCGGGCAGCGCGGTCAGCCGCATCATCACCGACCCCATGACCGTGGCGTTCGTGCGGTTGATTCGCTTGAACTGCATGTCGGTCATCAGGCTGGCGAATCCGAAGAGCGAACTCGGATCCCGCGCTGGACGGCGGGGAAGCTCTTCCGGGCGATACAGCGGTCCTTCGGGCGCGTTCTCGGGCACGGGTGATCCTTCTTCGGCTGACGCCGTGGGAAGCGGCGCGCGTCGCACCGCGCCGCTGCGGGCGCGGTGCCGCGTGCGCAGCGGCAGGAGGAACGCGATGATCCGTGGTCATCGCGCCGACACGTGGGATGGCTCAGGCGACAAGACCCCGACGCGGTCGGCGGTTCGGTCGTGCGTCGGCTTCGCGTTGGGAGCGGCGGCGTGTTCCCGCGGCAACGCGCGGCAACAAGCGACGCCAAGAGAGGCGTGAATGCGCGGCGACCACACGTCACCGGCACATGGCGGCGAGTCTAGCGCGCTCTTCAGTATTCGTCGAGAAAAAACTCAACGACTGCGCGACGCGAGCGGTGACCGCGCGTCGTGCAAACGAATCGTTCCAACACCAATCCGACGTTCGCTTCGCCGAGCGGTTACATGGGCTTTTCGGCGACGGTCTCGTCGAACACGCGGAGCAGCTTCGACTTGTCGAAAATCAGCTCGGCCCGGGAGAGGCCGGTGACCTCGTAGTGCGGCGTCAGCTCGATCGCGTCGCAGGGGCAGGCCTCTTCGCACACCGCCTTGGCCGGCGTATCCCGCGCCGAGCGTCTGCTGCTTGATCACGCCCTTCCCGAGCGTGAACGCTTCCGTTCCAGCGAGTCCGTTGCCGAGGACCACGTACGATCACCCGAGGTCGACCGGATGGACGGTCCCGTCGAGAGCGATGTGAATGCTCTCCGCGGCGGCGCCGCCGGAGACGAGGCCGGCGGCGAGTGAGGCGACGGCGGAAGCGATGGTGGCGGCGATCCGGCGCACGCGTTGACTGAGGCGGAATGACGACTCTAGCGCGTCGTTCACCGCGTCCAACCCCAAAATGGGGGAAGTCGTCCGGGAACGCCGCACGCTGGCGTCGGCTGTTCGCGGATCATCTCGTCGCGTCGAGCGCACCTGGATCGCTCAGCCCCACTCCCCGAGGAGGACCGCGAGGTCGCCGGCCTCGGTCGTGCCCGAGCAGTTGAGGTCGGTGACGCCCGGCTGGCCCCAGGCGCCGAGGAGGATCGCCAGGTCCGAGGCGTCGACCGTACCGTCACCATTCAGGTCCGAGGTGATCCCGGTGTTGACCGTGAGTTCGACGTAGTCGTACTCGGCGTTGGCATTCGCCCCACCTGTGCCGTCGCCGAAGGCCAGAAGCAGATTGCCGTTGGTCCAGGAGCCGACGCCCGAGGTGAAGAGCGCGTTGTCGACGTAGAAGGCCCACTGTCCGCAGGCGGTCGACTCGAGGCGGTAATCATGCCACTGGGTCGAGTCGAAGAGCCAGTTGGAGCCGAAGCTCCCGTAGGGATAGATCTGGTTGGCCATCAGCGCCAGACCGCTGTTCCCGAAGGCGACGTAGGAGCCGAATGGGAAGCTCCACTGCTCGCTTTGCGTGACCCGAACCCGGAACCGCAGCACCCACGGCGAGAGGTTGGGGATGTAGAAGTTCTTGGTCCACGCGTTCGAGCCCTGCCCCGCGTAGCCGAGCCCCATCGTCTGCTGGTAGATGATGCCGCGCTTCAGCGTGAACACCTGCTCGGCGGGGGCGGTGTTGCCGACGACGAGATACTCGAAGCCGAGGTCCACCGGCGAGACCGTGCCGTCGACGGTTTCGGTGACGAACTGGGCCGAGGCACCGGAGGTGACCACGGCGGCAACAACGAGCGTGCAATGCGGTACGAATCGCATTCCGCCAGACTAACGCGACGTTCGCCCGGCTCCAAACCAAATGCGACGACGGCCGTCCGAGAATGGACGGCCGTCGGCGGGAATCGGCTACGGGTCGCTCACATCGGCTTTTCGGCGACCGTCTCGTCGAACACGCGGAGCAGCTTCGACTTGTCGAAAATCAGCTCGGCGCGGGAGAGGCCGGTGACCTCGTAGTGCGGCGTCAGCTCGATCGCGTCGCAGGGGCAGGCCTCTTCGCACATCCCGCAGTAGATGCAGCGCAACTCGTCGATGTCGAACTGCTTCGGATACTTCTCGCGGTCCGGCCAGGGGCTGGCATCGGCGACGATGTGGATGCAGTTCGAGGGGCAGGCGGTCGCGCACATGAAGCAGGCGACGCAGCGAACGCGGCCGTCCTCGTCCTTGTTGAGGCGGTGAACGCCGCGGAAGTAGGGGCGGAACTGGCCACCCTCCTCGACGTCGCGGTCGTCGCGCTTCTGCTCCGGGTACTGGACGACCCAGAGGGTGTCCTTGTTCGAGCCGTTGCGCCCGATGTTCTGGAAGCAGTGCCGCAGGGTCGTCCCGAGTCCCTTGATGATGTTCGGTATGAACAGGTTCTCGGAGCGGTTGAGGCGCGTCGGGCTGAGGTCGATGATGTCCTTGTCCGGGATGGTCATGGCGCGCTGGCTGCGAAGGGGAAAATCGAATCGGCGCGGCAGTGTAGGGCAGGCGAGTTGGAGCCGCACGAGGGTGCGCGGGCCGGTATCGGACCGGTTCGGGGAGCCGCGTTCGCGATGGCGCGTCGAAAGCGCGGGGCCGATTGGCTAGCATGACGCCCTCGTGGGAGGCCCCTCGGCAGCGGCCGAGTGTTCACCCCGCATCACGCGCTCCTCGAACCGCCGCTCCATGGCCCCAGCCCATCCCGTCGAAATCAGCGTCGTCACCCCGATGCGCAACGAGGAGCTGTGCGCTCGCGAGTTCGTTCGCCGTGTCGACATGGTGCTCGACGTGCTCGGCCGAAGCGCCGAGATCGTCGTCGTCTCCGACGGATCGGTGGACCAAACCGAGCCGATCCTCCGCGAACTTTCGACCCACTATCCGAGGCTTCGCTGCATCTTCCTCTCCCGCAACGTCGGGCAGGCCAACGCCCTCTTCGCGGGGATCCAGCGGACCCGCGGTGACTACGTCATCGTGATGGACGCCGATCTCCAGAACCTCCCCGAGGACATTCCGGCGATGGTGGCGGAGATGGACAAGGGCTACGCACTCGTCTCAGCCTCGCGCGAGGGGCGGCCCGAGTCGCGGTTCATTCGGCTGCTGCCGAGCAAGATCGCCAACTGGCTGCTTCGACGGGTGACCGGCTGCACGATTCGCGACATGGGCGGCTTCAAGTGCCTGCGCGGCGATGTCGCTCGCTCCCTTCGCCTGCGACCCGGCCAGCATCGCCTTCTGCCGGCGCTCGTCCACCTGCGCGGCGGGCGAACGGGCGAGATCTTCGTGAAGGCCGGCCCCCGCTTCGCCGGCACCAGTCACTACGGCATTTCCCGTAGTTTCGACGTGCTCTTCGACGTGCTCATGCTCTGGTTCCAGGCGAGCTACAAGAGTCGACCGCTCTACCTCTTCGGTCGCGTCGGTCTGCTTCTGTTCGGCATCGACTGCATCATCATGCCGTGGCTTCTCTACGAGCGCTTCGCTCTCGAAGTCCCGATCCCGATGGGTACGCGGCCTCCATTCTTGATTGCGATCCTCTTTGCCCTGGCGGCGCTCTTCATGTTCATCGCCGGGTTCATCCTCGAATTGCTCTCCGACACCCTGAACTCCGTCGCCGGCGTGGACCCGTTCATCGTGCGCGAGACCGTCGAGGGCGGCATGTCGACGCTGGTCGGGCGAGGGAGCTCTGATGTCGCGATCCGGGTTGAGACGCACGTTGGGTCGCTGGCTGGGCCGGCGCGGGCCGGGGAGCGCGAGCGGGTGTGATGCCCGAACGCTCCAGCGATCAGTCGAGAGCCAAACGGGCCGAGACCAAGCGAATCGACCGCATCGGGTGGCGGATGGCGGGACTGGGCTGGGAGTTCACCAGCCATGTGCTCGCCGGTCTGCTGCTCGGCTGGGGGGTCGATTGGCTCTTCAGCGTGAAGCCGTGGGGGATCGCCGGTGGAGCGATCGCCGGCTTGGCCGTTGGGATGCTCCAGTTCATTCGCCGCGCGGCCGCCCTCAACCGGGAGCTCGGCGCCGTGGAGCGCCCCCCCGGTGGATGGAAGCCCGTGCCATCCGACGACGACATGCCTCCGGGCGAATCCGATGACGGCGACGAGAGCGGTCGTGGTAGGAAGGTGCCGTAGTGTCCGCGATCCCCGATCCGCCTACCACCGTCCAAAGCCGTGATGCTGCTTCGGCCGCCGATCCGCCCCGGCCGCTCCCGACCGCGCGACTCCTCGTCAGCTTCGGCGTCCTCCTCGGACTCATCACGGCGGGTGCGTGGGGGCTCGGTCGCATCTATGGATGGCTTCCCGAGACGGTGAACGGCGTCGTTGCGGGAGGCATCACCTCGGCGGGATCGGTGCTCCTCTCGATCATGGCCATGCAGCCGTGGAAGCCCAGACCCGCGGCGGATTGGGCGCTTTTCTGGCTCGGGTCCGCGACCATCCGCATCCTCTTCACTCCGCTCGCGCTGTTTTCTGTATACTCCGCGACCCTTCTCCCGGGACCGGCGGTGCTCTTGGGCGGGGCTGCGGCGTTCTTCGCCGCCCTCGTCGTCGAGACCACGGTCATCGCGAGGGCCGTCCTTCAAGCCAGTCGCTCTCCGCGCGATGCCGCCCCCTGACCGGAGCGGATGCAGCAGAAAGCACAACGCGGGCCCGCACGACGCGGCACCGAGGTGGCTTGTGAAGGATGTCACGGAGCGTGTCGGACCGATCGACAGCTCGGCCAGTACGAGTGTTCGGAAAGCGAACACGGAGGCCCGAGCCGCGACCAGTCTGAGACGACCCGCTGCCCTCCCGGACGGGAGTTGGGGCGTCTGAGCGTGCGCGGCGACATGGTGTCGCAGGCCCACGCGAGCCAGCCGTCTTCCCGCCGAAACGCCTTCGGAGCTTCCGCCGATCATGCAGGCCATGCAGTTCATGGTGCCGAATCCGGTGCTCGACACGCTTCACGCTGTCGGGTCGATGACGCTCGCTTCGGCGAACCCGATCGAGCACGTGCTCGACAAGAAGCTCATGGCGGTCGATGGGATCGGGTTCTTCACGATGCAGCTCGTGACGCTGATCGTCGCGGGCATCCTGACGGTCCTCTTCCTGATGCTCTCCGCGAACGCGATCTCCGGCGGTTCGGGTCCAGGCAACAAGAAGTACGTCGCCCGCGGCCGGCTCGCCCAGGTCGTCGAGTCAATCATCCTCGGCTTGCGCGATTCGATGCTCGTGCCGATTCTCGGTGAGGCCCAGACCCGTCGGTACCTCCCGTTCCTCCTGTCGCTGTTCTTCTTCATCCTCTCGATGAACCTGCTTGGCCTCGTCCCCTTCGTGGACATCCAGCACCTCATCGGCGGGTATTTCATGCATGACCCCCACTGGGCGGTCTTCGGCGGCACGCCGACCTCGAACATCGCGGTGAACGCGGCGCTCGCGACGGTCGTCTTCGTCGTGATCCAGATTCACTCGCTCCGCGAGCTCGGCCTCAAGGGCTGGTTCGAGCACCTCTGCGGCGGCCACGAGCTCGTGGCCGGTCCGAAGGGTCTGCTGCTCGTCGTCCCGATTATTCTCGTCGTCGAGCTCCTCGGCCTGATCATCAAGCCCGCGGCCCTCTGCATCCGCCTCTTCGCCAACATGGTCGGCGGCCACACGCTGATGGCCACGCTGCTGGGCTTCGGCGCGATGGCGTACAACCCCGAGGCGACGAACAAGGCCCTCAACTACGGCCTGGTCGGCGGCGTCTCGCTGCTCGCCGGCGGCTTCGCGATCATCATCAGCTTCCTCGAACTCTTCGTCGCCTTCCTCCAGGCGTTCATCTTCATGTTCCTCACCGCGGTCTTCATCAGCCAGATGAGTCACCACGACGAGGAGCATGCCCACGACGATTCGCATGGCCATGACGACGGCCATGCCCATGCCCACGCTCACTGACCCGACTTCACGCAGGAACGCGGGGAATGCTCCGCGTCACCTGATTTCGCACCATCCCGACGCATCAAGCGTCACAGCACGGACCATCTCAGGAGAGTCCTTTCATGAAGAAGCTCGCTCCACTCGCCCTCATCGCCCTCAGCGCCCTGTTCGTTGCCTCGCCCGCTAACGCTGCGGACGTCAACTGGGGCCTCGGCATCGGCGGTGGCCTCGCCGCGGGTCTCGCGGTTCTCGGCGCCGGCCTCGGCATCGGCAAGATCGGTGGCGGCGCCGTCGAGGCGACCGCCCGTCAGCCCGAAATGGCGCCCCGTATCTTCACCCAGATGATTCTGACCGCCGCTCTCGTCGAAGGCGTTGCGCTCTTCGCCGTCGTCGTCGGCCTGCTCATCGGCTTCGTGAAGTGAACAACGGCCGCGTCGCCGCCGGCCTGATGCCGGCGCTCGCGATGCGGCTGCACCGTGCCTGACGCGAACGATCCCCTTCGGATCCGCAGCCCTCCCCCAGTCCGAGCACATGCTCGCGCTGGCGCATCGGGAGCGGATCCGAAGGGGGACCCGCGACAGGCGTCTGGCTGTGCGTGCAAGGCATCTTGCCGTTCGGTCCGCTGGCCCGTGTGGCTCGGCGCGCCGCTTCGGCCCTCCCGTTTGACGGTGGGGCCATCAGGTCTGACCCATGCTCACCTTCCTACTCGCGGCTGAAGAACACGCCAGCGGCGGCAGCCCGCTCGAATTCAACCCGCTCGCGTTCATCACCGCGATCGTCGTCTTCCTCATCGCGTTCGGCATCCTCGCCACCGTCGTGTGGCCGAAGATCACGAAGGCCCTCGACGACCGCTCCGCCAAGATCCTCGGCGAGATCGACGCCGCCGAGCGAGCCCGAGGCGAAGCCGAGGCGGCGAAGGCCAAGTTCGAGCGCGAGCTCGCAGCGGCCCGCGACGAGGCTGGCCGGCTGGTGGCGCAGGCGAAGGCCGACGCCCAGCGGCTCGCCGACGACCTTCGGGCCAAGAGCGAGGCGGAGCTTCAGGACCGACTCCAGCGGGCAACCGCCGAGATCGACGGCGCCAAGCGCGCCGCGGTGAGCGAGATCCACGCTCGCGCCGCGGACCTCGCAACCGCCGTCGCCTCGAAGATCCTGCAGCGACAGATCAACGACGGCGACCAGCAGCGGCTCGTCGAGGAAAGCCTTCGCGAGCTCTCCGGTCGCCGCAACTGACCGTGACCGTCCGCATCGATTGCCACGCTTGACCCAAGGCTCAAGACCAGCATGAAGCAACAGATCAACGACGTCGCCCAGGTCTACGCCGAGAGCCTCTTTCAGCTCGCTGAAAAGGCCGGCGGACTTGCCAGCGCCCAAGAGATCGGTGCTGAGTTCGCTGCGGTCGCCGAGGCGATCCG
Source organism: Phycisphaerales bacterium (assembly GCA_044220875.1). Lineage (GTDB taxonomy): Bacteria > Planctomycetota > Phycisphaerae > Phycisphaerales > SM1A02 > JAEUIT01. The sequence goes on along the minus strand of JBGAQH010000002.1, from coordinate 637,984 downwards.
CGGCGATCGTCGCTTCACCGAATTCCTCCGAACTCCGGTGATCAGCACCAAGGTGCGCGAGGAAGCGCTCAAGCGGACCTTCACCGGCAAGGTTTCCGACCTGCTGACTCGGTTCATCCTCATCGTCAATCGCAAGGGGCGCAGCGGTGAGCTCACCTCGATCGAACAGGCCTTCGACTCGATCCTCCAGGATCGGCTCGGCAAGGTCGAGGTCGACGTGTGGACCGCCGGGACGCTCGGTGCCGAGGCGCTCAAGGCGATCCAGCAGCGGGTGAGCGCGGCGATCGGCAAGGACGCCGTGCTCCACACCTACGTTGACCCCTCGATGATCGGCGGCGTGAAGCTTCGCGTCGGCGACAGCCTCATCGACGGATCGGTGGCCGCGAAGCTCCGGGCCATCCGGACCTCGCTTGTCGAGAACGGCGGCGCGGATGTCCGCGGTCGCTTCCAGCAGTTCCTGAACCAGTGATCGCGCGGAAGCGAACTCCACACCAAACTTCGGTGCGTGCAACGGTCGGTTGCCCTCACCATTCCTGATTCGAAACCCAACGCCATTGAATAGCCTCGCCTCCAAGCCTCATCGGCTTGGGGCAACCGCCCGGACACTCACCCGGGGCATGAAGGGATCCCACCCGTGAAGATCAAGACCGACGAGATCACTTCCGTCATCAAGCGGGAAATCGAGCAGTTCTCGAGCCAACTCGAGATTTCCGACGTCGGCCAAGTGGTCGAGGTCGGCGACGGCATCGCCCGCGTCTACGGCCTCTCGAAGTGCATGGCCGGCGAGCTTCTGACCTTCGAAGGTCAGGGCGGCACCGTGACCGGCCAGGTGATGAACCTCGAGTCCGAGACCGTCGGCGCCGTGCTCTTCGGCGAGAGCGACAAGGTTCGCGAGGGCGATACCGTCCGCGCGACCGGCCGCCTGCTCGAAGTCCCCGTCGGCGAAGCCCTGCTCGGCCGCGTGGTCGATCCGCTCGGTCGCCCGATCGACGGCGGCCCGCCCATCCAGACGACCGAGACCGGCAAGGTCGACATCGTCGCTCCGGGCATCGCCGCCCGTCAGCCGGTGAAGGAACCCCTTCAGTTCGGCGTCAAGGCCGTCGACAGCATGATCCCCGTGGGCCGTGGCCAGCGCGAGCTCGTCATCGGTGACCGCAAGACCGGCAAGACCGCGATCTGCATCGACGCGATCATCAACCAGAAGCAGTTCTGGGGCACCGAAGACGCGGTCGTCTGCATCTACGTCGCGGTCGGCCAGAAGGACTCGACCGTCGCGGGCGTCGTCGAGACGCTGAAGAAGAACGGCGCGATGGACTACACCATCGTCGTCAGCGCCGGTGCGTCGTCGTCGGCGCCGCTTCAGTACATCGCCCCCTACGCCGGCTGCGCGATGGGCGAGTACTTCATGTGGAACGGCAAGCGCGGCAAGAGCCCGAAGCACGTCCTCTGCGTCTACGACGACCTGTCGAAGCAGGCCGTTGCGTACCGCGAGCTCTCGCTCCTCCTCCGCCGTCCGCCGGGACGCGAGGCCTACCCGGGCGACGTCTTCTACCTGCACAGCCGACTCCTCGAGCGAGCCACCAAGCTCAGCAACGAGAACGGCGGCGGCTCGCTGACGGCACTTCCGATCATCGAGACCCAGGAAGGCGACGTGTCGGCGTACATCCCGACCAACGTCATCTCCATCACCGACGGTCAGATCTACCTCCAGCCCGAACTCTTCGCGGCCGGCATCCGTCCCGCCATCAACGTCGGCATCTCGGTGTCGCGCGTCGGCGGCAATGCCCAGATCAAGGCGATGAAGGAAGTCGCGGGCTCGCTCCGCCTCGACCTTGCCGCGTTCCGCGAACTCGAGGCCTTCGCCCAGTTCGGCACCGACCTCGATCCCGCGTCGCAGCGTCAGCTCGACCGCGGTGCCCGCATGGTCGCGCTGCTGAAGCAGGGCCAGTACCAGCCCTACGAGGTGCTCGACCAGTGCATCGCGATCTTCGCGGGCTCGAAGGGCATCATGGACGACGTTCCGATCGCCAAGGTTGCCGCGTTCGAGAAGCACCTGCTCGAGTACTTCCGCACCGCGGGCGCCTCGCTCCGTGCCGAGTTCGAGCAGAAGCGTTCCTTCAAGGGCCTCGAAGACAAGTTCATGGCCGCGATGAAGGAAGCCAAGGCCCGGTTCAAGTAAGCCGCGGACCCCATCGCGGACGCGACGGCTCAGGCCGACATCCAAAGCACCACACGGCGACCCCGAGAGATCGGGGTCGCTTTCTTGCGCGACGGCCCTCCCGCCCCGCCGGGGTTCTTCGTTGCCGCGCCTTATCTGCCCCGCCGGAACAGCCGATGACCTCGAGGTCCGAGCGCAGCGGCGATCGCGATTCCTCCCTCGATCGCGCCAATCCTCGGTCTTCCGGAGAATCGCAGATGGCCCTCTTTCGCATTGGACGCTCGCTGCGTGCCGGCGGCGCCGACGCCGACACCTCGATCATGGGCGGAACGCTCTGGGGATTCGTCTGCATCTGGGGCGCGAGCTTCGCGCTGGGCAACCTGTTGGGTGATCAGGCGCCGACGCGAGCCGACGGCGGCCTCGCATCGCCGAGCAACCTGATCTTCCTCGTCGTGCTCGAACTTGCGACCGGTGCGCTTGGCGGGCTCGTGACCGTCCGGAGCGAATCGAGGTCCGCGACCTTCCGCCTCGCTCTCGTCGTCGCACTCGTCGGCGGCGTCATCGCCGTCCTGGCCTCGGGCACGCCGAACGTGCCGGTGAGCGGAGGCCTCATCATCATTCGTTCGCTGCTGCAGGCTGCGGGTGTCCTGCTTGTGGCCATGCTGGCCGCGCCGCCGGCGCCCGAGCCGACGAGCGAACTGCCGGCGGAACCGGGCGCGTCTCCACGGCAGCCGGGCCGCAGGGTGCTACCGTAGGTTCTCATCGACGGCGACGCGGTTCCTCCAGAGCGCGTCCGATCGGGTCCGCGAAACGCCGGTGCGGCCGCATCCGCGCCGCGTGAGCAAGGAACTCGCCATGGCCAAGCTCGGTGCAGTCGGCGTCGGATGGATGGTCGTGGTCGTGATCGACCAGGTCCTCGGCTTCATGTCGTCGGGCTTCGAGAAGCCCGCGGGGCCGCCGACCTCGGTGACCGAGGACATCGCTTCGGCCGTCAAGACGCTCGGCTCGGCGCACGTCAGCACCGCGACGACGACGCATCTCGTGCTCGCCGCAGTCATCGGCGCAATCGCCGGCTTCGCTGGCGGCTGGCTCGCCGCAACGATCGAGGACGACTCGCTCGCCGCGAAGACGCTGTCGTTTCTCCTCGTCTTCTCGGCGCTGGTGAGTGCGGGCATGGCCAGCATGGCCGGCTACAACGACTACGCCGAGACGTGGATCATCGGCGGCATCCTGCAGGGGATCGGCTGCTATCTCGCCGGCCGCGCCAAGGACGGCGGCTAGCGGGCCGATTGTTGCGAAGGCGACACGACGGGAAAGACCGCCTATTCGTGTCCGGGATCGGAAACGATCCCCATTCCGGATGATGGGAGATGCACGCGCCTCTCCCGCATCAGGAGTCGCCATGTCGTACGCAACATCCTCGTTCCGTCGCGCTGTTCGCATGTCCAGAAGCACCGGCCGCGCCGCCCTTGGCGTTGCGTCGCTCCTCGCGTGTTCCCCGACCGTCTTCGCCGACGTCGGCGAGACCTTCCGCGAGAACGAGTACAGCTTCGTCTTCGGTGACGCGAGCTTCGCCGACGCGGCGACTCACATTCGCGTGACCTACGGCATCAGCGACGCCGCGCCGGGCGAGACGCGTCCGTTCGGATTCACGACGCCGACGACGGCCCAGAATCCCACCGTCACGGTGAGCGACGGGCTCGTCATCTCCAATCTCGTGATCGCGGTGCCGAGCATCACCATGGACGTGACCACGCCGAGCGGCGCCGGCGGCACTCGGCGATACGAATTCGACGTGCCCGCGCTTGGGACCGGCCCGAACTGCTTCGTCGAGGAGTTCGACGGACATCCCACCCTTCGGTGGACATCGAACGCCGGCGGCGGGCTCACCGGGATCCCGTACCAATACACCTTCTCCATTCCGGGCGACTGGTCGGCAAGCGGAACGCAGCCGGGCCAGCACGAGCTCCTGAACGTGAATCCCGCGTGGACCATCGACCAGGATTTCGTCTACGACGCGCGACTGGACGTCACCCGGCTCGTGATCCACCAGGATCCCTACGTCGGCGCGCCAGCGCTCAGCCTGCGAATCCATGGGTGGCCGGTCACGACGAATCCGGCCGACCTCAATGGCGATGGGCATGTCGATGGCGCTGACCTTGCGGTGCTGCTCGGCAACTGGGGCACCGCCGGGGCCGGAGACATCGACGGCGACGGCGTCGTCTCGGGCGCGGACCTGGCGATCCTGCTCGGCGCCTGGAACTAACGCTTCGCCGCCCCCGCGACCCCTCAGGTCTCGCGTGCGACCGGGCCCGGGCTTCCGTCGCAGACTCCGCCCACCTGCAGCACAAGAAGCGTCTGGTCGTCGGCCGGGCGCACGCCGGCCTCGAATGCGAGGAGCGCGCCGCTGATCGAGTTCACCGCACACGCCGGCGCGCCCGAACACTCCCGCAGCGAGTCCTCGATGCGCTCGACGCCGAACATCTCGCCCTCGGGATTGCGGGCCTCGGTGATGCCGTCGGTGTAGAGGACGAGCGTCTCGTGCGGCGCGAGTTGCGTGGAGGTCTCCTCGTATCGCAGGTTTGGCATGATTCCCAGCGGAAGGTCGCCGACCTCGTCGAGGAGCCGCACGCCGCGCGCCGCGCAGCCGGTGCGGAGAAGCGGCGGGTTGTGCCCGGCCCGCGCCCAGCGCAGCTCGAGCGTCTCGGCGTTGAAGGCGCCGACGAAGGCCGTCACGAAGCCGTGCTCGACCGACTTCGCGACGAGGTACCCGTTCAGCGTCTCGAGCACGGCCGCGGGTCCATCGATCGGGGTCGGCACCGTCGCGACGATCGCGTCGACCATCGCGCTCACGACCGCGGCGCTCGGGCCGTGTCCGCTCGCGTCGGCGATCGCCAGCAGCCACCAGCGTCCGCTCGAACCTCGGATGGAGACCTCGCGCACCGCGTAGAGATCTCCGCCGGCCGTGTCGAAGGTCAGGAAGGACGCACCGAGCGCTGCATCCGGAACGTCGGGCAGGGGCGAAGGCAGCAGGCGCCGCTGGATCGCCGCGATGCGGTCAAGCTCGCGCGACCGCGCCTCGTCCGCCTCGCGCAGCTTCTGATTGGCGATGACGTTCTTCACCGTGCCGCCGATGAGGTTCGTCTGCACGAGCATCTGCTCGACGAGCGCCGCGTCGAACGCCTCCGAGCGCCGGGCGAGAAAGAAGCTCCAGTTCAGGATCTCGCCGCCGTCGTAGAGGGGAATGGCGATGAGCGAGCGGAACGGAGCGAGATCGGATCCGAGGACCGCGTCGACGTCGACCTCCATGTGGTCGATGAGCGCCGGCTCGCCGCGGGCCATGATCTCGCCGAGGAGCCCGCCGCGCGACTCGGGAATCGCCGGCCAGTCGCGCCACGGATTCGGCACCTCCGTCTCCTGGTCAACGCCCGCGAGCAGCTTGCGGGTGACCTTGTAGATTCCCGGCCCAAGTCCGCGCACGGAGGTCGCGAGGTATCCGTCGACGCCGTGCATGCGGCGCATCCCCTGGCCGAAGCTCACCTGCACGTCCGACGGTTCCTGGGCGTTGCTCACGGCCCGCATCATCTGGATGAGCGTCGGGATCCGCGGACGCGAGCCAAGCTCGACCCAGCGGGCGTTGAGATTGCCGCCCGCGGCAATCGTCGTATCCTGCGAATCGGAGACCGACTCATGTCCCGCAATGTTCATGGCGACGATCGTAGCCCCTTCGACCTGACTCCCGCGCTGCGGGCCGCACTGGATGCCGCAATCGAACAGGCGGAGAAGAGCTGGCGCGAGGGGGGCATCCCCATCGGCAGCGCCCTCGTCGACGAGCGCGGGACGATCGTCTCCGTCGGCCACAACCGCCGCGTGCAGCGGGGGAGCGTGGTCCTCCATGCCGAGATGGACTGCATGGAGAACGCCGGCCGCCGCCGCGACTGGTCCCGGTGCACGCTCGTCTCCACGCTGTCGCCCTGTTCGATGTGCTCCGGTGCGGCGCTCCTCTATCGAATCCCGCGGGTGGTGATCGGCGAGAATCGCACGTTCATGGGGGCCGAGGAGTGGATGCGATCGAGCGGCGTGCGCCTGCTCTGCGTGGACGATCCGCATTGCGTTCGCCTCATGGAACGGCTCAAGGCGGAGAAGCCGGGCCTCTGGGCCGAGGACATCGGTGAGTGAACCGCGCGGCGCCGCAAAACGGACGTGCACCATGGTGCCGCTGTACGTGAGGGAGTCGGGACGGGGCTCCGCAGGGCGCATGATCCGACGAATTGCCCCGATTCCCTCTGATGCTCTTGGTTGAATCGAGCCGATCCCCTATGCTGTTCACTTCTTCGCCGGTGGCCCCTCGCCGCAGGTCACGGTCAACGCTTTGTGCGCGACCGACTGACGGCCCCTCCTCGCAACGCTTCAGCGACCGCTGAAACAGGCCCTTTTCGGGCACGTGGAGCACATTCGGGGTGCCCGCTGGCGGCGTTCGACGCACTCGCGTGAACGTTCTGCCACGGCCGTCGGCCCTCTCCCTCGTCTTCGCTTGGGTTGTGGATCGCCTGCCCTCACGTGCTTCGGTACGTCGTGCTGTCGCCGTTGATGTTCAACGGCCTACGCCCGCCGCCGAGCCAAAGGACTGTCAGTTGTCGTCTGATTTCGCTTCGCTCTCGCTCATCAATCCGCTGCTCCGTGCCCTCGCCGAAGAGGGCTACACCGTCCCGACGCCGATCCAGGCCAAGACCATTCCGGCGCTCCTCGCCGGCAACGATGTCCTTGGCTGTGCCCAGACCGGCACCGGCAAGACCGCGGCCTTCGCCCTTCCGCTCCTGCAGCGGCTGATGGAAAGCACCGCCGCCAAGGGCGCCGCCCATCCCGTCACCCATCCCACCACCAAGCCGCTTGCCGCAAGGCCCTCCGTGTCGATGCATCCGGCGGCCCGCGGCGCTGGACATTCGCACACCCAGAGTCACGCCGCGCCGGCTTCGAGCGTCGCGCCGCCGCGGGTGCTCGTGCTCGCCCCGACCCGCGAACTCGCCACCCAGATCGTCGACAGCTTCGAGACTTACGGTCGCTACACGCTGCTCAAGACCGTCGCCATCTATGGCGGCGTGAGCCAGTTCCACCAGGTGAAGGCCCTGCAGCGCGGCGTCGACATTCTCGTCGCCACGCCCGGCCGCCTCATGGACCTCATGCAGCAGCGGCTCGTTCGTCTCGACGGCATCAAGGCCCTCGTCCTCGACGAGGCCGACCGGATGCTCGACATGGGTTTCATCGAGCCGATCCGTCGGATCGTCGCGGCCCTGCCGAAGCCGCGCCACACGCTTCTCTTCTCGGCCACCATGCCGAAGGAGATCATGCACCTCGCCGACGCCCTCCTCACCAATCCGGTGAAGGTGTCGGTCACGCCGGTGTCGTCGACGGTGCTGAAGATCGAGCAGTCGCTCTTCCACGTCGACCGCCCGCGCAAGCAGATGCTCCTTGAGCATCTGCTCGAGTCGGAGAAGGCGACGCGCACGGTCGTCTTCACCAAGACCAAGCACGGCGCCGACCGCGTCGCCCGGAAGCTCACCCAAAGCGGCTTCAGCGCAGATGCGATCCACGGCAACAAGGCCCAGAATCGCCGCACCCGCACCCTCGACCGCTTCAAGAACGGCTCGCTCAAGGTGCTGGTCGCCACCGATGTCGCCGCCCGCGGCCTTGACGTCGACGGCGTCTCCCACGTCATCAACTTCGATCTCCCGATGGAGCCCGAGGCCTACGTTCACCGCATCGGCCGCACCGGCCGCGCGGGGGCGAGCGGCATCGCCATCTCCTTCTGCGATCGTGACGAGGTCGGCCTGCTTCGGCAGATCGAGCGACTCACGAAGTCCCGCGTGCCGGAGCGCGACGTGCCCGCGATGACGGCCCGGCCCGAGCTGGTCCGGCAGGAATCCGAGGAGGCGGAGCGCGACGCCGAGCGTCCGGTCCGCGGCTCGCGTCATGCGTCGCATGGCGGCTCGCGCGGCGGCTCGACGAGCCATCGTTCGACGCACGCCCCGAGCGCATCGCCGGTGAAGAAGAAGGCCCATCGTGGTCAGGAGTCATCGCGCGGCTCGCACAAGCCGGCGGCGAAGAGCGCAGGAAGCGCGGCGTCACACGCCACGACCTCCCACGCAACCGCGCAGCACCGGCACCCGACGGGCATCGCCCGCCGCGGCCAGAGCAGCGGCCGCTCGCGCTGACGCCGCAGATCGCACGCGCGCGGTAGCGAGTGTGCGCCCGGAGGGCGCTACGAGGCGACCACCCAACGCATGCGCGCGAAAGCGAGTGTGCGCCCGGAGGGCGCTACGGAGCGGGAAAGAAACGACAACCCCCGAGCAACCGCATAGGTTGCTCGGGGGTTGTGTTCAATACTGGGCCTCACACGGCAATCCGTGTCAGCCCCGTCAGGTGCACGGGGGGCAGAACCCCCCGGGAGGCGTCGGGCCGAAAAGGCACGATCGCCGCACGGGTGTCCTTACCGCGTGTAGCCCTTCAAATGGTCACACTGCACTGGATCACCTCCTACTCGGGAAAGCGCTGATCCCAGCCGTCGCGGTCGCCCACCGTGTGTGTGTCCGGTGCGGAGATCCGCCGCCAGGCGGTTTCCCTCCGCGGCGTCCCGCGGAGCACATCGCCCGTCGCACCGGTGTGACCCCATCACAAAGTAGGGGGGGTGAACGGTGCGGCGGTCGTCGATCATTTTCGCCCGCATGGCCCGCGGCATTTCGCGGGTGACTCGAGCGCACGCAGATCGATGCCGGAAGTATCGCAGTCAGAAACGCAAAGGCAAGAGGAGCTCACCGAAACTTCGAACGCCGTGGGTCCGTATGTTCCTCCTGTGCGGCCCGCTCACGGGCAGGGTCCCCACGCTCCCAAAAGGACCGCGAGGTCAGAGGCGTCGACGAGGCCCGAGTAGTCGACGTCGCTCACGAGGTCGGACGTCGAGCCCCAGCTTCCCAGGAGAATGGCCAAGTCCGGGGCGTCGACCGCGCCGTTGCCGTTCAGGTCCAACGGACACGTGCCGATCAGCTCGACGCTGTCGAGGTCAACCGTTTCCTCGCCCGCCTGAGCGCCGAACTCGGCGCTGATGCGGATCGAGGTGAGGTTGCCCATCACGCTCGCGAATTGGGCCGGCGTGACGACCGCGCCGCTGGTGTCATTCAATCGGAAGAACGCAGGCTCAAGCGCGACCTCGTAGGGGATCCAGACGCCGGTCGCGGGCTGCGGCACGTCGGCAACGATCACGAGCCCGCCGCCGAGGAGGATGAGGACCGACCCCGGCAACCAATCGGCGACGTTCGTGCGGATCCGCCAGCGAAGCGAACCGCCCACGTACTCGCTCCGATTGCCTTCGAATGCAGCGGGACTGTCATAGGAGTAGCAGGCGGACGTCGGATCGGTCGATCGGATGAATGCGCCGGGCGACCCGCCGCTCGCAACCCACGTGATCGTCCCTGGGCCGATGACCTGAGCGTAGTTCGAACAATTGAGGTCAGCCACAGTCCAGCCTTCCGCGCCAGTGTGAAACGACGTCGCGACCGGCGGCGCCGACATCACGCACGAGGCGACACAGAGCGCGGCCAGACTGCCGAAAGAGGATGTGAAGTGCATGGTCATGGCGCATTCTTGTGGGCATCGGAGCCGCGCTCCAACTGCGATGGTGCCTTTGGTGAATCTATCGCAGCGGATCGATGTTCCGCATTCAGCGATGCGATGGCATCGCGCATTCCTGAGCGGACGCTGCTTGCGAGGTGGAGTGACGACGCTCGCTCCCTCAGCGCCCGCTCATGCGGGCTCGCACCAAGAGATCGTTCAGGCCCGCCCGCGCCGAGGGTTCGTCGGGCAAGGTCGATGCCAGCGAACTCGCCTCAAGCTCAGCCAGCAGCCGACGGCACTCCCGCTCGTGGAAATCGACATCGCCGTCGGACAGCGTGGCCTTCTCCTTCGAGCCCACCTTGCGGGCGACGAGATCGTCGATCCACGGGAGACGTCGCTCGGCGTTGAGCGTACGAAGATTCGCTTCGATCCGCCCCGTGCGCATCAGATGGAGTCCGGTGAGGAGCACGCGATACGCGTACAGCAGGGGCTTGATCCGCCGCGGCGACTCCTTGTTGAAGAGCGCCCACTGCGTTTCGAAGAAGCCCATGTAATGCCGGGCATGGTGCCGCGTGATGCAGCCGGCGCCGAGGGCCTTCAGCTCCTCGTGGAGCGGGGTCGTCAGCACCACGATGGGCGAGTAGAGTTGCTCGAGCACATATCCATTGCGCTTCAGCATCATCGCGATGAACTTCTTGAGGTCATGCGTCACGAGATCGAGTTCGAAGCCATCGGACTTCCGCTCGACGCTCACCGTCTCGTCGTCGACCCGCAGTCCGAGGAGGGCGGGCAGCGGGAGGAGATGCGTGCCGCGCAAGTCCCAATCGGAATCGGGCGACGGGAACCCGTAGAGGTGGGCACCGCTGACCGTCGCGAAGACGAGCGGATAGGGATGGCCGGCGGCAGCGGTGGCGACGCGCGGATCGATCGCGACGGGTGGAGTCATGGGAGATCGAGAGCGCTCCTGCGGGCGCGAATGAGAAAGGCGTTGACGGAGCGGACGTCGGGAGCGTCCGGGAGCGAGGTCGATGCGAAGGCCTCAGCGAACTCGGCTTGCAGCGCGATACGCCAGGCATCGACGCGATGCCATGGCAGGCGTCGAAAGGCGATGTCGAGCAGCCGCTCGCGGAGTTCGGGCGAGACCGTCAGTTCAAGCTCTCCGGTGCGCAGCAAGCCGGTTCCGGCAATCAGCAAACGAATGAGATGCATCGCGTGCTTGGGCTTCGCTTCCTCGCGCAGTCGGATGTCGCGCTCGAGCTTGCGGAATTGGCTGGTCACGTAGCCGCTGAAGGTCTGGAAAACGAGCTTTGAGAGGAACGCCTGGCGCATCGCGAGGAGCTCGCGGCCGAGCGGCGTCGCATGCTCGATGATCGGCGACCAAAGGCACTCGAGGACGCCCGGATTCGCCTTGAGCCCGAGCTGCAGGAACTTCTGGAGTTCCCAGTAGACCTCTTGGGCGCCCTCGTCCTCGATCTGTTCCGGCACGCCGAAGAGCGACCAATGCTGATCGGCCGAGGGCAGGTAACAGCCGCGGAGATCGATGTCCGAACGCTCGTGATCGAGCCCATAGGCGCGTGAGCCGACGACCACCCGAAGAATCACGCGCCGCGAGAGATCGTGATCCTCCTGCGCCACAGCCCAGCCGGCGTGCTGGAACTCGGTGAGCGGCACGATGTCGCCGCCGTCGTAGGAGGACTCGGTCCCGTCGACGAACCGAACGCGATAGGCGTGCGTGGCGTCGAACGGAGCGCGCAGGACGATGCCGACGGCGCCCGCGGGAATCGCCGGACTCGCCGTCGTCGCCGGACGGGCGACGCGCGTGACGATGCGCGTTCCGATGGGGAGGGGAGGAGGCACGGCCGCCGCAGCCTACCGAAGGGTCCAAAGGGACGCACGACGCAGATGCTCCCGGCGCCTGACCGCTCACGATCGCGCCCAATTGGCCGCCTGTTGCTGGCGTCGCTCCCGGCCTTCCGTCAGAATCAGGTCGTGTCCGCCTCCACGGAACATGATCAGCGGCGGGTCCGCGAGATTTTCGCTGCCGTGGCCGACGCCCGTCCCGAGGATCGCGAGCGTCTGCTGCAATCGTGGTGCGGCGAGAATCCCGCACTGCGCCGCGAGGTCGACGAACTGCTCCGCTGGCACGATGACGTCAGCGGTCCGCTCGATCGCGTCGCGGTGATCGACCGCGATGCGATGAGCCGGGCGACCGCCAACGCGGGCGAACTCTCGCCGGGGACGCGCATCGGCCAGTTCGTCGTCGAGTCGCTGCTCGGCGCGGGCGGCATGGGCGTGGTGTACCGATGCCGGCAGGAGCGCCCGAGTCGCGTCGTGGCGCTCAAGCTCATTCGGCCGCTCTTCGCGACGCCGTCGGTCCTTCGGCGATTCGAATACGAGGCCGAAGTGCTCGGGCGGCTTCAGCATCCCGGCATCGCCTCGATCATCGAGGCCGGGACGGTTGAGCTCGAGTGCGGGGCGCAGCCCTACGTCGCGATGGAGTTCGTTGACGGCCTTCCCATCGACCGCGCCTGCCAAGCACGCCAGCTCGCTCCACGCGAGCGAGCGGCGATCTTCGCGAAGGTCTGCGACGCCGTCGATCACGCCCATCGGCGCGGGATCATCCATCGCGACCTCAAGCCGGACAACATCCTGCTCGACGACTCGGGCCAGCCGAAGATCCTCGACTTCGGCGTCGCCCGAACGATCGGCGGAAGCGCCGGCGAGCATCGCCTCACCATGCCGATGACGAACGGTTCCCAACTCATCGGGACCCTCGCCTACATGAGTCCCGAACAGACCGCGGGGGATTCGTCGAAGGTCGACGCCCGCGCCGACGTCTATGGGCTCGGCGCCACGCTCTTCGAGGTGCTGACCGGCGAGCTGCCGGTGATGATTGACGGCAAGCCGCTCGGCGAGGCGATTCGCGCGATCCTCGAGGGGCACCAGCGTCGGCTGGCCGTGGTGGCTCCGGCGCTGCGCGGGGATCTCGAGACGATTCTCACCAAGGCGCTCGCGGTCGAGCCTGAACGGCGCTACGCGACGGTCGCGGACTTCGGCGCCGATCTCCGGCGTTGGCTCGCGGACGAGCCGGTCGCCGCGCGACGGCCGAGTTCGCTCTATCGAATCCTCAAGTTCGCCAAGCGCAGGCGATCGGCGTTCGTCGGAGCGTGCGTCGCCGCGATCGCGTTGGCGATCGGCGGATTCGTTGCCGTGCGGGCGCTGCGCACCACGGACGTCGCCCGCGGCGAGGCCGCGGCCGCGTCGACGGAGCGTTCCGAGGTCGCGTCGGTCTTGAGGAAGCTGGTTCGCGGCATCGACCCGGCGCTCGCGCACGGCGGCGAAACGGCGGCGCTCCGCGGCATGCTCGGGCAGATCGCCGGTCGGGTGCGCGACGAGCTCGCGGGTCAGCCGCAGTTGCGGGCCGAGCTTCTCGGCCTCGCGGGCGATGGCTATGCGAAGCTCGGTGCGTTCGACGAGGCGGTCGGCCTGGCCGAGGAGGCCATGCGGATTCACGCGGAACTCGGCGGCGAACGCTCGGTGCCGGTCGCGAACGATCTCGCGTTCCTTGCCGGCATCGCCTTCGCGCGAGGCAATGTCGTCCTCGCCCAGGAGCTCACCGATCGAGCCCGCCGACTTCGGGTCGAGCTGCTTGGCGAGGAGCACTCCGACGTCGGCGCGTCGCTTGCCGATGCGGCCGACCTCGCGTCGCTGCGAGCCGAGAACGCCGTCGCTGAATCGCTCCTCGTTCGCGCCATCGCCATCCAACGTGCCTCGCGCGACCCGCTTGCGCCGGGCCGTCTCGCGGCGGCGCTCTCCCGCATCGCCGTCATCTACGGTCGGCAGCAGCGGGGTGCCGAGGCGCTCGCCGCCCTGGACGAGTCGATGACGATTCGAAGGGACGCCTTCGGGCCGAAGAGTCCCGAGGTGGCCGAGTCGCTGGTCGAGCGGGCCGACGCGGCCCTCACGCGCCACGACATCTTCAGCGCCGAATGCGATCTCCGTGCGGCGCTCGACATCCGCGTGGAGGCGCTGGGAAGCGACCACTCGAAGACCGCGGAGCTTCGTCAGCAGCTCGCCCAGCTCGCCGCCTTCCGCGGCGCCGGCGCGGAGGCGCTGGCGCTGAGCCAGTCGGTGATCGAATCGTTAGGTCGTTCGCTCGGCCTCAACAGCCCGGGATACGCGATGGCCCTGGGACGGCACGGGCAGATGCTCGCGAGCCTCGGACATGGCGATGAGGCGGAGAAGTCCTACGGCGAGGCCCTCGCGATCTTCGAGCGGGCCGGCGCCAGCGGCGCCGCCTCAGCTCGCACGCTGCGGGTCGAGATCGCCGGCGTCTGGATCGGCGCGGGCCAGTTCGAGCGGGCCTTGCCGCTCATCGACCGGCAACTTGCAGAGGACGACGGATCGAGCGAGATCAACCCGGACGATCGCCAGATGCTGCTCGCCGAGGCAGCCGACGCATGCGCCCGCGCCGCGTGGGGACGCGTGCATCGCGGGGGCCGCGGCCCGGGCGCCGCGGGAGCCGTGGAACTGGCCGAGCGCGGCATCGAACGCGGTCGACAGTTGCTCGCGCTGCGCGAGGAGAGCTCGGGCTTCCGGCGATCCTCGGCCCGCTTGCGCTTGGCCGCGGCGCTCGTCGCTCACGCGTTGGCATCGTGGGCATCGGCGCCCGATGGGACGGCGAAGGGCGCCGCCTTGCATGACTTGGGCGAGGCGGAGTCGCTCCTTGCAGGGGCCCATGACGATGCGACGGCATCGGAGGCGTCGGGGGGCGATCCCGCCGGCAACCCCAGGACGATGCAGTCGATCGAGATCTGGACGACGCGCCTCTACTGGCTCTGGTCGAAGGTGGCCCCCGACGAGCGAGTGGCCGCGGAGCTGCAGCGCTGGCGGGCGACCGACGGGGGATCCCTCGCGACGGTTCCGACCTTCAGCGAGTGAGCGCCGCGCATCGCGACACGTCGTCCCGCCAACGACGCGAGCCCGGCCGAAGCCAGGCTCGCGTCGCAGGTCGTGACACTGATGGCGTCACGAAGACATCGAACGCCGGTGGATCAGTTGCACGCGCCCCATGCGCCGAGGAGCGTCGCAAGATCCGCACCGTCGGTCGCGCCGCTCTGATCGAAGTCGCTGGCGCCCGGGCTGCCCCACGAGCCGAGGAGGGTGGCCAGGTCGGCGCCGTCGACGCCGCCGCTTCCGTCGAGGTCAGCGACGCAGCCCGCACCCGTCACGAGGCTCACCACGCCCTGGCCATACTCGACGTGCGTCGTGTATCCGTTGGCCGGGAGAACCATGCTCTGGTCGAACTCGCCGCCGATGAACCCGGACTGGGGATCGACGAGTTTGGCCACGACGAAGCTCTGGCCGGGAATCGTCGGCAGGGTGTCATCGTAGAAGTCGACCTTCAGCGTCCCGGCGAGCTGCATGCTCGAATAGGTCTGGAAGATTCCGCCGCCGGTCGGCGACGCGTCGGCGATCGCGATGGCGTGCGTTCCGTCCGCGTAGCAGACGTATCCGCCGTTCACGGTGATCCTTGATCCCGGGCCGACGCCGATCGTGCCGTGGTTCTTCACCGTGCCGAAGAAGTCCGGAGCGAGCGTGAGCTCGGCGCCGCTGTCGACATAGATCGTCCCGTTGACGTTCTCCGCGGCGTAGATGCCGTCCATGAATGAGCTCACGCCTTGCCCGTTTGTGCCGGCGAGATAGACGAACGCTCCCGGGGCGACCGTACGGATCACGTTGTTCGACTGGGCGAGGCGGGCGCCGTTGAAGAGCCAGTATTCGCCCTCGAGCAGCGTGCCCTGCGAATCGATGCTCTGAAGGTTGCCGACGCTCAGCTGGCCGCCGAGCACCGTGAAGTTGCCGATGTTGTAGGTCGCGAGGCGCGGGTGAATGAAGCCGCCGGCGTTGACGTTGCACTTGCCGTAGTTGATGAAGTTCGACGGCCCCACCAGGTTCGAGCTGTCGAGGCCCGCGGCGGGATCCTCGACGTAGATCCAGCCGTCGGCCTGGTTCACGACGGTGATCGTCTCGTTCGCGTTGAAGCCGGAGGCGACGAGCGAGGCCTTCAGGTGCATCGAGCCGCTGTTCAGGACGTACCCGCGGATGAAGCTCGTGGCGTTCCAGATCGTGGCGCTGCAGGTGTGCTCGAAGGTGAAGGTCGTTCCGGCGTCCTGGAGGATGATGCCCGCATAGAAGTTCGCCTGTGAGCCGACCGTGATCGTCCCGTGGTTGACGATGAACGGCGTGCCGCCGGTGCCGAGCATGGTGAGTCCGCCGTTGAAGTGGGCGGTGCCGAAGACGTTGAGCGTCGCGCCGGACTGGAGCTGGATCGGATGGCTCGAGACCAGCGTCTGGGCCGAACCGATGCCGCCGTTGAGGACGACGGGATCGTTGCCGGGCGTCGTCACGAAGACGATGTCGGTGCCCACCGGCTTGCGGCCGAGGTCCCAGTTCGAGACATTCGACCAGAGGCCGTCGCCGGAGGCGTTGGTCCAGGAGATGAGGTCGGCGCTGGCGGTGGAGGTGATTGCGAGGCAGGAGGTTGCGAGGAGTGATGCGAGCGAGAGGGTCGTGGCGGGGCGGGACATGGATGGCTCCGGATGGGAGGAGGTGCGAAGGGCGACGGTCGGATGACCGGCCGTAGGAGGCCCCCGCCGGTCGCGGATCAGTCGACCGGGCGAGGGGGCCGGACCCACGTGCGACGCGGCGCGTCCGGTTTGCGCGGAATTCCCAAAATGGGGTGACGAGGCCTTCGGCCAGCGGTCTTCGCCGGGAGAATGCCGGGGCATGGTGGATCCCGCCTCCGTTCGCACCACCCAGCTTCTGGCCCTGGCATCCCAGGGCGACGCCCGGGCGACCGACGAGCTCCTCGCGCTCGTCTACGACGAGTTGCGTCGGATGGCCGCCTCCCAGATGGGACGGGAACGGGCCGGCAACACGCTCCAGCCGACGGCGCTGGTCCATGAGGCGTACATGCGGCTGATCGGCGATGGCGACGTCCGCTGGAACGGGCGCGGCCACTTCTTCGCCGCCGCGGCCCAGGCCATGCGCCGCATCCTGGTCGAGCGGGCCCGATCGAAGGCTCGCGTCCGGCACGGCGGCGGCCGGGTCAGGATCGACCTCGGCGACGAGAGCGACGCGCTGGCGAATCTCGTCGCTCGATCAGAGGACGACGAGATGCTCGACATCGACGACGCGCTGAGGCGCCTCGAGGAGCATGACCCCCAGGTCGCAACGATCGTGATGCTCCGGTTCTTCACCGGGCTGACCATCGAGGAGACGGCCGCGGCGCTCGACATCAGCTTCGCGACGGTCCGGGCCGGCTGGCTCTACGCCCGAGCGTGGATGCACCGGGAGCTGGCGAAGGATCTCGAGGGCGGCTGAACGCGATCGCGCGGCCGGTGACGGCGCTCACGCGCTCCAGGCACCTAACAGTACGGCCAGGTCGCCCGCCCCGACCACCCCGTCGCCGTCGAGATCGGCGGGGCCGGCGCCGCCCCAGGCGCCTAACAGCACGGCCAAGTCGCTGGCGCCGACGATTCCGTCGCAATCGAGATCGGCCGCGCGAAGGAGCGTGAGCTGACTCTCGTACAGCATGGGCGTGTCGCCGGCGGTGACGATGTCCGCGTCGCCGTCCTGATCGAAGTCGGCAACGATGACGTCACCTGCGGTGCGCCCGCTGAAGAAGCCGAGCTGGGTGAACGTTCCGTCAGAGTGGCCTTCGGACACCGAGACGCCTTGCAACGAGAGGCCAAAGTGCACGATGACCGCATCCTTCACGCCGTCTCCCGTCACGTCGGCGAGGCTCATTGCGTAGCCGTCGTTCGGGATCGGCAGCGTCATCGCCAACGCAAGCGTTCCCGTTCCGTCATTCAGGAGCGTCTGAAGGGCATTCTCGCGGACGACGACGAAGTCGAGGTCGCCATCGTGATCGATGTCGTCGAGCGCACCGGTGCGGGCCGTGTTCTGCATGCCAAGGTTGATCTCCTGTCGGAAGGCAATCGGGCCATTTCCCTCGCAACCGACGACGTACACCATGCCGGCGCTCGCGCTCGTGATCACGAATTCGTCGCGACCGTCTCCGTCGAGATCGCCGGCCGACGCGCTCCACGCTCCCAAGGTCGGCAGGAACTCGGGCGCAGCGAACGTCAGCGAACCGGTGTTGCGGAAGACCTGAACGCCGAAGGTGCCGCCGGTCTTGAAGACGGTGACCGCGATGTCGAGATCGCCATCACCGTCGACGTCGCCGATGGCCGACTCGTAGGCTTGTGTGAACCCCGTGTCGAGGGCGAGGGTGAATGCGAACCTCCCGCCGAGCTGACCCATGAACAGGCTCACCTCCCTCCCGCTCGAACCCTGCCCCGAGCCGGTGACGACCAGGTCCAGCACGCCGTCGGCGTTGAGGTCAACGAGGTGCGGCTGATGCGTCTGGCCGTTGATGCCGTCGGGATAGACGATCGACGTGAAGTGGCCCGCGCCGTCGTTGGTCCGCACCCGGATGGAGTTCTCCGAGGAGCTCACGAAGTCCGGATCGCCGTCGCCGTCGATGTCACCGACGTCGAGCCAACCTGCGGGGAAGGGATCGAGCGAACGCGGCGCGTACAGGCCCACGTCGCCGCGGCCGCGCTCGAAGAAGATCGTCGCTCCGCGGAGCCCCGCGAGGTCCGGCAATCCGTCGCCGTCGAAGTCGGCAATCCGGGCGAGCTGCACTCGGTCCCCGACATGGAGCGGCTCGGGCGCCAGCAGTTGGCCGGCGCCGTCGTTGAGAAGCGCGAAGGCCTCTCCGCCGCCGGCGAAGACCGACGCAGCGACCGCGACCAGATCCGGATCTCCGTCGCCGTCGATGTCGCCGACCGCGAAGTCGCCACCGTACGTCGTATCGAACTCCTGGGCAGGCGCGAAGCCGCCGGCGGCCTTCGACAGGAAGAGACTCAGCGGCGCGAAGGAGCGCTCGACGACGAGGTCGTCGAAGCCCTCGCCGTTGAGATCGGCGGCAACGACGTTGAGCGGAACGGAGCCAACGGGGTAGTCGACCGGCGGCCCGAACGCGAAACCACCGAGCCCCGGGAGGACGCGCGCGGCAATCGCCGACTGCGATGCGAACGCGATGTCCGGCAGTTGATCGAAGGTGAGATCCGCAACGATCGCGACGCCATTGGTCACGCCCGCGTCCACCATCACGATCGGCGTGAACGCGCCAGTCCCGTCGCCGGCGAGGATCACGATGGCGTCGGTGTCATCGCGCTCGCTCGACGGGTTCCAGGCCAGGTGCATCGTCATCACGAGATCGAGATGGCCGTCGCGGTCGAGATCCGCGAGCGTGGCGCCGGCCGGAACATCGATTCCGTAGGACTGCAACGGTTGGGCGACGAAGGCGGTGCCGTCGTTGAGGAAGACCTGCATCTGGCCGGTGTAAGTGTGCGTCCGGCAGGATTCGTCGCCGCAGCGGATGCTCGCCCCGGTCACCACGAGATCCGGTCGCCCGTCACCGTTCACGTCACCGCAGTCGATGTCGTAGGCATTGAAGATCGGAAGGATCCTCATCCCGGCGATCTCGCTGAACTCGCCGGTCCGCGATCCCGCCATCACCCGGATCTCTTCGCTCCAGCAGACGAGGTCAGCGATTCCGTCGCCGTTCATGTCAGCGGCGGTCGCGCGCGATCCGTACGCCGGCGAATTGAGAGCGGGAAACGTCTGGACGAGCGAACAGACGGGCCGCGAATCGGACCCGGCCGCAGGCGAGATCGCGAGGGAACCGAGGACGAAGGAAAGGCCGACGGCAGTGCGACGCATGACGAGTCCTCCTGGCGTCAGGGAGTATCGTCAGCGACGGGTGCGTCGGGCGAGAATGGGTGCGACCGATGCTGCTGATGCGGCCGCCGCTCGTGGTCGCGCGGCGTCGATGGCGCCGCGTTAGCAGGGACCCCATTCGCCCAGGAGGATGGCCAGGTCCGCTCCGTCGACGGTGCCCGTGGCATCAAGATCGGCGGCGCCCGAGAGCGTCCAGGCGCCGAGCAGGATCGCCAGATCCGCCGCGTCCACGACGCCGTCGCAATTCAGGTCCGCAGGGCAGTTCGTCGGTGGCAGGTGCTGGAGAAGCACCCGTCGGTCAGACGCGAGCGCGAGGGCGATCTCGCTCCCATCCGCTCCGACGACCCGCCAGGCGTTCAGGCCCGCGATCGTCGGCGTCTTGGCGTTGCCATCGGTATTCGTGAACTGCACGATCGCGGCCCCACCACATTCGAGGCCCGTGATTGCCCAGCCGTCGGTGCAGCACGTGTCCCATATGTGGCGAGCCTCGAACAGCGAATCTCCCGCGACGCCCTCGTAGGTTCCCGGCTCAAGGTCTGCGGGATCGTCCCGCACCACGATGGCGCCGCCGTCGGCGTCGTTGAGGAACTGGACGCGTGTCTCGGCCTTCCCGCCGTCGGGATTGTTCGGAATCGCGCAGTCATGCACCAGGAAGATCGTGTAACCCTCCTGCGTCTGCGTCACGAACAATGTCGAGACGTCGATCTCCGGCGTCATGAGGAAGCCGTTGAAGGAATCGCCTTCGGGAACGTCGTAGGCGTAGATCGCACTCGCGGGCGTCGTCAGCGCCGAGGCGATCGGCACCTCGCCGAGAATGTGTGAGGCGAAGTCGCCGGCGCCCGGTGCCGATTCCTGGGCGACGCGAATGCGTGGCGCGCAGCCGGCCTCCGCGCAGGGGCGATGGAACGAGAGGAAATCCAAGCCCCAGCCGGTGCCCGGATTCGGACCGGTCACGTCGACGAGCACGCTCGTGATCGTCGGTGCGGTGAGCGCGATGAGTGTGCTGACGCCGTTGCCCGTGCCCGCCGCACCGCCGACCACCGACTGTGTGGCGACCGGGACGGCCCCGTTGTACGCGGTCGCCGTGACGGACTCGCCCGGTTCGATGTCGGTGACATACAAGCGGACGTCGCTCGCCGCCGGGGTGAAGTGCATCCGGATGTCATTCGGGACAGAGGCGTCGCCGCTCACGATCGGGTCGGTGAGACCGAACAGCCCGCTCGCTTGCGGACCGTCGGCGATGGTGCCGGTGAATGCGACGGTGGGGGCTCCCTCGCGGGCGATGATCGGAAAGAGCCCCGGGCTGCCCTCGATCGAGAATGTCACACCGACGCTTCCATACTGCGTCGAGACCGGGGTGCCCTCGGTGAGATCCTCGAAGTCGACGACGAAGAACTGTTCGTCGCCCGCGGCGAACGCCAGGCTGCCGCATGATGAGAGCATCCCCGCCGCCACCACGGCCCACGTCGACATCGCTCGAACACTACGGCTGACTGCACGCATCGAAATCCCCCAATGATCGGCAGGCCTTTACCGCGGCCGCTCGTGGCGCCGAGTATGAAACACCGGAGGGGACGATTCAAGCGCAGTCCACTCAACTGGCGTGTGACGACGTCTGCGCGGAAACCCGGAACGAAGCTCGGCGGGGACGGCCCCATCCTCATCGGATCACGACGCGACCGACGCACCACGAGCCAGCACGGTCTGCGGACTCACCAGACTACCGCGCTTGCCTGAATTGCCGCGCCATCCGCGCTCACAGATCCTCGTCCTCATCATCGCTCACGTTCTTCGGGTCGAAGACCGTTCCGTCCGCGGCGTGTTCCTCGGCCATCGCCTTCATCCGCTTCCAGTCGTCCATGGTGATGACGACCTCGCGGGCGACCGAACCGTTATGTTCGCCGAGGATGCCGGCGAGACCCATCTGGTCGACGAGACGGCTTGCCCGGCCGTAGCCGATCGCGAGTCGCCGCTGGAGCAGGCTCACGCTGCCGCGGCCGCTCTCGATGATGATCTCGACCGCCTTCTCGAAGAGCGGGTCCTTCTCGGCGGCGTTGAGTCCGCCCTCGCCCGCTGCGCTGCCGGCCTCGGCCTGCTGGGCCTGCGTGCCCTTGATCGCGATGAGCGTGCGCTCGAAGGTCGGCGCGGCCACGTCCTTCAGGTGCTTCGCGACCTTCTTGGTCTCGCCGTCGGTGACGAGCGTGCCCTGGCAGCGCTTGAGCTCGGTCGAGCTCGGCGTGAGGACGAGCATGTCGCCCTGACCGAGGAGGAGCTCCGCGCCCTTGTGGTCAAGGACGATGCGGCTGTCCATGCCGCTGGCGACCTTGAAGGAGCAGCGGCAGGGCATGTTGCTCTTGATGAGGCCGGTGACGACGTTCGCCTGCGGGCGCTGCGTCGCGAGGATGAGATGGATGCCGACCGCGCGGGCCTTCTGGGCGATGCGCACGATCGAGGTCTCGACCTCCTTGTTGGTCATCATGAGATCGGCGAGCTCGTCGATCACGAAGACCATGTACGGGAGCTTCTTCGGGAGCTTCGCCTTCTCGAGGTCGTTGGACGGATTGAATCGGGCGATGAGTTCGGCCTCGCCGAGCTCGTTGTAGCTCCGGATGTCGCGAACGCCCGCGTCCTTGAGGAGCTCGTACCGCTCCTCCATCTTGGTCACGGCCCACTCGAGGATGCCGGCGGCCTTGTTCATCTCCGTGACGACCGGGCACATGAGGTGCGGGATGTCGGCGAACTGGCTCATCTCGACCATCTTCGGGTCGACGAGCACGAGCTTGAGCTCGTCCGGCCGCTTCGTGTACAGCCAGCTCATGATGATCGTGTTCATGCACACGCTCTTGCCCGAGCCGGTGGTGCCCGAGATCAGCATGTGCGGCATCTTGGTCAGGTCGAGCACCAGCGGCTCGCCCGCCGAGTCCTTGCCGAGGAACATCGGCAGGAGCATGCCTTCCGACTGCTTGCCCGACATGAGCTCCTTGAGCCGGACCTTCTCCTTCTGGCGGTTCGGCACCTCGATGCCGACCGCGGTGCGGCCGACCATGTTCGGGATGATGCGGATGTTCGGCGCCTGCAGGGCGCGGGCGATGTCCTTCGAGATCGTCTCGAGCCGGGCGACGCGCGTGCCGGGCGCGAGCTCGACGGAGTAGAGGGTCACGACCGGACCGCTGTCGATGCCGACGACCTCGCCCTCGATCTGGAAGGTGTGGAGCGCCTGCTCGAGGATGCGGGCCTGCTCGCGCACGACCGCCTCCATCTTCTGCGAGAAGTTGTGCTCCGGCTCCTCTAACAGTTCGAGCGTCGGGAACTGGTAGCCCGAGAGGTCCTGCTCGCGCGGGATGTCCTCGTCGCGGGCGACCGCCTTCTTCGTGCCGGCCATCTTGATCGGAAGCCGGGCGATCTTGGCCCGGATCTCATCGTCCGAGAGCGGCGTCTTCGCCTCGGCGATCGCCGCGGCGCCATCGTCCTCCTCGTCGGCGTCGCTTCCGTCCTCGTCGCCGCTCTCCCCGTCCGACTCCTCGGCCTCCTCCTCATCGTCGCTCTCGACGACGACCGGCTGCTTCCTCGAGCGCTTCGGCTTCTTCGCGACCGGAGCGGCGTCCTCCTCGTCGCTCTCCTCCGCGGCCGCGGGGCCGACGGAGACGACGCCGAGATCGGCTTCCTCGTCGACCTCATCGAAGTCGGCGACGCGGCTCTTGCGCGGACTCGGCCGCGTCGTGCGCGGCTCGCCGGTCGGCCCGAGCGTCACCGGCTCGGCCCGCTCGGGCATGACGCGCGACTTCAGCGCCGCGAAGGTGCCGGCGTAGTCGAAGCTCCAGAGCGGATCGAGGAAGGAGAGGAATCGGCCGAACACGCCGGGCAGCGCGAAGACGACCTCGTCGATCGCCACGATCGAGCCGAGCGCGAACGCAAGCAGGAGCATCAGGCTGCAACCGACCGTGCCGAAGCGCAGGGCAAGCTGGTCGCTCGCCCACATCGGAAGAAGTCCGGCGTCGCCGCCGGTCAGCGGGCCAACCGTCGGCAGCCATGCCGCATGCATGCAGGAGAGGGCGAGCATCATCAGCAGGCCGCCGATGCTGCGCACCACGGGATGCTTGATCGGCCGGCCGATCGCAAGGAACGCGAGCGCGACGCCGCCAAGCAGGACGACGACCCAGACGCCGAACCCGAGCGTGAAGTAGGTCCAGTACGCGAAGAGCGCGCCGAGACGGCCGAGCAGGTTCGCGGCGGGATCGTTGTGCGCGCTGACCACATGCGACGGCCAGTCCGCGGCGTTGAAGCTCGCGAGCGACAGGAACGCGAAGACCCACGCGCCCCCGGCGATGAGCCAGAGGATGCGGCGGGTGACGCCGGCGTCGGGGAGCATCGCGGAGACTGCGGACGCAGCGCTGGTGGCGGCGCCGGAGGACCGGCGACCGGACGAGGAAGGCTTCCTTGCCATAGCGAGGTTGTATCGACCGATGCGGGCGGATGTTGTGAATCGCAAGGGGGGTGGATAGTCGGGGACAGCCCGGGCCGCGGCCCAAACCCGCTTCGGCCCCGCACCGGACCCGCATGGACCGCCCCGGCGGCCTCGGCTACCGTGCCTCCCGATGCACTTTCGCCTGATCGACCAAGTCCTCGAGTGCTCGCCCGACCGGGCCGTCGCCCTCAAGAACGTCTCCGCTGCCGAGGAGTACCTCGGCGATCACTTTCCCGGTTTCCCCGTCCTGCCCGGGGTGTTCATGGTCGAGGCCATGACCCAGGCGGCGCGCGAGGTCCTCCGCCTTCGAGGCAAGCCGCGGTTCGTGCTCGGGCAGGTCAAGGCCCTTCGCTATGGGTCATTCGTGCGGCCGGGCGAGGCGCTGCGGGTCGAAGTCACGGTCGAGAAGGAGCTTCCGGACGGCAGCGTGACCTTCAAGGGACAGGGGACCGTCGTCCGATCCTCAGGCGTCGCAAGCGCCGCGCCCGACACGGCCGTCTCAGGTCGCTTTACAATGCGAGCTTTGTCACTGGGCCCATGAGAAGCATGTGATGCCCGGCGGTTCAGACCAGTTCGAGAGGCATCATGTCCAGCGCCACCGTGAAGTCGAGAGACGAGATCATTGCCGACGTTCGGGAAGTCCTTGAGGAGGCCCTGGGCGTTGATGCCGAGGACGTGACCCTCGATGCGACCCTGAACGGCGACCTCGGGGCGGAGTCGATTGACTATCTCGATATCGTCTTCCGGCTGGAGAAGACCTTTTCGACCCCGGAGAAGCCCTTCAAGATCGCCCAGGGCGAGATGCTCCCCGAGAACCTGATGACCGACGGAAGCCTGGTCGAGAACGGCAAGGTCACCGCGAAGGGCATCGCGATCCTCAAGGAGCGGATGTCGCACCTGACCCTCGGCGCGTGGGAGTCCGACCCGCAGGTCTCGAAGCTGGGCGAACTCTTTACGGTCCGAAGCCTGGTCGACTTCGTCGAGCGCAAGCTCAAGAGCTAACGGAACGATCCATGCGCTGGATGTGGATCGACACGATCATCGCCTTCGAGCCGAAGACGCGGATGGTCGCCATCAAGAACGTCTCGATGGCCGAGGAGCATCTGCACGATCATTTCGCCGCGGACGCAGACGGTCCCGCGCAGCCGGTGATGCCGAACTCGCTCATCCTCGAGGGCATGGCCCAGACCGCCGGAATCCTCGTCGGGAGCGTGAACGATTTCCGCGAGAAGGTCGTGCTCGCGAAGGTGCAGAACGCGACCATCACCGGCGACGTCGGGCCGGGGCAGACGATTCGCTACGACGCCCGCATCGAGCGGATGGACGCGATGGGCGCGTCGACTGTCGGCGTCGTCTCGCGCTTCGATCACCGCGACGGCCAGTGGCGCGACATCGGCACGATCGAACTGATGTTCAGCCATCTCGACCAGAACATGCAGGGCATGCAGTTCCCCGAGGAGAACTTCGTGTTCGGAGAGAACTTCCGAACGATCCTGGCCGCGGCGGGGTTCGGGGCGTTCGCGCGGTGAGCGGGGCCGGATTCGACGCAGAGGCACAGAGGACACAGCTTTCTGCACTATTCGCGGTGGACCTTCAACACAGAGGCACCGAGGGCACAGAGGGCCACAGAGCAGAATGGTGGAGAAAAGGCGTTGTCGGGGGCATCCTCCGAGGAGTCGTCCAGAGTCGCCAGGCCAGGCGTGCGTCCCGGTCCAACGTTCCGTCGGTAGAAGCTCAAGTCACTCTGCCCGGAGAACCTGCTCGACCAGCTCGAATCCAAGGCGCAAAGCCACTTCGGCTCCCGTCTTCTCTGTGGCCCTCTGTGCCCTCTGTGCCTCTGTGTTCGACGAACTTCGTGAAGCGTCAACGACGCATCGCGCGGAAAAAGAAAAGAGACCCCGCAACGGGGAGGCAAACCGTGCGGGGCCGATCCAGGGCTTGTTGAAGAGCTGCTTGAAGCTCAGGCTCAGAACGTCATCGGGTCGTCCATCGCGCTGGGCGGTTCCGCGCCCCGCGTGGGCTCCGGTCGAGCCGGAGCCACGCTGTCTCCCGCGATGCGATCCCTCACTCACACGCAATCACAGACACACTCACTCACTCACTCACACGCACTTCGCTGAAGGCGGTTCCCTCATCGCCGTCAGCACTCCGTCCCACACTCCGACATTCGTGACCGCGTGAGCGTCAGGGCATCACGCGGGGTGGTTGTCCGAGAGGGCCAGGTCCGCGTTGGTGCGGCCCCCTGGCCCGGCCTCGCACGGCTCCCCTCGTTGAGGCCTGAGCAGACGCGAGACACCAACACTGTCCGTTTCGAGCCGGGGAACGCAATTGCTGCGCGTGCGAATTCGGTATGCCGGCGACCGGTCGTGCGGCGCGTGACGGCTGCGACGATTGGCGAAGCGGATGGTGCGATCTGGGCAACGCGCCGTGCGGATCGACGGGCTCAGGGCTTCGCCGGCGGCGTGTTCGGCAGCAGGTTCATCGCGAAGCCGCTGGCGTTGTACACCTCGAGCTCGACGTTGGACTCGCCCTCGATTCCGAGAAGCGTGAGCTGCCGCCATTTCATCCGCTCGCGCATGGACGCGTTGGCGGAGATCTCCCGCGTCGCCGGTCCGGCGCCGCCGTCGGTGAACTCCGCGTGCACCGAGCCCGGTCCCTGGTTGCGAACGAGGGCAACGGCCTGATCGCCGTGGGCCGTGATCGTGGCCCGGCCGCCGGGCATCAGCTTGAAGCTGGTCGCGTAGTTCGGCTCGCAGCCGACGGCGAAGGGGAGGATGCAGGCCATCAGTCCGGCACGCGCGAGGAATCGGGAGGTTCGCATGATGCGGAGCGTAGTCCGCGAAGTCGACGCGATCGAGCGATTCCTCCGCGTCCCGCCGCGGCCGCGCTTGTCATGGACGAGTCTCGTCCCGTGATTCCCTACAATGCGGCGCGTGTCCCAACCCCGGCATCATCTCGCGATCTACACCGGCTCCTTCGATCCGATCACGCTGGGGCATCTCGACGTCCTCGCCAGAAGCCGGCTGCTCTTCGACGAGGTGATCCTGGCCATCGGCCGGAACCCGAACAAGACCGCGCTCTTCAGCGTCGACGAGCGCATGGAACTCGCCGAGCGGCTCGTCGCCGAGCTGGTCCGCGCGGAGCCGAGCGGCGCGGTCGTCCGCGTCGAACACTACGCCGGACTGACCGTGGACTTCGCACAGCAAGTGCGGGCCTCGGCGATCATCCGCGGCATTCGGAACATCACCGACCTTGCCACCGAGTGCCAGCTTGCGATCACCAATCGCCAGGTCGCGGGCATTGAGACCGTCTTCATCGTCACCGGCGAGGCGTTCGCATACACCAGCTCAAGCCTCATCCAGCAGATCGCGGCCCTCGGCGGTTCGCTCGAGAAGCTGAACTCGCTCGTGCCGCCGCTGGTCATCGATGCCCTCCAGCGGAAGCGCGATGACCCGAACAACCCGCTCGGTCGCCTCGCCAAGGACCAGCTTGTCGAGTAGCGGCGGTCGTCGCAGCAGCCCGGATCATGTCCATCTCCTTTCGCGTCATCTCCATCGGTGCCCTCGCCGCCCATCCACTCTGGAACGAGCGCGGTGAGGTGCGCCCAGGCCACGCCACCACCACGCTGATCTCCATCGGCAAGGCGAACATCCTGGTCGACCCGTCGTTGCCGCCGCAGGTCCTCGCCCCGCGTCTCGCCGAGCGGGCCAATCTCAAGCCCGAGCAGATCACCCACGTCTTCCTGACCTGCCTTCACCCCAACCATCGGCGGGGGATCAAGCTCTTTGAGAAGGCCGAGTGGCTCGTCTCGACCCTCGAGCGCGAGACGATCGGCGTCTCCCTCGTGCAGAAGTTCCACGAGGCCCGTGACGCCGGCGACACCGACCTGGCCCACACGCTCTTTCACGAGATCGAGATGCTGGAGCGGATCAAGGCGGCGCCCGATTCGCTGGCCAAGGGCGTGGACCTCTTCCCGCTCTACGGCGTGACCCCGGGGAATGCCGGGGTGCTTCTGGCGATGCGGGGGACGACGGTGCTGGTCTGTGGCGACGCGGTCCCAACCCAGGAGCATCTGGAGCAGGGTCAGGTGCTCTCGCCCTGCCACGATCTCGTTCAGGCCCGCGAATCCTTCGCCGAAGCGATCGAAATCGCTGACTTCCTCATCGCCGGGCGGGACAATATGTTGATCAACCAGACGCGACGGCCGTTCTGAGCCGCCGCGCCGCGGTGCGTCTGACTTTCCTCCAGCCCCGAATCCACCCATGGCTGAGCAACTCGACATCCCCGCCGACGAAGGTCTCGCGAGTCCCGTCACCTTGCGGACGCTCCAGCGCTGGTCGCGCGAGGGCACCAAGTTCGCCTGCCTGACCTGCTACGACGCCACGACCGCCCGGTGGTTCGAGCGGGCCGGCGTCCCGGTGCTCCTGGTGGGCGACACCGCGGCCGAGGTGATCCTCGGACATCCGGCAACGCTCCACGCCTCGCTCGACTTCCTTTTGATGATCACCGCCGCGGTGAAGCGGGGGGCACCGAAGTGCCTGGTCATGGGCGATATGCCCTTCCTCTCCTATCAGGTCACCGAGGCTGAGGGCGTCCGCAACGCCGGTCGCTTCATGACCGAGGGGACGGCCGACTGCGTGAAGCTCGAGGTTGACCGCAGTTTCGCGGGACTTGTTCACCAGATGGCCCGAGCGGGAATCCCGGTCGTTGCCCACATCGGCTCGCGGCCGCAGCATGCCCGTCTTCACGGCGGCTACTACGCGGCTGGCAAGACGGCGGAGACGGCTAAGGGTCTTCTCGACGATGCCCGGGCGATGGAGGATGCCGGCGCGGTGATGCTCCTGATTGAGGCGGCCCCGCAAGAGGTCACGGAGTTGGTCGTTTCCCGCGTGCGGATTCCCGTGATCGGCTGCGGAGCCGGTCCCGCCTGTCAGGGTCAGGTGGTCGTGACCCACGACCTCCTCGGACTCACCGAGTGGCAGCCCGGCTTCGCCCGGCCCGTTGTGGAGATGGGAAAGCACCTCATCACCATGGCCCGAACCTGGAAGGACCGGGTTCGGACCGGAAACCTCTACGGACCGGGGGGCGCCCACCCCTACGTCATGAGCGACATCGAGCTGAAGGCCCTTCAGCAGTTGAAGCAAGAGCTCAAGCCAGACCTGAAGCCAGACCTGAAGCCCGACCTAAAGCCAGACCCGAAACCGGAACCGAAGCCGGCCCTTCCCCAAGGCTGATTCGGGACCAGCCCGCCTGCAGTCGCGGGATTCGCACTCCGATGAACCCGGGGCTGACGGGACGACGAACCCCGCGCATCCTCTTTGCAACTCGGTCGGGGCGACCTCATCCACGGCTGCCCCGTGTGACTCGGCACATCGAAACTCCCCTCAGTGGATCTTCCGGAACTACTCCATGCCCCGCGTCCAGATTGGTGCGCAGTCGTACGGTCCCGGTCTTGTGGTTCTGAGTGCAGCGGCGTTGGCGCTCTTCGTCGGTCCGATGGCGGTCCGCGAATTCGTCCACGCCCAAACCACGGTTGACGTGGTCAACGCGTCAAGCCGACTCGATGGCAGCGCGAACGTGCTGGAGCAGATCAACGCCGTCCAGCGCGACATCGCCAAGGCCGTCGAACCCTCGGTCGTCCACGTGTCGACCGAGTCGACGCTCCAGGGCCGGTCGATTCAGCGGATGTACGTCTCGAGCGGATCGGGTTGGGTCTACGACGACGCCGGCCACATCGTCACCAACGCCCACGTCGTCGATGGCGCCGACCGCATCCAGGTGCAGCTCCATGATGGCGAGGTCCGCACCGCGGAGCTCGTCGGCGTCGATCTCCGAACCGACATCGCGGTGGTGAAGATCGACGGCGGCTCGCTCCATCCCTCGCGCCGCGGCAACAGCGACGAGGTGCAGCAGGGCGATCTCGTCTACGCCTTCGGCTCTCCCTTCGACTTCCGCTTTTCGATGAGCTCGGGCATCGTCTCGGGACTCGGACGAACCGCGGGACCGGCCGAGATCGACTACCAGAACTTCATTCAGGTCGATGCGGCGATCAATCCCGGCAACTCCGGCGGACCGCTCACCGACGTGTACGGCCGCGTGATCGGGATGAACACCGCGATCGCCACCGGTCGCGGCAACACCGTCGGGCAGGGCCAGTTCGCGGGCATCGGCCTCGCGATTCCGATGTCGATGATCGAGAACGTGGTGAGTCAGCTCGTCACCACCGGCGAGGTCCGCAAGGGCTACCTCGGGGTCATGGTCGGCAGCATCGAATCGCCCGAGGCCCGCTTCGTGACCGTGCCCGCGCTCAAGTACGCGGTGGAGCACTTCCGCGGCGAAGGCGCCGCCATCACCGAGATCGTGCCCGACTCGCCGGCCGAGAAGGCCGGGCTCCTCATCGGTGACGTGATCGTCTCGATCGACGGCCGGCACATCACCAACGACCAGCAGGTGCGGGCGGTGATCTCCTCGAAGCGCCCCGGCACCGACATCACGATCGAGGTCTGGCGTCCGAACCTGAACGCGGGCGAGCCGACCACCAAGGACTTCAAGGTCGGACTCGGCGAGCTCGACCCGGCGACGCCCACCGGCTCGACGTTCAGCCAGACGATGCGGACGCTCGGATTCAGCGCCCTGACCACCGCGACCGAGGAGCGGGCCAAGAAGCTCGGCGTGCCGTTCCGCCGCGGCGTCCTGGTCGAGGAAGTTCGCGCCGGCTCTCCGGTCGAGCGGGCCGTTCCGAAGGGCTCGATCATCACCGAGATCCTCGGCCAGCCGGTCGGCAGCGTCGACGAGCTGTTCACCCGCGTGAATCGCTGGGCCCGCCCGCAGCAGAACCCGCTTCGGCTCCAGTCGGCCGAGCTGCCCATCACCTACGTCACGCCCGACGGCGACGTCCGCGAGGATGTCGTTCCCTTCGTCGTGCAGCAGCGCCCGCTCCGGCCGGAGTGAGTCGCCCGTATCATCGGCCCCATGGTTTCATCGGGCCGCAGCGCCCACGACGAGCTTCTTGAGCGACCGCTGCTGGAGGTGATCGATCTCCAGACGCACTTCCCCATTCGACGGGGAGTGCTGCAGCGCACGGTCGGTTGGGTGAAGGCCGTCGATGGCGTGAGCTTCCACCTCCGCAAGGGGGAGACGCTCGGTCTCGTCGGCGAGTCGGGATGCGGCAAGACGACGGTCGGGCGCACGATCCTCCGCCTGCAGGCCGCGACCGGCGGCAAGGTGCTCTTCGACGGCGCGAACGTCTTCGAGCAGGCGCCGGCGCCGATGCGCCAACTGCGTCGGCAGATGCAGATCATCTTTCAGGATCCGGGCGGCTCGCTCAATCCGCGCATGCGGGTCGGGCGGATCGTGGGCGAACCGCTCGAGGTGCATGGCATCGCCCAGGGCGACGAGCTGCGCGATCGCGTCGAGCGGCTGCTTGAGCGATGCGGACTCTGGAAGGCCGCGGCCGATCGCTATCCGCACGAGTTCAGCGGCGGCCAGCGGCAGCGGATCGGCATCGCCCGAGCGCTTGCCCTCCAGCCGCGGCTCATTGTCTGCGACGAGCCGACGTCGGCCCTCGACGTCTCGATCCAGTCGCAGATCCTCAATCTCCTCCGTGACCTGCAGGACGAGTTCGGCCTCGCCTATCTCTTCATCAGCCATGACATGGCCGTGATTCACCACATCTGCGACCGCGTCGCGGTGATGTGGAACGGAACGATCGTCGAAGAGGGGACGCGCGACGAGATCATCCAGCGGCCGAAGCATCGCTACACCCAGGCGCTCCTGAGCGCGGTGCCGGAGGCGGACCCGCGGCGCGTCAAGTCGCGACTCACCTTTGAAGGGATGCGGATGTGAGCGGCACCACCTTCGTCCGAGTCTTCTTCGTCTTCTTCGCGGTGGCGCTGGTGGTCGTCGCGATTTGGGGCTGGACGGTCATGCAGGGGGTGCGACGCACGGCGGCCCGCACCGATGCGCAGATGCGCACCCTGGCGTGGGCCAGCCTGACCTATGCGGCGGTGCACGGCGCCTTCCCGTCCAGCGCCGCCGACCTCGAGCAGTTCGGTCCGGGACCGGAGTCGATGCCCGTGGCGCCGCCCGACGGTGCGGCCTCGTGGCCGATGGCCCGTGCCGACGCCCTGCACGGCATCGCGCCGGCCGACCTCACCGAGAGCTTTCGGGCGATCGTCGTCACGTTCGGGACCGATCCGGGGATGCCGCCCTTCCTGAAGCCGGACGGCCTGCCGACGATGGTGGGAACGAGCGATGAGGTGAACGGATGGCTCGCGGCGTTTGGGAAGCGGGGCAAGCCCGCCGCCACGCCCTCGGGATCCTGAACCGCACGCCGGCGACCTGTGGACTTGCTGGCGGAACGCCGTCGCAGGGCGATTGAGTTCCCTATCCTGCGCGGCATGACGCCGTCAGCACCGACCGCTCCAGCCGCCATCGACTCCGCGCTTGCCGCCGACATTCGCCAGACCGCTCCCGAGCGCCCGCTCCACGACGTGATGCGCGGCGCAGCGCGGTGGGACATCAAGGTGCACGATCACGGATTCGTCGGACTCGTCGACGCCATGCCGCGGCTCGTACCCGAGGGCAAGACCGGCGACTTCGCGATCGTCCAGGCGGCGCGGGTCAGCTACGGCGAGGGGACGAAGCTCGTCAACGAGGATCGCGGACTCGTGCGCTACCTCATGCGCCATCGCCACACCACGCCGATGGAGATGGTCGAGTTCAAGTTCCACGTGTCGATGCCGATCTTCGTCGCCCGGCAGTGGATTCGGCACCGAACGGCCAACGTGAACGAGTACTCGGCCCGCTACTCGATCGTGCCCGATCGCTTCTACCGGCCGTCGATCGACAACATCCGGGCCCAGAGCAAGAGCAACCGCCAGGGCGGCGACGCTCCGGTTGACGTGGGCACGGCCGAGGAGTTCCTGCGGCTTCTCGACGAGGCCGAGTCGCTCTATCGGAAGTACATCCATCTCACCGAGGAAGGCGTCGCCCGCGAGCTCGCCCGCGCCGCGCTGCCGGTGAGCGTGTACACCGAGTGGTATTGGAAGTGCGACCTGCACAACATTTTCCACTTCCTCTCGCTGCGCATGGACCCGCACGCCCAGATCGAGATCCAGGACTACGCAAGGGCGATGTACCGGCTCATCCAGCCGATCGTGCCGGTCGCCTGCGAGGCGTTCGAGGACTATCGCCTGAACGCGATGCACCTGACCTCGCTCGAGATCGAGGCGATCCGCTCCGGCAAGCCGATCAACACGACGAACAAGCGTGAGGCGGCGGAGTGGGAAGCGAAGAAGGCGCGTCTCGGGCTCTGAGTCGGCAGCGAGCGTCTTGCACGAACCGTTAGGCGATCGATAGCATGGCTCGCATGCCCACTCGCCTGCTCCCCGTCGCCGGCTCGCTCCTCCTCGCGCTCGCGTTCCTCGGAGGAGGCTGCTCCGGCAGCGAGTCCGATCCGACCTATCGGATCGAGGCGGGGAACCCCGAGATGGAGGCGGCGTTCGCGAAAGGGCGGGCGACGCTTTCCGATTTCTGGAAGGTCCTCGCACACCCGACGAGCGGCGAGAGCGACTTCTCCGTCAAGGTTCCTCTTCGGCAGAATGGCCGGACCGAGTATTTCTGGATCGTCGATCCGACGCGAGGCGATGGCGTGGTGCGCGGTCAGATCGGCAACGACCCGGAGTTCGTGAAGCGCGTGAAGCTCGGCGAGACCGTGGAGTTCAAGGAGAGCGAGATCGTCGATTGGATGTACTTGCGGGCCGGGAAAATGCACGGGAACTACACGCTGCGCCCGCTGATGAAGTCGATGGACGCGAAGGAACGTGCGGAGCTCGAGCAGGTGTTGGCCGAGCCGTAAGCTGGGCCGGGCGGCGCGGGCGTTCGATCGCGATGGGGCAGGGCGACGCTCGGGTCCGCGCGGGCGACTCGGCACGGACGTGATCGAAGTGGCGTGTCGCGGGTGAGGACGGGGCGACGCGTGCGAGCCCCCACTGTCGGCTGCGCCGACATCTCCCCCAGCGTTGCTGGTGGAGAGCAGTGGCGCTCGTGACGATGCTCTCCACCGCCCTCCGGCGGGGAGATGTCGCGGAGCGAGAGAGGGTGCGGTCCCGCGCACCCCCCGTGCGGTCTATGCCGCCTGCGCGGGCTGCCCGTCGCGTTCTCGGCGCGGGCGACGCTCGGGCGTGCATGCGTCGCCGATCCCTGCCGATGAGCCAGCGACGCCCCGTCGTCGCCACGCATGCTCACGCCCGCACCGACATTTAGGACGATCGACGCGGCGCGCCGTCTGATCGGGATGGGACTTTCCGGCGCGGCGGCGCTTGTCGTCGCGATCTTCGTCGTCGGCCGCTTGGACCTCGGCTTCGCCTCGACGCTCGCCAACCCCTGGGCCGTGCAGTGCTGCGTGACGCTCGCCGGTCTTGCGGTCACCGCTGCGCTCGTGCGGCGCCCGCGGCTCTCGGTCGTGACCACCGCGTGTGCCGCGTGGGCCTTCGGCGTGGTCCTTCCCACGCTCACCCCGCACGACGCGCCCCCGGCGCCGCCCGGTGCCGCGCCGATTCGCGTGGTCGAGGCCAACGTCTGCAATCGAACGAAGCCGACCGACGCGGCCATCGCGTCGCTGCGCGGCGAGCGGCCCGATCTCCTCGCCATTCTCGAGCTGACCGACGGATGGGAAGGGGCGCTCGAGCGGGTGCGCGGCGAGTTGCCCTATGCCGTGATCGGAAGCCAGAGCCAGCTCGGTTCCGGGCTTGCCCTCTACAGCCGCTACCCGCTCCGAAACAGTCGCGTCACCGTCGCATGCGAGGGAGCTGATCGCCAGATCGAGGTGACCGTCGACCATCCCTCCGGACCGATTCGGGTCTTCGTGATCCATCCGCTTTCGCCGCGAAGCGTCGAACGGGCCACGCTTCGCGATCGTGAGCTCGCGATCCTTGCCGAGCGATGCGCCGCAAGCGACGCCCCGACGCTGGTCATCGGCGACTTCAACGAGACGCCCTTCGGCAAGACCTACGCGTCGTTCATCGGGCGCACCGGCTATGAGGCGGCCCGCGGCGTCGCCGGCCTCGCGCCGACCTGGCCCGCGGAAGTCGACGGATGGATGATGCCCGCGGCGGTGCGCATCCCGATCGACCACGTGGTCATGTCACGGCATTTCGTCGCCAACGCATTCCGGGTCGCGAATCACATCGGCTCCGATCACATGCCGATCGTCGCCGACCTCGCCTTCGCCCCGCCCGACGCCAACCGCGTTGCGCCGGCGCTTATCGCGTCTCCACTTCCGTCAGCACGGCCTGAAGACCAATGAGCGGCGCGGCGGGGTCGGAGGTCTGGATCTGGACGAGCCGGATCGGCGTCGGCTGGTAGTAGCGGAAGAGGCCGCCCGGGTTCGGGCCCTCGCCGCGGATATCCCAGAAGTCGGCCATCGAGAGCCGCTTGTTCTCGCCGGCGGCGACGCGGTCGACGTGCTGCACGTACCGTTCGTTGAGCCAGACGTCAACGTTGTCGAAGGAACGCGTGGTCGCGTTGACGATGACCATGGACTCGCCCTCGGCGAGCACTTGGGCCGGGAGCGTCTCGCCCTGCTTGAGCCAGAATGGATATTGCCGCGTGGCCTTCGCCGGGTCCGAACGGACCGTCTGGCAGGATGTCATGAGCATCGCAGGCACGGCGATGACGCAGAGGGCACGGAGGGCAGTTCGATGCACGGGGGGAGTGTAACCACGTCGCGTCCCCCCGCGTCCCCATTGGCCGGGTCGGCGATTCGGCCGCGTTCGCCCCCGGGCCGCGAGTCAGCCCAGCCCCGCGGCCCGCGAACAGTCGGCGATGAGCGCATCGGCCCGAGCCTTGGTTGCCCCCTCCGCAATGATCCGCACGATCGGCTCGGTGTTGCTCGCCCTGAGATGCACCCAGCCGTCGGCGAAGTCGATGCGGACGCCGTCGACGTCGGAGATCCGTTCCTTCGCGTATGCGGCCTTCCGATGTGCGATCGCTCCGCAATGTCGGCAGGCCTGCACAGGAGTCTCGCCCGCGATCGGGAGAGTTCATCCTTTTCGCTTGCTCGTTGGTTGGGCGGATCTGGATCGGCTTTCACAATCCACGGTGTATTCATCGAAGTCCGCTTGACGATGCCCCCCCCCCCCCCAATTACGCTTACTCTTGCGTCCGGGTGGAGATCCGCCTGAAGCCCGACATGGGTGTACTGGAACATCGTTATGCCCCTAGCGCACGCTTTCGCTGGTTTGATGGCACTCTTGGGATCGGTTCTCGCCGGGATTGCAGAGCCGCCTCCGGATCGCTTGAAAGGCGATTCCGTCCATCCGCCCGTTCCCCGCTCAGAGCTTTCGGCAGGTCGTCTGAAGGACGCTGCACGTGAACCCCCCGCGCCTGTTCGCGCGGGTCCGCCGCAAGAAGGTAGGCCGGATGCGACTCTCGAGGCGCTCAAGATGGGTTCGCCGACGACCGATCTCCCGGTCTGGTCCCTCTACATTCCGCGGCAGGTCGATGATGCGCTGGCCGGAAGGATCTGCCGCTTGTGCCCGGACATATCCGATCGTGAAGCTCCGCTCGTGCTCGAAGCATTTCGCGCTCTCGTCGCATCCGACATGGAAATTCGGCGCGCGAGACTCCCGGCACTGTGGGAAGCGTCGGCCAACTGCAAGTCCCGTCAAGCGGCAACGGCCGAACAGCGGCTGTCGCGAGTGCAGGATCTGCTTCGGCGTAGGCGCAGCGCAGCCAGCGAGCTTCTTGAGCATGAGAACACTGGGCTCGCAGCGCTTCTCGCGAAGGAGTTGGGCGAGGAGCGAGCGGATCAGATTGGATCTCGAGTCCGCGCACTGCGCGAGCTCGATCAGGATCGCTTGGCGGGCGCGCTCCTCCCGATGGCGCGGATTGACGTGCTGGAGATGCTCGGCTCGTTCATGGCCGGTTGCGAAACCGGAGCGGACCGCGACGGGCTCCCATTGGAACTCCCGTCGCTCGACACCCAGTTGCAGGAGCTCCGCTTCGCCACCGTAGCGTGGGAGCGGTCTCGCGATGCCGCAATCATCCAGGACGAGCGATACCGAAGCGAGATGGAGAGCCTGCCTGCTCGCTCGCCGGACAATGAGGAAGCGCTCGCGACAGTGCGGTCAGAGCTGAGGACCGCGCGACGGGGGATACTTTCGCGGATGGCGGCGTCGGAGGAGCGCATCGCGAAGGCTCGCCTGCAGCTTCTGGAGTCGCTGTGCGGATCGGTCTCCGCCGCATGCGCGAACAAGCTTCGAGCTGCGATCTTCGCTGCGGCGTATGGACCGGCGGTTGTCGATCCATGGGATCTCCGATCGATTGTCGAAGAGGCACGGGTCGATTGGGGCCTGGACGAGGAGCTCGCGGAAACGCTCGCTGTCACAAGCGAGCAGAGCCGTCGGCAAACCGAGGATGCGGTGCGGATCGCGATCGACGCATATTGGCTCGAGCGGGTGAAGACGTTCTCCGCCACCCAAGAGGCCAACGCAGCCTGCGTCGGACGCATTCAGGAAGCATTCGAAGCCGCACGAGCGAGAATGGCCGTCGCATCAGACGTCATCGCCGGCGAGGTGCGCGGCAACACGGTTGATGCGGCTCGCGACCGACTCGAGCGATGGAGGCGACAGTGCGAGAGCGAGCAGAAGGCCAGGATCGAGAGCTTGGGCCTCTGGAGGGCACGAGACGCGACGAATCGCTAGCCGGTGTGACAGTCTTCCCATCCGTATCAAAGCGCCATTTTCAGGATGTGAACATTCTATCGAGGAATCGTCATGAAGCATGTCATCCTTATGGTCATTGCGGTATGCACACTCATCTCCAGGACGGCCCTTGGGCAAGGTGGACCGGACCCGGTTGGATTGAGTTGCTATCACAACGAAAATCAACACTGTTGCGACTACGCCGGTGGAATGACGATCCAGTGTACGGATGGCGAAGTGACGTGGTCATGCTCGGGGGAGCCGGATTCGATGTGGAATCCGACCATTCGAATTGCCGTCCCCAGCGGAAGCCTCTTTACGGGAGGGCAATACCTTTCTCCCGACAAGAGCTGTAAGTGCAAGTATCACGCACCGATCTGCGGGGAGGAATGGCCCGATTGCGAGATCGAGGTAGCCCTCACGTCTTGGACGACCTATTGGGCCCAGCCGCTGTTTGCGGATCCGTGTCCGTAGCGTGCTCGCGCTCGGGGGCTCAAACTCGAAGCGGCGGGCGGTGCATCCGCCCCCGAGGCTGTGGCTGCTACATGTCACGTCCGCGGCGTGATCTCGTTCTATCGCGCATCTCCTCCTCCGCGCGAGGGAGCGGGATGCTGGAGTTCCCACTATTCCAGCCCCGCCGCCTTCGCGCACGCCCTTACCAGCGCATCCGCGCGTTCTTTCGTCGCCCCCTCCGCGATGATCCGCACGATCGGCTCGGTGTTGCTCGCCCTGAGATGCACCCAGCCGTCGGCGAAGTCGATGCGGACGCCGTCGACGTCGGAGATCCGTTCCTTCGCGAAGGCGGCCTTGGTCTTTGCAAGCGCCGGACCGACCACCGCGAGGCCGCCGATCGAGCTCAGGTCGAGCTTCGTCTTCACCATCGCGTACTTCGGCAGGCCGTCGACGATCGCCGAGAGCGGTCGGCCGTCGTGGGCCAGCAGGTCGAGCACGAGCGCCATCGCGCTGAGCGAATCGCGCACCCAGCAGATGTTCGGGAGGATCACGCCGCCGTTGCCCTCGCCGCCCATCAGGCCGTTCGCCGGCTTGAGGGCGGCGACGACGTTGGCCTCACCGACCGCGGTGCGAAGGACGGTCGCCCCGAACTGCTTGGCGACGTCGTCGATCATGCGGCTGGTCGAGAGATTCGCCGCGAGCGTGGCGCCGGGCTGGCCGCCTGTCTGGTGGTGCTTCTGAAGCATGCGGAGCGCCGCCAGGACGAGCGTGTACTCCTCGCCGATGAAGCGGCCCTTCTCATCGACGATCGCCAGGCGATCGGCATCGGGATCCTGCGAGAAGCCGCAGGCGGCGCCGGCGGTCGAGCGGGTCGCGGCGATGAGGTCGCCGAGATTCGATTCGATCGGCTCGGGCGTGTGACCGAAGATGCCGGTCGGCTCGCCATGGATGTGCTTCACCGTGCAGCCGAGCCGTTCGAGCAGGGCCCGGCCCGGCACGCAGCCCGAGGCGTTCACGCTGTCGAGGACGACGGTGAAACGCTTGGCCCGAATCGCGTCGACGTCGGCGATCGCCAGCACCTTCGCGATGTGCGTCTCGTTCCCGGTCGTGTCGACCGCCATCGTGCCGATGCCGGGTGAACTCTCGAAGTGGAACCGCTTCTCGCGGTAGCGGGCGATGATCGCGTTGGCGACCTCCTTCGGCGGGGCGAGACCATCGCCGTCGAGGCACTTGAGACCGTTCCACTCGATCGGATTGTGGCTCGCGGTCACGCACATGCCGCCGTCGGCCTTGAGGTGGCGGATCATCACGCCGACCGTCGGGGTCATCGTCACGCCGAGGTCGATGACATCGCAGCCGGTCGACGCCAGCGCCCCGCGCACCGCCAAGGCCAGGCACTCGCCGCCCGCTCGGCCGTCACGCCCGACGACGAGCTTCGGCCGCTTCGCGCCGAGCGTATTGCGGAGGTGCGAACCAAACGCCGCGGCAAACTCGGCGGCGACGACGGGAGTCATGGTCACGCCGACGATGCCGCGGGCACCGGAGACGGAGAGCATGAGGGGAGCATCGGTGGGGGCGGACATGGGTGGCGGGGGAGGCGGAGAAGAACGCGAGGAGAATACCGACGCGCGTCAGGCTCGGCGCGGTTGGCTCGGCAGCGGCCTTCGCGTTGGCGGGATCAACCGCCAGGCCGGGGTGCCGATCTCGGGTTGCTCTCAAGGTCGACAGCCTGATCGCCGGGGCGGCCGCATCGGCGGCCGGCGCGTTCGCGGTTCGGTCGAGCGTGGCCCCCAGCGGCGCGTGTCTACCTCTGAAGGCGAGGAGTCCGGCCCATATGGATTGCGCGAATTTCGATATTCCTCGTCGGGATCCGCGGACATTCTCCGCCTGGTGTCGTGAACTCGACCGCGATAAAGGGCGCGGTCGACCGATCAGACGATGGGACCTGTCGACAGATCCCATCAGGATGTTGAAGCAGGGAGGGTAGGTATGAACCGTTCTGGTCCGCTGGTCCGCTGGTCCGCTGGTCCGCTGGTCCGCTGGTCTGATGGTCGCGTCAGCGATCGCACCCGGGGTCCTCAGCCGGAGCGCGTCCGCTCAGGTGAGCGACCGCTACCACGTCATTGAGCTGCAGCCGGTCGAGGGGCGGAATCGAGCGATTCCGTACGCGATCAATAACAACGGCTACATCGTGGGATCGTCGTTTACGACGGGCGATCTCGACTTCGTGCCGACGCTCTGGGTCCCCTGTGCGGGCGGCTGTTGTCCGCCGACGTGGACCGCGGTGAACCTGATGACTGTGGGTTCCGGAGGCGGATTGGGCGGCGAGGCTCGCGACATCAACGATGCCGGCCTCGTGGCTGGCTGGCGGCTGTTCAGTCAGCCGACGGTCGAAAGTGGGACGAGGCCGTACGTGTGGGACCTTGCGACACCCGCGAACTCGACCCTCCTTGATGACTTCGCCGAAACCGTTGTGCGGGGCGGGAAGGCGTGGGGAGTGAACGATCGCTTTCCCGCGGTGGTCGTCGGCGAGGCGCTGACAGATCTGTCCTGCTTCGGCGATCCGGCGAACAAGCTCGTGCATGCGTTCGCGTGGCTCGAGGGAGACGCTCCCGACGAGCTTCTCGATCTCGCTCCCGAGGCGGGGCAGTCGCTGGCGCGAACCGTCAATTCGGTCGAAGCGTGGCCGACGGCCGCTGGCTACCAAGGGACCTGCGGCCAAAGTTCAGTGTGCGACAGCGTCCGGACCGGGAACGAGTGGACGCTTGATCCGAGTTTGATTGGCTCGATCGATCTGGAGGAGGCTGTGCCGAGCGGCGCCTCGGACGCCGCAAGCGAGGCGTTCTCGATCAACGACGACCTCTTGGCGGTCGGCTACCAGCGATACGAACCGGCAAGCCTCCTGGGCGAGGGCTGTTTCTCGAAGGCGGCGTTCTGGGACGAAGCCCAAGAGGTGACGGATCTACACCAGTTCTCGGGGCTCGATGTGGACCAGCAATCGGTCGCAAACGCGATCTCCGAGGCGATCGGAAGCTGCTATCGAGTTATTGGCGAGTCGCCTGACCAGGACATCGCATACCGTTGGACGCTCTCGGGTGGCACGTGGATCGTCGAGGAGTTCGACGGCCTTCTCGACGGGTTCGGCGGGTCGTGGCAGGTGCTTGAGGCCAAGGGCATCAACGGCAGCCAGTGGGTGGTGGGGACGGCGCGCACGAGTGTTTCGCCGATCCGGCGTCCAGTGGTCCTGATCCACCGTCCCTGCCTCATCAACTTCGATGGCAATGGCACGGTCGACGCGGGCGACCTCGCGGTCCTGCTCGGGGCGTGGGGCAGCGCTCCGAGCTGCGGAGCGGTCGACGAGCCCGACATCGACATGAATGGAGAAGTCGATGCGGGCGACTTGGCCACGCTGCTCGGCTTTTGGGGTTCCAGCTGCTCTGACGCGTGTGCCGTCGCCGAGTTCGGCTCGGGGCAGTTCGCGATGGGCGCGGCGTCATCAGGCGAGTCGCTGATTGACCAGGAAACGCTCCTGCAATTCGCGGGGTTCCCGTCGACTTCCGCCTTCATCAACTGGGCGTCTGGAGCGTCCAGCTCGGAGCGTCTTGGGATCGCAGCGCTGGTCGTGGCACTCGCCGAAGGAGGTGCCAATTGACCAAGACAACCGTAGCGTGTGCATTTGCACTGATCTCGAGCCCCGCCCTTGCCTCTGTCACGGAGTTCAGCATCCAGTTCGATCCATGGGCCCAAGCCGCGGGAAGCTACTCGACGATCACCTTCGCCGAGTTCGGGTCCACGGCGATCACCACCCAGTACGCGCCGCTCGGCGTGAACTTCACGGGACCGGACCTGAACTTCGCGTACTTCCAACAGACGAACTTCCCGCAGGACGGCTGGGGTCTCGACGGGAACTCAATCATCGAGCTGACCTTCGACGAGCCGATCAACGCGATCGCATTTCATTTTCCTGCGTCGCTGCTCGTGAACCTCTGGAGCGGCAATCAGATCTTCTACACGACGGAGTTCGCTGGTTCGGTGAACCAGCGATTCGGCGGGCTCTATTCGGATCAGCCGTTCGACAGAATCTGGTTCCGGGGCGGTGTCTCAGAAACGAGTCAGGCCTTCCTCGA
The DNA here is from genome assembly GCA_044220875.1 of Phycisphaerales bacterium. Taxonomy (GTDB): domain Bacteria; phylum Planctomycetota; class Phycisphaerae; order Phycisphaerales; family SM1A02; genus JAEUIT01. The sequence goes on along the minus strand of JBGAQH010000002.1, from coordinate 595,654 downwards.
CAACCTCTACTTCTCGACGATCCCGACCCCCGGGGCGCTCGGGCTGCTGGGGCTGTGGGGCCTTCGCCGGGCTCGTCGCCGGACGTGCTGAAGGAGGTGCCAGTTGACTCGCATCGCACTGATCTGCTCGATCGCATTCGCCGCCCAGCCGTGTCTCGCTGGCGTGACCAAGTACACGATCCAGTTCGATCCCTGGGCCCAAGCCGCGGGAAGCTACTCGACGATCACCTTCGCCGAGTTCGGGTCCACGGCGATCACCACCCAGTACGCGCCGCTCGGCGTGAACTTCACGGGACCGGACCTGAACTTCTCCTACCAGTCCGACAACTTTCCGCAGGACGGCTGGGGCCTCGACGGGAACTCGATCATCGAGTTGACGTTCGACAAGCCGATCCACGCGATCGCCTTCCATTTTCCTGCGTCGCTGCTCGTGAATCTCTGGAGCGGCAATCAGATCTTCTACACGACGGAGTTCGCTGGTTCGGTGAACCAGCGATTCGGCGGACTCTATTCGGATGAGCCGTTCGACCGAATCTGGTTCCGAGGTGACGCCTCCGGAACGGGCCAGGCCTTCCTCGACAACCTCTACTTCTCGACCATCCCGACCCCCGGGGCGGGAGCGCTTCTCGCGATCGGTCTGTTGGGGGGCCCGCGGCGGCGGCGGTGACGGGAAGCCGCTGCACATCTGCCGACCCCACACAGGCCCGGGCCCAGCGCCCGGGCCTGTTCTCTTGACGCGAGGTTCATGAGGGATCTGCCAATGCAGACTTCCCTCGGCCCTATAATCGCCGCCTCATGTTCCAGCTTGAGCTCGAGACCGAGTTTTCCGCCGCGCACGCGATCGTCATCGCGGGTGTGCGGGAGCGGGTCCACGGGCACAACTTCCGGGTGCGGTTTGTGGTGGAGGGCGAGCGGCTGGATGCCGATGGGCTCCTCTGCGACTTTCACGCGGTCGAGCGGTGGATCGAGGAGATCGTCGGACCCTTCCGGGACGGCGACCTCAACGCCACGCCGCCCTTCGACCGGGTGAACCCGACGGCGGAGCGGATCGCCGAGCACCTCGGCGTTTCGCTGGGACGGAAGCTGCCCCCGGGCATCCGGGTCGCGAGCGTCCGCGTGACCGAAGCCACCCGCTGCGCGGCGGTCTATGTGCCGGGGGGGTGATTCAAACCTGGTATCGAGAGAGGGATTCAACACAGAGGCACAGAGGACACAGAGGGCCACAGAGCAGCCCTGTCAAGGATCTGGCGAGGGCAACGCGGAGCTCGCTCCGACCGAGCCAGATCGAATGGATGGTTCGCCGCGTTGCGTCTGGAACCAGAAGTCCCTTGTTCCGTCTCCCCAATGACCTCCTCTGTGGCCCTCTGTGTCCTCTGTGCCTCTGTGTTCCCTCCCCTGAAAGAACCTGACCATGCCCGACCGCGCTGAGCGATCTCTGACCCAGCCTGTGCCGCCCGAAGCGCCTTCGGTGCCTGATGTGCCTCCGGATCCGACGCGGTTCCTGAATCGCGACCTTCAGTGGCTCGAGTTCAATCGGCGCGTGCTCCATCAGGCGGTCGATGCCCGAATGCCGCTCCTTGAGCGCGTTCGCTTCCTCTCGATCTTCTCGAACAACCTCGACGAGTTCTTCATGAAGCGGGTCGGCGGCCTGCGCCGTCAGATGGACGCCGGGGTCGGCAGTCCCGCCTGGGAAACGCTGACGCCCGCCCAGCAGCTTCACGCGATCCGCACCAAGGTGCTCGACCTGATCGCCACGCAGGACGAGTGCTATCGCAGGGACATCCTGCCGAAGCTGCGCGAGATCGGCGTCCACTTCCTCTCGTGGGAAGAGCTCGAACCGCACGAGCGCTCCGAGGCCGAGGCGTGGTATCGCCGGAACGTCTTCCCGATCCTCACGCCGCTTGCCGTCGATCCCGGCCACCGCTTCCCGTTCATCTCGAACATGAGCGTCTCGTTAGGCGTCATGCTGCGCCGGCCGGGCGAGAGCGAACAGCTTTTTGCCCGCGTGAAGGTGCCGGAACTCGGCAGCCGGCTCTACCGCTTCGAGGGCACGAAGCGATTCGTGCCGCTCCAGGAGATCATCGAGCACAACCTCGACGACCTCTTCCCGGGCATGGAGATCTCGAAGGTCCTGCCCTTCCGCGTGACGCGCAACGCCGACGTCGAGCGCGACAACGAGGACGCCGAGGATCTCCTCGAGCAGATCCAGCAGCAGTTGCGGGAGCGGCGCTTCGCCCGCGTCGTCCGCCTCGAGATCGCCCGCGGCGCGAACGCCCGGATCCTCCGCTTCCTCGAGGACGAACTCGACATCGGGAACGACGACCTCTACGAGACCGACGGCCTCATCGACTACAGCCTGCTGAACGAGCTCGCCGACCTCGACATGCCCGAGCACCGCTTCTCGAAGTGGACGCCGCTCGTCCCGCCGCGGATCGAGAGCGACGAGAGCGATCTCTTCAGCGTCATCCGCCAGGGCGACCTGCTCGTTCACCACCCGTACGAGAGTTTCGACGCGACCGTCTGCCGCTTCATCGAGCAGGCCTCGGCCGATCCGAAGGTCCTCGCGATCAAGCAGGCGCTCTATCGCACGAGCGGCGACAGCCCCTTCATCCCGAGCCTGATCCGTGCCGCCGAGGCGGGCAAGCAGGTCGCTGTGCTCGTCGAGCTGCGGGCCCGTTTCGACGAGGCCCGCAACATCTTCTGGGCCCGGAAGCTCGAGGACGCCGGCGTGCACGTCGCCTACGGCGTCGTCGGACTCAAGACCCACAGCAAGGTCGCCCTCGTCGTCCGCTCGGAGGGCAACGGCATCCGCTGCTATGCCCACATCGGCACCGGCAACTACAACCCGAAGACCGCGCGGCTCTATGAGGACATCGGCCTCTTCACCTGCGACGCCGCGATCACCGAGGACGTCGTCAACCTCTTCAACTACATGACCGGCCGCAGCCGCCAGCGCGACTACAACCGACTGCTGGTGGCGCCGGTGGCGATGAAGAAGCGGTTCATCGAGCTGATCGAGCGCGAGATCGCCGTACAGCAATCGGGGAAGCAGGGGCGGATCATCGCCAAGATGAACCAGCTCGAGGATCGCTCGGTGACCGACGCCCTCTACCGCGCCTCCCAGGCCGGCGTGAGGGTCGACCTCATCATCCGCGGCTTCTGCTGCATCCGCCCCGGCGTGCCGGGCCTCTCGGACAACGTCCGGGTCATGTCGATGATCGGCCGCTTCCTCGAGCACAGCCGGATCTTCTGGTTCTCGGCGGGCAAGGACGACCCGATCGACGGCGACTTCTACATCGGCAGCGCCGACTGGATGTACCGAAACCTGAATACGCGCGTCGAGGCCGCGGCCCCGATCGGCGGCCGGCGCGAGCGCGAGCGCCTCTGGGAGATCATGCAGATCTGCCTCAACGACCGCCGCCAGGGCTGGGACATGCACGGCGACGGCCGCTACGTGCCGCGCTCCACCGACGACCTCCCCCCGGGCCACCCCGACGCGATCGGCACGCACCAACGGCTGATGGCGATGGCGACCGAAGTGCAATGGGCCCGCGCTCGCGAGGAGGAGTGAGGGGCGGAGAGCCGGAGAACCACAGAGGCACAGAGGCAGCACAGGGAATGCGCTGAATGAGGATCGCGATCGCCGCGGGCAGTGCGAACTGCGCTCGCCCGCCGCCGAAGCGGACCGCCTCCCCCTTCTTCTCATTCTCCTCTGTGCACCCTCTGTGCCTCTGTGGTTCTCTGGCGTGCTGCCTTAGCGCTTGCGGGACAGCTCGAACACCGCGTGGGCGTCGGCGCCGGGCTTCAGGTTGTCCCAGGTCTGCGACATGTGATTCGCGTCCTTGATCTCGATGATCAGCGACGCCATCGGGTTGTCGTCCTTCCCGGCCATGTTGGTGATGCCGTCGAAGGCGAAGCTGAAGGTCGTGCCGTCGGAGCTTCGGCAGCGCATCCGCGGCTGGTTGCCCATCGCGCAGTAGTGGGTCACCATGATCGAACTGCCGTCGAGGTGATACATGTTGGTCATCTCGTTCGGCGTGCCGGGCAGCATGACCTCGCGGATCGCGGAGCCGTTGCTCGAGACGGTGATGACCGAGACCACGGACTTCACGCCCTTTTCGTCGGGCGCCTCCCAGGTGCCGGCGAGCGTCTTCAGCCGGTCGAACGCGGCCGTCGTCGCGGCATCGGGCGTGCCGACGGCCTGAACGCGGACGGTCGCGCAGCCGGTGGCGAACATGGACGCGGCGAACACGATGCAGCCGAGGGCTGCGCTGGCGATGGGGCGGTGCATGGGGGTCTCCTGTGCGAGCGAGAGTGCTCGGACGCAGCGTACCGCCCACGACCCGATCGACAAGTGTGCATCCGCCAGACGGCCCTGCGATTCGTGGGTCGGCGCTTCGCGCGCCTCGCCATCACCAGGTTTCGGAGCGCGGCATGGAGCTCGCGACGAGCCGGATGGGGCGCATGACGCCGAGATCCGACTTCGTCGACTGGGTCGAGTCGGGCATCACCGTCAGGTCCATCGAGAAGCGGCGCAGGTGCGTGCCCTTCTCGTACTCGAGCACGAACGCGGGCAGGTCGACGGCGTTCTCGCCCTCGCCGCTCACCGTCCGCTGCACGCCCGCGAGCAGGACGCGGTCCTGGCCGTCGGCGCCGACGCGGAAGAGGAGCTGGTGGTTGGTCGCGTCGAAGGTGATGCGGATGAGCTGCCCCTGATGGTCGCTGAACTCGAAGTAGTCGCTCTCAACGAGCTCGTCGAGTGCGTCGTCGGGCAGCGGTCCGAAGTCGTTGCCGGTCCGGACCATCGCCAGGACGCGGTGCATCACGAGCCGCGAGATCGTGTGCGTCGCCGCCTCCTCCGTCGTCGTCTGGTAGGCGAGGAAGCAGGCGTTGAGCGAGACCATCGTCGCGGTGAGGAGCGCGGCGCTGATGCCTAACGCCACGAGCAACTCGATGAGGTTGAACCCGCGGCGCCGCGGCCGTCGCGCGGCCGCCGCATGCGTGGTGCGAAGGGGCGTCATGAGACCGGTCCTCCCTCGAGGTAGGTTGCAGGTTCCGCCTCCACCGACACTGGCCACGGGATGCCGTCGGGCAGCTTCGCGTTCGCGTTGTAGCGCAGCGTGATCTCGCCGAAGCCGCTGAAGCCGGCCTCGTTCGGCAGGGCGCCCTCGCCGTCGCCGTCGAGCGGGCCGAAGTAGCCGATCGTCGTGTTGAACATGTCCGGCTGGCCGTCATAGAAGAGCGGACCCTGGCCAGCGACCGGACGGAAGGTCATCAGCATGGTGCCGAAGACGTCGGCGGTCCCGCGCACGTCCATGATGCCCGCGATGATCGTGCCGCGCAGCTTGACGCGGGCGGTGTCCTCGGGGTCGGCGGCCTGCTCGTTGTTGAAGTTGCCGACGTCGACCGACCAGCCCGGCAGCATCACCGAGCTGCGGGCGAGCATGTCCTTGTCGCCGGCGCTGATGCCGTTGAGGAGCGACAGCAGCGTCGCGGAGTCCTCTTGCTGGAGCAGCTCCGGATCGGTCGGATCGAGGTAGAAGCGGGTCTGGCCGGTGAGCTGGACCTTGTTCCGCCAATGCGTGTACTCGTTGGGCGTGTCGCCGGCGACCGAGCCGAGGAAGGTGCAGTTGTTGAAGCGGATCGAGTTCGAGTAGGTCTTGGTGTCAGCGACCGGATTGCCGCCGAGGCTGGAGGTCAGGCCGGGGAACTTCGGGCTGTAGACGACGCCGCCGCCGGCGAGCACCGTCTTCTTCATCGAGCCCGCATAGTTCCAGTTCACGTCGATGCACGCCTGCTGCGTCTCGATGTAGCAGACGCCGACGAAGGTGCAGTTGTCGAAGACCGCGTTCTCGCCGACGGGGATCTTCACGTTCGTGAAGGTGTAGCCACTGTAGATTTTCCGCTGGTACCAGTCGTAGGCGGAGCTCGATCCGTAGGGGACCGGCTCCCACGTCGCGGCGCCCGGCATCGTCACGCTGCCGCCGCCGGAGGCGACCTGGCTCGCGAGCGACCCGCCGTTGTTGGCCTGCGTCTTGAACCACGTGGCGCTGTCGGCGAACATGTCCGTCGTCACCACGCGCATCTCCTCGGCCGAGACGCCGAAGGTCACCGGCGCGTCGTCAAGCTTGGGCGACACGGCGCCCTGCACGAGATTCTGGTAGTCCGCGCCGTTGGCGGTTTCCCATGCGGCCTTGGTCACGCCGAACGCGAGGCGTCCGGTCACCTTCGCGCAGCGGTCGAGCCCGTTCAGCACGCCGTCGTCGTAGCCGAGGCGCGTGTCGCGGGCGTCCACGACGCCGTCGTCGTTGCGGTCGGGATCCCACTGGTCGATGAGCCACGCGAGCTGGTTGTCGACGTCGGCGAACTCCTCGGTGAGGTTGCCCAGGCCGGCGGCCGCTGCCTTGATCGAGTCGTAGACGACCTTGTTGTCGCCGTCCGCGCTGAAGGTCTCGAGGAAGAGGTCGAAGTCGGTGACGTACTCGTCGCCGTCGATGTCCCGGAAGTCGCTGTTGAGTGCGATGCCCTGGGCCTCGGTCGAGTTCGACGGGCGCAGGCGGGCGTCGCCGTCAACGTCGTACTGGATGACCGCGTCGTAGAAGTCGTCAAGCAGCGTGTCGAGGGCGCTGCTCAGGTAGTAGAAGTCGCTCCGCATCACGAGCGGGTCGCCGTTGCCGGCGTTCAGCTCGCCCGTCTCGGTGCCGTAACGGGTCGCGAGCGGCCCGCTGACGAGCACGTTCTTGCCGATCATGAGGCGGTTGGGCGTGATGACCGCGTACTCGATCCGCTTGTTGATGCGGAAGTCCATCTGCAGCGTGCGGCGGATGTCGCCGTCGGCGCCGACCGCGGTGACGCGGATCGCGGGACTGTCGACGAGCGGCTCGTAGGTCAGGCGGAACCAGACGTGGTCGTCGCCGGCGATGACGCGGATCGGCCGCGTCTCGAGCAGGCCGTCGTCGTTGATCGCCGGAAGGTCGGAGTCGCCGACGTCGACGGTGAGCGTGTTCTCGTCCGCGGCGTGGGCGTTGCGGACCGCCTCGGCGAGGCTGTCGGCGGAGTTGCCCTCGTTGTAGCCGTGGGCCGGCTCGATGATCACCTCGCCGTCGGTCCCGGCGTTCCAGGTGCCGTTCCAGAGCTTGGTCGAGAAGTCGGCGTCGATCACGCCCTTGCGGACGACGAAGCGCTTGCCCTCCGAGGCGAGGCGCTTCGACGCGAAGACGAGTCCGGTCTCGGCGGCGCTCATGGCCCGCGAGACCTTGATGGCGCTGTCGGCGGTGCGGAGGTTGCCTTGGGCGACGATCGCCATCGCGATGCCGAGCGAGCCGAAGATCACGAGGAACATCATGGCCAGGACGGATGCGACGCCGCGCCGGCGATGGCCGCGCAGGGGCTTCCGAAGGGCATGGGTGTGGACGCTCATGATGACTCTCCTCGCCTCCGACGGCCGGGCCGCGCTGGGCCGGGCCACTGCAGTCCCGATTCGAACATCTGATATCGCGAGTCGGACGCAAGCCCGACGGCCGCCGGAATCACTTACGGGCCAGCCACGAGACCTTGGTCATCTCGAGGGGCTGGGCGTCGGCGGAGTCCTGATAGTGGATGGTGACCTCGACCTTCACGAACTCGGTGGAGCCGTCCGTGACGGGATTGGTCGTGTCGAAGGCCTCGACGTTGAAGACCCGCACCGTCTGCGACCATCCCTCCATGTTGGGGATGACCTCGCGGCGCGAGCTGATCGGACCGTTGCCGAGCGAGGCCGAGAAGACCGTGCCCTCGCCGTCCTCGCCGTCGAAGTCGTCGAGGTCGTCGAAGTCGGCCAGCGACGTCTCGTTGGCCTCCGGTCCCCACGTCGCGGAGCCCGCGACGGGATCGTGGCGCGGCATGTTGAGCGTCAGCTCGCGGATCTCGTTGCCGAGGCGCATGGCGATGCTCGCCTGCGTCGACCACATGTTCTTCTGGTGGAAGGCCTGCTGGGCCGAGACCATGGCCAGGACGCCGACGCCGACGATCACCGTCGCCAGCGCCGTCTCGATGAGGGTGAAGCCCCCCGTCCGTCGTCGTGCCGGGCCGCGTCGCCTTGCGATCTGAAGCATTGGTTTCTCCCGCAAATCGCCTCGCGTTGTGAGTCCGAAAACGAGCGAACCGTCAGTGACCCTGGACCAGGTTGGACATCTTGAAGATCGGAAGGATGACGGCCATCGCGATGAAGCCGACGACCGAGCCCATGGCCACGATCATGATCGGCTCGATCATGCTGGTCACGGCCTTGATCGCGTCGCGGAGGACCTTCGAGTAGTAGTGCGAGATCTCCTCGAGCACCTCGCCGAGCTTGCCCGACTCCTCGCCCGCCGAGATCATCTGCACGACCGAGCGGGGCAGGAGCCGGCTCTTCACGAGCTGGCTCTGCACCTTCTTGCCCTGCTTGACCGCGCCGTAGACGCCGCGCCAGAGCCGGCGGAAGAGCTGGTTGCCGGCGATGTCGCCGGTGATGGCGATCGTGTCGAGCATCGGGACGCCCGCGTTCAGGAGCTCGCCCATGGTGTGGAGCGAGCGGCTGATGTAGAGGGCCTTGAACATGCGGTTGATGAGCGGCATGGTGAGCTTCAGGCGGTCCCACCAGAAGCTGCCGAGCTCGGTCCTGATGAAGAAGATGAAGCCCGTGATGCCGCCCGCGGCGCAGAGGAGGAGCAGCCACCACCAGTCGACCATGAAGGCCGAGAGGGCCATGAGGAACTTGGTCGGACCGGGCAGCGCGTCCTCCTTGCCCTTGAACACGCCGGCGAACTTCGGCAGCACGAACGTGAGCAGGAAGACGGTGACCGAGATCGCCATCGTGGCGATGATGCCCGGGTAGATGCTGGCCCCGATGACCATCTTCCGCGTCTCGATCTCCTGGCCGAGGTACGCGGCGATGCGGTCGAGCATGCGGGCGAAGTTGCCGGACATCTCCGACGCCTTCACCATGTTGATGTAGAGCGGGCCGAAGAGCTTCGGGTAGCGCTGGATCGCCTCGCTGAACTGCTTGCCGCTCTCGACGTCGGTGCGGATCTGCTGGAGGATCTTGCGGAACTTCTGGTTCTGCACCTGGTCCGCGATGCCCTCGAGGGCGGCGCGGATCGAGATGCCGGCGCGGATCATGACCGCCAGCTGCGTGGTGAAGTCGAGGATGTCCTTCGACGACGGCCCCGAGCTGTAGTTGAGCTTCGAGAGCAGCCCGGTGAGCTGCGACGTCGCGGCCTGCACGGGCACGAGCTGGACGACGTGGTTGCCCTGGTTCCGGATGATCGCGGCCGCGGACGCGGCGCTCTCGGCGGCGACGACGCCGGTCATGATCTGACCGGAGGATTGCCTTGCCTGGTAGCGGTAGTGAGGCATGGTCGTGGGAACTCGTGGCGTCGTGTCGGGGAGTGGGTGCCTGGCGTGATGAACGTGTCGTTAGGCGGCGAGCTGCCGGTCGAGCTTGTCCGGATACGCCGCCTGGGCGATCGCGTCCTCGCGGCTGATCATGCCGTTGAAGTAGAGCTCCGCGATGGCGTTGTCGAGGCTGATCATGCCGAGCTGGCGGCTGGTCTCGATGACGTTCGGGATCTCGAAGGTGCGGGCCTCGCGGATGATGTTGCGCACGGCGGGCGTGCAGAGCATGACCTCGATGGCCGGCACCATGCCCGGCTGGTCGATGCGGCGGAAGAGGGTCTGGGAGATGACCGCCTGCAGCGTGTTGGCGAGCATCGAGCGGATCTGGTTCTGCTGCCCGTGCGGGTACATGTCGATGATGCGCTCGACCGTCTGCGACGCGTTGACGGTGTGGAGGGTCGAGAGCACCAGGTGGCCGGTCTCGGCGGCGCTGATGGCGAGGGCGGTCGTCTCGAGGTCTCGCATTTCGCCGACCAGGATGATGTCCGGGTCCTGGCGAAGGGCGTGCTTGAGGCCGCTCGAGAAGGTCGGCATGTCGGCGCCGAGCTCGCGCTGCTCGAGCAGGCACTTGTTCGACTGGAAGGTGTATTCGACCGGGTCCTCAAGCGTGATGATGTGCTTGCGGTACCGCTCGTTCATCGACTGGATCATCGCGGCGAGCGTGGTCGACTTGCCCGAGCCGGTGTCGCCGGTGACGAGCACCAGGCCGCGCGGCAGGTAGGTGAGCCGCGAGATGATCTCCGGCAGGTTCAGCGAGGCGAGCGGCGGCACCTTGGTGCGGATGGCGCGGAGGGCCATGCCGATGACGCCGCGCTGCTTGTGGGCGTTGACGCGGTAGCGCTTGAAGCCCGAGATCTCGTAGGAGAAGTCGAGGTCGGCGCTGCGCTCGAACGTCTCCTTCTGCTGCGGGTTCGACATCGACTGCAGCCAGCCCTGGATCGTCTCCGGCGTGATGACCGGAAACTCCATCGGCGTGATGACGGTGTGCACGCGCATCATCGGGACATGGCCGGCGATGAGGTGGATGTCCGACGCGTCGTGCTCGTGAGCCTTGCGGAGAATGTCGTTGAGCTGCATGCGCGATGACCCGTTCGGCGCGAGGCCGGGCAAGGGAGACGTGAACAGGACGGCGCGGCGCCGATCGCGACGCGCGTCCTCGGGTCATCGGCGTTCCGGGAACGCTGTTTGATCAGGGAACGCCGGGGATCCGGAGGGGATCGCACGGGTGGTTCGGTCTGTGCGGTCTGGGGCGGCGCGGCGCGGTCGCGGCGCTTCGCGGGTTATCGCGCGGCGGCGGGCATGGTCGCGGCGCTGCCGCCGAAGCCCGATCGCGGGTGCCAAAGGCCCAGGTCATAGAAGATCTCGGCCACGCGGCTCGGCGAGCGGTAGGAGAGCGAGCCGCTGATGTTCCAGCCCTCGGTGCCCGCGGAGGCCGGCAGCACCACCGGAATCGTCCTCGTGACGGTCGAATTCGGGGGCAGCGTGGTGAGCGCCTCCCACGTTCCGCTGTAGCTGCCGCCGGCGTTCGCGAAGGTGTAGTTCCACTGGAGGAGACGCATCGACCCGTCGGCGGGGTTGCTCAGGTCGAGGCTCACCGCGAGGCGGACGGCGTCGGGGGAGGTCTCCTGCACCGTGACGCCGGTCACGGCGATGGTGGGAGACGCGCAGCCGACGAGGGCGCAGAGGCTCGTCGCCGTCAGCAGGCCGAACGCGAGGGGAGCACGCATGCGAGAGCGGGACATGCGGGCACTGTAGCACTCCGTCGCATGCCATCCCGTCGCTCCATGCTGGGGCCGTGGGATGGGGCGGCGGGATGGGGCGGCGGGGCGCGAGTCGGAGCCCGGTTCGATGCCGAGGGTACAGTGCGAGGCATGCGTCGCCGTCCACCGTCGCGGTCGTTCGCGCGTTCCCTCGGCTGCGGCCCGGGCGGCGGTGCCGCGCGGGCGCTCCACGGCGCCCTCGGGGCGCTGCTCTTGGCGGCATCCGCGCCGCTCGCGGCGCAGGACACGGCGCCGGTCACGGTCCTCGACTCGCCGCTGGCATGGCAGCTGTTGCAGCAGGCCGAGGACCAGTCGCGCGAGAATCCCGGCGAGTCGGCCCGCCTCTGCCAGAAGCTCCTCGACGGATATGCGGATCGCGTCATCCCCGCCGACCCGGCGAACGCCGACCGCTTCGAGGGCGTGGCCGAGCGGGTGGAGCGGTTCCTTCGCTCCCACCCGTCGGTGCTTGAGCGATATCGCCAGATCGAGGGACCCGAGGCGGAGCGCATGGTGCGCTTCGACTCGCCCGAACGAGTGGCCGCGACGCGGGCGATGACCCGGGCCGGCCTCACCGCCAACCTGCGGATCGCGGAGCGCGAGCTGCACGCGGCGCGATTCGCCCACGCCCTCATGCGGCTCCGCCGGCTGGAGGGACATCCCGACCTCGCGACCGAGGAGGGCGCGACCTATTGGTTCCTTCGCGGGGCCAGCGCGGCCCTGGCCGGCAAGGAGGGCGAGATCGAGCAGGCCGAGGCGCGGCTGCGTGCCCTCGGATTCGTTGACGATTCGCCCGAGCTCGGCACCATCACGCGCTTCAAGGGCATCCGGGCCCGCGCGGTGCCGGAGCCGGTGTCGCCGCTCTCCGCCGGCATCCTGCCGGAGTCCGACGAGCACGGCTGGCAGCCGGTGTGGAGCGAACCGCTCGACGCCTCTCCATTCACGCGGATCTTCATGCTCCCCGATCCGGCGGGGCGCGTGCCGATGCCCAACCGCCTCGATCGAGGCCGCTTCGACGGCGCCTACCTCGTCGTCGCCCCGACCGCTCTGGGGGACCTCGTCCTCATCTCCGACGGCGGATCCATTCGGGCCCTCGATCGCCTCAGCCACCGAACCGTCTGGCGACGGGACATCGACGTCGGCCGCATCGACGGCGACATCAACACGGTCAGCGACCTCGCATCGGTCGCGGTCGGCGACGGCTTTGCGGTGACCTATCCGGGGTACGGCTTCGTCAACGAGCGCGGCACCGTCGCGCGGGTGCTCTGCCTGGACCTCAAGGACGGCGCGACGCGCTGGGAGACGCCGCTGGCGACGCTTCCCGGCACCGAGTTCGAGGACCTCTTCCCGATCGGCATGCCGGTCATCGCCGACGGGAGCGTCTACTGCATCGCCCGCAAGGTGACGAGCCGCCTCGAGACCGTCGACTATCTCCTCGCCTTCTCCGCCGACACCGGGGTGATGCGCTTCGCAACCTACCTCGCCGGCGCCGGCGGCGTGAACATGCAGGGGCTGCGTCCGGCATCGATGCCGGTCGTCGCCGACGGCAGCGTCTACGTCGCGACCTCGGCCGGGGCGATCGCTCGCATCGACGCCGCGGACGGCCACATCCAGTGGCTCGAGCGGTTTCTCGTGCCGGTGCGCACAGGCCGCTATCCGACCGAGCCGTGGGAAATGGGCGGGCCGGTGCTCGTCGGCGACTGGCTCTTCGCGGTCGCCCCGAATCTCGAGAGCGTCGTCCAGCTCAATCGCGAGACCGGCCACGTCGAGAACATGATGCCCACCGGGGTCAGCTCCGCGTGGGGCACGCCGCGCTATCTCCTCGCCGACGAGGGCTTTGACATGACGCCGCCGCGGATCTTCGCCGTCGGCGGCGACGTGATCGCCTTCGATCCCGACCGTCCGACGCTGCCGCTCTGGTCGATGTCCGAGGTGAACGCCGAGGCATTCAAGAGTCGCGGCGGGCTCGCGAGCCGGACGGGCATTCGCGGCCGCGTGCAGATCGCACGGTCGAGCCTCGTCGTTCCGGGGATCGAGGACGTGCTCCTTGTGTCGCGCGAGACCGGGCGCGTCCAGGAGCGGATCGAGATCGAGGGACCGGCGAATCCGGTGCTCGTCGGCCCGCAACTGCTGCTGGGCCAGAACGCGCGGGTCACCGCCCTCATGCCGGCGGCAAGTGCCGAGCGGCTGATGCGCGAGCGCATTGCCCGCGAGCCCGGCGATCCCGAGGGCGGCCTGGCGCTGCTCGATCTTGGGCTTCGCTCGAAGCGACTCGACCTCTGCCTTGAGGCGGCGCGCAGCGCGAAGCGGGCGATCGACGAGGCCACGCCGAGCGCGGCGAACGATCGGGCCCGCGACGAGCTCGTCGCCAGGCTGCTTCGCGTCGCCGAGCTCGACGACGGGCGCACGCCGGCGGTCGAGCCGGTGCACTCGCTCCTGGCCGAGAGCGCCCGCACGCCGTCGCAGCTGGTCCGGCACCTGCTCTCGTGGGCGGACTGGCTCGCCGCACAGGGACGCTGGACCGATGCGGTCGCCGCGGCGGATCGCGTGCTCGCGGAGCCCATGCTCGCCGGCGAACCCTTCGTCCGCGACGACGAGACGCGCGTCATGGCCGCCACCGAGGCGATCGCGAGGCTCGAGCGATGGGAGCACCGCGCGGTCGAGGCCGTTCAGGCCCGGGCGGCACGAGCGGCGCAGCAGCTTGCCGCCGCCGACCTCCAGGACGCCGCGGCGCTGGCGCGGATCGCGCTCTCCGCGCCGCTCACGCCATCGGCGATCGAGGCCGCGGTCGCCGCGTCCGGCGGCTTCACGCGCGCGAAGCAGTGGCGCGACGGGTGGCTCACGCTGCAGCGCGTCCTGCGAAACGTGCCGCGCGACGAGAGTCACAGGACGCAGCTTGCCGCGGTCGTCGGCGCGTCGATCGAGCTGGCCCTCGCCGCGGGGTGGACGCAGTCGGCGCGAGTCCTCGCCGACACGATGTTCGCGGAGGTCGGCGACATGCCGGTGCGGGTGAACGGCGCGGAGGCGACGCTGGACGCGCTCCGGAGCGCGGAGGTTCCCAAGCCTGCGTCCCTCGGCGGCGAGCCGGGACCGGTCCGCGAACTTCCCGGTCGCCTGGTGCAGAGCGTCTGGGGCGGGCTCTCGGGACTTGGGGCCGCCGGCAACGTTCTCTTCGCCGACGGCAACACGCTTCTCCTGACCAGGGCGCCGGACTTCGCCCCGATCTGGAAGGCGCCGATCAGCGACCGCGACCCGATCGTTCTCGACATCGCGCCGCCGACATCGAAGTCGACGCCCGCCGACGCGATTCTCCTGTGGCAGGCGCCAAGCGACCGCGAGGCGTCGGCGAGCTGGCTCAGCCTTCGCGACGGCTCGCCCATCGCCGCGACGCCGGCGATGGGAGAGCTCTTCAGCGCCGAGGCGCTGCTCGAGGGCGGGCGGCCGGTGAATCAGCAGATGCCCAACGAGTCGCCCTTCCTCCCGAGTCAGATCATTCCGGTCGTGACCTCGAAGATGCTCGTCCTCGTTCGGCGCAATGGCGATCTCATTGCCTTCTCGCTCGACAACCTCTCGAAGCCGGCGTGGCGAATCGCGCGGGCGATCGACCAGGTCTATGAGGTCGGCTGGACCGATTGGGGCATTGCGATCGCGGGGCGCAATCCCGGCACGGCGGGGGCGATCGGAAATGGGGCGGCCGCCTCAAGCGACGACGCGAACGGCCGGCCGATCATGCTGGTGCTCGATCCGGCAACGGGCGAGACGCTCACCAGCACCGACCTTGGAGCCGGCCATGACGTCGTGTGGCTTCGACTCTTCGAGACCGGCGAGGCCGTGGTCGGCACCCACGCCGGCGTGCTGACCTACGAGGGCGGCGGGCCGATCGCGCCGCCGAAGCGGCAGTCGGGTGCGACCCCGCCGGCGCCCGCGGCGCCGCTGCGCTGGCAGCTCGATGCGATCGAGTCGCACGACTCCGCCGGCGCGTGGCGAATCGGCGACACGCTGCTGCTCGCGATCGCCTCGGAAATCTCGGAAGCGGTGGTGCCGATCGACCTGACGAAGGCGACGCTGCTCGAGGACCGCTTCCGTCCGCCGCCGCGCCTGGACAATCGCCGCCCCGAGCTTCGTTCCGGAGGTCGCTTCGGCGATCTTGCGCTTCTTCAGTACAGAGATCGCGTCGTCGCCTTCGACCTCCACGGCGCGACCGTCGGCGAGGATGCGGTGGCGGACGAGGAACGCGACTTCGGCGCGGCGCTGCCGGCCAACGACACGATTCTGGTCGTGTCCAACGGCGTCCCTCGCCAGATCCTCATGGCGGACGGGAGCGGGCTGCGCTTCGAGTACAGCTACGTGCTCTATAGGCTCTCCGCTTCCGAGGGGTGCAGGCTTCTCGGCCCCGGCATTCGCGTGCGCACCGTTGGCCAGCGTGCCGAACGATGGTCCGTGGTGGATGGCTTCGTGATTGTCAGCACCAACGGGGGGTCGATGGCGGTGCCGCTGCCGCCCTCGTGACGAATTCGCGTGCCGGATGGAGTCCGTTGCGTGGTTGCCCGATATGGGCAAACGCACCGGCCGAAACCGCCCCTCCGCTGGGCGGATCAGGCAAGAATCCCAGTGGCGCGATCAGAGTGAATCCGCCGATGCAGCCAGTCATGCTGCCTCCCGCGTTGCCCATGCGGAAGTTCCCGCATCGACTCCTCCGCGGCTCCCCCAACCGAGCCCTTGCACAATCGGCCGACCCCAGCGATAAAGTGCCCCTCGTTCTCCGCCACAGCTGTTCTGAGATGACCACCATGACTCGCTCGCTTCACACGAAGCCCGCCACGACTCGCTCGATCCGCCGCGCCGCGAATGACCTCGTCGCGCTCCGTTCCGACGTTGTTTCCACGCTGCTTTCCGACGATCGGCGCGACGCCGCGCTCTCGCGGACGTGGATGCGCCAACCGACGTTCGACGGCGCTCGTGCCTCCTCCGCGAGCGAGATGGCCTGGTCGACCCCGACCGACCTGATCGGCGTGGCGCCGGCGATTGCCGTGCTCGATGCCGACGAGGACGAGGATGACGACTTCCTCTACGGCGACGACGACGACGACCTCGATGACGACGACGAGGATGAGGACGAGGACGACGACGAGGACGAGGAGGAGGACGAGGACGAGGACGAGGAAGACGACGAGGACGAGGACGAGGAAGAGGACGACGAGGAAGAGGAAGAAGAAGAGGAAGAGGACGACGAGGAGGAGTTCGAGGACGACGAGGAGGAGGAGTTCGAGGACGACGACGAGGACCTCCTCGAGGACGACGACGACCTCGGCGATGAGGACGAAGACGAGGACGAGGAAGAGGAAGAAGAAGAGGACGAGGAAGTCTGAGACTCCGCGTCATCCCCCGGGGTGCCGCCGCGAACGGCGGCGCGCGGCGGGACGGACGCAGTCACTCGCGTGAACAGTCCGCGGCGCGCTCCGGGCGCACATTCCACCGAGCGGACAGGCGGTGGCGTCCCTCGCCACGCGCGGCTTCCGAACCCGTTCGCCTTACGAGGTCCAGGCCCCCAGGATCACGCTCAGGTCCGCGGCGTCGACCGCGCCGCTCTCGTCGATGTCGGCGGGGCAGCAGGGGTCGCCGCACGAACCCCACGCTCCCAGGAGCACCGCGATGTCGGCGGCGTTCACGTGGCCGTCGCCGGTGAGGTCCGCGTTCCCCGGAATGAGTGCGGCGGTTCCCTGCGGCGTGCTTCCGCTGTTGCGGCCGTCGATCTGATACACGCGGCCCGATTCGGCGACGTACTCCATGCCGTCGCCCCATCCGCCGTCGTAGGGAGCGAGCGGCGCGACGCGCCATGACTGGGTCGCGACGTCGAAGGCGTAGAGCTGCCGGTTGGCCTCGCCGCCGAGGACGTAGAGCCGGTGATGGGCGGCGTCGGCGCTGATGGCAACCCCCCAGACGTCCATCGCGCCGCTGCGGAAGCCGGGCAGGACGCCGGAGGACTGGAGCGACGGCGTGGCGCTCCAGGTATCGGAGGCGATGTCGTAGACGTGCAGGTAGGAATCGCTGCCGTTCACGGCGCCGCCGCCGAAGCCGCCCCGCCAGACGTACACCTTCCCGTCGAGGTACTCGGCCTCGCTGCCCGCTGACCACGCGAGATCGGCCGCGGAGGTGAGGCCCGTCCAGACGTTCGTGGCGATGTCATAGATGGCGAGCTTCCGCAGCGAGAGCGTGTCGCCGCCGGTCTGCACCGCGGTCACCGTCACGTAGAGACGCTGGGCGACGGGGTCGTAGGCGATGGCCTCGTGGGCAAGCGCCTTGCCTCCGATCACGCAGCTCGCCTTGGCGCTCCACGCGTTCGTCAGCGGGTTGTAGGCGTAGAGCTTCGGCCCCTTGCCGGTGCCCGTCGCGGCGTTCATGCTGACGCCGACCCCGGCGTAGTAGAGGGCGCCGCCGTACTGCAGGTCGCCGCCGTCCTCGACGGTCTCGGGCACGTTGGCCCGGGCGAGGTAGTTCGCCGGACCGGGCTGGAAGCGATCGAGCTTGTTGTTGTTCGAGCCCTCGAGCAGGTAGAGGTCCGTGCCGTTGGTCGCGAAGTGCGTTCCGTTCGAGGTCTGGAAGGTGCCGCCCGCGGCGCGGGTGTTCAACCCGAAGTCGGTCCAGCGGCGCGAGCAGAGCACCGACGGATTGTCGAAGCCGCCGAGATCGGGGGAGCCGATGAGCGGATGGGTGTCGCCGGGCAGCGCGATGGAGCCGCCGTTGGTGTAGGGGAGCAGCGTGTCGCCGAGGCCGTCGGCATCGAGATCGGCGCCCGTGTAGTTGCCCCAGTAGTTCCCGCCGAGCGTGGCGCCGCCGACGATGTTCGTGCCTGGCGTCGGCGCGGTTGACCAGACGTTGCCGGCGCCGTTGCTCGTCGCGTGCCCGCCGGCGTTGCCGCCGATCAGGTTGTTGGTGATCACGCTGTTGGTCGTGTTCACGAGCTCGATGCCCAGCCCGAAGTTCTGCTTGATGACGTTGCCGCGGATCGTGTAGCCGGTCGACGCCGACTGGTTGGGCAGCGCCAGGCAGGGGAACGACGCGGGCGGGAAGGGGGACGAGCCGTCGGTGCGGAGGACGATGCCCTTGCCGCCGTTGCCGGCGATGACGTTGTCCTCGATCACGTTGTTCTGGCCGTGCTCGATCTCGATGCCGTTGGTGTTGTTGGCCCGGATCTCGTTGCCGCGCACCACAGTGCCCGAGTGCGAGTAGCCGAGCCAGAAGCCGTAGTTCGACCCGTTCGCGGCGTTGCCGATGAACTGGTTGCCCGAGGAGAAGGTCGCCTCGAATGCATTCGCTCCCGCGCCCGAGCCGTCGTTGCCCTGGACGAGATTGTCGTTGCTCGGACAGCCGTTCTCGTTGCCGATGAAGAAGCCGTCGCCGCCGAAGCGGAAGGAGTTGTCGAGGATCTGGTTCAGCGAGGAGCCGTTGACGAGCAGGAAGCCCGCCGAGTCGCCGAGGCCCGCGCGCGTGCAGTGGTCGGCGGTGTTGCCGGTGAGGACGTTGCCGGTCGAGCCGTTGAGATGGATGCCCCAGCCGGTGTTGTGGGAGGCGTCGTTGTCGCTGATGGCGCTTCCGCTGACGTCATAGAGGTCAATGCCGTTCTCGCCGTTGCGCATCACGTTGCCCGACACGGTCGCGCCGCTGACGTTTCGCAGATAGAGGCCGCCGCCGAGGTTGGTCGGATTCGGCAGCGTCGGACCGGCGTTGATGTTGAGGAACGGCGCGCCGCCGCCGAGCGACGCGGGATCGACGTAGTTGTTCGAGAGCGTGCAGCCGCTCACGGTGATGGACGCGCCGTCCTCGACGCGGATGCCGTAGTAGTAGCCCTTCAGCGTTCCGTTCACGACCGAGACGTTCGAGTGCCCGAGCGAACGCACGCCATAGGTGACGCCGCCCGCGCCGACGAGCACCGCGCCGTTCATGTCGAGCGCGACGCCCGAGGCGCCGATCGAGACGCCGTTGGGCAGGCTGTACGTGCCGGGGACGAACGTCGTGTCGGCGGTGATGACCATGCCATCGGTCGGCACGACGAGATCGGCCGCGGCGGCCGCGACGCAAGAGGCGGACGCGATCGACGCGAGAACGCAGTTCCATCCACGCAGGCCGTTCATGATGCGCTCCTCTCGAGTTCGCTGGCGAGCGGTGCGGAATTCGCGCCGCGTCCGTAGCGTACGGAGGAGGGCATGCGAACGCGCGCGAATTTCCAGGGGCGCCGCACCGCGCCGCAATCCGGAACCGTGACCATCAATCGTGGTTCTCGAGCGGGGCCCGCGCCCCGCGGCGCCTAGCTCTTCGCCTGCATCAGCGCCCAGAATCCGCCGTCGCTGTACTTCGTCGGCGACTCGCCGGGAAGCCCGGTCGGGAAGCGCTGTCGCTCGCCGCGCGGCTGGAAGCCGAAGCGCTTGCGGATCGCGTCGGCCTGACGGGCGTTCTCGGTGGGTTCGAGGCTGCACGTTGCGTAGAGGACGTGGCCGCCCGGCGCGAGGAGCGGCATGGCGCCGGTGATGACCTCGCGCTGCTTCTCGATGAGCCGCTCGAGTCGCTTGGTGGTAAAGCGATAGCTCGCCTCGGGGCGCCGCGGAAGCACCGCGGTGTTCGAGCAGGGGACGTCGAGCACGAGGAGTTCGGCGCTCTGGAAGTGTTCGGGCAGCTTCGCCGGCGTGGAGACGACGATGTTGGCGAATCGCTTGGCAGCGGTGGCGAGGTCGCGGGCCCGGTCGAGGTCGGGATCGCTGGCGACGACCGTGGCGTTCGGAAACGCCTGGGCGAGCTGCACGGTCTTCGTGCCGCGGCCGGCGCAGAAGTCGATGATCTTCTTCGGCGAAAGGCCCGCCTCGCGAGCCGCCTTCACCGGATCGCCGCTTGCCGGATCCTGGACGCGGAGCGTCGGATTCGCGGCGATGAGCCCAAACAGCTCGCTGTGGCCGCCCGTCCAGACATGCCAACCCGGCGTTTCGTGGGCGAGGAATCGCCCGTCGGAGCCGAGGGCTTCGGGCAATCCGGTCACGAGCGTCGGCGCGTCGACGAGACCATGTTCCGCGAGCTGCCGCGCGGTCGTGAATCCGTGGGCTGCGATCCAGTGCAGGAAGAGGTCGCGGCCGACGCTGGCGACCTGCCGCACGCGATCGACGCTCTCGGCGGAGAAGACCTCCTCGCTCAGCTTCCAGCAGCGCCCGTCCGACAGCGGAAGCTCGTCGCGCCGGCTCGCGAAGGGCATCGTCGGCTCCTCGAGCATCTCGGCGCGGAGGGCGATGACCTTGCGCAACACGGCGTTCACGAAGCCGCCGGCCTTCGGCCCGCGCAGCCGCTTCACCCACGCCACGGTCTCGTCGACGACGGCGTGGTCGGGCAGCCGGTCGAGGAGGAGGAGCTGCGCCGTGCCGGCGAGCAGCGCGGCCTGCAGCGTCGCCTCGACGCGGCTCCACGGTCGCGTGAGGCGGCTCTCGATGATCGCCACCAGCGTGAGCCAGCGGCGTGTCACCGCGCTCTCGATCGCGTGGGCGAGCGCGGCGTCGCGGAGGTCAAGCCCGTGCGGCGCGTTCGACTCGAAGGGCAGCTCGGGAAAGAGCGGCGCCTTCGTGGCGATCCGGTCCATCGCCACGGAGCGGGCGGTCGGCGCGGAGCCGGCGGTCCCGGGTGAGGATGCGTCGGGCGATGAATCTGGAATCGTGTCGTGTGGCATGAAGAAAAGACGAGGCCGGGCGCCCCGATCGGAGGAGGCCCGGCCTCGCGGTCATTGTGACGAATCAGTGCGGTGCGTTCACGCGTTCACGAGCTGCTTGCCAGAACTCTTGCCCGAACCGCTGGAGGAGCCCTTCGCCGAGGAGGACTTGGCGGCGCTCTTCTCGGTCTTGCCGCTCGCGTACGCGGCAGCCCCGGCCTTCAGGGCCTCGACCTTGTCGGTCTTCTCCCAGGTGAAGGTGCCCGGGCCGCCCTCGCCCGGCTCGCGGCCGAAGTGGCCATGGGTCGCGGTCGCCTTGTAGATCGGCTTGAGGAGGTCGAGCGACTCGATGATGCCGCGCGGGGTGAGGCGGAAGTTCTTCAGCACGAGCTCCGAGATCACCTCGTCGGGGATCTTGCCGGTGCCCTGCGAGTCGACCAGCACCGAGGTCGGCTCGGCGACGCCGATCGCGTAGGAGAGCTGGACTTCGCAGACATCGGCCAGATCCGCCGCGACGACGTTCTTCGCGATGTATCGGGCCATGTAGGCGGCCGAGCGATCGACCTTCGAGGGGTCCTTGCCGCTGAAGGCGCCGCCGCCGTGACGGCCGCGGCCGCCGTAGGTGTCGACGATGATCTTGCGGCCGGTGAGGCCGCAGTCGCCGTGCGGGCCGCCGACCTCGAACTGGCCGGTCGGGTTGACGAAGACCTTGATCTTGTCGTTCCAGAGCTTGCCGAGGACGGGTCTGATGATCTTCTCGGTGACGAGGGCCTTGAGTTCCTTCTGCCTCTTCGCGCCGTTCCACTCCGGACCGTGCTGCGTCGAGAGGACAACCGTGTCGATGCGGATCGGCGTGAGGCCTTCGTACTCGACGGTGACCTGGCTCTTCGCGTCGGGGCGGAGGCCCTTGATGACGCCCTTCACGCGCACCTCGGCCTGCTTCTTCACGAGCTGATGGGCGAGGTCGATCGGCAGCGGCATGAGCGACTTCGTCTCCTTGCACGCGAAGCCGAACATCATGCCCTGGTCGCCGGCGCCCTGCTCCTTCTTCTTGCCGTCGGCCTCTTCGTTCACGCCGCGGGCGATGTCGGCGCTCTGCTTGCCGATGCAGACGCTGACGCCGCAGCTCTTGCCGTCGAAGCCCTTCGCGGCGTCGTCGTAGCCAACCGCGAGCACGGCCTCGCGCACGATGCTCGGGATGTCGACGTAGCCGCCGCAGGTGACCTCGCCGGCGACGACCGCAAGACCGGTGGTCACGAGCGTCTCGCACGCGACGCGGGATCGGGGATCTTCCTTGAGCATCGCGTCGAGCACGGCATCCGAGATCTGGTCCGCGAGCTTGTCGGGGTGGCCCATCGAGACGGATTCGGACGTGAAGAGGTAGCGGCGGCTGGCCATGGCGGGTGATGAATGCGGGGTGAGCGGAACGGGGTACGGCGGGACGGTGGGAGACAACAACCCCGCAGCGGTCCGGGCGTGCCGGACGTCGCGTCGTCGTTCGGTGTTCGGCAAGGCCGCGGACACCGGAGTCAACGCGAAACTGCGGGGAACCGCATGAGCGGTGCGACCGGAGTATAGCGGGAGGTTCGAGAGAAACTCCCGCACCTCCGACCGGCCCACGTCGCCATGGCGACGACGGCGACGATTCAGCGCTCGACGGCCCCTCGCACAGACCGAACAGAGCATGCGACAGGGCGAGAATCTTCGCCGATTTGGCTCTGGTTTGGCCCTTGGCCCGGACCGCGTCGAGGCCTGAGCTACTCTGGATCCTGACCATGCCGCGCCCACTTCGGATCCCAGTCGGGCTCCCACTCAGAACCATCGCCGGACTCGCCCTCGCCTCGGTCGCGATGGCGTCGACCGGCCTCGCGCCGCGCCCGGGTGCCGGCCCCGACCCAGCCCATCGCGGGCCCGTTGGTCTTCCCGACGTCGAGGGCGGCTACGCAACGACGCACATCTTCGTGCGCGTCACGAACGCCGGCGTCGTCCCGGCTCGACAGGCCGACGGCCGGTGGGGCTTCGCGACGAGGAGCCGCCCGGCGGCCTCCACCAGTGCGGCCCTGGCCGCGGCGGCCCGGGTCCTCGCGGCTGCGAAGGTCACAGGCATCGTCCCCTTCTTCGCCGGCGCGGCGGATCGGGCCGCCGCGACGCGGCTCGGGCTTGACCGCGTCTATCGCGTCGACGTGCCCGCCGGCAGCGATACGCCATCGCTCGTGCGGCAGCTCGCACCGCTTGCCGCGCTCTTCGATCGCGTCGAGCTCGACGGCATCGGCGGCGTGGCGGCACTCATCCCCAACGATCCCGAGTTTCCGAATCAGTTCACCTTTCACAACACCGGCCAGGCGATCCAAGGCACGCCGGGCGTCGTCGATGCGGACATCGACGCGCCGGAGGCATGGGAGCTCGCGGCGACGCTCGGGCTCGACACCTCGACCGTGACCGTCGCGGTGCTCGACGCCGGCGTGAATCCCCACGTGCAGCTTGCCGGGCGGATCCTGCCGGGCTTCAACATCCCCGACAACTCGACGGTGACGCTCGACGAGTGTTTGAGTCACGGCACGCACGTCAGCGGCGTGATCGCCGCGAGCGGCAACGACGGCGTCGGCACGACCGGCATGGCGTGGCAGGCGAAGATCGTTCCCTACGTCGTGGTGAACGGCTGCACGGGCTTTGAGAGCTCCGTCGCGACCGGGCTGATGATGGCGACCGACGCCGGATACCGGCTCGTCAACATGAGTCTTCAGTATTACACCGGGACGCAGACGCTGCATGACGCGGTGATCTACGCGGCCAACCACAACGTGACGATGGTTGCGGCGGCGGGAAACAACGGCAGTGCCGCTCTCGCCTACCCGGGCAAGTGGCCGGAGACCATCTGCGTCGGAGCGATCACCAACACGAACGTGAAGGCGTCGTTCTCGAACTTCGGCCCCGATCTTGACGTCTGCGCCGGCGGCAAGGCGGTCCGCTCGCTCATCGGCACGAACACGTATGGCGACAAGGACGGCACGAGCCAGGCGACGCCGGCGGTGACCGGCACGATTGCCCTGATGCTCGCCCGGAATCCGAACCTGACCCCGACCGAGGTCCGCTCGATCCTCATCGCCACCGCCGACGACATCGACGCTCCCGGTTTCGACAACAACACGGGATACGGACGAATCAACGCGTATGCGGCGCTCGCGGCAACCCCCTCGCCGCTGCCGCCGGACCTGAACAACGACGGCATGGTCGGACCGGCCGACCTGGCGATCCTCCTCGGTGCGTGGGGCGCGTGCGCGAGCTGCGACGGGGGATGCTCCGCCGATCTCGACGGCGATTGCGCGGTCGGCCCGAGCGACTTGGCCATTCTGCTCGGAGCGTGGAGCTGACGGGGTTTCCCGGCCCGCCCGCGGGTATCCTCACGATGCGTTCTTCGCGGCGGCTCCCCGTCGCCGTTCCCGTGTGAGTCTGGAGTCCCGTCATGTCCGTGCGCATGGAACTCTCGCGGATCTTCATCCGCGAGCTGAGCGACATGCAGATCATCGAGCTCTCGGAAGTCGGCGGCGATCGGACCTTTCCGATCGTCATCGGCCTGCCCGAGGCGTTCGCGATCGAGCGCCGGCTGAAGGGCACGGACGTGGTTCGCCCGCAGACCCACGATCTCCTCGCGTCGGTGATCCGCCAGCTCGGCGGGAGGCTGACGCGCATCGAGATCCACGACCTCAACGAGGGGACATTCTTCGCCAACCTGCACATCGAGCGCGACGGCGAGGAGCACGTCATCGACAGCCGCCCGAGCGACGCGATCGCCCTGGGCGTCGCCCAGCGCGTGCCGATCTTCGTCGCGGAGGACGTGCTGGCCCAGGCGTCGGTCGAGGCGAGCGCTGGCAGTCCAGCGACCGACGAGGGGCCGGATTTCGGCAGCCAGTCGGTCGATTTTGAGGACGGCGACGACGACGACGACGAATCGAGCGACGATCCGTGGTAGAGCCCGTCGAGAGCCCATCGCCGGTCTCGGACGATCCGCTGCCGCGAGGCCGACTGCTGTCCGCCCCGCCCGTGGCCGGCGTCATCAAGGAGCGGGCCGATGACTTTCTGGTTGACGAGCTGCCGCTCTACGAGCCGAGCGGCGAGGGCGAGCATCTCTATCTCGGAATCCAAAAGCAGGGCATGGCCCACAGCGAGATGCTCGAGGTGCTCATGCGGCACTTCGGCGTGCGCGAGGAGGCGGTCGGCTTCGCGGGCATGAAGGACAAGGTCGCCGTCACGCGGCAGACCGTCTCGATCCACCTCCCAGGCAAGCAGGCGCCGGCCGTCGAGCTGCGCCACGACCGGCTCGCGGTGCTCTGGCAGCGCCGGCACGCCAACAAGCTCCGTCGCGGGCACCTTGCGGGCAACCGCTTCTCGATCCGCATCCGCCGCATCGATCCGGTGAAGTCGCCGGTCCTCTGGCGCGGGCTCCAGACGCTCGAGCGCGACGGCGTCCCCGACTACTACGGCGCCCAGCGCTTCGGCTATCGCCGCAACACGCATCGCCTGGGTCGCCATCTCCTCAACGGCGATCCGGAGGCGATGTTGGCCGAACTGTTAGGGACGGTCTCGCCCTTTCCCGAGCACCAGCGCGAGGCCCGCGAGCTCGTCGACGCGAAGCGCTACGGCGAGTCGCTGCCGCTCTGGGGCCGCAACGATCGGGCCGAGCGGGTCGCCCTGAACGCCCTCGCCCAC
Source organism: Phycisphaerales bacterium (assembly GCA_044220875.1). GTDB lineage: Bacteria > Planctomycetota > Phycisphaerae > Phycisphaerales > SM1A02 > JAEUIT01. Next base: position 570,094 of record JBGAQH010000002.1, on the reverse strand, counting down.
GGGCGCTCGCCGCGGGCCGCGGCCAATGCGATCTCGCCGGCGATGCGGACCTTCTGGATCAGCGCATACCAGTCGGCGGTGTTCAACCGCCTGCTCGACCAACGCATCGAGTCGGGCATCTTCGCGACGCTCATCGAGGGCGACGTCGCCTTCAAGCATGCCTCGCGCGGACAGTTCACGGTGACGCCGGAGATCATGGCCGCCGAGGACCTTGCCGCGCGGGTGCGCTCCTTCGAGGTCTCGCCGAGCGGGCCGATGTTCGGTCGCGGCATGATCGAGCCGGCTTCGCCGGTGCGCGATTGGGAGCATGAGGCGACGGCGGCGCTCGGCGTCCGGCCGGCGATCTTCGCCGCGAAGGAACTCGACATCGAGGGCACGCGCCGTCCCTTCCGCGTGCCGGTCACCAACACCGAGCTCGAGGGCGGCTTCGACGAGCATGGCCCCTATGTGCGGTTGGCGTTCGACCTGCCGCGCGGGGCATATGCGACGGTTCTCCTCCGCGAGCTCCTCGGTGACGCGGTGGCGGAGGACGAGGACGCGATCGCCGCGGCCCGCGAGCGCGATTCGGGGCGCTGACCGCGACGCCCGCCGACGGACCGCCGTACGCTGCGGGCGTGTCCACCCTTCGGCGACGCACCGATCTCGCGATGGTCTTCGCGCTGCTGGCGCTCGGCTCCGTGCCGGACGGCATGGTCTATCCGGCGCTTCGGGCGCTGACGGTCGAGCGCTACGGCATCTCGATCGACCGCGCCTCCTGGTTCACCCTCGTTCCCACGATCGGCGCGATCGCGTCGGCGTTCTTCCTCCCGCGCCTCGTGCGCTCGATGAAGCCGCTCACGGTGCTGCGGATCGCGTCGCTTCTCGAGGCGGCGCTGCTCGTCGCGATCGTCCTCCCGCTTCCCTATCCGACCGTCATTGCGATCAGGCTCGTGTCGGGGGCGTGCGATCTCGCCGGGATCGCCGCGTCGCTGCGCATCGTCGCCCGCGTGGCCGGCGAGGAGCATCGGGCGCGGTCGATGGGCTGGATGGGCACCGCAATCATGGTCGGGCTGCTGAGCGGCATCGGCGTCGGCTCGGCGGTTCCCTCGGGGATGGTCCTGCCGACGGCCGCGGGGGCCCTGGCCCTCCTGGCGCTCCTGACCGTTCCCGTCGAGCTCGCCGTTCCCGGCGTGCATGATGCCGATCCGCCCCGAGTCGCGGCGCCGGGCGATGCCGGCGCGCGCCGCGACCGCATCGTCGCGTCGCTCCTCGTCGCCGCGGATCGCGGTCTCTCCGCGGTGCTCTCGATCGTCGTGCCCCTGGCGATTCCGCTGCTGGTCAGCGGTCACGAGCGGTCGCACGCGTCGCTCATCGGGACGATCCTCGGCCTCTCGATGCTCGGCATGGTCATCGGCGGCCCGATCGGCGGCGAACTCGTTGACCGGTTCGGCGCGGCCCGGGTGCGGACGCTGGGCGCGCTCGTCTTCGGCGGCGGCGTGCTCGCCCTCGTGTTCGCGGCCCCGCTCGGCGCGGGCGCGATGGTCGCCGCGGCCGCGATCGCGGGCGTCGGCGCCGCGCCGCTCTTCGCCTCGGCACTCGCGATCGGAACGCGGGACGGCAGCTCGACCGGCGTCTACGGCGCGATTCAGGCCGCCGGTCAGGGGGGCTACGCCCTCGGCAGCGCAAGCCTGCTGCTCGCGGCGCCGACCAACATCGGGCCGGAGGAGACGCTCGCGGCGTGCGCCATCGCCTATCTGGCCGTCAACCTCGGCGCGGCGTGGCTGCTCCGCGGTGGCGCCTAACGCTTCGCTCGCGGCAGGGCGATCCCCCGATCGGCGAGCGCGTTGCGCACCTGCTCGGCGGTGTCGCCGTCGTGGTCGATCTGCACCGCGTCCCAGCCGATCGTCCGCGCGGCGAGGACGTTCTCCTCAAGGTCGTCGAAGAAGAGGATCTCCGCGCCGCGGGCCGCGAGCTCCCGCTCGAACCGGCGGTAGATCGCCTCGCTCGGCTTCGCCAGTCCCCAGAGGTGCGATGCGTGACGGGCCTGCATCGCCCGCAGGGCCGGCATCGCGAGGAGCGCGTCCCAGTGGTCGTCGTTGGTGTTGCTCAGGCACGCGGTGGTGAGCCCGGCGTCGCCGACCAGCCGGATCGTCGCCTCGATGCCGGGGTACTCGCCGCGAAGCACCGCGGCGTGGGCCCGGGCGAGCTCGTCGCTCGTATAGACGTCGCCGAGCGCCGACGCCAGGGCGCGATGGAAATCGCGGGCCCCGAGCTGGCCGAGCTGGTGGCGATCGACGAGATCCCGCTGCCGGCGCAGGGCCTCGGCGTCGTTGGGGATGCGGCGCAGCGGAACGCCCGCGGCCAGGGCCGCCTCCTCGAAGGAGCGGCAGATGCGGACGACGACGCCGCCAAGGTCAAAGCACACGACGCGGAGAGGCATCGCGGCGAGTGTATTCAGGAAGGGCCCGCGCGGCGGGTTCGCCGCGATCGGTCAGGCCGAGGCCCGCTTGGCGTTCTTGCGGTCCTCGCGAAGCTTGCGGAAGAACTCCTTCAGGAGTCCCGCGCACTCGCTGGCCATCACGCCGGTGAACATCTGGGGGCGGTGGTTGAGCCGCTCGTCGCTGGTGATTCGGTAGAGCGATTCGCAGGCGCCGGCCTTCGCGTCGGTCGCGCCGTAGATGACGCGTCCGACCCGGGCGTTCACGATCGCGCCTGCGCACATCGGGCAGGGCTCGAGCGTCACCGCGAGCGAGCATTCGCTCAGCCGCCAGTCGCTCAGCCTCTTCGCGGCGGCGCGGATCGCGAGGAACTCCGCATGGCCGCAGGGATCCCGGTCGAACTCACGGGTATTCGACGCCTCGGCGATGATCTCGTTGCCCCGGTAGACGACGGCCCCGACCGGCACCTCGCCGATGGCCGCGGCCTGGCGGGCGAGCTCGATGGCGCGCTCCATCATGGCCATGTCCAGCGTGGACAGTGCCGGGGTCCTGCCCGGCGATTGGGATGTGACGAGTCGCAACTGCGCCATCATTCGTCTCCGACGGGCGCGCTGACCGCGCCCGCGCCGCGTGCGGCACGACCATCGAACTCCCGTTCGTCCGATTCCAACGGTGCGGGTGGGCATCAGGTCGATCCCGGCCCGCGGGCATCCTCATCGGCGTCTCCGTCGGGCTCTCGCCTCGGAGCTTCCGAGGATTGCGCCGGGAGGGCCGGCGGCTGCAATGGTCGTTTCGGTTGTTCGGGTTGTGCGGTCGGCCGGGGGCCCTTACCGGACGGGCCGGCCGGCTTGCGGGCCTCCCGAATGCGGCGGAAGAGCCCCTTGACGATGTTCCCCTCGGCCACGGCCCCGGGCGGCACGGCAATCAGGAGCAGGATGCCCAGCTCATAAAGAAGGTAGAGCGGGAGCATCATCAGCATCATGGAGGTGAAGTCGCTCGTCGGGGTCACGACCGCGGCGACGATGGCCAGGATGAAGATCGCCATGCGGCGGTTTCGCCGCAGGAGCTCGACCCGCACCAGGCCGACCCACCCCAGGAGAAGGATGACGAGGGGCATCTGGAACGCCACGGCGATGCCCAGCATCATCAGCAGGACGAAGTCGATGTACTCGCCGATCAGGAATTGCTGCAGGTAGGCGGCGTTCTTCGAGAGCGGGGTCGTGAGCACCTCGACGGAGGTGCCGTCGAAGGTCACCGCGATGCACAGCTGCCGCGACCCCTTCAGCATCCAGAGCTGGCCGGGCCGGACTTCCTTCGGCATCTCGTCGAGCAGGGGAATGGTCACCGCCGCCGGGTCCGCCGGTGCGCCGGGGGCGACCAGGGCGGGCACCTCGTTGTCCCTCGTCTCGAGTCCGTACTGCACGAGCACCTGCAGCGAGAGCGGCAGGAGCGCGAAGTAGAGCGTGAGGACGCCGGCGATCATCAGCAGGAAGCTGCCGGGCACGAGCAGCCGCGCGAAGCGCCGCTCGTGCTCGTAGAGACCCGGCTCCACGAACTTCCAGAGCTGCCAGATGATCCATGGGGCGGAGACGACGACGGCGATCACCAGCGAGAGCTTGATGTCGACGCCCATCATCTCGGTGACGCTGCGCGTCTGCATCTGGTCGTTCAGGCCGGCGTCGTGCAGGGCATGGCGGAGGGGCCGCTCGAGGACGTACCGGATCTGGCTGACGAAGAAGAAGGCGACGATCGCGATGGGCAGCGGCACCGCGAGCGCGAGGAAGGCGCGCTTGCGGAGCTCGTCGAGGTGATCGCCGAAGCTCATCACCGTTTCGCGATCGATGTCAGGCGTGGCCATGCGTCGTTCCGGCGGTGGGGGAGGCTCGGCGAATCGCGATGCCGAAGAACCGCTCGGTGTTCCGGTCGAGCAGCTCGCCGAGCGCTTCGGGCCGGTCGCCGCGCAGCGCCGCGATGCGCTGCACGATGTGTGGGATGTGTCGGGGCTCGTTCGGACGCGCCGTGCGGATCGGCTCCGGACTCAGGAAGGGGGCGTCGGTCTCGACCATGATGCGATCGGCCGGTGCGATCGTCGCGGCCTCAGCGACCTCGCGGGCGTTGCGGAAGGTCACGACGCCGGTGAACGAGATCCAAGCCCCGAAGTCGAGCACGCGGCGTGCCTCCGCCGCGGTGCCGGTGAAGCAATGGAAGACGAAGCGATCGTGCGGAATCGTCGTCTCCCCGAGGATGGGAAGCAGGTCGTCGAACGCCTCGCGGCAGTGGATCACGATCGGCTTCTCGAGGCCCTCGTGACTCCCCTCGCGCCGCCAAGACTCGATCCTGGCCAGCTGCTCGGCAAGGACCTGACGCTGGAGCGCTCGCGGGGGCGTCGGATAGTGGTTGTCGAGCCCAAGCTCTCCCCACGCAACACACTTCGGATCGGCCGCACATCGACGGAGTTGGTCCCAGTCAATCGGCTCGTCGCAGTGGAGAGGATGGATCCCGGCGGAGCACCAGACATCCGGGTGGGACCGGGCGATGGCGAGGCTCCGTTCTGCGTCCCCGGAGCTGGTGGCGATCGTGATCGCCCCGAATACCCCGGCGGACCGCGCCGCCTCCATCACCTCGTCGACGCGGCGATGAAAGTCTGGAAAGGTCAGATGGCAGTGTGAATCGAACATGCGGCTGCAGCGCGGCCTCGTCCCATGTTGGGAGCGAGAGGGCGGGGCATTGTGACTCGTCGTGCGGCATGCGTCGGGACCGGGGGGGGTGAGCGCTTCGTCGTGCGGTGGGAACCAACCCCAAACGTCCACATATTGCGGATTCGACCGTTACCATGCCGACCATTCTGTGCGGGACCCTTCTCCATCGTGACGGGTCGCGGCGCCGATCTCGCATCGCATGACGCTCTCGCGGGGCTTCAAGCTCTGTCGTGCTGCGGAAGCCAAAACGATGCGGGCATGAGTCGAGGTTCTTCGCGGAGAGCACTCCGCAGGTGGAACTCACACGCGGTCGTCACCGACCGCTGCGTCTGTGTTTCGTTGACGGCTTCGTAGGGCTCCCTTACCATCTCCTCGCTGACATTGTGAAAAAAGGCACGAATCCTGCCCGTGCCTCCGTCCTGATGCATGTGACCGCCGCTCGGCGATCGCCGCACGCATGACGCACGACAAGGCGTGACGTTCCGGATCAACGCATGAGCCGATTCCTTTTCCCCAAGTGGTCCAATCTGCTTCTTCCGACGCTGCTGCTCGTCGGCGCGATCATGCCGCTCTACGCGATGTTTTTCGTGGCCTACGGGTTCAGCCCGAAGACGCTCGAAGTCGGCTACCAGCCCACGCAGCCTGTGCCCTTCAGCCACGCGATGCACGCGGGGCAGCTCGGCATGGATTGCCGCTATTGCCATAACACCGTTGAGCGCAGCTCGTACGCGGCGATCCCGCCGACGCAGACCTGCATGAACTGCCACACGCAGATCCGCAAGGACAGTCCGCGACTGACGGCGCTGAAGGCGTCGTACGAAACGGGCAATCCGATGCGGTGGATCAAGGTCCACAAGATCGGCGACTACGCCTACTTCAACCACTCGGCCCACGTGAATCGCGGCGTCGGTTGCGCGACGTGCCACGGGCGCATCGATCGGATGGACGTGGTCTACCAGTTCTCGCCGCTCTCGATGGGCTGGTGCCTCAACTGTCACCGCGACCCTGACCAGAATCTCCGCCCTGTCGATCACATGACCGACATGGGCTTCAACCCCGCGGCTGACGTGACCGCGGAGGCCCGAGCCCAGCTCAAGGCCCAGTTCGCCATCCAGCCGAGCGAGCACTGCTCGACGTGCCACCGCTAAGCGCGGGGATCAAAACGATGCACGATCGCACGATGAACGACGACCAACCGGAATCCCTGCGCCGGCCCCTGCCGCAGATCGACATGCCGAACGCGACGGCCCTTCCGACGAACTCCGCGAGCGAAGGTGGATGCGCTTGCGGAAGCGAGTCGGGCTGCTGCTCGTCGCCCACCAATTCGCCCGAGACGCCCGAATCGCCCTCGAAGGCCTTCTGGCGCAGCGTCGACGACAAGAACTCGACCGAGGAGTTCGCCCGCTGGCAGCACCGCGAGTTCCAGGAGGGCGCCGCCGACGCGACCGACGGCGAGCGTCGCACCTTCATGAAGCTCATGGGCGCGAGCGCCGCGTTAGCCGGCATGGCCATCACCGGCTGCCGCCGACTGCCCGAGCAGCACATCCTTCCCTATGCGTCGCGGCCCGAGGGTCGCGTGCCGGGAACGCCCATTCGATACGCGACGGCGTACGAGCTCGGCGGCGTCGGCTACGGCGTGCTGGCGACGAGCGTCGACGGCCGCCCGACGAAGCTTGACGGCAACCCGAATCATCCGTCGCTCCGCGGCTCGTCCGATTCGATCACGCAGGCTCGGGTCCTCGAGCTCTACGACACGTTCCGCAGCCGGGCGATGTCCGACGGCGGCAAGTCCACCTCGATCGAGGCCTTCCGCGCCTGGGCGGCGACGCTCGCCGGCGACGGTCTCGCCGTGTTGGCCGAGCCGAGCTCGAGCCTCACGCTCGCCGACATGCGGGGACGGCTCGCGAAGAAGTTCCCGGCGATGAAGTGGTTCGAGTGGGCGCCGGTCAATGACGACGCTGAGCGGGCGGGCACCGAGATCGCCTTCGGCAAGCCGATGCGCCCGATCTGGGACCTCACCAAGGCCGAGGTCATCCTCTCGCTCGACGGCGACTTCCTCCTTGGCCATCCGGCCGCGGTGCGAAGCGCACGGGACTTCGCCGCGAATCGGCGCATGAGCAACCCGAACCCGGCCGAGCAGACGATGAGTCGCCTGTACGTGGTCGAGAGCGCCATGAGCGTCACCGGCATGACCGCCGATGAGCGCATCGCCGTGCGAAGCTCCGACGTCGCCGCGGTTGCCGCGACGGTCGCGAAGGAACTCGGCACCGAGGCCGCGGCCCTGCTCGGTCCCGGCGTCGCCGGAGCCGGACTCAACGTCACGCTGTCCGCCGAGGATCGCGCGATCGTCGATGCGCTGGTCAAGGACCTCGTCGGAACCCGCGGTCGGTCGCTCATCATCGCCGGCGAGACCCAGCCCGCCGCGGTCCACGCGATGGCCGCGGCCCTCAATCAGGCGCTTGGCAACGTCGGCTCGACGGTGCAGTATGTCGCGGCCGGCGACAAGGGGCGCACCTGTGCGGGCGACATCAAGGCCCTCGCCGCCGCAATCGGCGCCGGCCAGGTGAAGACGCTCGTGATCCTGGGCGGCAACCCCGTCTATGACGCTCCGAGCGACCTCCGCTTCGGCGACCTGCTCGGCAAGGCCGGCACCGTCGTTCATCTCTCGTTCTACCGCAACGAGACGAGCCAGCACGCAAGCTGCCGATGGCACATCCCGCAGGGCCACTTCCTTGAGACCTGGGGCGATGTCCGCGCCGCCGACGGAACGATCTCGGCCCAGCAGCCGCTCATCGCGCCGCTCCTGGCCGAGAATCAGGGCGGACTCAGCGCGATCGAACTGGTCGCCGAGCTGCTCAACGAGGATCCGCGCGACGGGCTCACGCTCGTTCGCCGGACCTGGCAGGGGATCACGAAGCTCGAGGGTCCCGCGTTCGAGGCCGCATGGCGAAGCGCCCTGAATGACGGCGTCGTCGCCGGCAGCGCGCATCCGCTCGAAAAGCCGCAGGTGCAGACCGCGGCGGTGACGGCGGCGATCCAGTCGCTCGCGAGCGGAGGTGCCGCCAGCAAGCTCGAAGTCACCTTTGCCCGCGACGCAAAGGTCTACGACGGGCGATTCGCGAACGTCACCTGGCTCCAGGAGCTGCCCGATCCGGTCAGCAAGCTCGCGTGGGACAACGCGGCCTACATCTCCGAAGGCACGGCCGAACCGTTAGGCATCAAGACCGGTGACCTGGTCTCGGTGTCCGTGAACGGCGCGTCGCTCTCCGCGGCCGCGTGGGTCACGCCGGGCATGGCCAACGACTCGATACGCCTGCATCTGGGCTACGGCCGTTCGGCGCAGCACGGCGGTCCCGTCGCCGGCGATGCCGGCTTCAACGCCTACACGCTCCGCACGACCGGTGCGATGGCGATCGCCGCCGGGGCCACGCTCTCCAAGAGCGGCGGCACCTATCCGCTCGCCCACACCCAGGATCACGGCGCGCTCGACGCGCTGATCCCGTCGGTTCCGAAGGCCGGCATCGACGAGCGCATGCCGGCGCTGGTCCGCGAGGACGACCTCGAGTCCTACCGCGCCGATCCGAACTTCGCGAAGGAGAGGACCCACGTCGCCCATCGCCTCTCGCTCTGGCAGGAGTCGGGCCTCGACAGCTCGAAGTTCCGCTGGGCGATGGCGATCGACCTGAGCACCTGCACCGGCTGCTCGGCATGCGTGACGGCGTGTCAGGCGGAGAACAACATTCCGGTGGTCGGCAAGGAGCAGGTGATCCGCGGCCGCGAGATGCACTGGATCCGCATCGACCGCTACTTCAAGGGTCCGGACGCCAAGCGTCCCACCGGCGTGGCCATCCAGCCCGTCGCGTGCATGCACTGCGAGAACGCCCCCTGCGAACAGGTCTGCCCGGTCGCCGCGACGATGCACGACAAGGAAGGCCTGAACGTCATGGTCTACAACCGCTGCATCGGCACCCGCTACTGCAGCAACAACTGCCCATACAAGGTGCGCCGGTTCAACTTCTTCGATTGGCACCGCAAGGATCCGGTGCGCGACGCCGGCTTCATGATGGTGAAGCCCGAGTACTACACGAAGGACGGCGCCGATCCGTGGACCTCGATGCAGTTCAACCCCGAGGTCACCGTGCGAATGCGCGGCGTCATGGAGAAGTGCACGTTCTGCGTGCAGCGGATCCAGGCGGCGAAGATCACGGGCAAGAACGCGTGGGCCAAGTCGGGCGGAACCAAGACGAGCGCCGACTGGACGATCGCCGACGGTTCGTTCACCACCGCCTGTGCCGAGGCGTGCCCGAGCCAGGCGATCACGTTCGGCGACCTCAACGATCCGAGCAGCAAGGTCGCGAAGCTCCATGGCGGCACGCTCGCCTACGGCCTGCTTGAGGAACTCAACACCAAGCCGCGAGTCCAGTACCTCGCCAAGGTCCGCAACCCGTCCGTGAGCAAGGATCACGCGGGACACAATCATGGCGGCGGGGGGGCACACGGCTCGGGGCATGAAGCTGCCGGAGGCCACGCCTCAATTGGCCATGGCGCATCGAAGGAGGTGCGGGCATGACCAGCCTTCCCGCCAATCAGTCCTCGGAGTTGGTTGACAACACGATTGACACGCCGGGCCAGCGGGCCCAGCTCGTCCTGAACCTGCAGTCGTTCGGGCAGATCACCACCACGGTCTGCCGCGTGAACGAGGCGAAACATCCGCCGCTGGCGTGGTACGTCGCCTTTGCCCTGAGCCTCGGCCTCCTGAGCCTGCTCGGCGTCTGCGTCCTCTTCCTGATCTTCACCGGCGTCGGCGTCTGGGGCCTCAACAACCCCGTCATGTGGGCCTTCGACATCACGAACTTCGTGTTCTGGGTCGGCATCGGCCACGCGGGCACGCTCATCAGCGCCATCCTCTTCCTCTTCCGGCAGAAGTGGCGCACCGCCATCAACCGGTTCGCGGAGGCGATGACGATCTTCGCCGTCATCTGCGCCGGCCTCTTCCCGGGCATCCACGTCGGTCGCGTCTGGTTCGCGTACTGGCTCTTCCCGATCCCGAACCAGATGGAGATGTGGCCGCAGTTCCGCTCGCCGCTCCTCTGGGACGTCTTCGCGGTCTCGACCTACTTCACCGTCTCGCTTCTCTTCTGGTACACGGGCATGGTCCCGGACCTCGCGACGCTTCGCGATCGCGCGAAGGGCAAGCTCCAGCAGATCGGCTACGGCCTCTTCGCCCTCGGCTGGCGCGGCTCAAACCGCCACTGGCACCGCTACGAGCGGGCGTACCTGATCCTCGCGGCCCTCTCGACGCCGCTGGTCCTCTCGGTGCACTCGGTCGTGTCCTTCGACTTCGCCACCAGCCAGCTCCCCGGCTGGCACACCACGATCTTCCCGCCCTACTTCGTCGCGGGCGCCATCTTCAGCGGCTTCGCGATGGTCGTCACGTTGGCCGTGCCGGCACGTGAGATGTTCGGACTCAAGGACATCATCACGCTCCGTCACCTGGACAACATGAACAAGATCATCCTGGTGACCGGCTGCATGGTCGGCTACGCCTACTCGATGGAGTTCTTCATCGCCTGGTACTCCGGGGCGATGTTCGAGAAGTTCGCGTTCATCAACCGTGCCTTCGGCCAGTACTGGTGGGCCTACTGGATCATGGTGAGCTGCAACGTCATCACCCCGCAGCTCTTCTGGTTCAAGGCCCTCCGGACCAGCATCCCGATCATGTTCGTCCTGAGCCTGATCGTGAACATCGGCATGTGGTTCGAGCGCTACGTGATCATCGTCACCAGCCTCGCGAACGACTTCCTGCCGAGCTCCTGGCACTTCTACATTCCGACGTGGGTCGACATCGGCACGATGGTCGGCGCCTTCGGCCTCTTCTTCACGCTCTTCCTCCTCTTCTGCCGCTTCCTGCCCATGATCGCGATGGCCGAGATCAAGGCCGTCATGCCCGCCGCCGACGCGCACGGGGGACACGACCATGACCACGGGGCGGACGCGAAGGGGGCCCACTGATGTCCACCACCGCCAAACCATCGAAGACGGTCTACGGCTACATCGCCGAATTTGACACCCCGGGCTCGATCATGGCCGCGGCCGAGAAGGTCAGGGCCGAGGGCTACGAGCGCTGGGACATCTGCACTCCCTTCCCGGTCCACGGCATGGACAAGGCGATGGGCATCAAGCGGACGATCCTCCCCGTGGTCGTCTTCTGCGGCGGACTCACCGGCACGATGGCCGCAACCGCGCTGCAGCTCTTCACCAACTCGACCGGGTTCCACATTCCGTTCCCGATTCCGGTGACTGGCTACCCGTTCCTCATCTCCGGCAAGCCGCTGCTCTCGATCCCGGCCTTCATCCCGGTCATCTTCGAGCTCACCGTGCTCTTCTCGGCGCTGACGGCGGTCTTCGGGATGTTCCTCATGAACGGCCTGCCGCGGCTCTCGCATCCGCTCTTCCGCAGCGACCGGTTCCGGCGGGCTTCCAACGACCGCTTTTTCGTCGTGATCGAATCGCGTGACCCGCGGTTCCTTCCCGGCAAGACCGAGGCATTCCTCAAGTCCCTCAATCCGCTCTCGGTGGAGGCGGTCGAAGAATGAACCCGCAGATCCCACGTCCTCTCGTGTACGTCGGCGGTATCGCCGTCTGCATCCTGCTCATTCCGCCGGCGGCGATCGCCTACATCCGTTCCCAGCAGTCGCCCGGGCGCCAGGCGCACCTGGTCTGGGACATGGACATGCAGACGAAGTACAAGCCGCAGGAGGAGAACTCGCTCTTCGCCGATGGCCGCGCGATGCGCCCGCCGGTCGCAGGCGCCGTCGCCGTTGGCGAAGCCAACCTCGACGTCCACCGCACCGAGGGTGTGACCGGCCCGACCGCCGAGTGGGCGACGACGCTTCCCGCCGGCCTGGTCGCCGACGAGAAGTTCCTCAAGCGAGGCCAGGACCGCTTCAACATCTATTGCTCGCCCTGCCACGGCTTCGCCGCGTTCGGCGACGGCATGGTGAACCAGCGGGCGATGGACCTGATGAACAACATCAACGGCTCGGTCGACGGGACGTCCTGGACGCAGGCGAAGAACCTGCACGAGGAGCAGATCCGATCGCAGCCGGTCGGCCAGATCTATCACAGCCTGACCTACGGCATCCGGACGATGGCCGGCTACGCCGCTCAGATCCCGACCGAGGACCGGTGGGCGATCGCTTCCTACGTGAAGGCGCTCCAGCGGAGCCAGCACCCCTCGCCGCAGGACGTTGCACCGGAGCGCCGCAGTTCGGCTGAGCGCGACGGGTCTGCCAGGACGACGGCCGCGCTGACGGCCGGCGATTCGAACGAAGGAGCAGCGAAGCAGTGACGCAAGCACACTCCCACGCCCCCGACCTGACCAAGAAGAACCTCGAACTGGGCGGTTCCGCCGCCTCGTTCCAGATGGCACTGACCGCGCTCTTCGTCGTCGGCATCGGCGGGGCCGCCGCCCTACTCCTGATGGGCAAGGTCGAGCCCGGCTTCTTCTGGAAGTCCTACCTGCAGAACCTGATCTTCGTGATCGCGATCTCGCTCGGCGGGCTCTTCTTCGTCTTCGTTCAGCACCTGACCCGCGCTGGCTGGTCCGTCGCGGTTCGTCGGCCGGCCGAGGTTCTCGCGAGCAATCTCCGCTGGCTGGGCCTTCTCTTCGTGGTGCCGATCGGCATCCTCTGGTTCAAGGGTCAGGCAAACCTGATCTGGCCGTGGGCCGACATGGAGTCCTTCCGCGCCGCCGCCCCCGCAGAGGCCCATCTCGTCGAGCGCAAGCTCGGCTTCTTCTCGCTCTTTGGAGTCTTCCACGGCGACTTCTTCTGGGCCCGTGCGATTGCCTACTTCGTGGTCTGGGCGGGCCTTGGCCACTTCTTCTACTCCAACAGCCTCAAGCTGGGCGCGACCGGCGACGTTTCGATCTCGAAGCGGATGCAGCTCGTCGCCCCGCCCGCGGCGATCCTCTTCGCGCTCTCGGCGACCTTCGCCGCGATCGATTGGATGATGTCGATCTCGCCGGCGTGGTTCAGCACGATGTTCGGCGTCTACTTCTTCGCCGGCTGCTGCACCGTCGGATTCGCCGGACTCATCATCGCCTGCTTCCTCGTGCAGTCGACCGGCGCCATGCGGGGCGTGATCAGCCTCGAGCACTATCAGGATCTCGGCAAGCTCCTCTTCGCGTTCGGCATGGTCTTCTGGGCCTACATCGGCTACAGCCAGTACATGCTCATCTGGTACGCGAACATCCCGGAGGAGACGGGCTGGTTCCTCGCTCGCCAGATCGGCGACTGGACCTACCTGACCCTCTTCCTCCTTGCCGGACACTTCGTTCTTCCGTTCCTTGCGTTCATCTCGAAGTGGCCGAAGCGAATGCCCGCGGTGCTCGCCCTCGGCGCCGCGTGGATGCTCCTTCTCGGCTGGCTTGACCTCTACTGGCTCATCCACCCGGAGGTGCCGCACGACATCGCCAGCTTCGCCCGCTACGACGCCCTCCAGGCCAAGTACGCCGACGCCCACACCGAGCTCCTGAACCCGGTCAACTGGCTTCTGCTCGCCGGCATGATCGGCCTCTACGGGACCATGACCATCCGGGAGCTGCGGAAGTCACCGCTGCTCTGCTCGAAGGATCCGCGGCTCGGCGAGTCGCTGCACTTCGAGAACATGTGATTCGCACGACCCAGACCCGCACCGGATCCACGAGACCTCTCATGTCCAGCCACAGCCCCGCCAACGACGGAATCCAGATCGACGACCCTGAACCGGGCTCGACGTGGTTCTTCTCTCTCGCGGGCTCGATCGTCTTCGTCGTCATCGTCCTCGCCCTGTGCGTCCTGTACTTCCAGGTGAATGCCACGCACGAGAGCGAAGTGATGGTCAATGTCCCGGTCACCGCCGTCGAGACGGCGAAGACCGCGCAGAAGGCGAAGCTCGCCTCGCCGGGGCCGTGGGTCGAGGAGTCCTATGACTCGAAGGGGCAGCTGGTGCGGACCGACCGGCAGCGGATCGGCATCGAGGACGCGATGAAGATCGTTGCCGCCGAGCTCTCCGGAGCCCAGGCGGGCAATCACGCCGGAGGCGGAGCCAAGTGATCCGCAGTCGCCCGATCCAACCCTTCGCGACGTCGCTGGCCGCGATGACCATGGTCATCGGGGCCTCGTCGTTGGCGTCGGATGCATCGGCGCAGCTCAACCGTGACGTGCCCGTTGAGCTTCGGGGCGTCGACATCATCGAGAAGCCGGACGCGAAGCTCCCGCTTGACCTTCCCTTCACGGACGAGGAGGGGAACTCGGTCACGCTGGGCGACTACTTCAAGCCGGCCGCCGACGGGACCAAGCGCCCGGTGATCCTCCAGCTCGGTTACCTCAAGTGCCCGATGCTCTGCAACCTGGTCCTGAACGGCGCCATCGACGCCCTGCATGACGTCGACTGGAACGCGGGAGAGACCTTTCAGCTCGTCTCCGTGAGCATCAACCCGGCCGAGACCCACCAGCTCGCCAAGGTGAAGCGCGACGGGTACGTGCTTGAGTACAACCGACCCGGCGCGGTGCACGGATTCCATTTCCTCACCGGGCCCGCGACCAGCAGCCACACGCTGGCTGACGCGGTGGGTTTCGGCTTCCGAGACCAGGGCGGCGGGGAGTTCTCGCACGCCGCCGCGCTCTTCGTGATCACGCCCGACGGGCGGGTCTCGCGATATCTCTACGGCACCAAGTTCGAGCCTCGCGATCTCCGGTTCGCGCTGCTTGAGGCATCAGAGGGCAAGATCGGCACAACCCTCGACCGCTTCATCCTCTGGTGCCACATGTATGACCCCGAGGCGAAGGGGTATGTTCTCTTCGCCCGTCGCCTGATGCAGCTCGGCGGTGCGGTGACGCTCGCCACGCTGGCGTTGGGACTCGGATGGTTCTGGCTCGGTGAGGTGCGACGCCGTCGCTCCGAACCGCTCCCCGCTGAGACGAACTGACCGCTCCAAACGACGCGCACACCAACGCCCGCCCCACGACTGGGAATCGACCATGCACGCTCTCTTCAACACCCTCGCGACAGCAGCTCCCGCGTCCGGCGGCACCTTCTGGTTGCCTCGCGCTGGGTCGACGACGGCCTCGAACGTGGACTTCATGTTCATGGCCATCACGTACCTCTGCTACTTCTTCTTCGCGCTGGTCGTCGCCCTGATGATCATCTTCGTCGTCCGCTATCGGCAGCGCGGAACGAACGTCGTGCACCACGCGAACGCCTCCGAGCACAACACGCCGCTCGAGGTGACGTGGACCGTGATCCCGGTCATCCTCGTCGTCATCATCTTCTTCGGCGGCTTCAAGGGCTATCTCGCCCTCGCGACCCCGCCGGCCAACGCCTACCAGATTGACGTCGTCGCCAAGCAGTGGTCGTGGACCTTCAAGTACCCCAGCGGCGCCATCTCCGACGATCTCGTCGTTCCCGTCGGTCGCCCGGTGAAGCTTGTCCTCCGTTCCGACGACGTCCTGCACAGCCTCTACATCCCCGACTTCCGCGTG
Source organism: Phycisphaerales bacterium (assembly GCA_044220875.1). GTDB lineage: Bacteria > Planctomycetota > Phycisphaerae > Phycisphaerales > SM1A02 > JAEUIT01. Next base: position 554,452 of record JBGAQH010000002.1, on the reverse strand, counting down.
AAGAAGGACGTCGTTCCCGCCCGCTACAACCTGCTCTGGTTCCAGGCGCTGAACGCGACGACCCTCGACGCCAACGGCGAGCCCGCCGACTTCCACCGGCTCTACTGCACCGAATACTGCGGCAAGGACCACTCCCGCATGAACCGCCGGGTGATCGTCCTCAACGAGGCGGACTTCACCCTGTGGGAGAAGAACCAGCGCGTCTGGCTCGAGAAGATCCCGAAGGACGAGCTCTACTTCAAGGCCGGCCCCAAGCTCTATGCCCGATGTGCGAGCTGTCACACGCTCGACGGCTCGCCCAGCACCGGTCCGTCGTGGGGGCCGCATGACGGACTGCCCGCGATCTGGGACCGCACCGAGAAGGGCCTGACCAAGGTGAGCGGGAAGCCGCTGAGCGAGCTCATCGGCGCGGGCAAGGAGTTCGCGGTGCCCGAGGACTACATCCGCAACTCGATTCTCCAGCCGAATCACCTCATCGTCGACGGCTTTGCCCCGGGCATGCCTACCTTCCAGGGGCAGCTCAGCGATCTCGGCATCGACGCCATCATCGGCTTCATGAAGCACCTCAACGAATTCGACGCCAAGGGCGCGCTCAAGAAGCCCGCTGCCGACGCACCGAAGTGATCCGCGATCCACGCCCGCCCCGTTCGCCCGCCCCGTAGCCAGTTCCGTTTGACTTGCGAAAGCCGCGAAGGTCCCCGCCATGACGACGCTTGACGCATCTCGCCCGCTGGACATCCGTCCCTCGGCCGACAACTACCTGACCCACACGCGAGGTCTTCTCTCGTGGATCCTGACGCTCGATCACAAGCGGATCGGCGTCATGTACATGTTCTCGATCCTCGCCTCCTTCTTCCTGGGAGGCGTCTTCGCGCTCTTGGTCCGCACCAAGCTCCTCTTCCCGGGCGAGGTGAAGTGGATGTCGGCCGAGGCCTACAACCACTTCTTCACGCTGCACGGCGCGGTGATGGTCTTCCTGGTCATCGTCCCCAGCATTCCGGCGGCACTGGGCAACTTCGTGCTCCCGATCATGCTCGGCGCGAAGGACGTCGCCTTCCCGCGGCTGAACCTCTTCAGCTACTGGCTCTGGCTCGGCGGCGCGGTCTGCGTCGTCCTCAGCCTCCTCATGGGCAGCTTCGACACCGGCTGGACCTTCTATACGCCCTACTCGGCCCGCACCAGCTTCGGCGGCGTCGTCCCGGTGCTCACGGGCGTCTTCATCCTCGGCTTCAGCTCGATCTTCACGGGCATGAACTTCATCGTGACGGTGCACAAGCTCCGTCCGCCGGGCATGACCTGGTTCCGCATGCCGCTCTTCCTCTGGGCGGTCTACTCGACGGCGCTGATCCAGGTGCTGGCGACGCCGGTGCTGGCGATCACGCTCTCGCTCCTCGTGGTCGAGCGCGTCTTCCACATCGGCATCTTCGATCCGGCATGGGGCGGCGATCCGGTGCTCTTCCAGCACTTCTTCTGGTTCTACAGCCATCCCGCCGTCTACATCATGATCCTGCCCGGCATGGGCATCATCAGCGAGATCATCGCGGTCAACAGCCACCGGCACATCTTCGGCTACCGCTTCATCGCCTTCTCCTCGATCGCCATCGCCTTCTTCTCCTTCCTGGTGTGGGGCCACCACATGTACACGTCGGGCCAGTCCGGCCTGATGAACGTGGTGTTCTCGGCGATCACCTTCAGCGTCGCCATCCCCTCGGCCATCAAGGTGTTCAACTGGCTTGCGACCCTCTACAAGGGCTCGATCGTCCTGAACACGCCGATGCTCTACGCCCTCGCGTTCATCTTCCTGTTCACGATCGGCGGCCTGACGGGCCTCTATCTCGGCACGCTGAACACCGACATCCACCTGCACGACACCTACTTCGTCGTCGCCCACTTCCACTACGTGATGATGGGCTCGGCCCTGATCGCGATGGTCGGCGGCATCCACCACTGGTGGCCGAAGATGTTCGGGCGGATGTACTCGGAGTTCTGGGGCCGCATCGGCTGCGGCTTCGTCTTCGTCGGCTTCAACGTCACGTTCTTCACCCAGTTCATGCTGGGCAGCCAGGGCATGCCCCGTCGCTACTACAGCTACGACCAGCTCCCCGGCATGGCGGAGACGTTCAAGATCTACCACCACATCTCGACCGCCGGCTCATACATCATGGCGATCGGCTTCGGGATCACCGCGGTCTACCTGCTCCACTCGCTCTTCCGCGGCAAGATCGCCCCGGCGAACCCGTGGGGCGGGCGAAGCCTTGAGTGGCAGTGCTCATCGCCGCCGCCGCACGACAACTTCAAGGTCACGCCGCGGGTGGGTGACTGCTACGACTTCTCCATCGTGCGTTGGGACGACGAGGCGAACGGCTACATCGTCGATCGCAGCCTCGATCCCGAGCTGAACCCGAACGCCCCCAAGCTCAAGCACTAGCCAACGCCTGCGCCAATCCACTGATCGCCCCGTGCGGACCCGCACGGAGGCGCGCCCGAAACGGCGAAGGAGCTCCCCCGGTGACCGCGATCGACACTCAAGCGCACGACCACTCGCATGGCGACGGCGACCATGGCCATGGCCACGGCGAATATCCATTTCTGGCCCACCACTTCGAGACGCCCGCCCAGCAGTTCGACAGCAGCAAGCTGGGCATGTGGGTCTTCCTCGCGACGGAAGTGCTCTTCTTCGGCGCGCTCTTCGCGATGTACACGCTGATGCGCGCGAAGGAGCCCCACGTCTTCTCCTACGCGAGCCACTACCTCAACACGATCATGGGCGGCATCAACACGTGCGTGCTCATCCTGAGCTCGCTCACGATGGCGATGGCCGTGCGGTTCGCCCAGACCAGCAAGAAGGGGCCGCTCGTCGTCTGCCTCTTCCTCACGTTCCTCGGGGCGTGCGGCTTCCTCGTCATCAAGTACTTCGAGTACACGCACAAGTTCGACGCCAACCTCAAGTGGGGCCCGTCCTTCTACCAGCCGGTCGTCGACGAGAACGGCCATGTCGTCGGCGCGCCGTCGGCGGCGCCGACCAAGCCGGCGGAGGCCGCAGCCGGACCGGCGCTGGTCGTGAATCCGCTGCTCTCCAAGCCGCTCGCGGCGGAGGCCTCGGCGATCCGCAAGGCTCCCGTCGGTCCCGCGGGCGTCGCGTCTGGCGTCGCGTCTGGCGAGGCGACCGGCGAGGGCTCCGCCGAGGGTCATGCCGCCCCCGAAGGCCACGGCGGCGCCGAGGGCCATGACGAGGCCGCGAAGGCTCACGTCTTCGACCCGAACCTCCCCGTCAACACCCACCGGTTCTTCGGCATCTACTACTGCATGACCGGCCTGCACGGCATCCACGTCATCATCGGGATGTTCCTCATCGGCTGGATCATGATCCGATCGGCCCGCGGCGAGTTCGACAGCAAGTACTACACGCCCGTCGATCTCGTCGGCCTGTACTGGCACATCGTCGATCTCATCTGGATCTTCCTCTTCCCGCTCTTCTACCTGATTCACTGATCGACTTCGCGACACACGCGTCCGACGACCGCCGCAGGCATCCTTCGAGCATCCGACATGTCGAGCCACACCCATTCCCACGGTTCCAAGCACAGCCCGTCCGGCGCAGGCGAAGTGCATCCCCTCGTCGGGCATCTCGTGCCGTTCTGGATCCTCTTCGCGACCGGCGGGGCGCTCATCGCTCTGACCGTGATCACCGTGGCCGTGCGCTACGTCGATCTCGGCGAGGCGAACATCTACATCGCGCTCGGCGTCGCCGGCATCAAGGCCACGCTCGTCGGCATGTTCTTCATGCACCTCAAGTGGGATCGGCCCTTCAACCAGCTCACGCTGATCGGCTCGGTGCTCTTTGTCGTCCTGCTGATGCTCTTCACGATCCTCGACAGCAAGCAGTACGAGGCGACCCTGGTTCCCGGCAACCCGGACGGCGTGCAGACCGAACTGGGCAAGACCGCCCCGAACTCACCCATCGCCCAGCAGGCTCCGCAGATTCGATAGCGTTCCGATGGATCGGATGCGGGGGACGCGGCGACCCAGATGTTCCTCTTCCGCAACCAACGCATCACGCCATTCACCGACCCGACGGCCCGCTTCGACGCGGGCCGTTTTGGCATGTGGCTCCTGATCCTGACCCTTGCGGTGATCTTCGTCTCGACGCTCCTGGCCTACGCGATCGTGCGGCTGAGCCCGATGAACATCGACAACTGGCCGCCGCCGCACATGCCGCCGCTGCCGTCGGTGCTCATGCTCTCGACGATCGTGCTGCTCGCCTCGAGCGGGACGATGCATGTCGCCCTCACCGCGGCTCGGCAGGGCGAGCGCTCGGTCGGCATGTGGATGGCCACGACGCTCGCCCTGGGCGTCGGCTTCCTCGGCCTGCAGTTCTTCGCGTGGGTGAGCGCGATGCAGGCGAACATGGCCTTCTCGCGGCATCTCTACGCCTGGACCTTCTACGTGCTGACGGTGCTGCACGCGCTGCACGTCCTCGGCGGGCTGGTCCCGATGGCCTTCACCACGAGCAACGCCCTTCGCGGTCGCTATGGCCCGGAGAGGCTCGCGGGCATCACCTACTGCGGGATGTACTGGCACTTCCTCGACGCGGCGTGGATCGCGCTCTACCTGACGCTCCTGTGGGGCTCGACCCGCGGCGCGTAAGCGGCGTCACGGGACGCAGACGCCCCAGTTGCCGAGCAGGAGCCCGAGGTCCGCGCTGTTCACGACGCCGTCGCCGTTGACGTCGCCGCAGGGTGCGGTGGTGTTCCACGCCCCGAGCAGCACCGCCATGTCCTGCGCGTCCACCTTGCCGTTGGCGTCGAAATCGCCGTCGCAGAGCCCATAGCAGGGGGCGAAGGAGCAGCCGCTTGTCGCCGACGCGACGCAGACGGCGTCCCACGCGATCTGGCAGCAGTAGTCGTCGACGGAGCAGACCGATGCGCAGCACTCGAGGTCATCGCACCCCGCGGTCGTGTGCGGGAGGAGGCAGGAGGGGCTCTCCGGCGAGCCGCAGCCGCCGCAGGTCTGGAGCGCGGCGAGGGCGCAGAGCGCATCCCACTCGGTCGTGCAGCAGAAGTCGTCCGCCGCGCAGACGGCGTTGCAGCAGAGGGCGTCGCTGCAGAATGGAGTCGGGCTGGCGTCGAAGCAGTTGCCGGTGGCCGGACTGCCGCAGGCGGCGCAGATGTTGATCGCCTCGCCAACGCAGGTCGCGTCCCACGCGCCGGTGCAGCAGAACGAGTCGACGATGCAGACGCTCAGGCAACAGGTTTCGTCATCGCAGCCCGCGCCGTGCGGCGCGAAGCAGGAACCGGCGGTTGGCACGGCGCAGGGAGCGCAGAGCTGGCCCGCGAGCTGGGCGCAGAAGCTGTCCCACTGGACGAGGCAGCAGAAGGAGTCGTAGCTGCAGACCGCTTCGCAACAGGCGGGGTTGTCGCAGCCGGGACCGTGCTGGGCATAGCAGCTTCCGCTGCCCGGCGCGCCGCAGGTCACGCACGCTTCCCACGCCTCGGCCGCGCAGGCGTCATCCCATTGCACCTGGCAGCAGAATCCGTCGCTGGCGCAGACCGTGTCGCAGCAGGCGCCGTCGTTGCATGAGGGATTCTCGTGGGCAACGAGGCAATCGCCGCCGAGGCTTCCGCCGCACGCGATCACGCACGCCGCGTACGCCTCCTGGGCACAGACGTCGTCCCACTGCTGGTCGCAGCAGAATGGATCCGCGGTGCAGGTCGTGTCGCAGCACTCCTGGTCGGAGCAAGCGGGGTCCTCGTGCGCCGTGAGGCAGTCGCCGGAGAGCGGGCCGGCGCAGGTCGCCACGCACCACGCCCATCCCTCGTCCGCGCAGGCGCTGTCCCATTGGCTCGAGCAGCAGAATGGGTCCGCGGCGCAGACGATCTGGCAGCACTCGGTGTTCTCGCAGCCGGGGTGCTGATGGGCCACGATGCAACTGCCCTGCGCGGGGCAGCCCGCCTCGGCCAACGCGCCCTGCACACATGCCAGAGCCACTGCGCCCGCGATCGATCGGTGTCGAAGCATCTCATCTCCCCTCGGAAGCCCACGAAAACACTCGTGGTTCGTCGGCTCGATCCGGGGAGGCGCTCGTCACAGTCCGCGGCCTGCGCCGTCACACGCCGCGCGACCGCTACAACCCGCAACGAACTCACTTCGCGGGCAGCGGCGAGCGCTCGCCCAGGATCGACCACGCCGCGAACCAGAAGGCGCCGCGGGCCAGGACCGGGGCGCCGCTCGCTGCCTCGACCCGCCACGCGCTGCCTTCCGAGGCGGGCAGGTGGACGCGGATCGTCTCGCCGCCGAGCTCGATGGTGAAGAGGCCGTCCGTCGCAGCGTGGCGCATCCGATCGACCGCGAGGGCGGCCTTCGCGGCGCCCACCTCGACGAGGAGGATGGGGGCCTTCAGCGGGAGCTCCTCCGAAGGCATCGGCGTGACGGGAAAGGGCAGCGTCGGCGCCGCGTGCTCGCGCCGATAGGAGATGCTCTCGTAGAGACCGATGTTGCCTTCGATGCGCTCCGGCACGTCGGTGTCCGGATGCGCCGCGGTCCAGTCGGCCCACGTGGTGAGGGCGATGCCGCGGATGGGCGTCAGCGCCTCGCCGCGCGCGGCGGCAGGTCCCGCGACCGCTCGCCCGTCGAGCTGGCGCCAGAGGCTCGGTGCGTCGCCCGCGTCGTAGAGCAGCGAGTTGGTGTTGTGCAGGATGCCGCTCAGGCGAAGGTGCACCGTTCGGTCGCCGACGCGACGGTCATACACGACGACGCCATCGCAGAGCGGGCTGTAGGTCACCGCGATCGGCGTTCCGCCCAACGTGTCCTCGATCACCTCATGGCCATTGAGGAGGTAGAGCGGATACGCGCGGGCCTGACCGCCGATGACCAAGCCGATGACGCGGTCGTCGCTGACCACGTACCGCTTCCGGTGCTTCTCGTTGAACGCGGCCATCGCCTTCGCCGGCATCGTTCCCTCGACCGTGAGCGGCTGAAGAAAGTCGCGCGGCTGTCCGCTGGGCATCAGCTCCTCGCGCGGTATCAGGCACGTCGAAAGGTCGAAGCCGTAGGAGCTGACATCGAAGCCGCCCTTGGGGGCGTGTCCGCTGAGCACTCCCGCAAATGCCCACAGAACCAAGGCGATGGACAGCACGCCGGCCACGAGCAGAACCCACCCGCCATCCCGAAACGTGAGTCGCACGCCGGCCGGCTCGCTCACCGAGCGCCCCGTTCGCCGTCGGGCGCGGTTGCCGCTGCGGGCTGGGCCGGGGCAGCGGGCGGAAGCGTCGTGGTCAGGCCGATCGGGGCCCGCTTACCCTGCAGCCACGCCTCGGCGGTGACCGGTCCGCGATCGATGACCATTGCGGCGAGGGCGATCGGGAGGGCGATGATGCTGGCGAAGAACGCCTGTCGGGCGACGAGATCCGTGCGCGACAGGTAGAAGCGGTAGGACTTCCACGTCATCGCGAGCGCTGCGCCGAGGTTGACGATTGCCGAGATCCATCCCGCGAGTCCGCCGAGCGTCGCCGCCAGTCCGAGCGGTGCGAGCATGAGCGACGTGAGGACCATGACCCGCGCCGTCATCTCACCCTGCGGATCGACCACCGACAGCATGGTCATGCCGCCGCGGCGATAGTCCTCGCGGTACATCCATGCCAGGGCGAGGAAGTGCGGCATCTGCCAGATGAAGAGGAACGCGCCGAGCAGCCATGCGCCCGGTTCAAGTCCGCCCGTCACTGCGGCCCATCCGATCATCGGCGGGATCCCGCCGCAGATCGCCCCGACAAGCGTGTTGAGCGTCGTCCTGGGCTTGAGCGGCGTGTAGATGACGATGTAGATCGCGATGTTCAGGAGGGCAAGACCGGCACTGAGGACGTTGACCTGCATCGCCAGGAGTGAGCAGCCCGCAAACGCCGAGCCCACGCCCAAGGCGAAGACCACGGGGACGGGAATGCGTCGGGTCGGCAGCGGGCGCCGCTCGGTTCGCCGCATCTGGGCATCGCGATCGCGCTCGAGGAGCTGATTCAGCATCGCGGCGCTGGCCGCGGCAAGGCCGGTGCCGAGCATCGTCCACGCCATTCGGAGCCAGTCGACGGGGCCCACGTCGGCCAACAGGTAGCCGACGGCGGTGGTGATGAGCACGAGCCCGTTGAGTCGGGCCTTGGTGATCTCCATGAAGAGATTCATCAGGCCCCGGCCGGACGCGCTCACCCGCACGTCCTCCGGCGTTGCACTCGCCACCGCCGCGCCGGCGGAGGAGGTGACGGCGGAGGATGTGGAAGAGGTGCGCATGCGGTGAGCGAATCGCGGAGCAGTCCCTAGTATATGAGCCCATCGCGATCGCCTCGGCCGCCTCTGCGTCGCGATTCCACGATCGACGGGCGACGAGCCCGGTCGCCGCGGTCGCCCCCGCACCGGAGTCCTCTCGTGCTCACCTTCGCCGCTGCCCCCGCACCGCTGGCACCAGCGGTTCTCGCCGCCTCGGACACCGCCGCGAGCGGATCGTCATGGCTCGTCCTGATCGTCCTCTTCGTCGGCGGTTCGGCGCTGGTGATGGCATGGGCGAGCTGGGTGCGGACGATGCACCTGGCCCTGGGCTTTGCGACCACCGCACTCATGTGGGCGCTTGGGTACCTCTCGATCATGCAGCCCGGACAGGCGCTGGGCGAGATTCTCTTCGGGCTGATGCTCGTCGCCCTCTTCGGGGGGGGATTCGTGGCCGGGCGATTCGGTCGCGGCGCCGGCGGTGAGGCAATCCGGCCGGCGGCGGTCGGGATCGTCTCGGCCGTGGCGAATTTGCTCGTGCTTGGCGCGTTTCTTCGCGATGAGCAGCACGGCTCGAAGCTGACGCCCGTCCTCTACGTCGTTGGTCTCTTCGCGGTCAGCGGGGGGCTCGCGTGGCTCGGCGGAGTCGCCGGGCGCCGATCGCTCGACGAGCAACGCGAGCGTCCGACGGGATACGCATCCGTCGGCGCGGGGCTTCCGGAGCCGACCTCGCTCTTCTCGGTCGTTGCGGCGGTGACGGTCTTTCTCCTCCTCATCACCGGCGGTCTCGTGACGAGCATGGAGTCGGGACTCGCGGTCCCGGACTGGCCCAATTCCTTCGGCCACAACATGCTGCTCTATCCGGTGAGCGAGATGAAGGGCGGCATCTTCTACGAGCACGCCCATCGCCTCTACGGGATGCTGGTCGGCACGACGTCGTTGGTCCTCGTGGTGGTCGTCTGGCGCAGCGAACGCCAGGGATGGCTTCGGGCATTGGCGATCGTGACGCTCCTGGCGGTCTGCTTCCAGGGGTATCTCGGCGGCACGCGGGTCACCGGCGAACTCACGCTTTCGCAAGACCGTTCGGTCCTCGCTCCGAGCATCGTGCGGGCCATCATTCACGGCGTCTTCGCCCAGCTCGTCTTCGCCGCGTTCCTGCTCATCGCGGCGACGACCTCGCGCACATGGCGAGAGGCGATCGCCGTCTCCGATCAGCCGAGCGCCCACGTCGACCGCAGCTTCTCGTTCCTCCTGCCCTCGGCGTTCCTCCTGCAGCTGATCCTCGGCGCGCTGTACCGCCATCTTCAGCCGCCGGGCGGCGTGACTGCGGCCGGCCATCCGATGTGGGCGATCCTTGCCCACATCACCATGGCGATCGTCGTCGCATCGCTTGTCGGCGTCGCGGCCGGACGAGCGTGGGGCCACGCCCATCATCCGGTGCTGCGCCGTGTGGGCATGGCCCTCATCATCGGCGTGGGCGTGCAACTCTGTCTCGGCGTGGTCGCCGTCGCTGCGGTATGGACCCGCGCGGTGCCCGCGATCCCGGCGTGGGAAGCGATCACCGTCACGCTCCATCAGGTGACGGGCGCAGGACTCCTGGGTCTTGCGGTGCTTCTTGCGGCGTGGAGCCGCCGTCTCATTCCGATGGCGGAGTCCCATCGGCTTCTCGTGTCCGCGGCCTGACTGTCCCGCACTCACACCTCACTCGCGAGCCACACCATGACCGATGCCAAGCAAATGACCGAGGATCCGCGGGCCGCGTGGGCCGAATACCAAACCCCCGGCCCTCAACACGCAATCCTCGGCCGCAAGGTCGGGGCGTGGGATCTGGTCATCGCCGTCTCCTTCACCCCCGGCGTGAAGGCCTTCGAGAGCCACGGAATTTCGCGCTATGCCTGGATCCTCGGCGGGCGGACGCTCGAGAACCTCGTGGTCGGCGCGCCCGGCGGGCATCCGTTCGAGGGCCGTGGCTACAGCGGCTTCGACACGCGCAACGGCGTCTACTGGTTCGCCTGGATGGACTCGTCGGGGACCGGCCTCATGCGCGGCGAAGGGCGGGCCCTCGCCGACGGAAGCGGCATCCAGTGGACGTCCGAAGCGACCGACGTCGTCGCCCGCGGCGTGCGGCGCGTTCGCTCGATCGAGCGATTCCTCTCCGACGACGAGTGGATGTCGGAGACCTTCGCCGTGACGGCCGACGGCCAGGAGTTCGTCACGAGCTCGTTCCACTATCGGCGTCGGAGCGAGGCGTAGCGCTCACTCGGTCTGCAGCACGGGCTTGATCGCCTCTTCGAGGGCCAGCAGCGAGTAGATCGTCGCAAGATCCGGCTGCGACTCCTCCCATCGCTCGGCGGCGTTCACCCACGAGCCGTCAGCCTTCTGCCGGGCGACGATCGCGGCGATCAGGTCGTCGCGCCAATTGCGCTTGGCGTCGGCGCCGTGGACCGGGATCTCGTTCTGCTGAGCGGCGAGCAGGGCCCGCGACATCACGTGGTAGTAGTAGTAGAGGCCATCCTGACCGACGCCGGGGTTCTCGTCGAACGTGTAGTTCGAGCAGATCCACTCGAAGGCCGCCTTGACCCGCTCGTCGTCGCGGCTGAGGCCCGCGTAGAGGAGACTCTTGAATCCGGCGTAGGTCATCGAACCGTACGAGCGGAGGCTGCGGCTGCCGGGCGGCATCTTCTCGCCGAAGCGTCCCTCGCCGGACTTCTCGCTGGCCATGCTCTCGCCGCCGTTCGCCGGCGAATAGATGAATCCGCCGTCGGCGATGGTCCCCGTGGCGGGAGTCGCCGCCTTCCCGTCCGTCTGCGTCGTCGCGGGCTTCTTCGGCGTCGCCGCTCCCGCCTTGGCCCACGCTGCGTCGTTGGACGAGGGAAGGTTCTGTGCGCGGCTCACGAACGCGAGCGCCTTCTGGACCATCGGATCGTCGGGGCTCACGGCGGCGTCATGCAGCGCATCGAGCATGATCTGGGTATTCGAGAGGTCGGGGCGCTTGCCGCGGCCGTAGCCCGCACCGCCAAACCAGTCCTGCTCGGGCTTCAGTCCCTCGCCCTGGTCCCACTGGCTCGTGCGCAGCCAGGCGATCGCGCTGCGCACGTCGTCTCCGTAGTTGCGGTCGCCGCTCAGCGCGAGTGCGCTCAGCACCGCCGATGTCGTGTAGGTACCGACGCCGCCCTCTGCCAGAGCGTCGAATCCTCCATCGCGGACCTTTGCCGCGACGAAACTCAGCGCCCGCTTGCCGCTCGCATCATCGGGTGCGGCCTGAATGAACGCCTTGGCGCCCATCGCCGTCACGGCGACGGCGGCGCTCGAGGCCCGCGGCTGGTCCGTCGGCTGGGCCACGGCCTTCTCCATCCATGCGCCGCTCGGTCGCTGCGAGCCGCGCAGGTATGCGAGCCCCTTGTCGATCGCGGCCCGTGCGGCGACGAATCGCTCGCGGCTCACCGGCACCATTTCGGGCGCCGTGGCGACATGGGCCATCACGCGAAGCGGCTGTGCGACCGGATCGGGGAGCCGTGGGAGTCCCTGCGTCGTGATCTTTGAGGGATCGACGCGGGCATCCAACGGAACTGCCGGCGCCTCGAATGGCTGTGGTGTCTGCTTCGCGGGCGGGTTCGGCGAACTCGCAGGCGGCGCTGCCGACTGTGCGAAGAGCGTTGACGAAGCGAGAAGAACGGCGGCGACGAGCGATCGGCGCATGGCGATGACCTCCGCGACGGAGCGTACCAAGCGCGATCGAAAGCGAGGACGCCGGCGTCCGCGTCAGGCGAGCTCGGCCCGGTCGTCATGCATGCCGTCGGGCCGCTTGGCCTTCGCCTTCGGGCGACCGCCGTTCGCCGCGGGGGCGTGTGCGGGACGACTCATCATCGACGTGATCGCATCCGGTGCGATGGACGCTCCCGTCGAGCTCGAGGCCAGCGACATGGCCCGCACGCTCGCAGCGGCCGCGCTCGGATCGATGTGCACGGAGCGCCACGCGACCAGCGCCGCTTCTGCGGCCGCACCCAGCGAGCCCGCATCGGATCGCATGGCGCGATGCAGAAGCTCCGAGGGGACCGAAGCGACCTTCGCCGGATCGCGCTCGATCATGATCTGCAGCAGCACCGCGTTGGTGATGTCCGCGCCGCTTCGGCTATCAGTCACCTGCACCGTGCGTCCCTCGGCGATGAGCGCGAGGACGCCATCGTGCGTGAGGTGCTGACTGCGGCTCGTGTCGTAGAGCCGGCGATTGGGGTACTTGCGAATCCGGATCGGCTCGGCTGTGCGCGATGGGATACGCTCGAATGCGGGTGCGTCCGAGGACGGTGAGAAGCTCATCGTCGTGTCTCCTCGACGCCCGGCCGGAGAGCCGCGCGCCGTGATGATGCGAGCCCAGCAACGATTCGCCGTCTCGTGACTGAAACTCGGCGGTGTGACGCAACGTGTGCGGCGTTGCGAGGAGTGATCAGATCACTCTCTGGGTACATCTCACCATCTAACGGCATGCTGGCAATGAAGCTTGTCTGAGAAAACACTCATAGTTCCGAATAGGGGCGAATGCCCACCTGGTCCTTGGCAGGGATTGTCGCTTAGCGCACCGACCCGATGATGAGCTGCTGCGACGTCAGAGCGCCGACCGAAAGCTCGACGGGGAAGAAGAGCAGCCCCGTGAAGTTCGCCGGCGGAGTCACCTTGACCCGAACGAGCACGTTGCCCTGCGTGTCGGAGGTCTGCTCGATGAGCTCGGCCTTCGCCTCGGGCCAGAGGCTCTTCACGCCGGTGATCCGCTGGCTCCCCATCTTCTCGATCTCCAGCTCGAATTCGCCGCTGGTTCCCGGCTTGATCCGGCCGCAGGACGATCGATACGCGGCGACGTGAAGGGCGGGCTTGATCTGCGTCGTCTCATGGCGAACCCGAAGATCGACGACCGGGCAATCCTCGCGATCGGTCTCGACAACCAGGTAGGGCGGAACGTGCTTTGTCGTCCCGGGCGTCATCGCCTCCGTGAAGTCATAGCGAAGCGTGTACGAAGCCCGAGGCGCGTCCTTGCCAGGCGTGAAGTCGACGAAGACCGGGGGCTGATTGTGCACCGCAAGGACGCTGAACGGCTTTCCGTCGCCGGCGGCGATCGTGAAGGTGCCGGTCGGCGGCATGTTCGTCTTCTGCTGCACGTCGATGAAGCCGGGCGTCGCTCGAATGGCCAGTGCGACTTCGCCCTCAAGCACCACGACGACAACCTGTTTCACGTCCTCCATGAGAATCTGGAGGTACGCGAGCTTCTTCACCGGGGCCGTTGACATCTTGATCGAGATCGGGAACTCGAGCTCGCCGTTGGCGGGGATCTCCTTGCCCTCGATGTCGACGCCCGTGCACTGGCAGCTCGGCGTGGCCTTGGTGATTTTCACCGGGTGGGAGAGCGGGTTCTTGAGCTTGATCGTGCCGTTGACCTTCTGGCCGGGGCGCACGATGCCGAAGTCGAGCTTGGTTGGCTCGGCGGTGATCGGTCCGGGGGTCGATTTCGGCAGTTGCGGCGGCTGCTGGGCTCCCTGGGCCGGCGGTCCACTCGGCGCCCGCTGTGGAGCGGAGGCGTTGAGAAGCAATCCGAGGAGGGCGGCTGCGGTGGCGGTGTACATCAAGAAATCTCGAGAGTTGGAGCGGGAAGTCGGACCGAGGGGCAGCGCGACGGCGACGGTATTCGGGCGTGTGATGAAGCCTCATCGGCCATCGACGGGAAGCAGCCTACTCGCGCTGCGTGACCTTCACATGCCGGCGTGGCCTCGCTGGGTTTGAGCGGGACTTGAGTGGGGCTTGGGCGGGACTTGGGCGGGGCTTGAGCGATCCACGATGCGCCCGACCGTTACACTTCGGGTCTCATGCGGGCCATCGTCATTGAACGGCAGGGAAACCCGGTCGCCCCCAACGTGCGGTTGGATCCCGCATTTCCGGATCCGATTCCAGGTCCGGGCGATGTATTGGTCCGCACCGAAGCCGCGGCCCTGAACCACTTGGATCTCTGGGTCGGCCGCGGACTTCCCGGCATCGACCTCACCTACCCGAGAATCTCGGGCTCCGATGGCTCGGGGATCGTTGTGTCGGTCGGCCCCGGCGTCGATCCGAGCTGGGTCGGCACCCGCGTACTTCTGAACGCCGCGGTCCCGCAGCCCGACCCCGTGATTCCCGGTCGTTCGCCCGCCCCGGACGACATTCGCATGATCGGCGAGCACAGCAACGGCTGCCTCTGCGAGCAATTCGTCGCGCCGGTCCGCAACGTCGTCGCCATCGGCGACGCCGATCCGGTCGAGGCGGTGGCCTTCGGCCTCACGCATCTCACGGCGTGGCGCATGATGGTCCATCGGTCCGGGCTCCGAGCGGGCCAGATCGTCCTGATCACCGGCATCGGCGGCGGTGTGGCTCTGGCGGCGCTGAACATCGCCCGCTACTTCGGGTGTACGACGATCGTCACCAGCCGATCGGCCGAGAAGCTGGCTCGCGCCAAGGCCCTCGGAGCGAATTTCGGCGTGCTCGACGACGGTGGCGACTGGTCCCGCGAAGTTCGCAAACTCTCGGGCAAGCGCGGCGTGGATCTGTGCGTGGACTCGATTGGCAAGGCGGTCCACGGCCAGTGCATCCGAAGCTTGGCTCGAGGCGGCACGTTCGCGACCTGTGGCTGCACGACGGGGTCGGATGGGATAACGGACCTGACCCGGATCTTCTGGAATCAACTGCGTCTTGTGGGCTCGACGATGGGCACGATGGAGGAGTTCCGGGAGTGCGTGGCGCTCTTCCGATCCGGGGCGATCCGCCCAGTGGTTGACCGCGTGTTCCGCCCGACCGATGGGGTCCATGCGTACGCCCGATTGGAAGCGAGCGAGCAGTTTGGGAAGATCGTGGTCGACTGGCGATGAACCTCTTCGCCCGGGAATTCCTGTCGAATCGCGGGTGCGTTCGGGTTTTCGCCGTCGCCCCTCCGTATACTCGACGCGTTCCCGATCGCTCGGCAGGCTCGTCCAGCCGCTTTCCCAGTACTCGATCCACATGACCATCTGCTCCGCCAGCAACAACGGTCCTCACAAGGTCGATACCGACACCCCCGTGCCGCTCCCTTCGCAGGACAGCGGTTCCGCGGGTGCTTCGCGGTCTCCATCGTCTGGCGGAACAACGTCTGCGGCGGTCCGTCCTGCACCGGCCAGGCCGCGGCCCAACACGCTTCCGCCGTGGCGCGTGCTTTTGCACAACGATGATCGGAACGAGATGGACTACGTCGTCGAGACGATCGTCCGAGTCGTTCGCCTCAACCGCCCGTCAGCGACGCGCTGCATGATGGAAGCGCATCGAAAGGGACTTGGTCAGGTCGTCGCCACCCATCGTGAGCGAGCGGAGTTCATCGCCGAGCAGCTTCGGAGCATGCGACTCGTCGTGACGATCGAGCCAGTCCGGTAAGCGGCAATCGTCGGTGCCGAAAATCGGCAGCCCATTGCATGGCGTCGATGGCGAGCCCCACAGTGAGGGGTTTTTTCCACATGCGCCTCGCGAGTAGCGTGTCGGGCAGGGGGTGTTTCCCCGCCCCCGAGCTAGAACTTTGCGGCTTCCTGTCCCAGCATTTCATTTTCCCAATCTTGGCGCTGGACCGATGCGGCCTAAGGGCTATTTTGCCAAGTGATTCCGCGCATTCCGAGCGCCGCACTCGTGTGTGGCGTCGGTGTGGTGTCTGATAGTGGGGGCCCGCTGGAGCGGGCCTTAGGAGGACTTCGAATGTCTAAGAGCAGTCTTATTGCGAGCGCTGTGCTCGCAGCGGGCCTCGCGGCCAACGCGATGGCCCAATTCACCGATGCCGACACGACGTGTGGCGGCGCCGGCGAGGCGAACGGCGGGTGCAACTTTGCTGCCCCCCCGCAGAACACCTTCCAGAACCTCGGCAACCTGGGTATCGGCAGTTACGACATCACCGGTCAGTGCGGTACCTTCGATCCCGCAGGCGGCAGCAACAACACCAACCGCGACCTCGACTGGTACACCTTCACCCTGACCACTCAGGCGAAGTTCAGCATCAACGCTGGCCGCGATGATGGAAGTTCGCTGGTCCTCTTCCTCGGCGACGGCAACAGCTGCCCGCTCAACGCGAACTACCTCGCGGCCGAAGTCGCCTCGTTCACCCCGCAGGAGTTCTTCCTGAATGCGGGCACCTACACCTTCGTGATCTCGACGGTGTTCGAACCCGTTCCGACCGCTCCGGTCCACGCCTGCGGTGGCTACTCCGTGATCTTCGACATCACGGACGGCATCTCGGTCTGCGGTACCGGCTCGACCCAGCCCTGCGACGTCGCTCACCTGACGCCCGGCTGCGATGACTGGAACTGCTGCAACCTCGTCTGCGCTGCTGACCCGCACTGCTGCGACACCAAGTGGGACGCCCCCTGTGTCAACAACGGCGCCGTCGCAATCTGCGGTTACTTCATCTATAACTGCAACGACACCGACCCGGCCAACGACTGCCTCACCAGCGCCACGACCATCTCGCTCAACGCGACCACGCCGTTCGACATCACCAACGCGAACACGGACGGTCCGTCGACCATGATTACGGGCGCTGGCTCGGCCACGGTCAAGGACCTCTGGTACTTCGTCCAGGCTCCGGGCAACGGCCAGCTCACGGTCGTCGTGAACACCCCGACCTGGGACAGCGTCATCGAGCTCTACGGCGCGTTCAACACGAACGACGTCCTCGATCCGGCTGAAGAGATTCCGCCGGCCTACATCGGCACCGTCGACAACAACGGCGCCGGCGGCGAGGGCGTGACCCTCATCGACGCCCAGCAGGGCATGTGGTACCTCGTTCGCGTTGGTCAGTGGGATCAGGACGCCACCCCCGCTGGCGTCGGTGACATCACTGCCAGCTTCGCGCAGGTCGTCTATACGACCGGCGTCCAGAAGTTCGTCGTCTCTGCGGCCGGCGTGAATACCAACCTCGGTCTCTCGAGCGGTGCTCTCAGCGCTGCCCAGCCCCGACGTTGGCTCGCTCGTCCCTTCACCGTTCCGGCGCCGGGCGCTGGCAATGTGTCGTGGGACCTCTCCCAGATCATCGGCAAGGGCTTCATCGGTGGAGGCACCGTCGAGACCCTGAACTGGATCATCTGGAAGGCTGACGCGGCCTTCGCGGTCAAGCCGGTCGCCGCTGACCAGCTCTTCGCCGGTAGCGTTCCGCTGCCGACTCCGTTCGATGACGCTCTCGACAGCGCCGCCACGGCGTCGTACCCGATCGTCCTCGATCCGCCGGTGAACCTCACCGAGGGCAACTACTACCTGACCGTCTACGGCGCGAGTGCGACTGACTTTGCGCACGGTGGTTCGGCTGTGGCCAACTGGGCGTGGTTCATCTACTCGCCGGAGGGCATCACGCAGCAGGACGGCGTGAGCGGCTGGAGCTGGCGGTCGAGCGATTTCCCGACCCCGGGCTTCGTGAAGTACACCGGCCTCAACGGCGCTTGGAACGTCCAGACTGGCGACGACCAGTTTGACGTCTACAACAACGCGTTCACGATCCTCGGCTCGCCGGTTGCCGGCGCTGAGGTCTGCACGGGCGACCTCAACGACGACGGCGTCGTTGACGCCGCTGACCTTGCTGGCCTCCTCGGCCAGTGGGGCGGACCGGGTTCGGCTGACTTCGACGCGTCTGGTACCGTCGACGCGGCTGACCTCGCTCAGCTCCTCGGCGCGTGGGGCAGCTGCCCCTAATCGCCAGAACTCGGAGTTCGCTCCGAGTCCAGCTTGATCTTCTCTGATCATGGCAGCCCCCCGGCTTCGGCCGGGGGGCTGTTCTTTTCCGCGAGCCCGCTCCTGTCCGGGGTGGGCTATCCTGCGTCCCTCATCCGGCGCGGGCCGGGTCGGGGATTCGCCGCATCCGCGCATGCGGGGATGCAACCGGAGGGGCTGGAGCCCCAATACCGTGGACCCTCCCGACGGGCTTGTGTGGCCCCGCGGGCGGATCCGTTCTTGAGATCAGTCTGGAGTAGAGCCAGTGCGTCTTCTTCTCGGCGTGCTCGTCGCGCTGATTTTCGTACTCGCCGCGGTCGTGGTCATCGCCGGCCCGGACGTCACCAAGTGGATGCCCTCGATGGAGGGCGAGACCAAGGGGACCAAGGTCCGGATCGAGAAGGCCGCGGAGCACGATCTGGTCGAGAGCATCTCCGCCCCCGGCGAGATCATCCCCAACGTCAAGGTCGGCATGTCGGCCGAAGTCTCGGCCCGCATTCTCGAGCTGCCCTTCCGCGAGGGTGAGCGGGTCAAGAAGGGCGACGTCGTCGTGCGCCTCGATGACCGCCAGTTCGTCGCGGCCAAGGAAGCCTCGGTGGCCCGCCGCGACGGGGAGAAGCACCGGCTCGAGGCCGAGCTCGCCCGCATACGCGGCCCCGAGTCGTCGCTCGACAACGCCCGTTCGGTCCTCGCCCGCCAAAAGGCGCTCTTTGAATCCGGCGACATCGCGAAGCAGGCTCTCGAGGACGCGGAGACGCGCGTTCGCGACCTCGAGTCGACGGTCGAGTCGTCACGCCACAACATCAGCATGATCGAGAGCGCCCTCGCAGGTGCCGAAGCCGACATCAACCAGGCCCAGGAGGCGGTTGAGAAGACGGTGATGAAGGCTCCGATGGACGGCATGGTCACGCAGCTCAACGCCGAGATCGGCGAGCTGGTGATGGTCGGCACGATGAACAACGCCGGCACGGTCATTCTCACCATCGGCGACCTTTCGAAGGTGAAGATGAACGCCAAGGTGAACGAGGCGGACATCGCCCGCGTCGCCCGCGACCAGGTCGCCCACGTGCGCATCAACGCCTATCGCGACGAGGTCTTCGAGGGCCGCGTCGTGAAGGTCCCGTTGCAGCGGACCAACGATCTCCTCGGCGGAAGCAACGGGTCGGGCAGCGGCTACTTCAAGGTCGAGATCGAGATCGAGCCGAAGGAGGGCCGCCAGGTCCTCTCCGGTCTGGCCTGCAACGTCGACATCGAGATCGCGACGCACAAGGGGCTCGTGGTGCCGAGCCAGGCGGTGCTCGACCGCCCCACCGACGACATTCCCAGTGACGTCTCCCTCAACAATCCGCTTGTCGATCGGCAACGGCGGACCACGTCGGTCCTCTTCCGGATGGTCGACGGCAAGGCGATCCTGACGCCGGTGAAGACCGGCCCGAGCAACCTGACGTCGACGATGGTGGTCGCCGGTCTCAAGGCCGACGATACCGTGGTTGTCGGGCCGTACAAGGCGATCGAGAAGCTGAAGCATCAGGAGGCGGTGCTGGACGAGGCGCTTGACGCCAAGGGCGCAAAGGGCGGGAAGGGTGACGGCAAGGGCGACAGCACGAAGGACACTCCGGCCGAGCCAAAGATGGAAGACGGCGCCGTCGCAACGACACACTGAGTTCGCCGCGGCCACGCCGCGCGACTCGTCGGTCTCATCACGATGCTCATCGAGCTCAAGGACATCACCAAGGTCTATCGCGTCGGCGTCGAGACGATTCACGCCCTGCGCGGCGTCTCGCTCACGATCGAGCGCAACGAGATGGTCGCCATCATGGGCAGCTCGGGCTCGGGCAAGAGCACGCTCATGAACATGCTCGGCTGCCTCGACCGGCCGACCGCGGGCACCTATCGGCTCAAGGGCCGCGAGGTCAGCCGCATGGGCGCCGCCGAGCTGGCCCGCGTCCGGAACGAGGACATCGGCTTCGTCTTCCAGAGCTTCGAGCTGCTCTCGCGGCAGACGGCGCTCCAGAACGTCGAGCTGCCGCTGGTCTACGCCCGCAGCGTCGGCTGGGGCTGGGGCGCGCGGCGCAAGCGGGCGCTCCAGGCGCTTGACCGAGTCGGCCTCTCCAACCGCGTGACCCACCGGCCGAATCAGCTCTCCGGCGGCCAGAAGCAGCGCGTGGCCATCGCCCGCGCGATTCTCAATCGCCCCGCGATCCTGATGGCCGACGAGCCGACCGGCAATCTCGACAGCGCGACCACCCAGGACATTCTCGCCCTCTTCCGCCAACTCCATTCCGAGGGGCAGACGATCGTGATCGTCACGCACGAGGACGATGTCGCCGCACACTGCCAGCGCGTCGTGCGGCTCCGCGACGGTCGAGTGCTGAGCGACCTGCCGATCGACCAGGATCAGGCCGGTCGCCATCGGGTCGAGGTCGAGGCGAGGCTAGCGGAGCGAAACGCGGCGAAGCCTGCCGCCTTGGCGAACCCGGAGGCGAAGGCATGCTGAACCCGCTCTTCTATGTGCAGGCCATCGCCTTGGCCTTGGCCCAAATCTGGGCCAACAAGGTCCGCTCGGCGCTGACGACGTTGGGCATCATCGTCGGCGTGGCCAGCGTCACCGCGGTCATCGCGGCGCTGGTCGGGCTCAAGACCAAGATCCTCAACGAATTCGAGAGCTTCGGCGCGAGCCGCATCCTCGTCTTCCCCAATCGCCCCGACAACGCCCCGCGAAACCTCTATCCGTGGGAGAAGATCCGGATCCGTCCGCAGGAGGTCGAGGCGATCGCCGCCCGCTGCGACACGATCAAGGCGATCACGCCGATCACCGACGTCGGCCTCACCGTCGAGAGCGACAAGGAAACGCTTGACGGCATCACCGTGACGGGCATCTGGCCCGATTGGCACACGATCGAGAATCGGGCCGTGACCACTGGCCGGCCCTTCAACCGCGTGGACGAGGAGAACCAGCGCCAAGTTTGCCTGGTGAACGACAACGCGATCAAGGAACTGAAGCTCGAGAACGATCCGGTCGGCGAGCACATCCTGCTCGGCGGTCGGCGCTTCCTCATCGTCGGCGTGGTCGAGACGCTGCAGCGGACGATGTTCGGCATGTCGGGCAACAGCGCCGAGGTCTTCATCCCGTTCTCGGTGGCCGAGAAGCTCCAGGGCAGCGAGTTCTTCTTCATGCGCGTTTCCGCGATGGTGAAGAACCCCGAGCTGGCCGACGAATCGAAGAGCCAGATTCGCCGCGTCCTCCGCATCGAGCGCGGGTTGGTCGGATCGGAGCCCGACACCTTCGAGGTCGCGGCGATTGACCAGTTCATCGCCCAGTTCAAGGCCCTGGCCTCGGGCATCACCGCGGTCGCCGGCGGCATCGTGGGCATCAGCCTTCTCGTCGGCGGCATCGGCATCATGAACATCATGCTCGTGTCGGTCTCGGAGCGCACCCGCGAGATCGGCCTGCGAAAGGCCGTCGGCGCGACGCCCGCGGCGATCCTGATGCAGTTCCTGCTCGAGGCGATCACGCTCTCCCTCGCCGGCGGATTCGTCGGCGTCGCGATCGGGCAGATCTTCGCCTTCGGGCTCACCCGAATACCGAACTCGAACCTGGAGCATGCCCAGGTTCCGCTCTGGGCCGTGGCGATGAGCTTCGGCTTCTGCGCGGTGGTCGGCGTCGCGTTCGGCATGTTCCCGGCGGTCAAGGCCGCGCGGCTCGATCCGATTGAGGCACTTCGTCATGAGTGATGGGGACGTGATGGGCCGGCGCACCGCGCCGCGGATGAGTCGAGGCATGCGGGCCGCGGCCGTTCTCTGTTGCGCGATGTCGCTGCTCGCCGGCTGCTCGAAGGGACTCTTCGAGAACGACACGTCGACGTGGCGCGTCGCGCCGGAGCGGCTGCAGCGCATCGCGACGAGCGATCTCGCGAACCGGTCCACGGTTCCGCCGGTGAAGCCCGAGGACGCGACGCGGGCGGCTCTGGACAAGGCCGATCCGATGCCGGTCTGGCCGAGCAGACTGGACCTCACGCTGGCCGAGGTGCGCGACGCGACGGTCCGCAACAACCTCTCGCTCCGGACCCAGCTCCTCGCCCCGTCGCTGGCCCGGCGCGACATCGACATCGAGCGGGCGAAATTCGAGGCGACCTTCTTCGCCGACTGGACCCGCAACGGGACAAACCAGTTCACCAATGCGCCGGACGGCTCGTCGACCACCGACTCGGGCGACCTCGGCATCAGGCTGCCGCTGGCCACCGGCGGCACGATCAGCGCCTTCACCGACGTTGGCCGTTCCGATCCGGCGTTCAACGCCGACGGATCGGGCACGTGGAGCGCCGGCCTTGGCTTCTCGATCAGCCAGCCGCTGCTGCGCGGCGCCGGCATCGCGACGAACACCGCGTCGATCCGCATCGCCGAATACAACGGCCAGATCGCCAGCGCCCGCACCAAGCTCGAGGTGACGCGCGTGCTGGCCGATGCCGACAAGGCGTACTGGAATCTCTATGCGGCGTATCGGGAGCTCGAGGTGCGCAAGTCGCAGTACGACCTCGCGGTGGCCCAGCGCGACCGCGCGAAGCGACTTGTCGCCCAGGTGCAGGTCGCACAGATCGAGGTCACGCGGGCCGAGAGCGGCGTGGGCACCACGTTCGAGCAGATCATCCTCGCCGACGCGACGCTGCGCGAGCGGGTCCGCGAGCTGAAGCGGATCATGAATCGGCCCGACCTGCCGATCGAGAGCGAGACGCTCCTCGTGCCGGCGACGGCGCCGAACCCGCTCGGGCTGACGCTCGAGCCGCGCAAGCTCACCGACGACGCGATGGCCAATCGCATGGAGCTCCTCGAGATCGAGCTCCAGCTTGCGGTGGACGCGACCAACATCTCCCTCGCCCGCAACGCGGCGCTGCCGTCCTTCGCGCTCGAGTACCGCTACGAGCCGGTCGGACGCGGCCGCCACTTCGATCGCGCGGTCTCGAACATCGGCGACTTCGAGGAGGATCCCTATACCGTCGGGCTTCACGGCGAGATCCCGCTGGGGAACGAGGCGGCGAAGAACCGCGTGGCCCGGGCGATTCTCGATCGGGTGCAGCGGCTCGCGACGAAGGAAGACCGCCGGCAGACGATCCAGACCGAGGTGCTCAACGCACTCGATCGGCTGCAGACGGCGTGGCAGCGAATTCTCGCGTCGCGCCTCGAGACGGTGCTCGCCGCGCGGACCTATCAGGCCGAGCAGCGCCAGTTCGACATCGGATTGCGCACCAGCCAGGACGTGCTCGACGCCTCAACGCGGCTCTCGGATGCCCAGAGCCGCGAGGTGAGCGCGCTCTCGCAATGGCAGATCGCAATGGTCGACATCGCCTTCGCGACGGGCACGCTGCCCGGCTCCGCGGGCGTCGACTGGAGCCCGATCGACATCGGCGATCTCGAGAAGCAGTCCGCGGGCGAGGCGGAGCTGAACGCGGTGCGCCAGTCCGCCGAGTGAAGCGGGGCGGGGGCTACGATCACTTCCCGATGCGCGACATCGCGACCGTCGCGAGGTCGCGCAACGGCTCCTCGCAGGCGCTGTCGTCGCGGAGGGCGATGAAGGCCTTGCGGAGGGCGGCGTCGTTCTGCCGGCTGATGCGCAGGTCGAAGCGGACGAGGCCGGCGGCGATGGTCGCGGCGTAGAGGCGCGCTGCGCGATTGCGCTCGGCCGACGTGGCCGCGCCGGTGCGGAGCGCCTTGAAGGCGACCTTGAGGGCAACGAGCTGCTCGAGCGTCGAGAGCGTGGATGCGACCGCCGCCGCGGCGTCCTTCGCGTTGGGGACGATCTCGCGGGCAAGCCAATCGGCGGCCGCCCGCGAGGGATCGGCGCTTGCGTCGAGCGCCCAGCGAAACGCCGTCGGGATTCCGTGGGAGGTGCTGTCCCCGGGCGGAAGTTCGGAGGGGCGCTGGGGGGGGCGATCGCGGGACGGTTTCAAGGGCGGCCTCATCGTGGATTCTCCACGGCAGCGATCAGGGCGCGAAGCTCCTCGTCAACATCATCGTCGGGTCCAAGCGTCGTTCGGACCTCCTCGAGGAGTTCCTCGACGAAGATCCGGCGACCGACGATCGCCAGGTGCGCCGCCTGCCCGATCGACTCGAGCTCGAGGGTTCGCACGAGATCGTTGTAGGGGACGGGCGCGTCGCCGAAGAGCTGCGGCCGGAGGGTGCGTCGCTGGAAGGCGAGCCAGGCGATGTCGCGTCCTTCGCGGCGGCAGCGGAGTTCGGCCCGCTCGCCGGCGACACGCACGACTTGGGCGGCCCACTGGGCGTCGAAGACGCGTTCGGCGCGGGCGGTGCGGGAGGCGGGAAGGGACTCAAGAGCGCCGCCGTTGCCGCTCGAGACATTCCCGTCGCCCGGACCGCGCTTGCGGCTTCGGTCGTGGCGGATGCGATCCCGAACGTAATTGACGACGGATTGGCGGAGGAGCGAGCGGAAGCGGCCGCGGCGAGCGTCAGCCTTCGCCAAAAGCGACCGACCGAGCAGGACGTCGGCCATGAAACCCTGGGCCAGGTCGGCAGCGTCCTCAGGCGTCTGGCCGGTGGCGCGGACGAAGGCGAAGACCGCACCCCAATAGCGGCGGGCGACTGCCTCGAGGCTTGCCCGGGCGTCGGGTCCGGCGCCGGCGGCGGCACGGAGCATCGACCAATCGGTCGCGGAGGCCGAGGCTCTCGCGGAGGTCGACTTGGGTTCTCGTCGGGAGGAAGGCATGACGTGCGTGGGGGCGGGCGTGGCGGAGGGTCACGGAGTGATACGCAGGGAACGACGACGTTGCGGCGCGAAGATCGGGAATTGATGCGACAGGAGCGTCGGGCGACTGGGGCGGCGCCTCGCGCCGTGGTGGCAGTCGTTTTGCAAAGGCAATCGCATGCCGACGATCGCCCACCGAACCGAATGCCTTAGCTTCCCGCGCTCGGGCCACCATCTTCTCGAGGGTCTCCTTCTGCGCTACTTTGGCGAGCAGGGGATGCGCTACTGCGAGCAGTACGTGCGCCCGGAGGGTCGGCTCGATCTCGATCCGGCGACGCGGTTCCAGAAGAACCACGACTTCGATCTCGACACGCCGGTGAAGGCGGACCGACAGTATCTGGTCCAGATTCGCTATCCGCTCGACAGCCTTGTCTCCCTCTTCAAGCTGAACGTCGAACAGAACGGGCTGCCCGATACGCCCGCGTCGTGGACGAACTTCGCGGTCAACAAGACCGGCTACTGGATGCGCTTCTACAAGAAGTGGGTGCTTGACCACATCGAGCACCGGATGGTCGTCAACTACACGGATCTGGTCGCCGACCCGGCGGGAGTCATGACGCGAGTCGTCGGGTTCCTCGGCGACGAGCGGCCGGACACGGACCGGATCAACGCGATCTGCGCGGCGGAGGACATCCGCGTGCGTCACGACTACCGCTGCTTCAAGCACTATGGGGCACAGTTCTTCGCGCTTCTGAAAGGCTTCTTCTGCGCGGTCCCGGGCGTGGACGTCGAGGCCGACCGGCTGATCGTGCCGCATCCCGACGTCCGCGGCGTCGGCCGCCTCGCCGAACAGATGCGGGCGGTCGCCGAGCGGATGACCCGCCTCGCCACCGAGGCCGAGCTCTGTTCGGAACGAACCCGAACGGAGTCGACGACCTGGAGCCACGCCTCGTTCGGCGCGGTGGTGCCGGCGGGGGTGTGAGGGACGTGGCGCCCGCACCATTCGGCGATGGCCGCCCGCGCCGCCGTCACCTAGCGAGCGCTCGCGCCCGCCAGCGCCTCACGGATCACCCGGTCGAAATGCCTGACCACGCCGAATTGGGTGCCGCTCCTCCGGTCGCCGGCAGGAAGCGGCGTCAGGAATCGCGCGCCGTCGTTGTCCACTGCATATCGAACGTTCGGAAAGGCATCGGAGATGAGCTGGCTTCTTCCGGCGACGAGCTCGGGCCTCATCGACACCTCAACCTCCCACAGTTCGCTTCGGTGCCGGTAGTAGAGGGCGTTTCCGTCGCTCCTCCACTCGGCACGGAATCCGTCGGCCTGTGAGACCTGAACACGCCGGTCAAGCTCGGGCCATCGCTCGACGAAGACCGCGATGAGGCCAGGTTGCTCGACCACATACGCGATCGCATCGCCCCGGGGACTGAATCGGCCGGCGGTGCGGCCATCGGGAACGCTGAAGATCGGCATCGGTTCGCCTCCCTCAAGCGGTAGTCGATAGAGATCGCGAGATCCGTCGGCTCGGCGCATGGTGATGAGGACGCCCGAACCGTCCGGCAACACGTCGTTGGCCGTCGGCTCCTCGCTCCGCGGGCGCTCGAGGAGAATGCGCGGCCCCTCGCCGGTGAAGATCGAGAGTTCCTCGATTCGATAGGTGTTGTCGTCCCATGACGCGACGAGCAGCCGGTCACCGCCGCGCTCCCAGAACGGATAGTCGCGGTTCCGTCCGTCGGCGTTGGCAAGGCGACGGCTTGTCCCTCGCCGAATGTCGCGCACCCACACTTCCAGCTGCGACCCGGCCCGCGCGTACGCCACGAGAGAACCATCCGGTGACAGGCGCGGCGAGCCCACGGGATGATCGTCGGTCACCAGTCGTTCGATCCGGCCGTCGCGGTGCATCCATCCCAGGTCGGTGGTCACCAGATTTGACCCACCCGGAAGATAGACGAGCGTCCCGGTCCGGGAGAGCGCGGCCCGCGCGACGGGAAACGCCTCGGTGCTCCCGGCAATCGGCTCGAGGACGGTGACCGGCGCCGTACTCGTCTGACCGCTCCGAGGGTCGATTCTCGCGGCTCGGATCGCCGCGCCTTCGCACCAGAGCAGCACGTCCTCGCCGAGCGTCATCGCTCCCCATGCATCGTCGCGAATGGTGTGCCGGTCACGTCCAGTGCGGCGGACCGCCTCAAGCGAATACCGCTCGCCGTGGGCATCGCGATGCTGGCAGGTGAAGAAGATCCAGTCGGATCCCCCCAGTGCGCAGGCTTGGCCATGTCCCACGTCGTGCCGCTCGGAGTCGAGCGAGGTGAGCTGCGTGGCATCGCCACCCCCGATCGGTGCGATCCACAGGACCCGGCTCTCGCTGAAGACGATCGTGTTCGCGTCGGCCCAGGCGATCCCGGAGGCATCCGTGGTCCGCTGTCCGATGGGCGCCGCGGTGCCGGTGGCGAGGTCATAGCGCATGAGTCGCCCGGTTGTGACCTCGGAATACGCGACGCTCGTGCCGTCCGGCGAATAGCTCGGCGTGCGGGCCATCCCCGCCACCTCGATCGTACGAGGCTGCAGCTCGTCGATCGCCTGGAGAAAGAGCCGCTGCGGTTCGTTGACGCGAAATCCCGTGAACGCGATGTGGTCGCCCGATGGAGCGATGGCGAAGGACGCGCCGGGATCCCACTCGAGCGGGAGCGACTGCTCAGCGTGCACGCCAAACCGCGTGATGTCGGGCGGTGCCTCGAACAGCGCTGACCCGCGAATGAGAAACCCACACGCGGCGGTTGCGAGCCCGACGATGAGCATCGCCGCCGACGACGATCGGGAAGGCTGCGTCGGTTCGGCGGCGGCGTGGCGCAGCTCCGCCAGCGCGTCGTCGAGATCGAGCCTCGCGTCCGCCGCGTCGCGCAGCCGCGTCGCCGGGTCCTTGCGCAGGCAGCGTTCGACGAGTCGCCGCAGGGACGGCGGGGTGCTCGGCGGAAGCCGCGTCATGTCCGGTTCGAATTGCAGCACCGCGGCGATGACCTCCGACCGGGTATCGCCCGCGAATGGCCTCGACCGGGTAAGCAACTCGTAGAGCAGGCATCCGAACGCCCAGAGGTCGCATCGCCGATCGGTCTTGCGCCCACGGGCCTGCTCCGGGCTCATGTACGCCGCGGTGCCCAGCACGCGCGGCGCCGAACCGGCAGGCGAGGTCGTCGCGTCGGTGTCGGGCGTCCGCGAGTCCTGCTCGCCCGAGCCGCCGCCGCGCGGTTCGGCGAGGATCTCCGCTATGCCGAAGTCGAGGATCTTCACGATGCCGTCGTCCGTGAGCCGTACATTCGACGGCTTGAGATCGCGATGAACCACGCCGAGCGCATGGGCCGCCTCGAGGCCGAGCGCAATCTGGCGGGCGATCTGAATCAGCTCTTCGATTGGCAGCGGACCGGCGGCGATGCGCTGTGCGAGCGTCGTGCCAGGCACGAACTCGAGGAGGAGCAGCGCTCCGCGCTCGGTGTCCTCCGCGCCGTAGATCGACGCGATGTTCGGATGATTGAGTGCGGCGAGGGCCCGCGCCTCATGCTCGAGCCGCGCCCGACGGACGGCGTTGTTCGCGGAATGCGGCGGCAGGGCTTTCACCGCGACGCTCCTCCCGAGTCGCGTGTCGGTTGCCCGATGGACGATTCCCATGCCGCCGGAGCCAATGCGCTCTTCGATGAGATACGAGCTGAATCGGAAGCCCGTAAGCGAGTCGACGCCCGGGGTTTCCGCCGTCTCGGTTCGGACTTCGAGAAGGTCGCCGCCGCATTCGAGCGCCTTGAGGAGCGACATGACCTCGCGATGGAGCCGCTCGTCGCCTTCGGCCGTCCGCCGGACGAACGCCGCCCGCTCGTCTGAGGGCAGCTCGGATGCCGCGACCAGCAGGTCGCGAACGCGCTCCGTCGGGGGACGGCCGCCGCTCATGGCGTGCTCCCTTCGTCGGTCGGCCCGAGGAGTTCCCGGGCGAGCCAGGCCTTGGCATGGATCCAGTACCGACGGACGGACCGATCGGTGACGCCCATGACCTTCGCGATCTCCTCGTCGGTCATTCCGGCGAAGAAGCGCATCTCGACGACGCGGGCGGCCTCGGGATCATCGGCCGCGAGCCGAGAGATGGCGTCGTCGAGCTCGACGAGGTTGAGCCCATCCGGGGTACCGGACGGATCGAGTTCCTCAAGCGGCTGGCGCTCGACGCCGGCACCTCGCTTCTGGCGTCCTCGGCCGCGGGCGTGATCCACGAGAATTCGGCGCATCGCCTGGGACGCGGCGGCGAGGAAGTGCGCGCCGTCGGCGTAGGGCGTCTGGCGATCGACAAGGCGAATGAACGCCTCATGCACGAGGGCCGTCGGCTGAAGCGTGTGGTCGGGGCGCTCGCCGGCGAGATGCGCCTGGGCCAGGGCTCGGAGCCGCTCGTAGAGGATCGGCATGAACCGCGCGGTTGGAACGGCGCCGCCGTTGGACAGGGCGTCCATCGCTTCGGTGAGCTCCGTGTCGGGGCCTCGGGTCTCCATGCCGTCCTGATGGTACTGATCGAGGAATGGCATCGGAACGGGCAGCCGTGGACGCGGTGCGGCGGACGCCGCGAGGGCTCAAATCCCGAGAAATATCGAGGCTCCCTGTCCGGAGTCTCCCCTCGATGTCGCCGCTGTATCGAGCGGCAGGCGTTGCCGCGAAGGTTCCCGGACAGTGCACCGTTGAGGTGCCATGGAGATCGGAAATGCAGCGTTTGCCCCTGATGGTGGCGGTCGGATGTGGAGTCCTCGCGATGACCAGGTCGGTCGGAGCGTCCGTGGTCGAGTTCGTCAGCAACCCGACCGGCAACTCCACGGACATGGCCAATTGGGTCGCGGGCCTCGGAAGCCCGGGCGTGGACGTCTCGATCGACTTCGAATCGCATCCCGACGGCGAGGTGGTGCCCGATTTCTATCCGGGCGCGCTGCTCCATGCGGAGAACGTGTTGGTCGTCCACGGACCGGGCTCGCGCGTCGGCGCGGGAACCCGACCGCTCTCCGAAGGCGAAGGGCCGCTGGTGTCCTATCAGGGATACACCGCGAATGGCGGAGACCAGGATGGTTGGTCGCTGACGGTGACGTTCGGCGTACCGGTCCTCGCCGCAGGTTTCATGACCGCGGACGTCTACAACCCGATGGGCGACAACGCTCTCCTCATTGAAGCATTCGACGGCGATGACGCCAGCGGAACCCTGCTCGGGACCGCCATCTCCGCATCCTTCAACTTCGAGCTGAACAGCCGCTACTTCATGGGTCTCGGCGACGACGAGGGGAGGATCAAGTCCCTCAGGATCAGCACGCCGTTCGTCTTCTACGGCGACTCGCAGTACGTCGACGCGATCTACGTCGCGTCACCTGCGCGATCGACGCCCTGCGTCGGCGATCTCGATGCCGACGGGGCTGTCGGCGGATCGGACCTCGCGATCCTTCTGGGCGCCTGGGGAGCGGCCGGACCAACCGACCTTGACGGAAGCGGCTCAACCAGCGGTGGCGATCTCGCGATCCTCCTCGGCGCCTGGGGCGCGTGCCCGTAACCGAGCGCTCCATGAAAATCCCCAGGCCCGTCGACAGGAAGGTGTCGACGGGCCTGGGGAAGTGGAGCCGGGGGGATTTGAACCCCCGTGCCGAAACAATCAGCAAGCCGCTTCTACGCGCGTATCCGTTGTTTCTGTTCTCGTCCCGGCACTCCGCCTACGGCAGCGTGTGTTCGGGCCAAGGCATACGAAGGTTCTCGTCTCCCCTCAGCATGCCAGCTTGGGGTGACCAGCCCGATTTTTGACGGAGTCCGGCCCTATCGGGCGTGAGGCCGGATCTCCGCGCTGCCTGTATTAGGCGGCGAGAGCGTACTGCGTGTTGGCAGTTGTGTTTTTGCATACTTTTTACGTGGCAAGCATGCTCCACGGCGCGCGACGTCAAGCCTTCCTTGTCCGGTCGATTCCGGATCGGCCCCGTTGCGAGGATGGAGTGTATGCGACGGCGGCGGCGCGAGTCGAGCTCCTCTGCCGAGATCGGCGCGGGCCGCGCTGGTAGCGTGCCGCTCGCGCCATGACCGCACCGCATCGCCTCCTCTTCGTCTGCATGGGAAACATCTGCCGGAGCCCGGTCGCGGAGGGCGTCTTTCTGCACCGCGCCCGCGAGCGGGGCGTCCTCGCTCGCTTCGAGGTCGACTCGGCGGGGACCGGCGGCTGGCACGCGGGCGAGCGGCCGGACAAGCGCTCGCTGGCCGTCGCCGCGAAGCACGGGGTCGAGCTGCCGAGCCGCGCCCGGCAGGTGACGGCGGCGGACTTCGTTCGCTTCGATCGCCTTATCGTCATGGACCGCGCGAATCACTCGGACCTGCTCGACCGCGGCGCGCCGAAGTCGAAGCTCGAGTTCCTCCTCGCGTATCACCCGGACCCATCGTCACTGCCGCGCGGCATCGAGGTGCCCGATCCCTACTACGGCGGGCCCGAGGGCTTCGACGACATGTATGCGATGATTGATGCGGCGTGCAAGGGGCTGCTTGATGCGCTGCTTGGACCGCAACGTCAGTAAACGCTCCGCGACGATTCTCACTCTGAGATCGGTGATCGCGCGTCGCTTGCGAGTCACTCGTGCGGGGCGCTCGCGCGACGTACGATGAAGCCCGTTCCGCTGGCGAGGCGATGACGCCCCGCGCGGACGGCAACTCCGCAATTGGAGACATCCATGAGCAGCCTCTTCTCAAGTGCTGCCTCAGCCCGATGGCCGAAAGGCCTCTCGCGGCTGGCGGTCGCATTGTTGTGTGGCGCGGCCGCGCACAGCGCAAGCGCCCAAGCAGTCGTTTCAGCCGAGCGACTCGTTCGCAAGAACACCGAAGTGCACTCGACAACAGATCTCGGTACGTGGAGCTCAACCATCGAGGGCGCGAGTCAGACGTCGACAGTGATCTCGGCTCACGCGGACGCAGACAGCTCCATATACACGGGCTGGGGGAACGACTCATTCGAGTCGAGTCTCCATGTCGTGATCGATCTGACCGAGTCGCGGGTCGTCAAGCTGTCGGGCACCGTGAAGTCCTATGAGACGACGTACGGGGGGCCTCCGTACTCAAAGGGACACTGCACGGTCAAACTCTCACAGGCTGGCGCCGACATCTTCCTCGTTCAGTCGCCACAAGCCCCACCCTTTGAAGTGACGGTTCCGTATGACTTCACCGCCATCCTGGGGCCCGGACAGTATGAGCTCGACGTCGATTCCATTGCGTGGAGCCACCACTCGGTCATGATCCTCACGACCGGGTTCTCCGACTTCGACCTTGCGTTTGACCTCCTTCCCATCTGCGATACGGCGACGGGAAGCTGCTTCGCAACTCACGGCACTCCTGGCTGCTCCAACCACGGCTGCTGCTCGTTCGTGTGCGAGTCGGACCCGTTCTGCTGCGAGACGATGTGGGACGGCGTCTGCGTCTCGGAGGCCGAGACCGCATGCACGCCCGCATACGTCACCGGCCCGATCATCGACCCGTGGAACGGCCACCGCCACCGGCTGCTCGATGCGACATATTGGGCGAACTCGCTCCCCGGCGTCGGGGGCACCGAGCACGGCTTCGTCACGATCGACAGCGCACACGAGAACGCATGGCTGCGGGACGCGCTTCTCAACAACATCGCCGGATGGACGCCGGTGCCGGCGTTCATCGGGCTCAGCGACATCAATCAGGAAGGCACCTTCGTCTGGTCGAGCGGCAAGCCATTCACCTACTCCAATTGGTACACGGGCGAGCCCAATGACCAGGACGGGGAGGACGTCGTCGAGATGTCGCACCTGCATGGCCGCTGGAACGACATCTCCTCCGGCGTGACCCGCGCGGCGATCACCGACTCGTGGCGATCGACGTGCGGCGGTCCCTTCGCCGGGAACTGCTACGAGGAGGGCTCGACGCCGGGTTGCGCGGACGAGGCGTGCTGCAACGCCGTCTGCGACATCGACACCTTCTGCTGCGATGCGATGTGGGACGATGTCTGTGCATCGGAAGCGTCGAGCTTCTGCCATCAGGTCATTCTCGCCGGGCCCTTCTCGAATCCCTCGAATGGCCACCGATACTTCGTCCTCTCGCCAACGTCGTGGAGCTACGCCGAGCGGGCCGCGCGAGAGATGGGCGGTCGCCTTGCGTCGCTTGAGACGTCCGCGGAGGCCGCGTGGCTCCAATGGGCGGTGCACTTCGGCCTGGGCTACGACAACTATGCGATCGGCCTCGACGACCAGGCGATCGGCGGCACCTTCCGCTGGACGAGCGGCGCGCCGGTGGGCTACACCGCGTGGCGAAGCGGACAGCCGTCGCTCACCAACGCACCGGGCAGGGCGTCGGTCGGATCCGACGGCCTCTGGACCGAGGTGCCGATCGCGAGCATCAGCACGGCGGTGATCGAGGCCCAGTGCGTGGGCGACCTCACGCAGGACGGTTTCGTCAACGGCGCCGATCTCGCGGCGCTCCTCGGGGCGTGGGGCACCCACGATCCGAATTACGACCTGACGCTCGACGGCGTGATCGACGGCGCCGACTTGAGCGTCCTGTTAGGCGGATGGGGGAGCTGCCTCGGCGGCCCCGCGTGCGTCGTGCACGCCTCGCCGGGATCGCAGCAGCCCGGATGCGACTCCTGCGTCTGCGGGCTCGATCCGGCATGCTGCGACATGAACTGGGACGCGATGTGCGTCTATCTGGCGAAGTACCAGTGCCCGTTCGCGTGCCAATGTCCGTGACGGACGAACGCTCTGTCAAACATCACCCCCCGTCGGCTCGGCCGGCGGGGGGTTTTTCGTTGGCCCTATCCGCGGGTTCGCATGAACTCGCGCATGAACGCCGCAAGCGCCTCGCATCCGGCGTGCGGCATCGCGTTGTAGATCGACGCTCGGATGCCGCCGAAGCTGCGGTGGCCGGCGAGGCCGTCGAGGTCGCATCGCGCCGCCTCGGTCGCGAACGCCCGTTCGAGCGACTCGTCGGCAAGCCGGAACGTGACGTTCATCCTCGAGCGGCTGGCGGTGTGGGCGCAGCCGCGATAGAAGCCGTGGCTCCGGTCGATCTCCTGGTAGAGCAACTGGGCCTTGGCCTCGTTTCGAGCTTCGATCGCCGCCACGCCCCCCTGATCGAGTATCCAGCGGCAGCAGAGTCCGAGGGCGCGGATGCCGAGCGTGTTCGGCGTGTTGAGGCGCGAGCCGGCCGCCGCGTGATCGCGATAGGAGAGGATCGGCGAGAGATCCTCGCGCGCCGTCGCGAGAAAGTCGCGCCGAACGAGCACCAGCACGTTGCCGCTCGTCCCGATGTTCTTCTGTGACCCGGCGAAGACAAGCGCATGGCGGTCGAGGTCGTAGCGCCGGCTGAAGATGTCGCTCGACGCGTCGCAGACGAGCGGGGCCGAGACCTCGGGCGGAGCGGCGTATTGCGTGCCCTCGATCGTGTTGTTCGAGCAATAGTGGAAGTAGCTCGCCCGCTCGCGGCTCGGCAGGTCCTCCCGCCGCGGCACGCGATCCCAGTGGTGTGACGCCCCGCTCCAGAGGACTGCGACCGAGCCGTATCGCTTCGCCTCGCTGATCGCCTTCGCGGTCCAGGTGCCGGTGTCGGCGAACGCCGCGGTCTTTCCCGGTCCGAGGAAGTTCATCGGAATGAGGGCGAAGTGCATCGTTGCCCCGCCCTGCAGGAAGAGGACCTCCCATTCGCTCCCCAGCCCGGCCACCTCGCGCACCGCCGCGGTGGCGTCCGCGAGCACGCGATCGAAGACCGGGCCGCGATGGCTCTGTTCGGCGATGCCGATGCCGGTGCCGTCGATCGACCAGAGCTCCTCGCGGAGCTGGAGCAGCACGGGCTCGGGCAGCACGGCCGGACCCGACGAGAAGTTGAAGCGTCGCGGTGTCATGCGCGGGAGCGGGCCGCACCCAAGGGACGGGCGCTAGCGCTTGATGAGCGAGAGCGACGTTCCCAGCACGTTGGGATTCTTGCGGATCGTGACGATGTGCTCTTCGCTCGGAAGCCGCGAGAGCTGAATCCGGGCGCACGCCGCCTCGCCGCCGTCGTAGACGAGGTTGTCCATCTCCTCGACGTTGATCTGGGCCTGGCCCAGCGTGTAGAAGATGTGGGCGAGCACGCCGGGCTTGTTGAGGTGGCGGACGGTGAGCATCGCCGTCGCGGGCGTCGCGGCCGCGCGGTTCACGCAGTTGGGGACCTGCCCCGTCTCCGCCCAGGTCTTGATCACGCGGATCGCGTCGGTTGCGGTGGCCCGCTGGGCCTGCTCGGTGTGGGCGCCGACGTGATGCGAGCCGTAGACCGAGGGGAACTTGAGAAGCTCGTTGGCGATGGTGCCCGTGCCCCCGGTCGGCTCCTGGGTGAAGACGTCGAGGCCGCAGCGCAGCTGCTTCTCGCCGATTGCCTTTGCCAGCGCCCGCTCGTCGACGACGCCGACTCGGCTCGTGTTCACGAAGGTGGCGCCGGCGCGCATCGCGTTGAAGAACTTCTCGCCGATGAGTCCCTGCGTCTCCGGCGTCGAGGCCACCGAAACGCTCGCGACGTCGGCCAGCCGCGCGACGTTCACGATGTTCGCGACGTAGTCGACCCCGGCCCGGTCGGCCGACTCCTCGGTGAGGGTCCGGCTCCAGGCGACCACGCGCATGCCGAAGGCCTTGCCCCGCGCGGCGACCTCGCGGCCGACCTGCCCGAAGCCGACGATGCCGAGCGTCTTGCCCCAGAGGCCGTTGGCCTTGGCGTACTCGGCGCGATTCCACGTGCCGGCCCGCAGGTCGGCGATCTGTTCCGGAAGGCGCCGATCGCAGGCGAGAATGTGGCCCCAGACGAGCTCGGCCACCGCGATCGCGTTCTTGCCCGGCGTACTGGCCACGAAGATGCCGCGGCGACTCGCCTCGGCGACGTCCACCGAGTCGGCGCTCGGACCGGCCCGAACCACCAAGGCAAGTCGATCGCTGACTCCGAGGGCCTTCGCGTGCACGCGGGTGCCGCGGACCAGCAGCACCGCGGGGCGCACCTCGGCGATGGCCGCGGGAAGCTCGTCGGCGGTGACGTCGGCCCGAACCTCGACATCGCCGAGTTGCTTCAGGGCCTCGAGGGCGAAGCTGTCGAAGCGATCGGCGACCAGGATCTTCATGCGCGACGGGCCTTTCGGGCGGCGGACGAGAGCGGGGAAGAGAGGGCGCTCACGAGCAGAGCGCCGACCGTTGGACGAAGAGGCCGCAGCGCGGCGCGGGCAGCGGGTCGAGTGCGCCGTCGCGCTCGAGGAGCAGCGTCAGCATGCAATCGCATCCGGCGCATGCCCCAGGCCGCACGAGCGTGGCCCGGCCGGTGAGCGCCGCGAACGCCGCCTCATACCGGGCCGGCGATCGGGCGAGCCAGCCGCTGTGGGTGGTGCCGTCGCCGGCGTTGAAGTGAAAGATCGGCCGCTCGTTCATGTCCTCGGCAGCAAGGCTCATGACCTCGCCCGAGGGATCGTCAAAGAGCGCCGTTGCGGGCTCGGCCCATGTGGGCGCCTCCACCGGCTCGGCCTTCACGTCGAGCGTCGCTCGCTCCACCGACGCCACGAGGCCGACCTGTCGTCGACCATCGCGGGCGATGCGGTAGACGTACATCCGCGGCTCGGGGTCGGGCACGAGCGCACCAGCCGCGAAGAGCCGCTCGATCGTGCGTCGGGCCTCGTCGGGCGTCGTGGCCTCGAGCACCGTTCGATAGGAGTCGGCGGCGGGCGTGCAGCAGCAGGCGCTTCCGTGCGAACCGCCGGAGGAACCGCGGCTCGCGGCGTCATGGGCCGGACATGACACAAGGGCGGCGCGGCTGCCGGCGGGGCGGAGTGCTTCGAAGGCGTGGACCCGGAGCATGTCGTGGAGTCGCCGATTCCGAGAGGCCGAGGCGCGGCGAACGCCGTGGGCGGCCGCGTTCCGTCGAACCGTGACGGAGGTTCGGCATGGTAGCCACAGGAGGCGGGAGGTGAATCTCTATGGGTTCTCTCGGTCGAATGGGTCGTGACCTCAAGTGGCAGGTCCGTTTGGCCGAGAACACGCGCGGATGGGCTGCGCCAGACAGCCCGCAGCGCGCCAGCTCCATCGGAGATCCGCCCCATGTCCCACGGCCGTCCGCACCCGACCCGCCTTGACGGCGTCGCCACCGCGTTTGGCCTCTTTGGCGATGACTGGGGTCGTATCCACGAGCTCGTGGCGGTTTCCATGGTCGGCGACTGGCTCGAGGCGGATGCCTGCGAGCCGCTTCGCGTCGGCATGATCGTCTGCGTCGGCTTCCAGTCGCACGGCTGCATCGCCCGGCGCGGCGTCGTCGAGTTCTGCGAACCGAGCGGCGAGGGCTTCCGAGTTCGCGTGCGGCTCGAGGCTCGACTCGCGGCCTGATCGCCCGGTCGCTCCGCGCCGAACGGCCCGTAACGCGCGGCGACCGTACCGGCTACGGCAGGCGGTGACGTCTATGACGTCAGCGGACACCGATGCATGTGCCTGCACGTCAACTCCTTCGCGTTGATTTCCGATGCTGACGCTGTTCCGTTCGATCGCGTTGAAGCGAATCCGAACTGGGAGAGCGCCATCCGCGGTGGATTGCGCGTACGGAGTTAAGGGGAACCGACCGTCGAGCCCCGGGAAGGCCGCCAGGCGAGGGCCCCGTGTCAACGAAGGAGGGATGCGCATGCATCTCCGAACGAATGCACGTCGTCAGCGAGGCTTCACGCTCATCGAAATCCTGATCGTCGTGGTGATTCTCGGCATCCTCGCCGCGATCGTCATTCCGCAGTTCACCAACGCGTCGCAGGACGCCCAGGTGTCGGCGGTCAAGAGCCAGCTCCAGACCATCCGCAGCCAGATTGAGCTCTACCGAGTCAAGAACGGCTCGGGCAACCTCACCGGCGCCTCGGATGCCGCTGCTCTGCTCACGCTTCTGACCACGCCGGACGACAACAACGGCGGGTTCCAGTACCTGCAGAGCGTCCCGAACCTGCCCAACGCCTTCTGGACCTGGGACTGGGACGGCACGACTCTTCGCGTCGCCTATGACGCCACCAACGGTCCGGCGCTGCCGAACGGCCCGGACGGCAACCCCGTCGATCCCGCCGATTGGTGATCGACGGAGAGGCTGAGCTCCAGATTCTCTCGGGGCTCATCTGAGCCAGCATGATTCACCGGCCGCCGCGGGGACATCCCCCGCGGCGGTCGCTTTTGGCGAGTTTGTCTGATTCGGCGGCGAACAACGGCCGAAGCTACGCACAGCGGAGGCACCTTACCCCATGTCCCAATCGTCCAGTTCGTCCAATCTTCGTCGCATGCGTCGCTCGCAGCAGTACCTCAACGGCATTCTCACCGTGAATGCCGTGCTCCTCGCGGCGATGGTGTGGACCAACATCAGCAGCGGACCGTCGCGCGCCGATGCGGCGCCGATCGCTCTGCAGGTTGAGGACCAGGAACATGTCGGCGGCGTGCCCAACGCGGCTGCCCAGCGAGAGCGCACCATCACCGAGGTCCGCGGCCTCCGCGATGACTTCCGCCAGCTCGAGCAAGCCCTCACCAGCGGCAAGATGAAGGTGAACGTCGCCAACTTCGGCGACCTGAAGAAGATCATGGACGAGGCCGCCGCGAAGGCGGCCGCGGCGACCGCCGCCAAGGCCGAGCCGGCGAATGCGACGGTGACGCCCTCAGCGGCACCGGTCGCCGCGCCGAAGCAGTGATCGACGCCGCGGCCCCGTGCCAAGCGGTCCGGAACGGATGTCGGAGGCGAGGAGAAGGACATGCCAAGGCTCATGAACGCGCGGAGGCTGCTGAAGCGGGGGTACACCCTCGTCGAACTCCTCATCGTGGTGGCGGTGCTCGGACTTGCCGGCGCGCTGCTCGTGCCGATTCTCGGCGAGCGCGGCGACTTCGACACCCAAGGCGCCGTGCGGCGGCTTGCGGCGGACCTGATGTTCGCGCAGTCCGATGCCCTGGCCAACCAGGAGCACCGGCGACTCGTCTTCCTGCCCGACCCCGACGCCGACGGCCAGTACCTTGGCTGGGCGATCGTGAAGCTGCGGGAGAGCGAACTCGGCCTCCAATTCGACCCCGACACTGCGCGGTACGTCAGCGACCCGCTGGCCAACGCCGGTCAGGACGGTCGCTTCATCGTGAATCTGAAGGCTGACGGGCGATTCGGCGGCACCTTCGTCGCCTCGGTCGAGCTCGACGGCGGCGCCTCGTTCGTCACCTACGACGAACTCGGCGGCACGGTGACCAGCTCCGGGCAGCCCGGGTCCGGCGGCGAGATCGTCCTGCGCGGCGGGAGCAGCGTCTATCGCGTGACCATCGACGGCGTGACCGGCAAGGTCTCGCTCGCGGACATCACCAACGAGGCGCCGACGCTCGAGTCCGGCTCGCTCACCCCCGCCGGCTGAGCCGCGGAAACAAGTCCCTGTCCAGCGCGTCCGCCATCGGGACGCGCTGTTCGTTTGGTGCCCTCCCGATTGGCGAGTTGGGCCGAATCCGAAGCGTCCGAGAGCCGATGGAGCCAAGGGCCGCCCGGACGTCGAGTCCGTGACCGCGAGCCCGCGTTGGTCACCATCCGAAAACTCGGAGCGACTTCGTCATGCGACATGCACAGTGGTTTGCGTCGCGAATCCGCCACGCCTTCGGGCCGCGCTGCGGACCGATCGGCATTGAGTACCGTGACGGCTTCGTCCGAATGGTGCAGGTCGCCAGCCAGAAGCGAGCCCACGTGGTTGCCTCGGCGTGCGTGGCCTACGACGCCGAGAAGCCCGAGCGATCCATCGAGCAGATCAGGGCCGCGCTGCATGGCGGCGACTTCCGCGGCCGCCATTGCGTGGTGGTCGTGCCCGTCAGCGCGGTCCGCGCCGAGACGCTGACCGTGCCGGAGGGGAGTGACGAGGCGATCCTCGACGACATCCGCCGGACACTTCCCGTCCGCTTCGGAATTGAGCGGCCGCAGTGCGACTTCATCCGGCTCGGCGCCCTCGAGCACGATCGCTGCGAAATCGCCGCGGTCGTCGCCGATCGCACGGCGGTCGAGCGACTCGTGCAGCCGCTCATCGACATCGGCTACATGCCCGAGGCCGTCGAACCGAGCTTCGCCGCGATCACGCGCACCTGCAACCGAACCTCGCGCCGGGCAAGCGATCGGGCCCGCGTGCGACTGGCCGTCGACCTCTACGCCGAGGGCTGTACGGCGCTCCTCGTGCAGGGGCAGTCGATCCTGCACAGCACCTACGCGACGCGCCGCTCGGACGTCGTGCACGCGATCTTCGCCTGCTACCACGAGGGCCAGGAGCGCTACGGCGCGTGCGACCCGAGCGACGTCCGGCTTGCCGGCACCGACGCCTACGACATCGACCTCGCCCAGGACATCGAGCGGTCGATCGGCGTGCCGGTGCGGCGCGACGACGAGGTCGGAACGCTCGCCGCCGCATACGCCCAGATCGGCGTGCACGCCATCGACCACGGCGGAGCGGCGGCGTGGGCCGGCGCCCTCGGCGCATCCTTCCGTCCGCTGAGTGCCGAGGCCCGCCGCGATGGCGCCGTCTCGGCCAGGGACGTCATCCCGACCCACGCCCGCGAGGCGGATCGCCAGGAGGCAGCATGAACACCGACACCGTCAATCTCCTTCCGGCGGACCTTCGGGAGCGCGTGGACCGGGCGAAGGCCTTGTCGAGCTCCTGCCGCACGGCGCTGGCGCTGACCTTCGTGGCGGCGGCCGCGGCGGCGGCGGCGGAGGCGGGCAGACTCGAGGCCCTCGATGCCCGCGATGCCGCGGAGCGCCAGGCGGAGTCCTCGCAGGCCCGCGACGAGCATCGCCGCAGGCTCGAGGCCGAGGTCACCTCGCTGGCGTCGATTGCCAACACCCTTCGGCGCAGCCAGGGGGAGCTGCCGCTCTCCTCGATGCTCGGGGCGATCACCGATGCGCTGCCCGACCGGAATCGGCTTCAGCGCGTCCATCTCATCGACGGCGGCTCGGGACTCCGCGGCGAGGTGGTCGCATTGGGCGGTGCCGACGGCGCGCGACTCTTCGTCACGGCGCTTGCCGCGACCAAGCCCTTCGAGCGGGTCGCAGCCGCGGACGCCTCGGCGGGGGATGTCCCCTACGTCATTCGCTTCGAACTGCCTTCGGACCGCATGTTCTCCGTCGTCCAGGGCGACGCGGACGTGAACGCGGAAGGGGGAAAGCACGATGAGTGAGCTCCGCACCATCCGATCGTCCCCATGGATCCCGATGGGCTGCGCAATCGCCGCCATCGCGGTCGTCGGATTCTGGTTCGTGCGGCCGGCGCTCAGCGAGGCCGAGCGCCTCGACGCCGAACGGACCTCCTTCGAGAACGTGACCCGCACGCTGCGCGGCGTGAGCAGCGCGGCCGAGAAGCTCATGGCCGAGCGAGATCGCCTCCGCGCCGAGATCGACGCCCTCAAGCCGATCCTCGACGCCCCGATCTTCGCCCACGCCACGCGCGACGGGAACGGCATGCTTCACGTCGAACTGCGCGGCTCCTTCGCTGACGTCGCCACGGCGATGCAGGAGATCGACAGGGCCAACGGCATCCTCGTGCGCGAGTTCACGCTCGAGCGGCAGGGGAGCGCTGACGA
Source organism: Phycisphaerales bacterium (assembly GCA_044220875.1). Lineage (GTDB taxonomy): Bacteria > Planctomycetota > Phycisphaerae > Phycisphaerales > SM1A02 > JAEUIT01. The sequence goes on along the minus strand of JBGAQH010000002.1, from coordinate 513,187 downwards.
ACTGCTCCTTCGACTCACGCTTGAGCCTATCGCTTCCGCAACCGATCCCGACGATTCCGACGGTGAAGGCGCCGCACCGGCGAACGCGCCGGCTCCGGCATCCGTCGCCGGCGCCGCCGAGGAGGTCCGCTGATGAGCCGTACGCATCGCCCGCTCGTGATTCCCTTCGGCAAGCGGGCCCGGGCCGTGGGGCTCGTCACCGCCGCGGCGGTTGTCCTGTGGGTGAAGCCGATGGGGCTTCTCCTCTGGGCTCGCCTGCGCATCCTCGCCAACATCCCGCGCACCGCCGTCGCCGACGACGACGCGCTGCTCGCCTCGCGATTCGAGCCGCCGGCGCTGCCCGCGCTCGCCCCTCCCGAGGTCGTGGTCCTGCCGCGGAACCCGTCAAGGAATCCCTTCGCGGAAGCGGCCGATTCCAAGGATGCCGGACCGCGCGGGTCGGACAGCCAGCGCAACCCCACCCCGAAGCGAGCTATTGACCGCTCCGATCGTGCGGGCGAGGGAAAGTCCACCGGCAAATCGGCCGAGGAAAACACGGCGGAAGAGTCTGCCACTCCTCCGCGCCGCTGATCGCTTGCCCCTGACGAGGGGCGGCAACCAAGGCCGGTGATTGTCACTGGCCGCCAACTGATCCCTTCATCGCTCCAGACACACCCGCGTTGCCGGTCCGGCTCGTTCGAGCGGCCGGTGACGAGATCCGAGAGGGCCTTGCACATGCGCGACGACCGCCGATCCACTCGTACCACTGGCTGGACCACCGTTCCCCATCTGTTCCCCGGTGCGATGTTCATCCTGCCCTTGGCGATCGTGCAGCCGGCGCTCGGCCAGGCCGGCGGCGGCAGCGCAACGCCGCCCGCCAAGCAGCCGGCGGCAAGCGGAGGCGACGCGAAGAAGTCGATCACCGCCGCGGGCAAGGAAACCTTCACGGTCCAGTTCCAGGACACCGACATCCTGCAGGCCCTGCAGATGCTGTCGATCCAGGGACAGAAGAACATCATCGCCGGCAAGGGCGTGAGCGGTACCGTCACGGCCAACCTGTTTGACGTCACCGTCCAGGAAGCCCTCGACGTGATCCTCAAGGCCAACGACCTCCGCTACGAGGAGGTCGGCAACTTCATCTACGTCTACACCCGCGACGACTGGGAGGCGATGCAGCAGGCTCGCCGCAAGAAGGAGAGCCGCCGCTTCACGCTCGAGTACCTCAGCGCGAAGGACGCCAACGAGTTCGTCCAGCCGCTCATCAGCGAGGTCGGCAAGGTTTCTTTCATGGGCCAGACCGAGAAGGGCGTCAAGGCCGACGTGAGCAACGCCGGCGAGGACTCCTGGGCCTTCCAGGCGATGCTCGTCGTCAACGACTATCCCGAGAACCTCCAGGCGATCGCCGATTTCCTCGCCGAAATCGACACCCCGCCGCAGCAGGTCTCGGTCGAGAGCACGATCGTCTCGACCCGCGTGAACGAGGACAACGCCTTCGGCGTCGACTTCAGCGTGATCGGCGACATCGACTTCACCGACTTCGCCAATCCGCTCGCCGCCGTCAACAACCTCATCACCGGCAACAACAACCCGGGATCGAAGGGCACCGACAAGCTCGGCTTCCAGCCGACGGACAATCGCGCCGCGGCGGGCTCGACGAGCGTCGGCCAGACCGGCCAGGCCGGCGGCCTCAAGGTCGGCGTGCTCAGCAACAACGTCGCCGTCTTCCTCCGCGTGCTCGACGAGGTCACCGACACCATGGTCCTCGCCCGTCCGCGGGTGATGGCCCTCAACCGCCAGCGTTCGCACATCCTCGTCGGCGAGAAGGTCGGCTACCTGTCGACCACGCAGACGGAGACCACCGCGACGCAGACCGTGCAGTACCTCGATACGGGCATCAAGCTGATCTTCCGGCCCTTCATCTCGAAGGACGGTTCGATCCGCATGGAACTCGCCCCGAGCGTCTCCGAGGCGACGCTCCGCCAGGTGACGACCGACGCCGGCGGCGGCATGGTCATCCCCGACGAGAAGACCAACGAGGTCACCACCAACGTCCGCGTGAAGGATGGCCAGACGCTCGTCCTCGGCGGTCTCTTCCAGGAGAAGACCACCATCGCCCGACGCCAGGTGCCGCTCCTCGGTGACGTGCCGATCCTCGGCGCGGCGTTCCGCGGACAGGACGACAAGCTCGAGCGCAACGAGATCATGTTCCTCATCACGCCGACGATCATGCACGATTCGCTGATCGCCAAGATCGGCGATGAGGCCACCGAGTTCGCCGAGTCGGTCCGCGTCGGCGCCCGCGAGAGTCTCCTGCCGTTCAGCCGCGAGGCGATGAGCTCGAGCCACAACCAGCAGGCGATCGAGGCCCTGGCCAAGGGCGACACCGAGAAGGCGCTCTACCACACCGAGAACTCGCTCCGCATCAACAAGAACCAGCCCGAGATGATCCGGCTCCGCGAGCAGCTCGACAAGAGCAGGCCCAACCGCGTCTTCGAGCGCGACATGTTCAAGCGCATCCAGGACAAGCGCGTCGAGATCCAGCGCCAGAACGACGCTGAGCTCGCCGCCGCCGCCGCCGCGGCCCAGCCGCCGGCCACCGATCCGCTGGCCCGGCCGGCGACCGTGACCGCAACGGTCCAGAACCAGACGGCGCAGGCTCCCGCGCAGAGCCCGGATCAGGCCGCGAACCAGAATCCCAACCAGAGTCCCAACCAGACCGCCAACGCCGAGGAACCGGCCCGGAACGAGGAGCCCAACGACTCCTTCAACTCCAACGAGAACGTCCCTCCGCACGAGAGCCAGCCCAACGGCGGGTTCGGCGAGGAGGGCAACGAGGCGATGCCGCAGAACGGCACGGCCCTCAACGAGCCGAACGAGAGCCCGACCGACGAGCACTACGAGACCGTCTCGGAGGTGATCGCCGCGCTGCTCCAGGCTCCGCCGGTGCCGCTCGACGACGAGCAGCTCGACCCGCGCTGCGAGGAGTATGAGCGTCAGGCCGACATCGACCAGGCCGCGTTGGCGAACGCCCCGACCACGTCCCTTGACGTCGTCGCGGTGCAGCCGATCGTGACCGCGCCGCTGGCCCGGGCGAACCCGCTCAACGGTGAGCTCGCCCAGGCGTGGAAGCCCTTCTCGATCCTCGCCATGCTCGACCGTCAGTATGGCTCGTCGGTGCTGGGCTTCTCGAATCTCATCGCCAGCGGATTCCGCGCCCCCGGCGCGGTGGCCAGCCGCTCGACGGTGACCATCCAGCCCGCGACCGACGTCGCCGAGGTGCAGGAAGCGCCCGAGGCCACGGACCCGATGAACCTCCAGTTCCCCAACTGAGCGTTCGCCCGCGCCGCGGCTCGACATCCGAAGAACCGAATTCCCACAGGATCTCCATGCGCACTCGCCGACCCAAATCGCCCGCGTTTCTCGTCGTGACACTCGGAGCGATGCTCCTCGCCGCCTGCAACGGTCCGACCAAGGCCGGGCAGGAGGCTCGCGCCGCCGCCCAGGACCGGATGCACCGCGCCACCAGCGTGATCGTCTTCGACCAGGCGCGGCAGAGCTTCGAGTCCGGCCAGTTCGACCGGGCGATGAAGGAAATCGACGAGGCGATCTACCGCACGCCGGAAGAGCCCCGCTACTGGGTGCTTCGCGGACGGATCAACCTCGAGAAGGGGCGCCTCGAGGGCGCGCTCAGCGATTTCGTCAAGGCCGGCGAGGTGAACCCGAAGTTCGCCGAGGCCTTCTACTTCCAGGGCATCGTCCACGAGCGCTGGTCGAAGCAGGACAACGCCGTCGCCGCGTATCGCAAGGCGGCGGAGCTCGATCCGGGCAAGGTCGGCTACTCGCTCGCCGCGGCCGAGGTGCTCGTCACCGCGGAGCGCTATGAGGAGGCCCAGGCCGAGCTCGAGCCCAAGCTCACCTATTTCGAGAACAACGCCCCGATGCACCAGCTGCTCGGGAAGATCGCCATGCTGCGGCAGGACCCGAAGGGCGCCGCATCGCACTTCAACCGGGCGATGCTCATCGATCCGAAGCTGCCGATGGTCCTCGACAACCTCGTGGGGGCCCAGTTCGAGGCCGAGCAGTGGAACGAATGCCTGCTCAACGTGCGACGCCTCCAGCGCGAGGGCGCGGCGGGCCGAACCGTCGAGCTCATGCGCACCGAGGGCCGCTGCCTGGCGATGCTCGGGCGCACCGGCGACGCACGCATCGTCTTCTCCGAAATCACCCGCGACCACGGCGAGGACGCCGTGGCGTGGATCGACCTCGCCGCCGTCTCCTGGGAGCTCGGCGACATGGGCCGCGTGCAGACCTGCGGACAGCGGCTGATGCGCGTCGCGCCCGATCGGTATGAGGGCTACGTCTTCCTCGGCCTGGTCGAGGAGCGAGCCGGCAACCACTCGACGGCGAAGGAGTGGTTCCAGAAGGCGTCGAAGGTCGCCGAGGCCGGCGGCCAGTCGCCGGAGCTTCTCATGTCGCTTGCGGGCGAATCGTGAGTCGCTGACGGACGGGTGCGGGTTGCCGGGATTCGGTCGCGCGGATGCGACCGCACGACCGCGAGCAGTGTGACGGATCGATGACAACTCCCTCGAGCATTCCCACGGGCGGGCCAATGAGCGCGCCGAAGAGCGTGATGATCGTCGACGACGAGCCGCACGTTCTCGTCATGGTCGCGGTCATGCTCCGCAAGGCCGGCTACACGGCCATCGCCGCCGAGAGCGCCGAGATGGCGATGGCGATGCTCGAGGAGCTCGCCCGCGAGGGCCGGCTGCCCAACGCGATCCTCTCCGACATCCACATGGAGGGCATGAGCGGCGCCGCGTTCGCCGAATGCCTCTACGCCGATCCCGTGACCGCGGCGATTCCCGTCGTCGTCGTGACCGGCCGCCTCGACGGCGAGGACGATCGGCTCACGCCCAACGTGCTGGGCATCGTGCGCAAGCCGTTTACGCGACGCGCCCTCATCGACGAGCTGCAGCGGGCGCTCAACGGCGGGCGGGCGTGCTTCGGGGAGGCAGCCTGATGGTGCCCTATCGCCTTCGCTCCGACCTGAGCCAGACGACCCTTGCCGGCGAGATCCGGGCAATGGGGGGCATCTGGCTCGAGTGTGATTCGCGCGGCGGCGCGCTGGCCGTCGCAGACGGCGGCTTCCGCGGCGCGGAGGCGGATCTCCTCACCTCCGCCTTCCTGCGGTCGGTGCCCTTTCAGCATCTTCTTCGCATGTTCGTGCCGGGCCTCATCGCCGGCGGCGAGCATGCGATCGCCGAGCCGCTCGCCGGCCTCTACGCGTTCGCAAGCGTCCTTCCCGACGGCGGCAAGGACGGCATCGGCATAGCGCTCTTCCCGACGGCCGTCTTCGCCTGCAGCGAGGATCTCCGTCGGCTTGCCGCGTCCGCCGCCATGGACGCCGCGCTCCTCGCCCAGCTCATCCAGTGCCGCGAGCCTGTGGAGGCCCGCGAGATCCCGCGTCTCGCGACGCTCATTCGATTCGCCCATCGGGCCCAGCGCGAGCGGATGCTCGAGACGCTCTGCTCGGAGTCCGTCGGTCAGCAGCTCGCCTCAACGTATGAGGAACTGAATCTCCTCCACTCGCTCATCGCCGGCGGCGACGTATCCGACGAGCCGGGCCCGATGCTCCGCGCCGCGTGCGAACAGCTCGTCAGCACGGTGGGCTTCCACTGGGTCGGTCTCCGCGTGCGGCCCCCGCTCGACCGCTTCGTCGAGTCCGACGGGCTGGTCGTCGTCGGCGAGCTGCCGATCGAACGATCCTCGCTGGTCGAGCTGTCGACGCGCCTGCTGGTTGCCCAGGGGACCGAGGCGTCGCGCATCTATCCCTCCGGCCATCCGACGCTGACCTTCCTGAACGTCGAGGGCCCGATCGTGGTCTGCCCGATTCGCCACGAGCGGGCCAGCAACGGGATCCTCGTGCTCGGCGGCGGACCGGCCCACGAGCAGGTCGGCAACGCCGAACTCAAGCTGGCCGAGGCGACGGCAAGTCACCTCGGGCTGTGCCTCGAGAACGCGAATCTCTTCCGCGAGCTCGACTCGATGTTCCTCGGAACGCTCGAGGCGATGGTCACGGCGATCGACGCGAAGGATCCCTACACCCGCGGCCATTCGCAGCGTGTGGCGCTCCTCTCGCACGCCCTTGCCCGCGCCGTCGGCTTCGACGATGCGGGACTGCGCGTGGTCCACATCGCGGGGCTCGTGCACGACGTCGGCAAGATCGGCGTCCCTGAGCAGGTCCTCCGCAAGCCCGGTCGGCTCACCGAACCCGAGTTCGCCCAGATTCGCCAGCATCCCGAAATCGGCTGGCGGATCCTCAAGGACATCCCCCAGTTCCGCGAGATGCTCGACGGCGTGCTCTCCCATCACGAGCGATGGGACGGGCGCGGCTATCCGCACGGCATCGGCGGCGCCGAGATTCCCCTGGTCGCGCGGATCATCGCCCTCGCCGACAGCTTCGACGCGATGGGATCCAACCGAACGTATCGGTCGCAGCGTCCGCGCGAAGAGGTGATCGCCGAGATCCGCCGCTGCGCCGGAAGCCAATTCGATCCTGATCTTGTCGGGCCGTTCCTCGCCCTGGACTTCAGCGAGTACGACGCAATGCACCGCGAGCACGAGTCGCAGGAGCGATCGCTCCGCCGCGTCGCCTGACGATCCGCGAACGGGCCGCGAACGGGCCCGCGAACGACACCGATGGCGCATCCGAAGCGCTCGACATCGCGTTTGCTCGCGATTCGACGAGAATGCCATTCTCGGTGTGGCCGCCGCGCGATACAAAGCGCCTGGGCCCCATGGCAGCGCGTCCGAGACAACTTCGAGTCAGTGATGCCGTCATCATGGCGGTGGGGCTGCTGGTCTTCACGACCGTCGTCACGGATCTCCTCTCCGATCTGCTCTTCCCCTGGCTCCTGCCGGCGGTGAGCACGGCCTGGCACAGGACGCTTGGGTACCTCGCCTTCGCGGCGATCTCCCTGCCGGTCGTCGCCCTCATCGGATGGCATCACGGAAGGACGATCGCGACGTTCCGCCGGCAGGAGCGGATGGAACGAACCCTGAGCAACGCCGGCGACGACCTTGTGCTCCACATCGACAGCGCGGGGAGCGTGACGTGGGCGTGCGACGCGCTGACCCGCATCACCGGCTGGACGCTCGAGGAGCTGCAGACCGTCCCCTGGCGCGAACGCGTGCACCCGGACGACATCGCGCTCTGCAACGCGGTCCGCTCCGCGTGCCTCGCCGAGCTCCGCGCCGGATCGGCCGTCTACCGGATCATGCGTCGCGACGGCTCGTTCATGTGGGTCGAGACGGTGATGCTCCCGCTGCGGGACGAGCAGGGTCGCCCCGACGGATTCGTCTCGCGGTCCCGCGACGTGTCGAAGTTCGTCGAGCTGCGCGAGGAGCTTCGGCAGCAGGCCGATCGCATGTCCCTCGCCCAGCGGGCCGGCAACGTCGGCGTCTGGGAAGCGCTCATGGGCGAGAGGCGGCTCGTCCTCTCGGACATGATCGCGGAACTCCTCGGACTTCGACCGGGCGAGACGCTCTCGTTCGATGAGGGCAAGGCCTTCATCTACCCGGATGACCTGCAATCCTGCTCGGCCTCATTCAAGCGGGCCATGACCGAGGGAGGCGATTTTGCGGTGACGCTGCGGATCGTCACTCGGCACCGGGGACTTCGCTGGATGACCTTCACCGCGAAGGTCTTCCGCGACGAGCGTGCGATCGGAACCTGCATCGACGTGACCGACCAGACTCGGCAGCGCGAGCAGCTGGCCCGCAGCGAGGCGACGCTGCTGGCCTTCGTCGACCACGCGCCCGCGGCGATCGTGATGGTCGACCGCAACCTCCGGTGCGTCCTTGCGTCGCGCCGTTGGCAGCAGCAGTTCCCGACTCGCGGCGAGGCGATCCTCGGCCGTTCCCTCGCCGAGGTCGTGCCGGAAGGATGGCCGTACTGGCGGGCGGCATTCGAACGGGTGCTTGCGGGGGAACTCGTCGTGCGAAGCGACAGCAAGCTGCGGCGCGCGTCGGGCGAGGAGCTCTGGCTCCGCTGGGAGATCCGGCCGTGGCTCGGCAGCGACGGCGAAAACGCCGGTGCGATTCTCCTGATCGAGGACCTCAGCGCCCAGAAGTCCGCGGAGCAGGAGCTTCTCCATGCGCGGACGATGGTTGAGGAAGCCGAGCGCATCGCCCGCGTCGGAAGCTGGTCGTTCCGAACGGACACCGGGGAGGTGAAGTGGTCGCGCGAGACCTATCGCCTCTTCGACCGCGACGAGTCGCTCGGACCGCCCGACTACGCATGGGTGCTGAGCTCCTACGAGCCCGAATCCTCGCAGCGCCTCGACGCGGCCGTCCGACGGGCGGTGGCCGAGGGCACGAGCTACGAGATCCAGCTTCGCCCGCGCTGGGCACCGCCCGGCGTGCGGGTGATGTGCGCCCGGGCGTCGCCGGTCTTCGGGCCCGACCAGCGCACGGTCGTCGCGCTCGTCGGAACGATCGCCGACGTGACCGCGGAGGTGGAGCGCGAGGACGAACTGCGTCGGGCCCGCGAGGCCGCGGACCGGGGCAATCGGGCCAAGAGCGAGTTCCTCGCCAGCATGAGTCACGAGATCCGCACGCCGATGACGGCGATCCTCGGGTACGCAGAGCTGCTGGTCGCCGATCGCGAGCTGCAGTCGGACCCCGACCGCGTCCGCGCGGCCGCCGAGACCGTGCGCTCGAATGGCAAGCATCTCCTGGCGATCATCAACGACATCCTCGACCTCTCGAAGATCGAGGCGGGCAAGCTTGAGGTTGAGCACCTTCCAACGAGCGTCTACGGCGTACTGCACGAGATCGTCCACTTGCTGGAGCCCGGCGCGAAGGCCAAGGGGCTTGGGATCGAACTGCGCTGCGACGTTCCCAAGGGTCAGATTCTGATCCTCGATCCGATCCGCGTCCGGCAGATCGTCGTGAACCTCGTCGCCAACGCGATCAAGTTCACGAGCGCCGGCTCGGTTCGCATTGAGGCCGACGTCGTGGGTGATGGGGTCCGGAGCCTCGTGGTCCGGGTCATCGACACCGGCATCGGCATGAGCGACGACCAGATGTCTCGGCTCTTCCACGCCTTCGAGCAGGGGGACGCCTCGACTGCTCGTCGCTTCGGCGGCACGGGGCTTGGGCTCCGGATCTCGCTTCGGCTCGCGGAGCTCATGGGCGGTGACCTCGTGGCGCGATCGGTCCCCGGAAAGGGGAGCACCTTCACGCTCACCCTTCCCGCCATCGCTCCGGCGGAGCGTGTCGTTCCCGGCCGCCCGCGGTCCGAGAATTCCATTACCATGCCCTCGGTTCTGCCCGGCGGCTGATCATGGATGATCGGTGGACGGGCTCAGAACGCGGGTAGTCGATGGTGCGCTCGCTTCGGTCGCCGCTGATGTGCCGTCGGGAAGCGCGGGTCGACGCGTCAAGGAGGACGCCATGCCCAGCCGTGTTCGTTCGGGTACTCGTCGTTCACGCTCGTTCAAGGACATCGCCGTTCGCGGGAGCGAGCCGTACAGCCCCGCGCTGTTCGGCGGGCTGGTCGCGTCGCTCTCGCGCGAGGAGAGGCTTCTGCTGTGCCTTCGCTATGCCGACGGTCTCCAGGACGATGAGATCGCGGTCCTTACCCGAATGGCCGTCTGTGAAGTGCAGCAGGCAATCGATCGCGTGGTCGCGCGGGCCCGTCAGCTCGTGACGTTGGCTGCCGATCCCGCGTAGGTCGGCGCTGCAACTCTCATTTCAGTGACATGGAGCTATCGCTCCCGCGCTCCCGGCCGATGTGGCCAATGGTGTGCCGCGCCGACATGGTGCCGCCCATCGATCGGGGGAAGCATGTCGTCGACTGCCAACGCGGCGAATGGCGGGACGGAGCGGGGATCGGATGGCGATCGTCCGCGCGGTCCGATTCGTGTCCTGGTGGTCGATGAGAATCCCGAGGATCGGCGCATGATGGAGGTCGCACTGCGAGCCACCGGTGCGATCGTGGACTGCGCCATGCACGGGCTGGATGCGTTGGGCAAGATCGGCGATGCCCGGGCCGAGGAACGGCCCTACGCGATCATCGTGACCGAGATGGTGATGCGCGAGATGGACGGTGCCACCATGGTTCATCTCGTGCGAAGCCGCGGAATGAAGCTCCCGATTCTGGCCGTGACCGGGTGCGTCGCGGAGGGTGATCGCGAGAAGTGCCTCGAACTCGGGTGTACCGCGTACCTGCCCAAGCCGATCGACAAGGTCGCTCTGCTCGCGGCGTACTCGCCGCTGGTCGCAAGCCTACGTTGAGTGAACGAGCTGGCTCGGCGAGCCGGTGTCCTGAGTTGTCCTCCAACGAACAGCCGGAGGCGAAGCGCGCCTCCGGCTGTTCGTTGTGGATTGGTCTGGCTGTTCACGCCAAGCCGCGCTCGGGCGGCCCGGAGCGGGATCAGCCCCACGCGCCCAGAAGAATGCCGATGTCCGGGGCGCCGACGACGCCGTCGCCATCGAGGTCATACGTCGGAGTCGAGGAGCCCCACGCGCCGAGGAGAAGGGCGAGATCGACGCTGCCAACCACGCCGTCGCAATCGAAGTCGCCGGTCGCGCAGTCGTAGAGCAGCACGGTCATCTCAAGCTTCGCCGGGTGAGCAAGACCCTTGGGGACGAGCGGGTTTTCCTTCGTGTAGAAGGCCGGGAAGAGCGTGCCCTGCTGAACGACCTTCGCCAGGCTGGTGATCGAGAGGATGATCTTGCCATCGACCATCGACTGCTGGAGGTAGCCCTCGACGATCGGGTTGTCCGTGGCGAGATCGAAAATGCACTTGCTGCCGATCGGGATCAGGTCGCCGGGCGCCAAGTCGGGGACGTAGCCAATGGCGAAGGGATCAGGCGAGAACTCGGCCCGCACGCTGCTCGAGACGTCGACGAGGTTGCCGCTGCCGTCGAAGCCAAGGGCATAGGCGTTACGGATGCCCGGCTGGAGCAGGCTCTGTCCCGGAGGCGCGTAGGGCGTGGTCTCGACCCAGTTGGCGGGAGACCAGCCGTTGCGGAAGCCGGTGCCGAAGAGTTCGATCGGCTGGCCGGGATCGGCGTCCTTCACGTACCGCGGATCCGAGGTCGGAAGAAAGCACTGCCACGGATCGGTGGACTCGTCATAGGCGATCGAGAGATCGCTGGCGAATTCCAGAGTCAGCCGCGCGTTCAGCACGATGTATCGCCCGAGCGAGAGGCCCGGCGTGATATCCGCTGAAGTGTCGAAGACCACCACCATCTGACCATCGCGATTGTCGAAGAAGGGCGAGCCTGCTTCGCCACCGAAGACAGAGGCGGTCGGGCGGAGTCCCGGCGTCGGGTTGAAGGGGTAATTCCAGCGGTCGCCCGTCGGCGTCGTGTACGTGACGGAGATCGAGGTCTGTCCAAGTGCCGGAGCCGCGAGGAGGGTAGCGGTTGACGCCACAAGAGCGGTGGTCGCTGAGCGAAGCGTGGATGAGGATGCGAGTCGAGTCGGGTAATGCATGGCAGTGCTTGGGTTTGGATGCCGCGAAGCGGCGATGGCTTGAATCGACGAAGAGGTGAACAGTCAGTCCCATGAGGACTGGATGGAGACCGAAGACGTCAGACAATCACCGAGCGTAGCCTCCCCGAATCGCGGGAGGCGCAGTCGTTGCCGAAGGTGGCAAAAACCCGCGTAGCGGACCTAGTCGAATCCGGTGTTTGCCTCCCTCTTCAAGAGGTTTTGACGCGGTTTCGAACAGACCCGTTGTGGCGGGAATAATCTCGGATATACTGCTCCGAGATTGCTGGCTGATCAGTAGGGCTTCCACTGACAGGGCTTGCGCTCCAAGCCAGCAACCCTCAACATCAACCGCTCTGGAGTGTGCTCCACAATGCGATCCTTCCCAGTTGACTCAATCAATTCTGACTGCAATCGAACCGCCGACCGCACGCTTTCGCGCCGAGCCGCAACAACTCGGACCAACAGGTCCGGCTTTACGTTGGTTGAGCTCCTTGTCGTGGTCGCGATCATCGTCACCGTGGTGGCTTTGCTCTTCCCGGCGATCGCCTCGGTGCGGAATCGAACCGCTCAGGCCCGTGAGATGGCGACGGCCCGCAACTTGGTGACGGCGTGGACCTCCTATGCCACCGAGAACGGCGGCGCGGCGATCCCCGGCTACAAGAACGGTCTGCCGGCGTTCGATCAGAATGGCACTGCGATCGCGCAGGCGACCATTGGCGTCGCCGCGGCCCGGTACCCCTGGCGTCTCGCCCCGTACCTCAGCTTCAACTTCCGAGCCCTCTACATCGATGACAACCTGAAGACCCTGCAGGATCTCGAGCAGAGCGACTACTCCAACTACCTCTACCAGACGAGTGTCTTCCCGAGCCTGGGCCTGAACACGACCTGGGTGGGCGGCGACGAGAATCAGGGCGGCTTCAACCCCGCCTATCTCAACGCATACGGCAAGTTCTACATCACCCGGTTGAGCGAGGCCCGGAACCCGGCGAGCCTCATCGCCTTCGGTTCGGCCCGCGGCATCGATGCCAATCCCGGACAGGTCGGCGAACTGACCGAAGGCTACTTCCGGGTTCGGAGCCCGTTCTTCACTGCCAGCCAGTGGGCGGAGCGGTACGACGAGGTCGAGCCGGCGAGCTGCGGCCAGCTCTCGAGCCGCCACGGCAATCGGACCATCATCGCCATGATCGATGGCCACACCGACAGCAAGCAGGTGGAGGAGCTTCGCGACATGCGGCTCTGGGCCGACCGCGCCAACGCGCCGGACTGGAAGCTCACGACCGCCGCCGGCATGCCGTGAGAGCCTTTTTCGCGGTCTGACTTTGTCTTTCGCAGTGCTGACCCCGATGATGTGCGGCGAGGCCAGCTCTGCGAAGGTCACAACGCCTGCGACTCATCCCCGCCATCGCCATCGTCTCGTCGCTCGCCGCTGTGCCCCTCGCCGGGATCAGCGTGTGGAGTGCGGTGCGCACCGGCACGGCAGCCCGTGAGGCGGAATCGCTCGTTACCTGGCACCAGCGCGCCGGGTACGCGGCGGAACGAGTTCGTGCGTCGGTCCTTGAGTGCCGCAGATATGAACAGGGGATGTTGCTCGCCGCGGCCGATCCGACGAGTCGCGATGAGCACATTGCGATGTTCGTGCATGTCTGGGCGGCGCTTGAGGTAGCGCTCGACGAGTATTTCGCCATGACCGCCAACGAGGCGGACTGCCTTCGGGACGAGGTCGGCTCGATCAGGGACTATCGAAGTCACGTCCTCGCCGAATGGGCTGCGATCGTCGCCGGAGGCGGCTCCTACACCTCCCAAGACGCCGACGCCCATCTTGAGCCCTGGAAGGAGATGATGCGGACCGTCGCCATGTGCGCGGCCCATCTGGGCTCCACGCAGTCCTTTGCTGCCGAAGAGGGAGTCGTCGATCTCGCGAGGGCCTTGCGACGCGATCAGGCAGTCGCGATCGGGGCAGGCCTGCTCTCGTTTGCTCTGCTGGCGTTCGGCATTGTGACCGTCATCGTGCCGGCCGCGCGACGCGCGAAGAGGCTGGCCGACGTTGCCCGGCTCCTCAGCGACGGCAACCGCTCGGTGGACTGTCGCGTCGGCGGCAACGATGAGCTCGCCGATGCGGGGCTCGCCCTCGACCGCATGCGGGTGACGATGCGCGAGCGGGAGGCGGAACTCGGCCGGCGCGTGACGGAGGCCCGCGAGCTCGCCGCGGCCCTCGAGCGGTCGCCGCTGACGACGTTCATCACCGATGACGCGGGCGCGGTCGTGTGGAGCAGCCGCGCGGCCGGCGATGCGCAGGGCGTGCCCCTCCAGGCGATGCTGCGTGGCGCCCACTACGACGAGCGCCAGGTGCGTGCCGCCCTGGCCGCGGTGGCCGGCGGCGAGCCGTTCACCTGCGAGCGAACGCTGCAGAGCTCCGAGGGCGGGCGCTGCTGGTTCAATCTCGATGCGTATCCAATTCGCGACGAGCAGGGAAAACTCAGCAACTACGTGGTCATCGAGCGGGACGTGTCGATCGCGCGGCGAGCCGAACTCAACCGCGAGGGCAACGCCCGCGTCATGGCGATGCTCGTCGGCGCGACGCCGCTGAGTGCCGTGCTCGGGGCATTCGCACGTCACCTTGAGGAGACGATGCCCGGCCTGCTCATCTCGGTGATGACGCTTGAGGGCGACCGACTGCGCCAGTCGGCGGCGCCGACCCTTCCGGTTGCGTTCGCGAGGCTCGTCGACGGCATCCAGATCGGTCCCGACGTCGGATCCTGTGGCCGTGCCGCGTTCGTGGGGGAGGAGGTGGTTGTCGCGGACGTTGCGACGCATCCCTATTGGATTCGCTACCGAGGCATCGCCGACGCGTTTGGCATCAGGGCCTGCTGGTCATACCCCTGCCGGGCGCCGGACGGCGAGATCCTCGGCACGCTTGCGGCCTACGCTCGCACGCCGCGCGAGCCGACGACGTCGGAGCGGCAGATGCTCCAGATGGGCACGAACTTCGCAAGCCTCGCGCTCGCCCGACAGCGGGCCGACCAGCGCAACGCCCTGCGATCGCTGGAGCTCTCCGAGGCCCGCACCGAGCTCGACCGCATTCGGCGCGAGATGGGCGCCGCATCGGCCGCGAGGAGCGAGATGATTGCCCTTGCGCTGCGAGACTTCCGCAGCGCGCTGGCGTCGGCGGCGCGCCGATCGCATCCGCAACGGGCGATCGACGAGGCGCTCCAGTCCGCGAACGACATCGAATCGTCGCTCCTCCGCGGCGAACATCCGCCCGCAGCAACGCGGATGTGGCGCGTGCCCGCGGCAACCGTGCGCGATGCGATCGCCGGACTCGCCGATGCCGCGGCCGCCGCATTCGTCGACGTTCGGCTGGATCTCGTGCACGAGGGAGAGACGGCGCTCCCCGAGCTGGCGCTGTGCGACCACGAGCGGCTGCGCCGGGCGCTGGCCCACCTGGTGTCGTCGGCGATCGAGCGCTCGCCACGGACGCGCATCGCGGTGCGCGTGGATTGCCTCTGGCATGACCAGCAGGCGACGCTCCGCATGGCGATCAACGACCGCTGCATCGCGGATCTCGAGGCGGGATGCTCGCTCGCACGCGTCGTCGCCGAACGGGACGGCGGGGTCGTTCGGGTGCATCGCGAGGGCGAGGAGCGGGTCGTGGTGCTGACGGTCCCATGCATCACGCTCGGCCGCCGCGTCGCCGAGGAACCGTGGGAGCCCTTGGCCCCCGCGCCGGTCGACGCGGACGGGGTGACGCCCCGGCTCAACGGACGGGTACTGATCGTCGACGATCACGGCGACAACCGAACGCTCTTCACCACACACCTTCGGCAGGCCGGCCTCACGGTCGAGGAGGCGTGCAACGGCACCGAGGCGATGGCCGCGATCCTCAACCGCTCCGGCAAGCCCCCGCTCGATCTCGTGCTGCTCGACATGCAGCTTCCCGGCATCGACGGCTACGGTGTGGCCCGTGGAGTGCGCGCGGCCGGGATCGGCGTTCCGATCATCGCCACCACGGCCCACGGCATGCAGGGCGAGCGTGAGCGATGTCTCGCGGCCGGCTGCGACGGGGTTGCGCTGAAGCCCATCGCCCGGGGCGATCTCCTCGCGGTCGTCATGCGGTTCCTCCGCCGCGGCAGCAGCGAGCGCGAGATCGCCGCGGCCCTGCCCGTGGCGTGAGGCGATCGAATCGTTAGGGGATGGGCTTGCCGTGCGGGTCGATCGACCGGTCTCCGCGCTCGGGCGCCGCCTCGTCGAAGTGCTCGAGGCGCTCCGCCGTCTCGTGCACGTGGTCGGGGGCCAGGCGCAGCTCGTCGGCGAGGAACCCCTCCCACAGCCGATGTCGGCGGACGATCGTTCGGGCCTCCTCGAGGCCGGCGTCGGTCAGCGCGATGAGCGGTCCCTCGCGCCGGACCTCGCCGCGCGCGATCGCGGCCCGGAGGCCGTCGCGGGCGAGCTCGCGAACGCTCGCGAGGCGCGACTCCTCGACCCGCGGCTGCCCCGACTCGCCGAGCCGGAAGAGCAGGCCGAGGACATCCTCGCGGGCGATGCGCAGGGCAAGTGCCCGACGGCGCCAGGCCGCCGCGACGAGTCCGTGTCGCGGGCTCGCGACGGCCGAGATCGCCAGGGCCACGCCACCGCCCACGCTGATCGTGCCGGCGACGTTGAGCGCGTCGCTCGTGCCGAGCCACGCCGGCGCCGTGGCGGCGGCGAGATAGCCCAGCAGCGCGATCAGGGCCGCGAAGAGGAGCGAGAGCCGGATCTGCGTCCCCAGCCGGTCGGTCCAGAGCCGCGCCGAGGCCGCCGGGCAGGTGAGCATCGCGACGACGAGAATCGACCCGACCGCCTCGAAGCTCGCGACGGTCGCCATCGCGACGAGCAGCATGAGGATCGCGTGCATCAGGCGCGGGCGGAATCCGAGCGCAGCCGCGAGCTCCGGGTCGAAGCTCGTGATCGTAAGCTCCTTCCGCAGCACGAACGTTGCGGCTGCGGCGATGAGCGTCACCGAGCTGAGCGTGAGGATGGGCGTCGGGAGGCGGGCGATCGTGCCCAGGCCGAAGAGCGCGGCGGGATCGCTTGGCGGAAACCAGAAGAGCGTCTCGAGCGATCCGTAGAGGACGCAATCGGGGTCGAGGTCAACCTGACGGGCGGAGGCCTGTTCGATGAGCAGCACCCCGAGGGCGAAGAGGCTCGCGAAGACCACGCCCATCGCCGCGCCGGCGTCGACGCGGGCGTAGCGGCGGACCGCGGCGGAGAGGCCGGTGGTGAGGCCGCCGGCGATGAGCGCGCCGACGAACATCGGAAGGGGCGAGCGGCTGCCCGTGATGAGGAACGCCGCGACGATGCCGGGCAGGACCGAGTGGCTGATCGCGTCGCCCATGAGGCTCATGCGCCGCAGGACAAGCCAGTTGCCGAGCAGTCCGCACACCAGCGACGAGAGAAGCGCCGCGGCGAGGGGCGGGGCGTCCACCGAGAGGAACTCGGCGAACCAGGAGTCGGGGCCGAGGTGGGTCATGGGGCGGCGCTCCGGGAAGCGAGCGTGCGCTCGAGCTCGGCGACGAGATCCGGGTCGAGCACGTGCTCGATCGCCTCGGCGCTCGGGTCGACGTGGTCCGCGGCGATCGCCGCGTCGCGGACGAGATACTCGACCCACAGGGCGTGGTTGCGGGCGATCGCACGTCCGCGCAGCGTGCCGGCGTCGGTGAGCCGCCAGTGCGCGAACTCGCGCGACACGAGGCCCCGCCACGCCAGCGCCCGAAGGAGCGCCTCGGCCGCCAGCACGCCGAGTCCGCAGTGGCGGGCGGCGGTCGCGCTGTCCATGGTGCCCGCGAGCAGCGACTTCAGCAGGTGATCGTTGGCGATGCGAATCGACATCCGCACGCGTCGGAGCGCAGCGGGGAGGACGCCGCGCGGGGCGACGAAGAGGCTGACGAGGAAAATGGCGGCGGCGGTGAGGACGATGAGCGCGCCGGCGGGCTGCCGGGGCGCGACGCTTGAGATGCTCGAGCCGATCCAGCCGCTCGCGCCGCCGAAGAGCGCGGCGATCGGCACGAACCGGCGCATGCGGTCGGTCCAGAGTCGGGCTGCAACGGGCGGCACGACGAGAATCGCAACGACGAGCACGAGCCCAACCGCCTGAAGTCCCGCGACCGTCACCGCCACGACGAGGAGGAGCATCACGATGTCGATGACCCCGGCGGGGATGCCGGTGCTTCGCGCAAAACCCTCGTCGAAGGCGACGAGCGCGAACTCCTTGAGGAGAACGAACGCCACGAACGCGGTGCCGAGGGCGATCGACCCGAGGAGGATCGCGTCGCTGCGCTGCATCGCGGCCGTCTGGCCGAAGAGGAAGCTCTTGAGGCCGCCCTGGTCGCCGCTGGGCAGCGTCTGGATCACCGAAAGCAGCACAACGCCGAATCCGAAGAGGACCGAGAGCGTGGCGCCGATCGCTGCGTCCTCGTGCAGCCGGGTGTAGCGCAGGATCATCTGCACGAGCGCGGTGGCGACGATCGCGGCGATCGCGGCGCCGACGAGGAGCACCGGCAGGCTGCGGCCCGCAAGGCCGAAGAGCGGGGCGACGAGGAATGCGACGCAGACGCCCGGCAGCGTGGCGTGCCCGAGGGCGTCGGCGAAGAGCGAGCGCTTGCGGAGCAGGGCGAGCGAGCCGGAGAGACCGCCGGCGACGCCGAGCAGCGTCGTGCCGACCACGACGAGCGTCGTGTTATGCCCGCCGCGGAGGAGGAGGGCATCGACAAGCGTCTGGAGCGGAGCGCTCATGGGCGGGGGAGGCCTCCCGCCGCGGCCCGCGCGACGGCATGGCTTGCGGCGTCAAGGAGCGTGAGCCTGCCGCCGTAGGTCTTCTGCAGATTCTCCGCCGTGAACACCTCGCGCACCGGTCCCGCGGCGACGACCCGCATGTTCAGCATCAGCACCTCGTCGAAGTACTCGGGCACCGTCTGCAGGTCGTGATGGACGCAGATGACGGTACGCCCCGATGACTTCAGGGTGCGCAGCACGTCGACGATGGCCTTCTCGGTCGCCGCGTCGACGCCGGCGAAGGGCTCGTCCATAAAGTAGAGGTCCGCCTCCTGGGCGAGGGCTCGGGCGAGGAACACCCGCTGCTGCTGTCCGCCGGAGAGCTGCGCGATCTGCCGCTCCGCGAACGCCTCCATGTGCACCTGCTCGAGGGCCCGCATCGCGGCGGCGCGATGGGCTCGCGACACGCCGCGGAACCATCCGATCTTCCCGTAGCGGCCCATGCAGACGACGTCGAGGGCGGAGACGGGGAACTCCCAGTCGACGCTCTCGCGCTGCGGCACGTAGCCGACCCGGCCGCGCACGGCTGCGAAGGGCCGTCCCCAGAACGCGACGTCGCCGGCGGCGAGCGGCAGCAGTCCGAGGCATGCCTTCATGAGCGTGCTCTTGCCCGCGCCGTTGGGGCCGACGATGGCGACGAGCTTCGACGGCGGCGCGTCGTACTCGACATCCCAGAGCACCGGCTTGCGGCGATAGGCGACGGTCATCGCGTGCACCGACAGGGGACTCTCGGGCGAGTGCTCGGGACGGGTGGCTGCTCCGGGCGATGGCGCGCCGGCTCGCGCTTCGGGACTAGTCGATGGCATGTCGGAACTCCCTGGGAATGAGTCCCTCGCGCGGGACCGAGCCGCCGAGTGCGGTCACGATGGTGCTGACGTTGTGGGCGATCATGCCCGGCCAGGTGCCCTCCGGCGTGCCGGCCGGGCCCATCGAATCGGAGAAGAGCTGTCCGCCGATGCGCACCTCGTGGTTGCGGGCCTTCGCGCCGGCGATGAGGGCCTGGATCGTGCGGGGCGAGACGGTGCTTTCGACGAAGACCGCGGGAATCTCGCGTTCGACGATGAAGCTGACCAGCTCCTCGAGGTCGGCGAGGCCCGCCTCGCTCTCGGTCGAGATGCCCTGGATGGCGCGGACCTCGATGTCGAAGCGCCGGCCGAAGTAGCCGAAGGCGTCGTGGGCGGTGACGAGCACGCGGCGCTCCGCGGGCACGGACTCGATCGCTGCGGCGGCGCCGCGCTGAAGCGCCACCGCGCCGCGCTCGAAGTCGTCGGCGAGGGCGGCGCGAATCTCCGCGCCCTCCGGATCGCGCTCCGCCAGGTGTCGGGCAAGGGTGTGGCCGCAGATCGCCCAGAGCGTCGGGTCCATCCAGATGTGCGGGTCGGGATGGCCGTGAAACTGCTCGCCGTGGCGGAGCTGGTCGGCGGGCAGCTCGTCGCCGACGGGAATCACCGTCCGTCCCGACTCCGCGGCCCGCTCGAACGCGTCGCGCATGCGGCCCTCGAGCATGAGCCCGTTGGTCACGATGACGTCGGCGTGGACGAGGGAGACGATGTCGGTGCGGGTCGGCTTGTAGAGGTGCGGGTCCACGCCCTCGCCGAACAGGTGCTCGCTGGCGATTCGCGGCGCGATCCTCCGCACCATGTCGCCGAGCATCGGCGTGGTGGTCACGATGCGCAGGCCGCGCCGCGCGTCCCCCGACGCGCGGGGCCCGCAGCCCGTGAGCATCGCCGAGAGCGTGAGCGGGCACGCCACCGTCGCCGAAGCGAGGAACCGGCGGCGGCTGAGCTGGATGGATGGCACGGATCTCACGGCGGGCCGGGCCACTGTAGCATGTGCTACGGCTTCCGTCGCGACATTCACGCCGATTGTCCGGTTCGTGCCGACTTCACGGGCCGCGGGAGGGATCGGCCCTGCGGAGCGGGTCCGGACGCCGTATCGTGGCCGGCCCCCGACCGGAGATTTCCATGCGCGTCCTCATCGTCCACGCCCACCACGAGCCGAAGAGCTTCAACGCCGCCCTGACCGCGACCGCGGACCGGACATTGCGCGAGTCGGGACACGCGGTCGAGATCTCCGACCTCCACGCCATGCGATTCGATCCGGTGAGCGATCGCCGCAACTTCACCTCGGTCAGGGACGCCGTCTATCTCAAGCAGCAGGTCGAGGAGGCCCATGCCAGCGCCGTGGGCGGCTTCGCCCCGGAGATCGCGGCGGAGCTCGACAGGCTCGAGCGGTGTGACGCGCTCATCCTCCAGTTTCCGCTCTGGTGGTTCGGGATGCCGGCGATCCTGAAGGGCTGGGTCGACCGGGTCTTCGCGATGGGCCGCGTCTACGGCGGCGGCAAGTGGTACGAACGAGGCGCGTTCGCCGGAAAGCGGGCGATGATCTCGATGACCACCGGCGGTCCGCCGTCGATGTACGACGGATTCGGCCTCAACCCGTCGCTCGATGCGGTCGTGCGACCGATCCAGCACGGCATCCTCTGGTTCACCGGCTTCGAGCCGCTGCCCCCCTTCGTCGCGTGGGGACCGGCGCGGGCGACGGACGCGCAGCGGGCGGCGATGCTCGAGGCCTACGCGGCCCGCATGCGAACGCTCTTCCGCGACGAGCCGGTCCGCTACCCGCGGCTCGACGAGTGCGACGACCGGTTCCGGCAGCGCTTCCCGCGCTTCATGGTCGCGTGGACCTGGATCGAGCCGGCCGCCGGCGATCCCGAGGCGGCGCGGATGGACGAACTGTTAGCGATGGAGCGGTCGGTGCTTCGCGAGTGGGCCCGCGAGGGGACGCTGCTCGAGCGAACGATCTCGGCGGACGAGTCGCGCGGCTGGCTCACGCTCCGCGTGCGCGACCGGGAGGATCTCGACCGGCGCCTCGCCTCGCTCCCGCTCCGCCGCTGGCTGCGGATGGAGACGACCGAGCTGCTGGCCGATCCGCTCCGGTGATCGACGGGTGCCGTCGTCGGCGGAGGCGATCGGCGTCACGCCTCGGACGTCACTCCCACCAGCTCTTCTCCTTCGCCTTCCAGGTCGGGAGGATCTTGTCCTCGCGCTTCTTGTCGACGCGAATGTCGGTCCGCGTCGGTTCCGACTCGCAGCCCGACAGCAGGAGCAGGACGACGACTCCGACGGTTCCGAGCAGTGTGGCGATCAGGATCCTGCGCATCTCAGCTTCCCTCCGATTTGCCTCTGGCTTCCCGTGCGCGCGACGCGACGAACCTGGCGAACGCCGCGAGCGTCGGCGGACTCACGTGATGCTCGATGCCCTCCGCGTCGATCCGGGCGGTGGTCTCGTTCACCCCGAGGGCGACGAGGAAGGCAAGCACCGCCTCGTGACGGGCGCGGCTCGACTCGGCGAGGCGGCGTCCCTTCGCGGTGAGCTCGATCGGTTCGTACGGCGCGGTGCGCACGTAGCCCTCGCGCTGCAGCCGGCCGATGACGCGGCTCACCGTGACGTGCGAGAGCGAGAAGGTGCGGGCCAGCGTCGTGACCCGCGCCTCGCGGCCGGCGGCGATGGCCTCGGCGATCGCCTCGCAGTAGTCCTCCGCCGCCTCGACGGCGTGCTGGCCGCGAACGGTGGCGTGCTGCGACGGACGCGTCCGGCGCTCCGTGGTCGACTTCGCGGTCCGCGTCACTCGTCGTTCTCCCGCAGCTTGGCCAGCACCGTGTAGTCCTCGAGCGTCGTCGTGTCGCCGCGTGAGTCGCGGCCCGCTGCCACGTCGCGGAGCAGCCGTCGCATGATCTTCCCGGAACGGGTCTTCGGCAGGGCCTGCGTGAACCGGAGCATGTCCGGCCGGGCGATCGCGCCGATTTCCCTCGTCACGTGGTCGAGGAGCGAACGGCGGAGCGACTCGGAGGGCTGGTGGCCGGGGCCGAGCGTGACGAACGCGGCGACGCCGGTGCCCTTGATCTCGTGGGGAACGCCGACGACCGCAGCCTCGACGACGGCCTCGTGCGAAACGAGCGCCGACTCGACCTCCATCGTCCCGAGCCGATGGCCGCTGACGTTGATGACGTCGTCGATGCGGCCCATGATCCAGAAGTAGCCGCGCTCGTCGCGCCGGGCGCCGTCGCCGGCGAGGTACATCCCCGGCACGCGGGACCAGTAGGTCTCGATGAAGCGCTCGCGGTCGCCGTGAATGCCGCGGAGCATCGATGGCCATGGCTTGCGGATGACGAGCAGCCCGCCGGCGTTCGGCGGCTGCTCCTCGCCCTTCTCGTTCACGATCGCCGCGTCGATGCCGAAGAAGGGAAGCGTGCAGGAGCCGGGGACGAGCGGCGTGGCCGCGGGCAGCGGCGTGATCATGTGGCCGCCGGTCTCGGTCTGCCACCAGGTGTCGACGATCGGGCAGCGCCCGCCGCCGACGCGCTCGTGGTACCAGATCCACGCCTCGGGATTGATCGGCTCGCCGACGGAGCCCAGGACCTTGAGGCTCGAGAGGTCGTGCTTCGCGACATGCTCGTCGCCCCACTTCATGAACGCCCGGATCGCCGTCGGCGCCGTGTAGAAATGGGTGACGCGGTGGCGTTCGATGATGTCCCAGAAGCGGTCTTCCGCGGGGAAATTCGGGGCGCCCTCGTACATGAGCGTCGGCACGCGATTGGGCAGCATGCCGTAGACGACATAGGAGTGCCCCGTCACCCAGCCGATGTCGGCGGTCGCCCAGTAGAGCTGTCGCTTGCCGGGAACGAGGTTGAAGACCTCCTTCGCCGTGGTCGCCGTGTAGACCATGTAGCCGCCGGTGGTGTGGCGGATGCCCTTGGGCTTCCCGGTCGAGCCGGATGTGTAGAGGAGAAAGAGGAGGTCCTCGGAGTCGCACCACTCGCAGGGACATTCGTCGCTCGCGGCGAGCATCGCGTCATGCCACCAGTGGTCGCGGCCATGCTGCCACTTCACCTCGTTGCCGGTGCGCCGCAGCGTGATGACGTGCCGAACGTCGGGGAGCTGTTCGCAGGCCGCGTCGACGTTGGCCTTGAGCGGGACGACCGAACCCCGCCGCCACGCCCCGTCACAGGTCACGATGATCCGCGATCCGGCGTCGCGGACGCGGTCCACGATGGCGCTGGCCGCGAAGCCGCCGAAGATCACCGAGTGCGGCGCACCGATGCGGGCGCAGGCCAGCATCGCGATCGCGAGCTCGGGCACCATGCCCATGTAGAGCGTGACGACGTCGCCCTTCGCGACGCCTAACGCCTTGAGCACATTGGCGAACTTCGATACCTCGCGCTGCAGGTCGCGGTAGGTCAGGTGGCGGATCTCGTGCTGGGTGAGTCCGGGCTCGCGCTGCTCGATGACGGGCTCGCCCTCCCAGAGAAGCGCGACCTCCCTGCCGTGACCGTTCAGCACCTGACGGTCGACGCAGTTGTGGCAGATGTTGGTCTTTCCGCCGACGAACCACTGCGCGTCCGGCACCTTCCACTCGCAGACCCTGCTCCAGGGCCTGAACCAGTCGTACTCGCGCGCGACCTCCGCCCAGAACGCGTCGGGATGCTCGATCGAGCGCTTGTAGCGGGCGCGATACTCCCTGAGATTCCTGACGTACGCGCCGCCCACCGAAGCGCCGAAGTCCTTGGCCGGCTCGAAGAGCCGAGTCTCGTGCAGGTGGCTCTCGATGCCTGTTCCTGCGCTGGTTGTCTGGGGCTCCACTCGCGCGTCGTCGCTGGTCATGACACCAGCGTAGCGGCAGCGGCGGCGTTATTGGCAGCGCCATTTCGATCCGCGCCGCTGACCCAGAACGAATCGTCGCGCCCGTTCAGCGGCACGTGGAGGGAATCGACTGGTTCCCGGGCGCGACGGGGCCTCCCCTGACCGATCCAGCCCACACGGACTGCATCGCCGTCGGTCGTTCTTCGTGTGCCGTCGAGATCGAGCTGGCAAGGTCCGGGGGACATCGTATGGCGACGCTTTTCGCGGGTCTGTGGCAGCGACTCTTCGGCAGCCGACGGGGACAGGTGCCCGGCCTCGACATCCTTCCCGACACCAAGGTCCCGAGCGAACCGCCGGTCGAGCCGACCGCGGCGCAGCGATCGGGGCCGCGCACCGCCGAGCAGGATGCGCCGACCTTCCGAAGCGAGCAGCTCGAGGCCCGCATCCTCATGTCCGCGACGGCCGGCGACGACACGCTGGTGGGCGGCAATTCAGACGACACGATCGACGGTCTTGCGGGCGACGACACGATCGTCGGCGGCAAAGGCAACGACACGCTGATAGGCGGCGACGGCAACGACTCGCTCGACGGTGGCGACGGCAACGACGTGATCTTTGGGGGGAACGGCAACGACCTTCACATTGGCGGTGAGGGCAATGACACGATCTCCGGCGGTGCGGGGGTCGATACCGTCAACTACTCCGGCGCCGACTCCGCGGAGACGGTCAATCTCGACGCGGGTAATGCGCACGGTGGCCACGGGAACGACACGCTCTCCGGCATCGAGAACGTCGTCGGCTCGAACTACGGCGACACGATCACGGGCGACAGCGGCGACAACGTCCTCGACGGCGGCGCGGGGAGCGACACGATCACCGGCGGCGCGGGCAATGACACGCTCATCGGCGGCGCCGGCAACGACACCCTGCACGGCGGCACGGGGAATGACACGGCCGACTACAGCGATGCTGCGTCGTCGGTGACCGTGGATCTCACCCATAGCGGCCCACAGGACACGCACGGCGCCGGCGTGGACACCCTCGACTCCATCGAGGCCGTGATCGGCAGCAGCCACGACGACACCTTCGTCTTCGCGACGCCCGGCGATGGCGCAACCTATTCGGTCGACGGCGGTGCGGGCACGAACACGATCGATCTCTCGAACTTCTCGAAGCACGACGTTGACTACAGCGGCGGCGCGGGCCACATCACCGTCGCAACGCCGGGCGGCGGCAGCTTCGAGGTGCACTACTCCAACGTCGAAACCCTTCATTTCAATGATGGCGATGTCGACGCAACGAACTTCGCACCATCGGTCGATGCAGGACCGCATCAGGTCGTCGACGAGAACCAGGTCGTCACGCTCGGCGCGACGGCGACCGATCCCGAGGGCCAGGGCCTCACCTACACCTGGACGCAGGTCAGCGGACCCGCGGTCGTCCTCAGCGACGCGCACGGCGCCGCCCCGAGCTTCACCGCGCCCGAGGGGCTCTCGAACACCTCGATCGTCTTCGAGTGCAGCGTGAGCGACGGCACGAACACGAGCGTCGACACGGTCACGATCGACGTGAACCGCGACGACGACGCCCCGACGGTCGACGCCGGGAGCGACCAGCTCGTCGACGAGAACCAGGTCGTCACGTTGGGCGCCACGGCGACCGATCCCGAGGGCCAGGGCCTCACCTACACCTGGACGCAGGTCAGCGGACCCGCGGTGGTCCTTTCCGATAGCCACGGCGCCGCCCCGAGCTTCACCGCGCCGGAAGGCCTCTCGAACACCTCGATCGTCTTCGAGTGCAGCGTGAGCGACGGCACGAACACGAGCGTCGACACGGTCACGATCGACGTGAACCGGGACGACGACGCCCCGACGGTCAACGCCGGCATTGACCAGTCGGTCACGGAGGGGGCTGCGGTCTCGCTCGGCGCCACGGCCAGCGATCCCGAAGGCCAGGGCCTCACCTACACCTGGAGTCAAACCGGCGGTCCCTCGGTCGCGCTGACCGGCGGCAACTCCGCGACGCCGACGTTCACGGCGCCGAATCTCGTCGCGAATACTGCGTTGACGTTCCAGGTCGCGGTCTCCGACGGCGTCAATACGTCGGTGGACACCGTCACGATCATGGTCAACGCCGACGACGACGCGCCTTCGGTGGACGCCGGCCCGACGCAAACCGTCGACGAGGGCGACACCGTTTCGCTCACTGCAACGGCAACCGATCCCGAAGGGGTCGGCCTGAGCTACGCGTGGACGCAGATCAGCGGCCCGAGCGCCGTCCTCAGCGACGCGACCAGCGCGACGCCTACGTTCGTCGCCCCGGATGGCCTCACCAACACCACGCTCGTCTTCCAGGTTGCCGTGAGCGACGGCACGACGACCACGATGGACACGGTCACGATTCAGGTGAATCGCGACAACGACGCACCAATCGTTGATGCCGGCGCCGACCAGCAGGTCGACGAGGGAAGCCTCGTCACGCTCCACGGCGTGGCCACCGATCCCGAGGGCCAGAACCTCACCTACATCTGGGAGCAGGTCAGCGGGCCGACGCTGCGTCTCTCAGGACTCACGAGCGCCACCCCGACCTTCACTGCGCCGGAGGGGGTGAGCAACTCCGACTACGTCTTCCAGCTCACCGTGACCGACGGCGTCCACACCACGGTCGACACCGTCACCGTCACGGTGAATCGCGACGATGACGCCCCCAGTGTCAACGCGGGCGTGGACCAGACGGTGAACGAGGGAGCGACCGTGTCGCTGGGCGCATCGGCCTCCGATCTCGAGGGTCAGACGCTCACCTACACGTGGACGCAGACCGGCGGCCCTGCGGTGGCCCTCTCGAACGCCAACGTCGCCGCGCCGACCTTCACCGCGCCCGAGGGGCTCACCAACACCGCGATCACCTTCCAGGTGGCGGTGAGCGACGGGACGAACACGAGCTACGACACCGTCACGATCAACGTGAACCGCGACGACGACGCGCCGAGCGTGAACGCCGGCGCGAACCAGTCCGTCGCCGAGAACGACGTCGTCACGCTCCACGGTGCGGTCACCGAACCAGAGGGTCAGGCGGTCACCTATTCATGGACGCAGGTCGGCGGACCGGCGGTCACGCTCAGCAACGCCAACGCCCTCGCGCCGACCTTCACGGCGCCGGAGGGCCTCTCGAACGTCACCATCACCTTCCAACTCACCGCCAGCGACGGCACGAACACGAGCGTTGACACGGTGGCGATCCTGGTGAATCGCGACAACGACGCACCAAGCGTCGACGCCGGCGCGAACCAGACCGTCGATGAGGGCGACGTGGTTTCGCTTTCGGCGACCGCGACCGATCCCGAGGGCCAGGGGCTCATGTACCTCTGGACGCAGACCGGGGGCCCGCCGGTGACGATGACCGGCGTCGGCACGGCAATGCCGTCGTTCGTCGCCCCGAACGAGGTGGCGAACACAACGATCACCTTCCAAGTCACGGTGACCGACGGGACCAACACGACGGTCGATACGGTGAGCGTGCTCGTCAACGCCGATGATGACGCTCCGACCGTCGATGCCGGAGCAGACCAGACGGTCAACGAGGGCGATGAGGTGTTGCTCGAGGCGACGGCGGCCGATCCCGAGGATGGCACGCTGACCTACACCTGGACGCAGGTCGGCGGGCCCGCCGTCACGCTCAGCGACGCGACTGCGCCCGATCCGCGCTTCGAGGCACCAGAGGGGTACGTCAACGCCACGCTGACCTTCCAGGTGGCCGTGAGCGACGGCGTTCACACGACGATCGACACCGTCAACATCGAGGTCAACGCCAACGACGATGCCCCGAGGGTGGACGCTGGCCCGAACATCGGCGTTGATGAGAACCAGCTGGTCGTGCTCACCGCGACCGCGAGCGATCCCGAGGGCGCGCCGCTCACCTATGAATGGACCCAAATCAGCGGTCCTGCGGTGTCGCTCACCGGACCGAACGACGCGAATGTGTCCTTCACCACGCCGGAGGGCTCGACGAACACCTGGCTCGGCTTCCAGGTCGAAGTCAGCGACGGCACGTCCACGACCGTGGACACCGTCTGGGTGTTCATGTGGCGCAACGATGACGCGCCGAGCGCCGACGCGGGCGCGGACCAGGTCGTCGACGAGGGCGATCCCGTCACGCTCTGCGCCTCGGGCACGGATCCGGAGGGCGCCGGACTCAGCTACATCTGGCGCCAGACCGATGGCCCCACGGTCCTCCTCAGCGGAGTGGCCACCAACAGCCCGACGTTCACGGCGCCCGAGGGACTCGCCAACACCACGCTCACCTTTGAGGTTGCCGTGAGCGACGGCGTCAACACCTCGTTCGATACGGTGACCGTCACCGTGAACCGCGACGACGATGCGCCGACCGTTTCCCTCGGTGCCGACCGCACCGTCGACGAGGGCACGACCGTGACGCTCATGGCCGACGCGAACGATCCCGAGAACGCGGGCCTCACCTACACCTGGACGCAGACCGGCGGACCGCCCGTCGTACTCGCCGGCACAGGCGGAGCGACGCCGACCTTCACCGCGCCGCAGGGGGTCGCGAACACCGACCTCACCTTCCGCGTCGAGGTCTCGGACGGCACGACGACCACGATGGACACGGTCACCATCACGGTGAACGCCAACGACGACGCCCCCGCGGTCGATGCGGGAAGCGACCAGTCCGTCGGCGAGGGTGCGGCGGTGAGCCTCCACGCCAACGCCAGCGATGCCGAGGGACAGGCGCTCACATACCAGTGGACGCAGGTCTCCGGCCCGGCCGTCGCGATCACCGGCGACACCACCGCGTCGCCGACCTTCTCGGCGCCCGCGAGCGGCACGAGCGAGACGCTCGTCTTTCAGGTTTCGGTCAGCGACGGAACCAACACCTCAATCGACACCGTCACGGTCTTCGTCGTCGAGGACGGGACCGTCGCCGGCTACGACGCCGGCAGCGATCGCACGGTGAACGAGGGCGACGTCGTTCGGCTCGGTCCGAGCTTCGGTTCGGCGCTCACACCCGGCGTCACGTACGCATGGACGCAACTGAGCGGTCCGGCGATCGCGCTCGATGACGCCAGCGCAGCCCGCCCGCTCTTCACGGCCCCCGAGGGACTCACCAACACCCAGGTCGTCTTCCAGGTGACATCGAGCGCCGGCACCGTCGACACGGTCACGATCGACATTCATCGCGACGACGACGCGCCGGCGGTCGATGCCGGCCCGACGCAGACGGTCAATGAGGGCGATACGGTGACGTTGGGCGCGACGGCGAGCGATCCCGAGGGCCAGAGCATCACCTACAGCTGGTCGCAGGTGAGCGGTCCGCCCGTCGTCCTGAGCGGCGCCAACGGCGCCACGCCGACGTTCGTCGCGCCGGAGGGACTGACCAACGCGACGGTCGTCCTGCAGTGTTCGGTGAGCGACGGAACGAGCACGTCGGTCGACACGGTTGCGATCGTCGTCAATCGGGACAGCGACGCTCCGGTCGTCGACGCCGGCGCCGACCAGTCGGTCGGGGAAGGCGACTCGGTGACCCTCGCGGCGACGGCGACCGATCCCGAGGGCGAGGGGCTTCACTACCTCTGGACGCAGACGTCCGGTCCGCCGGTGGTCCTGGTTGATGCCACCAGCGCGACGGCGCACTTCATCGCGCCCAACGGCGTGTCGAACTCCGACGTCACCTTCGCGCTGCGCGTCACCGACGGTGCGCACACGACAATGGACACCGTCACCGTCACCGTGAACGCCTCCAATGACGCGCCCTCGGTCGACGCCGGCGACGACATCACCGTCAACGAGGAGGACAACGTCACCCTGCACGCGTTCGGCACCGATCCCGAACGCTCGGCCCTGACCTACACGTGGACGCAGGTCTCCGGGCCGAGCGTCGCGCTTAGCGGCGATCACACGGCGTCGCTCAACTTCACGGCGCCGAACCAGATCGCCAACACCACGCTCGTCTTCCAGGTCTCCGCGAGCGACGGCGTCAACACCGCCGTGGACACGGTCACCGTCGTCGTCAATGCCGACGACGACGCGCCGAGCGCCGACGCCGGCCCGAATCAGGCGGTGGGCGAGGGCGATCTCGTCACCCTCAGCGGCTCGGGCACGGACCCGGAGAGCCAGGGGCTCACGTACAGCTGGGTGCAGACGAGCGGCCCGAGCGTCGTCCTGAGCGACGCGACGGCGGCGTCCCCGACCTTCACCGCGCCCGAGGGACTCGCCAACGTCACGATCAGCTTCGAACTTCACGTCAGCGACGGGACGAACGAGTCGGTCGACTCGATCTCGATTCTCGTCAACCGCGACAACGACGCGCCGAGCGTCGACGCCGGTCCGACCCAATTCGTTGCCGAGGGGGATCCCGTCGCCCTCTCCGCCACAGCGAGCGATCCCGAGAACGGCAGCCTGAGCTACTTCTGGACGCAGGTCTCCGGACCCTCGGTCGAACTGAGCGGCATGACCGGCGCGACCCCGAGCTTCACCGCGCCCGAGGGACTGGCGAACACGACGCTCGTCTTCCAGGTGCTCGTCACCGACGGCGAGAACCAGACGGTCGACACGGTGACCATCGAGGTTGCCCGCGATGACGACGCGCCGTCGGTCGACGCCGGCGCCGATCGGGTCGTCAGCGAAGGCAACGCGGTCACGCTCGCTGCGACCGCGACCGATCCCGAGGGGGTCGGCCTGACCTACGAGTGGACGCAGGTCTCGGGACCGGCGGTCGCACTCTCGAATGCGACGAGCGCCTCAGCGGGATTCACCGCGCCGGAGGGACTCACGAATACGACGCTGGTCTTCCAGATCACCGTCAGCGACGGCGTGAACACGACGATCGACACCATCACCGTCGACGTCAATCGCGACGATGACGCGCCGAGCGCCAATGCCGGGCCGGACCGCTCCGTCAACGAGGGCGACGTGGTCACCATCGCCGGAAGCGCCAGCGATCCCGAGGGGCTGCCGCTCACCTATAGCTGGGTGCAGACAAGCGGTCCCGCGGTCGTCATCACCGACGCCACCTCGGCGACGCCGTCCTTCACGGCGCCGCAGGGACTCACGAACGTGACGCTCGCGTTCCGGATGACCGTAAGCGACGGCGTGAACACCTCGGTCGACACCGTGTCCGTTCTCGTGAACCGGGACGACGACGCGCCGATCATCGATGCCGGTCCCGATCAGGTGGTCAACGAGAACGAGACCGTACAGCTCTCGGTCGACGTGAACGAGACCGACGGCCAGGCGACGCAGTGCATCTGGCGCCAGATCAGCGGTCCGACGGTCGTCCTCACCGGCGCGAACGGGACCTCGCCGACCTTCGTCGCGCCCGAGGGCCTCACCAACACCCAGGTCGCCTTTCAGGTGCTCGTCTCCGACGGCAACTACGTCACCAGCGACACGGTGACGATTGACATCAACCGCGACGACGACGCGCCGACCGCCAACGCGGGTCCCGATCAGGCCGTCACCGAGGGAAATGTCGTGACGCTCGCCGCGTCGGGAAGCGACCCCGAGGGACACGCGCTGACCTACACCTGGACGCAGGTCAGCGGACCGTCGGTGGTGCTGAGCAGCGCCACGTCAACGGCGCCGACATTCACCGCGCCCAACCTGGTCGCGAACTCGACGATCGTCTTCCAGGTGGCGGTGAGCGACGGCGTGAACACCTCGGTTGACACGGTGAGCATCGTCGTCAACGCCGACAACGACGCCCCGACCGCCAACGCCGGTCCCGACCAGTCGGTCACCGAGCTCGCCACCGTCACGCTCTCGGCCAGCGGCACCGACCCCGAGGGGCAGGGCCTGACCTATACCTGGTCGCAGGTGTCGGGTCCCGTCGTCGCCCTGAGCGACGCGAGCTCGACCTCGCCGCAGTTCACCGCGCCCGATCGCATCGCGAACACGACGCTCGTCTTCCAGGTCGCGGTGAGCGACGGCGTGAACACGTCGGTTGACACCGTGAGCATTCTCGTCAACGCCGACAACGATGCCCCGTCGGTCGACGCGGGCAGCGACCAGAGCGTCGCCGAGGGCGACCACGTCTCGCTCGCCGCGGCGGCATCCGATCCCGAGGGCCAGTCGCTCACCTACACCTGGACGCAGACCGCCGGTCCGGCCGTCACCCTCACCGGCGGATCGACCGCGACGCCGAGCTTCGACGCCCCCAACTACGTCAGCAACACCACGCTCACCTTCCGCGTCGCGGTGAGCGACGGGACCAGCACCACCTACGACACGGTCAGCGTTCTGGTGAACGCCGACAACGACGCATGCGTCGTCGATGCCGGATCGAACCAGGTCGTCAACGAGAACGCCGTGGTCGCGCTGCACGCGACGGCCAGCGACCCCGAAGGCCAGACGCTCACCTACGCATGGACGCAGGTGTCGGGACCGAGCGTCGCGATCACCGGCGCCGCCGGCGCGAGTCCGACGTTCACGGCGCCCGAGGGCCTCGCGAACACGACGCTCGTCTTCCAGTGCACGGTCAGCGACGGCACGAACACGGCGATCGACACCGTGACCATCGACGTCAACCGCGACGACGACGCGCCCTCCGTCAATGCAGGCGCGGACCGCACGGTCACCGAGAACGCCGCGGTGACGCTCACCGCCACCGCGAGCGACCCCGAGGGAATGCCGCTCACCTACACGTGGACGCAGACCGCCGGACCGAGCGTCGCGATCGGCAACGCCAACGCGGCCGCGATGAACTTCACGGCCCCCGAGCGGCTGGCCAACACCACGCTCACCTTCCAGGTCGCCGTCAGCGACGGCGTCAACACCAGCTACGACACGATCAACGTCGTGGTCAACGCCGACAACGACGCCCCGACGGCCGACGCGGGCGTCGACCAGGCGGTCACGGAGGGCGATAGCGTCACGTTAGGTGCCACCGGCACCGATCCGGAGGGGCAGGGCCTCACCTACACGTGGACACAGGTCAGCGGCGCGAGCGTGGCGATCACGAACGCGAACACGGCGACGCCAAGCTTCACCGCGCCGAATCTGGTCGCGGACGGCACGCTCGTCTTCCGCGTGGCGGTGAGCGACGGCACGAACATCACCTACGACACCGTCTCGGTCGTCGTCCACGCCGACAACGACGGAACCACGGCCGACGCCGGCACCGACCAGTCGGTGAACGAGGACGCCGTCGTCTCGCTGCACGCGGTCGGCACCGATCCCGAGAACCAGGCGCTCACCTACACCTGGACGCAGACCGGCGGGCCGAGCGTGGTGCTGTCGAGCACGAGCTCCGCGTCACCGACCTTCACGGCGCCGAACCTCCTCACGAACACGACGCTCACCTTCCAGGTCGCGGTGAGCGACGGCGTCAACGTCTCGACCGATACGGTCGAGGTGCTGGTCAACGCCGACGACGATGCTCCGACGGTGAATGCCGGCGCGGACCAGACCGTGAACGAGGGCGCAGCCGTCACCATGACCGCGACGGCCACGGATCCCGAGTCGCAGGGCCTGACGTACGTCTGGACGCAAACCGGCGGACCGGCCGTGGTCCTCACGGGCGGCAATGGCGCGACGCCGTCCTTCACGGCGCCCGAAGGTCTGACGAACACCTCGCTCACCTTCGAGGTCGCGGTCAGCGACGGCGTGCATACGACGATCGACTCGGTCACCATCAACGTCAACCGCGACAACGACGCGCCGATCGTCGATGCCGGCGCGAACCAGACGGTGAACGAGAACGACGTGGTGTCGCTCGGCGTCACGGCGACCGACCCCGAGGGCGAAGGCCTGACGTACACCTGGTCCCAGGTGAGCGGCCCGAGCGTCACGCTCAGCGATGTCCACTCGACCACGCCGACCTTCACGGCGCCGGAAGGCCTGACCAACACGTCGATCGTCTTCCAGTGCTCCGTCACCGACGGCACGAACACGACGGTCGATACGGTGACGATCGCCGTCAACCGCGACAACGACGCGCCGTCGGTGGACGCGGGACCGAACCAGGCGGTGAACGAGAACGACGTCGTCACGCTCGGCGCGACGGCGACGGATCCAGAGAACCAAAGTCTCACCTACACGTGGACGCAGGTCAGCGGGCCGGCTGTGACGCTCAGCAACGTGCACGCGACGGCGCCGACCTTCACGGCGCCGGAAGGCCTGACCAACACCTCGATCGTCTTCCAGTGTTCCGTCACGGACGGCACGAACACGACGGTCGACACGGTGACCATCGACGTCAACCGCGACAACGACGCGCCGTCGATCGACGCAGGTGCGAACCAGACGGTGAACGAGAATGCCGTGGTCACGCTTGGCGCGACGGCGACGGATCCCGAGAACCAGGGCCTCACCTACACGTGGACGCAGGTCAGCGGGCCGAGCGTCACGCTCAGCAACGCGCACGCGACGGCGCCGACCTTCACGGCGCCGGAAGGCCTGACGAACACGTCGATCGTCTTCCAGTGCAGCGTCACCGACGGCACGAACACCACGGTCGACACGGTGACGATCGACGTCAACCGCGACAACGACGCGCCGTCGATCGACGCCGGTCCGAACCAGACGGTGAACGAAAACGACCTCGTTCATCTGGCAGCGACCGCGAGCGACCCGGAAGGTCAGGGGTTGACCTACACCTGGACGCAGGTGAGCGGACCGAGCGTCGCGCTCAGCGATGTCCATTCGACCACGCCGACGTTCACGGCGCCGGAAGGCCTGACGAACACCTCGATCGTCTTCCAGTGCTCGGTGACCGACGGCACGAATACGACGGTCGACACCGTGACGGTCGCGGTGAACCGCGACAACGACGCGCCGTCGATCGACGCGGGTCCGAACCAGGTCGTCGACGAGAACGCGGTCGTCACGCTTGGCGCCACCGCGACGGATCCCGAGAACCAGGGTCTCATCTACACGTGGACGCAGGTCAGCGGACCGAGCGTCACGCTCAGCGACGCGCATTCGACGACGCCGACGTTCACCGCGCCGGAAGGCCTGACCAACACGTCGATCGTCTTCCAGTGCTCGGTGACCGACGGCACGAATACGACGGTCGACACGGTGACCATCGACGTCAACCGCGACAACGACGCGCCGTCGATCGACGCAGGTCCGAACCAGGTCGTGGACGAGAACGCTGTCGTCACGCTTGGCGCGACGGCGACGGATCCCGAGAACCAGGGCCTCACCTACACGTGGACGCAGGTCAGCGGGCCGAGCGTCACGCTCAGCAACGTGCACGCGACGGCGCCGACCTTCACGGCGCCGGAAGGCCTGACGAACACGTCGATCGTCTTCCAGTGCAGCGTCACCGACGGCACGAACACGACGGCGGACACGGTGACGATCGACGTCAACCGCGACAACGACGCGCCGTCGATTGACGCCGGTCCGAACCAGACGGTGAACGAGAACGACGTCGTGACCCTGGCGGCGACGGCGACCGATCCTGAGAATCAGGGCCTCACCTACACCTGGACCCAAGTGAGCGGTCCGCCGGTGGCCTTGAGCGACTCCCATGCGACGTCGCCGACCTTCACGGCGCCCGAGGGACTGACCAACACCTCGATCGTCTTCCAGTGTTCCGTCACCGACGGCACGAACACGACGGTGGACACCGTGACGGTCGCGGTGAACCGCGACAACGATGGCCCGAGTCTTGATGCCGGATCTGACCAGACGGTGAACGAGAACGAGCTTGTGACGCTGGGCGCGACGGCGAGCGATCCCGAGAGTCAGGGCCTCACCTACACCTGGACCCAAGTGAGCGGACCGAGCGTCGCGCTCAGCGATGTCCATTCGACCACGCCGACGTTCACGGCGCCGGAAGGTCTGACGAACACGTCGATCGTCTTCCAGTGCTCGGTGACCGACGGCACGAACACCACGGTCGACACGGTGACGATCGACGTCAACCGCGACAACGACGCGCCGTCGATCGACGCCGGACCGAATCAGGTCGTCGACGAGAACGACGTCGTCACGCTTGGCGCGACGGCGACGGATCCCGAGAACCAGGGCCTCACCTACACGTGGACGCAGGTCAGCGGACCGAGCGTCGCGCTCAGCGATGTCCACTCGACCACGCCGACGTTCACGGCGCCGGAAGGCCTGACGAACACGTCGATCGTCTTCCAGTGCTCGGTGACCGACGGCACGAATACGACGGTCGACACGGTGACGATCGACGTCAACCGCGACAACGACGCGCCGTCGATCGACGCGGGTCCGAACCAGGTCGTCGATGAGAACGACGTTGTCACGCTTGGCGCGACGGCGACGGATCCCGAGGACCAGGGCCTCACCTACACGTGGACGCAGGTCAGCGGACCGAGCGTTGCGCTGAGCGATGCGCATTCGACGACGCCGACGTTTACGGCGCCCGAAGGTCTGACGAACACCTCGATCGTCTTCCAGTGCTCCGTCACCGACGGCACGAACACCACGGTCGACACGGTGACGATCGACGTCAACCGCGACAACGACGCGCCGTCGATCGACGCCGGACCGAATCAGGTCGTCGATGAGAATGACGTCGTCACGCTTGGCGCTTCCGCGACGGATCCAGAGAACCAGGGTCTCACCTACACCTGGACGCAGGTCAGCGGGCCGAGCGTCACGCTCAGCGACGCGCACTCGACGACGCCGACGTTCACGGCGCCCGAAGGCCTCGCCAACACCTCGATCGTCTTCCAGTGCTCCGTCACCGACGGGACGAACACCACGGTTGACACGGTGACGATCGACGTCAATCGCGACAACGACGCGCCGTCGATCGACGCCGGACCGAATCAGGTCGTCGATGAGAACGACGTCGTGACCCTTGCGGCGACGGCGACCGATCCTGAGAATCAGGGGCTCACCTACACCTGGACGCAAGTCAGCGGGCCGAGCGTCACGCTCAGCGACGCGCACTCGACGACGCCGACGTTTACGGCGCCCGAAGGTCTGACGAACACCTCGATCGTCTTCCAGTGCTCCGTCACCGACGGCACGAACACCACGGTCGACACGGTGACGATCGACGTCAACCGCGACAACGACGCGCCGTCCATCGACGCCGGACCGAACCAGGTCGTCGATGAGAACGACGTCGTCACGCTTGGAGCGACGGCGACGGATCCTGAGAGCCAAGGCCTCACGTACACGTGGACGCAGACCAGTGGGCCGCTGGTCACGCTGAGCGATCCTCACGGCACCTCGCCGACGTTCACCGCACCGGATGGTCTTGCGAACACCTCGATCGTCTTCCAGTGCTCGGTCACCGACGGCACCAACACGACGGTTGACACGGTGACCATCGACGTCAACCGCGACAACGACGCGCCGTCGATCGACGCCGGGCCGAATCAGGAAGTGGACGAGAACGAGGTCGTCACGCTCGGCGCGACGGCGACGGATCCCGAAAACCAAGGCCTCACCTACACGTGGACGCAAGTCAGCGGACCCAGCGTCACGCTCAGCGACGCGCATTCGACGACGCCGACCTTCACGGCGCCGGAAGGCCTGGCCAACACCTCGATCGTCTTCCAGTGTTCCGTCACCGACGGCACCAACACGACGGTCGACACTGTGACGATCGACGTCAACCGCGACAACGACGCCCCGAGCGTCGATGCGGGCAGCCAGCAGACGGTGCACGAGATGACGCCGGTGCAGCTCCTCGCCACGGCGAATGACGTCGAGGGCCAGGGGCTGACCTACACCTGGACGCAGATCGGCGGACCGACGGTGGAGCTGACCAACGCCGACTCCGCGTCGCCGAGCTTCACCGCGCCGACGCGTCTCACGGACACCACGCTGACTTTCCAGGTCGCGGTGAGCGACGGCACCAACATCACCTACGACACGGTGCAGGTCGTGGTGGTCGCGGTGAACGAGGTGCCGGACACCCTCACCGTCGACGGGGTGTCCGTCGGCCCGGACGCGGTGAGCGGAACGCACATCGGCACGGTGCACGCCCACGATGGAGATCTCGGCGACGTACTGCGCTATGAGATCGTCGACGGAGGTCCGCGCTTCGCGATCGATCCGTCAAGCGGCGAGCTCACCGTGGGCGACGCGAATCTCCTTGATCGCTTCACGACCACCGAGTATTTCATCACGGTCCGCGTCACCGATCTCAGCGGCGCGTCCATCGAGAAGGTGATCCGACTCGAGATGACTCCCACGGAGAGTCCCAACCCGATCACGCCAGGTGGCCACACGCCCGGCGACCACAACCCCGGACCGCAGCCAAGCGAACATGTTCCGCAGCCGCCTTCGCAGCCCGGCGCTCCGGCGCCGATCGCGGAGCCGCTGCCCAACAGCGCAGCGCGGGCAATCGACGGCCTCGGAGAGGGCGCCTGGCGACACGGTGGCGCGTTCGATCCCGCTCAGGTCGCACCGTCGGTGGCGGAAGTGGCCTGGACGGACGGGGACTATCGATTCGAAATGACTCCCGAGAGCCCGATGCCCGTCGAGGTGCACGACACGCCGGCCGAACCTCCGCACGTCAGCCCCATCGAGTCGATCGTCGTTGATGGACAGTCGTTTGATGGCGTCTTCGAGGAGGTGGTCGACGCAACCGCGGCGCATGTCGCTCAGGTCCAGCACGACGTCGAGCACGCCCACGTGCCGGAGGCGCATGACGCGTCGGCGGCAGGCAGCACCTCCCTGTGGGCTCTTCTTTGGGGAGTCATGCGCGGCATCCAGGGCTCGGAGCGGGAGCCGACGCAGCGCGAACTCGACGAGCAGCGGCAGCGGGCGAAGTCCCAGAAGTAGACCCGCGCCGTGGGCTCGCGTGGGCGGTGCCTACGGAATGAAGCGGAGCACTCGGGAATGTGCTGAATTCCGGAAATGCACAGGCCCCTCTGGTGCGGATGCCCGATCTCCGTTCCTGGCCTGACCACTTCCGTACCGGTCGAGGGGCACACCACGTGGACGACATTCTCAATGACAGTGACCTGATCGCGGAGCTCGCGACGAACACGCGAGCCGAAGTGGAGGCGAGGCGACAACATGCCCGCTTCGCCGTCGCCCTGTCGCTGCGGGCCATGCCCGGGAACTTCAGCGATTCCTCGGCGCCGGTCGAGGGCACGACGATCGACATTTCGCAGGGGGGATGTCTTGCGGTCTTCGAGCGGGCCGTCAACGTCGGCGACATCTATCGCCTCGACGTCAGCGCCGATTCGACCGGCCTGCCCCAGCTCTACGCCCGATGCGTACGGGCTCGCATGCTGCATGACAGCGCGATCGAAGTCGCATTCTCGTTCTTCACGCACCTTGAGGCCCAGGAGCTTCGGGACGCGATGCAGCGGGTATCGAAGGGAGCGACGAGGAACGCCGCATGACCAACGAATCCGGGGGAGCACCTGAGATGGCGAAGCGGGCGGCGCCCGACGAGCGGCGACGCTCGTCGAGCGCCGATCCGCTGCGTGCGCTCCTTCGTCTCGCCGCGGGCCGGACCGCCGACATCGGCCTGCTCCGCGAGGCCGTTCGCTGCGCCGGGACGGAGTTCAATGCCGTCTTCGGGCTCGTCAAGGCGACCTGGCGCGGCGCCGCGCTGGACGACTACTTCCACAGCGGCCCGATCGATCCGAAGTTCTGGAAGGAACCGGCAAGCCGCGTGCTCGCCCAGGCGATCGCCCAGGGCCAGTCCGTCGAGCAGCGGTTCCGCTCGAAGTCGGGCGATCTGCGATTGGCGATCGTTGCGGCGCCGATCCGCGACGATGGGCCGGAGGCGATTGGCGGCATCGCCCTTGTGCTCGAGATCCGGGACGAGAACCAGGTCGACCGCTCGCGCACCGAGCTTCGGGCGTTCGCGACGATGCTCGCCACGCTCATGCGGCAACGTCCCGCGCAGGCCGCCGAGACGAGTGCGGCGTCCGCGACGCTGCGCTCCGCGGCCATTGCCGGCGGCGCCAGCTCGCGGGCAACCGTCGCCATCGCGCTCACCAACCAGCTTCGGGCCAAGCTCGGCTGCGAGCAGGTCGCCATCGGCGCCGTGCGCGGCAAGCGGCTCACGCTGCTGTCGATCTCCGGCTTCTCCGACGTCTCCCAGCGCACGCCTGGCGCCCAGGCGATCGTCGGCGCGATGG
The DNA here is from genome assembly GCA_044220875.1 of Phycisphaerales bacterium. Classification (GTDB taxonomy): domain Bacteria; phylum Planctomycetota; class Phycisphaerae; order Phycisphaerales; family SM1A02; genus JAEUIT01. Next base: position 473,201 of record JBGAQH010000002.1, on the reverse strand, counting down.
AGGAATGCGTCGACCTTGACCGCGCCACCGCCGTCAGCGCCCAGCGGGCCGACGGTGACGCGTGTCTCCTGCATCGGCACTGGAGCGCCGAGGCCGAGGGGGCGTGCGTCGCGACGATTCCGCTCCGCGACGGCGGTCGGCAGGACGCGGCGATCGAGGGCGTGATCGCCCTTCGGCACGTCCCCGGCCGCGCGTTCGGCGACGAGGACATCAAGAAGATCAGCGACAGCGTCGCGCCCTATGCCGGCGCGCTTCGCGTCGCCCAGCAGGCCAGCCGTTCGCTGCTCGCCCACGCGACGGAATCGGTGATCCGCCACGTCACCGGAATACGCCATCGCAGGGGCGCCCTTCGACTCGCGTTTACCGTCGCCATGTGCGCGCTCTGCGGGTGGGTGGCCTTCGGGCACATGACCCACCAGATCAGCGCGAAGGCCCGCATCGCACCGACGCTGGTGCAGCATCTCACGGCGCCGTTCGAGGCCCACATCGCCTCGGCGAGCGTGATGGAGGGCGATCGCGTCGCCGCCGGGGCCGTGCTGTTCACGCTGGACACGTCGTCGCTTGAGGTCGAGCGCGCCCGACTGCAGGCTGCGGTCCGGTCGTCGGAGGTCGAGGCCGAGGTCGCCCGCTCGAAGGGCGATCACGCCACGGCGCGGCTGACGACGGCCCGAGGCGACGTTGACCGGGCATCGCTTCTCGCGGTCGAACGGCGAATCGGCGAGGCGGTGGTGCGTGCGCCGGCGGAGGGGATCATCCTGCGCGGCGACCTGCGCGAGCGCGTCGGCGCGGCCGTCGCCAGCGGAGAGTCGCTGCTGGAATTCGTGCCGATGGGCGACCTCCGCGTCCTCCTTGAGATTCCCGAGCGCGATGTCCTCCATGTCGAGACCGGCGCCGATGCGGTCTTCCGGCCGCAGGCCAGGCCCGACATCGCCCTGCACCTGCGGGTCGATCGAGTGCGTCCCGCGGCCGAGGTGCATGGCGCGGAGAACGTCTTCATCGCCGAGGCGACCCTTGACACGATCGAGCCGTGGATGCGGGTCGGCGTCGAGGGCGCGGCCCGCATCGACGCCGGCGAAGGCCCGGTGTGGTGGACGCTCTTCCATCGCCTGATCGACTCGGTGAGGATGCGCCTGTGGGTGTGAACCAGCCCACGCCGACTCCGACGCCAGCTCCGGCGCCAACCCCGGCCGCTCCGACCGCGACGGGCGCTGCCGCGTCGCCCGCGCCGGGCTGCTCGCCCATGGTCGCGCGGCTCCGCGGCGTGATGGCCGGCCTCCGCCACGACCTGCAGGTGAGCCGCCACGTCATGCGCGGCAAGGTCGCATACGTCTTTCGCGATCCGGTCAGCTTCGAGACGCACGCATTCACCGCAGCGGACTACCGTGTCCTCGTCGGGCTGAACGGCGAGCGCACGCTCGGGGAGGTCTTCGAGAGCCTTTGCTCGCGCGGCATCTGCACGATCGAGCGCGAGGAGTCCTACTACCGGTTCATCCTCGATCTCCATCGCGCGGGCCTCCTGTCGCTTCCCATCTCCGACGAGCGCCAACTCCAGGCCAGGCACGAGCGCCGTCACGCGATGCGCTGGCGATCGAAGCTGATGTCGCCGCTCTACCTTCGGGTGCCGGTGTGGAACCCCGATCCCTTCCTCGCCAAGACCGTGCACCTCTTCGCGCCGCTCTTCACCCGCGGCGCGTTCATCGTCTGGTGCCTGTTCAACGTGCTCTGCGGGGTCCTGATCGTGCACCGCCGCGCCGACCTTGCCGCCCAGCTTCCGGCGCTCCTGGCGCCGGAGCAGCTCCTCAGCATGTGGGTACTGCTGTCGGCGCTCAAGGCCGTGCACGAGTTCGGCCACGGCTACGCGGTGCGGGCCTTCGGCGGCGTGGTGCCGGAGATGGGCGTCTCGCTCATCCTCTTCACTCCCTGCGCATACGTCGACGCCTCGTCCTCGTGGTCCTTCACCAGCAGGCTGCGGCGCATGATCGTGTGCATGGCGGGCGTCTACTTCGAGTCCTGGTTCGCCGGTCTCGGGCTGATCATCTGGGCCTTCACCGACGCCGGAACGACGCACGAGCTTGCGTACCAGACGATGGTGCTGGCCAGCGTCACGACGCTCGGCTTCAACCTCAACCCGCTGCTGCGCTACGACGGCTACTTCATCCTCAGCGACCTGCTTCAGGTGCCGAACCTGCGCCAGGCGGCGCAGGAGCACTCGCTCCGCGTCCTCCGGCGCATCACGCTCGGCATCAACGCCGCGGAGCGCCCGTGGGGCGCCGTGCTCGGCCCGACCCTCGTCGCCTATGCGATCGGCGCGTCGATCTTCCGCGTCGGCATCGTGCTGGGCATGTGCGCGGTGATCGCGACCAAGTTCCTGGTGGTCGGCATGACCGCCGCGGCCGTCTATGGGGGAAGCGTCCTGATCGGGACGCTCCTGAAGACGCTCGCGTACCTGTGGGTCTCGAAGGAGACGGCGGCGGTGCGGGTGCGGGCGGTGACGCTCGGCGTGCTGCTCCTCGCCGTTCCCGCCGCGGTGATCGCGGTCCCCGTGCCGCGGTCGGTCTACGCCTCCGGCGTGATCGAGCGGGAACGGGTTGATCCGGTGAATCTCACGGAGGGCGGCATCATCGGGGCGACGAGCGTCCGCAGCGGCGATCGGGTTGGTGCGGGCCAGGCGATCGTCACCCTCGCGTCGCACGAGGCGAGCGAGCGGCTTGCCGTCGCCGAAGCCGAACGCCGCGCCGCCGAAGTCGAACTGGAGATCGCGGAGGCGCGCGACGCGGCGCAGGCGAGCATCGCCCGCGAGCGCGTCGTCGCTGCGGTCGAAAAGGCCACCGAGGCGAAGCGCGAGGTTGACGCGCTCGTGGTGCGGGCGCCGAGCGACGGCGACCTCACGCTCGAGCCGATCGCCGAGGAGCCGGGGCGGGCCATCGGCGCCGGCGCCAGGCTCGCGACCATCGAATCGGGTCCCCGCATCGCGACGCTCGTTCTTGACCAGCACTCCTTCGCGCGGCTGCAGGGGGGTGAGGGGGCGTCGATCGAGCTGCGGAGCCATGCGGCGCCGGGGGTGTCGCTGCACGGAACCATCCGGTCGATCGCGCCGGCGGGCAGCGACCAGCTCGCCAGCGCGGCGCTTTCGGTCTTGGGCGGCGGCGCGATTCCCGTGTCGCCGGTCGATGGCAAGGCGGAGCACCGCTACTTCGAAGTCAAGGTGCGCATGGCCGAGAGCGACGCGGAGCTGCTGCCCCGCGGCGCTCGGGTCGAGGCCCGCCTGCCGGGCGAGCGCGAGTCGCTTGCGAGGCGATGGTACGGCGCGGTGATCTGGTTCAACGAGCAGCTCAGCGCGGGGCGATGACCCGCGGACGGACGGCATCCGAACGAGGATCGAACGATGAACGCAGTGGCTTCAATCCTGGCGATGTGGGCGACCTGTGCTGGAGATCCGGCGCCCAAGGTGCCCTCCGACGCAACGCCGCGGACGGGCGAGTCCCTCGCCGCCTCGGCTCTCGCGACGCTGCCGTGTCCGGCGATGACGCGCCCCGTTCGTGACCTTGAGCTCGCCTTCGGCGTCTCGGGCCGCATCCGCGGCGTGCAGGTGAAGCGAGGCGATCGCGTCGAGGCCGGGCAACTGCTTGCCCAGCTCGACGGCGAGGACCTTGCCGCGAACGTCCGACTCCTCGAGATGCGGGCCAACGGCGATCACGAGATCGAGGCGGCCGAGGCGGCATGGACGCTTGCGAACGACACCTACGCACGGGTCAAGAAGGCCTATGCGGAGGACGCGGCAAAGCAGCGCGAGGTCGATGACGCGTGGTCGCGGGCGAAGCAGACCTTCGCCGAGTTCGAGCTGAGTCGCCAGCGGAAGAAGGAGGCGGCGATCGAGCTCGACGCCGCCAAGGCGCGCTACGAGAAGACCCGCATGACGGCGACGTTCCCCGGACTGGTCGAGGAGGTTCGCATCGAGGCCGGCGGCGCGGTCGACGAACTCGCGCAGGTCATGCGGCTCGTCGACGATTCGGCCTTCCGCATCGACGTCGCCGTTCCGGTCGAGCTGACGCTGTCGCTTTCCATCGGGCAGTCGCTTGCGGTGAGCTATCGCGGCCTGCTGCCGGGCGAGATGCGGCACGCAACGGTGATGTCGCTCGCCCATGTCGCCGACGCCGCGAGCCGCACGCGCGTGGTGCGGCTCGAGATGCCAAATCCCGATCACATGCCCGCGGGCGTTCCGATTGACGTGCTCGTGCCGGCGCCGGCGACCGAGGTCACCGCCGCGGCCGCGCCGCACGAGTGACGCCACCCTGACGCCACCCTGACGCCGGTCACATCCGCGCCGACGCGAACTCGCGGGCGGCGCGAACCGCATCCATGAGCTTGGTCGGGTCCTTGCCTCCGGCCTGAGCGATGTCGGGCTTGCCGCCGCCGCTGCCGCCGCACGCCTGGGCCGTGACCTTCACCCAGTCGCCGGCCTTGAGCCCCTTCGCGATCGACTCCTTCGGGCAGGTCGCGGCGATCGAGACCTTGCCTCCGGCGTCGTCGGGGGAAAGGAAGAGCACCGCGATTTCCGGGCGACGGGCGCGAGCCACGTCAAGCGCGGCGAGAAGCGCCGCGTTGTCGGCGAGCTCGAGCGTGGCGATGAGCGGACCGGTTCCGTGGGTTTCGATGACCATGCGGGCCTGGGCGACGACCGCATCGCGGCTGGCGCCCTCGGCGGCCTTGCGCAGCGACTTCGAGCGATCGCGGAGCGGCTCGAAAGCTCCTTCGATGGCCGCCTTCTGCACGGCAGAGACGGTGAGCTGGTCGACGAGCTTCGAGAGCTCCGCCCACTCCGTCGCGAAGGCCGCATCGTCCATCGCCGCCGCGGCGCGGGCCCGGCGCAGCAGCTCGCTCGCGGTCGCCTCGGCGGCAAGGGCAGCGCCGCCGGTGACGCCGGTCATGCGCCGCGTGCCGGCGGCGAGTCCGCCCTCGGCGAGGAAGGCGAAGCGCCTGGCGTCGCCGGTCTGGGCGAGGTGCGTGCCGCCGCAGAACTCGACCGAGTGCGTGCGGGCCTGGTCGGAGTCGGGACGGGCGAGGAGATCGCGGACCGGGACGCCGATCGAGACGACGCGGACCGGATCGGGATAGCGCTCGCCGAAGACGGCGCGAAGGCCGCGGATCGACTTGGCCGCCGCGACCGGCGCCTCCTCGGCGTGGACCGCGAGGTTGGCGTCGATGCGCCCGTTGACGAGCGACTCGACTCGGGCGACCTCGTCGAAGCTCATCGCCCGCCCGAAGCTGAAGTCGAAGCGGAGCTTCTCCGCGTCGACGAGCGATCCGCGCTGCTCGATCTCGTCGCCTAACGTTTCGCGCAGCGCCCAGTTCACGAGGTGGGTCGTGGTGTGGTTGGCGCGGATGCTCTCGCGGCGGTCGCGGTCGAGCGAGACGGTCGCGTCGTCGTTCACGCTGAGCTTGCCCATCGTCACCTTGCCCAGGTGGAGGACGTAGGGGCCGACGTGCTGGGTGTCCTCGATCGTGAAGGTCGCCCCGCTGCGCTCGACCCGGATCGTGCCGGTGTCGCCGACCTGGCCGCCCATCGTCGCGTAGCAGCAGGTGCGGTCGAGGATCACCGCGATGCGCCCGCCGTGCACGGTGCTCGAGAGCTGGGCGTGCTGGTCGAAGTTCTTGCCGTTCCAGATCGCCAGGACCGTCGCGGTCACCGGCTTGCCTTCGAACTTGAAGCTGTCGTTCGTCGGGTTGACGTTCTGCCGCTCGAGCGTCGCGATGGCGTCGGGGGGGAACTGCATGCCCTCATCGCCGCCCGCCGCGGAACGGCTCTTCTCCTTCGCCTCCTCCATCAGCCGCTGGTAGCCGGCGACGTCGACCGAAAGGCCCGCCTCCTCGGCCATGACCTGGGTGAGGTCGACCGGGAAGCCCCAGGTGTCGTGGAGACGGAAGGCGTCCTCGGCCGAGATCGCCGTGCCGCCGTTGGACTTCACCTTGCGGGCGGCGTCGCTGAAGAGCTGGAGTCCGCGCTCGAGGGTCTTGCCGAACTGGACCTCCTCGTCCTCGATGATGCCGCGCACGCGATCGGCGTTCTTGGTGAGGCCCGGGAAGGCCGGGCCTAACGTTTCGATCACGACGCCGACGAGATCGCGGAGGAACGGTCCGTGCACGCCGAGCGTCTGGTGGCCGTGGCGCACGGCGCGGCGGAGGATGCGGCGAAGGACGTAGCCGCGGCCCTCGTTGCTCGGCACGGCGCCGTCGCTCACCGCGACGGTGAGGCAGCGGATGTGGTCGGCGATGACGCGGTAGGCGATGTCGACGTGGTCGGTGAGCGAGCCGGAGTAGGGGCGGGCGCCGGTCCGCCTCTGGATCGCGGCGAAGATCGGCGTGAAGACGTCGGAGTCGTAGTTCGAGCGCTTGTCCTGGAGGACGCTGACGAGCCGCTCGAGGCCCATGCCGGTGTCGACGTGCTTCGCGGGCAGCGGCTTCAGCGTGCCGTCGGTCTCGCGGTTGAACTGGATGAAGACGTGGTTCCAGATCTCGAGGACGTCGGGGTCGCCCGAGTTCACGAGCTTCGCCGCGTTGCGTCCGCCGATCCGGTCATAGTGGATCTCCGAGCACGGGCCGCAGGGACCGGACTCGCCCATCTCCCAGAAGTTGTCCTTCTTGTTGCCGGGCAGGACATGGTCGGCGGGAAGGACCTGGAGCCAGAGGTCGCGGGCCTCGTGGTCGGGCGCGAGCCCCTCGGCCGGATCGCCCTCGAACCAGGTGACATAGAGCCGCGCGGGATCGAGTCCGTAGACCTTGGTCAGCAGCTCCCAGCCCCAGAGAATCGACTCCTTCTTGAAGTAGTCGCCGAAGGACCAGTTCCCGAGCATCTCGAAGAAGGTGTGGTGATACGTGTCCTTGCCGACGTCCTCGAGGTCGTTGTGCTTGCCGCCGGCGCGGATGCACTTCTGGGTGTTGACGGCGCGGGTGTAGTCGCGCTTTCCCCGTCCGAGGAAGACGTCCTTGAACTGGTTCATGCCCGCGTTGGTGAAGAGGAGCGTCGGGTCCTCGTGGGGGACGACCGAGCTCGACGGCACGTCGGTGTGAGCGCACTTCGCGACGAAGAACTCGACGAAGGTGCGGCGGATCTCGGCGGCGGTGAGCATCTTCGGGGGCATGGCGGATTCGCTCTCGGGCGGCGGCGGATCGGATCGCCTCGGCCGAACCGGAAAGTCCGGCCGTCCGTCGTCGTTCCGCCGCGAAAGTCGGGCAGTGTAGCGGGAGGGTATCGTGCGCTTTCCGAGCCCATCGCCGCCCGTCGCCCTCCGCTGCACCGGCTCGTCCTGATGCCGGGCGTGCGAGCCCTCGTGAGGAGCCCCCGTGAGCCGCCATCGCATCCCATTCGTGGGTGGAAACTGGAAGATGAACACCGAGCTGGCCACCGCCGCCGAGTTGGCGGAGGCGGTGTCGACCGGGGTCTCGGCGGGCGGGGAACGTCCGATCGTCGAGCGGGTGGACGTGGCGGTCTTTCCGCCGTTTCCCTATCTCCAGGCGGTCGGCCATGCGCTGGGACACCGTTCGGTGATGCTCGGCGCGCAGGACGTCAGCGCCGAGGACGGCGGCGCGTTCACCGGCCAGGTGAGCGCGAACATGCTCACGGACCTCGGCGTGCAGGTGGCGCTGGTCGGCCACTCCGAGCGGCGCCACGGGTTAGGCGAGAACGACGAGCTGTTAGCCAGGAAGACGCGAATCGCCTTGGACTACGGGCTGATCGTGACGCTCTGCGTCGGCGAGACGCTGGCCGAGCGGAAGTCGAACGAGCATTTCGGCGTGATCGAGCGCCAGCTCCGCGAGGGCCTCGCCGACGTCGAGGCGGATGACCTGCGCCAGGTCGTGATCGCCTACGAGCCGGTGTGGGCGATCGGCACGGGGAACACCGCCACGCCGCAGGATGCCCAGGCCGCCCACGCCCATGTTCGGCGCGTCCTGTCGGCGATGTTCGGTGAGGTCGAGGCGGAGGCCCTTCGGATCATCTATGGGGGGTCGATGAACGCCGCGAACGCGGCCGAGCTCATGCGACAGCCCGACATCGATGGCGGGCTGATCGGGGGGGCATCGCTGAAACCAGCGGATTTCACGGCCATTGCGGCGGCTGCGGCCAGCCGGACCTGAGGCTTGGGACCGCGAGCTCGCGGCCGGCGTCCGCGGCGGATAACTCGTTTCGTCGAGTGAGCCGAATCCGGCCCGACGTTCGTCGGGACATTGGTGCTCCCTCCGCCTCTCGGTATGATCCGCGATCCCCCCGTCCGGGGCGGCCCCACGCCATGGCGATCACTTTCACCGTCCTCACGCTCGTCTTCGTCGTCGTCTCGACGGCGCTTGTGCTCATCATTCTGGTGCAGCGTCCCCAGGGCGGCGGTCTCGCGACCGCGTTCGGCGGCGCCGGCGGCGGCAATGACACCGCGTTCGGCGGCCGAACGGGCGATGCCCTCACGGTCGCGACGGTCGGCGGCTTCTTCGTCTACATCATCGTCGCGATCGCGCTCAACATCGCCGACTCGCCGCCATCGGCGAAGCCCGCCGCCGCAGCGGCAGCCGCTCCGGCGAATGAGGGGACCACTCCGCAGACGCCGACTCCGGCGCCGGAGAACACGACGAACGGCGCGCCGGCCGCGGCGCCTCCTGCCTCGGAGCCGAAGAAGGAGACTCCGGCAGCTCCGGCGCCGGCAACTCCGGCCGCCGAGACACCGGCGGCGACGCCCCCCGCCACCACTCCTCCGGCCACAACTCCCCCGGCGACGACTCCCCCGGCTGGCGATCCCAAGGCCGATCCGAAAACCAACTGAAGCGCAGGACGGAACGCCGCATGATCCGATCGATGACGGGTTTCGGCGTCGCCACCGCCGAGCAGGGCGGGCGCCAGTACGCGGTGGAAGTCCGCTCGGTGAACAACAAGTTCTTCAAGGCGACCGTCCGCGTGCCGGACGAGCTTTCCGCCCTCGAGGCCGAACTCGAGGCCGCGCTCTCGCGCCGCGTCTCGCGCGGCAGCGTGACCGTGAGCGTGCGGTTAGGCCTTTCCGCGAGCGATGCCGCGGGCGAGGTGAACGTCGACGCCGCGCGGGCGTTCATCACCCGCATGGCCGCCGCGCTTCCCCCCGAGCTCGCCTCGCGGGCAACCGTCGATCTGGCCACGCTGCTCACCGTGCCCGGCGTCGTCGGACTCAGCCCCGAGAAGCTCGCCGACAGCGCCCGCCCCGTCCTGATGCGACTGCTCGAGGAAGCCTGCGATCGCATGCTCGCCATGCGGGTGCGCGAGGGCGAATCGCTGCACAAGCTGATGATGGGTTTCGGCGCCGCGCTCCGCGAGCGGCTCGCCGTGGTGCGCGTCCGGGCGCCCGAGGTGGTCCGCCAGTACCAGGATCGACTGCGGGCCCGCGTGAACCAGATGCTCGCCGAGGTCGGCGCGACGGTGAAGGACGAGGACCTCCTGCGCGAGGTGGCGATGTTCGCGGAACGCGCGGACATCGCCGAGGAGATCGCCCGGCTCTCCGGGCACATCGATCAGTTTGAGGCGATCCTCGATCCGAAGAGCGAGGAGCCGGCCGGCAGGACGCTCGACTTCTTGGCCCAGGAGATGCTCCGCGAGGCCAACACGATCGCGAGCAAGTCCTCCGACGGCGAGATCGCGAGGCGCATCGTCGAGATGAAGACCGCGATCGACCGGATCAAGGAGCAGGCCGCGAACGCCGAGTGACGGACCGATCGCGAGGTTGGGGCTTCGGAAGTGGGCGCCCCGCTGGTATCGTCCGGCCTGATGGCGGGACGACGCGATGATCCGCATGCGAGCGCGCCGTCGGCGAACGGTGGCCGCGATGCGCGCGGCGGTTTGGGCGGCGGTTTGGGCGGCGGCTCGGGCGGCGAGTCCGGCGGCGAGCCGGCCGGTCTGCCCGGCGAGGGGCCGAACCGCGGCTGGGAAACGTACAGCCGCGAGGAGCTCGACCGCATCGTTCCCCGCTTCGACCTTGGCCGCATCGAGGTCGCCCGCGAATATCGCCGCGGCTCGCGGTCGGCGCCGAAGCTCAAGATCGTCGCCGAGCGCGGCGAGTTTCTCCTGAAGCGGCGCTCCCTCGCGCGGCATCCGGTGGCCCGCATCCGCTTCGCCCACGGGCTCCAGGCCGCCCTCGGCCGGCAGGGTTTTCCCGTCGCCTCGCTGATGCCGGACCGCGCCACCGGCGACACGATCCTGGTTGACGGCGACTTCGCGTACGAGCTCTTCCGATTCGTCGTCGGCGAGCGCTACGAGAAGACCGGCCGCGGCGCGGCGCGGGCGGGCGACACGTTAGCCAGACTCCATCGGGCCGCGCGCGACGTCGATGGCTCGTCCGTCGCGCCGGTCTCGTTCCACAACTCCTCCGCGGTGCGGGCGGCCCTGCGGCGGCTGCCGGCGTCGGTGCAGGCGCTCGAGCGGGGACCGGCGGCCGCGGCCGTCGTCGACACGGCCGTTGACCTGAGCGAGGCGTACGAGCGGGCGGTCGAGGAGATCGGCGATCTCGGCTTCCCGTCGCTCTCGACCGGCATCGTGCACGGCGACTGGCATCCGGGAAACCTGATCTTCCGGGCCGGCACCGACAACCTCGCGGTGGCGGCGGTCATCGACTTCGATAGCGCCCGCAGCGAGCCGTGGGTCACCGAGGTCGCGAACGGGATGGCCCAGTTCGCGATCCGCGGCGAGGGCGGCACCTCGCCGCTCGAGTGGCCCGCCGACTTCGACGGCAAGCGGCTGCAGGCGTTCCTCCACGGATACCTCGGCGCCGCCGACCGTCCGCTTACGCTCGAGGAGCGATCGATGCTGCCGTGGCTGATGACCGAGGCCCTCATCGCGGAGAGCTCGGTTCCGGTCGCGAACCAGGGCTCCTTCGCGGACCTTCCCGGCAGCGCGTTCATGGCCCTGGTGCTTCGCAAGTGCGAGTGGATCCGCCAGCACCGCAAGGCGATCGCCGCGCTCTGAGCCGCGGGCCGTCAGGCGTTGGCCGAGATCACCGCGACGGTCATGTCGTCGAACTGGTCGAGCGCGCCCATGTGATCGGAGAGCGAGGCGAGCAGGGCGTCGACGCGGTCGGTCGGCGCGATGCCCGCGGCGCCGGCGATCGCCCGCTCGAATCCAAAGCGCGAGCCGTTCGTGCCGGGCTGGTCGATGACGCCGTCGCTGATGAGAAGGATGCTCTCGCCCGGGGCGAGCGAGCGTTCGCCGATGCCTAACGCGGCGTCCGGATCGACGCCCAGCGGCGGCGCGCCCTCGCATTCGATCGGACTCGCCTCGTGGCCCGCACAGACCACGGCGCCGAGTCCGTGTCCGAGGTCGGCCACGCGGAAGGAGCGGCCGTCGGCTGCGATCTCGAGCAGCATGAAGGTGACGAAGGAGCCGCCGTCGCTGATGCGGCCGACCTCGCGGCCGATCTCGTGCAATGCGAGGAAGGGATCCGCGCCGCAGCCGACCGCGGTGCGCATGCCGCCCTGCACGGCGGCCATCAGCATCGCCGCGGGAGCGCCCTTGCCGGAGACGTCGCCGAGCCAGACGAGCGTGCGTCCGTCGCGCAGCTCAAGAACGCCGAAGAGGTCGCCCGACATGATGCGGCCGGGCAGCGAGCGCATCGCGAATCGGATCGACGTGGTCTCGCCGATCGCCGCCGGGAGCATGGCCCGCTGCACGACCGCCGCGGCCTCGAGGTCGCGCTCGAGGCTGCGCAGCCGCTCGGTCACGCTGCGGGCGCGGACGCGGGCGAAGGATGGAGCGGCGATCTCGGCGAGGGCGACGGTGAGGAGATCGGCCGATCCGGTCGGACGCGGCTCGCCGGCGCGGGAATCGAGATAGAGGACGGACGCGGCGACGCCGCCGACGAGGATCGGGGCACAGACCGCGCCGGTGATGCCGAGCTCGGCCACGCTGTCCTCGGTGTAACGCGGCATCTGGGTGAGCGCGCAGCCGCGGCCCTGCATGCCCATGCGGACGAGCGAGCGGCTGAAGCGGAAGTGCGGCGAGCGCTCGTCGGTCGAGTCGTGGGCGGCGAGAATCTCAAGCGTGTCGCTGCCCTGCGGGCGCACCAGGGCGGCGCGGGCGAAGCCGGTGAGGCGAACCGCGTCGCGCACGAGTGCGAGGGCGAGATCGGGTTCGCTGTCGGCGGCGCCGAGCGTCGATGCGGCCTGCACGAGTCCGCGCACGATGCGGTCGCCGCTTCCCAGGGATGCGGCGCCGAGCTCGCGCACCGTCGAGTCGGGCGGATCCTCGGCGGAATGCACGGTCGTCGTGCTGCCGCCGCCGTCGTTGGCGACGACCAGAAGGGCCCACGGACGGATGCGGATCACGTCGCCGACGCGCACCGGCACCGGCTGGTTGGGCCGGAGCCGGACTTCGTTGAGGAAGGTCCCGTGTCGGCTGCCCAGATCGGTGAGTTGCCACGTTGCGGCATTGCCGTCGTCGACGGCCGCGAACTCCGCGTGGCGCTTCGAGACCGCCTCGTGCGGGAGCACCGCAGTGCAGTCGGTGCCGCGCCCCAGGATCATCGTTCGGCTGGGATCGACCTCGATCGGTCCGAGCGCGGGACCGCTCAGCGGCTGGAGCCGAATCGGGGGGGCGGTTGCGGGAGTGGCGGCTGTGGAGTCGATGACCGGAGCATACGGGATGGAATCCGGCGCGCGGGGCCGTACGCTACGGGGGTGAGCCTCGTCGCCTCCCTCCTCGGCGCGCTTGTCGCGGCCCATGCCGTCGCGCAGGTCGACCCGCCCAAGATCGTCCGTCCCGCCGTTCCGGTGCCCGCCGAACTGCGACAGCGGATCGGTGTGCGGGGATTGACCATGGCTGAGTCGAACGCCGCATCGCAGGAGGCCGCGGCGCTTCCGAGCGACGAGGCGCTGCGGGCCCGCGCCATCGCGCCGCTCACCGAGCAGTTGGTGACCCAGCTCGCGTCACGCTCCTACGCCGAGCGCCGGGCGGCGTCCGAACGGCTGCAGTCCTCGGAGGTGGCGCTCGACGACCTCCTGTCGGTGCTGGCGCGGGGCGGTCTTGCGCCGGAGCAGCACCACCGGGTCCTCTCGATCGCCTTCGACCGGATCGTCAACGCGCCGCGCGGCGCCCTCGGGATCCAGATGAACCCGGCCCGGCCGGGCGAGGGGGGCGTGCGGGTCACGAGGATCATTCCCGGATTTCCGGCGGAGAAGCACCTCGAGGTCGACGACATCATCGTCGCCATCGACGGACGGGCCGTGCGCGACGTCACGGACCTGCGCATGATCGTCCAGGGCCAGCCGCCCGGAACCGAGGTGCGGGTCGAGGCGATCCGCGCCGAGCGCGATCCGCGCGGCAAGCCAAGGGTGGACGCGGCCGGGGCCGCGGTGACGCGGCGCATCGACGTGCGCGTCCCGTTAGGTTCCAAGCGTGAGCTCGACAGCGCCGAGCCGACCAACGCGGGCCTCGGCTCCGATCCGCTCGACATGGCCAGGCAGGAGCAGGGGCGGGCGCTTCTCCGCCGCTTCCCGCCGAAGACGCTCAACATCCGCCTTCCCGACGACGCGAAGATCGAGGCGGATTTCGCGGCCCGCGACGTCGACCAGCACGAATACGTCGGACAGCTGCTCGAGGAGATCAAGCGGGCCAAGGCCGAGCAGCGCGACCTTCCCGCCCACACGATCGGGTGGAACCGGGCCCAGATCAGGGCCCTGAGGGCGATGGCCGCCGACCCGTCGCTCTCCGAGGCCGAGCGCGGTTGGCACGCCCGCGTCGCGAAGCGGCTCGAGGAGCTGATCCAGTCCGCCGACACGACGACACCCGACTAGGAACGACCTCCGTGAGCGATCCGACGAACGAGCAGGCGGCGCGCCGGCTGGAGGCCCTGCGGGCCCGAGGACAGGTGTTCGACCGCGAGTACGAGGCGCTGCGTCGCGAGCTCGAGGGGTACGCGCGGTCCATCTCCGGAGCCCGCGCCGATCAGGCCGAGTTCCAGCCCGAGAGCATCGTCGCAAACGCGCTCTCGAAGGCGATGGCGCCGGCGCTCGAGCAGTGCCAGAACGACGGGCATCTTGCCGGATGGCTGAAGCAGGCGGTGCGCCACGAGCTCCTCGATCGGGTGGAGAAGCGCCGTCCCGGTCGCATGCCGCCGGAGGACGGGGCCGGCGATCCCCGCGATCCGCATGCCGGTCCCTCCACGGAGTTCATGGCGCGGGAGCGGCTCGCCGCCGATCGCGAAGCGCTCGGGCGATTCCTCTCCCAGATCGAGGCGGCGGCGATGTCGAGGGAGGATCGGGAGCTCATCGACCTCTACGTCGTCGAGCGTCTCGCGTGGGAGTCGATCGCCGAGCGGCTCGACACCACGGTCGGCGCCGCCCGCGTCGCGATGAAGCGACTCCGCGACAGGCTTCTGCCGCGGATCTTCGAGCCGATCCGCCGGAGGCTCGCCGAGGAGGACTGGGTCGTCGCCGACGCGCTGTTCGTTCGGCGTCTCACGGCGGAGAAGGCGGCGGAGACGCTCGGCGTCGGGGCCGACCGCCTGCGGCGCATCGCCGTCGATCGCATCGTCCCGCAGGTCATCGCCGAGTGGGGCGGCGAGTCGACGGAGCTGGTCCTTCGGCTCACCGGCCATCGACGCTGACGGCGACAACGGGCGATGGTTCAGGCAAGAAAGAAAATCCCGGCCAGGCCGATCGTGCGAGCGACCGGCCTGGCGGGACGACGTGACGTTCGGGCGATCAGTAGCTGGCGAGCGTGCAGGCGTTGTCGCTCTTGCCCCAGTTCAGGACGATGGCCCGCAGCACGCGAGGTTCGTTGCCGCAGAAGGAGATGAACTCCTGGTCGCGCTTCGAGTGGGCGACCGCGATCAGTCCGGCCTCGTCGTCGATGAGGATGAGATCGAGGTTCGTCGCCCCGCTGCCGATGAGGTGCACGTTCACGCACGCCTCGTCGGCGATGAAGTCGATCTCCTGGAAGCCGAACGCGGGAATGGTGACGTTGACGCGGAAGTTCTGGCTGAGCGGGAACTGCTCGCTCGGCATGCCGTCGCCGTCGGCCTCGGCCGGGATGCCGTTGCCCTCCTCTGAGACGATCGGGCCCTGGGTCTGCGGGTCAGGCAGGACGTCGGGATCGCTGCTGCTTGCGGCGCTCTCGAAGGTCGCGGCCATCGAGGCCATGGCGACGATCGCAAGGCCGGAGACGTGAGCGAGGGTGCGGAAGGAGCCGGGAGCCGAAGTGCGGTTCGCGTAGGACGAAGTCGACGACATGGCATGTCCTTTCGGGGCGACCCTCTGCGAGCGGCGGGAACCATTCCCGTTGGGCCAGAGGTGGGACGTGTGTCCGACCAACAAGCGGGAGGTCGCGCGACGCGTTACGGAATTCGCCGAACGCCCGCGGGGAGGGCGCAGGGACAGCGCCCGCCGGGGCGGGCGTCGGGAACGGGCGAGGCGGGGAGGTCAGCCGAGCGGGTTGCGGAAGTGGCGGTTCTGGACCGGCACGACCACCTCGAGCACATGCTGGAGCACTTCGGCCGGCGAGCCCATCGCATCGACGTTCGAGACGATGTCCTGCGGGTAGCAGGCCAGCACCGGTGCCGTCTCGCGGTCATAGACGTCGAACCGCTTGCGAATCACCTTCTCGTCGGCGTCGTCGATGCGGTTCTCCTTGAGGGCGCGCTTCCGCATGCGGCGGACCATCTCGTCGCGGTCGGGGCAGACGAGGTGGATGACCTCGAGCACGTCGAGGTAGCGCTCCATCTCGCGGGCCTGGGCCACGCTGCGCGGGATGCCGTCGAGGATGAGGAGATCGGCCGCGGGCTTGTAGAGACTGAGCACGGTCTGGGCGTGCATGTTCTGCCGCCACATCTCGATGGTCAGGTCGTCGGGCACCAGCTCGCCGCGCGAGGAGAACTCGATGAACTTGCGGCCGAGGTCGGAGCCGAGATCGAGCGAACGGAAGACGTCACCGCACGCGAGATGAAAGAAGCCCGGGATCTTGCCGAGGATCTTGCCTTGGGTGCCCTTGCCGGCACCGGGGGCGCCGAACAGGAGGATGGTCTTGTAGCGGTGCGTGCTCATGAGAGGTCTCGACGCGTCAGGGTGTTGGCGAGGCAGCGATGCGTGTCGTCGGCGTGCGCGGTCCGGTCGTGCCGCGGCGCTCGGCGCCGGCGACGGTGGCAGGATAGGTGAAGTCCGCAGCGAGGTGGGAGCGGCGGAGCGGCGAGGAGGCGGATCTCGGCCGGGTCGCTCGAATCGATGACCGAGAAGTCGCCGCTACGATGCGCCGATGCCTCCACCCCCTTCGATCGCAGCCGGCGGCGCATCGGCTCTCGGACGGGGACTCAACCGACGATGGTTCTTCCGCCATGCGGACGGGACGGGGCGGCACGTCGATCTCATCGATCGGCTGCTGTGGGCCCGCGGCATTCAGGCGAGCGAGCGCGAGGCGTTTCTTCGCGGGGCACTGACCGACGTCGAGCGTCCGTGGGAGCGGCCGGATCTCATGGCGGTGGCGTCGGCGCTGCTCGAGGCGCTGCGGGCCGGGAAGTCGATCGCGATCTATGGCGACTACGACGTCGATGGGATCACGTCGACGGCAATCCTCTGGCATGCGGCGCGGGCGATCGAGCCGGGTGCGCGTCTTCGGACGTATGTGCCGCACCGGATCGACGAGGGCTACGGACTGAACGCCGAGGCGATTCGTTCGCTGGCCGCCGAGGGGATCGAGTTCGTGATCACCGTCGACTGCGGCGTCACGGCGGTGGCCGAGGCGCGGCTGGCCCGCGAACTCGGCGTGGAGCTGGTGATCACCGATCACCATCGGCCGCGCGAAGATGGTGTGCTGCCCGACGCGCGGGCGATTGCCCATCCCTCGCTGCCGGGGCGCGAGCATCGCTTCACCGACTGCTGCGCCGCTGCGGTGGCGTGGAAGCTCGCGTGGGGACTTTTCGACCTCGTGGCCGGAAGCCCTGAGGGTCACCGGCTGCCCGCGGTCTTGCGCTTCACGCTGAGTTCGCTGCTGCCGCTGGCCGCGATCGGGACCATCGCCGACGTGATGCCGCTGGTCGGCGAGAATCGCGCGATCGTGAAGCACGGGCTCGCGGGCATTCGGAAGACCCGCATCGAGGGGATCGATGCGCTGCTCACGCTGGGCGACATCGGCGCGGACGTCGACAGCGAGACGATCGGCTTTCGATTGGCGCCGAGGCTGAATGCCGTGGGGCGACTGGACAGCGCCGAGGTCGCGGTTCGGCTGATGACCACGGCGAGCGGCGAGGAGTGCCGACGGATCGTGCGCGAGCTCGATGCGCTCAACACGGAACGCAGGAAGACGGAGCGGGCGATCTTCGACCATGCGTGCCGGCTGGCCCGCGAGCGAGGCATGGACCGCGACGATCGCCGGGCGATCGTGCTGGCCCATCCCGAGTGGCACGCGGGCGTCGTCGGCATCGTCTGCTCCCGGCTGGTCGAGGCCTTCGGGAGGCCGACGATCCTGATGCAGCAGATCGACGATCTCTGCAAGGGATCGGGGCGGTCGATTCGCGGGTTCTCGCTCGTCGACGCGATCCACGGCTGCGGGGAGATGCCGCTCAAGTCGGGCGGGCACGATCACGCTGCGGGGGTGACGCTTCGGGCCGATCGGTTGGACGCGTTCTGCGAAGCGTTCATCGGCTACGCCAATGCACAGTTGTCGCCCGAGGACCTGGTGCAGGGGATCTCGATCGACACGACTGCAACGCTCGGCGAGCTTCACGAGGATGCGGTGCGGGCCTGCGAGCGTCTCTCGCCCTTCGGGCGCGGCAACCCGCGGCCGATGGTGCTTGTGGAGAATGTCACAGTGACGGCCCCGCCGAAGCTCATGGGGCAGGAGAAGCAGCATCTTCTCCTGACCGTCCGGCAGGAGTCGGGACCGTTCCTGCGGCTGAAGTGGTGGAACGGTCGGGCGCACCTCGAGCACGTGCAGCAGCGGGCCCGGCTCGATGTCGTGATCGAACCGAAGATCGACCGGTACCTCGGGAATGAGTCGGTCGAGGCCGAAGTGCGCGACGTCCGACCGCGCTAAGCGGCGGTGCGAAGCGAAGCGTGGCGAGACGCGCGAACCGAGCGGGTCTCAGATCACCACGTCGGCGCCGCGGGCGATGGTGGTCGGGAGCGCGGCTCGTCGCAGGTCGTCGGGATCGAGGGCCGTGAGCGGCGAGATCTCGATGCGGGCGTCGGTCGAGCCGTCGGCCCGTCGCGGCACGGCGACGCCGACCGATGCGAGCCACTCGGCGGCGCGGTCGCTCTGGAGCTGGTGGCTCGATGCGGGGGAATCCTCGCCGCTCGCGTTCTTGATCGGCGCGAATTCGCCGACGCGGCTGGTCTCGACGACGAGCGAACTTCGGCACTCGGCCAGGGCGTCGAAGATGAACGCCTCGAACTTCACGGCGTTGGGCTGGGCGGGTTCGACCTTGGTACCGGTGTTGGGGTCGATGTGCGGGACCTTCTTGATCGCGCGGTGGAAGGGAAGTCCGAACTTCTCCGGGTTCCTCGTGAGCCGATCGATGAAGGCGATCGACAGGACGTGAATCGCGATCGAGCCGGCGCGGAAGCGAAGACGTCCATCGGGATCGGTCGCCTGCCCGACGGCCGGCGGCAGGTCGGAGTACTCAAGCACTCGCGTGCGTCCGCCGTGCGGGGTTCGCTCGCGGCAGAAGACGCCGACCTTCTCGCCGGCGTCTCGCTTGGCCACCATCTTGCTCGACATCTCGCCCGAGGAGTCCGGATGGGATGCGTGCAGGCCCAGGAAGGTCGGGTCGATGACGTTGACCAGCGGGTTGTCGACCTGGAAGTAGGAGAGCTGGGTGATGCCGCGGGCGAGCATGTCCTCGATGGCGCCGCTCGACCGAAGGGCCCTGAGCGCGCCGCCGTGGCCGTCGGGGTTCACCGCGAGCGTGTCCTTCTCTTCGAGGAGGAGCTTCCCGTCGGGGGTGATCGAGGGCATCGTTCCCTGCGGGAAGAGGAAGACGTTTCGCTCCTCGAGCCCGAACCAGTTGTTGTCGCGGAAGAACGCCCTGGTGTCGGCGTCGTTGAGCGGGCTCGTCATCACGTACCAGGGGATCGTCACGCCGTACTTGCGGTTCGCGGCGAGGATCTGCTCGGCGAAGACGCGAAAGAGCGGCTTGCCCGTCACGACCGTCGACGGATAGGTGCCTTTCGGTCCGCGCCAACCGAGTCGCGTGCCCTGGCCGCCGGCGACCACGAATGCAGCGACCTTGCCCTCGCGGACGAGATCCTCGCCGATGCGACGGTAGCGGGCGGCGTCGGCGAAGCCGAGCGGCACGTAGGGCGCGGGATCGATCGCCGCGATGTCGAGCGAGGTTTCCTTTGTCGCGAGTTGGCCGTGAAGGCGCCGAATCTCGTCGAGGTCGACGTCGGCGAGCTGGGCGAGCAGGCGGCGCTGCCCCTCTCGACCGATCGTGTCGAAGAAACGGAAGAGATGGCCCTGGCCGGCGCTCTCGAAGCGATGGCGGAGCGAGGCGGCGTGATCGGCGGAAGCGGCGGCGGTGGCGGAGTCGGGCACGAGCAGGGCCTTGCGGGTCGGGAGGGTGAGGCGAGGGCGGCCCGTGGGTGCCGCCGGTGCGTCAGGAGTCGGGCGAGATCGGTTCGGACCAACCCTCGGGGCGGTGGCGGACGATGCGGCCGCTCTCGAGGTAGATGATCTGTTCGCACATGTTGGTGCAGTGATCGGCGATCCGCTCGAGGGACTTCGTCACCGCGAGGAGGCGGAACGCGAACGTCGCGCTGATGGTTCCCTTCGCGACCTTTTCCTGTGCGTCGAGAAGGATCTTCTCCTTGAACCCGGCCACGGTGTCGTCGAAGAGAAGCACCTGCTGGGCGGTCGACGCGCTGTTCTTCGAGAGGGCTCGGTTGGAGTCGCGGAGCATGCCAAGCACGCTGTTGGCCATCACGCGAAAGGTCTCCGGCACGCGCTCGACGGGGCGGCCCTCGCGAAGGACGACCTCCGCGATCGCCACACCGCAGTCCGCGACCCGCTCGAGCTCGTTGTTGGCCTTCACGATGGTGAGCACGGAGCGAATGTCGTAGGCGTCGGTTGGCCCGAGGGCGAGGAGGGGGATCGAGGCCCGCTCGATCTCGACGTCGGCCCGGTCAATCTCGTCGTCCAGCGTCGCGATGGTGGAGGCCTTGGCGGCGTCCAGATCGAAGTAGCTCTCCACGGCCTTCTGGGTGAGCTCGTAGACGCGATCGCCCTGCCGCACGATGTCGGCTCGGAGCAGGGCGAGTTTCTCATGGAAGGTGTTCACGTCGTCCTCGTGCGAACAGGACATCGGCCGGGGGAGCGGGAGCGGGGTCGAATTGTAACGACCGGACGGGGTACGCTGGCATCGCCATGACAGCGCCGACGAATCCGCATCACCCCTCTCGTCACCCATCGGATCCGAAGGGCGCGCCCGTCGAATCGGCGCTGGTGGAGCCGGCCATCGAGTTGGGCGTGAACATCGACCACGTTGCCACCGTGCGCCAGGCGAGGCAGACCTACGAGCCCGATCCGGTGTGGGCTGCGGTCGAGGCCCACGTCGGCGGCGCGGACGGGATCACGGTGCACCTTCGCGAGGACCGCAGGCACATCCGGGATGACGACGTTCGCAGGCTGCGGGATCTCGTGCAGATCAAGCTGAATCTGGAGATGGCGGCGACCGACGAGATGGTGGCGATCGCCAGGGCGCTCAAGCCCGAGCTCGCCATGCTGGTGCCCGAGGGGCGTCACGAGGTGACCACCGAAGGGGGGCTCGATGTCATCGGTGGCGGCGAGCGGCTGCGTCGGAAGATCTCGGCGCTGAAGGATGAGGGCATCGTCGTGAGCGTCTTCGTCGATGCCGACATCCATCAGATCGAGGCGGCGAAGCTGCTCGGCGCGGACGTGTGCGAGATCCACACCGGCCCCTACGCCCACGCCTTCCATCGCCGCCGCGACATCGAGTCGGCGACGGAGGAGTTGCGGAAGGTCGCCCAGGCCGGCGCCAAGGTGCGGGAGCTGGGGATGCGGTTCAACGCCGGTCATGCCCTGAACTACGTGAACGTGCAGCCGATCGCGGCCCTCGCCGGGGTCCGCGAGCTGCATATCGGGCATGCGATCGTCTCGAGGGCGATCTTCGTCGGGATGCGGGCGGCGGTGGCCGAGATGAAGCGGCTTATGCGGGAAGCGGTGCTTCTGCGACGGTGAGTTGGCCTCCGCGCGGCAGCGGACGCCGAGGCGCGACGTCGCCCAGGTCGCCGGTAGGGGGCCGGGGAGCGAGCGGTGTCGAGGCGCGGCCGAGCTGAGTTCGTCGTCGTTGTGGGGCGATGTCGAATCGTCGAGTCGTCACGGCCGGGGACGTGGCTGGGGTACACTCTTCGCTTCCGCCCGAGGTCCCCCATGCCCATCACGTTCCGCGGCGCCTACACCGCCATCGTCACTCCCTTCTCCGCCGACGGCACGACCGTCGACCTCGCTCGCCTTGAGGATCACGTCCGATTCCAGGCGGCCGGCAAGGTGACCGGCGTCGTTCCGTGCGGCACGACCGGCGAGAGCCCGACCCTCAGCGACCGCGAGGCCCGCGAGGTCATCACCCGCACGATCCGCGTCGCGAGGCCGCTGGGGCTTCAGATTGTCGCCGGCGCCGGGTCGAACAACACGGCGCATGCCGTCGAGATGCACCGCTTCGCCAAGGAGGCCGGCGCCGACGCGTCACTGCAGGTGAGCCCGTACTACAACAAGCCATCGCAGGAGGGGCTGTACCGGCACTTCACGACCATCGCGGATTCGTGCGACCTGCCGATCATGCTCTACAACATTCCCGGCCGGTGCGGCGTGGCCATCGCGCCCGAGACCGTCGAGCGGCTTGCTCGCCACCCGAACATTCGGGCGATCAAGGAGGCGACGGGCTCGATGGATTCGGCGAGCGAGATCGCCCAGCGCTGCCCGATCACGATCCTCAGCGGCGACGATTCGCTGACGCTGTCGTTCGCGGGATGCGGCAGTCAGGGTGTGGTCAGCGTGGTCAGCAATCTCGTGCCAGGCACGGTGCAGTCGCTGTGCGACGCATTCCTGGGGAATCGATTCGACGACGCCAAGCGGATCCACCGCGAGCTGTTCCGACTCTGCCGCGGCCTGCTCACGCTCGACGTCAATCCGGTGCCGGTGAAGACGGCGATGAAGATCCTGGGGCGCGACACGGGTGCGCTGCGCCTTCCGCTGGTGGCGCCGAGCAAGGACGTGTCGGCGAAGATCGGCGAGCTGCTCGCCGAGTTCGGGCTGAAGCGGCTGGAAGCGGTGACCGCGTGACCACCGAGCGCGATCCCTACGACGTCGCGCACCTGCCGTACCGCATTGCGGTGCTCTGCTACCTCTACGACGAGCATGGGCGGCTGCTCCTGCTGCATCGGAAGAAGGAGCCGAATACGCACATGTACTCGCCGATCGGCGGAAAGCTTGAGGCCCAGACGGGCGAGAGCCCGCATGAATGCGCCAGGCGCGAGATCCATGAGGAGGCGGAACTCGAGCTCAGGCCGGATGAGATTCGTCTGTGCGGGATCGTCAGCGAGAAGGCCTATCAGGGAAAGCACCACTGGCTCATCTTCCTCTATGAGGTGACGCGACCCATCCGGGAGGACGAGATCCGTCGTCGGGTCTTCGAGGAGGGGACGCTCGAGTGGCACGAGATCGCCCGCGTCGCCGAGTTGCCGATTCCCATCACCGATCGTCAGGTGATGTGGCCGAACGTGCAGAAGCACCGCGGCGGATTCTTCATGGTGCACATCGACTGTCGTGACGAGCCGATGCACTGGACGATCGACGAGACGTGGCCGCGCTGAGCGGAGGCCGCGAGGTCGAGAGTGTGAGATCCAAGCCGTGAGATCGAGGCTGTGAGATCGAGGCTGTGAGATCGAGGCTGTGAGATCGAGTTGGGCGAGCGGGTTGGGCGAACGGGTTGGGCGTTCGACATCGGCCGGATGAAGTCGCGCGGTCGAGTTGCCCGATCGAGATCGCGCAGGCGCGAGCGGCCAGACGAGATCGCGCGGACGAGGGCGTGCGGTGCAGCGACGGTATTCGGGCTTCTTGCACCGTGCGTTGCGCGGGCGGTGTACGTCGCCGACGTGCGCCGTGCGTCGGGTGGGCGGCACGTGTCGCAGTCCCGCGGACTGGTCAGGACCGGAGGCCTCGATCACTTCTTGGCGGCGCGGACGAGCCGAAGCGCCGACAGCGTCGCGTCGAAGGCCATCGACTTGGTCTGAACGAGACCAAGCTCGGCCGCGGCGGCCACGACATCCTCGTGCTTGAGGTCCGGGCGTCCCTTCGGCCACACGGCCCACAGCGCGCCCTTCTCGCTGGTGCGCTCTCCGGCCGAACGGAGTCGCGCAAGCTCGCGCGGCTCGCGGAGGAGGACGATGACGATGTCGTAGCGTCGGGCACCGATGGGCCGGGTCGCCGGCGGCGTCGCCAACGCTGCAGTCAGCTCCTCGCGAACGGACGCGCTGAAGTCGCCGAGGAGGAGCAGGTTGTGGTCGCGCTCGACGCCGAGGATCTCGAGCCTGGACTTCGGCGGGGCCAGCAGCTTCTCATGCCACTTCTTCGCGACACCCTCGTCGTCGAACGCCAGGACGAGTTCCTTGCCGTCGTGGGTACGGACCCGAAGACGCGGTCCCCGCACCGACGCGTTGGCGACGGTGTTGAGCGGAATTCGGATGCGAGGCTTGCCGGAAACGACGAGCTCCGTCGATTCGAGCTGGGCCTTCCCCGAGCGTTCGGTGCCGTCAATGGCGGCGGTGCAGGTGGCTTCAAGTCCCATGGCGAGGCGGTCGGCAACCGATTGTCCGGCCATCGCGGGATGCGACGGCCGGGCTTTTGGGGTGTGCCGGAGCCCCACAGTTTACCGTAACCCGCTGGGTTTCGATTCGAATTCGCTGCCACGAGGGACCCGAAGCGGGAAGAGGGGGACGAGAACCTCGAAGGGGTACGGCGGATCCTCGGATTTGGCGGGGCCCCCTTCGATCGCCGCGCGATCGCCAGTGCCGCTCCGGCTACGCTCCCCGCCCCGGTAGCACCCGTGGCCTGATCCTGCCGGCAGTTGGGTGCCGTCGGGCGGGGGGTGAGCCTTGGAATGGTCGTGGGGCAGTTCCTCCGACTGAGGTACCCGGCGGGTTCGGTCACGGAAATGAGGAAGCGATGTCGGTCCACATGGAGCCAACCGGGGGGACAGACGGCGACGAGGGAGGCGGCGATCGGTACCGCTGGACGCTCACGCGTCCCGTGGCTGAGGTCGCCTCGAGCTTCCGACTCGATCCGCGGATTCCGGCACGGGTTCCCGGGTTTGACGCGCCCTTCTTCCAGGCAGGACTTGCCGGCTACTCCGACGGCCCGATGCGGATTGTCGCTCGTCGTCACGGAGCTCCGTTCTGCATCACCGAGGCGTTGCTCGACCGAACCCTGATCAACGGCGGGAAGGGACGGCGGAAGGAGGATCCCGACCTGCTCGCCACCGAGTGCGGGATGGGGGAGATCGACGACAACGTCGCCGCCGGGTTGGACGACCATCCGATCGCCGGGCAGATCATGGGCACGCTTCCGCAGGAGATGGCCGAGGGCTCGCGCATCCTGGTCGGCATGGGCTACGAGGTCATCGACGTCAACCTCGCCTGTCCGGTGAAGAAGATCAAGCGAAGCAACCGCGGCGGACACTTCCTCGCCTACCCAGATGACGCCATCGATGTGCTGCGGGCCGTGCGGGCGGCCGTGCCCTCGAACATCCCCTGCACGGTGAAACTCCGTCGCTCCTACGACGACACGCCGGAGATGGCAGCGCGGTTCGAGCGGATCTTCGACGCTTCCTATGACCTCGGCTATCTCTGGACGACGGTGCATTGCCGAACGGTCCAGCAGAAGTACCTCGGTCCCGCGAAATGGGAGTTTCTCCGCTCCCTGCGCGAGCGGCATCCGGATCGCCTCTTCTTCGGCTCGGGCGACATCTGGGAGGTCGAGGACATCTTCGCGATGCTCGAGTTCACCGGCGTCAACGCCGTGTCGGTCGCCCGCGGCTGCATCGGCAATCCATGGATCTTCCGACAGGCGCGGCAGCTCATGCGCGGTGAGGCGCCGACGCAGCCGACGCTTGCGGAGCAGCGTCAGGCCCTCTTGGATCATTTTGACCTTTCGGTGCGATTGCATGGCGAGCGGGCCGCCGGGCGGATGATGCGGAAGTTCGGCATCAAGTTCGCGCGGCATCACCCCAACGCGACCCAGGTGAAGTCCGCGTTCATTGCATGCTCGAACATCGCCCAGTGGCACACCGTGATCGACCGCTGCTACGACCCGGCGACGATCGCAGTGAACGCCCATGCGAGCCGCTGACCAGCGGAATTCGGCGGCCGCGTCTCACTCCTCCCGCTCGACGGTTCGCTTGGGGGCCGTCGTGGGTGACGGATCCGACGGCCCCGCCGGTGTGCTCTTGGGTGTGCCGCCGAGCCGGAAGACCCAGGCCCGACCGGGGGCGATTTCGCCATCCTCGGTGACGAGCCGACCGACGACGGCCAGGTCGCCGCGCAGCGCCACGGCACTGCCGAAGCTCTCTTCGGCGAGCGGTGAGTTGGCTGCAAGGTACGCGCGCTGGCTCCAGACGCCACCGAATCGCTCGAAGAGAGCGGCCACGCCCGATGACTCGCCGTTTCGGTCATCGCCCGGGATCCCCACCAGCAGCCGCGTTCCGTCTAGCGCGACTGAGTAGCCGAAGAAGGAGGTCGTGGTTCCGGGCTCGGGTCGCAGCGTTGCCTCAAGTCGCCAGCCGGCCGCGCCGTGCCGGAAGATGCGGACCGAGCCGCTCGATTCGCCACCGGTGTCGTCGCGCGGTGACCCGACCGCGAGGAGATTGCCATGCAGGGCAACGCTGAACCCGAACCAGTCGCCCGCGGCGACGTCCTCGGGCACGATCTTCTGATCCAGCAGCCATTCGCCTCCGTCGAAGCGATAAGTGAAGACGGCCCCGCACTTCTCGCCGCGATCATCGTCACCCTGGGCGCCGACCGCGGCGAGGTTCCCGTCGATGGCGACCGCGCTTCCGAACCAATCCGCGCTCGCCGCCTCAGGCGCGACGAGCTTCTTCTGCAGTTCCCACCGCTCATTGCGGTATTGCCAGATGGTGGCGCTGCCCGCGTCGAGCTGATCGCCGACGTCGTCGCGCGGCGCGCCGACGATGAGCATGCTTCCGCTGATGCCGAGAGCGCCGCCAAATCCATCCTCGGCGCCGGGATCGGGCGGAGCGATCTCCGCTTCCCGCTTGAAGTGGTAGCCGGAGCGTCGAAAGACGGTGACGGCTCCGGCGTTGGTCGCCCCCTCGTCGGCACGGTCGCGTCCGACGACCAGCCGGGCTCGGTCGGAAGCCATGGCCTGCGCGAATCGGTCCTCCCATTCAGGTTCGGCGGACTGGAGTCGTTGGACCCGTCGCCAACCGCGCTTGCTGTCGCCGAAGACGTGGGCGACGCCGTTGGCCGTGCCGCCGTCACCATCGCTCGGGCTCGCGACGACCACGGCGGTGCCCGCGACCGTCACCGTCCTGCCGAACCATGGTTCGACGCGCTCCGCACCCGGCACCAAGACGACCTCCTCATGGATCGTCGGCGGCCCGTCCACCCCGCAACCGGCGGCCGCACGCGCGGCCTGGAGCATGACGATCGCGGCGATTCCCCCGGCGATCGCCGCAACGACCGAACCTCGACCCTTCCCCGCCGCACGAGGCGCGCGGACAGCACTGCCGCTGCGCGGCATACCCATTCCTTCCATGGCGTGTCCTTTCCGCTCGTCGCTGGTGTGGAGCGCGACAAGCCGCTTGCGATGCGTCGTGCACCGCGACGCCGATCTTCTACCGCGCGATGAGGCTCGTTCCGCGCACACCGGCGAGAGTGGCAATGAGAATCTTGAAGATCCTCGGACGCCGAGTTTTCCACAATTCCGACGCTACCATCCGCGCATGCGCACCGAATTCGTCTCCTACGTCGACGGCCCGATGGAGTGTGAGGGCTACGTCGCCACCCCGATCGGCATCGAGCGGCCCGCGCCCGTGATTCTCGTGTGCCACGCATGGGCCGGACAGGATTCCTTCGCTCGCGAGCGAGCCGAGGAGTTCGCGGGCATGGGCTACATCGGCTTTGCTGTCGACGTCTATGGGAAGGGGCGAAGAGGCAACACGCCCGAGGAGAACGGCGCGCTGATGATGCCCTTCGTGGAGAACCGCGCCATGCTGCGGCAGCGGCTGCTTGCGGCCGTCAACACCGCCAAGCACATTGCCATGGCGGACGGCAATCGCATCGGTGCGATCGGCTTCTGCTTCGGCGGACTCTGCGCCCTCGACATCGCTCGCGCCGCGCCGCATGGCGTGCGCGGCGTCGTCGCGTTCCATGGCCTCTTCAACCCTCCCGACCCGGCACAGGTCGGCCCGCAAGGCAAGATCCCGGCGGCGGTGCTCGCATTGCACGGGTACGACGATCCGATGTGCACGCCGGACGCGGTCGTCGGGCTGGCCAAGGAGCTGACCAACGCCGGCTCCGATTGGGAGATCGACATGTTCGGCCACACCTCGCACGCCTTCACGAATCCGCAGGCCAACGACCCGGCCCGCGGACTCATGTACCGCAAGCCGGTGAGCGATCGGGCCTTCGCTCGGATGCGGGCGTTTTTCGCTGAGCGACTGCCGGTGAATGTCGGGGGGTGAACTCGCGTCCGACCGTGGAGTTGCCGGCGGCGTCGCATGTGGTGGGCTCCGCCCGGCCTCTGGGCACGCTCCCGCCACGCTCTATCATCGCCCGCGAACGTGACGACGCCGTCGCATCCATCTCCGGATGATCCGCTCGCCGGCCCAGACGTATCGTCGGGCCACGCGGTGGACGTGGCGCTTGTTGCCGCCGCCAATCGGGGCGACGAGCGAGCGCTCGAGCGGCTTTACCAGCGACATCGCGACTGGATGATGGGCGTGGCCTTTCGACTGACGGGCGATCGCGATTGTGCCGCCGACGTCGTCCAGGACGCGGTGCTCCAGTGGTTGCGGCGATTTCCCGGCTTCACCCTGACCGGTCCGATGCGGAGCTATCTCTATCCCGTCCTTCGCCACACCGCGATCGACCTGATGCGTCGGCGTCGCCGTCATTCGATGGCCGACGATCGTGACCCATGGGTGGAGCTGGGTGCTTCGGCCGATCCCGCTCCGGATGCCGCGCTGACGTCGCTTGCCGACGCGAAGGACCTCGATGACGCGATCGCCCGACTCCCGGCCGGTCAGCGTGAGGTGCTCATCCTCCACTTCGGCGATCGCATGACGCTGGCCGAGGTCGCCATCGCCCTGGAAGTCCCGCTCGGCACGGTCAAGAGCCGATTGGGGCTCGCGTTGGCCTCCCTCCGATCGAACGACCGGCTGCGCGACCGCTACTTCGGGGAGTGAGGGCAGCGGAGGGGCATTGTGGGAAATGTCGTTTCTTGGCGCGAACCGTCGCCCGACCCGTTCGCTTCCGTTGCGGACATGTCGCCGAACGAGCCACCATTCACTCGACTCCCGGCCGGCGGCGCGGATCGCCTTCGTGCGGACCTTGCGGCGATGGCGAGCCGGTCGCCGACGCTCCCGGTCGATCGCGATGCGGCGATTCGGGCGTCCATTCGCCAGGCCGTCTCGAACCCGGTCACGTCGGGTGCGGGTCCGACACGCTCGCGTGGCGTCCGGTGGCTCGCGGTGGCCCGGTACGGTGCCATCGCCGCGGCCATTGCGATCGTCGCGGCGTTGGCCCTCCGCTTCGCAATGACACCGCCGCATGCCGACCGGCGACTCGTCGAACTCGCCTCCCTCGCTCCGAGGGCCGCGACCGTCAGCGATCCGCGCATGCAGGCGATTCTGGCGTCGATCGTCGCGATGCCTGCGGCGCCTCGCCGGACGGTCTCGGGTCCCGGCGAGTTCGCCCTCTACGACATCGTGGCCGACGATGTAGGCACCCTGCCGCTGTCGTGGCTCGTCGCGTTGGACGTCGATGGCGAGCTCGTCGGCATCGAAGGCGGCGACGAGCCGTATGCGGAACCGGCGGCGTACGACCCGGCCGCGCTCCACGGCGGCAGCGTGCGGCTGGCGAATGTCGCGGGCGCGTCACGCGTGGGCGTCGGATCGATCCGACTCGGGAGCATCGTCGTTCGGCGTGATGCGACGGGCGAGGCGCCCCGCATCACCGAGCGGTCATTCGTTGGTCCCGGCGGCGAGACGCTCGCGCTGCCGGTGCGTTGCGTGCGGCGAGCGGCGAATGGAAGTCCATCATGAATCGAACGGACAGTGGCACTCTCACCGCGCGTTGGCCTCGACTTCCGGCGTCCATTCGACGGGCGCTGCTTCCCGTCCTGTCGCTTGCCCTCGTCGCGCTCGGGCTCGCGCTT
Organism: Phycisphaerales bacterium; assembly: GCA_044220875.1. Taxonomy (GTDB): domain Bacteria; phylum Planctomycetota; class Phycisphaerae; order Phycisphaerales; family SM1A02; genus JAEUIT01. The sequence goes on along the minus strand of JBGAQH010000002.1, from coordinate 443,806 downwards.
CCGTCGTGCTCGAGCGCCGAGAGCCGCGCCTACCAGGCGAACGAAGGTTCTGGCCGGCTCTCGCGCATTCCAATCACGGCGGGCTTTCTGCAGGGCGATCGCGGTCCCGCGGTCGTCTCGATCGACGGTCCCTTCGATGAGGTGTGGATCGTGGCGCGGCGCGGCGACGGGCGAGTGGGTTCCGTCGGCGCCGGCGAGTCGCCGGGGACCGGTTCGCTCGTCTCCGCCGAGCGCGACGACCGCGGCCTTCCGACCCGGGCGTTTCCGCTCGAATCGACCGATGTTCACGCCAGCCTCGACGGACCCATCGCGACCGTTCATGTCGCCCAGCGATTCGGCAATCCCTTTGCCGACACGATCGAGGCCGTATACCTCTTCCCGCTCCCCCATGACGCGGCGGTGAGCGACTTCGTGATGCGGATCGGCGACCGGAGCATTCGCGGCATCGTCCGAGAGCGTGCGGAGGCCGAGCGCGTCTACGCCGACGCGCGATCCCAGGGATACGTCGCGTCGCTCCTGTCGGAGGAGCGTCCGAACGTCTTCATGGAGCGGGTCGCGAACATCGAGCCGGGCCGGGCGGTCGAGGTCGAGCTCACCTACTTCAACATGCTCGCCTATGCCGACGGCTGGTACGAGTGGCGATTCCCGCTGGTCGTCGGGCCTCGCTACAACCCCGCGTCCGCGACGCACCCGCTGCCGGCGGTGCCGGTGGGTGACAGCGCCCGGCGCGGGCAGGTCGGCGGCATCGAGTATCTGGCGCCGGGCGAGCGAACCGGCCACACGGTTGGCATCGACGTCGCGATTGACGCCGGTGTGGAGGTGCACGACATCGAATGCACCTCGCACGCCATTGCCCCGGTCGAGCGGGACGGCGACGTGGCCCGCGTGCGGCTCGCGTCGCGCGATGCCGCCGTGAATCGCGATTTCGTCCTTCGGTATCGGGTCGCCGGCAGCGAGCCGGCCTGCGGACTCGTCTCGACGATGGGCGACGACGGCCAGGGCTACTTCGCGCTGACGCTCTATCCTCCCGCCGCCGTCCGCGACGCGGGCCGCATGCCGATCGACATCGTCTACGTGATCGACCGCTCGGGCAGCATGGCCGGGCGTCCGCTCGAGCAGGTGAAGCAGGCCGTGCGCGCATCGCTCCGCCGACTGCGCTCCGACGACCGCTTCCAGATCGTCGACTTCGGCTCGGACTCCGGCGGCTTCGGCGATTCGATGTGCCGTGCAACCGACGACGCGGTGCGCGACGCGAACCGCTATCTCGATCGCCTCGACGCCCGCGGCGGCACCGAGGTCCTCGTCGGGTTGAGCAAAGCGTTAGAGCTTCCGAAGCGGGAGGGCCGCGTCCAGTACCTGGCGTTCCTCAGCGACGGCTTCGTCTCGAACGAGTCGGAGATCCTCGCCCGGCTGCATCGCGAGCTCGGCGACCGCCGCGTCTTCGCCTTCGGCGTCGGATCGAGCGCGAACTGGCATCTCATCCACGGCATGGCCGACGTCGGGCGGGGCGCGGCCGCGGACATCGGACTCGACGCCGACGGCGCCGAGCCGATGGAGCGGTTCATGGAGGCCGTCGCCCATCCGATCATGCATGCCACGAGCCTCGAGTGGTCGGGCGTTCGCGTCGAGGACCTCTGGCCGCGGCGACTGCCCGACCTCATCGCGGGCCGGCCGGTGACGATCGTCGGCCGGTACGAGCGGGGAGGCGAAGCACGCGTCACGCTGCGCGGCTGGGTGCGGGGCGAGTCGGTGTCGCGGCCGATGCGGGTGAGCTTCGCGACGGGACGGCGCGAGGGAAGTCTCGATCGGCTCTGGGCCCGCGCGGCGATCGCCCGGCTGTCGGACGACGCCCTGTGGGGCGGGCGCAGCGCCGAGGAGGCCAACGACGAGATCCTCCGGACGGCGCTCCGCTACGGCATCTCGTCGCCACTCACCTCGTTCGTCGCCGTCGACGCGTCGCGCGTCACGCAGGGCGGCGTGCGCACGACGGTGACGCAGCCGGTCGCGATGCCCGCGGGCGTCCGCTACGACACGACCGTCGCGCCGGGCTCGCGCGCCGACTGAGCGAACTGTTAGCGGCTCTTCCTGCCGCGCCGTCCCTGCTTGAAGCCGCGGCTGTGGCCGTCGATGCGGCCGCGGCTTCCCTTGCCGCCGCGGGCGTTGGGGTCGTACGCGCCCTCGCGGGGCTTGCCGCCGTTGCCGCCCCGACTCACGCCCTTTGCGCCGCCGCCCGGCTTCGGCGCGCCGGTCGGGTCGAGGGCGAGCGGGGCGTACTCGGCGAAGCGCACGATCCGCAGGGTCATCTGCCTCGCCGCGAGGTCGATGTTGTCGATGGCCACGCGCACCAGGTCGCCGACGCCGATCGACGCGCCGCTGCGGCTGGCGTGGAGCCGGCCGGTGGACTGCACCAGCATCCAGCGGTCGGGCTTGCCGCCCGGGCCGGCGAGCTCGCGCCCCGGAATCGCGCCGTCGACGAGGAACTTCTCGAGCGACGCGAAGACGGTGCCGTTGGGCACGAGTCCGGTGACGGTCGCGTCGAACTCGTCGCCCATGTGCCTCTCGAGCAGCATCTGGAGAATCAGGAACGTCCGCAGCTCGCGCTCGGCCTCCTCGGCGGCGATCTCGCGCTCGGTGCAGGCGTTGCCCATCTCGACGAGCACGCCCTCGTCGAGGATGCGCGGATCGCGGGCGAGGTCGCGGGCGAGCTTCCGCCGGTTCTTTCCCGACGGCACGTCGCGGCCGTTGTCGGTGAAGTCGACGTACGCCTGCAGCGCCCGATGGACCAGGAGATCGGGATATCGGCGGATGGGGCTCGTGAAGTGGGCGTAGTGCTCGCTGGCCAGCGCGAAGTGGCCGACGACCGCCGGGCTGTAGCTGGCCTTGGCGAGCGAGCGAAGCACCGCGAAGTGAATCGCCCGCGTTGCGGTCGAGTCGAGGGTGCGCTCGAGGAGATGCTGGATGTCCTTGCGCGTCGGCACGTCGGGCAGGTCGACCTTCGCGAGCCGGGCGTAGACGCGGAGCTCCTCGATGTCGCCGTAGCTCGGTTCGGGGTGAATCCGGCGCAGGAGCGGCAGCTCGAGATCGGCGAAGAGCCTTGCGATGGCGTCGTTGGCCTCGACCATGAACATCTCGATGAGCGTGTGCGTGTACGAGGCGTCCTCGGGCACGGCGTCGATGACGTGTCCGTCGGCGTCGAAGACGAGCTCGGACTGCGGCAGGTGCAGCGCGATCATGCCGTCCTTGCGGCGGCGCTCGCGGAGGGTCTTCGCGAGGCGGTTCGAGAGCCGCAGCGCGTCGAGCAGTTCGCTCGGGTAGTCGGGCTCGGCCTTGGCGTTCTCGCGGGCCTTGCCGAGATCGCCGTCGATGAGGGCCTGGGCCTCGATGTAGGTGAGCCGCTTCGCGCTGCGGATGACCGTGGCCGCGACGCGCTGGCCGGTGACGCGGCCCTTGTCGTCGAAGCTGATGAAGACGCTCTTCGTGAACCGGGCCACGCCCTCCTGCAGCGAGCAGACGCCGTTGCTGAGCTGCTCGGGCAGCATCGGAACGACGCGGCGGGGGAGGTAGACGCTCGTGCCGCGGGCCTGGGCCTCGACGTCGAGCGGACTGCCGGCGGGGGCGAAGTGCGAGACGTCGGCGATGTGCACGCCGAGCTCCCATTCACCCTCCTCGGATCGCATGATCGAGATCGCGTCGTCGTAGTCCTTCGCGTCGGGCGGATCGATCGTGAAGATGAGGGCCTCGGTGAGGTCGAGGCGGTCGGACCACGGTCCCTTCGCGTCGCGCTCGAACTGCCGCGCCGCGTCGGTCGCCTGGGTCACGGCCTCCTCGGGGAACTCGGTGCGGATCTGGTGCGAGGCGATCACCGCCTCGGTCTCGACGTCGGGCCGGCCGGCCTCACCTAACACTTCGGTGATGACGCCCTCGGGCAGCGCGTCCCCCTCGCCCCACAGGGTGATCTCGACGATGCACTTGTCGCCCGCCTTCGCGAGCGGGTTCTTCACGAAGGGATCGCGCACGACGATCGCCTCGCGCAGGGCCCGGCCGTCGGGCCTCACCATCCAGGTGCGCCCCTCCTTCGCGAGCACGCCGGCGAAGCGGCTCTGCCCGCGCTCGATGATCTCGACGACCCGTCCCACCAGGTCGCCCTTCTCGGGCGGCGCATAGGTGTTGCCCGCGCCGCGTCCGCGGCGCACGTGCGACGACTTTCGCGTGATCCTGACGCGGACCCGGTCGCCCGAGATCGCGTCCATGGTCGCGAAGTCGGGGATGAAGAGATCGCCCTCGCGGGTCGGCTCGTCGGCGATCAGGAAGCCGAAGCCGCCGCGGGTGATGCGGATCCGACCGACCGCCTCGTCGCCGTAGATCGGCAGGCGGAGCCGCTCGTCGGCCCCGATCTCGAGCTTGCCCGAGTGAACCAGTTGGTCGATCGCCGACTCGAAGGCCTCGAGATCCTCGTCGGCGACGCGAAGCTGCTTGGCGACATCCCGGACGACCGAGGGGCGATAGGAATCGTGACGAAGATGGTCGAGAATGCGCTGGCGATACCGAAGGGGCATCATCGCAGTGTAGCCCGGACCGCACGGAGCACCTGCGGCAGGATCATCTCGTTCCGGAACCAACCGATCCGTGCGAGACTCTGACGCGGCGCTTCGCCCCCCCCTCCGCAGGACCAGCATCATGTCATCGAGTGAATTGTCCGTCTCCGATTGGTATGCCACGTGGCCGTCGCGCATGAAGGCGATGAAGGCGCTCATGCCCGACGCCGCCAAGGGCTTCGCCGCGCTGCATCAGGCGACGATGAGGGACGGAGCGCTCACCGCGGTCGAAAAGGAGTTCGTGGCCCTCGGCATCGGCATCGCGGTCCGCTGCGACAACTGCATTCGCGCCCATGTCGAGAAGTGCATCAAGCTCGGCGCGACGCCGGAGCAGGTGCTCGATGTGGCGTCGGTGGCGATCCTCATGGGCGGCGGACCGAGCTACACCTACGCCACCGCCGTGGTCGAGGCGCTGCAGGCGCTCGGGGCGATTCCGGCCGACGCCGCCCGGGCCTGATCGTCGCGTATCCTGCCCGGCCGTGAAGGCCGCGCTCTCGGATCTCGACCTCTTGGCCCGACTCGTCGCACTCGACACCACCAGTCGACTGCCGACGCGACCGCTCGGGGACTTTGTCGTCGACTATCTCGCGTCGCCGAACCTGCGCCGCGAACGATTCGACTGCGGCAACGGTCAGGAGAACATCCTGCTTTCGGTCGGGCCCGAGTGCCGCGAGGGCGAGGGGCTTCTCCTCTGCGGTCACGTCGACACCGTTCCGGCCGACGAGCCGGAGTGGACGAGCGATCCGCGCGAGCTCAGGCGTCTCGACGACCGGGTCGTTGCCCGCGGCGCGTGTGACATGAAGGGCTTCGACGCGTTGGCGATCAACCTGATGCGCGAGGCGAGCGAGCGTCCGCCGCGCGAGCCGCTGCAACTCCTCCTCACCTGCAACGAGGAGATCGGAACGTTAGGTGCCGCGGCGTTCGCGGCGTCGTGGCAGCGCGAGCGTTCGCTTCCGCGCCAGGCGCTGGTCGGGGAGCCGACCTCGATGCGCGTCGTGCGCGGCCACAAGGGTCACCTCACGATTGCGATTTCGATCGCCGGCGTCGCCGCCCACAGCGGCTTCCCGCACAAGGGCGTGAATGCGATCGAGCGGGCCGGCGCGGTGATCGGCGCCCTGGCCGTGGTGCGGAAGCAACTCACCGCGAAGCGCACCGCCGAGAGCGTCCTCTTTCCCGAGGTGCCCTTTCCCGTCCTGACCACCGCCCGAATCCACGGCGGCAGCGCGATCAACGTCATCCCCGAACGGTGCGACATCGACGTGGGCGTGCGGCTGCTGCCCGGCATGGAAAGCGGTCCGTTCATGGAGCACCTGCGGTCGGCGGTCGAGGCGGTCGTCCCCGACGGCGCGGTGAGCGTCACCCTGCGGAACGAAACGCCGGCCTTCGCGACGCCGGCGGACCGCCCGCTCCACCGCGAACTCTGCGCCCTTCTCGGCCAGTCCGAGGAGTGCGGGGTGGGGTTTGGCACGGATGCGGGGCGATTGGCCACGCTCGGGCTCGATTGCGTGATTTGGGGCCCGGGGGACATCTCCAATGCCCACAAGCCCGACGAGTGGATGCCCCTGAACGAGTTCGAGCAGGCCTCGCGGCTCCTTCGGTCGCTGGTCCGCTGACGGGGCGGCCGGGGGGAGATCCGCGGAACGCCGAGTGACGTTCGTGATTGAAGGCACAAGGAACGATGTTCTGGCTTTCTTTGGGCGATTCGCCTTCACCATCTTGCTCCCCGCTGCGGATGCTGTTCAATGACCATGTGCGCGGCATGCCGCGCGGTTGGGCTCGAAGCTGTGCGAGAGATCGACCGACGTGTGGGTCGTCGTCGCCGCGGACCGTCGTGGGACCGCACGCAGCCCGAGCAAAGACGAGTGTCGGAGGCCGCTCGCAAGGCCCCACTCAGTTTGGACCTTGACGAGGCGGATCCTCCGACGAAGCCATGGCTTTTCGTGCGGGAGGTCCTCTATGCCACACACGATGTCGGGTCAGACGGGTTCGACCCCAGCGGGTGCCGCGGCGCAGGCCGTGGCGCAGTATCGGTTTCGCATCGGCGCCAAGGTCTCGGCCTGGATGTCCGCTGACCAGCTCAAGGACGCCGCCCTGCACGGTGAGCTCCCGCCGGATGGCGAGGTGCAGCAGAGCGGACATGCCGAGTGGGTAGTCGCCTCGAACGTGCGCGGCCTTGCCTTCCCGACCCTGGTCGCGGCGGAAACCGCGCCGGTCGCCGAGGTCGCCGCGCAGTTGGCCAACGGCGCCAACCTGAGGCAGCCGCGCTTCTCGACCTTCCGCGATCTCCTCGGCCTCTATGCCAACGCCGATGTCGAGGTGAACATCCCGGATCCGGCCGAGTTCAGCCCGGCGAAGCTCTGCGCGGCCGGCAGCGACCACTTCGAGGTCATCCTCGAGACCGGCCGCAGCCGCGTCTTCCTTCCCTACTCGCGCATCAACGCGATCTGGGTGACGGAGACGAGCACGAACATGACGCTCACCTTCCGTGAGTCGCATCGCATCACGATCGAGCTCACGCATCCCAAGCACTGAGCGGCGTCGAACGTTCCGTTAGGCAGTCCACAAGGCGAGGAGCGTGGCCAAATCGGCCGCGTCGACGATGCCGTTGCCGTCAAGGTCGGCGTCGCCCGCGCCTGAGCCCCACGCGCCGAGCAGGACCGAGAGGTCCGCGGCATTGACGGCGCCGTCGCCGTTCAGGTCCGCCGCGACCTGACAGAGGTCGGCCTCGCCGTCGGCATCGTCGTCGGCGACCCACCAGACGCGGGCGGAGCCGCGGTTCGTGGCCGCGTCGACGTCGTCGAGGCGCACGCCGACGGCGAGCGTCTCGCAGGTGAGGGCGAGGGAAAAGGCGAAGTAGTCGCTTCCCCCGCCGTCGTCGGCGACGAGCTGGCCATCGACCGTCCAGCCGCGGCCCTGATGGCGGAAGAGCCACGCCGAGCCCTGATTCGTCGTGCCCCGCACGTCGTCGGCCCAGGCGCCGCAGGCGACGATCTCATTCCCCGGCTCGCTTGCGCAGGCGACGGAGAATCCGAAGTAGTCGTCGGTCGCGCCGTTGGGCGCGACCAGCTTCGCCTCCTGCGTCCATGTGGTTCCGCTGCGGCGGAAGACGTAGGCCTTGCCGACGCCGTTGCCGAAGAAGGGCCACGATCCGACGACCGCGAGCGTGTCGTCCATCGCGACGCCGCGGCCGAGCTCGTCGTTGGCGACGACGTCGTTGCCGATCAGCTTCGCCTCGAACGTGAATGGACCTCCGCCGGTCGTGCGCCAGACCGTCGCCGATCCGGTGTTGCCGGCGGCGCCGTCCTCGTCGCCCCATGCTCCGACGATGGCTCTCGTCCCGTCGAACGCGATCGCCGTGCCGACCTGATCGCCGGAGGCGATGCCGGGAGGCGTGAGCTTCTGGGTCTGGAGCCACGTCCCGTTCGCCTGCCGGCGATAGACGTAGACCGCACCGGTGTCGAAGAGTCCCGAGAGCCACGCGCCGACCAACGCGACGTCGCCGCGGATGGCGACGCTGCGGCCAAACTCGTCGTTGGCCGAGCCGTCGCCCGCGACGAGGGTCGCCTCGTGGATCCAGCTTCCGTTCACGCGCCGGAAGACCGATGCGGAACCGGCGTCGACCTTCGCGCCGACATCGTCGTTCCAGGCGCCGACGATCGCCGCATCGCCGTCGAGGGCGACCGAGATGCCGAACTCGTCGTCGGCGAGCCCGTCGGGCGCAAGCAACTGCGACTCGGGCGCCCAGCTTCCGTCGGCGTTGGCCCTGAACACCCACGCGCAGCCGCGGTTGCTCAGGCCACCGGCGTTCGAGAAGGGAACGCCCATCAGGATCCGCCGCCCGCTCATCGCGATCGAGCGGCCGGCCTCGTCGCCGCCGGCCCCGTCGGGAGCGAGCAGGGTCGCGAGCTGCTGTGGCGGAAGAAGCGCCGCGTACAGCGCGACGATGGCCGTCGGGATCGAAGCGAGCATGCCAGAGTGTGCTGCGGCGACGGGCGAAAATCAATGGTCAGCGCGCGGCGCCGGCGCCGATGGCCGCACGTCGGCGACGGCGCGCGGTTATGGCCACGTCGCCGCGAGCCGTTAGGCGAGGATCTCGCTCCGCACGTTGCCCGCGACCTCGGTGAGGCGGAAGTCGCGACCGGCGTGATTGAAGGTGAGCTTCTCGTGGTTGAGGCCGAGGATGTGCAGGATCGTCGCGTGCCAGTCGTGGATGTCCATGATCCCGTCGACGGCCTCCATGCCGTAATCATCGGTCCCGCCGAAGCTGAAGCCGCCCTTCACGCCGCCGCCGGCCATCCACGTGGTGAAGCCCTTGTTGTTGTGGTCGCGCCCGTCGCCGTTCTGGGCGTAGGGCGTGCGGCCAAACTCGCCGCCCCAGACGACGAGCGTGTCCTTCAGCATGCCGCGCTTCTTGAGGTCGCCCAACAGCGCCGCGATCGGCCGATCGACCGTCGTGCACTGCTTGGCGAGATCGGTCCGCAGATTGCGGTGCGTGTCCCATCCGCCATGCGTCACCTCGACGAAGCGGACGCCGGCCTCGGCGAAGCGCCGGGCGAGGAGGCACTGCCGCGCGAAGCGGTCGTCGCCCGAGCCGATGCCGTACGCCTCGAGCGTCGCCTTCGACTCGTTGGCGATCTCGAGGAGTTCCGGCACCTCGGCCTGCATGCGGAATGCGAGCTCGTAGCTTTCGATGACGCCCTCGATCGCGTTGCGTGTCGCGGGATCGTCCTTTGAGATCCGGAGGTGCTCCTTGTTCAGCCGCTGCAGCAGGTCGAGCTGCTCGCGCTGGGCCTTCTCGCCATAGCGGTCGTTGTCGATGTTTTCGATGGGATCTTCCTTGGGCTTCGCGCCGCGGGCCGTGGCGCCGCCGCGCGATCCGCCGGTCCGCACCGGCATTCCCTGGTACATCGCGGGAAGGAACGCGCTGCCGTAGTTCTGGGCGCCGCCGTTGCCGCGATCGGGATCGATGGTGACGAAGCCGGGGAGATTCCGATTCACGCTGCCGAGGCCGTAGAGGCTCCACGCTCCCATCGACGGGCGAACGAACTGGAAGGAGCCGGTGTGCAGCTTGGTCGAGGCCTGGGCGTGCGCGGGCACGTCGGTCTTCATGCCGCGGCAGAGGCAGAGGTCATCGGCGTGCTTGGCGACCTCCGGGAAGAGGTCGCTGATCCAGAGGCCGCCCTTGCCGCGCTGCTTGAACTCCCACGGCGGCGCGAGGAGCTTCGCGCCGGCCCGGAAGCCCTTGCCGAAGCTCTTGCCGTTGTCGGCGAGGAGCTTCGGCTTGTAGTCGAAGGTGTCGACATGGGATGGCCCGCCGGCCATGCAGAGGAAGATGACGCGCTTGGCGCGGGCCGCGAAATGCGGTGGCTTGGGCGCGAGCGGATCGGTGACCGTGTCCTGGGCCCACGCGCCGTGGGCGAGTCCGGCGAAGGCGAGATAGCCGAAGCCGCATCCGAGGGTGCGGAGCATGTCGCGACGGGTGACGGCGATCGGAAGTCGGTTGTTGCAGCAGTCCATGGTGTGTTCCTCCGTCGTCGTGCGGTCATTCGAGCGTGCGAAACTCAGCGCTCTGAAACAGGGTCTGGCAGAACGCGCTCCAGGCCGCGCCTTCGCCGGTCGGCGCCGAGGTGGTCGGGCCCTTGGCGTTGGCGATGCGTTCCCGAATCCGGGCGCCGCGTCGATTGCCCTCGCTTGCCTTCGCGCCCGAACCGGAGCCCTCTGGCTTCGCGTCGTCGCGCTTGGCGAATGCCTTGAGGAAGTCCCGCGCGCCGTTGATCTCCGACGACGACGGACGACGTCCGAGGGCAAGCTGGAACGCGAGGATGATCCGGTCGCCCTCTGAACCCTTCTGGCCCAGCAGCCGCTCCGCGAAGGCGTCGGCGGTGCGAAGCACCTCGGGCGAGTTCATGAGATAGAGGGCCTGGGTCGGCACGCTCGTCTCGGCGCGGTCGCCGGTCACGAATGCCGGTTCGGCGAAGTCGAAGACCTCGAGGCTCTCCGGGATCTGGTCGCGGACGATCGGCAGGTACACGCTTCGGGTGTTCGTCGCCGCGTTGATGCCGGCGAGAAGCTGCTGCGTCGGCCCGCGAATCGCGCCTTCGGCAAAGTTGACCGGCGAGCCGACGGGCCGCGTCCGATCGAGCGAACCGGCGGCGGCGAGCATCGCGTCTCGGATCGCCTCGGCCTCGAGGCGCCGCGTCGGATAGCGCCACCAGGTCACGTTCTCGGGATCGGCCTTGGTGTTCGCCGGCGAATTCGTCGAGGCGATTCGATAGGTGTGGCTCAGAACGATCTCGCGCACCAGCGACTTCGTCGACCAGTGCAACTCGACCAGCCGGGTCGCGAGCCAATCGAGCAGCCGCTGGTCGGAGGGCGGCATGCCGCTGTTGCCGAAGTTGTCCGGCGTGGGCACGATGCCGCGCCCGAAGAGGTGGAGCCAGACGCGATTCGCCCAGACGCGGGCCGTGAGCGGATTCTCCGGCGAGGCGATCCACGCGGCGAGCTCGCGCCGGCCGCTTCCCTCGGAGATCGCGGGCTGCGAACCGTCGGTGAGCACCTGGACGAATCCTCGCTTCACGCGCTCGCCCGCCTTGTCGATCTCGCCGCGGGTGAGCACCGGCGCGTCGACCATTCGGTCGCCCTCGATCACGCCCATCGTCACCCGATTCATCTCGGTGGGTCGTCCCTCGGCGTCGAAGCGCTCGAGGATCGTCTCCAGCACCACCTCCTGATCGCGCTGTTGCTTGATGCGGAAGCGGGCCTGGTTGTCCCCCTTGTCGTTCTTCTCGCCCTTCTCGCCTTTCATGGCTTCGGCCGCTTCGTCCGCCTCACGCTTCAGCCGCTCCGCGGCCGTGGCGATCAGCGAGCGTCGCGCGGTCGGCATGGTCGGGCCATCGGGAATTCGCGCGTCCTTGGGAAGCTCGACGATCGGACCGGCGTGGCGGTTCCCGGGCGAGCGCTCGGTGCCGAATGCGGTCGTGCTCGAGAGGAAGATCCCCGCGAGGGCGTAGTAGTCCTTCTGCGGAATCGGGTCGAACTTGTGGTCGTGGCAGCGGGCGCAGGCGACGGTGACGCCGAGGAGGCCCTGCGAGACGGCGTCGATCTGCTCGTCTGCGAGGTCGAACGAGAACTGCCGCGGGTTCTGGGCGCTGTGCGACTTCGGCCCGATGGCCAGATACGACGTCGCGATCAGCTTCTCGGCGCGGTCGGTCGAGTTCTCGGCGGGCAGCAGGTCGCCGGCGATCTGCTCGCGCACGAACTGGTCGAATGGCTTGTCGGCGTTGAACGCGTCGATCACGTAGTCGCGGTATCGCCACGCGTGCGGATAGACGACGTTGCTCTCCTTGCCGCTCGATTCGGCGTACCGGGCGACGTCGAGCCAGTGACGGCCCCACCGTTCGCCATAGCCCTCCGAGGCGAGCAGTCGGTCGACGACGCGCTCAAAGGCGTCGGGCGTCGTGTCCTTCTCGAACGCGACGAGCTCCTGCGGCGTGGGGGGGAGCCCGGTGAGATCGAAGGTCACGCGACGGAGCCACGTGCGCCGATCGGCATCGGCGACGGGTGACGCGCCCTTGGCCTCCATCGACGCCAGCGTGAGGCGATCGAGGTCGCCGAGCGGCCAGTCGCCCGCAACCTCGGGCACCGCCGGCTTGGTCGGCGGACGGAAGGCCCAGAACTGGCGGCCCTTCTCGATGTTCGTCGCGTAGTTGGTCAGGGCCGGGCCGGCGGCGTCGATCGTGCCGGCGTGCACGGTCCGCGGATCGGGCGCTCCCATCATCACCCAGGTCTCGAAGTCCTTGATGACGGCGTCGGAGAGCTTCCCCTTGGGTGGCATCGACAGGTCCGGATCGGACTGGCGAATGGCCCGAATGAGCAGGCTGTCGTCGAGGTCGCCGGGAACGATCGCAGGGCCGTTCTCGCCGCCCTTGAGCATTCCTTCGCTCGTGTCCAGCAGCAGGTCGCCGCGGAGCTTCGTCGCCGCGCTCGAGTGGCAGCTATAGCACTGCCCCACCAGCACCGGGCGGATCTTGCCTTCGAAGAAGCTGATCTCCTTCGGGGTGAGGGGCCGATCGGCCGTCGGGGCGGGGGCGTCGCCGCCCATCTGCATGCTGCCGTCATCGTCGGCGCGGACCGACCCGAGGGTCGAGGCACATGCGAACAGCAGGGCGGCGATGAGCGGTCGGGTCGCGTTGGTCATGTCGGTCCTCCGGCGGCAGCTCCGAACGGGAGCGAAGAAACGAGCATTGCCGGCCGCAGCGGATGTGGTCGAGTTTCCATCGGTCCGAAGCGCAAAGCAATTCGAATCAACCGCGATTCGACGATCGGGCGACTTGCGTTTCTTTTCCGGTGCGCTGCGGTTTCCTTCGCCCGCGGTCGCCGCCGTGGGTCGGGAGTCCGGGCTTGGGCGTCCGGGCTTGGGCGTCCGGGCTTCGGGAGTCCGGGCTTCGGGAGTCCGGGGCTTCGCGACTCCGGGCAACGGCCGACCTCCGCCGCGGGGCCGGGTCGGCGAGTTTCGTCCGGCTCTTCCTCCCGGCTCACTCTGGCCCCCGCCGCGTGCCGATAGTCCGGATGCCGCCTCGCACGGACGAGAACCGATGGCCCAATCCGAGATCCCACTGCGCGTACTCCTGGCCGGGGCGGCGATCGCTGTCGTCGCTGCCGTCGCGCTGCGGTCGCGCCTCGAGGGGGCTCCGCCGATCTCGATTGGAGTGCTGGTCCGTGAGCGAGAGCGATCGGACGTCGCCGTTGCCGCGGTATTGGCCGCACGGGAGCTGTCGACCGAGGATGGCTCCGACGGGCGGACCGTCCGCACGCTGGTGCGGGAGACCCACGGCGACCCGGCGACCGCCGCCGCGGTCGCGGAACGGCTCATTCGGGACGAGGGCATCGCGGCGATCGTCATCGCCGGGTCGCCCTCGGAGTGCGCGAGCGTGGACCGCATCGCAAGGCGCTCGCTGACGCCGGTCCTGAGCGTGCGCCCGACGCTTCGCCTGGACGAATCCCCGACGCTTCTCGACCTCGCCGGCCTTCCGAATCAGCGCATGGTGCCGGCGGTCGCTTGGGCGATCAGGTCGATCGGCACGAAGGTGATGCTGGTGTCGACCGCAGGTCCCCTGCAGCGGGTAACGCATGCCCTGGTCCGCGATCAGGTGCTGGCCGCCGGTGCGGAGATTGTCGGCGAGTGCATCATTCCCGCGGGACGGGGCGACTCCCATGGCGAGCCCGCAGTCGTCTCGTCGCACGCGCCGCCGAATCAGCCGAACCTCGCCGCGGCGGCCGACGCCGTGGTGCGGGCCGCGCCCACGCTCATCATCGCCGCCGTCGACGACCGTCAGGCGGCCGCGCTCGGCGCCGCCCTGCGCGTCCGGGGAATCGAGGCGCCGGCGGTCCCGACGCTGCATCTTGGCCTGACCGACACGGACATCGCGACGATCGACACCCGCCCGCTCGTCGGCGACTTCATCGTCTCCTCCTGCATTGCGTCCTCGACCAACGCCGCCCGCCAGGAATTCGGACGGCGCATCGCATCGATCGGAGCGACCGCCGCCATCGGCGAGGTCACGGAAGCCGCCTACGCCGCCACGCTCCTCATCGGCCGCGCGGCGCGCACCGCCGACCCTGCGGACCACGGCTCGCTTGCGGCCTCGCTCGTCGGCGTGAGCGTCGCCGCGCCCTCGCACTCGACATTCATCGACCCGATCGGCAGAGCCGCGTGGGTGCGCTGCGGCGTCGGGCGCATCGAGCGGGGCGGCGCCGTCGTCGAGGCGTGGATCGACGAGTGTGCAACGCGCCCGCAGGCCTGGCCGCTCTGGCGGTCACGCGAGGAATGGGTGGCGCTCGCGCGAGGCGAGATGGAGCCCGCGCCGAAAACTTCCCCGAACGATGAGGTGGTCCGATGAGCATGCCGACCGTCGACACGCCGACCGCCGCGCCGGCGAAGACCGGCGGCGAGCGCCGGTGGCTCGCTTCGATCCGCTCCCAACTGCTGATCTGGTTCTTCGCGATCGCGCTCCTGCCAGTCGTGATCGTCGGGGTCATCGCGTCAGGCTCGGCCTCGGAGGCGGTGCGCGTGATGGTGACGGCCCGCCTGGAGGGCATCGCCAGGGCACGGTCGATGGCGCTTGAGACCTATGCGGGCGAGCGGCTGCGACTCCTCCGAAGCGTGGCCCGATCGCCGGACCTGCTGCGGCGCGTTCGCCCCGATCATGCCGCGGACGCCGTCGGCGTCGAGGAGCTGCACGCCCTGGAGGAGTCCTTCGACTTCCATGACCTGATTCTCCTCGACGCACAGGGACGCATCGTCGCGTCGACCCGGCAGCCTTCGGTTGTCGGTTCCGCGCTGGCCGACTCGCCGCTCCGCGACACCTCGCTTTCCTCCGCCGTCGAGCGGGTGCGCCGCACCGCGGAACCGGTCATGGCGCCTCCCGACGCGCTGCGCGAGCGTCGGCCCTCGGCCTGGGCCGTCGGTCCGCTTCTGGACGGCGCAGCGCTGGTCGGTGCGATTGCCGTCGAGTTGCCCCAGGACGAGCTCGATCGAATCGTGAATGACCGCGCCGGGCTCGGCTCGACCGGCGAGGTGATCGTCGCGATGCGGACGGACGACGGATGGCTCGCGGCGGCGCCGCTGCGCGAGCGCCCCGACGCCGCGGGATCGTTCGTCTTTCCGAAGGAGAGCGGCGTCCTGGGCCGACTTGAGGACGCCGCCGCCGGCCACGACGGATCCGGCGCGTCGACCGGTCTTGGCGGCGAGCCGGTGCTCGCGGCGTGGGCCCGCGTGCCGAGCTTCGGATGGGCGCTCACCGCCGAGCTGCCCGTCGCCGAGGCGTTCGCGCAGCTGCACGCGCTCCGCGACACGATCATGCTGGCGATCGCCGCGGCGTCGGTCGTCGCGTTAGGCGTCGCGCTGGGCATCTCGCGCACGCTGTCCCGGCCGCTCGGCGAGGCGGTGGCCGCGACGCGGCGCATCGCGGAGGGCGACCTGACCTCGCTGCCGGCGATCAGCGGCCACGGCGAGTCGCGGCTGCTGCTGCGGGCGATCCGCGACACCAACGCCGATCTCGCCACGCTCATCGGGCGCATCCGCGGCGCCGCGGGCCAGATCGTCGCGTCGAGCGGCACGGTGCGCAGCGTCGCCCGCGACCAGGACCAGGCGGTGCGCGACTTCGCGTCATCCTCGGCCCAGGTTGCCAGCGCCACAAGCCAGATGAACGCCACGTCGCGGCAGCTCTCGGCGACGATGATCGGCCTCGCCCGCGCCGCCGAATTCGCGGCGAGCACCGCGACAACCGGGCGCACGACGCTCGTCGATCTCGGCAAGCAGATGGGTCGCCTGAACGAGGGCGGTCGCAGCGTCGCGACGCGGCTTGAGGCGATCCGCGACAAGGCCTCGCGCATCGACTCGATGGTCGCGGCCATCACGAAGGTCGCCAACCAGACCAATCTTCTCGCGGTGAACGCGGCGATCGAGGCCGAGAAGGCCGGCGCCGCCGGTCACGGCTTCCAGGTCGTCGCCCGCGAGATCGATCGCCTGGCGACGCAGACCGCAAGCAACGTGCTCGAGATCGAGGAGACGGTGATCGCCGTGCAGCAGGCGGTGACCGAGGGCGTGGTCGAGATGAGCAACTTCGTCGACCTGGTGGACGAGGGCTGCGGCACGGCCAACGGCGTCGCGAGCCAGATGGGCCTCATCATCCGTCAGGCGGAGGAGCTCCGCTCGGAGTTCGAGCATGTCGCCCACGCGGTCGAGGCCCAGAGTCAGGGCGTCGCCCAGGTGAGCGATGCGATGAGCCGAGTCGCGGAAGGCGCCCGTCGCACGGCCGAGGCCGTCGAGCAGAGCGCGACGGTGAGCGCCGCGCTCGACGACGCCGCGCAGGCGCTCGACGCCGACGTCCGTCGCTTCCGACTGCCCGAGTAAACTGGCGGCGTGACCACGCCTCCGACCGATCTCGCCCTCCGCTTCAAGCGCCTTTCGCCCCGCGCGACGCTGCCCGCCTACCAGACGCCGCTCGCCGCGGGGATGGACCTTGCCGCGTGCATCGACGCTCCCATCACTCTCGCGCCGGGCGACATCGCCCTCGTCGCCTGCGGATTCGCGATGGCGATTCCGGAGGGATATGAGGCCCAGGTGCGGCCCCGCAGCGGTCTCGCGTCGAAGTTCGGGATCTCGATGCCCAACGCGCCGGGAACGATCGACGCCGACTATCGGGGCGAGGTCAAGGTGCCGCTCATGAATCTGGGCAAGCTTCCCTTCGTGGTCGAGCACGGGATGCGGATCGCCCAGATGGTCATCGCCCGCGTCGAGCGTGCCGCGATCGTCGAGGTCGAGAGCCTCGACGAGACCCAGCGGGGCGTCGGGGGTTTCGGATCGACGGGCGTGCGGACCGCGTAGGGCGTCCGCGGATCCCCGCGACCCTCCCCGATCGTCGGCAGGGGTGCACGCCTGACTTCCCGTACAATCGGCCGCATGAGCACGACCGCTGCCGCCACGTCCTCCTCATCGACCAAGCAAGCGACTGAGGTCACCGTCCCGCTTCTCGATCTCAAGGCGCAGTACGCGACCATCCGGGCCGAGATCGAGCCGGTGGTCAAGGAAGTCATCGAGAGCCAGTACTTCATCGGCGGCCCGAAGGTCGATCAGATCGAGCGCGAGATCGCGGTGTACTGCCGATGCGACCACGCGATCGGCTGCGCGAACGGCTCCGACGCGATTCTCATCGCCCTGCAGGCGCTCGACGTCGGCGTCGGCGACGAGGTGCTCTGCCCGACCTACACGTTCTTCGCGACGGCCGGGGCGATTCACCGGCTTGGCGCGAAACCGGTCTTCGCGGACATCGACCCGGTCACCTACAACATCTGCCCCGAATCGATTCGCCACGCGTTCCAGTTCCATCCGAACCTGAAGGCGATCGTGCCGGTCCATCTCTTCGGCCAGGCCGCGAACCTCGACGCGATCCTCGACATCGCGAAGGAGAAGGGCGTGCCCGTCGTCGAGGACGCTGCCCAGGCGATCGGCACCGAGGACAACCACGGCATTCGGGTCGGTTCGCGCGGCGCGATCGGCACCTTCAGCTTCTTCCCGAGCAAGAACCTCGGCGGCTTCGGCGACGGCGGCATCATCACCTCGAACGACAAGTACCTGGCCGACCGGATGCGGCGCCTCCGCAACCACGGCATGGAGCCGCGCTACTACCACGATGAGGTCGGCCTCAACTCGCGCCTCGACGCACTGCAGGCCGCGGTGCTCTCCGTGAAGCTCCGGCATCTCGACGCATGGAGCGCCGGTCGCCAGCGAAACGCGGCGTTCTACGACGAGCGGTTCGCGGCCGCCGGCGCGAAGACCAGCGCCACGTCGCTTGAGGGCGCGCGAGGCTTCGCGCTCCGCACGCCGCAGGCGGCTCCGAAGGGCGCCCGGCACATCTACAACCAGTACGTGATCCGCGTTCCCGCCGCGATCCGCGACGCCGTTCGCGAGGACCTCACCAAGCGGAAGATCGGCACCGAGGTCTACTACCCCGTGCCGCTGCACCTTCAGAAGTGCTTCGGATCGCTTGGCTACGGCGTCGGCGCGTTCCCGCAGAGCGAGCATGCGGCGAAGGAGACGATTGCACTCCCGATCTATGCGGACCTGAGCCAGGCCCAGCTCGATTGGGTTGCGGCGAGCGTGATCGATTCGGTGCGGTCCCGGTCGTAAGCCGGCGCTCGTCGGGGCGAGTTTTCCACAACCAGCTATTCTCGCGAAAGTCATTTGGAAACGACCGCCAAACGACGGAGCGGTTGACATCGCGCGGTAGTTTCGGCGTGCGATGACGATCAGCACGGTCCAAACACTCGCGGCGTTTCACCGCGCGCTCCGCCCACTGGTGGACGAGGGCGTCCTCATGCGAGGGCTCGGTCTCGTCGTCGGCGGCGCGGTCGGTGCTGTCGAGATCAAGGGCGATGACCATGGCGGCGAGAGAGGCGGGCTGACCTTCTCCGCAATCGTCCAGGGCGGCGAGCTCTATCGCGTGCAGGCCTTCGTGCTGGGCGATGGGCGCATGACGGTCACATGCGAGTGCAGGTACTTCGTTGATCGCGGACTTCCCTGCAAGCACGCGGTGGCGCTCTTGTTGGCTGCGACGTGCGTGAAGGGATGGCGGCCGGTGGAGCCCGCCGCGTTCGTCGATCGCGCGGCGCTGAGGTCACGCGATGGGGGAGGGGGCGCGACAGGGGGACGATCGGCGGCCAATGAAGCAACGCACCCGCTCCGGCGTCTCGCGGTGCCCGAGCCGCTTCGCTACGGGCTCGACCCGAATGGCGGGGCTCTTCGCGTGTTCGCGCCGGTCATGGATGCGAGCACGACCGCGTATGAGGAGTTGCGGCCGAAATCCCTGCGGAACCGTGCGCTCGATGACTTCGATCGCAGGGTGCATGCAGAGTATGGATCGGTGGAGTTCTGCTTTCACCGAATCGCCTATGAGGAGACGTGGGTGCGCCTGCTCGCGCGGCTCGTCGATGCGGGAAGGCTGCACCGATGCCTGGACCCGGGGATGCTCGGCCCGCCGGTTCGATGGCGACGGGAACGCGATTGGTCGGTTGAGGAACATGTCCTGCTCACCGAGAACGGCGCCCGCCGATGGGCACGACTCGTGTCGTTCGTTCCCTCCGGAACGGGAGAGCCGCTGACAGGCGACATTGGGCGAGGGAACGCGAGCGGGGCCGTCATTGACGTGGTTGCGCAGGCGTACTTTTGCCTCGGCAACTTCGTTGTCATCGGTGACGAAGCGATGTCGGTGTGGACGGTGGATCACGCGTCGCCGATCAGCGCCGATCGGCGTCCGATTCCGGCTGCCGATCCCGCCATGAAGCTGGTCAGGGCGGGCGAACGGGTCTATGAGCCCGTCGAAGTCGCATCGCTCGCGGACGAGCTGCGCCACGCGCTTGACCTGGGCGACCAGGCTCGGCGGGCTCGGGGGTCGAGGCTCGTCATCGATCCGCGGATTGGCATCACCTTCTTTGTCGCGACACCGCACGCGGTGATCAGGATGCTCCCGGGGATTGGGTCGCGCACGACGGTCGATCTTCTTCCGATCGCCCGCTACCGGCACCCGCAGGATCCGGCGATCGAGGTCGATCGCGACCCCCGCACGCATCGAATCGTCGATCCTCCGCACGCGCCGGCCATCGTCGTGCCCTATGGCGACCGATACGCCGAGTTCGATCTCCGCGAGCAATGCAGGTCGCTCGTCAAGAGGGCCCGCGGCACGGTCGGCCAACAGTGGCGCATCGCGCGAACGCGGCTGCCCTCGCTGCTCAAGGATGCCGCCAAGGCAGGAGTCGCAATCGAACTCGCGCGCGACCGGGCGCGGACGGTGGGGGCCTGGTCAACACGTGTGACAAGCGGCATCGACTGGCTCGAGCTCGACGGCGAGATCGAGACCTCGGATGGTCCCGTCGCGCTGCGAGACCTGGTGAACGCGGCGCGACGACATCCGGAGGCGATCGAGATCCTGCCGATGGGCGATGGTTCAACCCTCGTCATCCCCGAGGCGCTCGGCGGCGTCGTGCGAAGGCTCGCGTCGCTCCTTCACGGGCGCGATGGCGAGGCGCTGCGATTCGAGCGGGGGGAAGCAATGCTGCTCGAAGTGCTGCTCGAGAACGCGCCCCACCGCAAGGACGACAGCGCGTATCGCCAACTTCGCGATCGCCTGCGCGGCTTCACGGCGCCGACGCCTCGCGATCCGCCGCCGGGGTTCCTCGGGACCTTGCGTCCCTACCAGCGAGACGGGCTCGGCTGGCTTGAGAGCTTGCGCGATCTCCGGCTCGGAGGTTGCCTCGCCGACGAGATGGGCTTGGGAAAGACGGTGCAGGTGCTCGCGCTCCTCGCCGGTCGCGCGGCGTCCATGACCGATGGCCCGCCGCCGCTGTCCTCGCCGCGCGTCGCGAACGGCGGCCGGCGTCGCCGTACGGCCGCGTCCCTGCCTGGCGAAGGCATGCGGAAGCCCTCGCTCCTCGTCGTTCCGCGCTCCATCGTCCGCAATTGGATTGATGAGGCGAGTCGCTTCGCCCCCACGCTGCGGGTCATCGACCTCTCGCAGGCGGGCAGGACCGTGGACGACTCGACATTCGCCTCGTGCGATGTGGCCATCGTCACCTACGGCACGCTGCTGCGCGACATTCAGGCGCTTGCCGACCGGCACTTCGACTACGTCATCATCGACGAGGCCCAGGCGATCAAGAACGAATCGGCCCGGACGTCGAAGGCGGTCAAGTGTCTCCGGGCCGACCATCGGCTCGCGATCACGGGCACTCCCATCGAGAATCACCTCGGTGAGCTGTGGAGCATGTTCGAGTTCATCAATCCGGCGTTCGCGGATCGCTGCAGATCGCTCGCCGAGCCCCCGAAGAGCTCGACAGGGCAAGGGCAGACGGACTTCGCGCTCGTCCGTGCCGCGGTGGCGCCGTTCATCCTGCGCCGCACCAAGCGTGATGTCGCGAAGGACCTGCCGGCGCGGATCGAGCAGACGGTCTTCTGCGGGATGACGGAAGCGCAGGAACGCCATTACCTGCAACTCCTCCGCGCCGTCCGCGAGAAGGTCCGCGGCGCAATCGACCGCGTTGGGCTCGATCGAGCCCGGCTTCAGGTGCTGGAAGGCCTCCTGCGCCTTCGCCAGGCGGCCTGCCATCCGATGCTGGCCGATTCCCGGCGAGGGAATGCCGGCAGTGGCAAGCTCGAGGCGCTCATGCCGATGTTGGCGGAGTCCGACGAGGAGCGGCGAAAAACCCTGGTGTTCTCGCAGTTCACGAGCTTCCTCGCGATCCTGAGGCGCGAGCTGGACGCCTCGGGCATTTGCCATGAGTACCTCGACGGCGCGACCCGCAACCGTGCCGCACGCGTCCGACGCTTCGTCGAGGACGAGGGCTGTTCCATCTTCCTCCTCAGCCTCAAGGCGGGCGGCGTCGGCCTCAACCTGCAGGCGGCGGAGCGTGTCATCCTGCTTGATCCCTGGTGGAATCCAGCGGTCGAGGCTCAGGCGATCGACCGTGCCCACCGCATCGGCCAATGCCGCAGCGTGCACGCCCTTCGCCTCGTTGCCGCAGGAACGATCGAGGAGAAGGTCCTTGCCCTGCAGGAGCGCAAGCGGGCCGTCGCCGACGCCATTCTCGACGGCTCGTCAGGACCGCTCGCTTCGCTCACCCGAGAGGACCTGGAGGCGCTCCTCGCGGATCGTCCGCGCGAGGGACCGTTCGCGCAGCGAGGTTCGCCGAACCCTCGCGGTCGAGCGTCGGAGGGGCAGGGCCGTCAGCGGTCGGCGGAGGTCGTTGGCGTCGCCTCCGGACGCGACGTCACTTCCAGCGGCGCGTTCTCCGGTCGGGTGAAGGGTCTGCTCCCGTCGCGCGGTGCACCGCCGTGAGCACGTGACGCCGACGTCATCGCCGACGACAGAGACCGGTCAGTTCGGGCGCTGGGCAAGCGCCGCGCGAATCAGCGAGATCGCCGCGGCACGCTCCTCCCCGCGCAATTCCATGCGCGGGGCGCGAACGCGCTCCGTGCCGGTGCCCGTCTCCGCCTGCACGAGCTTGATGAGCTGGACGAACTTCGGCCCGGTGTCGAGCCGGAGCAGCGGGAGGAACCACTCGTACAGCGCGTCGGTCTTGGCCATCGCGGCACGCGGCTGCGCCGAGGTTCGCTCGGCCATCGCCAACTGGAACAGTTCCACCGACTCCTCCGGCAGCGCGTTGACGAGTCCGGCGATCCAGCCGGTTGCGCCCATGCGGACACCCTCGACGATGCAGTCATCGAGACCGACGAAGAGGGCCAGCCGGTCTCCGCACGTCGCCCGCACGCTCATGAAGCGGCGGGCGTCGCCAGAGGAGTCCTTGACCGCGTGGAGGTTCGCATGACGATCGGCGAGTTCGGCGATGTTGGACGCGGAGAAGTCGACGCCATACGCAGGCGGGTTGTTGTAGAGCATGCACGAGAGCGGCGTCGCCGCGATGATCGCGCTGACGTGCTCCCTGGTCTCGTGCCAGTCGCCTCGATAGACGTAGGGCGGAAGGACCATCAGTCCGGTGCAGCCCGCGTCGCGGGCCGCCGCGGCCAATGCGATCGCCTCGGCGGTCGAGGCGCTGGCGATGGCCGCAACCACGGGGCGCCTGCCGCCCGATGCGGCGACGCAGGTCTTCCACAGGTCGCGCTTCTCCTCGAAGGAGAGCGACGATCCCTCGCCGAGCGAACCGGGGGTGACCACCGCGGTCGACCCCGCGTCGAGCATCCTTCCGACGAGATGGGCGACGGCGCGATGGTCGATCGCGTCCATTGCTCCCGCGTCGCTTCGAAACGGCGTGGTGATCGCGGGCATGACGCCCGTCCAGTCAGTGCGCTGCATGGGACGCTCCGCGACGAATGGTCAACTCCGTGGTGCTCGAACAGACGCGGCATCGGGCTCGCGCGCGGCTCATGCCTCGACCATTTCCGCCCAGCCGCTCGAGCGGGCTGGATCGTCTGGATCAGCGACGAGGGACGCTTCGCCGACGATCCACGCCCGACCGCGAATGGTCGGGTAGATCGCATCGCCGCGGCCTGCCTCGCTGCGGAACCATGCGTCAAAGCGCGAGCCGATCACCGACTCCTGGCGCCAGACCTGGCCGGCGAGCAGGGCCCGATCGCTCGCGAGGCACGCCAGCTTCGCGCTGGTGCCTGTTCCGCAGGGCGAGCGGTCGAACGACCCGTTCGGGCAGAGGACGAAGTTGCGGCTGTCCGCGTCACGCGACACCGGACGGCCGAAGAGCGCGACGTGATCGATGACGGCGCCGCTCGCCCCGGTGACCTTGTCGCGCTCGAGGGCGTTGCGGATCGCGACGGTGTGGGCGAGCTGCTGGTCCGCGCGGGCGAGGTCGAGGTCTCGGTCCTCGTCGACGATGAAGAACCAGTTGCCGCCCCAGGCGACGTCCCCGCGCACGATGCGATGGCCCACTTCGACCTCGACCCCGGCTCGATGTCGATAGGACTCGACGTTGTCGACCTCAATCCGATTGTCCTCGCCGAGTCGCACGGTCACGCCGCCGACGGGAGTCTCGAACCGATGCTCGCCCGGTGCGAGCCGGCGGATGTGACGGAGCGTCGCGGCAAGTCCGATGGCACCATGGCCGCACATGCCGAGCGGACCGGCGCTGTTGAAGAAGATGACGCCCGCCGCATGATCAGCGCGGGTCGGCTTGCAGAGAATCGCCCCGACCGTCGCGGCGGCCGCCCGTGGCTCCGCGACCAGCGTGAGCAGCTCCGGCGGCACCGCCCAGCCGCCGTCGGCGGTGCGCCATCCCGCCAAAAGCTCGGCGACCGTGCGCCCAGCGAATGGGGCACGGTCGTCGAGAAACACCCTGGTCGGCTCGCCTTCGGTGTGGCTGTCGATGACGCGATAGGGGCCGGTCGCCGTATCTGATTTGGGGTCGCGGGGCGGATTCACGCGTCGGTCATCCACGTCAGGCGTTGGTGTCGATCTCCCCCGCCGTCACGGCGGGGGAGATCCTGGGTGCGGGGGTCGCCCGCGGCATCACGGCAGCGGAGCGGGCTTCTTCCCGAAGATCAGGAGGATGCCGCCGATGATGCCCAGGAGGAGGAAGAGCGGAATGCCGCAGCAACCCGCCGCAGCGCCGCCGAGGAGCTTCATGACGCTCCCCTGAAGCGTGTCCATCTCGGGCTTCGCGATGGTGAGCGCGTAGACCGCGGTGTCCTGACCCTTGGCACTGATCGTGTACTTGCCGGGCGACTCGACCTTGCCGAAGCCCAGCAGGTGAAGCACGCCCTGCTCCTTCATGTCGATCGGCTGCATGCCCTGCGGCTTCTGGACCACGATCGTCGTTCCGTCGTCCTTGGTGATGGAGATGTCGAGCTGGCCCGCCGGCGCGAAGGTGTAGGTCTTGCCGTCGGCCTCCGTCTTCTCGAACGCGCCGAAGGCGATGCCGCCCGCTTCAGCGAGCTCGATCGTCTTCTCGCCGGGCACCACGATCAGGCCTTCGGTCGCGGACGCCTTCACGCGCTGACCGATCTTCTCGATCACGGGCATGATGTCGTTGGTGATGGTGTTACGGACGACGAACCCGCCGACGACGCCCACCACGAGGAAAATCGCGCTCAGGACGAGCAGGACCTTCGCTGCGGTGCCGCCGCGGGCGCGTGAGGCGAGTCGGGAGCGGCGAGAAAGGGCAGGGGTGTTCATGGAGGAGGTTCTCTGATGGCCTCGTCAACGGCGGATGCCGTTGCGCGTCGGAACGAGCTGGAGACAGTCTCCGGCAAATGCACTCCGACGGCAAGCTGCCCCGCGGGGGGGCTGGCCCCCGATTCGATGCTCGGGGTAGGATTTCGGCATGTTTCGACATCGCTTCGGCCAAGACTCGAATCACGTCGTTCCGAATCTGCTCCGCTCTCTTGCATCGATGACGCGTGCGGCCTTCGCCGGCGCGGCGGCGAGCCACTCGCCGTTCCGACGTGCAGTTCCGCACGTGCTGATCGCGATTCTCGGCGGCACGATGCTGCTCGGCGTCGGGGGTTGCACGAAAGTCAGCGGCACCGGCCGGACCCAATTCAATTTCATGAGCCGCGACCAGGAGCTCTCGCTGGGCGAGGGCGCGTATAAGGAAGAGCTCGGGAAGGCCAAGCTCGTCACCAGCGGCGAGCAGTTCGCGATGGTGAAGCGCGTGACCGAGCGGGTTTCCGCCGCGGCGATGCGACTCCATCCCGATGCCACCAAGGGCTTCGCGTGGGAGTTCCGCCTCATCGACGCCCCGGACACCGTCAACGCCTGGGCCCTGCCGGGCGGCAAGATGGCCGTCTATACCGGGCTCTTCAAGGCGGTGAAGAACGAGGCCCAGCTCGCGGCCGTCATGGGACACGAGTGCTCGCACGCGATCGCTCGGCACAGCGGCGAACGCATGAGCCAGCAGTCCGCGACCCAGGTCCTGCTCGCCGGCGCGGGCGTCGGCGCCTCGTATGCCGAACTCTCGCCCGCGGCCCAGGAGGCGACGATGGCCGCCTTTGGCGCGGGAGCCCAATACGGGATCCTTCTTCCCTTCTCGCGCTATCAGGAGAGCGAGGCGGACGAGCTTGGCCTCTTCATCGCGGCGGACGCCGGGTACGACCCTCGCCAGGCGGTGGAGCTCTGGAAGAACATGGCCGCGATGGGCGGCGGCAAGCCCTCGGAATGGATGTCCACGCACCCCTCGGACGAGACGCGCCAGAAGCGCCTCTCGGAACTCATGCCCAAGGCGCTGGCGATCTGGAAGAAGCGGGGCGGCAAGCCCTGATCGGGCGCCGTCCGATGTGATAACCAGTGGGCAATGCAGGCAACTCGCGCGTGGCGCGTTGCCGACGGCCCATATCGTGGACGGTCGCGGACGCCACCGATACACTCGGCTCCGCACGGGAATCGCGTCGGTGCGGCGGGCGCGGCGTCCTGCCTCCGTCAGCGCAGTCGACCGGTGAACGCGGTCGAATCCAACGCCGCCGATCCGCTCACCCTGATCCTCGATGACCCCGTCGTCCCCCCGAGTCCAACGCAGCGACCCGAGCGTGGGAGCGCGCGGCGAGTCCCGTCGTCCGGGGGCCCCCAATCAGGCGCTCGCCGAGGCGGTCAAGCTGCTTCGGTATCGGGTCGAGCAGGCCCTTCGCAGTCCGACGCGAAGCGCAGGCGGTTTGGAGCGGCTCGCCCTTCGCCGGATCGAGGTCGTCTTCGAGGGGGCGGATCCGCTCTCCTTTCTCGCCGCCCAGCCGGCCGGCCGCCGGGCCCACTTCCGGACCCGCGACGGTGTGACCAGCATTGCGATGGTCGGCTCGGCGATGACCTTCGACCATCCCGCCGATCCGCGCCTGGCGGAGCTGCAGGCATCGGACCCCTCGGTGACCTCGCTGCTGGTCGGGCGGTTTGACGCGGAGCGCGAGCCGGGGATCGAATGGCAGCCCTTCGGTCGCACACAGGTGATCGTTCCCGCGGTCAAGCTTCGGCGCGACGCCGATCGGACCGCCCTGGTGGCGATCGTCATCGGCGACGGCTCCGCGACGCTCGCGGCCCTTGACCGGCTGCAGAGCGCAGAGCAGGCCAGCGATCCGCACGGCGCCGTTCCCGAGTTCACCCCCGGATTCGGCGCCGAGCAGGGCGTCGACTCGAGCGAGGAGGCCTGGAACGTCGCGATCCATGCGACGCTCTCCGAGATCGCCTCGGGCTCGGTGCGCAAGATCGTCCTCGCCCGCACCCGGACCTTCCGCCTCGCCGATCCGGCCGATCCCTGCGAGCTGCTGTCGCGCTTGGGCGAGAACGAGCCGGGCACCTACCAGTTCATGGTCGAGCCCGCACCGGGCGTCGCCTTCGTCGGCGCAAGTCCCGAGCGGCTCTTCCGTCGTGCGGGACGCTTGCTTGAGAGCGAGGCCGTCGCGGGCACGCGACCGCGCGGCGAGACGCCCGAGGCGGATTGGGCCTACGCCCAGGATCTCTTCTCCTCCGAGAAGGACCGGCGCGAACACGCCTTGGTCCTCGATCGAATTCGCGAGCGCCTCGACGGCGCGGTCGAGTCGCTGCGCGTCGCTCGCGGCGCCCGACTCTTGCGTCTGGCCCGCGTGCAGCACTTCTGCACGCCCGTCGAGGCCACGCTTCTGCCCGACGTCACCGACGCCGACCTGCTGGCCCGCCTCCATCCGACGCCCGCCGTCTGCGGACAGCCCGCCGAGCGGGCCCGCACGATCATCCGGGCGTGCGAACCGTTCGATCGCGGCCTCTACGCGGGACCGATCGGACTGTTAGGTGAGACGAGCGAGGTCTGCGTCGGCATCCGCTCCGCGCTGGTGCTCGGGGCCTCGGTCGTGGCCTTCGCCGGCGCCGGCATCGTCGCCGGTTCCGACGCCGCGGCCGAGTGGCGCGAGACCGAGCACAAGCTCGCGACGATCGAGCGACTGGTGCGGCCGTCATGAGCGCCGGCCCCACGCCGTGGCGGGAGCTGCTCAAGGCCGAGAACGTCAACTACCTCTGGGCCGATCTCCTCCTCGAGGAGCTCGTGCGCCAGTCCCGCGGATGTCCGCTCGTCATCATCTGCCCCGGCTCGCGCTCCTCGCCGCTGGCGATCGCCGCGACGCGCGTCGAGGAGTGCAGCGAGTACATCGTCGCGACCGACGAGCGCTGCGCCGGCTTCATCGCCCTCGGCGCCGCCGCGGTCGGCCGCGAGCCGATCATCGTCACCACCAGCGGCACCGCGGTCGCGAATCTCCTGCCCGCGATGGTCGAGGCCTCCGCGAGCGGCCGGCCCATCGTCGTCCTCTCCGCCGATCGCCCCGCCGAGCTGCACGCCTGCGGCGCGAACCAGACGATCCGGCAGCGGGGGATCTTCGGCGATTTCGTGCGCTGGTCCTTCGAGCTGCCGCCGCCCGACGAGCGCATCGATCCGGCGTTCGTCCTCTCGACCGCCGACGAGGCCCGAACGCGGGCCCGCATGCCCTGGCCCGGTCCGGTGCACCTCAACGTCCCGTTTCGCGAGCCGCTCGCGCCGCGATCCGTGCCGTTCGAGCTCGCCGACGACCCGCGACTTGCCGCGTGGCTCCGCAGCACCGCGTCGGTCTGGCGGGAGATTCCGACGGAGCAGCCCGTCGCCGGCGATGCCGAGTCGATTGCCCGCAGCGGCGTCGCGGATGCGGCGCGCGGCGTGATCGTCGCCGGCGCCGGATGCGACGCCGACGCGGTCGTGGCGCTCGCCCGTCGCGTCCATTGGCCGGTGATCGCCGACATCGGCAGCGGCCTTCGCGGCGCGCGGCACGCCGACGTCGTCGTGGCGGTGCCCGATCTCGTCCTCGCCGGCGCCGACGATTCGCTGCGAGCGTCGCTTGCGCCGGATCTGGTCCTTCGCGTCGGCGGACCGATCTCAAGCAAGCGCGTGCAGGCGTATCTCGGCTCGGCGCAGCGGGTCGTTCTCCTTCGTGAGGGACTCACCCGTTTCGACGAGACGCACCGGGCGACGACGGAGCTGCGCGGATCGCTCGCGGCGCTTGCCGTCGCAAGGGACTCCTGGCGTCGCTCGGCCTTGCTCGAGCCCTGGATCGCAGCGGGTCGCATCGCCGAGTCCGCCGTCGAACGGGCCATGGCCGACGACGACGCGCTGACCGAACCGTGGATCGCCCGCGAGCTCCTTCGAGTGCAGTCCGCCGAGCGTGCGATGGTCTTGGGCAACAGCATGCCGATCCGCGACGCCGACATGCACTGCCCGAGCGCCGCGCCGTCGCCGCGAATGGTGGTGAGCCGCGGGGCCAGCGGCATCGACGGCCTGCTCTCGACCGCGGTCGGCGTCGCCTCCGCCGGGCTCCCGACGACGCTCCTGCTCGGCGACCTCTCGCTCCTTCATGACCTCGGCGGCCTCGCCAACGTGCGCCGCGTCGGCGCGCCGCTCCACACCGTCGTCATCAACAACGACGGCGGCGGCATCTTCCATTTCCTTCCGATCGCGACCGAGCCGGCCGCGGCCGATCGGTTCGAGCGGGTCTTCGGCACGCCGCACGGATTCGGATTCGCCCACGCCGCGGCGATGTTCGGGCTTCCGTACCTGCGGGTCGAGACCCGGGGCGACGCGCTCGCCGCGTTCCGCTCGATCGAGGGCTCGAAGGAACCGTCGCTCATCGAATGCGTCACGAGCCGCGAAACGAACGTCGCGGCCCATCGCGCGATCCAGGCCCGCGTGGCGGAGGCGCTGCGGGTGGAGTCGCGACGGTGATCGTCGAGGATCCAAGGCCGTCGCGCGAGGACGCATCGCCGCTCCTCCTCCTCCACGGATTCCTCGGCGAGCCCGCCGACTGGGATGCGGTCGTCGGCGCGCTGGCGGTCCGCCGTCGGGTGTTCCGCGCCAACCTTTTGCTGCACGGCGCGGAGCGGGCCGACCTCGCGGCGCTCGCGTCGGCGCTGGCGTCCGCCATCGGCCGCAGCGGCCTCGCCCCGCTGAGCGTGGTCGGCTACTCGCTCGGCGGTCGCGTGGCGATGACGCTCGCCCACGCCGCGCCGCGGATCGTGCGTCGCGCGATCGCCGTCTCGGCGACGCCCGGCGTGGTCGACCCGGTCGAGCGGGCGAGCCGGGCCGCCGCGGACGCGTCGCTCGCCGCGGCGCTGGCCCGCGACGGGCTCGGCTCCTTCCTCGATCGCTGGTACGCGCAGCCGCTCTTCGCCTCGCTCCGCTCGCATCCGGATTTCGCCCTCATCGCCCGCCGGCGCGGCGCGGGCGACGCCGGGGCGTGGGCGCGGATCCTCCGGGACGCCTCTCCCGGACTGAATCCCCCGCTCTGGGATGCGCTCCCCGATCTCGCCTCCGGGCTCTCGCTCGCCGTGGGAAGCCTCGACGCCAAGTATCTTGGCGTGGCTCGCGACGCGGCCCGCGTCGCGCCCGAGCTGCGCGTCGACGTGGTCGAGGGCGCCGGACACGCCATCCATCTCGAGCGACCCCGCGAGCTTGCCGCGCTCGTCGACTCGCTCCTCGCCTAACGCGTCGCGCACCGAACCCACCCACGCCCTTCCCTCACCCGGCATCACCGACATGGCCACCAAGACCACCGCATCGCCCGCGACGCTTCCCGAGATCCCAGCGTGGAAGAAGGTCGGCGCCTACGCCGACATCCTCCTCCACACCTGCGAGGAGGGAATCGCGAAGATCACGATCAACCGACCGGAGGTACGCAACGCATTCCGTCCGCAGACCGTGATCGAGATGCGCCACGCCCTCAACGAGGCCCGCGAGGATCCCGCGATCGGCGTGGTCATCCTCTGCGGCGAGGGGCCGCTCGCCTTCTGCTCGGGCGGCGACCAGCGCATCCGCGGCGAGGCGGGCTACAAGGACGACACCGGCGTGATGCGCCTCAACGTCCTCGACTTCCAGAAGGAGATCCGCGGCTGCCCGAAGCCGGTCATCGCAATGGTCGCCGGCTACGCCATCGGCGGCGGCCACGTCCTCCACATGCTCTGCGACCTCACCATCGCCGCCGACAACGCCCGCTTCGGCCAGACCGGCCCGCGCGTCGGCAGCTTCGACGGCGGCTTCGGCGCCAGCTACATGGCCCGCATCGTCGGCCAGAAGAAGGCCCGCGAGATCTGGTTCCTCTGCCGACAGTACGACGCGAAGCAGGCCCTCGAGATGGGACTCGTGAACGCGGTCGTCCCGTTCGACAGGCTCGAGGCCGAGACGGTCCAGTGGTGCCGCGAGATCCTCGCCAACTCGCCGATCGCGATCCGCTGCCTCAAGGCGGCGCTCAACGCCGACTGCGACGGGCAGAGCGGCCTGCAGGAGCTGGCCGGCTGCGCGACGATGCTCTACTACATGAGCGAGGAAGGTCAGGAGGGGCACAAGGCCTATCTCGAGAAGCGAAAGCCCGACTTCAGGAAGTTTCCGCGTCGCCCTTGAGTGGGTCGATACGCGTCCTCTCGCGCCCTCGGTTCCTCCGTTGGTGACATCCGCCCGATGCCCACACCTCTGCACGTCTGGTGGCTGGCCATCCGGCCGAAAACCCTCGGGGCGGCGATCGCGCCGGTCCTGATGGGCACGGCGATCGCCATCGCCGCCGAGCGATTCCACGGCGGCGCGGCGGCGGCCGCCGCGGCGGGGGCGCTCCTCCTCCAGATCGCGGCCAACTTCGCCAACGACTACTTCGACTGGAAGAAGGGAGCCGACGACGAGCGCCGCGTCGGTCCGGTGCGGGTCGTCTCGGCTGGGCTCGTGAAGCCTGCAACGATGCGAGTCGCAATCGTCCTGACGCTCCTGGCCGTCGTGCCGATCGCCGCGTATCTCGTGTGGCGCGGAGGACCGGCCTTCATCGCCATCGGCGCGGCATCGATCCTCTTCGCGATCCTCTACACCGGCGGTCCGAAGCCGCTCGCCTACGTCGGGCTCGGCGATGTCGCCGCGTTCGCGTTCTTCGGCCCCGTCGCCGTCGCCGGGACCTATGCCGCGCAGGCCCAGCGCTTCGAGTGGCTGCCCGCGGTCGCGGGCATCGGGCCGGGCTGCCTGGCCATGACGCTCCTGGCCGTCAACAACCTTCGCGACCGGGAAGGCGACGCCCGCGCGAACAAGCGCACGCTTGCGGTGCGCTTCGGCGCCGTCTTCGCGCGGGCGGAGATCCTCCTCTCGGTGCTGGCGGCCGCGGCGGTTCCGATCGCCCTCGCGATCCACGCCCGCCACTGGGGCGCCATCGCGGCGTCGCTCGCCTGTCTCACGATGCTCCCCGCGCTCCGCGACGTGATGCGCGGCGGCGAGGGGCACACGCTCAATCGCGTGCTCGCCGCGACCGGCCGGCTCATCATCCTCTACGGCTTCACGTTCGCGATCGGCTGGGTGCTCTGGTGATCGAGATTGCCCGCTACCGATCGCGGCTGCGCACGCCGATGCGCTTCGGTGGCGTGACGTTCGAGCATCGCGAGGGCTTCTTCCTGCGCGTTCACGGCGCCGACGGCGTGGGCATGGGTGAGGTGGCGCCGTTGCCGGGCGTCCATCGCGAGTCGGTCGAGGATTGCATCGACGCGCTGCGGCTCTGCGGCATCGGCGATCCGAATCGGCTTCCGCCCTCGCTGGCGTTTGGGGTCAGCGTCGCGCGGGCGATCGCCGGGGGCGACCCGGTCCTCATGCGACCGCTGCGCCGTCGGGTCGGCGCGAACGAGCTTCTCGCAGACGGCGGACTGCCGTCGGAGGGGGCCCGCACGGCGAAGGCGAAGGTCGGCCGCGGGGATCTCGGCGCGGAGCGGAGCTGGATCGAGCGCATCCTCCGCGAGCGCCCGAACGTCTCGCTGCGGATCGACGCGAACCGCACGCTCACGCTCGACGAGGCGAAGCGGCTGGTCGACGGCATCGATCCGCAGCGCATCGACTACCTCGAGGAACCGCTGCGCGTCCCGCTTGAGCTGCCGGCGCTGCACTTCGCCACCGGCATGACGATCGCGCTCGACGAATCGCTGCACGAACCCGCCCACCGTTCGGCGCTCGAGACGGCGCCGGGCGTCGTGGCCCACGTCGTGAAGCCCGCGCTCGTCGGCTCGATCATGCGCGTGCGCGAGCGGGCGGAGCGCACCGCACGTCAGCAGCTCCGCACGACGATCACCGGCACCTTCGAGAGTTCGCACACGCTGCACGTGCTGGCGCGGCTCATCACCTGGCTTCCCAACGCGACGGGCGACCATGGCCTGGGGACGGCGGGCATGCTGCTCGACGACCCCTGCGCTCCGCCTCGCATCGTCGACGGCGCGATCGACACCGGCGGACCGCTGCCCGAGCCGACGGTCGAGTTCGTTCCGCTGGAGCCGCGCCGTGGATGAGCCCCTCTTCGACTGGCCGGGTGCCCACGCCGAGCGTCCCTTCCTCTGGACCGACACGGTTCGGTGGACGCACGGCGCGGTCGCCGCCCAGGCGGAGGCGCTGTTGCCCTCGGTGCCGAACGGCGATCGCGTTCTGGTGCGGGCCAACGCCGGCGTGCACGCGGTCGCGCCGCTCGTGGCCTGCTGGATGCGCGGGGCGATCGCGATCCTGGTCGATCCGCGCGAGTCGGCGGAATCGGTCGAGCGCATCGCGGCGGCGACGCGGTCGGCGGTCTGGCACCCGGGCCCGGCGCTGCGATTCACCGGCCGCGAGGCGACGGGCGAGCTGCGGATCAGGACGGACCGGCGGGCGGTGGGGCTTCGCACCTCCGGCACGACGGGCGAGCCGAAGGTCGCGGTGCATCGCCTCGCGAGCCTGCTCGCGAACGCCGCCGCATCGAATCGCCGCGTTCCCTTCGGCCACGATGACTGCTGGCTCCTCTCGCTCTCGCCCCATCACGTCGGCGGGCTTTCGATTCTGCTGCGGGCGATGCTCGCGGGCGGTTGCGTGCACGTCGGCGGCGGCCCGGGAGCTCTGAACCGCGACCTTCTCGATCACCGCTGGATCACGCACGTCTCGGTCGTCGCGACGCAGCTCCGCCGGATGCTCGACGACCAGGCGCTCGATCGGCGGGCCCGCTCGCTGCGGGCGATCCTCCTCGGCGGCGGCGCCACGCCGGTCGCGTGGCGCGAGGAGGCGATCGCGCGGCAGTGGCCGCTGTACGTCACCTACGGACTCACCGAATGCGCCTCGCAGGTGAGCACGTCACGGGCGGTCGCCGGCGCCGAACCCTCCGACGCGGGCGAAGCGTTAGACGGCGTGTCGGTGCGCTGTGTCGCCGACGGCGAGATCGTCGTCGCCGGGCCGACGGTGTTCGACGGCTACCTCGATCATCCCCCGGTGCACGGCGCCTTCGCGACCGGCGACCTCGGGCGCATGGACGAGCGGGGACGGCTCCACGTCACAGGTCGCCGGGACGCGATGTTCGTCTCGGGCGGCGAGAACATCCAGCCGGAGGAGATCGAGGGCGTGCTCTGCTCCGTGCCGGGCATCGCCGCGGCCTGCGTCGTCGCGGTTGACGATCCCGTCTGGCAGCGGCGGCCGGTCGCGTTTGTGGTCGGAGCCTTCGATGCCGCCGAGCTGGAACTTGCCCTCGGACGGCTGCCGCGGTTCAAGTGGCCGGACCGCATTCATGCCATGCCCGCCGACGAGGCCGAGCGGGCGAAGCCGCGGCGCGGCGCCCTCGCCGCCCGCGCCGACGATCCGGTCCTGTGGCGAAGGCCCGCGGGACCGCGTGACGCCTGACCCTCATTTGCGAGGGGTCAGTGCCTCGCGCAGCGCAGCCGGCACCGAGACGCTCTTGCCCTCGCGGCTCACGCAGGCATGGACGACGAGCGCCTCCGCCGCGAGCGTGCCGTCCTGCCTGCGCACGACATAGGCCATGCGGAAGCTCGTGTCCCCGATCGCCTCGACGCTGGTCTCGACCGCAATCGCGTCACCGAGCCGCAGCGGAGCGCGGTAGTCGGCCTCGACGTGCACCACCGGCGAGAGCACGCCCTCCGACCAGAAGCGGGTGATGGGGAATCCACACCCCGCACAGTGGTGCTCGAACGCCCGCTGCGACAGCTCGAAGAGACGGGCGTAGAAGAGGACGCCCGCCGCGTCCGTGTCGCCAAGGGAAACCACGGTGTGCATCGACGTTCGCATGGCGGCAGCGTACCGACGTCCGCGGCGCTCCGTCGCCGAACGGCGCGGTACAACACGGCCATGAGCACCACTCGCGCTGCCATCGGAATCCTCTCGCTCGCCGCCCTCACCGGTCTTGCGGCAACGCAGGCCGAACGGACCTTCAAGTGGAAGGTCCATGACATGACCCGTCCCGCACCGGCGGTCGTGGATCCGGGCGCCGCCGGCGCACCGGCCGCCGCGCCCTCCGACGCGATCGTGCTCATCGCGGCGTCGAAGCCCGACCTCTCGAAGTGGACCAGCGGTGACGGCGCGGCAAAGTGGAAGGTCAGCGGCAACGAAGTCGTCGTCGAGCCCAGCACCGGCGACATCAAGACCAAGGAGAGCTTCGGCGACGTGCAGCTCCACATCGAGTGGATGATCCCGGCCGACCGCAAGGTCGACGGCCAGCACGGCGGCAACTCCGGCGTCTTCTTCATGGACCGCTACGAGCTGCAGGTCCTCTCGAGCAACGGCAACGTCACCTATGTCGACGGCATGGCCGGTTCGCTCTACGGCCAGTATCCGCCGCTCGTGAACTCCTGCCGCCCGCAGGGGCAGTGGAACGTCTACGACGCGGTCTTCCGCGCCCCGGTCTTCGGTCCCGACGGCAAGGTGCTGCACCCGGCGACCGAGACGGTCTTCCTCAACGGCGTGCTCGTCCAGGACAACAGCGAGATCCTCGGCGCGACCGTCCACGGGGCCCGAGCCAAGTACGAGGCCCACGAGGCGACGGCTCCGCTCCGTCTCCAGGATCACGGCGACCCGATCCACTTCCGCAACGCCTGGGTTCGCAAGCTCGCTCCGCGCCAGGCCGCCGAGTGAGCGGCGCCCGACCGGTTGACAGCCTGATCATCACGCCCGATCTTCTCGCCTGATAGGCGGTTGTTCGGGGGCCGGTGATCGTTCGCGCCGCGACCGGACGCGTTCCGCGGAAATCGCCCCGCCTTTCGAGGCCGCTGCCTCCAAAGGGGAGGTGTTTGCGTACTGTCTCGCGGACCCCACTCGGGACCGATACGGAAGCTGTCGGTCCCTCCTGACAATCCTGTGCATCGACCGGAGCCACGCCTGATGACCCGTACTGCGTTCTCGCCGCGCTTCCCCCGTACCGCCAACGTCGCCGAGTCCCTCGCTCGCACCCCGTCACGCACTCGCGTGAGCGGCCGGGCGGGCTTCACGATGGTCGAGCTCCTCGTCGTCATCGCGATCATCGTCCTGATCATCGCGATCCTGCTCCCGGTCTTCGGCCAGGTTCGGGCCAACGCACGCACCGCGACCTGCCTCGTCAACCAGCGCTCGATCGCCCACGCGATGTCCGGCTACACGCTCGACAACGCCGGTCGCCTGCCCAGCCCGCGGACCGACAACTTCAGCAACGCACCGGGCGTCGGCGCCAACACCAATCACACTTGGGTCAAGGCCACGTCCAACGGCGGCGGTCTGGTCGCTGGCGTCGAGACGGTGAAGAGCCTCGAGAACGGCGTGATCTTCCCGTACATGGACAAGGCGACCAAGGCCTACAGGTCGCCGAACGATCCGACGGACCGGGTGCGCAGCTATTCGATCAACGCCTATGTCGGCAATCAGGTCGGGCCGGACGACTACAACGTCGACTCGTCGGGCTTCGTCCAGTTCCCCAGCGGCGAGGTGGACCTGCGAACGCCGACGATGAGCCACATTCCGCAGCCCTCGTCGACGATGTGCTCGATCGTCGAGGAGTCGACCTTCGGCTACAACAAGGAAGGCTGGGTCATCGACTGGTACACCCCGTATTGGATTGACCTTCCCGCCTTCTGGGATGCCGGTCGGGTGAGCTTCTCCTGCATGGACGGGTCGACGCGCACGCTCAACATCTTCAGCGACCGATTCATCAACGAGGCGACCGCGCTCGGCGGCGACTACATCGAGCAGACGACCAACGGCGCCGCGTGGTTCGCGATCCGCGGGTTCATGCTGCCCGGTCGTTGCGACCTGAACGACCAGCCCTGACGCCCGCGCTCTGCGCGTACCCCGCGCTCACCCCGCGCTTACCCCGCGCTCACCCCGATTGGGACCTCTGGCCTCGGTCAGTCGCGGGCCTTGGTGTTGAAGAGGTACTGGAGCACCTTGCGGTCCTCGGCCGACCAGGTCGCCGCGGACATCGCGTTCTTGATCGGGACGGCCGCCGCGGCCACGTCGCCCTTGAGCTTCTCGAGGTCGGCGTCGAGCGCCTCGGATCGCGGCTTGGGGTGGGCCTTGAGGAACTCCGCGACCTTCTTGCTCGCGGCCGCGTGGGTCCGGCAGAGCGCGGTGAACTCGGCGAACTTCGGGTCCTCGGCCGCCTTGACGATCGCGGCGTCAAACTGAAACTGGCTGGGGGGCGGGGCCGGCGCAGCGGGAGCGTCGCCGCCACAGCCGACGAGGGCAAGAGGGAGACCGACGAGGAGCGGACGAAGGCGGCGGAACATCGTCGTCCACGATAGCACGATGGGGGAGAGGCGACCTGCCAACGTCCGTTCATCGCAGCCCTCGGTCATGAGTCGCACCGCTTTCGAAAAGTCCCGCTGGGCGCTGCTGATTCGCGCCGTACGATCGGAGCCATGACGAGCCCATCGACTCCGAATCACGCCGCGCCGCGGCGCGCCTCGCTCCGCCGGTCCCCCTCGCGGCGGCCGGTGCGGCAGTCGATGTGGCTCGCCGCGGCGTTCTGTGCCGCCTCGCTCGCCAACGCTGCCGTCGGGCAGTCGGGGCCATCGGGCCATCCCGGCGTCGGCGCGATTCCGTACACCGGCCAGGGCTTTGGCGTCACCTTCCGGACCTGGGCCCCGAACGCGACCGGCGTGCGGGTCGCCGGCACCTTCAACAACTGGAGTGCGACGAGCCATCCGCTCTTCAGCGAAGGCAACGGCTGGTGGTCAGTGGATGTCCCCAGCATCTTTCCCGGGAACCAGTACAAGTTCGTGGTCGTCAAGCCGGGCGGGACGCTCCTCTGGAAGAACGACCCGCGGGCCCGGCGACTCACCAACTCGACCGGCAACTCGATCATCTACAACCCGAACGCGTACGTCTGGACGACGGCGAACTTCACGATGCCGGCGTGGAACGAGCTCGTGATCTACGAGCTTCACCTGGGCACCTTCAACGTCGCCGCGGGCGACGCGCCGCCGAGCACCTTCGACGAGGCCCGTCAGCGCCTCGATTCGCTCAAGGACCTCGGCATCAACGCGATCTCGCTCATGCCGATCTGCGAGTTTCCCGGCGACCTCTCGTGGGGCTACAACCCGTCCTATCCCTACGCGGTCGAATCCGCCTACGGCACGCCGGACGATCTGAAGGAGTTCGTGGACGCCGCCCACGCCCGCGGCATCGCCGTCTTCCATGACCTCGTGTACAGCCACTTCGGTCCCAACGACATGGACCTCTGGCAGTTCGACGGCTGGGCGCCGGGGACGCTCGGCGGCATCTTCTTCTACAACGACTACCGCGCGTACACGCCGTGGGGAACGACGCGGCCCGACTACGGCCGCGGCGAGGTCCGCTCCTACATCCGCGACAACGCGATGATGTGGCTCGAGGAATTCCGCATGGACGGCCATCGCTGGGATGGCACGAAGTACGTCCGCAAGGTGGACCAGAACGGCGCGGACATTCCCGACGGCTGGTCGCTGCTCCAGTACGTGAACAACGAGGTCGACGCGGCGCAGCCGTGGAAGATCCAGATCGCCGAGGACCTCGACGACAACGAGTGGATCACGAAGGGCACGGGCGCGGGCGGAGCCGGCTTCGACAGCCAGTGGGACGGGAGCTTCGTCCATCCGATTCGGGATGCGATCATCACCGGCAACGACGCGGACCGAAACATGTTCTCGGTGCGCGACGCGATCGCCCACGGCTACAACGGCAGCGCGTTCCAGCGCGTCGTCTATACCGAAAGCCACGACGAGGTCGCCAACGGCAAGCAGCGCGTGCCCGAGGAGATCTGGCCGGGCAACGCGAGCTCGTGGTTCTCGAAGAAGCGATCGACGCTCGGCGCCGTGGTCGTCATGGGCTCCCCGGGCGTGCCCATGCTGTTCATGGGCCAGGAGTTTCTCGAGAACGGCTGGTTCGCCGACAACGATCCGCTCGACTGGTCGAAGGCGACGACGTTCGCGGGCATCCGCTCGATGTACCGTGACCTCATCGCGATGCGGAAGAACGCCGGCGGCGTGACCCGCGGACTCACCGGCCCGAACACCAACGTCTTCCACGTCGACAACGGCGCGAAGCTCGTCGCCTGGCATCGCTGGATGGACGGCGGCGAGAGGGACGACGTCCTGGTCGTCGCCAACTTCGCCAACGCCGGCCGCACCAACTACCGCATCGGCGTCCCGCGCAGCGGCCTCTGGCGCTGCCGATTCAACAGCGACTGGTCCGGGTATGACGCGGGATTCGGCACCTGGCCCGCGGTCGACATCGGCGCGGAGAACATCCCGTGGGATGGCATGCCCTATTCGATGGTGATCTCGATCGGGCCGTACACCGGACTGGTGTATTCCCAAGGCGAGAGCTCGCCCCCCTGCGTCC
This sequence comes from Phycisphaerales bacterium, assembly GCA_044220875.1. Lineage (GTDB taxonomy): Bacteria > Planctomycetota > Phycisphaerae > Phycisphaerales > SM1A02 > JAEUIT01. The sequence continues at coordinate 404,612 of JBGAQH010000002.1, read as the reverse complement.
CCGCCGATCTCAACTGCGACGGCACGGTGAATGCCGCGGATCTCTCGATCATGTTGGGAGCTTGGGGAACTTCGGGGATCGGCGATCTCAACGGAGACGGCGTCGTGAATGCCGCGGACCTTTCGGTCCTGCTCGGCGCGTGGGGATGAGCCGAAGGTTATCGCTGGCGCGGCCCGAATGATTGTTGTGTGCGACGCGTGCGTTTCGCTACCATCGTCGCGTTGCGCGCCGTGGAGCGCGCATTTCGCTTTTGTGATTGAGGAGAGAGAGCATGTCGAAGTCCCTCGTTGCCGCCGCGCTCGCGGCGTCCGTCTCGTCGTTGGTCCTTGCCGGCGCAACCGGTTTCGTGATGGATGGGCAGCTTGATGCCCCATACGGCACGGCCCTGAGCGTGCAGGACACGCAGACCCAGTTCGGCAACTCGAGCATCGGCCTCATCGACTACGCCAACGGCAGCGAACTCGACGTCGCCTACGGTCTCGTCGACACGGCCAGCGGAACGCTGCGGCTCTTCCTCGGCGGCAATCTCGAGAGCAACTTCAACAAGCTTGAGGTCTTCATCGACTTCGCCGCCGGCGGCCAGAACAAGCTCCGCGGCGACAATCCCAACGTCGACTTCAACGGCCTCAACCGCATGGGTGACGACGGCACGGGCAACGGCCTGGCGTTCGACGCCGATTTCGAGGCGGATTTCTATCTCACGCTGACCGGCGGCAACGCGCCGTACTCGACCTTCTCGAACACCTCCGAGGTGCTGACCAACGGCGGCGGCAACGGCAGCTACATCGGCTCCGGCGGCTCGGGCACCAGCGTCCTCAACGGCAGCAACGGCACGATCATCGCCATCAACAACTCGAACACCGGCGGCGTGGACGGCGGCACCGGCCCGTCGAGCGGCGCTGGCGTCACCACCGGCGTCGAGATCGCGATCCCGCTCACGCTCCTCGCCGGCTACGCCAACGGCGACATCAAGGTCTGCGCCTTCATCAACGGCGGCGGCCACGACTACCTCGCCAACCAGATCCTCGGCGGCGCGGGCGGCAACGTCGGCAACCTCGGCGAGCCCCGCTTCGTGAACTTCGCCAGTGTGCCGGGCAACCAGTACTTCGTCGTTCCGGGCCCCGCGCTGCCGGTCGTCGGCGACCTTGACGGCAACGGTTCGGTCGACGGCGCGGACCTCGCCATCCTGCTCGGCCAGTGGGGCTCGAGCTGCAAGGGCGGCTGCACCGCCGACCTCGACGGCAGCGGCGGAGTCGACGGCGCTGACCTCGCGATGCTCCTCGGCGCGTGGGGCTGATCCCCATCGCCGGGCTGGCTCACCGATCGGGCTCGCGGATCGTCCGAGAAACCCGATTGGGCCAGCACATTTCCTATGACCGTTTCGCTCGAATCACCCGCCGCAGTCTGGCATTTGGCTGCGGCGGGTTTCTAGTATCGGAGTCGCCTCGGCCCGTCCGCGGACGGGGCGATCAGAGACCAGACTTCCGACAGGCCCGGACCCCGCGTTGGGGGGCGGTCTTGGCGGCATCCATCGTTTGACCACCATGAAGAACACCTTCCTCCTTGCTTCGCTCCTCGTCGGCGCGGTTGCCGCCGTCGCCCAGGCCGAGATCGTCGTCGACGGCTCGCTTGACGCCGAATACGGCGACGCCCGCGCCGTGCAGACCACCCAGACGCAGTTCGGCGACTCGAACCTCGGGCAGATCGACTACGCCAACGGCAGCGAGATCGACAACGCCTACGGCGTCATCGCCGACGGCTACCTCCGCCTCTTCTTTGGCGGCAATCTCGAGAGCAACTTCAACAAGTTCGAGGTGTTCATCGACTTCGGGCCGGGCGGCCAGAACAAGCTCCGCGGCAACAATCCCGACGTCGACTTCAATGGCCTCAATCGCATGGGCGATGACGGTACCGGCAACGGCCTGACCTTCGACGCCGGCTTCGAGGCCGATTTCTACGTCACGACCACCTGCGGCGGCGGCCCCTTCTCGACCTACGCGAACACCTCGCAGATCCTCACCAAGGGCGGCGGCACCGGCGAGTACATCGGCTCGGGCGGCGCCGGCGCGGCGATCCTGCTCGGCTCCAACGGCACGCTCGTTGGCTACAACAACTCGAACGTCCTCGGCGTCCTCGGCGGCACCGGTGCGGGCGACGGCACCGGCATCTCGACCGGCGTCGAGTTCGCCATTCCCGTCTCGCTCTTCGCCGGCTACGACGGCGTGAGCGACATCAAGGTCTGCGCGTTCATCAACGGCGGCGGCCATGACTACGTCTCGAACCAGGTCGCGGCCTCGATGGCCGGCGGCAACCTCGGCGAGCCGCGGAACGTCAACTTCTCCGTCGTGAAGGGCAACCAGTACTTCGTGGTCACCGCCGGCGGCGGCGGCGGCACCGGCTGCACCGGCGACGTGAACAACGACCTCGTCGTTGACGCGAGCGACCTTGCCTTCGTCCTCGGCGCCTGGGGCACCGCGGACGTCGACCTCAACGGCGACCAGACGACCGACGCGACGGATCTCGCGATCGTCCTCGGCGCGTGGGGCGCCTGCCCGTAAGCGGCGACAGACGGCTTGACGTGGAGAAGCACGACGGCCCGCGAGTTCGCTCGCGGGCCGTTGGCGTTGAGGGCACGGCCCTCCCGGGCGAGCGGGAGTCTGCCCCAGTCGCCGGCCCCGGCGCAGCATGAAGTCCGCAACCAAGGGATGATCCGCCACTACGGTCCGTTCGCCCCATTCGACCCGTCACGTCGGAGGGTCGGGCTTGCGATTTCACTTCGTCCCTCGGTGACTACCTCCATGCGAAACAAGCTGCTCCTGGCCACCTGCCTCACGGCCCTCACGGCGTCCACGCTCACCGCGACGCTCTTCGCCCAAAACGCCCCGCCCGGGCCGGAAGGCCCGCGACCGCAGGCCCCCGAGTTCCCGCCCTTCCCCGAGGTCGCGAAGAACTTCGAGAAGGTGACCTCGAGCCCCGACGGCCAGTCGCTCTTCGGCCTCTACATCAACCGCAAGGATGAGCAGCTCCTCGCCGAGCTGCCCCGCGGCTGGGAGCGGATGAAGTTCTTCATCGCCGCCACGCCGGCCGGCGGCGTGATCTTCTCCGGTCTCCAGGGTCCGGCCCGCTACGTGACCTGGCGCCAGTACGGCAATCGCCTCGCGCTGATCGAGCCGCAGATGGAGATCCGCAGCAACGGCGAGCAGACCAGCAAGGATTCGGTGAAGCGCATCTTTACCGACAAGGTGCTCTTCGACGTGCCGATCGTCTCGATGGGTCCCAACGGCATGCCCGTGATCGACCTCGACGCGATGCTCGTCGGCCAGTCGCAGCAGCTCGCCGGGATCGGCCTCAATCCGCGCTTCCTCAAGATCGCGAAGGCGAAGAGCTTCCCGATGAACCTCGAGCTCGCCCTCGAGGCCCCCGACCAGACGGGCAGCTACAAGACCGTGCACTACTCGATCTCGGTCATCCCCGAGAACCCGGGCTACAAGCCGCGCGTCGCCGACTCGCGCGTCGGCTACTTCCTCACCGACTACCGCGATCTCGGCCAGTACGGCACCGAGACCAACTGGGTCCGCTACATCAACCGCTGGGACCTGCAGAAGCGCGATCCGAAGCTGGCCCTCTCGCCGGCGAAGGACCCGATCATCTTCTACATCGAGCACACCGTCCCGGTGCGCTATCGCCGCTACGTGCGCGAGGGCATTCTGCAGTGGAACGAGGCCTTCAAGCGCATCGGCATCGACAGCGCGATCGAGGTCTACCAGCAGGATGAGGTCACCGGCGCCCACATGGAGAAGGACCCGGAGGACGTCCGCTACAACTTCATCCGCTGGCTGAACAACGACATCGCCACGGCGATCGGACCGAGCCGCGCGAATCCCTTCACCGGCCAGATCCTCGACGCCGACGTGGTGCTCACCGACGGCTGGATCCGCGCGTTCTACACCTGGTACGACGAGCGTCCGCTCGACATGGCCCAGGGACTCAGCGCCCAGACGCTCGTCTGGCTCGAGAGCCATCCCGAGTGGGATCCGCGGCTCACGCTGCTCGACCCGCTGGCCCGCGAGGCCGAGATGAAGAGCCGCGCCGCCCGCGCCGCCGCCGGCGACCGCGATCCGGCCGACAGCCGCAAGGATTCGATGATCGCCGGACGTCCGGAGTTCGAGGAGGCGATGCGCCTCGCGGCCGGCGGCGACGTCGCCAACGACGCGCCAGGTCACCACTGCGGCGCCCATTGCTTCGCGGCCCAGGGCCTGGCGATGGACATGGCCTTCGCCAACATGCAGCTCGAGATGCTCGGGCTCATCGGCGAGGGCGCCGCGTCGCAGGACCCGCCGAAGGACGCCCCCAAGGACGCCCCGAAGGAGGAACTCCTCGACGGCGTGCCGGAGAGCTTCGTCAGCGTGCAGCTTGCCCACCTCGTCGCCCACGAGGTCGGCCACACCCTCGGCCTTCGCCATAACTTCAAGGCATCGAGCCAGTACACGCTGAAGGAAATCAACTCGCCGGAGATCAAGGGCAAGAAGCCCTACGCGGCGTCGGTGATGGACTACATCGGCACGAACTTCAACACCGACCCGAGCGCGATCCAGGGCGACTACGCCATGATCGGCATCGGCACCTACGACACGTGGGCGATCGAGTACGGCTACACCTTCGACGATCCGAACAAGGTCCTCGCCAAGGTCGGCGAGCCGGGCCACATGTACCTCACCGACGAGGACACCGGCGGTCCCGACCCGTTTGCCCGCCGCTATGACTTCTCGAAGGATCCGCACGAGTGGGCGATGTCCACGATCGAGCTCTGCAAGAAGCTCCGCGCGAACCTCCTCGAGAAGTACGTGAAGAACGGCGACGCGTGGGAGCGGGCCCGCAAGGGCTATCAGAAGACGCTGAACCGTCAGCGTCAGATGATCGACGTCATGGCCTCGTGGGTCGGCGGCACCTTCGTCAATCGCGTGAAGAAGGGCGACGCCAACACCGGCGATCCGCTCGTGCCGGTTCCGGCCGAGCAGCAGCGGGCCGCGGTGAAGTTCGTCATCGAGAACGCCTTCCGCGACGACGCATACGGCCTGACGCCGGAGCTCGTCAACAAGATGTCGGTCGAGATGTGGGATCCGCGCGGCGGCGAGCCGACCTGGCCGATCAACGACCAGGTTGCCGCGACGCAGAACCTCGCCCTCACCATGCTCGTGAATCCGGAGACCATGACCCGCGTGCTCGACAACGAGCAGCGGACCAAGGCCGGTGAGGACGCCCTCACGCTGCCGGAACTCATGAAGGGGCTGAGCGAGGAGATCTACCGCGAACTCGGCAGCGCCGGCGGCTCGTTCACCGACCGCAAGCCGATGATCTCGCAGTTCCGCCGCAACCTCCAGGCGGACTACACCGATCGCCTCATCAAGATCGCGACCGGCAACGCCCAGATGCCGCGGACGGTCCGGCAGCAGGCGCTCTTCCAGCTCGAGCAGATCAAGTCGAAGCTGGATGCGGCCGCGAAGTCGGGCGGGCTCGACGGCTACACCGCCGCCCACCTCACCGACATGCAGAAGCGGGTGCAGAAGGGGATCGACGCGGTGTACGTCGCCCAGTGATTGCCGCCTGAGCTGCGATTGCCATGAATGCACAGGGGCCCGGCGCGAGCCGGGCCCCTGTTTGCTTCACAGTCCGTACGTCCAGGCGAGCATCGTGGTCGACACCGCGCACGCCAATGCGTTGAGCGGCAGGCCGAAGCGAAGATAGTCCGTGAATCGGTAGCCGCCGGGCCCATACACCATGAGATTCGTCTGGTAGCCGATCGGCGTCGCGAAGTCGGCGCTTGCGGCGAAGAGGATCGCCATGACGTAGGGCATCGGATTGCCGCCCATCCCGCCCGCGGCGCCGAGGGCGATCGGGAACATGATTGCCGCCGCCGCGCTGTTGCTGACGAATGCGGTGAAGAGCATCGTCGCGAGATAGGTGGCGGCGACGGTTCCGATCGCGTTTCCCTGGGCGGCGTTGACGAAGGATTCGCCGACGATCCGTCCGAGGCCGCTCGACTCGACCGCCTTCGAGATGCCCAGGCTCGCCGCGATCGTGAGGAGCGTCGGCAGGTCGAGCGACGCCCGCGCCTGGCCGGGCGTGACGCAGCGGAAGAGGAGCATCGCGCCGGCCGCAAGCGCCGCCGCACCTAACATGTCGCCCATGACGGTCGCGACGGCGATCATGCCGAACAGAATCGCGATCGCGATCCAGGCCCGCTCGTGCGCGGGCGCTCCGCTGCCGTCCACCGTGCCGATCAGGTGGAAGTCGCGGCTGTCGCGCCAGCGCTCGACGAAGTGCGGGTCGGTGTCGATCAGGAGCGTGTCGCCCGGCTCGAGGACGACGTCGCCGATCTTGCCGTCGATGCGCCGCCCGTTGCGGGCCACCGCAAGAACCGCCGCGTCGTATCGGCCGCGAAAGCCGAACTCGCGGATCGAGCGGCCGAGTCCCGGGAACGACGTGCTGATCACCGCCTCGATGAGCGAGCCGCCCTTCGGCGGGGAACTCGGCTGGTCGGCCGCGGCCAGTCCGCGCGTGCCGATGAGCCCCTTGACCATCTCGAGGACTCCGGCGAACGCGACGACGTCGCCGGCTCGCAGGACCGTGTCCGGGCCGGGGGCCGTGATGCGGTCGTCGCCGCGCTCGACGGCGACGATGAAGAGGCCCGGCAGTCCGCGAAGCCCAGCCTCCTCGATCGTCCTGCCGCAGAGCGGGCCGTTCGCGAGAACCCGGAGGCGGGTGGTGTAGTGTCGCGCGTCCTCGCTCACGTCGAGAACCGGCGTGCGCACCGGAAGCAGGTGTCGGGCGAGGAGCACGATGTACAGGACGCCGATCGCCGCGAGCGGGACGCCGACCCAGGCGAGCTCGAAGAAGCCGATGGGCCGCAGCCCCTCGATCGGGGTCTTGCGGGCGATCGACTCGCGAACGAGTCCCATCACGACGAGATTCGTGCTGGTGCCGATGAGGGTGATCGTCCCGCCGAGGATCGTCGCGTAGCTGAGCGGCATGAGCAGGCGACTCACCGGAATGCGCGAACGCTTCGCCCAATCGGTGACGACGGGGATCATCACCGCGACGATTGGCGTGTTGTTGAGGAATGCGCTGACCGCCGCGACCGGCAGGCAGAGGCGCAACAGGGCCGCACGCTCGCTCTTCACCGGCCGGAAAAGCGATCCGGTCAGACGCTGGATGCTTGCCGTCGACTGAAGGCCGGCGACGACCACGAACAGGAGTCCCACGGTCAGCATGCCCTCGTTCGCGAATCCGGCAACTGCCTGACTCGGCGTGACCAGGCCGAGGATCGTGAGCACGAGCACCGCCGCGAGCATGGCGACATCGGTGGCGACGCCAGCAACCAGCGCTGCGACGAGCAGGACGATGACGATGGCGACGACCCACGGGGCAAGTGCGGCGGCGATCATCAATCCGAGCGTAACCGACGCGAGAGCGAATGCGCTTCCCGCGGCGGGGGGCAGGCCTGTACATTTGCGTCATGGGTCTCACCGCCGATCGGAGTCCCCCACGCGACGCGGATCGCGGGAGCGCGTCGCGAGCGATCGCGGCGCTGGCGGTCATCGCCCTCGCGGCGACGGCCACGACGCTCCTGCGCGGTGCCGAGCACGCGCCGCCGCGGGCCTTCGACTTCGATCGCGACATCCGTCCGGTGCTTGCCGGCACCTGCCTGCGCTGCCATGGCGGCGTGCGCGAGATGGCCGGACTGCATCTCGGGGAGCGCGGCCGGGCGACCTCGCCCGACGCGAAGGGCAGGATCGCGGTGGTGCCCGGCGATCCGAATCACAGCGAACTCCTGCGGCGGATCACCATGGTCGGCCCCAAGCGCATGCCGCCGACCGGCGAGCCGCTCGACCCGCAGCAGATCGAGGCGTTCCGGCGCTGGATTCTCGCCGGCGCCGAGTGGAGGCCGCTCTGGTCGCTCACGCCGATCGAGAATGCGGCGCCGCCGACGGTCGACGACGCGCGATGGCCGCGGGCGCCGCTTGATCGCTTCGTCCTCTCGCGCCTCGACCGCATCGGCCTTCGACCGAACGCGGAGGCCGATCGAACCACGCTGCTGCGGCGCGTTTCCCTCGACCTCATCGGCCTGCCGCCGACGATCGAGGAGCTCGACGCGTTCCTCGCCGACAGGCGGCCCGACGCCTATGAGCGCGTCGTCGATCGCCTGCTCGCATCCCCGCATTTCGGCGAGCGCTGGGCGCGGCCGTGGCTCGACATCGCCCGCTACGCCGACACGCAGGGCTACGAGAAGGATGACCGCCGGACGATCTGGGCCTACCGCGACTGGGTCATCACGGCCCTGAACGCGGACATGCCCTACGACCGCTTCGTGGTGACGCAGCTCGCGGGCGACCTCCTTCCCGGCGCCACCGACGACGATCGCATCGCGACGGCATTTCACCGGAACACGCTCACGAACACCGAGGGGGGAACCGACGACGAGGAGTTCCGCATGGCCGCGGTCTTCGATCGCGTCGCGGTCACCTGGAACGGACTGTTGGGGACGACCTTCCAGTGCGTGCAGTGCCACTCGCATCCCTACGACGCCTTCTCGCAGGAGGAGTACTACCGCTTCGTCGCGTTCCTCAACCAGACCGCCGACGCGGACCGGCCCGACGAGTCGCCGACGATCACGGTGCGCGCGCCGGGATTCCGGGAGCGCTCGACGGAGACGACGACAGTGCCGGTGATGAGCGAATTGCCGAGTGGCTCCCGGCGCACGACGCATCTCCTCGAGCGCGGCAGCCTGAAGAAGCCCTCGCGCGAAGTGCTGCCCGGAACGCCCGCCGCGCTGCCGCCCATGCCCGCCGACGCCCCGCGCGATCGGCTCGGGCTCGCCCGATGGGTGGCGTCGGCGGAGAATCCGCTCTTTGCCCGCGTCGCCGCGAACAGGATCTGGGAGACGCTCTTCGGGCGCGGGATCGTCGAGACCGTCGACGACTTCGGCTCGCAGGGCGCGCCGCCGACGAACCGCGAACTCCTCGATCATCTTGCGTCGCGCTATGTCGCGCTCGGCTTTTCGACCAAGTCGCTCCTCCGCGAGATCGCCCTCTCGTCGACCTACCGGCAATCGTCCGTGCCGACCCGCGAGGCGCTGGCCCTCGATCCGACGAACCGGCTCGAGTCCCGCGCTCCGCGCTATCGGCTTGAGGCCGAGGCGGTGCGCGACGCGACGCTCGCCGTTGCGGGACTGCTGAGCGAGCGCATGTACGGCCCGAGCGTCATGCCCTCGCAGCCCGACGGCGTGTGGGCGGTGGTCTACAGCGGCGATCAGTGGTCGACGAGCGAGGGCGAGGATCGCCATCGCCGCGGCATCTATACCTTCTGGCGGCGCTCGAGCCCCTATCCGGCGATGGTCGCCTTCGACGCGCCGAGCCGCGAGACCTGCACGCCGCGCCGCATCCGTAGCAACTCGCCGCTCGCTGCGCTCGCGACGCTGAACGACCCGGCGTTCGTCGAGGCGGCGCGGTCGCTCGCGCGGCGCTCGCTCGATCCCGACGCGCCGGCGACGGCCGAGCGTGATCGGGCCGTCGCCGCGAACATCGTGCGGCGGGCGCTCCTCCGCGAGGCGCGCGACGAGGAGCTTGACCGCCTGGTGGCGCTTGCGGATGCGGAGCGAGCCCGACTCGCCGGCGACCCGGCGGCGACCCGGGCGCTCGCCGACGGCGACGACGTGACGCTCGCGGCCTGGACCGTCGCCGCACACGCCGTCCTGAATCTCGACGAGTTCCTTTCGAGGAGTTGACCGATGGATCCGCGACAACACGTCGAGCTTGAGCAGGTGACTCGCCGGGCCTTCCTCGGCGGGGTCGGCCGCGGCGTCGGCATCGGCCTGGGCTCGATCGCCCTCGCGTCCCTCCTCGGCGAGTCGCGGACCTGTGCCGATGACGGGGCGCGGCCGGCGAATCCGCTCGCGCCGCGGCCGCCGCACTTTCCGGCGCGGGCCAAGGCCGTGATCTCGATTCACCTCGCCGGCTCGCCGTCGCAGCACGAGCTCTTCGACAACAAGCCGACGCTCACGACCTACAACGGCAAGCCCTGCCCGGACGAGTACCTCAAGGGCGAGCAGTTCGCCTTCATCAAGGGACATCCGACGCTGCTCGGCGGCCTCTACTCCTTCGCGCGGCATGGTCGCTGCGGCATGGAGATGAGCGAGCTGCTTCCGCATCTGGGTTCCGTCGCCGACGAGCTCTGCATGCTCAAGGCGGTGAAGACCGACCAGTTCAACCACGCCCCGGCCCAGCTTCTCCTCTGGACCGGCCAGCCGCGATTCGGCTACCCCTCGATGGGTTCATGGCTGACCTACGGACTCGGTGCCGAGGCGAACGACCTGCCCGGATTCGTCGTCCTGGTCAGCGGCGACAAGACCCCCGACGCCGGCAAGAGCGTGTGGGGCAGCGGATTCCTGCCGAGCGTCCATCAGGGCGTCCAGTGCCGGGCCTCGGGCGATCCGGTCCTCTTCGTGAAGGACCCGGCCGGCATCGATCGGGCCTCGCGCCGCCGGGTCATCGACACGGTGAACGACCTCAACCGCTACGAGGCCGCCCGCTCGCACGATCCCGAGACGCTCACCCGCATCGCCCAATACGAGCTTGCCTTCCGCATGCAGATGTCGGTGCCCGACGCGATGGACATCAGCAGGGAGCGGCCGGAGATTCTCGAGGAATACGGCGCCGTGCCCGGGCAGGGCTCGATCGCGAGCAGCTGCCTGCTTGCCAGGCGGCTCGTCGAGCGCGGCGTGCGCTTCGTCCAGATCTTCGACTGGGGCTGGGACGGCCACGGCACCGGACCGCACGACGACCTCGTCACGCAGCTCCCGAAGAAGTGCAGGGAGATGGACCGGCCGGTCGCCGCGCTCATCCGCGACCTTCGCCGGCGCGGCTTGTTGGACGAAACGTTAGTGATCTGGGGCGGCGAGTTCGGCCGCACGCCCGTCGCCGAGTTCCGCGACGGCAAGAAGGACTTCCTCGGCCGCGACCACCATCCGCACGCCTTCCACATGCTCATGGCCGGCGGCGGCACGAAGCGCGGCTTCACCTACGGCGCGACCGACGACCTCGGGTACTACGCGACGAGCGGCTCGCTGCCGGTGAACGACCTGCAGGCGACGATCCTCCGCCTCCTCGGCCTCGACCACGAACGGCTGACGTTCTTCAACAACGGTCTCAACCAGCGCCTCACCGGCGTGACCAAGCCCAGCCGCGTCTGCGACGCGATCATCGGGTAGGGGGATTCGGTTCAACACAGAGGCACAGAGGACACAGAGGGCCACAGAGGGGAATGGAGGATGGGAGGAATGGACGAAGCTGGTAGCCCATTCCTCAGCGTCGAAACGCGTCGAACGTGCCTTGGGCCCCCTTCTATTCCCGACTTCTCTGTGGCCCTCTGTGCCCTCGGTGCCTCTGTGTTGACTCCGGCTGAATAGTGCAGAAAGCTGTGTCCTCTGTGCCTCTGTGTTGAATCCCCTCCCCTTCGCTGAAGTCTGCGAACATGCCGCCGCCATGCCCACGTCCCTCCTCTCCGCGCTGCCGACGGTTCTCCTGCTTCTCGCGTCGAACGTCTTCATGACCTATGCCTGGTACGGTCACCTGAAGTTCAAGAGCGCGCCGCTGTGGATCGCGATTCTCGCGAGCTGGGGGATCGCGTTCTTCGAGTACTGCCTGCAGGTGCCGGCCAACCGGATGGGGCACGGAACCTTCACGCTCGCCCAACTGAAGATCCTTCAGGAAGTCATCACCCTCGCGGTCTTCCTCGCCTTCGCGTGGTTCACCTTCCGCGAGGCGCCGCGATGGAATGAGGCGGTGGCGATGGTGCTGATCATGGCCGCGGTCGTCGTCACCTTCGCGTTCGGCGCGCCGCGCACGCCGGCGGCGCCGACGGACGCGGCCCCCGCCGCGCAGGGCGCGCCGCACGAACGGGAGGGGACGTCGTGAGAATCGCGGCGCTCGCCCTCGCTGCCTGCGCGGCGCTCGTCGGATGCGGCGAGCCGAGCGTGCCGGGCAGGGTCGCGCCGACGACGAACGTGGCGCTCGAGGTCGAGGGGCTCGTCGTCGAGGGACCGCCGAAGGGCTTCGAGGACGGGAAGACGCTGCGCGTTCGCCGCGTGAACGGCGTGGCGACGCAGTCCGCGGTCGAGCTGAAGCTCGTCGGCGCCGCTCCGGTGCTCGACCTCCTCGCCGTCGGAGCGAGCTATCGGCTGCGGGCGATGGAGCGGTCGCTCATGGTCGGCACGCCGCCGGAGGAGCTCGGCGACCGCATGGTCCAGACGGCCTCCGAGTATCGAAGTCATCGCCTCGAAGTGCTCGGCGGCGTGGCGATCGCGACCCGCCCGCCGCACCCCGCGGACTTCGTGGGTCGCAGCGCTCTCCTCCAGGGCATTGGGCATCGCGAGGGAGAGCACGCCCTTCTCGCGGTCGATGACTGGAAGGTCGAACTCGACGGGGTCGCGTGGGACGAGGCCTTCGAGGGACGCGAAATCGAGGCGTACGGCGCGATCGCCGAGCGCGCCGCGCCGGCGACGCACGCGATGCGCGTCGAGCGCTGCGGGCTCGTGCGCCTCGCCGACCAGGTCGGCCGTGAGGTCACGCTTCGCGGCTACGCCCTGCGGGGACCGACCTCAACGACGCTCCTCCATCGCGAGGGCGAGATCGCCGTCGAGCCTGGAGCCGACGTCGCTCCGCTCGAGTGGTTCGCGCCGGCGGTTTTGCGGGGGCGCCTCGAACGTCGCGCGGGCCAATCGCCCGGGTACGTCGTCCGCGCTGCCCGATGGGACGCCGGCCCTCCGCTCCTTGATCCCGAGATCGCCCCGCGCCTCGCGCCGTAGGCGAACGAAGCGTTAGTTCCCGCCGCGCTCGATGAAGACGTCGAGCACCTGGCCGACGAGCATCTCCGCGGGCTTGCCGTCGCGCGAGTCGCCGATCGCGTAGATCACCTGCATCACGCGGGTGTCGGTGCGCTCGCCCATGTCGCCGGAGAGCGTCTTCTTCGGCACCACCTGCGGCACGACGCGGACGAAGCGGAGCGGGAACTCGCGCTTCTCCGTCCCGCGCAGCATGGCCACGGCCGGCGCCGTGCGGTCGAAGCGCCATGCGTCGAGCTCGTCGATCTCGACCCGCAGGTGGAGCGGCGAGAGCGAGCCGAGGGCGATGAGCGTCGGGGCCTGCGGACCGGCGGAGGCGTACTCGCCCCGGCGAATCGCGACCGAGAGGATGGTGGCGTCGATCTGGCTCCTGACCGTCAGCCGGTCGAGCGCCGTCTGGGCGTCGTCGCGCTTCGCCTGCGCGACGGCAACCTGGGCGCGGGCCTGCTCGAGCTCCTCCGGATAGGCCCCGCGCCTCACCTGGTCGAGCTCCGCGCGGGCCTCGGCGACCTGGGCCGTCCACGATGCGACCTGGAACTCAAGCGTCGGACGCTCGTTTGCGGTGACGACCGCGTCGGCGCCGACCTCGGTCAGCCGGCGCAGCCGACCCTTGGCGTCGTCGAGCGCCGCGGCCCGCGCGGCGACCTTGGCCTCGCCGCGGGCGACGTCCTCGGCCCGCGGCTTCGACTCGAGATTCGCGAGATTCGCCTTTGCCACTCGAAGGTCCGCCTCGGCCACAGCGAGCTTGGCCGACGCGTCGCGCCGATCGAGGACGAAGAGCGTGTCGCCCGCGCGGATCTGGGCTCCCTCGGTCACGGCGACAGACTCGACCAGCGCCCCGACCGGCGCGCCGACCTTGATGATCTCGCTCGATGGCTCGACCGCGCCGATGCCCGCGATGCGGCCGACGTAGGGCGAGGCGTTCGGCGGAATCGGAATCTGCGGCGGCGGCACCGGCTGGTTCTGCTTGTGGACCGTGTATGCGGCGAGCGCAAAGCCGGTGGCGGCGATGGTCGGAAGGAGAATGAAGCGGATCGGGATCATCGGGGCGGCCCCTAACAGTTCGCGTGCGCAGCATGGCTGCGGATGTCGGTGTGGGTCACGCGGCCGTCGTCCATGTGAACGATGCGGTCGGCGAAGGGAAAGATGCGGTCGTCGTGGGTGACGACGAGGACGGCGCGGTCGGGCTTCTTCGAGACGGAGCAGATGAGCTCCATCACCAGCTTGCCGACGGCGGCGTCGAGGGCGCTGGTCGGCTCGTCGCAGACGAGGATGCGCGGATCGTGGACGAGGCTTCGGGCGATGGCGACGCGCTGCTGCTGGCCGCCGGAGAGCTTGTTCGGCCGCGACCGCTCCCGTCCACCGAGGCCGACCGCGTCGAGGAGCGCCGCCGCCTTGCGGATCGCCGAGCGCCGCGGCTCGCCGCGGATGACGAGCGGCACCGAGACGTTCTCGGCGACGGTGAGCTGGGGGATCAGGTTGAACGCCTGGAAGATGAAGCCGACGTTCTCGCTGCGCCAGCGGGTGAGCTGGCCGCGCGAGAGGAGCCCGAGGTCGCCGCCGAGCACCGCCAGCTCGCCCGCGTCGCGGTGAAGGAGTCCCGCGACGATCGAGATGAGCGTGGTCTTGCCGCAGCCCGAGGGACCGACGAGGAAGGTCGCCTGTCCGTAGTGGGCATCGAGATCGGCGCCGCGGAGCGCGGGCACGGCGTTCTCGCCCGTCCCGAAGGTCTTCGTGACGCCGCGCAGGCGAATGGCCACGTCGCCCGACGCGGCCGGCGCTGGTGCCGCGGCGCTCATGTCTTGAAGACCTCCGCCGGATCGAGCCGCACGACGCGGATCATCGACAGGAGCGCGCTGCCCACGCAGATCACCGTGACCGCGCATGCGGTCATCACCGGAATGTGCCAGAGCAGGCGGAACGCGAGGCGGTTGCCGGGCACGCTCAGGCCGAAGACCGAGGTGATGCCCAGGCCGATGCCGAGTCCGAGCACGGCGGCGACGAAGGCCTGGAGCGCGACCATGCCCAGCAGACGTCGCGTGCTCGCCCCCATCGCCTTCATCGCCCCGAAGTACTTCAGGTTGTCGAGGGTGAAGTTGTAGAACATCTGCCCGGCGATGGCGACGCCGACGAGGAAGCCCAGGCCGATGGCGATGCCGAAGTTGATCGGGATGCCGGTCTGCGACACCCAGTAGTTGATCGTCCGCCAGGAGAACTCGTCCGGCGTGAAGGCAAGCAGCCCCGTCTCCGCCTCGATGAGTCGGGCGAGCTCCTTCGGCTCGGTGTCGTGCAGGGCCTTCACCAGCACCAGCGACGCGGTGCGTCGATTGGCCGGGGCGAAGAGCTTGGCCCGCGAGTATGTCGTGTAGATCACCGGCTGGTTCTGGAAGGTCGGGGTCGTCTCGGCGATGCCGACGACCACCGCCCGGCGCTCGTTGAGCTCGAGGATGTCGCCGACCCGCATCGCCCGCCGCTTGGCCTTGCTGTCGTTGGCGTCGAAGTTGAGCATCACCTCGCCGACCGGGAGCTCGACGGGCAGGGCGAGCTTTCGCTCGCGGCTCGCCGAGTCGATGACCACCGCATCGGGATTGCGGAGGTCCTCGATGTTCCCCTCGATCATCTTCGGAGGGCCGCCGATGAGCGTCGCGTCGTCGATGCCGATCACGTCGCAGGTCTCGCGCTCGCCGCTGGGGAGCTTCGCCGAGAGCAGCCCCTTGTAGAGCGGCACCGCCCACGCGACGCCGGTGACCGAGCGGATGCGGTCCACCTCGGTGTCGCGCAGCGGCTTCTGGTCGTCGACGTAGAGCTTGTCCGGATCGATCACCCAGAGGTCGGCCTGCCCCGTGTCGCGGACGAATCCGACGGTGCGGCTCATGAGGCCGACGAAGATCGCGCTCTGCTGCGAGATGAGGAGCGACGCGAAGGTGAGGCCCAGCAGGATGCCGTAGAACTTCGCGACGTCGCCGAAGAGCATCTTGAGGGCGAAGAGCTTCATGAGGGGTCCTTCGCCGTGCCGTTTCCGGCGCCCTTGCCCGCCCGCCGCGCCTCGGAACGGGCCCGCCACCACTCGATCGCGATCGGCAGCACGCTGATCAGGACGATGAGGAGAATCACCTTGCTGAAGTTGCCCTTGACGATCGGCAGGTTGCCGAAGAGGTAGCCCGCGGCGACGAACGAGCCGACCCAAAGCGTTCCGCCGAAGACGCTGTAGGCGAGGAACCGCGGATAGCGCATCGCCCCGACGCCGGCGACGAAGGGGGCGAAGGTGCGGATGATCGGGACGAAGCGGGCCAGCACGATCGCCTTCGCCCCGTGCTTCTCGAAGAAGGCCTGGGTCCGGTCGAGGTGCTCGCGGCGCAGGAAGCGGACGCGGCCGGTGAAGGCCCGGGGGCCGATCGAGCGCCCGATGCGGTAGTTCAGGTTGTCGCCGATCACCGCCGACGCGACGAGGCCGGCGGCGAGGAGAAGCACGTTGAGGTCGCCGTGGGCGCAGAGGGCGCCGGCCGCGAAGAGCAGCGAGTCGCCGGGCAGGAACGGCATGACGACCAGGCCGGTCTCGACGAAGACGATGAGGAAGAGGATCGCGTACGTCCACGCGCCGTAGTCACGCACGAGCTCCGCGAGGAAGACGTCCAACTCGCGGAAGAGGCGCATGAATTCGTGCAGCCAGTCCATTCGCGGAGTATAGGGCGAGGGCCGCCTTCCGCCGTCGCTCGCTCAGTTCACCGCGCCGCCCTCGGGCGGCTGGCCCGGATTATTCCCTGCCCGCTTCGGGAACATCAGGCTCGCGGCGAGGGAGAGTCCCAGCGCGGCGAGGATGATGGCGAGCGACCAGGTGATCGGGAAGTGGTGGTCCTCGAAGAGGTATCCCAGGAACGTCATCTTGCATCCGACAAACGCAAGCACGAAGCCGAGGCCGTACTTGAGCAGGTGGAAGCGGTCCATCGCGCCGGCGAGCACGAAGAACATGGAGCGGAGCCCGAGGATCGCGAAGACGTTCGAGGTGAAGACGATCAGCGGCTCCTTCGTGATGCCGTAGATCGCCGGGATGCTGTCGACGGCGAAGACGATGTCGGTGAGCTCGACGGCGACGAGCGTGACGAGGAGCGGCGTGGCCACGCGCCGCCCCGCCTCGGCCACGATGAAGCGGCCCCCGCGGTAGCCGTCGGTCACCGGCAGGAATCGGTGCAGCAGCTTCAGGACCGGATTCTTCGAGGGATCGGGCTCGTCGTCGCCCGAGGTGAACAGGAGCTTGAGGCCGGTGAAGATCAGGAAGACGCCGAAGACGATGACGACCCACTGAAACTGGAAGAGCAGGCTTCCGAGGGCGATGAAGAGCGCGCGGCAGATGAGCGCCCCGAGGATGCCGTAGAAGAGAACGCGGTGCCGGAGATTCGCGGGCACGGCGAAGTAGCCGAAGAGGACGAGGAAGACGAAGAGGTTGTCGACCGACAGCGAGATCTCGACGACGTAGCCGGCGAGGAACTCGAAGGCCAGCGTCATCGCCGCCTCGCCGGGGGCGCCGCCGTAGTGGGCGAGCTCGGGCAGTGCGAGCTTCGCGAGCATCTCGGGCCGGTGAAGCTCGTGATGGGCCCAGAGTCCGAGGCCCACGTTGAAGGCCAGGGCAAGCGTGACCCACACCGCGGTCCAGCGGGCGGCGGCCACGATCGACATCGTCTTCGCCTTGCGGTTGAAGACGCCCAGGTCGAGGGCCAGGAGCACCAGGACGAATCCCACGAACGAGCCGTAGAACCACCAATAGTCGGAGAGACCGAAGAGCTGCAACGGCTGCATGGAACGGTGATGCTAGCCCGAATCGCCGACGACCGTGTCCGCCTCGAGCGCGGTCCGGCGCCCGCCGGTTCTCGGAGCAGCCAGACGCCGGAGCTCGCGTGCGGCACTGGTCACTGTCTGACGAGGCCGACCCCAATGCCGGTCCTCTCGTCGATCCGCCTGAAGCGCGCACCCGCAGTGGCCGATCGGGGGGATCACGCCTCCGACTCGATTCGGGGCGAAACGCTATCCGGCATGGCCGGGGGGACGGACATGAAGCGAATGGACCTGCTATCGGCGTGGGGATCGGTGATCGCGCTGTGCGTGACGGCTGGCGCGGCTGCGCAGGATGCGACCCCGACGCAGCATGACGACACGGTCGCCGGCGCGGGCGGCGTCGACGAGGCCGTTGACGTGATCGCGCCGGCCGCGGCCGGTGCGATTCCGCCGAGCTTCCCCGGACAGCAGCCCGGACCGCGCGACAACGTGCCCGCGACCGAGAAGCCGGCCGGCGAGCGCGAATGGTTCGGCGGTCTCCCCATGTGGGAGTGGTCGCGCATCACCGGCGACTGGGCCGGCGCCCGCACCTGGCTTGAGGACCATGGCGTCACCGTCGCCGGCTCCTTCACCATCGAGTGGGCCGACGCGATCTCCGGCGGCCTCTCGCGGAAGTGGGTCGACCGGAACATCTTCGACTTCAACACCACCGTCGACACCGAGAAGCTCTTCGGCTGGAAGGGCGGCACCTTCTACGTCGACGTCGCGTCGAGCAACTCGGTCGAGGGCGGGACCTTCGTGCCCGGCACGCAGTGGACCTCGACGATCGAGATCGGCGGCGACACCTTCCAGGTCGCCAACATCTGGTACCAGCAGGAGCTCTTCGACGGGGCGCTGCGGGCCAAGTTCGGCAAGATCGACCCGACCACCGAATTCGGCTACCTCAAGTCGAGCGCCGGCTACCTCAATCTCGGCCAGCTCTATCCGATGACCTTCCTGACGGTGCCGACCTATCCCTATGCGTCGCTCGGCGGCGTGGCCTACGTCTATCCGTGCGAGCACTTCTACGTCGGCGGCGGCGCGTTCGACGCGAACTTCACCTGGGACCAGTTCGTCCCCGACGACCAGTTCGACGACGTGTGGGCCGCGGGCGAGATGGGACTGACGTTCAAGGAGCTCGGTCCGATCCGCGATGCGCGCTTCGCGTTCGGCGGCTGGTACGACTCGAGCGACTTCGCGAACTTCGACACCGGCGCGCTCGAGTCCGCGTACGGCCTCTACTCCCTCGCCGAGGGACGGATCTTCGCGCCGGAAGGCGGCGGCGACGATGACACGCGCGGCCTCTGGCTCTTCGGACAGTGGAGCTACGCCGATCCGAACGTCATCGTCAATCACCTGCACTACGGCGGCGGCGCCGCGCTGCACGGCACGTTCCCCGGCCGCGACGCCGACAAGGTCGGCGCCTACGTCGGCCGCGTCCACTACGCGGGCTCGCCGAACGTGGGCATCTCGGGACGCGAGACGGCGATCGAGCTGTTCTATGCGGCGCAGATCACCCCCGCGGTCTCGATCACTCCCGACATCCAGTTCCTGCTCGATCCGGGCGGAGACGAAACGGTGACCGACCCGATCGTCTTCTCGATCCGGCTTCAGGTGACCTTCTAGACCCGACGAGACCGGACGCGTCGTCCGGCGACGGCACACACACGGACGCCATGCGCGGGCTATGCTCCGGCGCATGGCGTCCGTCGTTGATGCGAAGGAGATTGCGGTTCCCGTCGGCGTCGACGTGCGCGGCGTCTCGCGGCGGTTCGGGAGCGTGGCCGCGGTCGACGACGTCTCGCTCTCCGTCGCGCCGGGCTCCTTCGTCGCCCTCATCGGCCCGAGCGGATGCGGCAAGACGACGCTCCTTCGCATGATCGGCGGGCTCGACCGGCCCGACGCCGGAACCATCGTTCGCACCGACTCGCCTGATGGGGGGCGCGAGGGACGACCCTCGTTCTGCTTCCAGGAGCCGCGCCTGCTGCCGTGGCGCACCGTGGCCCGCAACGTCGAGCTTCCGCTGGAGCTCGCCGGAGTGCCGGCCGGGCCGCGCGCCGCGCTCGCCCGCGACGCCGTGGTGCGCGTCGGGTTAGGTGACGCCGCGGGCCGGCGGCCGCACCAGCTCTCGGGCGGCATGCGGATGCGGGCGGCGCTGGCCAGGGCGCTGGTCACGCGGCCGCGGCTCCTGCTTCTCGACGAGCCGTTCAGCGCCCTCGACGAGGTCACCCGACAGGAGCTCTGCGAGGAGCTCCACGACCTCTGGCGCCAGGACCGCTTCACCGCGGTGCTCGTGACCCACTCGATCCCCGAGGCGGTCTATCTCGCGACCGACTGCCTGGTCTTCTCGCCGCGGCCGGCGCGGGTGCTGCACCGCGAGGCGATCGCCCTTGCCTCGCACGCGCCGGAGGTGCGGACCTCGCCGGCGTTCAACGAACACGTGCGCTCGCTCAGCGCCGTGCTGCGGACCGCGATGCGGGGCGGCTCATGAGCTCCCCCGGTCCCATCGCCCGCGCCGCGGCGCCGGTCGTCGCGGTCGTCGCCCTCCTCGTTCTCTGGCAGCTTGCGGTGGTCGCCTTCGGCGTCTCGGCGTACGTGCTGCCCTCGCCGTGGCGCATCGCGGTGGCCCTGTGGGAGGGGCGGGCCTCGCTCGGGGCGAGCACGCTCCTCACCGCCCGGGCCACGCTCGCCGGATTCGCCATCGCCGCCGTGGTGGGCGTGGCGTTAGGGAGCGTGCTCGGCGCATCGCGCTGGATCGAGCGCGGCGTCTACCCGCTGACGCTCCTCTTCCAGATGGTGCCGCTGGTCGCGATCGCGCCGGTCCTCGTGATCTGGCTCGACAACGGCGCGCCCGCGGTCATCGCGTCGAGCGCCATCGTCTCGGTCTTCCCGGTCATCGCCAGCACGCTCGCCGGACTGCGCGGCGCGGACCCGCTGCTCGAGGAGCTCTTCGACCTCCATCGGGCCTCGCGATGGCAGCGGTGGACGCGGCTTCAGGTGCCGTCGGCGATCCCGTCGATCCTCACCGGACTCCGCATCGCGGCGGGACTGGCCACGATCGGCGCGGTGGTCGGCGAGTTCGTCGCGGGCTTCTCGAGCGACGCGGCGCCGCTGGGCATGGTCATCACCGCCAGCCAGCGCGAGTTCCGCACCGACCGGGTCTTCGCCGCAGTGCTGCTCGCCTCGCTCGTCGGCTTCGCGCTCTTCGGCGCTGTGAGCCTTCTTGCGGTCGCGACCTCGCGCTGGCTCGGGACGGACGACCGCTCGCGCGACCCTCGCTGATCGGCGGGTAGGATGGCGACATGCCTCGATGCTTCCTCAGCGTTCTCGTCGGCGCCGTCGCGATTCTGGTGGGCTGCGGCGACCGCAACTCCGCGACCGACCCCGCGGCGGGCGCGGCCGCCCCGACGGGAAGCGCGACGGGCGAGCACGTGCGTCTCCAGCTCAACTGGGTGCCGGAGCCCGAATTCGGCGGCATCTACGCGGCCGAGCTCGAGGGCGCCTTCCGCGACGAGGGACTCGACGTCGAGATCATCAAGGGCGGCCCGGGCGTCGCGGCGCCGCAGCTTGCCGCGGCGGGCAAGGTCGAGTTCGCGGTCGTCGGCGGCGAGCAGATCCTGACCCTGCGCGAGCAGGGGGGCGAGCTCGTCGGGCTCTTCGCGACCTACCAGGACGATCCGATGGGCGTGATGGTCCACGAGGCCAGCCCGCTCCGCTCGCTCGAGGAACTCTGGCGATCAAAGTCGACCGTGGCGTGCGAGACGAATCTCTCGTGGGTGAGGACGCTCAGCGCGCGAATCGGCGCGGCGAGCGTCAGCTTCGTCCCGCACACCGGCAGCCTCGCCGAGTTCGTCGCGAATCCCGAGCGGGCCCAGCAGTGCTTCGTCTTCGCCGAGCCGGTGGCGCTTGAGCTGCAGGGGGTCCGGACGCGGGTCTTCCTTTCGAAGGAGAGCGGCTTCAATCCGTATAACGGCGTGATCGCGACCGGCGCGGCGTATGCGAAGGAGCATGCGGCAACCTGCGACAGGCTTGTGCGGGCCCTGCGGCGCGGGTGGCAGCGCTATCTCGACGACCCGAACGAGACGAACGCCCATCTCGCGACGCTCAATACGGCGATGACCCGACAGGCGATGGACCTTGCCGCCGCCCGACAGGCGCCGTTGGTGAAGTCCGCGGACACCGATACGCTCGGACTCGGGGCGATGACCGCGGAGCGCTGGAGCGCGATCGCCGGACAGCTCAAGGCGATCGGAGCGATCAAGGAAGCGCCGGCAGCCGAGGCGCTCTTCCGTTCGGCCCCGGCGGCGAAGTGAGCGGCAGCGCATTCACGCGCCGCGAAAGCGCAGGGCCGCGCCGACGATGGCCAGGTTGAGTGCCGCCGTTCCGAGACCGGCGAGGATTGCCTGAATCTCCCACGGCTTGCCGACGTAGAGGTAGAGGCTCACGTTGGCCGCGGCGAAGAGAAGCCATGCGGCGATCGAGACGCCCTTGGCCGAGCGGGCCCGGAGGATCGCGACGAGCTGGAGCGCCGTCGCGAGCGGAAAGACCAGCGCGGGAATCCAGCCGACGAGCGATGCGATCTCCATCGGGCCAGCATCGGCAGGTTTGCTCCGCTTTCGTGAACCGCGATCCGGCCGTACGCTCCCGCGGGTGAGCTTCTACCGAAACCACGCCCTGTACAGCGCGTTCTTCGAGCCGAGCGAGGAGATGCGCGGATCGATCGACACCATGGTCCGCACGCACGTCGGGCCGAATCCCAAGCGCGTGCTCGATCCGGCGTGCGGGCCGGGCCTGTGGCTCGAGCACTTCGCCCGACGAGGAAACAGGCGGGGCAGCAAGCGGGGCAGCGTCGTCGCCGGCGTCGAGCTCGACCCGATCGTGGCCGAGGCGGGACAGGCGAGGCTCCGCGGTTCGCGGGCGACGGTGGTGCAGGGGGACATGCGCGATCCGCCGGCCTCCATCGCCGGACCGTTCGATCTGGCGATCAACCTCGACAATTCCGTCGGACATCTTGGCGGGATCGCCGACGTCGTCGCCCACCTGCGGGCGATGCACCGGCTGCTCTCGCCCACCGGGGTCTACCTCATCGGGCTCGCGGTGCGCGAGAAGCGCGAGCGCATCGCGCCGGAGACGGTCTACGAGCGCGGCCCGCTGCCGATCGCCGGCGGCGGATACGCGGCGATCCGAAGCGAGACCCACGGACTCCAGAAGGCGAGCGGTCCCGACCGGCTGCGCTGCGAGCGCATCCGGCACTACGTGATGACCGTCGGCATCGAGGGCCTCGCCCCGCTCTTCATCGAGCAGTACGACCTGCTGACCTTCCCGATCCTGGCGCTCAAGGTCGCCCTCGCCCACGGCGGCCCGTGGAAGGTGGCCGACTGCCGCGACGCGACCGACGAGAGTCTCCCGAAGAAGACCTTCGGCGCCGGCTGCGGTGACGTGCTGCTGGCCCTGCGGCCGGTGCACGAGAAGGCGAAGGCCGGACGATCCCGCGGCCTCCTCCGCTCGCGCGCGAAACGTTAGGCGGCGGTGGATGCGGCACTTCAATCAGACTCAACACAGAGGCACAGAGGACACAGAGGTTCACAGAGCAGAGATATGCCGCCCACAGAGAGGGCTTTCGAAGCCACGAGGGGCTGTGGTCCGTCGCACTGCGGGTGCGAGAGCCATTAGCGTTCGTCCTCGGTCAAAATCCACTCGCCCCCCCCCTGGCCGCGTGACGGGCGACACGCCCGGTCGTTCTCTTTCCCAATGTTCGCCTTCTCTGTGGCCCTCTGTGTCCTCTGTGCCTCTGTGTTGAACTCTGTGTTGAACTCCGTCCCCCGAGTCATGCAGGTCGCTGAACTCACTCGCGGCCGCGCGGGGCCTCGCGGTCGGTCCAGCGCTCGGTGCGCGTGCGGGTGACGTCGGCGCGGCTGATCGCGTCCTTCCCGAACTTCGCGCGGATCGCGTCCGAGACGCGGTCGATCGCGACGTGCTTCGTGTCCGACTCGCCGCCGAAGAGCGCGAGCTGCTCGCCGCCGTCGACGAGGCCGCTGGCGTGGCAGCCGATGAGCCGCACCGGCCGGTAGCCGTCGTCGGCCCACGCCCGGAAGAGCGAGCGCGCGGCCTCGCGCAACAGGTCGCTGCGGTCGGTCGCCTGCTCGAGCGTCCGCGAGCGGGTGATCGTCTTGAAGTCGCCGAAGCGGATCTTCACCGTGACCCGCGAGGCCTTCATGCCCTTGCGTCGCAACCGCGCGGCGACGTCGTCGCACTCCTGGAGGAGATACGCCTCGACCTCGTTGCGGTCGCGCAGGTCCTCGCCGAAGGTCTGCTCGTGGCCGACGCTCTTCGCGGTGCGGTCGACGACGACCGGTCGCGTGTCCTCGCCGAAGGAGAGCCGCTTCCAATCGCGGGCCCCGTCGCCCATGAGGTTCGCGAGATGCTCCTCGTCGAGCCGCTGCAGGTCGCCGAAGGTGCGCACGCCGATCCGATGGAACGCCTCGGCCGCGACCGGCCCGACGCCCCACATGCGCTCGATGGCAAGCGGTGCGAGCCGCTCGGACAGTCCCTCGGCCGGCAGGACCGTCAGGCCATCGGGCTTCTGCAGATCGCTGCCGAGCTTCGCGACGAACTTGTTCGGAGCGACGCCGACCGAGCAGGTCAGGCCGAGCTCCCGTCGCACGCGAGCCCGAATCGCCTGGGCGATCGTGACGCCATCGCCGTGCAGACGCTCGCAGCCGGTGACGTCGACGAAGGCCTCGTCGAGGGAGAGCGGCTCGACGAGCGGCGAGTAGCTCTCCATGATGTCCATCAGCCGATCGGAGAGTTCGCGATAGCGGGCGAAGCGCGGCGGGACGATCCTCGCGTGCGGGCAGAGGGCCCGCGCCTGGGCCATCGGCATCGCGGAACGGCAGCCGAACTTCCGGGCCTCGTAGGAGGCGGCGCCCACGACGCCGCGCCGACCGTTGCCGCCGACGAGCACCGGCTTGCCGCGGAGCGACGGGTCGTCAAGCTGCTCGACCGACGCGTAGAAGGCGTCCATGTCGACGTGCAGGATGGTGCGGGGCCACGACACGGTCGCATGCTACGCGGCGGTGCGCGGCGCGGCGCGATTCGCGGCGGCCTAACGATCGGGCAGCGATCGGAGGAGCGCCTCGATCGCCGGTCCGACGGCGCCGCCGCCGAGCGTTCCGTCGATCCCGCGCAGCCAGTGGATGCGGGCCCGCACCGCGACGACGCTCTCCGGCGTTCCCTCCGCCGCGGCAACGCGAAGCTGGCCGAGCTCGGCCCGCCACCATTCCGCTGAGCGCTCCCGCACCGCGTCGGTCACGGCGCGGAAGAGCGTCATCGCCCCGTCGCGCGAGCCCTTGTCGCCGGCCATGCGTTTCGCCTCGGCGCGAACGAGCAGCGCCGGCACCGTTCGCTCCTCGGCGGCGGGAAAGATGCGGTCAACGAGGCCGAGCAGGCCGGCCCGCATCGCGCCCTCGGCGAGGATCACGCGCGACGCAGCGTCGCCGTCATGCGCCGCGACGTCGAGGACGAGCGGCAGGATCGCCCGAAGCCGGCGCCGTGCGAAGGCCGTGGCCGCGGACTCGTCGGCGATCGCATGGGCCTGCGCCGCGTCGCCGAGGACGCGAACGCGAAGCGATGGCCACCACGACGCAGGGTCGGCGCGAATCGCCTCCTCGACCGAGGGCGGGATCGCAATGGGCCGCTCGCGGCGATCGAAGCTGAGAAAGAGCGTGAGCAGGGCCTTGGCGCGGAGGGCGAGCGAGGCCGCTGCATCCTCGGCGACGGCGCTGGCCGCGTCGGCGGCGCGTTCGGCCGATCCGCCGAGCAGGTCGCGCGTCGCGGCGACGAGCGATCGCCGCGCGGCAAGTTCGGGGGTGAGCGAGAGCGCGGCCGTGGCCGCGAGTTCGCGGTCGGCGCGGGCGATGCGCACCTCGTCGCTCGCGACCCATCGCGGATCGAGCGCCGCCTCGGCGGCCATGATGCGCACGCTTCCCCATTCGGCCTGCTGCGGCGTGAAGGAATCGGCGGCGGCGAGGGCGACGTCGGCGTCGCCGCGGGCCAGGGCGAGCTCGGCCTCGAGGTATCGCCAGTGCTGCCGCTGCGGATGCTGCGGGAAGCGGTCGAGCGCCGGACGGAGCGCTTCCTGCAGCGAGTCGCGGAGCGCATCGGCCAGCCGCGGATCCGATGAGGCCCGGTACAGCTCCTCGCGGACGATGATGGCGACGTCGATGGCGCTCGGAGCGAGCGGGTCGAGGGGATGGTCGCTGACCAGCCGGAGAAAGGTCGTCGCCGACTCCGCATAACGCTTCGCCAGGCTCTGCCCGCGTCCGAGCTCGAAGAGGGCGAGCGGCCTGCACGCGGCGGCGTCCGCGCCCGCCGCGCCCGATGTGCCCGATGTGCCCGATGTGCCCGCCGTGCTCGCGGTCATGGACGCGAGTCGCGACTCGAGCGCCGCGGCGTCGGCGGCGCGGAGTTCCTCCGCGTGGCTGATCACGTGCAGGTCGCGGGCCCCCTCGCGGGGCAGCGGCGTCGAGCGAAGTCGATCGAGGAGCGGACCGCGCAGCGCGAGCCGCGACGGCTCGTCGCAGAGGCCGTACAGGTCGCACCACGCCGTCGCCTCCGAGCCCTTCCGGCAGAGGGCGAGGGCATCGGCGACGAGGAGCTGCTCGAGCGGCGTCGTCCGCCGCATCGCGCTCTGCAGCGCGACGAGCTCCTCGCACGAGCCGCCGCGACGTCGGCTATCGAGGAGGGCACGAAGGGCCTTCGCCGCCGTCCGGTCGATGGCCCGCACGTCGGGGCGGGCCATCAGCAGATCAAGGGCCCGGTTCGGGTCGCGTCCCTCGCGATCGGCGAGGATCGCCGAGGCCAGCAGGAACGGAACACGGTGTTGGGGGGCGACGGCGTCGATGTCGGCGAGGAGCAGGTCGGCGACGCCGTCGCCGAAGCGAGCCGAGGCCGGCGGCGCGATGCCGCGGGCGGTCGCGATCGTCAGGAGCACCGTGCCGCGTTGCCGCTGGTCGCGGGCCCTGGCTCGCGCCCCGTCGTCGTCCCCGGGGATCGGCTCCGCCGCGATGGCGAAGGCGTCCCGATCGATCGCGGGCAGGGGCGCTCCGCTCATCGATCGACCGAAGGCCGCGAAGAGGTCGCTGCCGTCGCGCGCGGGAAGGAGCACCAGCTGGGCCTCCAGGAGATCGAGGGCCCGAGTCGGGGCCTCGCCGCCATGACCGGAGGCGGCGAGCGCCGTGCGCAGCTCCTCCACCGAGGGTGTCTGGCCGGTCGCCGGCGCGGCGCGGGCGAGCGAGGCGACAAGGGCCCACACGGCCAGCGGACCGACTCCACGGCGGCGGTGACGCGTCGCTGAATGCCTCATTTGATCGGGGCCGCGGTCTCGGCGGCGTTCAGACCTAACAGTTCGCGCGAGAGAAACCGGAATCCGTCGGCGCCGCCGTGTCGCTCGGCGATGGCCTGAAGCGTACCGAGGGGGTCGGGGTCGAGGAACTGCACGCACTGGATTCGCGTCGGCCGTCGGCCGGTGGCCGGGTCGAGCGGATTCATGCCGTCGAGCCGGCGGAGGAGCTCATCGCGTCCCATCTCGAATTCCCCGATGCCGGTGATGTCGGTTGAGAGAAGGAAGACGACGTCGGGGCGCGTCGCCAGCGCCTTCTCGAGCGCCACGAGGGGATTGCTCCGCCCGGCCGGCCGGATGCCCTCGGCCCAGCGCATGACGGCGCCGATCGCCGCGGGCGTCGCGGCCCGAAGGGCGGCGCCCCCCTCGCTCCCGGAAGCGTCGGCGGGCGGTTCGAGCGCCGCGTTTCGCTGGAAGAAATAGACCGCGAACCGCTGGGCGGGCGTGAGCCGCCGGAGCGATTCCTCGAGCTCCCGGCGAACGACGGGCAGGGTGCCGATCAGCGAGCCGCTCGCGTCGACGACGTATGCGATCGACTGGGCGTTCGACGCCCGAAGTCCGGCAAACGAAGCGGGCGGGGCGACTGCCGGGGCGGTGGGTCCGGTAGGGGTCCCCCCCAGTGGCTGGCCCAATGCGGCCCCCAGCTTTCCACCGAGCGCATCGTCCAGTCCGGTCGGACGTCCGGTTGCGTTGCCAGTTGCAGTATGGGAGTTGACTGGGGCGAGCCGCTCTGCGATCTTGTGTGCGAGGGCTTCGTCGACGTTGTCGTTCGTCGAGTGAGCCGGCGTGGCGAGATCATCGCGCACCGGCGAATTCGCGGGCGTCGCGACGCGAGCAGAGTCACGGGCGAACGAACCTGACGGTCCGCTCGGCTTGGCGTCGGGTCCGCTTTGCGGCCCGGGGCCGAGCGTGGGTCGTTCGAAGTCCACGATGAACCCGATCGGCGCAGGTTCGTGCGTCGAGCGCATGTATGTCTGAATGGCGAACGTCCCGATCACGATGCCAGCCACGGCATGAATCGCAAGCGAGACCAGCGACGGCGCGATCCATCGTCTCAGCGCCTTGGGGTTCGCTTGCGGCTGAGGCGGGGTTGGCACCTGGCTCGTCACGACCGACACATGGTACGCGTCCGGATCTGAGCTTCGGCGCGAATCCCGATGTGGACGACGGCTCCGCACACCGCGCGGCCGCCCGCACCTGACCCCGTCCGCTTCGTCCCTCGACGTCTCGAGGGCGCTCCCGGCCTGCCCGCTGCTGCGAGCTTCGCCGATCACGCTTGCTGGCCCATCCACGCATGTACTCCGGTAGGAAGATCCGCTGATGTCGGTGCAACCCATCGCAGCCGTATCGATGACGCTCGTGGAGTCGCTCCTCAGCGCCTTGCCCGAGCAGGTCGTCCATCGCGGCCTCGGCTACGCGCTCGACCGCGAGCGGGCCGACGACGTCGCCATCGAGGGGACGCCCCGCGCCGCCGGCGACACGCTCTCGCTCGACGGCTGGGTCCGCGGCAACGAGCGCTACCGGGTCAAGCTCCGCATCCACTCGAGCGGCGGCGTCGAGACCTCCTGCACCTGCCCCTTCTTCATCGACCGCTCGCAGCCCTGCAAGCACATCGTCGCCCTGCTGATCGAGGCCTCGGCCCGCGGCTATTGGACGCCCCATCCGCAGCTTCGCGTCGCCGCCTTCGGAGCCCTCAACGCCAAGCCGCTGGCCCGCGGCCCCGCGGCCGACGGGAAGGGCGGTCCGCGCGACGGCGTCCGCGGCGGTCGCGGTCCGATGCGCGGTCCCGGCCAGCAGCGCGACTTCGTCGAGGGCGAGGAGTGGCGATCCACGCTCGCCCGGCCGCTGCACGGCTCGCCGCCGCCGCTCGTCTACGCCTTCGCGATGCAGCATTCGCGGCAGCCCTCGGCGATGCTCGACATCTTCAAGCGCCATTACGGGCACAAGGGCCACATTCGCCTCTCGCGGGTCGACGTCGCCGCGGTGCTCTCCGACGCGCTCAAGCTCGACGCCGTCGACAAGGCGATTCTCGAGGAGATCCGTCGCGGCGACGAACTGGCGAAGTCGCGCACGTGGCTCCGCCCCGAAGACGATCCGATCGTTCCGTTAGTGAAGGCCGCGGCGTCGGCCGGCCGCCTGCACGCGCGGCTTGACCGCATGCGGCTCGGACCGGCGTATCGCTGGGACGGCGACATCGCCTGGTCCGCCGAAGTGCATGTCGAGCCGATTCCCGCGGAGCCGCCGCGCGGCGAGGGTCGGCATCGCGGGCGGCGCCGACGGCGCGATCGGCGCAACAAGGTGCACTCGAACAATCCGCCGCCGCAGCAGCAGCAGGTCGAGCAGCCCGAGGAGATCGTGACCGAGCTCCCGGTGATCGCGCCGCCGCCGCAGACGCAGCGTGCCGCGGCGAAGCTCCAGGGCAACGCCGCCTGGCTGTCGGTGCTCGCCGATCTCGACGCGCCGCCGTTGCCTCCCGCGGCGCCGCTTGCGAAGGACGACGACCGTGACGAGGCCAGGGGCGGCGACGAGGGCGACGAGAACGGGGACGAGGGCGTGGGCGCGGACACGGCCGATGACGACGGCCAGTCGGATGGCGGCGCCGACGGAGACGCCGACGGCGATTCCTTCGGCGAGTCGGCAGGCGACGGATTCGGACAGCGGTCTGACGGCGACGGCGCCGCCCAGCCCGTCGAGGCGAACCCGCTGGCCCGCGGCATCCGGATCTTCGTGAAGCTCATCGCCGAGGGACGCAATCCGGTCTCGTGCATGCGCCCGCTGCGGGCCCAGGTCGGCCCGCTCCTCTTCATCGACAGGCTCATCGTGCGGCCGAAGCCCGGCCCGTCGGGCTCGTCGCGCGGCAGCTTCGGCTGGAGCCGCGATGCGCTCCTTCGCGACGGCGTGCGCACCGTGTCGCCGGACGAGATCCGCGCCGTGCTCGACGGCATGCGCCACGGTGACTACCAGCCGGAGGCGCCCGAGGGCGCGAGCGGCCCGCTGGTCATCGACCCGCGCATCGGACTCACCTTCTTCCGCGCCGCGCCGGAGTCGGTCGTTCGCCTCGACGGCGGCGGCAAGCGCGTCACCGTCGACGTCGCGCCGATCGCCCGCTACCGCGATCCCGACGACGAGTCGATCGTCGTCGACCGCGACGCCCGCGAGCACAAGATCATCGACAGTGGCGAATTCGCGATGCGGGTTCCCTATCCGCAGCGTTCGCGCGAGGCGGCGCTCAATCGCGAGATCGAGCGGCTCGTCCGCGACAGCCACGGCTCGGGCGACGCCCAGCTTCGCATTCCGCGGCACGCGCTTCCCAAGTTCATCGCCGCGGCGGGCAAGGCCGGCATTGCGGTCGAGATGGCCAAGGCCCCGGCGCGGCTCGGCGGCTCCTGGTCGGTGCAGGTGAAGAGCGGCTCGGACTGGTTCGAGCTCACCGGCGAGCTGGTCACGCCCGAGGGAACGATTCCGCTGCGCGAGCTCGTCGACGCCGCGAAGCGCCAGCCCGACGCGGTCGAGGTGCTCACGCTCGCCGACGGCACCTCCGTCGTCGTGCCGGCGCGGCTGCGGGCGGTGCTGAAGCGGCTGTCGGCGCTCCTTGCCTCGCGCGACAAGGCCGAGGGGCTGCGCTTCGGGCGGGCCGAGGCCCTGCTGCTCGACGAGGCGCTCGAGGGGGCGGAGGTGCGCAGCGAGGACGACGCGTTCGTCGACCTGCGTTCGCGCCTCCAGAAGTTCGACCGCGCCGAGCCGCGCGAGCCGACCGCAAGCTTCAAGGGCACGCTCCGCGACTATCAGAAGGGCGGCCTCGGCTGGTTCGAGGCGCTTCGCGGGCTTGGATTCGGCGGCTGCCTCGCCGACGAGATGGGCCTGGGCAAGACCATCCAGGTGTTGGCGATGCTGCTCCAGCGCAAGATCGAGCTCGCCGAGAACAAGTCGAAGCAGTGCTCGATCATCGTGCTGCCCCGTTCGCTCGTGCGGAACTGGATGGACGAGGCGTCGCGATTCGCGCCGTCGCTTCGCGTCATCGATCTCTCGCACGGGAAGCGCACGCTCGACTCGAAGACCTTCGCGAGCTGCGACGTCGCGCTCATGACCTACGGCACCGTCCTTCGCGATGCGGAGACGCTCTCGAAGCGGACGTTCGACTACGTGATTCTCGACGAGGCCCAGGCGATCAAGAACGCCGACGCCCGAACCAGCCGCGCCTGCAAGAAGCTGAAGGCCGAACATCGCCTGGCCCTCACCGGCACGCCGATCGAGAATCATCTCGGCGAACTCTGGAGCCTGATGGAGTTCCTGAATCCGGGGGCGACCTCGCGCTTCGAGGGACTGGCCGGTCGCGGCCATCCCGACGACCTGGCGATGGTCCGTCGCGCGGTGCAGCCGTTCATTCTTCGGCGAACGAAGCGTGAGGTGGCGAAGGAGCTCCCCGAGCGCATCGAGCAGACGCTGCCCTGCGAGATGACCGAGGAGCAGGAGAAGCACTACAACCAGCTCCTCGCGAAGATCCGCGCCGACCTCTTCGATCAGGTCGAGCGGATCGGCATCGGCAAGGCCCGCATGGCGATCCTCGAGGGGCTGCTGCGGCTTCGGCAGATCTCCTGCCACCCGGTCCTTGTCGACCGCAATCGCTTCGACGCCGGCTCCGGCAAGATGGAAGCGCTCCTCCCGATGCTCGAGGAGTCGCACGAGGAGAAGCGGAAGACCCTCGTCTTCTCGCAGTTCACGAGCTTCCTCGCCCTGGTGCGGGCCGAGCTCGACGAGCGCAAGATCCCCTACGAATACCTCGACGGCGGCACCGTCGACCGCGCCGAGCGCGTCAAGCACTTCGCCGACGACGAGGGCGTCTCGGTCTTCCTCCTCAGCCTCAAGGCCGGCGGCGTCGGCCTCAACCTCCAGGCGGCCGAACGCGTCGTCCTGCTCGATCCGTGGTGGAATCCCGCGGTCGAGGCCCAGGCGATCGACCGCGCTCACCGCATCGGCCAGCACCGCACGGTGCACGCCCTGCGGTTCGTCAGCGTCGGCACGGTCGAGGAACGCGTGCTCGAGATGCAGGCCCGGAAGCGCACGCTGGCCGACGCGATCCTCGGTGAGGACGCCGGCCCGCTCGGCTCGCTGACCCGCGAGGATCTCGAGTTCCTGCTCCGGCCGGTCTCGGCGAATCCGGTGAAGGAGACGAGCGACGCGTTAGCCGCCGCCCGGGCCGAGGAGCGCGAGACGGCCCAATCGGCGAAGCAGTCGGCGAAGCAGGCGGCGAAGGCCGCGGCCAAGGCCGCCAAGACGGCGGCGAGCGAACCGGCGCCGTCGGTCTTCGATCCGGTCGTCTCGAGCTTCGGCGTACCGGAGGAGGACGAGCCGGAGATGCCCGCCGTCCGGACCGTCGCGACCCGCAAGGTGACGCCGGTCGCGCCCGCGGTGGTCCCGCCGGCTCCCGCGGCGCCCGCCCGAGCGGTCGCGCCGCCGCCGACGCCGCCGGAGCGGCCAGTCGTCGCTCGACCCGATCCGACGCCGGTGGCGACGACGAAGAAGCCGATCATCACGCTCAAGAAGGCGAAGCCGAAGTCGAAGGCGGCTGCATCGAAGGCGGCGCCGAAACCCACGCTGCGGCCATCGTCATCGAGCGCGAAGCCCGCGCTGCGTGCTGCGCCGGTGGCGGTGAAGGCGGTGACGAAGGTCACCGTGAAGTCCGCGGCCAAGCCCGCTTCGGCGAAGGCCAAGGTCACGCCCAAGGCCGCGGCCAAGAAGCCGGTGAAGGCTGCGGCCAAGGCTCCAGCGAAGCCCGCAGCGAAGGCAGCCAAGAAGGCACCGGCCAAGAAGCGTTCGTAAGGGGAGGCGTTCGGTCTCGAGCGCCACGCACGCGACCGAGGCGATGGCGTGAGGCCGGCGCGGGCCCAGCGCGGAGTTCGCCATCACTCGCTCGCCATGGGGCGCATCGGGCTCGCCCGCCGTCGCAGTATGCTGCGCTCCATGGCTGCATCCGTTGCTGCACCGAACGATGCGTTGACCGAGCGCTCGACGACGCGGTTTGTCGAGATCCAGCGATTCCGCCAATGGTGGCTGATCGCGTTCATCGTTGGCGCGTCGGGACTGGTCTGGTACTGCTTCGTCGTCCAGATTCTCCTCGGTCAGCCGGTCGGCACGAAGCCCGCATCCGACGCGGCCGTGTGGGTGCTCACGGCGCTCGTCGGCGTCGGATTTCCGCTCTTCTTCGCCTCGATATCGATGCGAACGACCGTCGACGCCGACGGCGTGACGATTCGCTTCTTTCCGGTCTGGACGAGACGCATTCGCCTCGCTGACATCGCGTCCGCGGCCGCGGTCACCTATCACCCGATCATGGACTACGGCGGCTGGGGGATCCGCTGGAGTTTCGCCGGCTGGTGCTACAACGTCTCGGGCAACCGCGGCGTGAAGGTGACGCTCGCCGACGGCTCGCAGGTGATGATCGGGAGCGGGCGAGCGGAGGAACTTGCTGCATCGATCGAGGGCATGCGCTCCGCTACGCTCCCGGCATGATCGCTTTGCCGCTCGTTGCCCTGGTCCTGCATGGGCTCTCCGTGAACGCAGCCGTTTCGGCGAGACCTCTCGCCGACGCGCCGGCCGTTGCGCCGGCGCCGTTCGTCGTCGCCATCGCCCAGGATGCCGCCGGCGATCCCGCGTGGAGCGAGGTCGCCGCTGCGCTGGTCGCCAAGCATGGCGGCGCGAGCGCGGTGCCGGTCATCACCTTCGATGCCGCGCACCCCGAAACGCTCATCTCGCCGCTGACCCCGCTCGCGCCGAAGGCGCTGGCCGTCGTCGTCCGGCCCGAGGCGGCCGGACGGGCCTTCGTCGGCGGACTGCATCGGGCGATGCGAAAGCTCGACGAGGATCCGGGCGCCGACGTCCGCTGGGGGATCATCACCTCGCGCACCGCCGCGGGGGCGAAGGCCCTCGCCGCGCACTCCGCGCCGCTCGTCCTGCGCAATGCGTTAGGGACCGCCGACTTTCCGATGCAGCTCTTCTCGAAGAGCGTCTGGTGGAGCGAGGAGGCGGCGTGGAAATTCACGCTGCACGAGAGCGGCGTCGCGAATCGGGCCCTCGACGAGACGACCGTGGCCTCCGCCGTTGCCGACGCCATCAACCGGGCGCCGGTCGACATCGTCATGACCGGCGGCCACGCGACCGAGCGCGGCCTTGAGCTCGGCTTCCGCAAGCCCGCCGGATCGGTGCGGCCGAAGGACGGGGCGATCGTGGTCGAGGCCCGCGACCGCACGCTGCTGCCGGTCACGAACAGGTCGCCGAAGGTCTGGATCGGCGTCGGCAACTGCCTCATCGGCAACGTGAACGGGCCGGACAGCATGGCGGCGACGCTGGTCGAGGACTTCGGCGTGCGGGCCCATGTCGGATACGTCGTCGTCACCTGGTTCGGGCGCGGCGGCTGGGGAACGCTCAAGCAGTTCACCGATTCGCCGGGCGAGCGCACGCTCAACGAGGCGTGGGCGATGAACAACGAGGCCATGATCAGCGAGCTCGGCACGCGATGGCCGCAGCTTGCTGACCTGAAGCTCGCCGACGCGACCTTCGACGGCTGGCTCGAGGATCGACCGGAGCAGTTCGCAAGCGCCGTGGCGAAGGCGGTGGGCGACCGGGTCAAGCCCGAGGAGCTGCAGGAGCTGACCGGTCTTCTCTGGGATCGCGACGCGATCACCTACATCGGCGACCCGACGTGGGACGTTCGCGTGCAGCGGTCAGTCGACGGACAGCGCGAATCGCACTAGACCGGACGCGTCCTGCGGATCGTGTCCGGACGCCGGTCGCGGCGAGGGACGCAGCCGCGTGTCGCGCCGGACGGCGCGTGCGCAGGGCGGGCGCTACGGACCGCTCACATTGGAATCACTCGCCCGCGGCCGGCGACTTCTTGCCGCCGCCGCCGGTTCCCGCCCCCATGCGCCGGTCGATGCTGGCCCCGCCGGCGCCGGTGAGGACGAGCCCGAAGGCCAACGCGAAGAGCGAGATCTGGGCGGCGAACTTGTTGAAGTCCGGGATCGGCATCGAGAAGACCTTCGTCGCCACCAGCGCGTCGAGGCTGGTGAGATAGAACGCGACGCCCATCGACACCGCGAGGCCGAGGCCCCAGACCCGCGTGAAGAGTCCCAGGATCAGACAGACGCCGCCGACGAATTCGGTGATGGCCGCGGCCCATGCGAGCCAGGTCTGGTAGGGCCAGCCGGCCTTGTCGACCATGAGCGTGACCTTGTGCAGGGCGCGGGCCTTGACCGGCTCGCCACCCGGCGCCGCGGCGGGCGACGACGAACCGTTTGGCTTTGCGGTCGGCGCACCCTCATCGGTCGAGGGCTTCGAGGGCGGCGTCGTGGCGGGTGCGGGCGGCGTCGAGCCGGAGCCCGGTGACGGGGACTGTGACGCGCTCGGCATCGTCACCAGCGCGGCAGGAACGATCATCGAGCGATCCGGCGCCGCGGCGATCACGTTGAGTTCGCGCAGGCGCTTCGCCTCGTCGCCTGAGAACTCCGCCTCCTTCATGAGCTTGTTGTAGCCGGCGGGAATGAACACCACGGCGAGCACCACGCGGGCGAGCAGGGGAACGACGTTGACGGCGGCCGACTGGCTGAGGGGCATGGTGTCGAAGGCTCACGCGGAGGGGCGGCAGCGGTGCCGAAAGGCGGCGGGCTCTGCCGAAGGACCGGGGCGGGAAGGGTACGATGCGGAGGCGATTGCGGGCGTGGCGAAATTGGCAGACGCATGGGATTTAGGTTCCCATGGGGTAACACCCGTGCAGGTTCAAGTCCTGTCGCCCGCATTGACCCGACGGCACTTTTCTATCGGCATCGGAGCGGGTTTGGGGTCGGAATCGATCCCGACATCATTGGGGGAGTTCGCACGGCCGCGTCGTCCTTGGGTCCGACCGCCCGGCGTGACTGTTTCACCCGAGTGGCGGTGAGCGGCCCGATCGCGGCGGTGCGGGGATCCCTTCGACGAATCGAGACCCCGAGGAGGTCATCACCGAACCGTCCGCGAGAGGGCTCAGCGCATCCTGCCGCTCGTGAGAACAGGCCGACGGCGCGCTGCGGCCGCTGAGGTCCAAACGTCCGTGAACGAGCGGCGCGAACGATCGCGCGGTCGAGCGGCGGGGCCGCGCCAGCCACCGCTGCGACCTCATGCCATCCGACGCCCGGGTAGGATGCGGCCCTGCGCATCGGGCGTGGCACCTGCGAGGCGTCGGAGATGGGCGCCCGTTCGGCCCTCCGATTCCGTTTGGCACGCTCGGCCGATCGGGTTTCCCTGGTTCTCCAGTCGCCTCTGGTGAGGCGACGCCCACGATGTCCACCTCACCGCCAGCAGCCGTGCAGCCCGATCGCCCCTGGTCCCCGACCTCATGGAAGGCATTTCGGGCGGACCAGCAGCCCGACTATCCCGAACCCGGCGCAGCCGAGTCGGTGGTCGCCTCGATCGCGAAGCTCCCGCCGCTGGTGACGTCGGGTGAAGTCGAGACCCTCAAGCGGCAGCTCGCGGAGGCGGCCCGAGGCGAGCGATTCCTCCTGCAGGGCGGCGACTGCGCGGAGAGCTTCGACGCCTGCGACAGCGGACACACGACTGCGCTTTTG
Organism: Phycisphaerales bacterium; assembly: GCA_044220875.1. Classification (GTDB taxonomy): domain Bacteria; phylum Planctomycetota; class Phycisphaerae; order Phycisphaerales; family SM1A02; genus JAEUIT01. The sequence continues at coordinate 367,909 of JBGAQH010000002.1, read as the reverse complement.
AAGATCCTCCTGCAGATGAGCCTCGTGCTCACGCACGGGACGCGCAAGCGGATCATCCGCGTCGGACGCTTCGCAGGGCAGTACGCCAAGCCGCGGTCGAACGCGATGGAGACCAAGGACGGGGTGACGCTGCCGAGCTACCGCGGCGACATCGTGAACAAGGTGGGCTTCACGGCGGCGGAACGGGTGCCGGACCCGGTTCTTCTTCTGCGCGGCTACGAGCGCTCGGCCCTGACCCTCAACTTCATCCGGGCCCTCGTCGACGGCGGCTTCGCCGACCTCCACCATCCCGACTACTGGGATCTCGACTTCGTGCGCCACTCGCCGCTCGCCGCCGACTACCAGCGGATCGTCGAGTCGATCGGCGAGAGCCTCCGCTTCATGGAGTCGCTCGCCGGCGGCGAGGTCGGCCAGATCAACCGCGTCGACTTCTACACGAGCCACGAGGGACTGGTGCTGCTGTACGAGCAGGCCCAGACCCGCCAGGTCCCGCGCCGGAGCGGCTGGTACGACCTCTCGACGCACTTCCCCTGGATCGGCGTGCGCACCGCCACGCGAGACTCGGCCCACGTCGAGTTCTTCCGGGGAATCGCGAACCCGATCGGCGTGAAGGTCGGCGCGGACACGACGCCCGAACTGTTAGCCTGGCTGATCGAGACGCTGGATCCGCACGCCGAGCCCGGGCGCCTGACGCTCATCCACCGCCTCGGCGCCCACAAGATCGCCAAGCACCTGCCAACGCTCCTGCGGACCGTCCGGAAGATGGGCCGCACGGTCCTGTGGAGCTGCGACCCGATGCACGGCAACACCGAGACCGTCGTGCCGGCGGAGGGCGACTGGGCGGGCAAGCAGGTGAAGACGCGGAAGTTCATGCACATCCTCGCCGAGCTCGAGCAGGCCTTCGAGATCCACCGCAACGAGGGCACGATCCTCGGCGGCGTGCACCTCGAGGTGACCGGCGAGAACGTGACCGAGTGCACCGGCGGCGCCCGCGGACTGAGCGAGGTCGACCTCTCGAAGGCCTACGTCTCGCAGGTCGATCCGCGGCTCAACTACGAACAGGCCCTCGAGATGGCGATGCTCATCTCGCGCCGTGCCGCCAAGCGCTAGCGACCTCGCCCGTCGGCGAGGCCCGATGCCCCCGTGGGGCGTCGCGGACGGGGCGTGCGGCAATCGCCCCCCGAGCCCGCTACCATCTCCCCCTTCATGTCCCGTCCCGAACGTCGTCGCGTCGTCATCACCGGACTCGGGCCCGTCTCCGCCTTTGGCGTGGGAATGGGCCCGCTCTGGCAGGCCCTGGTGGAAGGGCGCTCGGCCCTTCGGTCCATCGAGCGGTGGGACGCTTCGGGCCTGCCGACCAGCGCGGCCGCCGAGATTCCCGCCGACCTCTTCGACGTGAAGAGCTACGTCCCCAAGAGCTACCGCAAGGCGACGAAGGTCATGGCCCGCGACATCGAGCTCGCCGTCGGCGCCGCCCATGAGGCGGTCCGCGACGCGGGGCTCGTGACCAAGTCCCACGAGGGAACGCCGGAGGGCGGCACGCCGACCCTGCCCCCCGATCGCGTCGGCTGCCACATCGGGGCCGGACTCATCGCCGCGGACATCGACGAGCTCACCAGCGCCCTCTACACCGCCCGCGACGGCGCCGGCCAGTTCAGCTTCGGACTCTGGGGCGAGCAGGGGATGAACAACCTCACCCCGCTCTGGCTCCTGAAGTACCTGCCGAACATGCTCGCCTGTCACGTGACGATCATCCATGACTGTCAGGGGCCGTCGAACACGATCACCTGCGCCGAGACCTCGGCGGCGCTCTCGATCGGCGAGTCGATGCGGGTCATCGAGCGCGGCGACGCCGACGCCTGCCTCTCCGGCGGCGCCGAGGCGCGACTGCATCCGATGGGTGTCCTCCGCCAGATTTTCGCGAAGCGGTTGGCGCCGACGCCGGCCGGCGGCGACGTGGCCTCGCTCGTCCGCCCCTTCGACGCGACCGCAACGGGCGGACTGTTAGGTGAGGGCGGCGGCATCCTCGTTCTCGAGGCCCTCGACTCGGCGACGAGGCGTGGGGCCAGGCCGATCGCCGAGATCGCCGGCTACGCTGCGGCCCAGTGCTTCTGCCCGGACACGGTTGGGGCGGTCGTGAACGAGACCGGCGAGGAGATCGCGGCCGCCGTCGCCAACGCGATCGAGCAGGCGGGCATCGCGCCCGGCGCGATCGACGCGATCGTCCCCTTCGGCTCAAGCGTCGCGGCGCTCGACGCGGCCGAAGGGGCCGCAATTCGCACGGTGTTCGGAGCGAAGGCCTCGTCGATCCCCTTCGTGCAGGTGATGCCCTTCGTCGGCAACTGCGGCGCCGGCTGCGGCGCGCTCTCCGTCGCGATCGCCGCCCAATGCCTGCGCGCGCAGACCATTCCCGCCCGCATCAACACCAAGGGCTCCCCCTTCGACGCCAACGCGGCGCCGTCGCGGCCTGCGTCGCTCAAGCACGTCCTGGTCATGACCACGAGCCTCGGCGGCCAGACCGCCGCGATCGTTCTCCGCGCAGTCGCCTAACAACGCCATGCCTTCCTCACCACGCATCGTCATCACCGGCATGGGTTGGGTCACGCCGCTCGGCCACGACCTCACAACCGTCTGGGGCCGTCTCATGCGGAGCGAGTCCGGCATGGCCCCGATCGACCGCTTCGACGCCCGCACCTTCCCGACGACCTTCGCCGCCCAGGTCCGCAACTTCAACGTCGCCGACTACGTGCGCGATCCGGCGGTCCACGCGACCGCGGGGCTCAACACCTGCTTCGCCCTGGGCGCGGCGCGTCAGGCATGGGAACAGGCGGGACTCTCGGGCTTCGCAGGACTCAATCGGCGCCGCGCGGGCATCTACCTCGGCGCGGGCGAGGGGGTCCTCGACACCGAGCACTACGTCGCCGCGAACATCGCCGGATGGGACGCGGCGGCGCAGCGGATCGACGGTCAGCGCTGGGCCGCCGCGGCGCTCCGCGAGATGACCGCGATGCGCGAGATCGAGCAGGAGCCGAACATGCCGGTCTCGCACCTGGCCCGCGAATTCGGGCTGCGCGGGCCGGCGTACAACTGCCTCACGGCCTGCGCCGCGAGCACCCAGGCGATCGGCGAGGCGTGCACGATCCTGAAGCGCGGCGACACCGACCTCATGATGGCCGGCGGCACGCACACCATGATCCACATGCTCGGCGTCACCGGCTTCAACCGGCTCACCGCGCTCTCGACGAGCAAGGGCGATCCGACCAGGGCGAGCCGCCCCTTCGATCGCGACCGCGACGGCTTCGTGATGGGCGAGGGCTCGGGCATGGTCATCCTCGAGACCCTGGACCACGCGCTGGCCCGCGGGGCGAAGCCGGTGGCCGAAGTGTTAGGGTACGGCTCGAGCGCCGACGCCTTCCGCATCACCGACATCCAGCCGGAGGGGCGCGGCGCCGCAGCGGCGATGTCGATGGCCCTCCGGCAGGCGGGCATCGATCCGTCCGGAAGGCGCGGCGACGGTCGGGCCCCGATCGACTACATCAGCGCCCACGGCACCGGCACCAAGGAGAACGACTCGATCGAGACGCTCGCCGTGAAGCGGGTCTTCGGTCCGCTTGCGAAGGACATCCCGATGAGCTCGGTGAAGAGCATGATGGGCCACCTGATCGCAGCGGCCGGCGCGGTCGAGCTCATCACCTGCGTCCTCGCGATCGAGTCGGGCATGCTGCCGCCGACGATCAACTACAACACGCCCGATCCGGCCCTCGACCTCGACTACGTGCCGAACGTCGCTCGCAAGGCGAAGGTCGACCTCTGCCTCTCGAACTCCTTCGGGTTCGGCGGACAGAATGACACGCTGATCGTCTCGCGGTGGAACGGGTGAGCAGCCGACGCTCGCTGCGGCCGCTCCTGCTGTCCGTCGGCACGGTGATCTGCCTGCTGGCCCTGGCGGTCGTCGTCGAGCTTCGTCCCCCGGCGTGGTGGTCCCCGTCGCTGTCGATGAGCGACGCCCTCGGCCGCACCGGCGAGCGCTTCGAGCAGGGATGCGTGAGCGAGATCTACCGCATCCGGTCGGAGCCGGGACCGTGGGCGATTCGGCTCCGCGAGGAGGACGTGAACGCCTGGCTCGCGGCGCGGCTGCCGCTCTGGTGCGAGCACGTCGGCGTCGAGCGCCTCGGCGACGTGCAGGTGCACTTCTCGGAGGACACCGTCGAGGTCGCGACGACGGCGGCCGACCTTCCCTCCGTCGTCGTCGCGAGCCTCCGGCCGACGGTCGCGGACCAGCGGCTGCAGCCGAATCTCGGTTCGGTGCGGCTGGGCCGGCTGCCGGTCCCGTTCCTGACCGAGGGCACGGTGCGGACCGTGATCGAAGCGTTCGGGAGGGGCGAGGGCGATCTCCGGTCGGTGCTCCTCCCGCTGCTGCGCGGCGAGAGCGTGGACACGACCTTCACGCTGGCGGACCGCCGGCGCCTGCGCCTCCGCGACCTCGAGGTGCGCGAGGGCGAGCTGCTCATGGAGCTGGAGACGCTTCCCGCCGCTGCCAAATGAACCGGCCCGCGGCGGGCGCCGCGGGCCGGTCAACTCCTTCGCGATGGAACACGCGGCGATCAGGGCTTCTTGATGAAGCCCGGGATGGCCGGAACAAAGCTGCCCTTGGCGGCGAGCAGCCTGTTCATCACCTTGATCACGACGAACAGCGAGACGGCGACGATCAGGAACTCGATCACGAGATTGACGAAGCTCCCGTACTTGATCGCCACCTCGTCGGCGGGCAGCGGCGCCTCCTTGAGGACGTACTTGGCGTTCTTGAAGTCGACGCCGGCGACCAGCATGCCCAGCGGCGGCATCAGGATGTCCTGCACCAGGCTGTTGACGATCTTGCCGAAGGCGGCGCCGATGATGACGCCGACCGCCATGTCGACGACGTTGCCCTTGAGGGCAAATTCCTTGAACTCGGAAACGAAACCCATCGCGGTGTCTCCTCTGAAGGCGCGCCTGCGGAGTGCGGACGCGGACGCGGGGAGGGTAGCGGATCGAAACGGCCGGAGGGGTCCGGGCGGGGAGGTTGGGGTGAACGCACCGCCACGTCGCGGGGGTCTCCGTTCTCACGCACGTCGCGCGCGGCGGCCCGCGCAGCGCGACGTGCCCCGCCGATCGGGCGTGGGCGCCATGGCGCGCCGCCGGCGAAACGTTAGAGTGCGGCCGTGGTTACGGGCGAGCGCGACACGATTCTGACGGGCGCCGGAGCGACGATTCGATTCGTCGACCCGGCGGTCGGCGTTCCCGAGGCGGCCGCGGCGGCGCTTGCCGATCTCGCCGGAAGCGGTCGCGTGATCGACCTCGGGCGCACGCTCGTCGTGGTCCCCGGGGCGCGGGCCGGTCGGCTGCTGCTGCACGCCACGCTCATCGAGGCCTCGCGCCGCCGACGGGCGCTCGAGGCGCCGACGATCGCGACCGTCGGAACGATGGTGGAACGGGCGTTCCTTCCGCTTGAGGGGCTCGATCCGACGGCGTCGCGGATCGAGCGGCGCCTGGCGTGGGAGGCGACGCTCGACGAGGCCGACGCCGCCGTCGTCGGACCCTTCGTGCCGCGCGGCCATGCCGCCGATGCGACGCTCTGGCGGCGGATCGCGGCGACGGTCGTCCGCCTGGAGGACGAGCTGCATGCCGCGGAGCGGGACTTCGACGAGGCGGCCGAGGCGGTTCGCGCCGCCCACGGCGACGCAACGCGGCTCGCGGCTCTCGAGCAACTCGCCCCGCTCGCGCGGGCGAGGCTTGCCGCCGCCGGCCTCGCCACGCCGCGCGGGGCGCGCGACGCCCTCATCGAGCGCGGAGCGCCGGCCTTCGAGCGGGTCGTCACCGTAGGGACGCTCGAGCTCGCCGGCGCGCAGCGACGGGCGCTGGCCCGATGCCCGAACGTCGTGGCGATCGTCGCGGCGCGAGCCGAACATCACCACCGCTTCGACGCGTTCGGCGCGGCGACCGCGGCGTGGCATGACGCGGCGCTGCCGGTCGCCGACGAGTCGATCGTCACCGCCGAGACGCCGCGCGACGTCGCCGAGTGCGGACTCCGCTTCATCGCCGAGCGGGCCGCCGAATGCGGGGGACTCGCCGTCGATCAGGTCGCGCTCGCCCTGGCCGACGCCGACCTTGCCGAGGCGATCGTTCTCGCCGGGCGCGATGCGGGAATCGACGTGCACGTCGCAGCCGGCCGCCCGTTCGCCGCGACGCCGGTGGGGCGGACGCTCGCGGCGATCGCGGCGTATCGCTCGTCGCGACTCCCCGAGGATTTCGCGGCGCTTCTGCGAAGGCCGGCGTTCGGCCGCATGGTCGCCGGGGCGATGGCGGGCGCCGCGGGCGGCGAGGCCGAGGCCGAAGGCGAATCGAGCGATCCGATCGCCGCGCTCGACGAGGTGCGCCAGTCGCGCCTGCCCGCCTCGCTCGACCAGCCGCTCGGTGGGGAAAGCGGCGCCGTCGTGCGCCGCTGCGTCGAGGCGGTCGACGCATGGATGTCCTCGATCGACCGGCCCGAGGGGCTCCTCGGCGCGCTGGCCTCGCTGCCCTGGGACGAGGGGGACCGCGGCGCCGTCGAGCGCCTCCGCCTGGCGGTCGAGGCGATCGACGCGATTCCGCCCGAACTCCGGCGGTCGAGGGATCCCCTGGAGCTCGTCCTCGAGGAATGCGCGGCGCTGAGGCTGCCCGCGGATCCGCGGGAGCGGTCGGTCGAGGCGATCGGATGGCTCGAGCTTCCCTTCGAGCCGGCGCCGCACGTGGTCGTGCTCGGCATGAACGAGGGATGCGTGCCCGAGGGCGGGGCGGGCGACTCGCTGGTCCCCGAGTCGGTGCGCGAACTGTTAGGCATGGCGACGCGGTCGCGCCGTGCGGCGCGCGACGCTGCGCTCCTCGATGCGCTCCTCGCCCGGGCGCCGTCGACGCGGTTCGTCGTCGGGCGGCGCTCCGCCGAGGGGGAGCCGCTGGTGCCGAGCAGGCTTCTCCTGCGGGTCCGCGGCCGGGAGCTGGCGCGGCGCGTCGCCCGCCTGGCCGACCGCTCGCTGGCCCTGTCGGGCGCACGCGCCTGGCGGCCCTCGGCGGCCGGGACATCCCGATTCCGCGTGCCGCAGCCGCCGGCCGGGGCCGGCGACCTCGGGTCGATGAGCGTCACCGGATTCCGCTCCTATCTCGCCTGCGGAACGCGCTTCTGGCTCGATCGCATCGAGCGCCTCGCGACGGTCGACGACGATCCGCGCGAGATTCCCGTTCCCGACCTGGGAACGCTCGTCCATGCGGCCCTGCGCGGCTTCGCCCAGGAGCGGGCCCTGCAGGCCATCACGGATCCCGAGACGCTCCGCCGCGAGCTCGTCGCCCGATTCGACGCCGCGGCGCGCGACGCGTTCGGGACCAGGACGCTGCCGGCGGTGCGACTCCAGCTCGACGTGATGCGGCAGCGCTTCGCGCCGTTCGCGGCGTGGCAGGTGGCGCACGCGGCCGAGGGCTGGCGGATCCATGCGGCCGAGCTCAGGCTCCCGGCGACGTTCGCCCTCGCCCCGGAGGGCACGGCTCCGATGCGTATCACGGGGCAGATCGACCGCATCGACCTGCACGAGTCCCGCAAGACGTGGCGGATCATCGACTACAAGACCGGCGACGCGGGATCGACGCCGCGCGAGACGCATCGCAGCGGCAAGAGCGGCACCGGACCGTGGAAGGACCTGCAGCTGCCGCTCTATCGGGAGGGGATGCGCGCGAGCCTCGCGAAGACCCTCGCGGGGTCGACGATCGAGCTCGGCTACGTGCGCCTGCCCTCGAACCCGCGGCGCGCCGGATGGTGCGCGGCGGACTTCGGCGGCGAGGAGCTCGACGAGGCGCGGCGCGTCGCGGAGGGCGTCGTGCTGGCGATTCGGCGCGGCGAATTTCCGCTCGGCGATCCGCTCGGCTGGGACGATCCCCACGAGGACATCCTCCAGACCTTCGTCTTCGGCGGCGACGATCGCGAGCGCGACGCGGACGGCAGGATCAGCGGGAACGGCGGTGACGCATGAGCCACCGCCCGCCGCCGCTCGAACATCAGCGCATCCTCGCCTCGGCCGGCAGCGGCAAGACCTTTCGGCTCTCGGGCCGGGCGATCGAGCTCATCCGGCGCGGCGTGCCGCCCGCGGAGTTCCTGGCCAGCACCTTCACGCGTGCCGCGGCCGCCGAGATCCGCGATCGCGTGCTGGGCCGTCTCGCGGCCGCCGTCCTCGACCCGGCAGCGCGGCGCGGGCTCGCCGTCGGCAGCGACCTGCCCGAGCCCTCCGAGCAGGAGGCGATCGCCGCGCTCGAGCGCACCGTCGCCTCGATCGACCGGCTCCAGATCCGAACGCTCGACTCGCTCTTCGCCTCGACGGTGATGGCGTTCGCGGCGGAGCTTGGCGTGCCGCCCGAGCCGCGCGTCCTCGATGCGATCGAGACCGAGGCGCTCGAGGGCGATGCGGTGACGAGCATGCTCGCCGGCGACGACGCGGACTCGCTGCTCGCGACCGTCGCCGCGCTCAACAAGGGACATCCGCGGCTCAGCGTCGCCGACGCGATCCTCGGCTCCGTGCGTCCGGTCCTCCGCGTCTTCCGCCAGAGCGAGGCCAGCGCGTGGGAATGGCCGAAGCGCCCCATCGCCGACGCCGACGAGGTGCGGGCGATGATCGACGAGTTCCGCGCCGTGCCCGTGCCGAAGAACGGGCATCAGGCCAAGGCCCTGAGGAAGGACCTCGAGCGCCTTGCCGACCTCGACCCGCACGACGCGGAGGCATGGGGCGCCATTCTCGCCGGCGGCATCGGCGAGAAGGTCCGGCGCGGCGAGTTCCGGTACCACGTCGAACTGCCGGGCGAACTCGTCGCGGCGTACGAGCCGCTGGTCGGCCATGCCCTCGACCTCGCCTACGAGGAGCAGCGCCGCCACACCGCGGCGCTCCGCGAGCTCGCCGGGCGATTCGAGCGGGCTTTCCGCGAGGCCAAGCGCGCCGCCGGCGCGGTCACCTTCGACGACCTCACCATGGCCCTTGCCGACGCGGGCGCGCTGCCCGACCTCGCCGAGGTCTTCTTCCGCCTCGACGCCCGATTCCGCCATGCGCTGCTCGACGAGTTTCAGGACACGAGCGTGCCGCAGTGGCGGGCCCTGTTGCCGATCGTGCGCGAGATCGCCGGCGGCGACCCGAACGAGCGGAGCCTCTTCGTCGTCGGCGACCTGAAGCAGTCGATCTACGGATGGCGCGGCGCGTCGCCGGCGCTGCTGGAGCGGCTGCCGTCGATCGTGCTCGAGTCGGGGACGCTGGGGATGCGCGACGACGCGCTCTCGCGGAGCTTCCGCAGCAGTCAGGCGGTCCTTGACGCGGTGAACGCGATCTTCGACGGGCTGCGCGCCAATCCCGCGATCCTGCGGGGCGACCCGGCGCACCGGCAGGCCGCGGACGCCTGGCTCGCTTCGTGGCGGGCGCACGAATCGGGCGTCCCCGGCGCGCCCGGCACCGTCGAGCTGCACATCGCGCCGGGCACCGACGCGCGGACGAATTCGCGGGTCCAGCAGGAGGCCAACCTCGACGCCGCCGCATCGCTCGTGGCCGAGCTCGTTCGCGACCATCCCGGGGCCTCGATCGGCGTCCTCTGTCGCCGCAACGCGCCGGTCGCGGGCATGCTCAATCGCCTGCGGGAGCGGGGCGTCGCGGCGTCGGCGCGCGGGGTCGGCTCGCTGCGCGACGCCGCCAGCGTGAACGCGATCCTCGCGGCGCTCACGCTCGCCGACCATCCCGACCACACCGTCGCCTGCTTTCACATCGCCCATTCCCCGCTCGGCGCGATCGTCGGGCTCGGCGAGTCGGACCATCGGCCCGACCGCAGCCATTCGCGCCATCGGGTGAGCGAATCGCTGCGGAAGACCTTCGACCGAATCGGATATGCCGAGGCGTTCCGCCGCTGGCGCGACCGGCTTCTGGAGGACGTCGACGCGCGGGAGGCGAAGCGACTCGACGAGCTCGTCGAGGCGGCGATGCGCTTCGACGGCTCCGACGTCCGCGAGCGGCGGCCGGGCGAGGTCGCTGCGGCGCTGCGGGCCGAGGCGCTCGACGAGGAGGGAAGCGGCGGCGTGACGGTCATGAACATCCACCAGTCGAAGGGACTGGAGTTCGACGCGGTCGTGCTGTGCGACCTCGACCAGCCCTTCGTCATGCGCACGCCGATTGCGGCGGTCCGCGGCACGGGACGTCCCGATGGCCCCTATGTCCGCGTCGTCCGATGGGCGGCGGAGTCGGCGCGCCAGGAGGAGGTCGCCGAGGTGATCGACGCGACGACCGAGGAGTCCTATCGCGAGTTCCTCTCGACCCTCTACGTGGCGGTCACTCGGGCGCGGCGCGGGCTCTTCGCGGTCGTCGGCCCGGCCCGCACGAAGGAGGGGCCGAGCTTCGGCAACAGCTTCGCGGGAATCCTGCGCGGCGCCTGGTGCCCGAACGCGGAGCAGCCGGGGATCGCGCACCGCGCCGGATCCCGGAGCGCACTCGACGGCTCGGCTCGACCGCCCGCGTCGCCCGCGGCATCGCGGAGCGAACCGATCTCGCTTCGGCCGCCGAGCGGGCTGCGGGCCACGCGGGCCCGATCGGCGTCGGCCCGGGAGCTTCCGCGCCGCGGCAGCGGCTTTGAGGAGGAGATCGAGGCGAGCGCGATGAGGCGGGCGGCGATGGATGCGGGCGTCATCGTCCACGCCATGATGGAGTCGATCGAGTGGCTCTCCGAGACCGGCGTTCGGCGCGAGGATCTTGCGGCGGCGGCCCGCCGGTGTGCCCCGAGCGCGCAGCGATCGGACCTCGAGAAGCGGGCGACGACGATTGAGCGCTGCGCCGCGCTGGTCGAGCGGGCCGTGGCGGCGGCGCCGATCAGGGCGGTCCTCACCCGACCGGGTGGCCCGGTCGAACTTCGCCGCGAGTGGCGATTCGCGAGGATCGATCCGGAAAGCGGGGGGCTTGAACAGGGGGCCGTTGACCGCCTGGTCTTGCATGGTCCGTCGGGGGCGCCGACCCGAGCGACCCTCCTCGACTTCAAGACCGACCGGGTGAGCGGTCCGGACTCGACGCGAGAGCTCGTCGATCGCTACCGGCCTCAGATCGAAGCCTATCGCACCGCCGTCGCCGAGCATTTTGGCCTCGCGATGGGAGCGGTCGATGCGACGCTGGTCCTGCTCGACGCCGGCACGGTCATCCCGGTCGGGGCGTAGACCCCGCAGCGCCGCGGTTGCGGCGATCCGCGTCGGCTCCGACGCCTCCGGGCGACCCGAGCGACCGCAGCGGTGGGACCTTCCCGTACAATCCTCGCCCTCTATGCCCACGATCACCGTCAACGGCTGCAAGGTCGAATTCAAGCCGGGTCAGACCATCCTCCAGGCCTCGCTCGACCAGGAGAAGGAGATCCCGCACTACTGCTACCACCCGGGTCTCTCGGTGGTCGCGAGCTGCCGGATCTGCCTCGCCGAGGTGTGGGCGCCGAACCCGAAGACCGGGAAGCTCGAGCCCTTCCCGAAGCTCGTCCCGACCTGCCAGCAGCCGGCGACCGACGGCATGGTCGTCTTCTCCGACAGCCCCAAGGCCGCGGCGAACCAGAAGTCGGTGATGGAGCTCCTGCTCATCAACCACCCCGTCGACTGCCCGGTCTGCGACAAGGCCGGCGAATGCCACCTGCAGGACTACTCCTACCAGTATGGACGAGGCGTTAGCCGGTTCGAGGAGGACAAGATCAAGCAGCCGAAGAAGGACGTCGGTCCGAACGTGCTGCTGTACAGCGACCGCTGCATCATGTGCACCCGCTGCGTGCGCTTCACCCGCGAGGTGACCGGCACCGGCGAGCTGATGGTTGACGGACGCGGCTCCTCGGAGCAGATCGACGTCTTCCCCGGCATGGCCCTGAACAACGAGCTCTCCGCCAACGTCACCGACATCTGCCCGGTCGGCGCGCTCCTCGACAAGGAGTTCCTCTTCCAGCAGCGCGTCTGGTACCTCAAGCGGACGCCCTCGATCGACGGCATCACCGCCAGCGGCGACAACATCTCCCTCGAGCACAACGACGGGCGCATCTACCGCTGCAAGCCCCGCACGAACCTCGAGGTCAACAAGTGGTGGATCACCGACGAGGTCCGCTACGGCTGGAAGTTCGTCCATCGCGAGGACCGGCTCTCGATGCCCTCGATCAGGGGCGAGCATGCCTTCGAGCGGACCCAGGCCTCGGACGCGTGGGCCGCGGCGATCGAGCGGGTCGAGGCCCAGATGAAGCACCTGGGATCGATCGCCCAGAAGCGGATGGCGCTTCTCGTGAGCCCGATGCTCTCCTGCGAGGACGCCTATCACCTGGCCTCCTACGCGCTGGCCATCGATCCCAAGGCGCTCCTGGGCATCGGTCCCGTCCCCACCCACGGCGCGGACAAGACCTTCCCGGGCGGCTTCACGCTCTACGCCGAGAAGGCCCCGAACGCCCGCGGCGTCCGTCGCGTGCTCGAGGCCATGGTCGCCGGAACCGGCCGCACGGTCGAGGACTTCAACGGATTCGTCCGCGAGGTTTCGCGGCCGGAGTTCGGTGCCGCGATCATCACCGGCAACTATCCGAGCGACTGGGTGACGCCCTCCCTCGTCGATGCGCTGCGGCGCGTCGCGGTCATCGCGATCGACACGCTGCCCAATGCGATCACGGCGATGGCCGAGGTCGTCCTGCCCAGCGTGACCTGGGCGGAGAAGGCCGGCACCTTCGAGAACGCGAAGGGACGCATGCAGGTCTTCCGCGCGGCGATCCCCGGTCGCGAGTTCGCCAAGAGCGAGTCCCAGATCGGCATGGAGCTGCTTGCCGACCGGCTCTCGAAGTACCCGCAGGGCTACGACGACGCGGCGACGCGCGCGGCGATGGCGAAGCTGCCGGGACTCGAGGCGATCGCCCACGCCCACCTGCCGTCGACCGAGCACGAGCATGTCGAGAGCGACATGGTGATGGTCGAGCTGTGAGCCCTCGGGTGCGTGCCGCCCGCCGCGGGAGACACGGGGCCCCGCGTCTCGCGGCGAGCGATCGGGCATGAGCGCGCCCTCGCCCATCCGCGAGGTGTGGTCGATCGCGTGGCCCACCGTGCTGACGATGATGTCGTACACGGTGATGCAGTTCGTGGACGCGATCATGGTCTCGCGCGTCGACGCGATCTCCGTCGCCGCGCAGGGCAACGGCGGCGTCTGGAGCTTCACCATCATCTCGTTCCTCTTCGGGATCGTGACGATGGTGAACACCTACGTCAGCCAGAACGTCGGCGCCGGGAAGCCCCTCGAGGCTGCGAAGTACGCGTGGAGCGGACTGTGGATGTCGCTCTTCGCGTGGCTCCTTCTCCTCGTTCCCTACGGCTTCGTCCTGCCGGTCATCTTCCGGCAGATGCACGCCGGCGAGCCGAGGCTCATCGAGCTCGAGGTCGCCTACGCCCAGGTGCTCCTCTTCGGCGGCGTCGTGACGATGTGCACGAAGGCGATCGCCCAGTTCTTCTTCGGCATCCAGCGTCCGCGGGTGATCGCCGTCGCTGCGATCACGGGCAACGTCGTCAACTGCATCGGCAACTACATCCTCATCTACGGCGAGGCGGGCATTCCGTCGTGGGGGATTCCGGGCGTTCCCGGCGTGCCGGCGATGGGCGTGCGCGGCGCCGCGATCTCGACGGTGATCGGGACCGCGGTCGAGGGAGCGATTCCGCTGGCGATCTTCCTGTCGGCCCGCATGAACGCCACCTACGCGACCCGCGGCACGTGGCGCTGCGACTGGCGGCGGATCGCGGACGTCCTCCGGCTCGGCTGGCCCAACGCCCTGCAGTTCTCGAGCGAGATCATCTGCTGGGCGATCTTCATGAGCTATCTCGTCGGGCTCTTCGGGCCGCTGCACCTGGTCGCGGGGTGGGCGACGCTGCGGTACATGCACATGGCGTTCATGCCCGCCGTGGGCTTCTCGGTGGCCACGACCTCGCTCGTCGGCAAGTACATCGGCGCGGGGCAGCCCGACGTCGCCGCCCACCGGGCGCGCGTCGGCGTGATCATGGCCATGGCCTACATGACCACCTGCGGCGTCCTCATGGCGATCTTCCGGGAGCGGCTGCTCGGGGTCTTCACGCTGGGCGAGCGGACGAGCCCCGAGGACGCCGCCGAGATCGTCCGCATCGGCGGGGCGATGATGATCTGCGCCGCGGTCTTCCAGACCTTCGACGCGCTCGGCATCGTCTACTCCGGCGCCCTGCGCGGCGCCGGCGATACCATCGTGCCCGGCGTCGTGACCGTGGCGCTCAGCTGGACCGTGATCGTGGGCGGAGGCTGGTGGCTCTCCCATTCGATGCCGCAGTGGTCGAGCCTCGGGCCGTGGGTCGCTTCGGCCGCGTACATCATCGTCCTGGGGTTCGTGATGGCGGCCCGGTTCGAGAGCGGACGCTGGCGGCGCATCAGGCTTGTCGAGCGCACCTAACGCGTTGCTCATGACGACGACGCACCGAAGGCGAGGACCCGCATGCAACGACTGGTGAGACCCGTCATCGCCCTCGTCGTCCTGACCGGAGCCCTGGACATCACGGCTCCCGCGCGCGGGGACGGCAAGTTCCTGCCGAGCGCCAGCGCGATCGTCCGCGATCCGGCGATGCCCTCGCAGGCCGCGGTGATCGGCCATCACGACGCTCTCGAGACGCTGATCATCGAAAGCGGCGTGGAGAGCGACGGCACGCCGCTCGCCTGGGTCATTCCGGTGCCCGCCGAACCGGAGGTCATCGCCGCCGTGTCGCCGGGAACGGTGGCGACCGCGCTCGAGATCGCCTCGCCGCGCGTGATCGACGCGGCGGCGGCCCGACGCGACATGTCGAGCGCCCTGACCGCGCTCGTGGTCGCGCTGGCGGTCGGTGTGATCTTCCGCATGGCGATCGCCCGGGGCCTGTGGACGCTGGTCGCCGCAGTGGCGCTGCTGTTCGCCGTCATCGCCCTTCTGCTGCCCGCCCTCGCCTCGGCCCGCGGCGTTCCGCCGGCCGGCGGCGTCTCCGTCGTCCGCAGCGTCAGCGCCGGCCGCTACGAGGTCGACGTGGTGAGGGCGGCTGTCGGCGAGGATCTCGTTCGGTGGCTGACCGAGCGCGGCTTCGACCTTCCGGCGGCGACCCGTCCCGCGATCGATGCGTACATCGCCAAGGGCTGGCTCTTCTGTGCGGCGCGGGTCCTGCTCGAGAGGGGACACGTCGCGCCGCATCCGCTCAAGCTCATCTTCCCGAGCAGGGAGATCGTCTATCCGATGGCGCTGACCGCAGCGGGCGGCGGCGCACTCGATCTTGACCTCGTGGTGTTCGCGTCGGGTCCGGTCTCCCATCCGCTCCTGCAGGTATGGACGGCGCTCGTGGCGTCCCCCGTCCTTTCGAACGATCCCGATGAGTTCTGGGGCTACGGGCGACGCGGCCGCGTCGGGCATCCCGAGCTCATGCCGCTCGCGCTCGAGGGCAGTTGGATGACGCGGCTCCACGGGCATCTCGACCTGCGCCGCGACCGCGACGATCTCACGCTCCCGATCGGCCCGGCTCGAGCGGTGTCGACGCGGCTCGCGACCTGGTCCGACGTTCGGATGGTCTTCGCCCAGACCTTCGTCTGGACCGCGGCCCTCCTCATGCTCTCGGTCCTGCCCTTCGCCGGGCATGGACCGACGAAGCCGCACCTGCATCGCGTCGCCCTCCTCTTCGTCGTCGTCAGCGTCGTCGCCGGTGCCGCGATGGCCGCGGCGCAGCTGAGCGGGCTGACGCTGGCGACCTTCGGTCGCCTTGAGGGGCCTCGACCACACGTGCTCTCCGCCCTGCGCGGCTTCGGAGTCGAGGACAGCGATTTGGCGAAGCGGCCCGAGGCGGTTCGGGCGAAGCTTGCCGAGCGCCTTGCCTTCATCGACGACGAGGGACATGCGTCGAGTCGCGAGGGGCTCGAACTGCCCTACGGCTGGCGGGTGGAGAGCGATGCCGAGGGCCGGACGGTGGTCACGATCATCGAGCCGTCGGGCCGACCGATGAGCATGACGATGGGGGAGGGGATCTGGCGCCCGGCGGTCGTCCGAGAACGGCCGCACATGCCAGCGGAACCGGTCGCGGAGCCCCCGAGCCGCCCGTAGCGGCGGCGCCGCGATCAAGTTGAGCCCGCTTCGCCGTCCCTCTACACTCCGGTTCCCTGACGGAGCCAGATGGGGCCGGCCCGGACGTCGTCCGACCCGTTGCCCCGAGAACACGCTTCGTCCACGGGCTCTGGAGTTTCGATGACCATTGACATGAACCGCATTGGCGGCGGCACTGCCGGTCTGGACACGATCATCGGCGGCAAGTCGACGGCGGGCAATCCCGCCGCGGCGGAAGCCCATTTCAAGCGCGGGCTCGAGCTCGAGCGGTCGGGCGAGCGCATCGCCGCGATCGAGGAGTACCGCAAGGCCCGCGAGCAGAACGAGCACAACGAGGCGACCTTCCGCCTCGCGTATCTCCTCGACCTCTTCGGCGAGGAGGACGAGTCCGTTGAGCTCTACGACGAGCTGATCCACGGCAATCGGCCGCCGCTGAATGCCCTGGTCAATCTCGCGATCATCTACGAGGACCGCGGCGAGATCGTCCGCGCCGAGCGGCTGCTCAAGCAGGTCCTCGAGACCGACCCGAACCACCCGCGGGCTCGCCTCTACTACAAGGACGTCTCGGCGAGCAAGGACATGTTCTACGACGCCGAGAGCGACCGGAATCGCGTCCGCGAGAACGCGGTGCTCGACACGCCGGTCACCGACTTCGAGCTCTCCGTCCGGGCCCGCAACTGCCTCAAGAAGATGCAGATCCGCACGCTCGGCGATCTCCTCAAGATCACCGAGGCGGAGCTTCTCTCCTACAAGAACTTCGGCGAGACCTCGCTGGTCGAGATCAAGAACATGCTCTCGTCGAAGGGGCTGCGTCTCGGTCAGGGCCTCGAGGGCGGCAACTACAACCGCGCCCGCAAGGACATCATCGAGTCGCTCAAGTCCTCGGTGCCGGAGACGACGCTGAACAAGCCGATCTCGGTGCTCGAGCTCTCGGTCCGGGCCCGCAAGGCGCTCCAGCTCCTCAACATCGGCTCGCTCGGCGAACTCGCCTCGCGCACCGAGGCGGAGCTCATGGGCGTCAAGAACTTCGGCCAGACCTCGCTCGTCGAGATCAAGGAGAAGCTCGCCCAGCACGGACTCACCCTCCGCAAGCTGGACTGAGCCCCTTCCGCAGCTCGTCCGATCACACGCCGCCACGAACGCCCGCGAGGGCCATTCGTGGCGGCGTTCGTTCGGAGTCGGTGCGTTTGCGGGCCGTCCGAAAGGCCCATGTCGCGTTCCCCAAAACGGCAGCGGAAAAAACCCAAAAGCCGATGCTTGCAAGGGGCCTTTGGATTGCGGTGATTCGCGGGTACGGTGGTGCACCTCATGGCAGAGCGAACGGACGACCGAGCGAACTCCGGCGGTCGCGCAGGCATCAATGCCGCGCGGCGGGGATTTCTCTTCATCGCCGCATCGCTCGCCGCGGGCGGCGCGCTGGTCGGCTGCGACCCTCCGACCTCGCGCGACGGACGGCGACTTCCGCGCGGCACCGATGAGCTGAAGGACGCGCCGCCCGCGGAGGCGTCGAGCAGGCGCGAGCCGCCGCCCCCTCCGCCGCGGATCGTGCAGCGTCCCTTCCCGCCGACGGTGGAGCCCGTGGTGCGCGTGCGCATCGCGACGGTGCGTACGCCCAGCCGGCCGGTGCGCATCGAGGGCGATGGGGCCCGCGTGCTCATCGCCAACGGCGAGGGCGCGCCGGCGAAGCAGGTCACGCTGCCGGCGACGATCGAGTCGACCATGAACGGCTGGCTGGTGATCGAGGCCGCCGGATCGCGCAATGCCGGAACGTACAGCTTCACCACGCCGGTGCTGGAGGTGAAGCCTGCGCCGGGGTCGAAGGGCGTGCGGCTCTCGAAGGAGATCGCCGGATGCGGAGCCCTGCCATGGGGCCTCCGGCTCGTCGCCCGCACCGATGAGGGACTCGGGGCGATCGACGTCGTGACCCACGTGCCCATGGAGCAGTACCTGCCGGGCGTGTTGGCGAAGGAGCTCTACAACACCTGGTCGCTCGAGACGCACCTCGCCCAGGCGGTCGCCGCCCGAAGCTTCGCGGTGTGCGAAATCGCCCAGAGCCTCGATTCCCATTTCGACGTCGTCGCGGGAGAGGCGAGCCAGGCGTGGACGGGAACGACCTCGCACAAGAGCAGCCTCGAGGCCGTGCGGAAGACCCGTGGCATGGTCATGCTCTGGGACAAGCGGGTCGTGCCCGCGTACTACTCGTCGACCTGCGGCGGTCGGCCGGCCAACGCCGCCGACGCCATTGCCGGAGGCGAGTTCAACGCCATCGTCCCGCTGCAGGTGACCTCGGACATGGGGCGCGAGTGCTGCCGAAGCGCACCCTCCTGGCGATGGAAGATGTCGCTTCCGCTGGCCGAGTCGGCGAAGCGCATCGCCGGATGGGCCCGCACCGACCGACCGGCGATGGCGCGGATCGACGGGCTTCGGGCGATCGACGTGGCGACGGTCAACGCGGTGGGGCGGCCCGTCTCCTTCCGGCTCACCGACGCCCGCAACCAGACCTTCGACATTCCGGCCGAGCGACTCCGCTGGGCATTCAACGCCGAAGTGCCGGGACTCGCCGATCCGAAGTCGCGGGTGAAGAGCGCCGACTTCACGGCACGCGTCAGCGGCTCGACGATCACGCTCGACGGCCGCGGATACGGCCATGGCGTCGGGATGTGCCAGTTCGGCGCCGAGGCCCTGAGCAAGGAAGGCGCGACGTGGCGCGACATCCTGCGACGCTACTACCCGGGCAGCGAGGTCTTCGCGACCTACGCGCAGCAGACCTAACTTGGCGATGGTGGTCGCGGCGTTAGGGCGCGGACGCGCGGGGACGCGCGTTGCCCGTGGTGTCGATCTCCGCCGCGATGCGGGGCAGCGGCTTCGCCCGCGAAACGTCCCGCTCAAGCGCCCCGTGGCGAGCGGCGGTGGCCGCGTCGTTGCGCAGCTCGGCGTCGACCGCAGCGAGTCCGAGGTCCAATCGCTCGCCTCCGGGCGCGTCGTGATTGACGAGGCGAAGCCCAATGCTGCAGGCTGCTCGGCGTCCGGCGAGCCGCATGGGGCGATGGCCTACGTCAATGTTCTCCAGGCACGCCAAGAGCAGATACGGCCGCGCCCTTTTCCCGAGCGGCCGTCGTCGGAGGGCAGTGTGGCCCAAAAGCAGACACGGCCGCGCCCTTTTCCCGCGCGGCCGCCGTCGGAGGGCAGTGTGGCCCAAAAGCAGATACGGCCGCGCCCTTCTCCCGCGCGGCCGTCGTCGGAGGGCAGTTTGGCCCAAAAGCAGACACGGCCGCGCCCTTTTCCCGCGCGGCCGTCGTCGGAGGGCA
Source organism: Phycisphaerales bacterium (assembly GCA_044220875.1). Classification (GTDB taxonomy): domain Bacteria; phylum Planctomycetota; class Phycisphaerae; order Phycisphaerales; family SM1A02; genus JAEUIT01. The sequence goes on along the minus strand of JBGAQH010000002.1, from coordinate 348,464 downwards.
GTTTGGCCCAAAAGCAGACACGGCCGCGCCCTTTTCCAGGATCGCGGCCGGTCTCCCTTTTCCCTCTTCCCTTTTCCCCAGCCAAGTAGCGGAGAGAGATGTCGTTGGTGGATCTCAGACTTTCGAGTGAGATCGTGTGGACCACAGACTCTAGGTGTTCCCTTTTCCCCTAAGCCTGGTCTGTCGCCTCCAGACCCTTGATTCTGGAGAGGACAGCGGTCCCGGCAACTCCGCCCAAACTCCGGTGGTTGGTTCCCTCAACCTGCACCGGTGATTGACCTCATCAGTGTCCCTAACACCGAAAAGATCCGTGCTACTTGTCAGGTCAGTGGAGAAAGAGGTCGCCACTGACATGCAACAGTTCGCACGACTCCTTCGAACGGTTCCGACCCGGTTCAATCTTTTTGCGTCGAAGCCACCAAATCAGTCCCTCGCGGGATGATCTGGACGACGAACTCACGCCACTCGAAGTGATGGCAGCTCGACTGGCGGTTTTATTGGCCCGACGTGTTTCGCAGGCAGATCCTGAACATGCAACAACCGACGCAGAGTCACCTTCTCGGACGTCTTGCCGCCGATCCCTTGAGTTTTTTCCGCACTGCGATGCGTCGTTCGCCGCGCCTGCCGATCGCTGCGGCCGCGTGGCTCGCGTGTGCAGGGATCATTCCTTCCTTTGCGGCGGCGCCGCAGCAGGGAGGGCACCAGGCTGGCGAGCGTCGAATGCAGTCATCGTGGTGGGATCGCACCGAGCCGGGACGAAACGGCCTCACGAAGAGCCGCTTTTATCGGATACGAAGCGATCTGAGCGCCGCAGACACGCGGGCGTACGGGCAGCACCTCGACCTGATGTACGCGGAGTACAAGAAGCGCCTCGGTGGGCTCGAGCAGCGCACGCCCGAGGTGCTCGACGTGCTCATGTTCGCGACGCAGCAGGATTACATCGCAACGCTTCGCGAGCACTACGGGATCAACGGGACCGGCAGCGGCGGGATGTTCTTCGTTTCACCCAAGGGCGCCGCGCTCGCGTTCTGGGTGGAGAACCTGCCGAAAAGTCGTGTGCATCACGTCATCCAGCACGAGGGATTCCATCAGTTCGCCAACAGTCGCTTCGGCAACGACCTTCCGCCGTGGGTGAATGAGGGCGTTGCGGAGTTCTTCGGTGAGTCGGCCGTCGTGGACGGGACGGTGATCGTCGGTCAGACCAACGAGCGCACGATCAAGACGCTGCGTGATGCCATCAGCGCCGGCAAGCAGGTCCACTTCCGCGACATGATCACCATGGACGGCGAGCGGTGGAACGCCAACGTGCGTACCGGCAACGCCGCGCTGCAGTACATGCAGGCGTGGTCGATGGTGCACTTCCTCGTGTATGGCGAAAGCGGCCGCTACCAGAAGCAGTTCGAGGCCTACCTCGGATACATCAACCGCGGCGCGACGAACTACGACGCGTTCGTGAAGGCGTTCGGCACGAGCGACATCGACAGCTTCGAGGCGCGGTGGATCGAGCACGCGAAAACGGCCCGGCCCAGCGCGTTCCTCACGGCGCTGGAGCGAGCGCAGTTTCTCGCCGAGGGCATGAAGGCGCTCGCCGGAAAGGGAATCGTCCCGACGTCCATGGACGACCTCCAGGTCAAGCTGCGTGAGGCGAAGTTCACGAGTGAGGTCTTCAGCGGCGGAGGAGCCCACGGGCAGTCGGTCACGCTCTCGGCCACGGATGACATCAACTTCCAGATCCCCGACGACGATCTTGCCAAGGGCACGCCGACGTTCGAGCTGATCGCGCCAAAGGCGAAGAAGAGCTCAAAGAAGGAACGCGAAGCGGAGGAGAAACTGCCGACGCCGCCCTCGATCGTGACCAACGACCTCGCGCCGCGGAATATCGTCGTGAAGTGGGTTCGATCGAAGACGGGCGATCAGCTCGATTTCGAGATTGACCTTCGCTGACCGAGCCGACGCGTCGGTGCCGGTGGAAGCCGCACGGAAGGCGCGGAAGCGCAACTCGAACCCGCCCGGCGACAAAAAACGGACCGGGCCGGCGACCGAAGTCGACGGCCCGATCCGCGTGTGGGGGCGCCTCTGGCAGAAGGCTGATTCCGCGGGTGACTGCACGAACGCGCCGTGCGTCGCCGCAACCTTCTGTCTCTATCGAGTGCTCGTGGGAGGCAATGCGCCGATCGCCTCTCGGCACGTATCTACCGAACGTGCGAGCGTCAGATGCTCTTCTTTTGATTGGCCGTCTTGGAAATCGCAGGAACGTTGGGCGATTCCTTCGTTGCGTTCGCGCCGGTGGGGCGTTCCTGCTTCGCGTCGGACGGGTCGTTCAGACCCAGCGGATCCTCGCTGTTCCAACGCTCGTCGGCCATCTCGGCCTTCGCTCGCTGCTCGTAGTCGCTCGGCACGCCTGCCTTCGCGAGGGCTTCGAGCTGCGCCTCCTGGACGGTGCGGAGCTCGGCGAGCTTCGCCTCGAGCTGGCCGAGGTTGCCGACCTCGCCGAACTTGTCGTAGTCGGCGAGCAGCGACTGCTGCTCCTTGGTCATGTCGATGAGCCGTTCGTTGCGCTCGATCGAGTCGATCTGACGGTCGAGCACCGCCATCTTGGTTTCGAAGTCCGAGTATTCGGTCTCCAGCCGGCCGAGGATGGTGGTGAGCCGCTCCTTCTGCTGGCCAAGGAACTCGAGCTGCTGCTTGTTCGCCGCGAAGCGGTCCTGGTAGCTCAGCCGCACATTGTTGATCCGGCGGGCCTCCTCCTTCGCGACCTCCGAGGCGTCCTTCTTGTTGGTCATCTGGCTCTCACGGAGCGTGATGAGCCGACCGCTCGCCGAATCGCCGCTGGCGAGGGCAACGCGGAGCTTGTTGAGGTCCTCGTTGGCCATGCTCACGACGCGCTTGGCGACGTCGGAGTCCTGCTCAAGCTGGCGGATCTGCCGTTCGACCTCGGCAAGCTCGCCGCGGACCTGGCCGATGCGGGTCGGATACTGTTCGGACAGCGACTGGAGCTGCCGACGGAGGGCGACGGGGTCATCGATGAGGTTGTCGGCGGCGTTGCGGGCCTTGCTTCGAAGCTGGTCAAAGGCAGCGCCAACGCGGTCCGGACCGATCAGGATCGTCAGGCCGCCGAGCGCGATACCACCAATGATGCCCCAACGGAGGAGGCTGCGGCTGAGGCAAGGCATGGGTGCCTACCTTTCAAAGTGCGTCCGCCGGCGGGCATCGACGGTGATGCCGGGGGCCGTTCGCGGACGCTTCGTTGCGTCAGGGGCCGTTGTTGGGCGTCCGTCACGGCGATTTCGGGGCCGAGTGCCGCTTCCCGCCGGTTTTGCGGTCGTTTCGAGCGAAGATGTTCGAGTTGTTCCGTCTCCGGTGACCGCAGCCCGAAACCCGGCGGTCCTCTCCCCAACAACACGGAGTGATGCTCCTCATGAACTCGATCACCACCTCCTTCATCCGCCGGCTCCGCGCCCGCGACGAGGCCGCCTGGTTCGAGCTCTGGGAGATCTTTGGCCCGGTGATCCGCGGGCAGCTCTTCAAGTGGGGTCGGGGGCAGATCCGGACCGAGACGATCCGTGACTTGACCCAAGAGACCCTTGCGGCCCTTTCGGGATCGATCGACCGCTACGACCCGGGCCGCGGCGCCCGCTTCTCGACCTGGCTCCTCTCGATTGCCAAGCACGTGCTGGGCGACGAGATCGACCGTCGGACCGCCGGCAAGCGCGGCGGCGGCAAGCGAGGCCTGAGCTTCGACGAGTCCTTCATGGGCGTGTCGCGGCTGCCCGAGGCCGACGAGGCCTACGAGACCGACGTCTTCCGGGCGAAGGTCTACGCGGCGATTCGGGCGACCGAGGGCGAATGCGAGTTCATGCCCTTCCAGGTCTATCGGATGCGGATCTTCGACGGTCTCAGCGGCAAGGTCGTTGCCGAGAACCTGGGCGTCAGCGAACCGACCGTGAGTCGGCACCTGACGAAGGTTCGGGTGCAGCTGCGGAAGCGGCTCGCGGACGTGATCTCGACCTATTCATTCACGCCGGAGGAGATGGCAGAGGCGGAGCGTGCTGGCCTCAGCCAAGACGACGACCTCTTCGACGAGGCGCTCGCGGACATCTATCACGCACAGTCACGACTCATGCGCGAGGACCTGGAGCGCTGAGCGACAGCTCCGCGATGACCAGCGCTCCCCGAGCGCCAGAAGGACGGTTGGCCCGCGATGATGGGATCCAATGACGTCGGAATCATCCTCCTCGCGATCGCCGGCGGCGCCATTGCGCTCGGCGTGGCGATCGCGCTCATCGTCGTCGCGGTCAAGGTCACGGGCGGCATCCTGGCGGCGATCGGCTGGATCATCCGCCACATCTTCCGTTTCGTCTTCGGCATCATCAAGGATGCGGTGAGCCTGGTCGGTTCCGTCATCGCGGCGATCGTCGCGGTTCCGTTCGCGACCTTCAACGTCGTGCTCGCCCGATGGAACGCGGCGGGCCGGTGGGGCGGGGCGCTGAAGCGCGAGACCCTGAACGTCGGTTACCGAATCTACTCGATGCTCCTTCGCCGTCCGTTGCAGCTCCTCTGCCTGGACGGCGTCCTCGACGGCGTCGAGAAGCGGCTTCCGCAGGAGGACGAGCTCGCCGGAAGCGGCGAGCGTTCGCCGTTCGTCGCCGAATCCGCCGGACGTCGCGGTCCCTCGGAGTTCGAGGGCTACACGATCGAGGGGACGCTTCGTCCGGGCGGATCGGGCGCGAAGCTCTACATCGCCAAGCCCGACGACGACGTGCGGCGGCGCCTGAACATCGGCTGCGACCGGGTTGTCATCAAGAGCTTCGCCCTCGAGGAGGGCTCGTCGCTTCCGCAGATCGTCCGCGAGTCGCGGGCCCTCGATTCCGCGCGGGCGCTCGGGCTGGTCTTCGATCATGGTCTTGACGGCGGCCGCTTCTGGTACGCGATGCCCTATCACCCGGGTGAGAGCCTCGGCGAGACGACGCGATTTCTCCATGCCCGCGCCGGCGCCGAGGGGCTGCACGGCGAGGAGCTGCGCGAGGCGGTCGGCTATTGCCGCGACCTCGTTGAGACGCTCGTTCGCTACCACGAGGGCGGGCTGTGGCACAAGGACGTCAAGCCCGACAACATCGTGGTGCACGACGGCCGTGCCCAGCTTGTCGACCTCGGGCTCGTCACGCCGCTTCGTTCGGCGATGACCCTGACGACGCACGGCACCGAGTACTTCCGTGACCCCGAGATGGTGCGTCAGGCGCTCCGCGGCGTGCGGGTTCACCAGGTCGACGGCGGCAAGTTCGACATCTACGGTGCCGGCGCGGTCCTCTACTTCATGCTCGAGAACACGTTCCCGGCGCACGGCGGACTCAGTTCGTTCATGAAGCGCAGTCCGGAGGCGCTCCGCTGGATCGTTCGCCGAGCGATGGCCGAGTATCACCAGCGCTACCAGAGCGCTCGGGCGATGCTCGATGACCTTGCGGCGGTGTCGAGTGCGTCGGACCCCTGGGCTCTGAAGCCCATCGAGCTGCCTTCGATGCGGGCCGCAGATCTCAGCGGTGGTGGACAGTTCGTTCCGGCCGCGGTCGCCGCCGTCGGCGCCGGCATGGGTGCCGGCGCGGGCCTGGGAGGCGTCGCGCCGCCGCCGGCGGGCGCGGGCTGGATGGGTGGGGCCGCGGCGGCCGTCGGCGCCGCGGCGATTCCCGTCATGTCCGGGCGCCCGCGCCTCGCGGTCACCAACTGGTGGAGCGGCGCGTACGCATCGCCTGACATCGCCGAACGGGTTCGCGGCAACCGGACCGATGTCGCAGAGGCGGCGCGGGCCGCGCGCGAGGCCGTGCGCATCAATCGCCGCGGCCGCGCCTGTGCCCGGCAACCGCGCTTGCCGGCGCTCTTCGGCTTCATCCTGGCGATGACGATGTTGGCGATGGTCTCCTTCCTCGTCGGCGAGCGCAGGCATGCGGCGGTCTCGTCGAGCCCCGTCGAGACCGCCCTCTCGCAGTCCCTCGCGCCGGCGCGCCTCGCGGCGCCCGCCGCGGGCGCGAAGCTCGTCCTCGTGAACGACCATCCGGCGATCGCGAACCCCGACGTGACGGCGATGGTGGACGAGGTGGTCGCGTCCTACGAGAAGGCGGGCTTCGCCGTCGTCCGCGACGCCCAGGATGTCGCCGCGAAGATCTCGCTCGAGCAGGCCAAGAGTCGCGCCGCCGCGGACGGATCCGAGTCGGTGACGTCGACCGAGATCGAGGCCTCGCTCGCCGCCGCAGGCTACTTCGGAGCGATTCACGTTCGCGCCGCGGAGGGCGCCGGCACCGCCGCCGAGCGATTCCGCGCCGCGCCGATCGGAGCGCAGTTCGTGAAGGCGATTGCCGACGCGAAGAAGTCGACGAAGGAGAGCAGCAAGCGGCGATCGAGTCGGCAGTCGGCGTCCAAGTCGACGCCGAAGTCCGAAGGGGCGGCGTCGAGCGGGGCGTCGGCCACGCTGCCCACGCCGCCTGCGATGCCGTCGATACCGGCGATCGATCCGCCCTCGGCCCCCATGGCGCCCGTGGCCCCGACCGCGCCGCCCGCCGCACGGCCGACCTCTGAGCGCGACGGCGGCGCATCCGAAAGCGTGACGAAGGGCGGCCTTTCTGCGACACTCTCCCCTCTGAACTTCGATCAGAGGAGATTCGCATGTCGGGTTCCGACCAGCACGGCTCGTCCCCACGCCCGCCTCACGGTCACGCCGGCCGGCGCCTGCGAGAGCTGATCGCAAGCCAGACGGTGATGGCTCCCGGCGCGTTCAACGCCCTGGTCGCCCGTGCCGTCGCCAAGGCTGGGTTTCCCGCCGTGTACATCTCGGGCGGAGCGACCGCCAACGTCGCGGGCTACCCGGACATCGGGCTCATCACGCTGACCGAGATGTGCCGCACGATCCGCGAGATCAGCGACGCGTCGGGGCTCCCGGTCATCGCCGACGCCGACACCGGCTACGGCGAGGTCGAGTGTGCGGTCCGAACCGTGATCGAGTACGAGCGGGCGGGGGCGGCGGCGCTGCACGTCGAGGATCAGGTCTTCCCCAAGCGGTGCGGGCATCTCGACGGCAAGGATCTCGTCACCCAGCAGGCGATGGTCGAGAAGGTCGGCGCCATGGCGACCCATCGCCTGAGCCGCGACTTCATGATCATTGCCCGCACCGATGCGCGGCACGTGACCGGATTCGCCGATGCCGTCGCGCGAGCCAACGCCTATCGCGAGGCGGGGGCGGACTGCATCTTTCCGGAGGGCCTGCAGACCGAGGCGGAGTTCGCCGACTTCGCCAAGGCGAGCCCGGGTCCGCTCCTCGCGAACATGACCGAGTTCGGCAAGACGCCGGACATTCCGGTCGAGCGATTCCGCGAGCTCGGCTACCAGATCGTGATCTATCCGCTCAGCATGATGCGGCTGGCGATGGGCCACGTGACCCGCGGCCTGCAGGCGCTGCGGCGCGACGGCAGCGTGCGAGCCGTGTTCGGCGAGATGCAGACGCGGAAGGACCTCTACGAGCTCATCGACTACACGCCCGGCGAGCAGTGGAACTACCCGAGGGGCTGAACTGCGGAGGGATGCGCTCAGCGCACGCCGAAGGGCTTCGCCTTGGTGTCGGACGTGTCGGCCTTCGCGGCGGGTTCGGCCGCCTTGGCCTTCTCGCGGCGGAAGACGTAGGCGCCCTTCTCGGCGCCCCAGACCTGCTTGCCGTCCTTGTCAAAGCCCCGGTCCCAGGAGCGGAGCTCGTTGGCGTTCAGCGTGACCTCGCTTGTCGCGTAGGTCGCGCCCCGCAGCGAGCTTGAGCATCCCGTGCCGTCGGTGCCGCCCGACCAGCTTCCGTCGCTGTTGGGGACGAGATAGACCGAGCAGCCCTCACGCGGGACGAGCTGCTCCACCGTCACCGAATCGAACCGAGCGGGATCGTTCCAGGCGCCGGCGAAGCCCAGCGGGTCGCCGGGAAGCTCGAAGACCCGGCTCTCGATCGTTCCCGGCGCCGCGTCGGGATTCGAGGTCACCGCGACTTGGTAGACCCGCTGGCGATAGGGGCGGCTGGGCTCGCTCGCCAGGGCCTGCTCGACGTAGATCCACGGACCGTCCGTCCGCTTGGACCAGATGCGGGTCATGTGCAGCACGATCTCCCGGTAGTCCTTCTCCGTCTTCGCCTGCTCGGCGCTGGAGTAGGAACCGACAAGGAGGTTTGCGACCGTCTCGGTCGGGTTCGCGGCGGGTCCGGCGGGGCCGGGGGTCTGGCATCCGCCAAGCGCGACGGTGAGGAGGGAGCAGCAGGCCAAGGCAATCGCACGGGGAAGTCGCGGGGACATATGGGCGGATGCTACGGGGGAGTGCGGCAGCGGTGAAGCCGCGGGTGCACCGACGAGGGCGGGTCCGTGGTCCACCGGGCCCCGTCAACGCCAGCCGGACCCCTGAAACCGCTACCATTGGCGCTTCACGTTCGCCGGCGGCCTGGCGTCAGCCCCGCTTGGCGGATCTCGCACTCATCGCGAACATACGCCTATGTCCACCAGCGCTCCCGCTTCCGGTTCGGGCTCTTCCTCAGTCGCACCCAAGCCCGTCGATACCCGTGGCCTCGCCGGCCAGACGGTCGGCGACACCTCCGTCTGTGCCGTCACCCAGACCGAGCTCCTGTACCGCGGCTACGAGATCGCCGATCTCGCCGCCCACGCGACCTTCGAGGAGGTTGCCTTCCTGCTCCTCGTGGGACACAAGCCGACCGCGGCGGAGCTGAAGGCGTTCAAGGACGAGATCAAGTCGATGCGGGCACTCCCGGCGAGCGTCCGCGACGCGGTCGTGCGGATCGCCAAGGAGAGCCCGAACGCCCACCCGATGTCGATCCTGCGCTCCGGCGTGAGCCTGCTCTCGCATCTCGATCCCGACTGTGAGGACAACGCTCCGGCCGCCGAGCTGGCGAAGGCGAAGCGTCTTCTCGCCAAGATCCCGGCGATCATCGGCGCGTGCCAGCGGACCCTCGACGGCAAGGCCCCGCTCGATCCCGACGCCTCGCTCGACCATGCCGCGAACCTGCTGTGGGTCATGAGCGGCACGAAGCCAACCGAGCTTGCCGCGAAGATCATGGACATCAGCCTGATCCTCTACGCGGAGCACGACTTCAACGCGAGCACCTTCTCCTGCCGGACGATCGCCTCGACCGAGACCGACATGCACTCAGCGGTCTGCGGCGGCATCGGCGCCCTCAAGGGGCCGCTGCACGGCGGGGCGAACGAGATGGCGATGGAGATGCTCAAGGACATCGATCGCGATCTCTCGAAGCCGGGCAACACGATGAACGTCGACCAGTGGATGCAGCGGGCCTTCGAGGAGAAGCGGAAGCTGATGGGCTTCGGCCACCGCGTCTACAAGAACGGCGACCACCGCGCGGGCATCCTCCGCGGCTGGGGACTGAAGCTCGCCGAGCAGATCGGGCCCGGCGCGAAGAAGTGGTTCGACCTCGGCGACAAGGTGCAGGCGATCATGCTCAAGGAGAAGAACATCCACCCGAACGTGGATTTCCCCTGCGGCATGACCTACTTCATCATGGGCATCCCGGTGCCGCAGTACACGCCGATCTTCGTCGCCAGCCGGATCACCGGATGGTGCGCCCACATCATGGAGCAGCACCAGAACAACCGGATCATCCGCCCGCTCGCCGAGTACAAGGGGCCGGCGCCGCGAAAGTGGAATGGGTGATCGGCGCCCGCACGACGCGGCGAGACGGTCGTCACGTCTGACACAGATACCAGCCGAAGCCGAGCGTTTCGCGCCCGTGACGTCGATACGCGCCTTGCCACGCCGTGATGCGCGCCCTGAACGCGTCGTGGTCGGGGTCGTTTGGGTGGGCGTCGAGATGGGCGAGCATGGTTGAGGCGTAGAGGTTCTCGTAGCTGTCCCACTCCTCGAGCGAGCTCTCCCAACTGGTCCGCAACGACAGTCCGCGCGCGGCGAGAAACTCCCGGTTGTCGGCGTGAGAGCGGTGGTCGCGCTCGGTCGCGCCGAGAATCGAGAGAAACTCCGCGGTCGGTGCCCGTCGCCAGAGGCATTCGCCGATCAGGAGAAGCGCCCGCGGTCGCGCGAGTTCCCGCAGGCCGCCGATGGTCCGTTCGAGGCCGCCAAAGGCGTGGGTCGCGCCGATGCAACAGGCAAGGTCGAACGCGCCGCGCTCGACGCCGGCCTCGTCGGCCGTCGCCCGCACCAGCCGTACATGGTTCGGCACCCCGAGCGTGAGTGCGCGCTCGGCGGCCACGGTCAGGAACGCGGCGTTGGGATCGACCGCCGTCACGCGGGCCCGGAAGCGCTTCGCGATCTGCAGGGCCAGTTCCGCCTTGCCGCAGCCGACGTCGATCACGTCCGCCCGCTCCGGCAGTCCAGCGCATGCGAGTTCGCCAAGCAGCCACGCGACGCGCTCCTCGCCGATCGGGGACAGGAAGCGATGCTGCGCGTGGGCAATCGTGGTGAAGCGGATTCGCCGCTCGCGCTCATCGATCATGCGGTCCACTCTCCCGCGTACCGGGCGGTGTGCGGGGAGCCGTCGCGCTCCGCGAGGCCGAAGATTCGCTTGGCGATCTGTCTCGCGTGGAGCGCATCGTGCGCCGCCCAGCCGGCGAGCAGGTCGCCCGCCGTGATCGGCCCGAACTTCGGATGCGCATGCACAACGGACCAGTCGGGGCGCTCGATCGACCGAAGCCACGCCACGCTCGCGGACCGTTCTCGCCTGAATGCGACGAGAGTCTCGGTCATCGAGCGGATGTTGTAGCTCCGTCGCTGAGCGACGCCGTCGAGATCGAGCGGGGGCCATGCCCGCGAGGGGTCCTCCAGCGTCGACCGAAGCCGCACGCGGAAGTCCTCGCGCTCCTCGTCGAGCAGGTGGCAGACGATCTCAAGCACCGACCAGTGCTCCGGCGCCGGCTTCCATCGAAGGTCCTCCTCGCTCGCGGCCGAGGCGACCCTGATCGCGCCGTCGAGTGCGTCGGGGAAGCGGCTGAGTCGCGCGATGAGCGCCTGTGGATCACGCATGCCGCCCAGCGTAGTGCGGTCACTGCGAAAGAGACACCGCCCGGTGCCGCATCGCTGCGGCGTCCGGGCGGTGTTGGCACGCGGCGTCGGTGTGGCCGACGCCCACGAGTTCGTGGTCAGGGAACGAGGGCCTTCTGGAGGTTCACCCGTCCCGAACCGAGCTTGCCGATGTAGCTGGGGTTCTGGGCATTGATGTTGTCGACGTTGTTCTTCACCGTGTCCCAGACCTGCGTGCGGGTCCACGTCGGATGCTTGCTCCACACCGCGGCGGCCACGCTGGCGACGAGCGGCGTCGCCATCGAGGTGCCGCTCAGCGTCGCGATCGGGTCGGAGCCCGGGTTTGCGTGGTTGTGATAGGTCGAGGAGATGCTCACGCCCGGGGCCGAGATGTCGACCCACGTTCCGTAGCTCGAGAAGCTCGCCTTCGCGCCGGTCTGGGAGGTCGCGGCCACCGAGTACACGTCGGTGCGCGAGCAGAGGTAATCCGCGGTCTGGTTGTTGCTGTTGCCCGCGGCCTTGAAGACCAGTCCGCCTGCGTTGATGAAGAACGTCACCGCCGTCCCGAGGCCGCCGCTGTCGGAGGACCCCCACGAGCAGCTCGCGACCTTCGCCCCGTTGTTGGCCGCGTAGTAGAACGCGCTCGCCGCGGAGTCCATGCGAACGAAGCCGACCTCCTGGCCGCCGTAGCTTGCCGAGTGGCCGATGCGAAGGCACATCACCTTCACGCCGTTGCCCGTCGTGGTGTTGACGCCCGTTCCCCAGCCGCCCGCGGGACTGCTCACGCCGGTGCCGTTGTTGTTGAGGGCGCTGACGATGCCCGAGCAGTGGGTGCCGTGGCCGTTGAAGTCGCGCGGATCGTTGTCGGCGCCGACGCAGTCCTCGCCGGCCCAGCAGGTCGCGACGGGGGCGGTGACGAAGTCCCAGCCCACCCAGTCGTCAACGAAGCCGTTCCCGTCGTCGTCGGCGCCGGCGACGCCGTTCTTCTCCTTGTTGTTGATCCAGATGTTCCCGTTCGCGCCTCCCGGATTGGACCATGAGCCTCCGCTTCCGCCGAGGTCCTTGTGGAAGTAGCGGACGCCGGTGTCGAGGACCGCGACGACGATCGAGCTCGACCCGGTCGAGATGTCCCATCCCTCGGGTGCGTCGACGTCCTGGTCGTTGCCGGTGTTGAGCGCCCACTGTCCGGGGTAGCTCGGGTCGTTGGGCGTCTTGTAGACCGGATGGATGCCGATCTCCTCGACGTGACCGACGAAGGGCGATGCCGCGAACGCGGCCATCGCGTCCTCGAGTCGGGTCACGTTCGAGTCGATGCTCAGGACGAACCAGCCGCTCATGTCCTCGCCGCCGCGGAGCACGTCGCGCACCGGGTCAGATCCGATGAAGAGGGGGCGGAACGCGATGACGCCGCTTGCCTGGGCGAGATCGTCCAGCGGCGAGAACCCGGTGACGCCGAGCTCGTAGACGCTCATCGCGCGAATGACCATTGACGCGTCCGGCGTGAATCGCACCACGAACTCGTCGGGCACGATCATCGGCGTCGCCTCGACCTGCGCGCCGTCGATCGCCTCGGGCGCGAAGAGCTGCATGCGCGGGTCGAGCTGAGGTTGGGCATCGACGCGCATGAGGGGCATCGCCTCGGAGGGCGAACCCGAGTCGGCCAGGGCCGCGCCGAAGGTCAGCGATGCGACGAGTGCGACGAGTGGTGAGACGATGGCGACTGCCCTCATGGGAACCTCTCCTAACGGGTCGTTCATCCGGAGGGCCTGAATGCGAACGTCGACACGCACGCCCCCCGGGTTGCTGCACGGGCGGCGCCGGACGCCGCATCCACGGAACGCTACCCGGGTTTCGCGGGATCAAGAAGGGGAATCCGCCTCAGAGTTCCGCGGCCCGTTCAGCGCTGACACGGCATCTCGGCGGCGGGCCTGCGCTCGCGCAATGCCCGGCTCGAGAACGCCTCCCTGTATGATCCTTGCCCCACTCCGCCGCCCCATCGCGGCCGCCGCGGAGCACCTCTTTCGGGAGCAGCATCTCGTGTCCACCGTCACATCCATCGCCGTCATCGGGGCCGGGACCATGGGTTCCGGCATCTCCCTCACCGCAGCGACCTCCGGCATCCGGGCGTTCCAGATCGACGTGAGCCAGGCCCAGCTCGATAAGGCCAAGGCCTACCACGCGAAGACCCTTGGCCGAAGCGTCGAGAAGCAGAAGATGACCCAGGCCGACGCCGACGCGGCGCTCGGACGGATCACCTACCTGAACGACATGGCCGGCGCCGCCGCCGCGGAGTGGGCGGTCGAGGCCGCGACGGAGAACATCGACCTCAAGAAGAAGATCTTCCAGTCGATGCGTTCGACCTTTGGCCCGACCGCGATCCTCGCCACCAACACCTCGAGCATCTCGATCACCGACATCGCCACCGCCGTCGGCCCCGATGCCCATCGCGTCATCGGCATGCACTTCTTCAACCCCGTGCCGATCATGAAGCTGGTCGAGGTGATCAAGGGCCTCGCGACGAGCGAAGAGACGACGCAGCGGACGATCGATCTCGCCAAGGCCATGGGCAAGACGCCCGTCCCGGCCAACGACCGCGCCGGCTTCGTCTCCAACCGCGTCCTCATGCCGCTCATCAACGAGGCCTTCCACGCCTGGATGGAAGGCGTCGCCAAGCCCGAGGACATCGATCAGATCATGCTCCTCGGCTGCAACTTCCCGATGGGCCCGCTCCGCCTCGCCGACTTCATCGGCCTCGACGTCTGTCACGACATCATGATGGTGCTCCATCGCGAGCTGGGAAACCCGAAGTTCTTCCCCTGCCCGCTGCTTCGGCAGCTCGTGCAGGCCGGACGGCTCGGCGACAAGAGCGGCCGCGGCGTCTACGACTACGCCAAGAAGTGACGGCGAGCCGGGCTTCGGCGATCGCATCAGGGCCGATCGAAAGGGGCTGCGTCGAAGGGCGCGGCCCTTTACCATGGCCCCTCGCCGACGCGCGAGCGGTCGGGCACTCGATTTCCCGGAGCCACGACATGACCACAGGAGATGCGCTCTCGACCCCGGCGGCGACCGCGCGGGCGCTGGCGTTCGGCATCGGACTTGGCATCGGACTTGGACTCGTCGGCGCCGCCGGATGGGCGATCGCGGTCCACTACACGCCCTTCCAGATCGGCTTCATCGCATGGGGCATCGGCTGGCTCGCGGGCAAGGGCGTCCACGCGGGCAACGGCGGGCGCTGCTCGCCGACATGGGGCGTGACCGCCGCGGCGATCGCGGTCGGGTGCTTCGCGGTGTCGAAGCTCCTCTCGATCCTGCTTCGGGTCAGCGAGGGCAGTCAGATTCTCGATTGGATCGTCGTGTATCAGGACGAGTATTCGATTCTGGATCTCATCTGGATCGCCTTTGCGATCTGGCCGGCGTACGGGATCGGAGCGCGCGGCCGCGACTATTGATGGCGCCGCCCGAATCGAGATGATCTCCGACAATTCTCTTTTGCCCCATCGGCCGCGGCGGTAACGTCTCGCTCGTTGCCGGGTGCCTCGAGCACCATAAATCACCGGCGCGAAGGAGACATCATGTCGACACGTGGGGCTCAGGCACGAATGACCAGCTCGGCGGCCGGCGGAGCGGTCGGCGGCGCCGCCATGCGAGGACTTTTGGGCGGACTCGTCGGCGGACTCGTCGGCGCCGCGATCTGGGCGGCACTCGGCTACTTCGCGAATGTCGAGAGCGGCTGGGTCGCGTGGGGCGTCGGCGGACTCACCGGGCTGGGCGTCGCCGTGGGCGGCGGGCGCAGCGGCGGCACGGCGGCGGGCACGCTCGCGGTGCTGCTCGCGTTGGGCGCGATCTGCCTCGGCAAGTTCGCGGCGGTGCGGCTCTCGCTGGCCGACTTCGAAGGCGAGATCGGCAAGAAGCTCGAGGCCGAGATCGCCCGGAACCACGGGAACGACGACGCGTTCCTGCTTCACGTCGCCGACTCGATCGCCAAGGAGTGGAGCGATGCCGGCCATCCCCCGAAGTGGCCCAACGACAAGGCCCTCGAGGATCGCGAGGAGGAATCCGACTACCCGCCGGCCCTCATCAAGGAAGCAAAGGCCCGCTGGGCCGCGCTGGACGCGACAGAGAAGGAGAATCTCAAGCAGTCGATCGAGGCCCACATTCGGGCAAGCGTCGGCAGCTCGATGCAGGCGTTGCGGGGCGAGATCTCGAGCGAGGGATTCATGTCCTCCTGGGGCGTCCTCGACATCGTCTTCGTCGGCCTTGCGATCATGACCTCCTATCGCATCGCATCCTCGGGCGGCGCGTCGTAGCGATTCCGCTCCCGCATCAGTCCGCGAGGCGGGCGAAGCGCCGGTTGCTCTCCGGGAAGTCGACGCCCATGGCGAGGGCGTGCACCGCGCCGATCGCGGCGGCCCACGCGATGATCGTCGCGTTCGGGAGCGTGGCGGCCGGCGCGGCCGGGGTCGCGAACCATGACACGGCGATGCCCGCGGCGACAAGGGCGATCGCGCACCATTGGTAGAAGCGAAGCCCGGCGATGATCCTGGTCTGCGGCTCGCCGCGGTGGGCCTCCTCGACGAACCGGGTCAGCCCGGCGAGGAGGAGATACGCGCCGACCATCGCCGACAGCGGTGCGCCAAGGCTCCAGAGTCGGGCGAGGAGCGAGCCGAGCGCCACATTCGAGAGTATCGAATAGAGCGGCGTCGCATGCACCTCGACGCCGCCGAGCTTCGCGATCGCCAGGACGCGCGATCGCGGATGGCGATAGGTGATGCCATGACCGTGGCTGCAGGGCGCCCCGTGGCAGCAGCCCTGCACGAGGCAGCGCAGCCGACCGATGGCCTGCACCCAGGGCGCCGCCATGCACACCGCCGCCGCAAGAAGCCAGCCGTCGAGGCCGAGCGGAACGGCGATCGCGCACGCGAGCGTCACGCCGATCACGCTGCCGAAGTAGCCGAAGGGGCGGAGGAGCTTCTTCGATCCGACCCAGTACTGGCCCCACAGCCCGGCGCCGATGAGGGACGCGCACGCCAGAAGTCCGCCCTGCCAGATGCGCTCCGGACCCACGCACATGCCGATCACCGCGATGCCGACCGCGGCGCCGACGCCGGCGTACAGGCCGTGCACGATGATCCGCGCCGACCCGATGCGCCATTCGCGCCAGCTGTTCGCCACGCGCTCCGCGCTTCGCAGTGCCGCTCGCCACAGCGGCTCGCGGAGCATCGCGGCCATCGCGAGCGTCGCGCCCATCAGGACGTCGGCCAGGGCATGCATGCCGGTCGCGACGCAGGACGCGCAGATCGCCACCGCAAGCGTGCAGGCGATTACCGCCGGCAGCGCTCCGCGACGGGCGACGAGAATCGCCGCCATGATCGCCCAGAAGACGTGGAAGGAGGGACACGCGGCGCGGCCGCCGACGCCGTCGGACTGTTCGAGCGTCAACAGCGACGCGAACGCGCCGTGCGGATCGAATGGCCGCGGCGGCGACACCAGCGGCACGAGCACGAACATCGCGAGCCCGACGGCAACGCCGCTCCAGGCGTCGAAGCTCCATCGGCGCAGCACGCCTCGGCTCGGCGCGAGCAGCGTCGCGACGAGGACGAGGGGATAGACGCTCGAGTAGATCGGCGTCGTCCAGGTGAGGACCGCCAGCGCCCTCTCGCCGACGATGCGGGCGTCGATCGGATCGGGGACGGGCAGGTGGCCGATCGCCTCGTACAGCAGGAGGAACGGCACGAAAAGCCGCATCCACACCGCACCGATGTCGCGAAGCCCGGCGGGTTCGCCGTCATCGGCTGGCCAACGGGTCGCGCTGGCGCCGGGAACGCGACCGAATCGCCGGATGAGATCCTGACGCTCGTAGCCGAGGACGATCGCCGCCGCGCCGAGCGCGACGCAGGGGGTGACGATGCAGAGTCCCGCGAACGAGCCGGCCGCCACCGACGCGCCGGCGCTGACCAGGACGGCACCGGCGTAGATCGGATGGGCGAGCCAGCGGTAGGGCCCGCTCTCGACCGCACAGGTCGGCGGAAACGCATTCATGGGAAGGCCGCGGCCGCGGCGCCACAGTTCGAGCATTGCCCAGGCGATGAGCGCGGCGCCCGCGCCGGCGAGCCACCATCCCTCGCCGAGTGGCGCGAGCGTGGCGTGATCGCCATAGCCGAAGAGCGAGTCGAGTCGGCTGGCCCACGCGACGAGGAGCGCCGGGATCGCGGCGCAGAAGAGCAGGGCATACGCGACGCGCCCGAGCATCAGCGGGCCGTCCCCTCGTCGAACGTGACGCGCTCCCAGAGCGCGGTCCCCGAGGTCGTTCGGTCGGCCTCGTGCAGCGTCGCGTCGCCGAACCACTTCGTCTCGTGGGCGCGCAGCAGCCGGACGGGAAGCGCCTTCGTCACCTTCGGAAGCCACGCCAGCGCACCGGCGCCGAGCGGCGCATCGCGAATCGTGCGCTGCGGCGCGAGCTCGACGTGGCCTCCGCCCCAGCGGACCGCGTGGTCATCGATCGACGTGACCGAATGCTCGACGCCGTCGACCAGCACGAGGTCGATCGGATGCGTTCCTCGCCACTGGATCCAGACGACGCTGCGGGCGTAGGTGGCGAAGCGCCCCCAGCGCAGCGTCTCGATCGGCAGCCGCCACGGCTCGAGCGTGAGTTCAAGCCGCTCGAGATAGCCGGGCCCTTCGATCGTGCGGCGCGGCGTCGTGAGCGTCGCGTGCGAGGTGGGGGCGATGCACTCCCAGCGGACGCGCTTCGCGTCGATGGCGTGCAGCGTGCGCTCCGCGACGGCGGCGTGCGGACGCCGCCAGGATCCCATCGCGCCGAGCCGCTCGCAGGCCCAGCGCCAACCCTCCGCGGTCGGTTCCGGCATTCGCGCGCCGACGATCGCCGTCCGCTCCTCGCCCGCTCCGGTCCGCGGCGAGTCGAGCAGAGCGTTCGCCGTCAGGTGCATCCCCGCGAGGCCGATATCGGCCGCGTAGACGATGGCGAGATCGCCATCGGCACCGACCACGTCGAGGTACCACTTCACCAATCGGAACGCCACGCACGATCTCCGCGGAAGCTGACCGGACGATGGGATCGTACGTCCGCGCCGGGCGGTCCGAATGCCGACCGAACATCGGCCGGGATCCGCTACTATGGCCGCCGGAGTCATGGATGACGCCATCGTCCTCGGTTCCGTACGTACCCGTTCCAAGTGCATGCCATGACGACTTCTCGCGAAGCCACCACCCGTCCCGCCGCGTCCGCGCCGGCCGTCGCCCCGATCAATCCCGAGACCGTCACGATCTCCGGCTATGTCGTCGACGAGCGCTACGCGCCGACGTCGGTCGAGGTGAGCGACCCGAAGGATGGGTCGAAGGCCCATCCGCGGATCGGCGAGCCCGGGCAGTTCCCGTACACGCGCGGCGTGCACAAGACGATGTATCGCGATCGGCTCTGGACGATGCGGCAGTTCGCCGGCTTCGGTTCGGCCGACGACACCAACAGGCGGTTCAAGTACCTCCTCTCGAACGCCGCCGGCACCAAGGCCAACACCGGCCTCTCGACCGCCTTCGACCTGCCGACGCTCATGGGCCGCGATTCGGATGACCCGCTCTCGGCCGGCGAGGTCGGCCGCTGCGGCGTCGCCATCTCCACCATCGAGGACATGCATCGGCTCTACGCCGACATCCCGATCGGCGAGGTCACCGTCTCGCAGACGATCAACGGCCCGGCCGCGGTCATCTGGGCGATGTACCTGGCGATGGCGAAGGAACGCGGGATCGACTGGAAAACGGTTGGCGGGACCCTGCAGAACGACATCCTGAAGGAGTTCCACTCCCAGAACGAGTTCATCTATCCGCCCGAGGCGAGCGTGAAGCTCGTCGTCGACACGATCGAGTTCGCCTCGCAGCACCTGCCGAAGTGGAACTCGGTCTCGATCTCCGGCTACCACATCCGCGAGGCCGGCTCGACGGCGACGCAGGAGCTCGCGTTCACCCTGCGCGACGGCATGGAGTACGTCGAGGCGTGCATGAAGCGGGGGCTCGACGTCGACGGCTTCGGCCCGCGGCTCAGCTTCTTCTTCAACTCCCACAACGAGTTCTTCGAGGAGATCTGCAAGCTGCGCGCGGCCCGGCGCATCTGGGCCCTGGCGATGCGCGACCGCTACGGCGCGAAGAGCCAGCGGTCGATGCTGATGCGGACCCACGTCCAGACCGCGGGCTGCTCGCTCACCGAGCAGCAGCCGCTGAACAACATCGTCCGCGTCGCCTATCAGGCCCTCGCCGGCGTCCTCGGCGGATGCCAGAGCCTGCACACCGACTCGATGGACGAAACGTTAGGTCTGCCGACCGAGACGGCGGTGCGCGTGGCGCTCCGCACCCAGCAGATCCTCGCCCACGAGACCGGCGTCCACCGCACCGTCGATCCGCTCGGCGGCTCGTGGTTCGTCGAGGCCCTCACCGACCGCATGGAGGCCGACGCCAACGCGATCATCCGCGAGGTCGACGACATGGGCGGCGTGGTCGCCGGCATCCACAAGGGCTACTTCCGCCGCTCGATCGCCGAGGCGAGCTACCGCTTCGGTCAGGAGATGGAGGCGGGCGACCGCGTGATCGTCGGCGTGAACGCCTATCCCGAGGGCAACGAGGAGCACAAGGTCGAGATCCTCGAGATTCCGCACGAGGTCGAGGTCGTGCAGTGCGAGCGACTGGCGGCGTTCCGCAGGAACCGCGACAAGTCGGCTGCGGCGAAGGCCCTCGACCGCATCCGCGACGCGGCCCGCAAGGACGAGAACGTGATGCCGGCGCTCGTCGCCGCGGCCCACGACAAGTGCACGCTCGGCGAGATGGTCCAGGCCATGGCCGACGTCTTCGGTCGGTACTCGGGCGGACCGGAGTGGTGAGAGCGGATCCAGAGAAACACAGAGGCACAGAGGGCACGGAGGGAGCACGGAGAAGGCAATTGAAAGGGATTCAGGCCCCGTTGCCTCCGGCCTCTCTGCTGCATTCCTCTGTGCATCCCCTGTGCCCTCTGTGCCTCCGTGGTTCTCCGGCTCGCACGCTACGCTGACCGCGCATGCATCGGACTCGCCTCCTTCGTCGCATGACGCTCTGGCTGCTTGCCGGCGCGGTCGGAGCGTGCGTCGTCGCCCTCGGACGGGACGTCGGCGGCGATGCCCCGGTGCCCTACACGCGGCCGATCGATCTTGGGCGTGACATTCGCTGGATTCAGGATCGCCTCCCGCAGGAGGTCACCGATCCGCTGCGGCCCGAGGCGGGCGAGTACTCCTGGCGCATGGACGGCATTCGAACGCTGACCTCGCGGTTTGCCGAGGAATCGGCGGACTTCCAGGTCTGGCGGGTGCTGCCGGACGGGACCGTCGAGCGCCATCAGTCGGCGACGGCCGTGCGCGTGACGCGACTCCGACGCGGCTGGCCCTTCCATTGCCTCGAGGGCGCGCTCTGGACGCCCGGCACCGGCGCCGCGCGGGCCGATGCCCTCATCGTCGCGAACGGCTCGACCGGTCGGGTCACGCGGCTGCCGTATCGCCCGCTGTGGACCGGTCTCCTCGGCGACGCGGTCCTCTATGCTCTTGCCTTCGCGGCGCTGGCGACGGTGCCGCGATTCGTCGAGCGGCTCGTGCGCCGCGTCCGAACGCGATGTCCGGAGTGCAATCACGTGCTCGCCGGCGCGACCCGATGTCCCGAGTGCGGCACGACCATCTCCTGATGCGACTTCGCCCGTTCCTCATTCCCGCGTTCGTTGCCGTCGCGGTCACGCTGGTCGGCGGAGCCATCGGCGTCTACCAAGGCCCGCTCGGCACGCCGTCGTTTCTTCCGTCGAGCGCGATGGAGGAACTCTGGGTCGCCACCGCGATGCCCAACGAACTGCGCGGCCGCGCGAACGAGATCGGCGTGACGAAGTGGACGCAGGAGGCGACCTTCGTCGGCCAGTCGACCTGGGCCGAAGAGCGGACGCTCACGCTTGGACCACAGGCGGCGGGCGGACGCTTCCTGGATCCGGGCGAGGGCATCGACGTCTGGCGCTTCCGCGTCGGCTGGCCTTTCCGTTGGGCGGAGATGTCCACCTGGTCCCGTTCGGGAAGCCGCACCTTCTTCGACCGCGGCGTCTGGGCGACGAGGGCGTTTTCCACCATGCTGCCGGGCATTCCGGTCGGCATCCGCTGGCTGCCGCTGCTGGGCGACCTCGGCGTCTTCGGCGCCGCGTCGTGGCTCGCGCTCGTGTGGCCGCTTGAACTCCGCCGCCGGCGGCGGATCGAGCGGGGCGAATGCGCTGCCTGCGGCCACACGCTTGCCGGCGCTGCGATCTGTCCGGAATGCGGCGAGGCCGGCGCTCAGCCCCAGTTGCCGAGCAGGATCGACAGGTCCGCTGCGTCCACGTCGCAGTCGTGATCGAGGTCAGCCGCGCAGCTCGCGCAGTTGCCGCATGCGCCCCACGCTCCGAGCATCGACGCGAGATCGGCGGCGTCGACCTGGCCGCTGCCGTCGATGTCACCGGGAATGGCGACCGTGCCGTTGATCGTGCCGCCGATCCTGAGAAGGTGCGCCGACTCGGCGGAGCTGCCGACGGCGGAGACGGCGCCGGCGAGAATCGTGCCGGGACCGGCTTCGCCCGCCCCCCAACCGCGAAGCTGATCGTTGAAGGCGTCGAGCGAGACGGCCTTGCCCAGCTCGGGCGAATAGGTCGAGGTGGTGAGGCCGCCGTCAAGCGAGTAGTCGCAGACCGCAAAGGTCGAGGCGGTCATGGTGTCGGGGTTGAAGGTCGAGAGCAGGGAAAGCGCGCCGTTGGCGTTCACGTCGCAGCTCACCAGGATGAGGCCGTTCGGTCCCATGGACATGCCGGCGACGGTCTCGACCTGTCCGGGGACGAGATCAAACGTCGCCGACTGCGGGCGCCCCGCGAGCTGCGTTCCATTCGCGGCGATCGGGAGTCGCGTGAACGCGGTGCCGACGAAGGGCGGCGAGAAGCTCGCCAGGATCAGGCTGCTCGTGCCGACGTCATAGATGCATCCGTAGGCCTCGGCCACCTGCTGCGACGCGAACGGGGCCAGGCCCGACGCGTCCTTCAGCGCCGTCACCTGATCGTTCGCGTCCATCGCGAAGATCTGATTCCCCGCGATCATGTAGACGCGGCCGCCCGGTGCCGCCACCAGCAGGCGGATGCTCGGCACGCCGGGCAGCGGAATCGTGCCGAGCGTACC
Organism: Phycisphaerales bacterium; assembly: GCA_044220875.1. Taxonomy (GTDB): domain Bacteria; phylum Planctomycetota; class Phycisphaerae; order Phycisphaerales; family SM1A02; genus JAEUIT01. The sequence continues at coordinate 326,247 of JBGAQH010000002.1, read as the reverse complement.
GTCGCTGTCCACGGTGCCGATGACGAGCGAGCCCGCCGGGACGAGGATGCGATCCCGCATCGGTTCGTAGGTGGCGGCGGCCTCGAAGGGAGCCGTGCCCGGCCCGAACGGATCGGTGCCAAAGTAGACAAGCGGCACGACCACGCCGCTTCCGGGGACGTACCGCAGGATGCCGCGCTTGGGGGCCCCGCCGGAGGGCAGGGCCGGGCTGAGCAGGAAAATGTCGCCGGTCGTGAAGGAGCCGGGTGCGGCCTCAACGGCGCTCTCGGCCGCTACGGCAAGGAGAAGTGCGGCGGCGAGCGAACGGCGAAGCGAGCGGCGGTGGTTCTGGAGCATCGGTCAACCCGTGAATGAGTGTGCGGACCGCTGATAGGCGCATTGCTCCGCGCCCGACACCGATCGAAGTCGGCCGGAGCGGCAATTTCGCCGTGCGGACCTCGTCCCCGGCGCCCGACGACCGATGGTCGGGGTCGATGGGAAGGTCCGAGTAGAATCGGCGATCCGCTCCCGGCGCACCGCATCCGCTGGCGCCCGCGCACACCGCATCGAACCCTCGCAGGCATCGGCGACACCCCATGGCACCTCCCACGCAGAAGATCCAGGCCGCAAAGGGCACCCGCGATTTCTATCCGACCGAGATGGCGGCCCGACGCCACGTCGAGGCGGCGTGGCGATCGGCTTCGATCGACTGCGGGTTCGAGGAGATCGACGGCCCGACCTTCGAGCACCTCGAGCTCTACACGATCAAGAGCGGCGAGGGAATCGTCAACGAGCTCTTCAGCTTCACCCGCGCCGGCGGCGAGTCGACCTACGCCCTGCGCCCGGAGTTCACGCCGACGCTGGCCCGAATGGTTGCGGCGAAGGGAGCCCAGCTTCCGATGCCGATCAAGTGGTTCTGCGCGCCGGCGATGTTCCGGGCCGAGCGCCCGCAGCGAGGTCGCCTGCGCGAGTTTCTCCAGTGGAACGTGGACATGATCGGCGTCGACGGCGCGGCCGCGGACGTCGAGGTCATTTCGGTTGCGATTCTCGCGCTCGAGCGGTTGGGGCTGAAGCCGACCGACGTGCAGGTGAGGATCAGCCACCGGCCCGCGATGGCCAACGTGCTGAGGCGCTTGGGCGTGAGCGACGAGGGCATCGCCGGCGCGTTCGAACTGTTAGACCGCCGCGACAAGCTTCCCGCCGAGGAGTTCGCGAAGCGCGCCGCGGCGCTGGGGCTCTCGGCCGAGGCGACGGCGCGATTCGATCGCGTCGCCCGCGTCAAGCTTCCCGTCACCGGTTCGCTGGCGGACCTGGCCGTCGCGGTCGAGTCGCCGGCCGACGACATCGCCCAACTCGCCGAGCTCCGCGAGCGGCTGGTCGCCCAGGGGCTCGCCGAATGGTGCTCGTGGGACCTCGGCATCGTCCGCGGCCTCGCCTACTACACCGGGACCGTCTTCGAGATCCACGAGGTGACCGGCGCCGAGCGGGCCGTCGCCGGCGGCGGGCGCTACGACTCGCTGGTCGAACTCTTCGGCGGCCCGAAGATGCCGGCCTGCGGCTTCGGCATGGGCGACGTCGTCCTGTCGCTCGTGCTCGCCGACCGCGGGCTCCTCAAGGGAGAGGAGCTGCTGCCGCGTCCCGACGTCTTCCTCCTCAGCGCCGGATCGCCGCTCGCCGAGCAGACGCTTCCCCAGCTCCTCGGTCGGCTGCGGCGCGAGGGGATGCACGTGCGGCAGAGTTACAAGACGACGCGCAACATCGGCAAGCTCCTCGCCGACGCGGCGAAGTGCAGGGCGAAGTTCGCGGTGATCCTCGACGACAAGCTCAACGACGGCGTCGTCACGCTCAAGAACCTCGACGGCGGGGGGCAGCAGGACGTGCCGCTTGCGGCGCTCTCGGGCGCTCTCGTTTCGGGCGGTGCGGCCACCGGGCGATAAGCCGCCGCTTGCCCAGCCCGCGCAGCCGTCGCATGGCGGACATCCGGGCTGAATTGCCGAGGAGATCAAGTCGATGACCGCTCCCACGGGCACTTCTGTCCCGACGCGGAGGCGGCATGGCTTTTTCGATGTTCTCCAAGACCGCATCACCGATTCTCGCGGACTTCGGTTCCGCATCCGTGAAGCTCCTTCAAGTCTCGTCCGGCGATCGACCTGTGGCGACCGCCGCGGCGGAGCTGATGATTCCGGAGGAGCTCCGCGCCCAGACCATGGAGCGGAAGTTCGAGTTCCTCGCCGCGGAGCTGCCCAAGGTGCTCAAGGCGAACGAGTTCAAGGGCAAGCGCGTCGTCGTCTCCCCCATGTCGAGCCAGATGCTGGTCCAGCACATGCAGATGGCCCCGACCGACACGCCCATCGAGGCCATCAAGTTCCAGCTCACCCAGCAGCTCAACATCGACACCTCCGGGGTCGTGGTCCGCAGCGAGCCGCTGCAGGACGGACCCGGACCGAACGGAAAGCTCGAGCACATCGCCTTCGCGATCACCCGCGATGACGTGATGCGCTACGTCGAGCTCTTCAAGCGCATGCACATGCAGGTCGTCGCCGTGCACAACGAGCTGCAGGCGATGCTCCATGCCTTCGACCACATCAACCGCCGCGAGGGCGACTCCGGCGTCAGCACGCTCTACATCGATCTCGGCTGGGGTTCGACCAAGGTGGCGATCGGCCACGGCCCGCGGCTCGTCTTCGCCAAGAACATCGCCATCGGCGGTCGCCACTTCGACCAGGTCGTCTCGCAGATGTTCAAGTGCGATCTGGCCGCTGCCCGCGCCCGACGCATGAGCGAGGACCTGCTCCCGCTCCGGCAGGCGCCGGCCGCGCCGCACAAGGCAACCGAGTCCGGCGGGCTGGCGATCCTGAGCGCCGGCATGGCCCAGGCCTCGGCGGATGCCAGGCTCGAGTCGGTGAAGTCGTCCGTGGCGGCCGAGGATGACCGGCGATGCGGGGAGGAACCCGTGGCGCTCGGCGCGACCGTCCCCACGACCGGTCTCCAGCAGAAGGTCAACGGTGACTACGGCGAGGTGCTTGAGAGCCTCGCCGACGAGCTCTCGATGTGTGCCCGCTATCACGCCGCGTGCTTCCCGGGCAAGCCCATCGATCGCGTCGTCTTCCTCGGCGGCGAGGCCCGGCAGATCGGGCTTTGCCAGTTCCTCGCCGAGGCTCTCCATTCGCCGGCGAAGTCCGGTGATCCGCTGGCGCGCCTGCTGGGGCCGAACCCGCCCGTCGGGCTTCCCGATCCGCAGGCCACGCACCCGGCGTGGGCCGTCGTCTGCGGCCTCGCCTCGGCGCCGATTGATCTCTGAGCCTCACACGAACCAACGATTCCGCCTCGCAGCAACGGGACCTCGCATGTCCAACAACAACAGCTTCCTTCCTGAAGACTACATCGCGCAGGCGGCGGAGCGCCGAACGAACATCATCAGCCTGGTGCTCTTCGGCGTGGTCATGACCGCGGTGTTCGGCGCGTTCCTGGTCACCAACCAGCAGTGGACGCAGGTCCGCCGCGAGCAGATCCGCATCCACAGCGAGACCGAGCAGGCCGCCGGCGACATCCGCAAGATGCAGGACCTCGACAAGAAGCGCGAGCAGATGGTCGAGAAGGCCGACCTCGCGATGACGCTCATCGAGCCGGTGCCGCGCTCCGTGCTGCTGGCCCTCCTCGTGAACGCGATGCCCGAGCGGCTCAGCCTGCTCGACTTCGATCTCAAGAGCCAGGAGATCAAGGTCTCGCGAAAGGCCGGTGACAAGGACGCCTCGGACGGCAAGAAGCCGGCTCCGTCGGCGCCCAAGGCCGCGACGCGCGGCAAGACGAAGTCCGAGGCCGACGCCGCCGCGAAGGACGCGAAGGACGAGCCCAAGGTCGAGCCGGTCCGCTACCTCATAGCGATTTCGATGACCGGCGTCGCGCCGAACGACCTCGACGTCTCCCGCTACATGAACGCCCTCTCCGCGATCGCGGTGTTCAAGGGCGTCCACCTGGATACGACCGAGGAGAAGGAGGTGGACGGCATGGTCGTCCGCCAGTTCCGCATCTCGATGCGGATCGAGCCGGACGCGGACCTCCGTTCGCTCCGCAACATGGTGCCCCTCAACAACGATCCGATGAGCGAGACGATGCGCTTCTCGCCATCGCCGCAGGCGAGCGTCATTGAGCATGAGCCCGGGCCCGAGGCGGGACCGGAATCAGCCCCCGCAAGCGACCCGACCGCCCCCCCGGAGACGAAGCCGTGACCCAGTACAAGTTCGGAGTCCGCGAGTGCGTGTTCGTCGGGGTGCTTCTGGCGGTCCCGATCGCCAGCTACTTCTTCGTCTTCTCGCCGCGCAACACCCAGATCCGCGCCGCGAAGACCGAGATCCAGCAGAAGGAAGCCCGGCTCGGCGAGCTGCGCAAGCTCACGTCGAGGATCAAGAACCTCGACGAGGAGATCGTGCAGTGGGAGGAGTCGCTCAAGCGGCTCGAGGAGAAGCTCCCCGACCAGGAGGGCGTCGACGCCATCCTCGGCCAGATCACCGAGATCGCGCAGAGCAACAAGCTGCTCGTCCGCTCGATCAAGGGCGACAAGGCGGTGCCCGCGGCGATGGCGATGGAGCTTCCGCTCCGCACCACGGTCGAGGGCGACTTCAAGAGCTTCTACAAGTTCCTCCTCGGCATCGAGGCCCTGCCTCGCATCACCAGGATCCACCAGCTCAAGATGAATCGCATGGAGCCGGCTCGCGGCGACGACAAGCCGATCGAGCCGGGCACCATGAAGGCAGAGTTCGTGCTGAGCATCTACTTCGATGCCGGCGACCAACCGCAGTTCGAGACGATCGGAGGGAAGCGTGACCGTCAAAGCCCAGCGCGCAAGCGCTAATCAGCCGGAATCCAACGAGACCGATGCCAGCGTGCCGGCGCCGAACTCCCTCGACGGGTCGGCCGACGGTTCCATGGACGGCGCCCTTGCGGGGGCGACGTCGATGGTGCGCCGACGCATCAACTCCGGTTCCCTCATCCTCGCCGGCGTCGTCGTCCTGTCGGGCGTGAGCCTCTGGTCGATGCGCGCCATCGACCGGGCCGCGGCCAGCGGGCCGACTTCGAGCAAGGAGATCGAGGATCTCGTGAAGGGCGTGCTCGACCCGGCGAAGAAGACCGCGGTGGGCGATGCGGGCGGCAATCCCAAGGAGTTCGTTGACCGAACCCAGCCGCCGGTGGATCTTCAGGTCCCGCCCGACCAGGTGCAGAAGAACCCCTTCGTCGTCTATGCGGAGCCGAAGAAGGTCGCTGCCGAGACCGCTCCGGTGAAGGGACCGGTCGAGCCAGCGGTCGATCACGTGGCGGAATGGCAGGCCAAGGTCGACGCCGCCGCCGGCGCGATCCGCCTTCAGTCCACGATGAGCAGCAACAGCGAAGAGAAGGGACTCATCGGCATCGCCAACATCAACGGCCACATGCTTCGGCTCGGCGACGTCTTCGGCGTCGAGGGCTCGGACATCGAGTTCCGCCTTGACCATGTCGAGCGCGACTCGATCGTCGTGCGGGCCTACAGCGCCGAGCTCAAGCATGAGCGGCTGGTGACGGTGAACGTGCTCAAGCGCAACTGAGCGTCGGAAGGTCATCGAGCGAAGGCAGGAGGGGACCGTGGGTTTCAATTGGGACGAACTGCTCAAGGGTCTCGGTCAGCCCCGCAAGGACGCGCCGAAGGAGATCGTGCCCAACCAGCCGGTCCCGTCGGCCACGCCGCCGAAACCCGACGACTCCGGCCTCGCCGACCTTGCCTCGGCGCCGTTGGCGCGGCCGCGGGTTCCGATCTCGCCCTCGATGGATTCGCCCCGCCCGCCCGACCTCAACGGACAGGGCTTCGGCGAGGAGACGGACACGACGCTCGCGGCGCAGACGGCCCACCCGGCCCGCTCGCGGCCCGATGACGCAATGAGCGACGTCTACACGCCCGCGGCCCGCGGCGCGGTGATGGACCTCGGCGCCATCCTGCTCGAGCGAGGCGTCATCGACCAGGAGCGTCTCTCGAGCGCCCAGCGCGTGCTCAAGCAGACGCCCGGCAAGCGCCTGTCGCAGCTTCTCGTCGAGGGCGGCGTGGACGAGGTGAAGGTCCAGGCGGTCGTCGCGGAACTCGCCCGGCTTCCCTTCGAGCGCATCGACACCAAGGCGAAGGAGCCGATCGAACCGCGCGCCTTCCAGAAGCTCGGCCAGGACTTCTGTCGGCAGAACAACGTCATTCCCCTTCGCCAGGAGGGGCACCGCATCGTCATCGGCACGACCAGCCCCGACGACGTCTTCCTGATCGACGACGTGAAGCGTCGCCTCGGCGTTCCTGCGGTCAAGCACGTGCTGGTGGCCGCGGTCGACATCGGCGCCCTCCTGCAGTCGATGACCGAGGCCCAGTCGCAGGAAGTCGACATCGACGAGATCCTCGCCAACGTCGAGGAAGATGACGTCGAGGTCGAGCAGGAGGAGAAGGTCACCGACAACGTCGAGGCCGACGCCGAGAGCTCGCCCGTCGTTCGCTACGTGAACCACATCATCCAGACTGCGCTCAAGGAAGGCGCGTCGGACATCCACATCGAGCCCGACGACAAGGTGCTGAAGGTGCGATTCCGCATCGACGGCGTCCTCTTCGAGGCGATGACCCCGCCGCGGAAGATGCACGCCGCGCTCACCAGCCGCATCAAGATCATGGCCAACCTCGACATCGCCGAACGGCGACTGCCGCAGGACGGACGCATCCGCGTCACGGTCATCGGCCGCAAGATCGACCTTCGCGTCTCGACCGTCCCGACGAGCAAGGGCGAGAAGACGGTCATGCGTATTCTCGACAACCGGTCGATCTCGGTCTCGCTCGACGACCTCGGCTTCGGCGAGGACACGCTCACGATCTGGAAGAACCAGATCGAGATGCCCCACGGCATCCTCCTGGTGACCGGCCCGACCGGCAGCGGCAAGACGACGACGCTCTACTCGTCGATCCGCCAAATGGACACGCGGCGGATGAACATCTCGACCGTCGAGGACCCCGTCGAATACAACCTGGCGGGCATCACGCAGATCCAGACCCACGAGAAGATCGGCATGAGCTTCGCGCGGGCCCTGAAGGCCCTGCTGCGTCAGGACCCCGACGTGGTCATGGTCGGCGAGATCCGCGACCAGGAGACGGCCAACACGGCCATTCAGGCCGCGCTCACCGGTCACCTCGTGCTGTCGACCCTCCACACCAACGACGCCCCGAGCTCGATCACCCGTCTCATCAACATCGGCATCGAGCCGTTCCTGGTCGGCGCCGCGGTGAATGCGGTGCTGGCCCAGCGACTCGTCCGCAAGGTCTGCAAGAGCTGCGGCAAGGAAGAGCCGATCCCCGAGGAGATGAAGGACTTCCTGGTCATGCACGGCATCGACCGGCCCACGCTGGTGATGCCGAAAGGTTGCTCAACCTGCCGCGAGACGGGCTACCACGGCCGACTCGGCATCTACGAGTTGCTCGTCCTCGACGACTTCCTCCGCGACCGCGTGGCGGCGAGCCCCAACGTCACCGAGTTCCGTCGCACCTGCGTCGAGCGCGGCATGACCACGCTGCGTCAGGACGGCTTCGAGAAGGTGAAGGCCGGCCGAACGACCGTCGAAGAGGTGTTGCGCGTGACCGAAGCGACGATCTGAGGCTGTTGCGCGCTTTGGGTGGTTCGTTCACCACAGAGAGCACAGAGGACACAGAGGGGGCACAGAGGAAAGTCAGGAGTGGCAAGGCGACGCCGAGCGCGCGATGCGCGCCGCGACAGCCTCCGTATCCCGTTCGCTCGCTTGTGAAGCCCACCATCGATCACCTTCTCTTGCCTTCTCTGTGCCCCCTCTGTGCTCTCTGTGTCCTCTGTGGTGAGTCTGGTCGAATTGTGCAGAAGCCTGTGTCCTTTGTGTCCTCTCTGCTAAATCCGGCTCCGGCTCAAACGAACCGCCCGCCCGCACGATTGTGCGGACGGGCGGGGTTCATTCGTGCCGGTCGCATGGGACCGGCACGAACGGCATTACTTCGACTCGGTCGCGTTCGCCGTCGCATTCGCCGGGCCGGTGCCGGGCTTGCGCGTGAAGACGATCTCCATCGACTTGAACTCCTTGCCGGTCTTCGGATACGGCGCGTACATCTCAAGCTTCATCGTCTCGGGACCGGTGACGGTCTCGACCTCGCGCATCACGATCGGCTTCTTGGTGATCGGACAGGTGCAGTTGAAGCTCCAGGTCATGACCTTGCCGTCGGGCGAGAGCGTGCCCGTGCCCTGCATCATGCCCGTGCCCATGTTGTCGATCCACGACGACTGGAACGTCTTGCTGACGTTGTCGTAGCCGTTGATGCCCAGGCCGAGGAAGTGGCCCATCATCGGGATCTCGCCGGTGGTGTCGGTCTTGACGTAGCGGCCGTCCATCGCGGAGGTGATGGTCGACACGCAGGTGCCCTCGATCGGCGAGGAGTCCGGTGCCATCCACATCGAGGTCTTGCCTTCCCACACGCCGGTGCCCTTCAGAAGATGGGCGTGCATCGGGCCGGGCGTCGAGGCCTCCATGTACGCCTGCATCTCGGCGGGATCCATTCCGGCGGGCATTCCGGCGGGCATCTCCGGCGCGGCAGCGGGCTTCGCGGGCGGAGCCTTCGTCTTGTCCTGCGCGGGCTTCTTGTCCGAATGGCCCTTGTCCTGGGTGAACGCGAGCGACGTGGAGAGTGCCGCGGCGGCGACGAGCGAAACGATCAGGCGACGTTGCATCGGTGATTCCTTCTGTGCATGGAAGCATGTCGGCGCGCGCCGACTGAGTGCGGCGAAAGCTTACCGAACAACTCCCGATCAAAGAGCGCGGCGGTAGACAATTCTCCTCATTTTCGGAACGAAATTTCTCTGCCCGGCCGCGCGGCCGTCGGGGATCGTCCAGCGAGCGGTGGGCGAACTGCCCGAGGTTCGCGGCGTCAGATGAACGCGGCGAAGGCCATGACGATCAGCATTGCGCCTGCGATTGCGGTCTTGGCGACGACCCCCATGAGCCGGCCGGCCACCGCGCCGGCGGCGGGCTTGGCCGTCTCCCGCAGCGTCTTTCCGCCGACGCTCAGCTCGCCGACGATCGCGCCGAGCGCCGCTCCGAGGAGGGCCCCGAGCAAGGAGCCGACGACCGGGATGAGGATCACGACGGTGCCGACCAGGGCGCCAAGCAGGCTGCCGACGATCGCGCCCGTCATCCCGCGCCGTGAGGCACCGCCGGACTTGGCACCGACCGCCGAGGCGCCCACCTCGACCACCTCGCCCGCGATCGCCAGTCCCGCGATCGCGCCGAGCGACCACCATCCGAGGATCGGTTCGGGACCGAGCGGAACAAACGTCTCAAGGACGCGCGAGGCCACCGCGACGAAGAGGATGACCCAGGTGCCCGGAAGGCTCGCAAGCTGCAGCAGGACCGCAACGGCACCGGCGAGGACAAGCGACGAGGAGAGCAGGATCTGAAGCCAGGTCATCGGGGGTGCGTCGGCCGTCGTTGGGATTGGTCAGAGGCTCGTTTCGTTGCGCTCGACCCGGAGCTGCCAGCCGCCATCGCCCTCCCGAACCGACCACCACGACTCGCCCGCGTCATCCCACGCGATGATGAGCGAATCGGCGTGCAGTTCGGCGGTGCCGGAGCGGAGCGGGGCGGCCCAGCCGCGATCCCCGCCGAGATCGCGCCGCACGTCGAGCCGGAGGTAGAGGGCCCGATGGTCGCCGATTCGCTCAAGGGAGAGCACCGATCCGTTGGGGGCCATGTCGGGCCGCGTCGAGCATCGCCACGTCGGCACGCTGCGCTCGTCGTCGCCGAGCGGCCGGCCGTCGCGGGCGACGAGGAGATCGACGTGCGACGAGCCGTCGGGCAACTCATGGAGCAGGAGCGCGACGCGCACGTTCATGCCCGCAGCGTAGTCGGGCTGCGGTGCGCCGTCCCTCGCGGGCTCCCGGCTTGCCGTATGATCCGGCGGGCGTTGGGCGATTGCGCCGTGGCGCCGCCGATCCGATTCTCGTTTTTCCACAGGCTGCTAGGCACCTTTCATGCATCGCATCGCATCCCGTCGGTCGCTCGCTGCGTTGACGCTTCTCGCCGCCTCGGTCGCCCTCACCGCATGCGGCCAGCGGGCCATCGACGTCGCCCGGGCGGAGGGCGACTTCCACTATGACTGGGGTCGGTACGAGGAAGCGGCGCCGGCCTATCTCGAGATCATCGATCGATATCCCGGCGACTGGGAGGCCGAGTATCGCTATGGCATGTGCCTCGTGCACCTCGGACGCGAGAAGGAAGCCCGCACCCACATCGAGACCGCCGCGGCGCGCAATCCCGAGAGCCGCGAGGTCGCCTTCGCGCTCGCTGACGTCTACGCCAAGCTCAACGAGCGGGTCCGGCTGGTGCAGCTCCTGAAGGGCCGGGCCAACGAGCGGGCCGAGGTCGAGAGCTGGCTGAAGCTCGCCGAGCTGGGCCGCGGCGCGGGCGATCTCGACCTCGAGGACATGGCGATCACGAGTGCCCTGCAGGTCAAGGGCGATTCGCAGTGGAAGGCCTATGTCCGCGCCTCCGAGCTTGCCGAGGCCGCCGACCGGCGCGAGGACGCGGTGCGCCGCATCCGCCAGGCATACTTCCTGAACCAGTACAGCCCGATCGTGATCAACCGCCTCAAGACGATGAACGTCGAGATCGGGCCGTCGACGGCGCTGCCGCCCGGCCTCTGATCGCCGACGCTTCACGATTCCGCCGTTCGTCGTCTCACCCCTTCCGCCTGATGTCCAAGCGCTCCGATGTCGCCGCCCGTGACGCGTGGCTTGCCCGCCTCGGCGCGCTGGGCGACCTCACGCGCCTGCGGCTCCTTCGCCTGCTGGAGCGACAGGAGCTTGGGGTCGGCGAGCTGGCCCGGGCCACGCGCCTGCCGCAGTCAACCGTGAGCCGTCACCTCAAGGTGCTCTTCGAGACGGCCTTCGCGAGCAAGCGGAACGAGGGGACGACCACCCTCTACGTCGTCCCGCGCGAGGGCGTCGACGCCGAGGCCCGCGCGGTCTGGGCGCTGACGCGCGAACGGTTGGGGACGAGCCCGGAGTTCGACGAGGACGACGCCCGGCTGAACGAAGTGTTAGCCGAACGGCGCATGGACAGCCGGACGTTCTTCGGCCGCCTCGGCCGCGAGTGGGACACGCTGCGCGACGAGCTCTTCGGTGACCGCTTCACCGGCGCGTCGCTCCTCGGGCTGGTCGACCCGCGATGGACGGTCGCCGATCTCGGCTGCGGCACCGGAGAGGCGACGGAGCTGCTCGCGCCCTTCGTGGCCAAGGTCGTCGGCATCGATCGCGAGCCCTCGATGCTCGCGGCGGCGCGGGCCCGGATGGCCGGCGCCGGCAACGTCGAGTTCCGCGAGGGCGACCTCCTCGCCCTGCCGGCGAAGGCCGCCGAATTCGATGCCGCGGTGCTGATGCTCGTCCTGCACCACATGGCGGACGCGACGGCGGTCCTTCGCGAGGTGCGGCGGACGCTCGGTTCGCGCGGCGTCCTTCTGGTCGTCGACATGGTGGCCCACGCCCACGAGGACTACCGCATCACGATGGGACACCAGCATCTGGGCTTCGCGGAGGCGGACATCGCCGCCGCGGCGAAGGCAGCCGGATTCGCGTCGGTTCGGTATCGTCGTCTTCGTGCGGCGACCGACCGCAAGGGGCCGGGGCTCTTTGCCGCGGCGCTGCGCACCTGAACGCGTCGCGCCGCGCGACGCACACGACCGCTTCGAAAGGCGCCCATGCCCTCAGCCGAACTCATCGATCGCCGCCGACAGCGAGCCGCGCATGCCTGGAGGAGTGACGCCGAGGCCCTTGATCGCGCCGTCGTCCTGATCGGCGCGGGGTCGCCGCTCGGACTTCCGGGGGGACAGGACCAGACCTACGACTTCCGCGTCCATCCCGACTACCGATGGCTCACCGGTCGCGACGAGGCGTCGGGGGTGCTCGCGTTCGATCCCGCGGAGGGATGGTTCGACTTCGTGCCCGAGGTGACCGAGGCGGAGCGGGTATGGGAGGGACGCGAGCCGCGCACGGTGCCGGGGGCCCGGCCGCTCGGCGAGTTCAGCGACTGGATGCGCTCGCGCGGTGCGCGGCCGGTCGCATCGCTCGGCGCCGCGACGGACGGCGTGGTCGTGGACGCCGAGCGAACGCGTCGCCTCGGCGAACTTCTCCTGCATGCGCGCCGACCCAAGGACGCATTCGAGATCGATCTCGTGCGCCGCGCCGTCGCCGCCACCGCGCGGGGATTCGATGTCGTCCGCGAGATGCTCGCCCAGCCGCTCGCCGAGCGCCAGGTCACCGAACGCGCGGTGCAGATCGAGCTTGAGGCGGCGATGTATCGCGCCGGTGCCGACGGCGTCGGCTACGGCACGCTCGTCGGCAGCGGGGCGAACTCGGCGGTGCTGCACTTCGCGCCGAGCCATCGCATCATCCGGCCCGGCGAGTTCGTGCTGGTCGATGCCGGCGGCATGATCGGCGGCTACACCGCGGACGTGACCCGCACCTTCACGACCGGCGCGGTGTCGGGTGAGCGGGAGATGCTCTACGACATCGTGCTGCAGGCCCAGATTCGGGCGATTGAGCGATGTCGCCCCGGGCTCACGTGGCGCGACATGCACACCCGCACCGCGGTCGATCTCGCCGACGGGCTCGCCTCGATGGGCGTGCTGAAGGGCCGCGGCGAGTCGCTCGTCGAGCGCGAGGCCATCGCCCTCTTCTTCCCGCACGGCGTCGGCCACATGGTCGGCCTCGGGGTGCGCGATGCGGGCGGGCGGCGACCGGGGGTGCCGATGGGGCCCAAGTGCTGCGGCGTGACGCTGCGGGTCGACCTTCCGCTCGAGGCCGGGTACCTCATGACCGTCGAGCCGGGGCTCTACTTCATCGGCGCGCTGCTTGAGGATCCCGCGCGGCGCGAGCGCTTCGGCGACTGCGTGGACTGGTCGCGCGTCGACGCGCTGCTGAAGGACGGCATCGGCGGCGTGCGCATCGAGGACAACATCCTCATCACCGAAAGCGGGCCGGTGAACCTGACCGCGGCGATCGAGAAGTGAGCGGCGGGCGCGATGCGCGCCCGCCGCGTCGAGAGCGTCATGAATAGGAGGGCACCCACTGCGTCTCGGCGATGCGCCGAGCGAGCGCCTCGCGCTCCATCGGCGGCGCGAGTCCCTCGCGCATCGCCTGCATGGACACCTCCGCGGCGATGTGCCGGGCAACCGAGCGGAGCTCGCGCAGGCTGGGCAGCAGCGATGCGTTGCGGTCCGTGAGCGCCGGCGATCGCTCCGCGAGCGCTCGGGCCGCGGCGAGCAGCATGCCGTCGGACACGCGGCGGGCCTTGCACGCGGCAAGGGCCAGGCCGACGGCGGGGAAGATGTACACGTTGTTGCACTGGGCGATGGTCACGGAGCGCGAGCCGTCCGCAACCGGCGCGAAGGGGGAGCCCGTCGCGATGAGGGCCCGTCCCTCGGTCCACGCCATGAGGTCCGCGGGCACCGCCTCCGACTTCGACGTCGGATTCGAGAGCGGGAAGATGATCGGGCGCGGCGTCTTCCGGGCCATCTCCCGGACGATCGGTTCGGTGAACGCGTTCGGCAGCGTCGAGAGCCCGATGAGGATCGTCGCCGCGTTCGCTCGGATCACTTCCTCGAGTCCGACGATGCCCGCCGCCGACCGCGGCATTCCCTCAAGCCGCTCGGCCTTCTGCGCGAAGGCCCGCTGCTCCGCAGAGAGATCCTGGCGGCCGGTGTGCAGCAGGCCGCCGCGATTGATGATCCAGAAGCGCGAGCGGGCCTCGCCCTCGCTGAGGCCATCCTCCATCATCGCCCGGCAGAGGTAGTCGCAGACGCCGATGCCCGCGGAGCCGGCGCCGAGCACGACCACGGTCTGGTCGCGCAGCGGACGGCCGGTGACGGAGATGGCGCCCAGGATCGCGCCGAGGGTGACGGCCGCGGTTCCCTGGATGTCGTCGTTGAAGCTCACCACGTCGTCGCGGTACTTCGCGAGCAGCTGATACGCGACGTTGTTGGGGAAGTCCTCCCACTGCACGCAGGTGCCGGGGAGCTCGGCCTTCACGGCGCGGATGAAGAGGTCGATGAAGTCGAAGTACTCCTGTCCGCTCAGTCGCTCGTGGCGCCAGCCGAGGTAGAGCGGATCGCGCAGCCGCTCGGGATTGTTGGTGCCGACGTCAAGGACGATCGGCAGCGTCCGGTCGGGACGGATGCCGCCGATGAGCGTGTAGAGCGAGAGCTTGCCGATCGGGATGCCGAGGCCGCCGACGCCCTGGTCGCCGATGCCGAGGATCCTGCCGCCGTCGGTGACGACGATGACGTCGGTCTCCTTGCCATAACGATTCGCCAGGATCTCGCGGATCCGGTCGCGAAGCGGATAGGAGACGAAGAGCCCGCGCGGACGTCGGTAGATGTGCGAGAACTGCTCGCAGGCCGCGGCGACCGTTGGCGTGTAGACCACCGGCATCATCTCCTCGACGTGATCGAGCAGCAGGCGGTAGTAGAGGACCTCGTTGGTGTCCTGCAGGGCCCGAAGGTAGATGTGACGGTCGAGCGCCGAGGCCCTCGACTGGAACGCCTCATAGGCCCGGGCCGTCTGCTGGTCGAGCGTCTCCACTTGCGGCGGAAGCAGGCCGAGCAGGCCCAAGTGGGTTCGCTCGGCCTCGGTGTATGCGGTGCCCTTGGTGCGGAGCGGATTGTCGAGGAGCGCGTGACCGCGCCGGAAGGAAGCCTGTTTCGGCTGATGGGCGGTGAGCATGGCGTAGACCTTTCACGTGGTGGTCTCGCCCGCTGCACGCGCCGAGTGCGTGATTGCCCGTTCGGTGACGGCAGGTAGGGAGGTCGAATGGCCGCCCGTGGGGCGGGACCTGCGATCAGTGTACGACTGCGGGCCGCGCTCCGAAGCGCCGCGGCGCGCAGCGGCGCCGAGTGCGAACATCGCCCGTACGCACCGTCACTTCGTCGCGCCGCCCGGCGTTGTCGGAACGTTTGGCGCCGATCCGCCGCCGGTCTTCGCGTCGCCGGCGCTCTTCAGCGGCGGGAGCTTCGGGAGGTAGGTCGTCGGATCCTCAAGCAGCGTCTTCGCTTCGGCCTCCGAGCAGAGTCGGACGAGCCGCTGGCCGATCACCAGGTCGTAGGGCTTCTCGGGGAGCTTCTCGCCGGAGACGAGCGAGGTGTCGAGCGGATAGGACGCCCGCTGCTTCGAGCCGACCATCTTGTCGTAGGTGCCGACGTAGCGGCCGGCCTGCTTCAGGAAGTTGTCGATGTTCTTCGACCGCATGACCACATAGCAGCGGTTTCCGAAGACGAAGGGGAAGTGCTCGGTCAGCGTCCGGTCGATTTCGACGACGTCGCGATCGAGCGGATAGCTCGCCTTCTGCCGCTGGATGATCTCCGCGTCGAGCCTGGTGAGGAACTCCCGTTCCCGCACGAGGAAAATCTGCTTCGCGTTCTCGTTCGCGAACTTGAGCTGGCGTCCCTCCTGCAGCGCGTCGGCTTGGTCCTTCAACACAAGTGACACTGCGTCCTTTCCGAGCTTCTCGCCGGTGACGATGCAGGTGTCGAGCGGATAGGGATCGCCGATGAAGCCAGCGGGGTTCGGCTTCGGCAGCCGAAGGAGAAGCGACATCCGATCGTTCTCCGCCTTGGTCGGAGGCGGTGACGCGGACGCTGGAGGCGCAGCGGCCGGCGGAACGGCCGGAGGCGCCGCCGGCGGATCGGCGAGCGTGACCTGCAGCACGGCCATGTGCACGAGCGGAAGGACGGCGGCGCACAGTGCGGTGCGGAAGCGGCGTTCTGTCATGGTGGTCATCCGAGGGCGCTGGGGGCGTCAGCTCACTTCGTGGACGGAGCCTTGGACCGCGCTGCCGCGATCTTCGGGAGGTAGGCCGAGGGATTCTCGAGAACCTTCTTCTCGCACTCCTCGCAGCAGGTGCGGACGAGCTGGCTGCCGATCACGAAGTCGACGTGCTTCTCGCCGAGCTTTTCGCCACTCACGACGCAGGTGTCGAGCGGATAGCCGTTCCGCTGCCGTCCGGTGAGGGCCTTCTCGTACGCCGTGACGTAGCGGGCCGAGCTCTTCTGGAAGTTGTTGATGCACTTCGAGCAGCACGCGAGATAGCAGCGGTTGCCGTAGACGAAGGCCTTCGAATCCTGGCCGAGCTTCTCGTCGAGCATGACCAGGCAGCGGTCGAGCGGATAGCTCCCGCGCTGCTGGGCGACGATCGCGGCGTCGAGCTTGGTCAGGTACTGGCGCCTGTCTGCCTCAAACTTCGCGACACAGTCCTTGCAGCAGAACTTGAGCTGTCGGCCCTCCTGCAGCGCGTCAGGCTGGTCCTTCAGGATGACCGTGACGGCGTCGGCGCCGAGCTTCTCGCCGCTGACGATGCAGGTGTCGAGCGGGTAGGGGTCGCCGATGAAGCCCGCGACGTTGGGCTTGGGGCAGTGCATGAGGAGGCCAGTGCGGTCGGTCTCGGCCCGGCTGGGCGGCGTTCTCGGGGCCTCCTTGTCCGGAGCCGCGGCTGGAGCCGGGGGCGGCGCGGCGGGGGGAGTCTGGGCCAGAGCCGTGGCGGTGAGGAGAGCGAGCGCCGCGGTCGCGGCGCGAAGGTGTTGACGCATGGGAAACTCCGGATGGACGCTCGGCGGCCGAGCGGGCACCGATGGTATCGGCGCAATCGGCCCGGCGATTGGACCAACACGCTGCGGCGCCCGGGCATTCTGTGGGCCCACGCATTTCCAGGAGAGGAAGGTCCGCGCAAGCGACTTCGGTCCGTGGTGCCGGTGGCCGTATAGTGCGGACTGTCAGCAGCGGCCCATCAGCCGCCGTCCCAGCCTCAGCGCACGATCGGAGATGGAGACCATGTCAAAGAAGCCCCAGAAGCCAGCCTCGAACCTCCCCGTCAGCGGACTTGGCTCCAATCTCTCGGCAGGAGGCTCCCTCGGCGGCGCCGCTCCCTCTCCCGGACTGTTCGGCGGTTCGTCGTCCATTCCCGGAGCTGGTCGGGGCAAGAACACCGGGAAGTCGATGCCCGGGGGACCTTCGAAGCTGAACCAGAAGCCGGGCGGCAAGGCCACCGGCGTTCCGCGCCGCACGGCGGGCTGAGTCGGGCGGTCGGCTGTCCGACTCGGGTGTGCTTCAGGGTCGGCGATCGATGCCGCGCCTCGCGCGGTCGGGCTGTCGCTCTGCCATGGCTTGACCGGTCTTTCCGCTGCAGCTAATCTCATGCTTTCATCCGGATGAATGGATGAAGAGGTCCGCCGCCCCAGCCGATGTCGGTTGTGGGGCCCCGGCCCCGCGATCGCGCCACCCACCACCTCCATCATCACCCCACCATGACTGACGCCACCAAGACCCCCACCAAGAACAGGAAGCCCGCGAAGGCTTCGTCCCAGCCCGCATCGAGCAAGCCGGCGACTCGCACCTCGGGCAAGTCGTCGACCTTCATGGACACCGGTCTCGATCTCTGGGCGAACGTCGCCTTCAAGGTGAAGGACCTCTCGCCCGAGACCGTCCGCTTCGGCCGCAAGGAGATCGAGCTCGCCGAGCACGAGATGCCCGGGCTCATGGCGCTGCGGAAGGAATACAAGGGCAAGTTCCCGCTGAAGGGCGCACGCATCACCGGCTCGCTGCACATGACCGTGCAGACCGCCGTCCTGATCGAAACGTTAGTCGAGCTCGGCGCCGAGGTCCGCTGGGCCTCGTGCAACATCTTCTCGACCCAGGATCACGCCGCCGCTGCCGTCGCCATCGGGCCGAAGGGCACGATCGAGAAGCCGCGCGGCGTTCCCGTCTTCGCGTGGAAGGGCGAGACCCTGCCCGAGTACTGGTGGTGCACCTTCCAGGCCCTGAAGTGGCCGAACGGACCCAAGGGCGAGACGCGCGGACCGACGCTCATCCTCGACGACGGCGGCGACGCGACGCTCCTCGTCCACAAGGGCCTCGCCTTCAACAACTCCGGCAAGGTGCCGACCGCGACGGCCAAGGACTCCGAGGAGTACGCGGTCATCCTGCGGCTGATCGCCGACCTGCAGAACGCCGACCCGAGCTACTGGCAGCGCACCGCGCCGCAGGTCCGCGGCGTGAGCGAGGAGACCACCACCGGCGTCCATCGCCTCTACCAGATGCAGGAGCTCAACCAGCTTCTCTTCCCGGCGATCAACGTCAACGACGCCGTGACCAAGAGCAAGTTCGACAACCTCTACGGCTGCCGCCACTCGCTCGTCGACGGCATCATGCGGGCGACCGACATCATGCTCTCGGGCAAGGTCGCGGTCGTCTGTGGCTACGGCGACGTCGGCAAGGGCTGTGCCCAGTCGCTCCGCGGCCAGGGCTGCCGGGTCAAGATCACCGAGATCGATCCGATCTGCGCCCTGCAGGCGTGCATGGAGGGCTACGAGGTCGTCACCCTCGACGACGTCATCGATAGCGCCGACATCTTCGTGACCGCGACCGGCAACTTCAACATCATCACCGCCGACCACATGCGGAAGATGAAGGACAAGGCGATCGTCGGCAACATCGGCCACTTCGACAACGAGATCGACATGGCCGGCCTCGCCAAGATCAAGGGCGCGAAGAAGGTCAACATCAAGCCGCAGGTCGACGAGTGGCAGCTCCCGAACGGCCGCTCGATCATCATTCTCGCCGAGGGCCGCCTCCTGAACCTCGGCTGCGCGACCGGTCACCCCTCGTTCGTGATGAGCTCGTCCTTCACCAACCAGGTCATGGCCCAGATCGAGCTTCACCTGAACGCCGAGAGCTACGGCAAGCGCGTGATCACGCTGCCGAAGCACCTCGACGAGAAGGTCGCCCGCCTGCACCTGGGCAAGCTCGGCGCGCGTCTCACCACGCTGACCAAGCAGCAGGCCGAGTACATCGGCGTGCCGACCGACGGGCCGTACAAGCCGGACCACTACCGGTACTGATCGTTCGCCGACCCCGAGGTTGGCGCCCGAGGCCCCGATGAGCGCTTGCTCGTCGGGGCCTCTTCCATTGCCGAACGCCGCGCGGTGATGGGCGAGCCGTTAGCTTCGCGCGCGACGGGACGGTTGCGCGCCGCGGCGTCGTTGCGGGTTCCCGGTCCTTCCCCTATCGTCCGCGGAAGTCAGGCCCTGACACCCGCCGGCCGCGCGCCGGCATCCCGGAGCCTCCTCCATGGCCATCTCCTCCCTCGCCGTCGCCGTCCTTTCCTGCGCCGCCTCCGCCGACGTCACGCCGCCGGCCAACCCCGAGGTCGTCGAGCTGCGCGAGCGCGTCGCGAAGCTTGAGGGCAAGATCAACGAGCTGCAGAACGAGAAGGGCGAGCGCTGGCTCACCGAGGAGCGGGCCGCTGACATCCGTGCCCTGGTCCAGGACGTCCTGTCCGACGCCGACGCCCGTGCGTCGCTGCAGGACTCCGGCGCGACCGCCGGCTGGGAGAAGGGCAACGGCTTCTTCCTCCGCAGCGCCGACGGCAACTACTCGCTTCGCATCGCCGGCCAGGTGCAGTCGCGGCTGGTCTGGAACCACCAGAACAACAGCCCGACCGACGATGACCGGTACGGATTCGAAACGCGGCGGGCGAAGCTCTTCTTCCGCGGGAACATCATCGATCCCTCGTGGAGCTACGAGTTCGAGATCAACGGCAGCCGAACGTCCGGCACGATCTCCGAGGGCGAGAACGTCTGGCTCCAGAAGGACTTCGGCGGCGGCTTCAAGGTGCGCGTCGGCCAGTTCAAGCCCAACTACCTTCGCGAGGAGGAAGTCTCGTCGCGCAACCTGCCCGGGATCGAGCGCTCGCAGGTGAACGGCCAGTTCACCGCCGGCACCGCCCAGGGTGTGCAGGCGAGCTACGAGACGGACGGGTGGCGGGTCTTCGCCTCGATCATCGACGGCTTCAACACCGGCGGCACGCCCTTCAGCGCCGAGGACAACGAGTTCGCGGCGACCGCCCGCGCCGAGTTCCTGCCGATGGGCACATGGAAGACGGCTTCGGACGACACGGGTTTCCGCGGCACCGAGGACACGCTCCTCGTCGGCGTGGGCCTCGGCTACCAGAAGGCCGAATACGGCACCGGCATCAACGCCGCGCCGCCCGACTTCAACAACGCCGAAGTCTCCGACCTCGGCCTCACCGCCGACGTGATGTTCAAGTCGAGCGGCTTCAGCATCGCGGGCGGGCTCGTCTACCGCATGCTCGAGACCGACGGCGGCGTCGCCACGCCGATCGACCGCGACCAGCTCGGCGCCGTGGTCCGCGGCGGATTCTTCGTCACCGACGATTTCGAGATCTACGCCCTTTACGAATGGGGCGATCTCGACATCGCCAACGTCTCCGACCTGAGCACGCTCACGCTTGGCGTGACCAAGTACTTCGACCGCCACAATCTCAAGTGGTCGACCGACATCGGCTATGGCTTCAACCCGGTGAGTGCCTCGTGGGCACAGGGCGGCAACGGCTGGCGCGGCGACAGCACGGGCGAGGAAAGCCAGATCGTCGTCCGCTCGCAGTTCCAGCTGCTCTTCTGATCTTGGCGCTCAGCCCATCGTCTGTCGCGCGAGCCGCGCGACCGCGGACGCCACGTCGCGCACCTGCGCCGCGTGGCGTTCGTCCTTCAGCGCGCCGTTGGCGTCGAAACCCTCGTGGGCCTTGGCCATCGCGAACTGCTGCGGCACGACGATGACGCCGATGTTGCCGAGAATCGACCGCACCGTCACCAGCCCGCGCAGCCCGCCGAGGGCGCCGGGCGATGCGGCGAGGAGTCCCGCGACCTTGCCCGCATAGCAGGAGGGCGGCGGCTCGCCGGGCGCCGGGCGCGAGCACCAGTCGATCGTGTTCTTGAGGAGCGGCGTGATAGAGCTGTTGTATTCGGGCGAGGCGATGAGGAAGCCGTGATGCTCCCGCATGATGGCCTTCAGGCGCGTCACGTGCTCGGGCAGCCCCGACGCGGCCTCGAGGTCGCCGTCGTAGAGCGGCATGGGGAAGTCGCGGAGGTCGATGAGCGTGACCTCGGCGCCGGCCTCCCGGGCGAACGCCGCGGCTGCGGCGATGAGCATGCGGTTGGTGGAGCCGCGCCGAACGCTGCCGGCGAATGCGAGGATCTTGGGTGTGTGCATCGCGGCCAGAATAGGCGCTTCCGCCCCGGCACACCTGCGGCGCCGGCGCCCGAGGTTTCCGCGGCGCGGTAGAACCTCACCATGGCCCACCCCCGACCGCTCCTCCGTCTCGTCCGCTACGCCCGCGGCGAGCGCCGGGCCATCTGGCTCGCGGTGGCGTCGTCGGTCGTGAACAAGCTCCTCGATCTCGCTCCGCCCTACCTGATCGGCATGGCGGTGGACGTGGTGGTCAACAGGGATCATTCCCTCATCGGGCGATTCGGCGTGCCGGACATCACGGCCCAGCTCTGGATCCTGGCGATCATCACCGTCGGCGTCTGGGGGCTCGAGTCGGTCTTCGAATACTGGCTCGGCATCCTGTGGCGCAATCTCGCCCAGCGGCTCCAGCACTCGCTGCGCCTTGACGCCTACGCCCACGTGCAGCGCCTCGACCTCTCCTACTTCGAGGACCGCTCGACCGGCGGCCTCGTCGCGGTGCTGAACGACGACGTGAACCAGCTCGAACGCTTCCTCGACGGCGGGGCGAACGACCTCATCCAGCTCGGCGTCACCGCGATCGCGACGATCGTCACCTTCTTCCTCGCCGACACGACGCTGGCGTGGATCGCGATGGCCCCGCTGCCGTTCGTCATCTGGGGCTCGCTCTCCTTCCAGCGGCGGGTCGCGCCGCGCTACGCCGACGTGCGCGAGAAGGCCGGGCTGCTCGCGTCGCAGCTCTCGGGGAACATCGGCGGCATTGCCACGGTGAAGAGCTACGCCGCCGAGGAGTTCGAGCGCGAGCGCATCCGCGAGGAAAGCGACGCCTACGTCGACTCGAACCGCCGGGCGATCCGCATGAGCGCCGCGTTCTCGCCGCTCATCCGCATGGTCATCGTGCTGGGCTTCGCGGCGACGGTCGTGTACGGCGGGACGCTGACCGTGCGCGGCGAGATCGACGTCGGCACCTACTCGCTCCTCACGTTTCTCACCCAGCGCCTGCTCTGGCCCTTCACCCGGCTCGGCCAGGTGCTCGATCTCTACCAGCGGGGCATGGCCAGCGCGAGCCGGATCTTCGATCTCCTCGCGGTCACGATCGCCGTCAACGACGGGCCGCGCCGCCTGTCGCCCGCCGAGGTGCGCGGCGAGGTGCGGCTCGACGCCGTGACCTTCGCGTACGTGCCGAACTATCCGGTGTTGCGCGACGTGTCGATGCGATTCGCCGAGGGGCAGACCACCGCGATCGTCGGCTCGACCGGCGGCGGCAAGACGACGGTGCTCAAGCTTCTTCTGAGGCTCTACGACCGCGGCGCCGGCCAGTGCACGCTTGACGGGTCGATCACGATCGACGGCATCGAGATCCGCGAGCTGCGCCTCGCCGACCTCCGCCGGGCGATCGCGGTGGTGAGCCAGGACGTCTTCCTCTTCCACGGCACCGTCGCCGAGAACATCGCCTATGGCCTGGTCGGCTCGCTCGACGGCGGTTCGCTCGCCGACGTGCCGCGCGAGCGCATCGTCGCCGCGGCCCGGCTCGCCGAGGCCGAGGAGTTCATCGACCGGCTGCCGAGGGGCTACGACACGCTGGTCGGCGAGCGCGGCCAGAAGCTCTCCGGCGGCCAGCGACAGCGGATCGCGATGGCCCGGGCGATCCTGAAGGACGCGCCGATTCTCGTGCTCGACGAGGCGACCAGCAGCGTCGACAACGAGACCGAGCTCGCCATCCAGCGCTCGCTCGCCACGGTCTGCAGGGGTCGCACGACGATTGCGATCGCCCATCGGCTGAGCACGATCCGCCACGCCGACCGGATCTACGCCCTCGACGAGGGGCGGGTGGTCGAGACCGGGACGCACGACGAGCTCCTGCGGCACGACGGCCTCTACGCCTCGCTCTGGCGCATCCAGACCGGCGAGGGGGCGACGGTGGCGTAGGTTCGGGCGGCGCCCTTGCGGCGATGCCCGTGGCTCTCGCATACTCCACCCATGAACGAACCAGAACGGAACGGGGGCAACGACGCGCCGGGCGCCGGCATTCGGCGAACGGACCTCTTCCTGTTCGCCGTGTACGTCCTGCTCTACGCGGGCTTCATGGGACTCACCGCCTTCTCGCCCGAGACGATGGCGATGCGGGTGATCGGCGGCGTGAATCTCGCGATCGCGTACGGCATGGGACTCATCCTTGCGGCGGTGCTGCTCGCGGGCGTCGCGACGCTCCTCCGCCACGAGACCTCGAACGGGCGGAGCGGCCGCCCGTGATCCACGAATCGAGCGCCATCGCCCTGAGCGTCTTCATGCTCTTCGTCGCCTCCGTGTTGGGGCTGTCATTCTGGCTCGGCCGCAAGGCGAGCTCGGCGGGCGGCTACTTCGCGGCCCACGGCCAGGTCGGTTGGCTCGTGAACGGCGTGGCCTTCGCCGGCGACTATCTCAGCGCCGCGAGCTTCCTCGGCATCTGCGGCATGATCGCCTTCTACGGCTACGACGGATTCCTCTATTCGATCGGCTACCTCGCCGGCTGGATCGTCGCCCTCTTCGTCGTCGCCGAGCCGATCCGCCGGCTCGGAAAGTACACCTTCGCCGACGCGCTCGACGCGAAGTTCAGGAGCAAGGGCATCAAGACCGCCGCGGCGATCTCGACGCTCGTCGTCAGCGTCTTCTACCTGATTCCGCAGATGGTGGGGGCGGGGGTCCTCATCAAGCCGCTCCTCGGATTGCCGCATTGGGCGGGCGTTCTCATCGTCGGCGTCACCGTCACGATGATCGTCGTCACCGCCGGCATGGTCTCGACCACGTGGGTGCAGTTCATCAAGGGCTCGCTGCTCGTTGTCTTCTGCGCGGCGCTCGTCACGATGATTCTCGTGCGCGGCTTCACCGTTCCGGCCGGCGGCGTGCCCGCGGCCCAGACCAGGGAGACGCTCGGCGACGGCACGCGCTACGGCACGGTCGCCTCGCTTCCCGGCGGCGTGCGCGAGACGGGACCGCTCGGGCCGGTCGCGTACCTCTCGACGTTCATGGACAGCGAGATCGTGACGTGGGCGAAGCGCGAGCGGAAGCCGCCCGAGGTTCCGGCGCCGGTGACGGTCTACGAGCCGGTGGTGCGCCGCGGGTCGGAGCTTCTCATGCCCGGCTCGAGCCCGACGTTCAGGGGGCTTCGCAGCGAGACGCTCTCGAAGAAGCTCGACGTCCTCTCCCTCATGCTGGCCCTCTTCTGCGGCACCGCGAGCCTGCCGCACATCCTCATCCGCTACTACACGGTGAAGGACGCGAGCGCCGCCCGCAAGAGCACCGTGGTCGGCATCGTCACCATCGGCTTCTTCTACGTGCTCACGCTCTATCTCGGCATCGGCGCGATGACCAGCGGCGCGCTCGATCCGACCGACTCCAACATGTCGGCGCCGCTCCTGGCCCGCAGCTTCTCGGAGACGCTCTTCGCGATCATCTCGGCGATCGCATTCACCACCGTGCTCGGGACGGTGAGCGGACTCGTGATGGCGGGGGCCGGCGCCGTCGCGCACGATCTGTTGGGGAACACGCTCGGCTGGGTGAGGGATGACGTGAGCAAGGTGAAGGTCGCAAAGGTCGCCTCGGTCTTCCTCGGCGCGGGAGCGATGGCGCTCGGCATCCTCTTCGCCCAGCTCAACGTGAGCTTCCTCGTCGGATGGGCGTTCAACATCGCCGCCAGCGCGAACCTGCCGGCGCTGGTCATGCTCCTCTTCTGGCGCGGCACGACCCGCGAGGGGATCATCGCCGCGATCGGCGTCGGGCTCTGCTCCTCGCTCGGTTGGGTGCTGCTCTCCCCCGACGCGCTCGAGAAGGTCTACGGCTTCGCGGCCGCCGATGCCGCATCGAGGACGATCGTTCCCTTCAGCCAGCCGGCGCTGGTCACGATCCCGCTCGGATTCCTGACCCTCGTCGTCGTCTCGCTGCTCACGGCGCGGCGACGACTGCCACCGGAGCCTTGTCGCTGAGCGACGCCCCGCCGGTGACGACGACCTCGGTCGCCTCGAGGCCGCCGAGGATCTCGGTCATCGCCGCGCCCCCGATCACCTGGCGCTGCCCGAGCCGCACGCGATGGGCGACCGCCTTGCCGTCGGCCACGGTGAAGACGCGATCGACGCCGGCGAAGGTGATGACGGCGGCGGTCGGGACGAAGGTGACGTTCGGGTCGCGGCGGATCTCGATGGACGCCCGGGCGAAGGCGCCGGGCTTCAGGCGCCCGTCGGCGTTGGGAATGACGATCTCGACCTCGAAGCTGCGGCTGCGCTCGTCGATGCGCGGGGCGATGCGGGCCACCTCGCCCGCGGCGCCGGCCTCGTTGCCCTCGATGCCAAGCGCGGCCCGCTGGCCGACGTGCAGGTCGGCGGAGAAGCGCTCGGGCACGCCGGTGCGGAAGCGAATCGGATTGACCGAGACCAGCCGGAACATCGGCTTGCCCTCGGTCATGAACTCGCCCGCGGCGACGAGTCGCTCGGCGACGCGGAAGCGGGCCGGCGCGCCGGAGAATCCCGCTGGCACGACCACCGCGGTGTCGGCGAGCCGCTGCCTGGCGATGTCGACGGCCGAGGTCTCCGAGCGGGCCTTCACGACCAGCGACCGGGCGGCGAGAAGCTCGGCTTCGGCGGTGTCGCGGGCGACCTCCCAGCCGGTGCGCAGGTCGGCGAGGTCCTGTTCGGCGATGAGCGGCGGGCTCTGCTCGAAGAGCTGGCGGGCGCGGTCGAACTTGGCCTTCGCGTTGTCGGCCTCGGAGCGGCGCCGGCGGACCGAGGGAACCGTCGAGGCGTCGAAGCTGTCGTCGGGCAGGGCGGCGAGGCCGAGCTGGGCGAGCGTCGCCCTGACGGCGCTCTCGCGCTGGAGAAGCTCGAGCTCGTAGTCGCGCCGATCGATCTGCCCTAACGTTTCGCCCGTTCCGAGCTCGTCGCCGAGATCCGCGCGCAGCGACTCGATGCGCCCGGCGAGCTTCGACGCGACGGTCGTCTCGATGTCGCCCGAGAGCGAGCCGGTCACGTCGACGGTGCGGATCGCCTCGGTCACCAGCACGCGGCCGAGGCCGACCGAGACCGGCGCCGACGGAGCCGCCGCGGGCCGTTCGCCCGGAGTCGCCGGACCGCACGCGGCTGGTGCCATCGCAAGAAGCGCCGTCGCAAGCGTGAGGACGATGGGCCGCGTGGGGCTCATGCCCCGTGCGGGGCGCGATCGAGGAGGAGTTTCAGTGCGAAGCGTCACGGCGGTGCATCGGGTGAAGTGTGCGGCCGGTAGGAGAGCATGCTCCAATACTGGCGGGTCGGTTTTGGGTTGCCCTTCCGAATCGTCAATTCCCGGCGCGCGATGCGCCAGATCGCGTTCCCACTCCCGATGCAACGCCCGGACGAATCCAAGCGAACGCAGATTCTGGAGCGGGCGGCGAGTCTCTTCGCCGCCAAACCCTATCACGAGGTGCGGCTCGAGGACATCGCCGCCGAGTCGCGCATCGGAAAGGGAACGATCTACGTCTACTTCGCGAGCAAGGAAGAACTCTACCGAACGCTGGTCAGCGAGGGGCTGGCCCGGGTCGTCGAGGCCGTCCGCGGCGAGCTCACCGACGAGCGCCGCGACGTCTGGCTCCGGCTCGCCGGGATCGCCCGCGAGCTCCTCACCTTCGGGCTGCGCTTTCCCGACCTCTTCCGCGTGATGCGCGACGGCAGCGTCCTTCCCGACGACGAGCTCGCCTCGCTCCGCCGACAGCTCGGCGAACTCGTGGCCGAGACCATCCGCCGCGGCAACGCCCACGGCGAATGCGACGATCCGCATCCGGAGCTGAGCGCCCAGTATTTCGTCTCCTTCGTGCGGAGCGCCCTCCTCTGGGCTCCCGCCTCGATCGATGCGTCGACGCTTCAGGAGCATCTCATGCGGCTCTTCCGCCGGGGCATCGCTCCCCGAGGATGTGAACGTTGATCCGCCGCACGCTCGTTGCCGTGACATGCACTGCTCTGCTCGCGTCCTGCGCCACCGACCAGCGGCGCGACGTCGACGCATATCGGGCCCTGACCGCGCTCCCCGAGGCGAGCGCGGCGCGAACCGAGGGAGCGATCTCGCTCGAGGAGGCGCTGGCGCTCGCCGCCGATCGCAACGAGCGACTCGCCATCGAGGGCGAGCGCTACGTCCAGGCCCTGTCGCGACTCCAGCGCCGATCCGCGGCGCTCATGCCGACGCTCGACTTCGGCGCGGTGCTCTCCGCGCGCGACCGGAGTCCCGGCGAGTCGCGCTCGACCACCTTCGACGCCGGACCGACGGCGCAGTACGCGTTCCTCACCGGCATGAGCGACTTCGCCGACGTCGACGCGGCGGGCCATGACATCGAGACGCAGCGCTGGCTCCTCCTCGACGTGCGGGAGGCGCTCCTCCTCGAGACGGCCCGGGCGTACTACACCGCGTGGGCGGCGGAGCGGCTCATCGAGGTGCTCGAGTCCTCGGCCCGCGTGCAGGCCGAGCGGCTGCGGGACATCAGGGCCCGGCAGCAGGTCGGTCTCGCACGGCCGCTCGACGTCGCCCAGATCGAGGCCCAGGCGTCGCGGACGAGGGCGACGCTCCTTCAGGCGCGGCAGGACGCGGGCGATGCCCGCACCGCCCTCACGCTCCTCACCGACCGCGAGTGCGCCGGGCTCGTGCTCAGCGACGGATGGTCACTGGGCGAAGCGGGCGACCGCGACGCGCTGCGGGCGATCGCCGGCGAACGCCGACAGGACCTGCGGGCCGCGGAGGAATCGGTCCGCTCCGCACGGCGCTCGGTCGATGCGGCGATCGGCCAGTACGCGCCGACGGTCACGGTGAACCTCGAGTACTTCCTCACCCGCCAGTCGATTCCGGCGGAGCGCGACTGGACGACGATCCTCTCGGTCGAGATCCCGATCTTCTCCGCCGGGCGGATTGCTGCGGACGTGCGCGGCGCATGGTCCTCCTTCCGCGAATCGCTCCTTCGCCTTTCGCTCACCCGCCGGCAGATCGTCGCCGACGTCGACCTCGCCTCCGACCGCGTCCGCTCCTCGGCGTCGCGCGTCGCCGAGTTCCGCCATCTCGTCGAGCTCGCCCGCGAGACGCTGCGCCAGGCCGAGGGGTCCTACGGCGCCGGGCTCGGCACCAACCTCGAACGGCTCGTCGCCCAGGACGCGCTGCTCGCGGCGCAGCTCGAGCTGGCCCGCGAGGAGGCCGAGCAGAAGGTCGCGTCGCTCGCGCTCCTGCGCTCGGTCGGAACGCTGGCCGAGGGGACGCTTCACCTGCCCGAGCCGCCCGCGCCGCGGCCCGCCGAGCCGCTGCCCGACTCGCCCTTCGTGCGCGTCGCCCCGATGCCCGGGGCCGCGCCCGCCGGCGACGACCGAAAGGCGGGCGCCTGACGTGCAGCGCCTCGCCGAAACCTGCATTCGCCGACCGGTCTTCGCCGCGATGCTCATCCTCGCGATGGTCGTCGTCGGACTCACCGCCTACCAGAAGCTCGGCGTCGACCGGCTTCCCTCGGTCGACCTTCCCACGATCAACGTCCGCACCTCGCTTCCCGGCGCGTCGCCCGAGGAGATCGAGACCGAGGTTTCGCAGCCGCTCGAGGAGGCGATCAACACCATCGAGGGCATCGAGGAGCTCCGCTCGATCTCCTCGCAGGGCACGTCGATCCTGGTCATCACCTTCTCGCTGAGCCGCAACATCGACGCCGCGGCGCAGGACGTCCGCGACCGCGTCGCGGCCGCGGTGCGCAAGCTGCCCGACGACGCCGAGCCGCCGATCATCTCGAAGTTCGACAACGACTCCTCGCCGGTGATGACGCTGGCCCTCTCCGGCGAACTCACCGTGCGCGAGCTCACCGAACTCGCGGACAAGACGGTGAAGCCGCAGCTCGAGCGGTCGCTCGGCGTCGGCGAAATCGCGATCGTCGGCGGGTTCGAGCGGACCATCAACGTCTGGATCGACGCCGACCGCCTCGCGGCCTTCGGCATCCCCGTCACCGCGGTGCGCGACGCGATCGCCCGCCAGAACTCGGACATCCCCGGCGGCAACCTCACCGGCCGCTCAAGCGAGCAGGTGGTGCGCACGCTCGGCCGCGTCACCGAACCGCGCGGCTTCAACGACATCATCGTGGCCCTGATCGACGGCACGCCGGTGCGGGTCCGCGACATCGGCCGGGCCGAGGACGGCACGCGCGAGGCCCGCGGCTCCGCGTCGCTGAACGGGCGGCCGGCGGTGTCGCTTGAGGTGCGGCGGCAGTCGGGCGCGAATACCGTCGCGGTGATCGAGGCGATCAAGGCCCAGCTCGGCGGCCTCGTCGCCCAGTTGCCGGGCGGCGTGCGGCTCGAGGTGATCCGCGACCAGTCGCAGTACATCGACTCGGCGCTGCACGAAATCCAGGTCCACCTCATCCTCGGCGCCGGACTGGCCAGCCTCGTCGTTCTGCTTTTCATGCGGTCGTGGCGATCGACGCTCATCGCCGCGATCGCCATCCCGACCTCCGTCATCACGACCTTCGCGGTGATGTGGGCCCTCGAATTCACGCTGAACAGCGTGACCATGCTCGCCCTCGTCCTCATGGTCGGCATCGTCATCGACGACGCGATCGTGGTCCTCGAGAACATCTACCGGCTCATCGAGGAGAAGGGGCTCGACCCGCGCGAGGCCGCGGTGCGGGGGACGGCCGAGATCGGCCTCGCCGTGCTTGCGACGACGCTCTCCCTGGTCGTGATCTTCGTGCCCGTCTCGTTCATGTCCTCGATCTCCGGGCGCTTCCTCTACCAGTTCGGCATCACCGCCGCCGCGTCGGTGCTGGTCAGCCTGCTCGTCTCGTTCACGCTGACGCCGATGCTCTGCGCCCGCTCGCTGCGGGCCCACGGCAGCGGGGAGGCCCGCTCGCGCGGCGGCTTCTATCGCCTCATCGACGTCGCCTACGGATGGACGCTTCGCATGGCGATGCGCTTCCGCTGGGTCACCGCGGCGCTGGCCGTGGCGATGATGCTCGCCTCGGTGCCGCTGTACGCCCGGCTCAAGCAGGACTACATGCCCAGCGACATCGACGAGGCGGAGTTCTCGATCAACATCATCGGCCCGGAGGGGGCGAGCTTCGCCTCCTTCGACGAGGCGATGCGCGAGGCGGCGCGGCGCGTGCAGGCCCATCCGGCGGTGCGCACCGTGCTGAGCTCGGTCGGCGGACAGTTCCTCAACCAGGTCAACCGCGGCGAGATGTACGTGCGGATCGCGCCACATGAAGAGCGCTATCCGTCGATCACGCGCTTCGTCACGGCCCTCATGCACGGCGAGCCGGGCTCGACCTTCCGCGGCAATTACACGCAGTCCGACGTGATGCGCGACATCCGCAAGTCCCTCGCCGGCCTGCCCGACCTGCGGGCCTCGGTGCGCAACTACGCGGCGTTCAACATCGGCGGCGGCAACTTCGACATCGACATCGCCATCCGCGGCCCCGAGCTCGCGAGGCTCGCCGAGTACACCGAGCATCTCCGCGAGTTCGCCATGAAGTCCGAGGGATTCCCCGACGCGGACACGACGCTGAAGATGAACACCCCCGAGCTGCGGGTGCGCATCGACCGCGACCGCGCCGCGGACCTCGGCGTGACGCCGCAGGACATCGGCACGGCGCTCCGCGTCCTCGTCGGCGGCGACGACGAGGTCACCCGCTTCCGCGACGAGAGGACAAGCGAGGACTACGACGTCCAGCTTCGGCTCGAGGAGCGCGACCGCTCCGACGCGTCGCGGATTCCGCGGCTGCTCGTGCCGGGAAGCGGCGGGAGGGTCGTCGAGCTGCGGAGCATCGCCGAACTTGCCCCGGCGACCAGCGCCGCCCGCATCGACCGGCTCGACCGGCAGCGGGCCGCGAACGTGCGCGGCGGCATCGCGCCGGGATTCGCCCTGGCCGACCGGCTCGAGGCGCTCCGCGGGGAAATCGCCCGCATGCAGCTTCCGCCGGCGTACACGGTCAAGACGTTAGGGCGAGGCCGCGAGCTCGAGCGCACGTTCGTCGAGTTCCTCTGGGCGTTCGCGCTCTCGGTCGTCTTCATGTACATGATCCTCGCGGCGAACTACGAGAGCCTCATCCACCCGGTGACGATCCTGCTCTCGCTGCCGCTCTCGGTGCCCTTCGCGTTCCTCTCGCTCCTCCTCAGCGGCGGCTCGCTGAATCTCTATTCGGCGCTGGGCATCCTCGTCCTCTTCGGCGTGGTGAAGAAGAACGCGATCCTGCAGATCGACCACATGAACCAGCTGCGCTCGAGGGGCATGCCGCGGGCCGAGGCGATCATCGTCGGCAACCGCGAGCGGCTCCGGCCGATCCTCATGACCACCTTCGCCCTGGTCGGCGGCATGCTGCCGCTGGCCCTGGGCACCGGCCCCGGCGCCGAGGAGCGGCGGGCGGTGGCCCTGGTCGTGATCGGCGGGCAGACGCTCTCGCTCCTTCTCACCCTCATCGTGACGCCGGTGGCGTACTCGATCTTCGATGACGTCGGCGCGGGACTGCGGCGTCTGTTCGGACGGTCCGAAAGTCGCTAATTTCGCGATCGCCGGCGAAACCTCGAAAGCTCCGCGGGGACAATCCGAAGCACGACCGGGTTCGCGCGACAGGCTCGCGAAGGACGTGTGGTCCCTCCGAGACCGTCGTCGCGTTGGGTGGATCCGGTTCTCCGGAGAGCGTCCCATGATCACGTCCGCTGTCGTCAGTGCTTGGCTGTGGGTGCATGTCGGCATCCTGCTCGTCGTCGTCGGCTACTCGGCCTGCGGCCACGCGATCCTGCCCGGGGCGACCGAACGGGGACGGGCCCGGCTTGCGGCCAGTCCCTTCCGAACCGCCCTCAAGGGCCTCGCGATCAGCGCTCCCTGCGTGATCGCGGCCCTTGTCCTGATGAACCTGCCCAACGGCGCGCTCAAGTTCGCGGGCGTGCTTCTGGGTCTCACCTGGCTCGCGGTCGCGCTTGTCGGCGTGAGCGCCATCGCCCTGCACGTCGGCGATCGCGGCGGAAGCGGCCCCGCCCCCTGGACCCACGTCGCCCGCGGCGCCGGCTTCGTCACGCTGACCTGGATGCTCCCGCTGCTCGGCTGGTTCGTCGCCCTGCCGCTGACCCTCGCCTGCGGCGTGGGCTGCCTCGTGGGCGGCGCGCCGCGCCCCGTCGTCCAGAACGCCGCCTAACGCGACGCCCACAACGGTGAGGTCCACGATGACCACCACGCGACGCGGCTTCCTGAGGACCGTCGGCGTCTTCGGGACGCTCGCTTCCCTCGGACTGCTCGGTCAGGGCTGCCGCCGGCTCGAGGAGCGGATCGGCGACCTGGCCTTCGGTCCCGAGGATGCCCCGTTCCGGCCGCCGACCGGCAGCGCGATCGACGAGGTCGCCCATCTCCTCCACCGCCTGAGCTTCGGCCCGAGGCTGGGCGACCGGAGCGCCGTCGAGCTCGTCGGCGCCGACGCCTGGATCGCCTCGCAGCTCGCGCCGGCCTCGATCGACGACACGCGCTGCGACCTGCGGCTGGCCGAAATCGAGCCGCTCGCCGAGCCGCGCGGCGAGCACTACGAGTACTCGCCGGAGGAGATGCTCCTGGCCCTGGGCCGCTCGCGCATCCTCCGCGCCGTCCACTCCCGTCGACAGCTTCACGAGGTGATGGTCGAGTTCTGGACCGACCACCTCAACATCGTCGCCTTCAAGGGGGAGTGCCGCTGGGTGCGGTTCGCCGACGAGCTCGAGGTCATCCGCCCGCACGCGATGGGCCGCTTCCGCGATCTCATCCGGGCCAGCGCGACGAGTCCGGCGATGCTCGTCTACCTCGACGGCCACGACAACAAGGTCGTCCATCCCGGCGACCGGCCGAACGAGAACTATGCGCGCGAACTGTTGGAGCTGCACACCCTGGGCGTCGACGGCGGGTACACCCAGCGCGACGTCCTCGAGGCGGCGCGGTGCCTCTCGGGCTGGACCTACGGGCATGAGTTCTGGCTGGGGCGCGTCTCGGAGGTCGCCTTCGACCCGAAGCGCCACGACAACGGGGCGAAGGAGGTCCTTGGCGTGACGATCCCGGCCGGCGGCGGCGCGGAGGATCTCGAGCGGCTGCTCGACATCGTCTGCTTCCATCCGTCGACGGCCCGCCACGTCGCGCGGCGGCTCTGCCGGGCGTTCATCGCCGACCCGGCCCCGGCCGATGCCCATCGTGCGGTGACCCAGGCCTTCACCGAATCGAAGGGCGACATGCCGACCGCGCTTCGGGCCCTGTTCGCGACGCCGGAGTTCCGCTCCTCGCGCGGCACGCTCTTCAAGCGGCCCTTCCGCTTCCTGGTGAGCGCCCTGCGGGCGACCGACGCCGAGACCGACGGCGGCGAGGGACTGCTCGCGGCGCTGCGGCGCATGGGCCAGGCGCCGAGCGAGTACCCGACGCCGGACGGATTCCCGCTCGAGCAGGAGCCATGGATCGGGTCGCTCTTCTGGCGCTGGAACATCGCCGTGTCGATGAGCCGCGGCAGGGTCCCGGGAACGCGCATCGACCGCGATGCCTATGAGACCAGGACGGGCTCGCTCGAGGCGAGCCTCGCCCACCTCTTCGGGCACCGGGCCAGCGACCGCGAGGTCGAGCTGGTGCGGGCCTCGGGCGATCCGATTGCGGTGGCGTTGGCGAGTCCCTCGTTTCAGTGGCACTGAGGAGCGACATGCGCATGCGAGTCACGCGAACCGATGCCATCGACGCCACCCGCGACGCGGACCGCACGCTTGTGGTCATCTTCCTCCGCGGCGGCGCGGACGGGCTCTCGATCGTTCCGCCGCACGCGATGGACGCCTACTACCGGGCGCGGCCGACGCTGGCGATCGCGAAGCGCGACCTCATCGACCTCGACGGCGTCTTCGGCCTCAACGCCCGGATGCGCTCGCTCATGCCGCACTGGGAGCGCGGGGCGATGCGCGTGGTCACCGGGGCCGGGACCGCGGACACCTCGCACAGTCACTTCGAGGCCCAGGACTTCCTCGAGCATGGCGGCATGCCCGGCGCCGGCTGGCTCGCCCGCTATCTCCGGGCCCGCACGCCGGCCCCGGGGCCGCTCGGCACCGTCGCGATCGGGACGACGCTGCCGGAGTCGCTGCGCGGCGCGCCGGGCGGCGTCGTCATGCAGCGGATCAGCGACTTCGATCTCGCCGGCGACGACCAGCGGGTGATCGATTCGCTTCGCGGCCTCTACGAGCTCGAGACCTCGGCCCTCGGCGCCGCCGGGCGGGCGACGCTCGATGCGGAGCGTCGGCTGCGAGAGCTCCGTTCGGCGGCGGAGGGGAACGACGCCTATCCGGACACCGTGTTGGGGCGCGGGCTGCGCGAGGTCGCGAAGCTCATCAGGGCCGACGTCGGACTCGTGGCGACGACCGTCGACGCGGTGGGCGGCGCGTTAGGGTGGGACACGCACTTCGTGCAGTCGGCCGCGATCGGCGCCCTGGTCGGCGACCTCGCCGATTCGATCGCGGCCTTCCTCGACGATCTCGGCGAGCGGCGATCGCAGGTCACGCTCGTGGCCATGACCGAGTTCGGGCGCCGCGTCGCCGAGAACACGAGCTTCGGCACCGACCACGGCGCCGGATCGGTTGCCTTCGTGATCGGCGACGGACTTCCCGGCGGCGGAGGCGTGCACCGCGGCTACGCCTCGCTTGAGGCCGACGCCCTCACCGGACCGGGCGACGTGCCGGTGACGACCGACCTGCGCGACGTGATCCTTCCGGTCCTCCGCCAGCACGCCCCGGCAAGCGACCTGTCGCGGGTGTTCGCGTAGCCCGGGGATTTCGGAGGTTCGCCCGGAACGCCGCGGCGCCGAATGCGCCTTGCACCCGGGGTGACTCGGCGATCGGTCTTCGCGAGCGCCCCATCGAGGCACCGCAATGCGACGACACCCCGTGGACGGACTGGCACTTCGGTCGGCGATTCTGTTGGTGGGCTTCGGCCTGTGCTATGGCGACGCCATGGGCGACGTGACCAAGAAGGTCTACAACCATGGCCAGAGCTACGACTACAGGATCATCCACATGCCCGACATCGACCAGCGTCGCGAGGCGCTGCCCGGCAACGGCTCGATGTTCTGCGTGCCGACGAGCCAGATGAACCTCATGGGCTATTGCGCCCGCCACGGCTTTCCGATGGTCTTCCCCGGGCCGCGGGACTGGCAGAGCCAGGACAACTACGCGATGGGCGACTTCGCGGTGGAGCTCATGGGCTCGCTGATGAACACCGACCCGGGCAGCGGCACGAACAACGGCTCGTGGGCGGCGGGGGCGGAGCAATTCCTGATCCTCGGCGGACGCGACCAGCTCACCACCACGCTGAGGGCGTCGGTGAACGGCACAAAGCCGCTCGCAGCGAATCTGGCGATCGACGCCGTGCAGGGAGGTCTCGTCGGCTTCGCCTATCGGCGCTACAACATCGTCGGGTTCGACGGCGCGATTCCGATTCTCAACGGGACGGGCGCTCACGCCGTGACGATGGTGCGGGCCAAGGCCGCCGGCACAAGCGCGACGATCTCGGTGCACGACCCCGCGGACACGAGCGATCCGCTCAGCGCCCAATCGCCCTTCTCGATCCGGGAGTTCGCCACGAGCGACCAGGTCGTCGAGATCGGCGCCGGTTCGCCCTCGCTCTTCGCGACGGCCATCGACTTCGATCCGCAGTCGATGAAGATGAACATCATCGCCGCGGAGATGGTGGTGCGGGCGAAGGAGGGATTCAGCTTCACGAACACCGGCCTCTCCGCGCATCTGATTCGAATGACGCCCTACTCGCTTGCCGGGGCGGCAGCTCCGTCGTGGTCGACGGTGAACTGGCCGAACGCCGCGACGCTCCACGACGCGGTGCCGCTTCCGACCGGCGCGATGGTCCTGGCGATCGAGAAGCAGGGTGACGGCACGGGCGTGCTGAAGGAATGGAACCCGTCGACCGGCCAGGCGACGACCGTCGCGCCCGGCGTCGATGCCCGAAGGCTCTGCGTCGGCCGCAAGCGGCAGGTGTATGTCGCGGACGCTGCGGGCAAGATCCTCTGCCTCGATCCGGATCGGGGATATGCGATCACCGCCGCCACATCGAGCGCTCCGCCGGTCACCGCGATGGCATACGACGACGCGCACGACGAGCTGCTCATCCTCTCGATCGCCGCGCACCGCATCGCGAAGTTCGGGTCCGGCCTCGGCGGCCCGCCCGCGAATCTCATCGTCTCGGCCTCGGTGCCGATGTCGGGCGCCGGTTCGATCGCGGTCGATCCCCCCGGCGAGCAGGTCTGGTTCACCACCGACGCGAGCGACGGCATCTTCGGCGTCTCCTTCGGAAGCCCCTCGACGGCCAGCATCTTCGACGCGGCGATCGTCGATCCCAAGGGCATCGCCTTCGACGACCTCGGACACCTCTTCGTGTCGAGGCTTGCGGGAGGTGACCGCACCGTGCTTGAGCTCGAGAACGTGCGGGGCGAGTGGCTTCCGCGCGCGGGCAGCGTCTTCACCGGCCTCGCCTGCGGCGACCGCTGCGAGATGGGGCGAAGCCGCTCGAACGTCGACCCGGCGACGAGCGAGGATCTGGGGCCCAATCTCGATCCCGCCGACATCCTCCTCGGCGTCGAGCGAGCGCCGTGCGACGCGGACCTGGACGGATCGGATGGCATCGACGGCGCGGACATCGCGATCCTGCTTGGCGCGTGGGGATCGAGCGCCACGCTCGCCGACATCAACGAGGACGGCATCGTCGACGCCGCGGATCTCGGTGCGATGCTCGGATCATGGGGACCGTGCTGAGCGATCGCGCGGGAGCGGGTCAGGGAGCGACGGGCGCCGCTGCGCGAGCCGCGACCGGATCCGTCGCGATGCCTGAGCGGGCGCAGGCCGCGGCCACGATCTCGCGGAGGAGCTCGGCGAAGGAGTAGCCGTTTCGCCGGGCCGAGGTGACATAGGCGCCGGCCCAGCCGAGCGACGGCGCTGCGTGGACCTCGATCACCTGCGGCTCGCCGGCGCGATCGACGCGGATGTCGACGCGGGCGAGGTCCCGCGTGCCGCAGGCCCGGACCGCGGCGACGGCAAGGGCGCGCAGGCGCCGCTCGAGCTCGGCGTCGATCCGCGCCGGGCAGCGCTTGCCGCCCATTGTCGATGTCGCCGACGGGGCGAGGATCTCGACGATCGGAAGCGTTCGAACCGGCTCGTTGCCGAGCACCGGAACGGTGAACTCGCGCCCCGCGACGCAGCTCTCGATGATGGCGTCGCATCGGCTGCGGGTCAGCACGAGTCCGACCGCCGCGTCGAGTTCGACGCGATTGTTGACCAGCCGCGGCGACCTGTTGGCCGAGGCGCGACGCGGCTTGACCATGAGCGGAAACTCGAGTGATCCGATCGACTCGCCGGTCGCGGCATGCACCACGAACGCCGGCGTCGGGATCGATGCCGCGGCCATCGCCTGCTTC
Source organism: Phycisphaerales bacterium (assembly GCA_044220875.1). Taxonomy (GTDB): domain Bacteria; phylum Planctomycetota; class Phycisphaerae; order Phycisphaerales; family SM1A02; genus JAEUIT01. The sequence goes on along the minus strand of JBGAQH010000002.1, from coordinate 288,762 downwards.
ATCAGCATCCGGTCGAGGCAGAGGGCGTGTGCCTGCGGGTCGGCGCCGGTGTAGGGGACGCCTGCCATCTCGAGCATCGAGGGCACGTGGGTGAGTGCGTTCGTGCCCTGAATGCCCGACGCGAGGTTGAGCACGACGCCGCGAAGGGCGCCGGTCGCCGGATCGACCGGCAGAAACGAGGCGAGCTCGGTGAGGAGCGTCACGTCCCCCTCGAACGCCCTGGCCTCGAATCCCGCGTCGCGCAGCCCCTCGAGCACGCGCTGAATGGCCTTGCGGCTGTAGGCGGATGGGATCGTGTGTCCGGCCTTCGCCAGCACGCCCTTCTTCGATCGGTTGCGGACCACGGCGACGCGCAGCGGGCCGTCGGCGGAGGGCCGGGCCCGGATCGTCGTCTCGCTCGCGCCGCCGCGCCGCTGGCGGCGGCGCTTGCGAATCGCCTCGCGGCTCTCGACCGGCGCCCCGAAGAGGCGGATGTCGAAGAGCTCGCAGACGAGGATGATCGCCACGACCTGGAGGCCGAGAAGCTCGGGATAGTGGAGGAGCGCCGATCGAACGGGCGGGTACATCGCGGCGGAGGCGATGAACGCGGCGGCGAGCAGGGTCACCGCGAATCGATAGAGGAGCACGACTGCGCCCTCGCGGGCGAGGATGCGCGATGACGCATCACCGGTGAGGGCCAGCACCACGATCGGGAAGTAGGCGACGCGCTCGAGGTTCACCGCTCCGCTCGCCGAGGCGATCATGAGGACGAGCACGACGATGCCGGAGACGACGCTGACGATGGTGAGCACGCGCCCGTAGTAGGGCAGGCCCATGTGCCGCGTGGCGGGCCGAAGGACCATGACCACGGCGGTCACCACGGCGAAGAAGACGAGCCCCAGGCCGAAGCCGACCGACTCGAATGCCATCGCCAGGAGAATCGCCCGGAACGGCCCGAGCGTCTGGAGGCTGAAGGTCATGCGCAGCAGGACCACGACCAGCGCCCCGATGGGAACGATGAAGAGGTGACCGAGCCGCGAGGTGAGGGACGAGCCGAGATGGGTCAGGGTGAGGTGATCGACGAGCCACGCGCAGCCGGCGAGCTTGCCTCCCATCGCAAGGAGGACCACCGCGGTCAGGCCCGCGAGCGTCCACCATGCCGGCGTCGAGAGCCGACGCTTGCTGCGGATCCAGCGGCGGCCAGACGTCGGGGACGGCGTCGTGGCTCCGTTCGAGCTGGCATGAGACGGGGGGTTGGGTGCGGCGGCGATCATCGGTCGGTGCATGGATTGCCCCCATGGGCTGCAACAGCGGAGCGGGAGGTCGCTTCCTCGATACATCCGAGTCGGCAGTCGGTCAGAAACCCTCGGCCGAACCGTCACGCCGCGGGTCCGCCACACCCAGCATGTCGCCGTCGGTCCGAAAGGCGATCGCCTGAGCGGCGCCCGCCCGGTAGGACAGGCGAGCCAGGGCGCGGACCGGCCCATAGGCCCGTTCGAGGTTCCTTCGGCCCAGGGACTTGAGCAGCGGTCGCTCGACCCACGCCCCCCGTTCGAGCAGGGCGTGGAGGCGCGGAGCCCGGATCGCTTCAGGCAATTCGAGTCCGCGGGCGATGACGCCGTCGATGGTCTGGACGATGGCCGTGGTCAGCCGCCGGCTGCCCGCAGCGCCCAGCGCGAGGGCAGGGGACCAACTCGTCCCGACCCGGCGCAGCACGAGGGTCGGCGCGGCATTTGACTGCGGCAGCGATTGCGGGCCGAGGCGATAGGGATGGCGGCGGCGTGGGCAGGTCTTCAGGAAGTTGTTGTAGAAGAAACCGGCCTCGGGCGAAGCGGTCTTGGCCCCGAAGACCGACTGGATCGACTGGGTGAGCGAGACGACCATGCCGCGCTCGTCCGCGGCGCAGAGGTGCGTCGTGTCGCCGGCCTCGCCCATCGAATCCTGCCCCGGGGCGGGCGGCCGGAGCTTGAGGGAGGCGCGGGCCAGGTCGGCCCGCTCGGCGCTCACCAGCCAGGCGCGGACCGCCGGCGTGAGATCGTCGGGATGGTCGGGACAGCGTTCCCGCTCGCGAAATGCAGCACGAATCGCATCGGCGCGGCGGCGCTCGGCCTCCGCGGGGCCACGGCCTCCCGCGCGAGCGGCGTCACCCGCCAGCCGCAGGGCGAGCATGATCTGGGCGCCGCCGCCGGGCGGCGGGACGGAGAGAACGCGATGGCCGCACCAGTCCATGGCTAACGGTTCGCTCATGCGGATCTCGACCGCCGCGAGGTCCGCTTCGCTCACCAGTCCGTTTCGCGCGGCCATGTCGCGCAGGATCATGGCCGCCGTCTCCCCGACGTAGAAGTCCTCGACGCCCCGCTCGGCGAGGCGCCGGAGGGTCGCGGCGAGTTCGGGCTGGCGGATTCGGTGGCCGGTGGCCGGCACCGCGCCGCCCTCAAGGAATCGCCGCGAGGCCAGGCGACAGGCGGCCAAGTGCCCCATCGTCCACGCGATCTGGGTGCGCTGCAGTTCCGTGAGGCGGTGGCCGCGGTCGGCGAGGTTCGCCGCCGGTTCGATGAGTTCCCGGTCCGAGCGCGTGCCGAAGCGCTGCCGCAGGAATGCGATCGCCGCGGGCATCGTGGGCACGCTCGTCGCCCGCACGCCGACGCGCTGGTCCCGGCTGCGGAGTTCGCCCCGCGACGTCAGCCGCGGGGCGCGCGAGTGGCCGTCGATGACGTGGATGCCCCCGCCCGGATCGCGCACCAGGGCCGTGGCCTGACCGCCCAGTCCCGACTCGGCGGGCTCGCAGACCGCAAGGGCCCAGGCCATCGCGCAGGCGGCGTCGGCCGCGTTGCCGCCCTCGCGCAGCACCGCGGCGCCGATCGCCGTCGCCTCCGGATGGGCGGAGACGGCCATGCAGCGCCGGCCCGCGGCAAACCAGTGTGGATGGTGATGGTGCATGCGAGTGGGGAGGCGCGGGGATCGTCGCGGGCGGGAGCGGGGGTTCCGCGATCCCTCGGTCCATAAGGAGGCGCCAGTCCGCTCCCAGGGACATCGAATGCGAAATCGTCGGTGCGAGGTATTCGGAGCGGCGGCTCCGACTCTCCCTCGCGGCCCCGGTCGCCGGCTCGAGCTCGTCTCGCGCCGCCGACTCCGGCCGCGAGAACCCACATGCGACACGAACACGAGATCACCCACCACGACGCCCCGAGCTCCGACCACGGAGAGTGCCCGCCCGCGAACGCCTGCTGCGGAAATGCCGCCTGCGGATCGGGCAGCCGATGCGGGGAGCGATCCCTGACGCCGGTGCAGCCCGCGACCGAGTCCGTGAGTCAGCCCGGGCCGGGCCGGCAGGCGATGCGCATCGCGGTCGTCCGCAATCGATCGGACGCCGGCGTCATCCGCAAGTTCGGTCGGCCCTGCCCCGAGAGCTACGGCAAGAAGGCCGTGCAGGCTGTGCTCGACTCGCTTCGCGCCGGCGGCTACGAGGCGATGGCCTTCGAGGGAGACATGACCCTTCCCGAGCGGCTCCGCGAGTACATCGGCGGCGTCGACGAGCTCGGCCGCCCGAACGGCCTCGTCTTCAACATGGGTTACGGCATCCAGGGCGACTCGCGCTACACGCACGTCCCGGCGATGCTCGAGATGTCGGGCGTCCCCTACACCGGCGCTGACCCCCTCGGCCACGCCGTCTCGCTCGACAAGGTCATCACCAAGATCCTCATCGCCGACGCCGGCGTGCCGACGCCGCGCTACGCGGTGCTCCGTGACGCGAGCGATCCGATCGGCGAACTCACCTATCCCCTGATCGTCAAGCCGCGGCACGAGTCGACGAGCTTCGGCCTGCAGGTCGTGCGCGACGAATCGTCGCTCCGCGCCGCCGTCGCCGCGATCGTCGCGACCTACCGCCAGGATGCCTTGGTCGAAGAGTTCATCGACGGCTCCGAGTACTGCGTCGCCCTCCTCGGCAACGCCGCCAACGGCACCGTCGAGACCCTGCCGATCGTCGAGATGGACTTCGGCAGCCGCGAGCTGAACGCCCTCACCTGGGCCGACAAGTTCCACAAGACCGCCGACGAGCCGACCCGCGTCTGCCCGGCCCGCGTGGACGAAACGTTAGGAAACCGCCTGCGCGAGCTGGCGATCCGCACCTTCCGCGCCTGCCACTGCCGCGACTACTCGCGGGTCGACTTCCGCGTCGACCGGCAGGGCAATCCCTACGTCCTCGAGATCAACTCGATGGCCTCCCTCGGCGGCGGCGGCTCCTACGTGCTCGCCGCGAAGACCGCCGGATACCGCTTCGACGAGCTCGTCTGCCGGATCGTCGATCTCGCCCACCAGCGCTACTTCGGCGAGACCGTCCCGACCTCGAAGCGGAGCGCGACGAGCGAGGGCCAGCCGAAGGCCGACGACGAGGATGGCGATGCCGCTCCGGTCGCGACGACTGCCCCGACGCATGCCGCGTCGCCGATCGTCGAGACCTTCCCGACGCCGATGGTGCGGACGACGCCCGCCGCACCCGAGCGCCCGAAGTACCGGGCGATCACCCGCGCCAACATCGGCTCGCTCCCCCAGTGGCAGTCGGTCGATCCGGAGATCCGCCGCGACCTCGAGGCGGTCTCGCTCGTGTTGCCTTTCCGCACCAACGAGTACCTCGTCAACCAACTGATCGATTGGGACAACGTCCCGAACGACCCGATCTTCCAGCTCACCTTCTCGCAGCGCGGGATGCTCGCCGAAGAGGACTTCCGCGCGGTGCGTGACGGGCTCGACCGCGGCATGAGCGCGAAGGAGCTCGAGCCGACGGTGGCCGAGATCCGCCGCAAGCTCAACCCGCATCCGGGCGGGCAGAGCACGCACAACGTGCCCATGCTCGACGGTCGGGCGCTCGAGGGCCTGCAGCACAAGTATCGCGAGACGGTGCTCTTCTTCCCGTCGGCCGGCCAGACCTGCCACGCCTACTGCTCCTTCTGCTTCCGCTGGGCGCAGTTCGTCGAGACCGACGACGTGAAGTTCGCGGCCTCGGAGACCTCGGACCTGACCTCGTACCTCGAGCGTCACCCCGGCGTCACCGACGTCCTCTTCACCGGCGGCGACCCGATGATCATGAGCGCCGCGACGATGAAGCGCTACATCGAGCCGCTGCTGGACGTCGAGACGGTGAAGACGATCCGGATCGGCACCAAGGCGCCCCTCTACTGGCCGCAGCGATTCGTGAGCGATCCCGACGCCGACGAGCTCCTCCGCCTCTTCGAGCGGATCGTCGACCGCGGCAAGCACCTCGCGATCATGACCCACCTCTCGCACCCGGTCGAGCTCTCGACCGAGGTGACGAAGCAGGCCTTCCGGCGGATCCGTGCGACCGGCGCCAACATGCGGCTGCAGTCGCCGGTGATCCGGCACGTCAACGACGATCCGAACGTCTGGTCGCGGATGTGGACCGACGGCGTGCGGATGGGCGCCCTTCCGTACTACATGTTCGTCGAGCGCGACACCGGCGCGAAGCGCTACTTCGAGCTGCCGCTCGTCCGCTGCTGGGAGATCTTCCGCGACGCGTTCCAGCAGGTCTCGGGCACCGCCCGCACCGCCCGCGGTCCGGTGATGTCGGCCTTCCCCGGCAAGTGCCACTTCCTCGGCGTCACCGAGATCGAGGGCCAGAAGGCCTTCGCCCTCGAGTACCTCCAGGCCCGCCAGCACGAGCTCGTGCGTCGCCCCTTCTTCGCCCGCTTTGACGCGAAGGCCACCTGGTACGACCAGCTCCGGCCGCTTCGCGAGATCGATCGTCCCTTCTTCCCGGCCCTCGGCCTGGATCCGCACGCCATCACCACACCGCTCACGGTCAGCGCGGACGCGAACGCACGGAGCGTCGCACCCCTCGCCTGACCATTGACTTCGCACTTCAGGAAGACCGCCATGAGAATCGCCACCACCATCGCATCGTTGCTGCTGCTCTCCCCCGCGTGGGGGGCCGACGGCAGCCTACCGTCCGCGCCCGCCGCCCTTCCGCGATCGATCATCGCTCCGGAGGAGGCCATCGCCGTCGCCGTCAACAATCTCGCCCCGACCGCGGGAGGCCTGCGACTCGCCAACCCGCGACACGTCGCGGACTTCTCCGCGTCGGGCGTCGACTTCACGCCGCGCCGTGGCGGTCCCGCCTGGCATTGGCACCTGACCGGCATCGGCTGCGATGACGAGCTCTCCCTCTCCGCCGCACGGCCCTTCGCCGAGGCGGGCGGCCGCGCCGTGCGGTTCGATCGCGGTGCCGTCACCGAGGAGTACCGACTCCGCGGCGAGGGCATCGAGCAGCGGTTCGTGATCAGCGAGCCGATCGCCGCCGACGGGGCGGACCTGGTCATCACCGGCGCCATCGAGTGCGGCGGGACGCTCGAGTCCTCGCCCCGCGGTTGGGTGTGGCGCGACGCGGACGGCGTCGTCAGCCTCGGCAACGTCCTCGTCTTCGACGCCAACCACAGGTCGATTCCGGCCTCGATGAGCGTGACCGCCGACGGCACCTCGATCGTCGTCGATGGCGAAGCGCTAGCCGGCGCCGCCTATCCGGTGACCGTCGATCCCGAGATCGGCACCAACGACTTCCGCATTTCGACGATGGGGCCCGACGGCGACATCGACTACGACGCGCTGCGTCCGTCGATCGCCTACAACGGCATCGCCAACGAGTATCTCGTGGTCTGGGCGGGCGACGACAACGCCGGCGGCGTCACCGACGGCGAGTTCGAGATCTTCGGCCAGCGAATCAGCGCCGTGACCGGCGCCGAGGTCGGCGTGAACGACTTCCGCATCAGCGACATGGGACCCGACGGCGACGGCCAGTACGACGCCGCGGCGCCGGACGTCGTCTTCAACGCGACGAGCAACGAATACCTCGTCGTCTGGGAGGGGGACGACAACTCGCCCGGACTCATCGACGGCGCCAACGAGATCTTCGGCCAGCGCCTTGCCGGCGCGACCGGCGCCCAGATCGGCGCGAACGACTTCCGCATCAGCGACATGGGCGTCGACACCGACACGCTGCTCGACGCCGAGCGCCCGGCCGTGGCGTGGAACTCGACCAACAACCTCTACCTCGTGGTCTGGTCGGGCGACGACGACACCCCGCCGCTGGTGAACGGCGAGTCGGAGATCTTCGGCCAGCTCATCGCCGGCGGCACCGGCGCCGAGGTCGGCACCAACGACTTCCGGCTCAGCGACATGGGGCCGAACGGGAACGGCGCCTACGACGCGCTCAATCCTGACGTCGCCTACAACGCGACGAACAACGAGTTCCTCGTCGTCTGGCAGGGCGACGACAACACCGCGCCGCTCGTCGACGGCGAGTCGGAGATCTTCGGCCAGCGCGTCGCCGGAGCGACCGGCGCCGAGATCGGCACCAACGACATGCGCCTGAGCGACATGGGTCCCAACGGCGACTCGACCTACGACGCCGAGGATCCGGCGGTCGCCTGGAGCAGCGGCTCGAACCAGTACCTCGTGGTGTGGAGCGGCGACGACCTCGGCGCGACCGTCAACGGCGAGTCGGAGATCTTCGGCCAGCTCCTCGCAGGGGCCAACGCCGCGCAAGTCGGCGTGAACGACTTCCGCATCAGCGAGATGGGGACCGACGGCGACGTGCTCTTCGACGCCCTTGCCCCGCGCATCGCCTACAACGCCAACACCGACGAGTGGATCGTCGTGTGGGAAGCCGACGACGACCACAGCGGACTCGTGAACGGCGAGAGCGAGGCCTACGCACAGTGGATCGACTCGACCGGCGCGCTGGTCGAGAACGGCAACACGCGGCTCAGCGACATGGGCGAGGTTGACGGCTCCACCGCCTACAACGCCTTCAGCGTCGCGGTGGCCTCGGCCGGCCGGAACGGATCGTTCGTCGTCTGGCAGGGCGACGACGACTTCACCGGCATCCTCTCCGACGACGAGTACGAGATCTACGGCCAGCGGGTCAGCACCAACAACGTCGAGGTCGGCACCAACGACGAGCGCCTCAGCGACATGGGCCCCGACGGCGACGAGCACTTCGACGCCAACACGCCGGCGATCGCCTACAACAGCGTGAACAACGAGTACCTGATCGTCTGGTCCGGCGACGATCTTGGCGTCGGCCTCGCCGACGGCGAGTTCGAGATCGTCGGCCAGCGGATCGACGCGTCCACGGGCGCCGAGATCGGCGCCGACGACTTCCGGATCAGCGACATGGGGCCGAACGGCGACAGCCTCTTCGATGCCGTGAATCCGGCGGTCGCCTACAACGCGGTGAACAACGAGTATCTCGTCGTCTGGCAGGGCGAGGACGACAGCCTCATCGACGGCGAGTTCGAGATCTTCGGCCAGCGCATCGCCGGCGGCACCGGCGCCGAGGTCGGCGCCAACGACTTCCGGATCAGCGACATGGGGCCGGACGGCGACAGCGCCTACGACGCCCAGAATCCCGCCGTCGCCTTCAACCCGGTCACGCAGGAGTACCTCGTGGTCTGGGAGGGCGACGACTCGACGCTGCCGCTCGTCGACAATGACTTCGAGATCTTCGGCCAGCGACTCGTCGCCGCGACCGGCGCCGAGGTCGGCGAGAACGACTTCCGCATCAGCGACATGGGCACGGACGGCGATGGACTCCACGACGCGGAGCGGCCGGCGGTCGCGGCGAACTCACTCACCGGCGAGTACCTCGTGGTGTGGGCGGGCGACGACAACACCGGGCTTCTGGTGGATGGCGAGAGCGAGATCTTCGGCCAGATGATCTCGCCCTTCGGCCAGGAGATCGGCGCGAACGACTTCCGCATCAGCGACATGGGTGATGATGGCGACGTCGCCTTCGACGCCTTCGCACCGGCGGTCGCGTTCAACTCCATCGACAACGAGTTCCTCGTCGCCTGGGAGGGCGAGGACAACCTCGGCGGCCAGGTGGACGGCGAAACGGAGATCTTCGCCCAGCGAATCGGCGCCAACGGCGCGGAACTCGGCGCGAACGACATCCGCATCTCGCACATGGGAGCCGACGGCGACCCGCTGTTCGACGCCAACGAGGTCGCGGTGTCCTTCAACGCCGGCCTGGACGAGTACCTGCTGGTCTGGACCGCCGACGGCGGCGTCGGCCTCGCCGACGGCGAGCAGGAGATCTTCGGCCAGCGTCTCAGCGGCGCGACCGCCGAGCTGGTCGGTGACGTGGCCTTCCGCGTCAGCGACATGGGCACCACCGACGGCGACGCCTCCTACGACGCCCTCGACCCGGCGGTCGCCATCGGCGGCGCGAACGGCGAGATGCTCATCGTCTGGAGCGGCGACGACGGTGCGGCCCTCAACGGCAACGACGAGTTCGAGGTCTTCGGCCAGCGGCTCTTCATCGACATTCCCTGCCCCGCGGACCTCACCGGCGACGGCGCGATCGACGCCGCCGACCTGAGCGTCCTGTTAGGGAGCTGGGGCCCGTGCGCCGGGTGCGCCGCCGACCTGAACGGCGACGGCGGCATCGACGCGGCCGACCTCAGCGTCCTGCTCGGATCATGGGGTCCCTGCTGAGCGAAGGGGCACTCCTCACCAACGCAACGCCGCGGCCCTCGGGCCGCGGCGTTGTCGTTTGTGGTGGCGGTTTGTGACGACGGATTCACCACAGAGGACACAGAGGGCACAGAGGGGGCACAGAGAATGCAATGAAGAGGGAGGGAGTGCGATCCGAGCGATTGTGTGGAGCGCCGGATCGATGCAGGGATGAGCGGTCGGCCACATTCGCGCTCACCTATTCACCCATTCAATCATTGAATCACTCGCCGCTGCGCGCACTCGTCCATCCACCCGTACTTGTCTTCTCTGTGCCCCCTCTGTGCCCTCTGTGTCCTCTGTGGTGAACGAACCACCGCAAGCGCGCACCCAGACTCACACCATCTCGACCAGCATCGTCACCGCGTTACCGCCGCCGAGGCAGAGCGAGCAGATGCCGCGCTTGCCGCCGGTGCGGGCGAGGTGATGGAGAAGCGTCACGAGGACGCGGGCGCCGGAGGCGCCGATCGGGTGGCCGAGGGCGATGCCGCCGCCGCCGACGTTGAGGCGCGATTCCGCGATGCCGAGCGGCTTGATGTTGCAGAGGATCTGGGCCGCGAAGGCTTCGTTGATCTCAAAGAGGTCGATGTCGCCGGCCTTGAGCTTGTTCCGTTCGAGGATCGTCTCGATGCCGATTTTCGGGGCGAAGAAGAGTTCCTTCGGGGCCAAGCCGACGGTGCACTGGTCGACGATCCGGGCGATCGGCTTGCGGCCGAGCGAGCTGGCCATCGCCTCGCTTGCGACGAGCACCGCGGCCGCGCCGTCGCTGATCTGGCTGGCGTTGCCGGCGGTGACGGTGCCGTCCTTCGCGAAGACCGGCTTGAGCTTCGCGAGTCCCTCGATCGCGGAGTCGCCGCGGAAGCCCTCGTCGGCGTCGAGGCCGACCTTCTGCATCGTCTGCTCGGGGGTGAGGGCGACGATCTCCCTCTTGAACCAGCCTTCCTTCGTCGCGTGGGCGGCCCGCTGGTGGCTCTGGACGCTGAAGCGGTCCTGGTCCTCGCGGGTGACCGAATGCTTCTGGGCGATGTAGTCGGCGGCGAAGCCCATGCCCCACTTCTCGAAGGGGCAGGTGAGGCCGTCGGCCTGCATGTGGTCAAGCATCTTGGCGTCGCCGAACTTGACGCCGTTGCGGAGATGCATCATGTGCGGAGCGAGATCCATGTTCTCGATGCCGCCCGCAAGGACCAGGTCGTTGTCGCCGCAGCGGATCGACTGGCCGGCCTGCATGACGGCCTGAAGCCCCGAGCCGCAGACCTTGTTGACGGTCACGGCGCTGAGGGTGTCGGGAAGGCCGGCGAGGAGTCCGACCTGGCGGGCGGGATTCTGGCCCACGCCCGCCTGCAGCACGTTGCCCATGACGCACTCGTTGACCCGCTCCTTCGCGCCGGGGACCTCCTCGAAGAGGGCCTTGGCGACGTAGGCGCCGAGTTGCGGAGCCGGAACGCGGCTGAGGGTGCCGAAGAACTTGCCGATCGCGGTGCGTCGGGCGGCGAGGATCACGGGCTTCTGCTGTGACATGGGACGTTCTCGTGGGCGTGTTGATGAAGTCGAAGGAACCGGCGGGGGCCTCGGGCATGGTGCCGACGCCTCCGCAGGCGGAGTCTCCCGGCCGACCTGGACGCCCTCGGGTTCGGGCGCGGGACCAGCGATGAGCCGGTCCGAAGCGAACCCGATGGGGCAGTACAATCCGTGCTCTCCTTCATGGACGAAGGAGTTCCGCCGGGAGGGGCGGATCATAGCGGGGGACCCTCTTCCGTTCCGCCTCCAGCGCGAGATCGCGATGACAACAACCAGCCGCGGCTACGACCCGAGCGACAACCTCATGAGCCTCCAGAGCCACATCCTGGCGGAGGAGGCGAGGTACCCATCGGCGACGGGCGAGTTCAGTTGGATCATCTCGGCGATTTCGCTCGCCGGAAAAGCCATCGCCAACAAGGTCCGTCATGCACGGCTCCAGGACGTGCTCGGCGAGGCCGGCGCCGAGAACGTGCAGGGCGAGAAGCAGCAGCGGCTCGACGTGATCTCCAACGCGATGCTCATGCGCTGCCTCGGCACGCGAGCGAGCGTCGCGGTCATCGCCAGCGAGGAGGACGAACAACCGACGATCATTCGGAGAGGCCATGAGGGGGGCAAGTACTGCGTCCTCTTCGACCCGCTCGACGGCAGCTCGAACCTCGACGTCGGCGTGGGCGTCGGAACGATCTTCTCGATTCTCCGCAACGATCCTTCGGTGCCCGATGCCGAGGAGACCGTCTGCCAGCGCGGCGCGACCCAGGTCGCGGCCGGCTACATCCTCTACGGCTCCAGCACGATCTTCGTCGTGACCACCGGCCATGGCGTCGACATGTTCGTCCTCGACCACTCGGTCGGCTCGTTCCTGCTCGTGGCCGCCGGACTCAAGATGCCGCGCACCGGCAAGACCTACTCGGTGAACGAGGCCTATTCGGCCCACTTCCCCGAGGGCTATCGGCGGTATCTCGCCTACGCCCACGACAACGGCTACTCGAGCCGCTACATCGGATCGATGGTCGCGGACGTGCATCGCACGCTCCTCAACGGCGGCGTCTTCCTCTACCCGCCGACGAAGAAGAACCCCGAAGGCAAGCTCCGCCTCCTCTACGAGGCGAATCCGATGGCGATGGTCGTCGAGCAGGCCGGCGGCGTCGCCTACAGCGGCGAGTCGCGCACGCTCGAGATCCAGCCGAAGAAGCTCCACGAGCGCGTGCCGGTCCTGCTCGGCAGCGCTGAGGAGGTCGAGCGCGTCCGCTCGTTCCTCCGCTGATTTCGTTTCGCGTTTCCGCGCCGCAGCGCGGCGTCGCAGACTCTCACCCATGCACCACACCACACTCTCCCTCGCGCTGGCCACCGCCGGCTCGCTCTGCTGCGCCGTCGCGTCCCTCGCCGCCGACGGCTACTGCTCGAATCCGGCCCTCTGCGGCGACCGCCTGGTCTTCGTGAGCGAGGGCGACCTCTGGGTCGCCACGCTGCCCGCCGCGGGCAACGACGCGGTGGCCGCCCATCGCCTGACCAACGGCGCCGGCCTCGAGACGAATCCCGTGATCAGCCCCGACGGCACGCGAGTCGCGTTCGCCGGCGACTACGAGGGCAACCGCGACGTCTACGTGATGCCCATCTCGGGCGGCGTGCCGACGCGCCTCACCTTCCATCCCGACCCGGATTCGCCGCTCGCGTGGTCGCGCGACGGCAAGCGCATCGCGTTCCGCTCGCCGCGCGAGAATCCGCTCGGCCACCCCGAGACCTTCTGGGTCGACGCGACCGGCGGATTGGCCGAACCGTTCGGGATCGGCGAGTGTTCGATGCTGAGCCTCAGCCCGAACTCCGCGCCGGGGGACGCCACGAAGTTCGCGTTCTGCCGCTGGTCGAACGAGGGCTGGAACTGGAAGCGCTATCGCGGCGGCACGGCTCCCGAGGTCTGGTTCGGCGACCTTGCGTCGAAGACCTTCACGAACATCTCGAAGGACCGGGCCAACGACCTCTTCCCGATGTGGATCGGCCAGGAGATCTGGTTCGCGAGCGATCGCGACGGGGCGATGAACCTCTGGTCGATGCACACCGACGGCAGCGCCCTGACCCAGCACACCCACTTCGTCAACGACGCGACGAAGGCGACCGACCCCGCGACCTACGAGCTGCGCTGGCCGAGCGCCGACGCCTCCGGCGCGGCGAGGATCGTCTTCGCCCAGGCCGCGGGACTCTGCATCTTCGACGCGAAGGACGGCAGCGTGCGCCGCCTGCAGGTCGACCTCCTCACCGACCGCGCCGGCACGCTGCCGCGCTACGTCAGCGCGATGAAGAACGCGAGCGACTTCTCGCTCTCCCCCTCGGGCGACCGGATCCTCATCGAGTCGCGCGGCGACTTCGTCACCATGCCCGTCGGCAAGCCCAAGGCCGGCACGCAGGTCGGCACGCGGCAGGTCACGCACGAGTCGGCGAGCCGCGAGTGGGGCGGCGTCTGGCTCTCCGACAGGGAGATCCTCTGCGTGACCGACTCCGGCGGCGAGCAGCAGCTTGCGACCGTCACCGCCGACGGCTCGTCGACGCCGCAGCTCGTGACCACCGATCGATCGCAGTGGATCATGCGGCCGGTCGCGAGCCCCGACGGCCGATTCGTCGCGTTCGGCGACAAGAACCTCACGCTCTGGCTCTTTGACGTCGCCAAGCGCACCGCGACGCAGGTCGACCGCAGCGACGCGGGCGAGATCGTCGACTATTCGTTCTCGCGCGACGGCGAGTGGCTGGCGTGGTCGCGGCCGATGGCCAACGGCAACGGCTGGATCGCCCTGCGCTCGACCTCGGACGGAAAGACCGTCGACATCAGCGACGGCCTGACCAACGACCGCGAGCCGCAGTTCGATCCGCGCGGCGCGTACCTGTGGTTCCTCTCCGATCGTCATCTCAATCCGATCATCAGCGGTCCGGACTTCGAGCACGTCTTCACCGAGATGACCGAGATCTTCGCCGTGCCGCTGCACGCCGAGACGCCGCCGCCGTCGATGACGCTGGCCGCGGCCGCGGGCTTCGACCTGCGGAAGTGGTCGGAGCCGATGCACGACCCGAGCGGCAAGCATGACGAGGCGAAGGAGGGGGACGAGGAGACCGAGGGCGACGGCGGGGCGATGGAGGACGGCGAGGGCGGCGACGAGGACTCCGACGAGGGATCCGGGCCGCTGACCATCGAGACCGAGGGCATCCGCGACCGCATCTGGCGCCTGCCGGTCGAGCCGGGCAATCATCGCTCGCTGATCGCGACCGCGGGCGGCGTCTACTTCCTGAGCGACCCGACGCGCGGCATCGCCGACGTCGAGTGGCCGGCGCCGCCGCTGGGCGAGGAGATCGCCACGCTTCGCCACTTCGGCGTCGTCGAGGGCGAGACGAAGGAGATCGCCGAGGGGATCGCGAGCTTCGCCGCCAGCAAGGACGCCAAGAGCGTCGCGTGGATGAAGGACGGGAAGTTCCACGTCCATGCCCTCGGGGCGGAGAAGGACGAGGTCGTCGACCCGTCCACGGTGCAGATCGCCGTCGATCCGAAGGCGGAGTGGTCGCAGATGCTCGAGGAGACGTGGCGCCTGCAGCGCGACTTCTACTGGGCCCCGAACATGGCCGGCGTCGACTGGAACGCGATGCGCGAGCGCTACCGGGCGCTGCTGCCGAAGGTCGGCACGCGGAGCGAGATGAACGACGTGTTAGGTCAGCTCATCTCGGAGCTCGGCACGAGCCACACCTACATCATGGGCGGCGACGAGCCCGACCGTGCCAAGCCGGTCGGCGTCGGCGTCCTCGGCGTCGACTTCCGCCGCGAGGGCAACGCGGTCACCATCGGGTCGATCGTCCCCGGCCGTCCCGGCGACGCCGAGCTCGTCAGCCCGCTCGCCCTGCCATACCTCGACGTGAAGCCGGGCATGGTGCTGCTCTCGATCGACGGCCGTCCGGTGAAGCCGGGCCGCGATCCCTACGAGCTGCTTCAGGATCGCGCCGAGCGGCCGGTGGCGCTTGAGATCGCCGACGACGCCCAGGGCAACAACCGGCGCACGATCGAGGTGGTGGCCCGCGACGAGGACCGCACGCTGCGCTACGCCAACTGGGTCGACTCCAACCGCCGCGCCGTCGATCGGCTGAGCGGCGGGAAGCTCGGCTACGTGCACGTTCCCGACATGGACTTCGAGGGACTGATCGAGTTCAGCCGGACCTTCTACGCCCAGATCAAGAGGGAGGGCATGATCGTCGACATCCGCGACAACGGCGGCGGCTACATCTCGCAGATGATCCTCGCCCGCATCGCCCGCAAGCCGTGGGCCTATCAGGCGCCGCGACAGGGGCGCCTCGAGTCCTACCCGACGAAGGTCGTCAACGGGCCGTTCGCGGTGCTCATCAACCAGGACGCCGGCTCCGACGGCGACATTTTCCCCGAGTCGGTGCGCATCAACAAGATCGCGCCGCTCATCGGAACGCGCACCTGGGGCGGCGTGGTCGGCATCCGCGGCGACAAGCCGACGCTTGACCTCGGCGTGACCACCCAGCCGGAGTTCGCGTGGTTCGATCCGAGCAAGGCCGGGCCGGCCGGATGGAGCGTCGAGAACCAGGGCGTCGCGCCGGACATCGAGGTCGACATCACGCCGCTCGACCGACTCGAGAAGCGCGATCCGCAGCTCGAGAAGGGCGTCGAGGTGCTGCTTGCCGAGCTCAAGAAGTCGCCGCGTCCGGCGCCGACGCTGCCGCCCTATCCCGACCGCTCGAAGGTGCGGTGAGCGATCGTCGCCCCAGAGAACCACAGGGGCGCAGAGGCTGCACAGAGGAATCGCAATGGTGGGGCTGCGAGCACGCGCCATGAACCTCGCTCCCGCCGAAGCTCCCTTTTGGAGCCTTGATTTCGCTTGCTTCCACGGCTTCTTGGCGTTCTCTGTGCTCCCAGCATTCTGCGGTATTCACGTCGTTCATTCACCACAGAGGTCACAGAGGGGGCACAGAGCGGAATCACCCGGACATTGGAACAAGGCCGACCTACGCCGCCAGCACGGTGAAATGGCTATCGCTCTCGCGTCCCGGCCCGCCGCGTCCTGGGAGGATGACTCCCGCGAGGTTCGCCGGAAGATCTGTCGCAGCACAGGAAGTCGAATCGCCACTTCTCCGGCCGCTGATGACTTCTCTGTGCCCCCTCTGTGATCTCCGTGTCCTCTGTGGTGAGTCTGGTCGAACTGTGCAGAAGCCTGCTCCCTCTGCGCCTCCGTGACCCTGTGGCTCTCCGGAACAGAAGAGGGCGAAGCCGCACATCGGCGCTGGAGTCGCGGACGGCGCGCAGCGATACTGCGCCGCGTGGTCGAACTCGACTCCTGCTTTGGCTGTGCCTATCCGAGGGCACCTGACGAGTCGGGTCCCTGTCCCGAGTGCGGCCTGCCTCGCGAGGCGTCCGAACGCGGGCTGCGGCGTTGGGGCGGTCGGGCCGCGTGGTGTCTGCTGCTCGCGAGCTGGATGACCATTGCGATGGCGATCGCCGGGGTGGCGATCGGCCTGGTCAGCGTCGGTGCCTTCACCGCGTCGATTGACGACGTGCCATGGGGCGCGGCGGTCGCGGTGCTTGAGGACGCCGTGGCGCCCCTGCTGTCGGCCGTCGGCGTCGTGGGCTACGTCGAACTGGTGCCGTGGATCGCGGCATGGTGGTGCCTGATCGGCGCGGTGCCGAGCGACCGTCGGGCTCCCTGGCGGTTGCTGTTCGTCGGCGAGGCCGCGGTGCTTGTCGGCATGATTGGCCTGCGATTGGCAGACCCTCGCGGGACCATCGCCGCCATGCCCGCAGCGCCCATCGTGTGGTTCGAGATCGCGTCCGACGTCATTGCCGGCCTGAGCGCCGCGCTCGCGATCGGATGGGCGGTGTGTGCGGCGAAGCTGGTGCGTCGCCTCGAGCCGGCGCGCTTGCCGAGCGATGGGCCCGGCTGCGCCGGACGTTCGGCGCGAAGGGCGCCGCTCGTCGTCGCCGTCCTCTGCGCGGTGGGCGCCGTCGTCGGGTTCGTGGGAGCGCTGTTCATCCCGAGCGTTCTCGCGACGATGTCGACGAGCGGCAGCTACGGCGCGTTGCTGACGCTCTGGAGCGTGGTGAGCGTCGCGGCGTTCGCCCGTCAGGCGGGCATGGCCCTCCTCGGGCGCCGCCTTATGCTCGCGGTGCGATCAAGGATCTTCGACCTGCCCGGGGACGCGGCGCTCGAGCCTACGCGCGAAGCGGCGTGCGTCGCCTGCTGGCAGCCGATCGTCGCGGGGACCGCCAACGATGCCGCATGCAGCGAGTGTGGATTCGCGGTGCGGGCCAGCCGTCGGGTGGCGACGCTCGAGCCCTTGACGCTCGGCTCCGCCCGCTGGCACGCCGGCGTCCGCCAGGCGCTGTGGGTGCTCCTTGCGGCGCTGGTCTGCGGCGTCGGGCTTGCCGCGATGCAGGGGATCGAGCTTGCCCTCGACGCCGTCGACGGTCCTGCGCTCGGCGACGTGGGGCGCACGGTGCGGATCGCGATCGACGCGATCGTCCTCCTCTTCGCGGTGCTGCTGATGCTGCATCGGCTGCTGCCTCGCTCGATCGCTCCGCCGCTGCTGGCCGCCGTCGCGCTGACGTCCCTTGTCGCCGGCGTCCTCAACGGGCAGCGCTCGGCGATGCTCCGGCCCTTCGGCGCATCGGCGATGACCGGCCTGGCGGCGCAGTGCGTGCTCTCGTTCCTCGTCCTCTGGATCGCCTTCGCGATCGCCCGACGGCTGCGCAATCACGCCGCGTCCTTCGCGTGCGGGCTCGCACTGCTGGGGATCCTGCCACTGGCGGTCGCGGCCGTCGCCCGCCTGCTTCTCCTCGTCCAGCCACACGCCGTCGAATCGCTGCTCGGGTACGCCGACTATCCGTCGATCCTGCGGCGGCTGCAGTCGGAGGCTCCCTGGGCACTCATGATCGGCCGGCATCTCTGGGAGGCCCCGGCGATCGTCGCCGTGGGATCGCTCATCGCCGCCTTGCGAGGCGCGTGGCGCCGTCCGTGGATGGGGCCGGCACGCGACCGATCGGCGGCTCACTCATAGCCGTCGCGGCTCTCGATGGTGAAGTCGTAGAGCCGGGCGAGGTCGGCCGCGGAAAGCCCCGCGAGGCGGTTGAATCGATCGATGACCTTGTCGTAGTCCCGCATCGCGAGGGCGCCGAGGAGCTGGGCCTTGCGGTGGAGGATGTCCTTCAGGTTCGCGGTCGTGTTGCGGGCGTGGCCGGCCGGATACATCACGAGTCCGCTGTCGTGGGTCTTGCCGTCCTTGGTGGTGATGACCACCGAGGTCGGGATGCCGTCGGGATAGCGGCGGTCGTACTCGGCGCCGCCGTGGGCGAACTCCATCGTCGCCATGATCGCCCGCGTGGCGGGATTCTTGATCGAGGCCGGGTCGTAGTCGTACGGCCCGAGCATGAGCGACTTCCAGTACTCGTCGTTGGTCGCTCCGAGCTTCGGGTTGCCGCTCTTCGCCGCCGCATCGATCGCCTTGCGGAGGAGCGTGCCGACGATGTAGACCATCGAGTGGTCGGCGCTCTGTCGGGTCTTCGGATCGCGCTTCGCCGGGTCGCCGATGATGCCGAAGGCCGGCTCGTAGGCGACGATCTTGATGCTCTTGATCGCGTCAGCGCTGCGGATGAGGTCAGGGTTCTTCTCGATGAGGGTGAGGAGACCCTGGAGGGCGCCGGCCGACTGGTGCTCGTAGAGGCCGAGCTTGAAGTGCATGCCCATCACCGCGAAGTCCTCGCCCGAGTGGCTGAGGACGAGGTCGAAGGGGCTGTCGCCGTTGGTCTTCTCGAACTGGCGGAACATGCTCTCGGGGTTGCGGAAGATGTCGCGCGGTCCCATGAAGCCGCGCATCGAGCGCTGCATGGAGAGGATCGCGACCTCGGTCGAGATCGCCGCCGACGCGCCCTTCGAGTCGCTCAACTGCTTGCCGGCGCGGATCGCCCGCCAGGGGATGTAGTGGGCGACGGTCATGCCGATCGCCGACTCGATCTGCTCCGGGGTTGCGCCGAGCATGGCGCCGTAGACGGCGGCGCTGGCGATCGCGCCGTGGACGACGTGATCGATCTTGTAGGTCTTGAGGCTGAAGACCTCGGCGAGGCGGCCGCGGATCTCGTCGATCGCGACCATGCCGCGGAGGGCGAAGTTGCCGTCACGGCCGGCCCCTCCGTTGGCAAGTTGCGCCGCGGCGATCGCGACGGGATAGAAATCGTTGTGGCCGAATTCGCCGGCGGTGTGGCCGAGGGCGGGGTTGTAGCCGAAGTTCGTGCCGTTCGAGTCCCATTCGCGCACCGCGCTCGAGTTGGCGACGATCGCCTTCTCGGGGGCAACCTTCTGCGTCGAGCCGAAGACCGGCACGCCGTTGGCGCGGGGGTACTCGGCGGCCTCGGCGCGGAGGAGCGTCGGCGCGTTGGTCTTGAGGGCGATGGCGCTGAGTCCGCAGAGGACGCTGTCGGTGTGGAACATCGTCGTCCGGTCGAGCACCGACTGCGCCGGCTTCCCGAGCTTGCCGGACATGAAGTCGACGGCGAACTGCCCGATGCCAAGGGCCTGGTTCGTGTTCCGGGGAAGCGACACGGCGGTCGCGGTGGACGATGGAATCGCGGTGGCGGTGGACATGGAGTGTTCCTGTGGGCCGGAGATTGTACTGAGTCGCGCCGGGGCGTTCAGAGGGATTCAACACAGAGGCATAGAGGTTCACAGAGCAGAGCGCTCGAAGGGATTGCTTGCCCTGGTCGCTTCCCAAGACCACCAAAAGACCAATCTGGGAGCCCCTCTCTGAGGGCCCGCTCTGTGGCCCTCCGTGTCCTCTGTGCCTCTGTGTTGACTCTTCTCCCTCACTTCCGCGATGACGCGCGGGCTGAGCCGCTGGACGCTTCGCGGATGTCGCCGATCGTGTAGTAGCACTCCGCGTCGATCGAGCGGGCGACGTCGACGACCGCCGGTGCGCCGCGGCGTTCGGTCTCGACGAAGAGCATCGAGACCGGTCCGTCGCGGCCCTTGCCCTCGAATTCGGTGACCCGCAGGCCGCGCTCGCGCATCGCCCTCGCCATCGCCTCGCCGTTGCGGGTGAAGACGCGAATGACCTGGCGGCCGAAGGCGAAGTACTGCTCGATCATGATCCCGACGAAGTTGCCGGTGGCGAAGCCGAGGGCGTAGGCGATCGCGTTGATCCAGTTGTCGCGCACGGTCGTGATGACCTGGCTGACGACGAGGACCCAGATCAGGACCTCGCCGAACCCGAGCGTCCACGCGAGCGCCTTCCGCCCGTTGATCACCGCCACCGTGCGCAGCGTGCCCAACGACACGTCCGCAACGCGGGCGGCAACGATCAGCAGGGCTCCAATGAGAACGTTCCAGTCCATTGTCTTTCTTGGGGGGGAGTCTCAACACAGAGGCACAGAGGACACAGAGGTTCACAGAGACGGCGGGAAAGGAGGAAGGTCCGCGCGACCTCGCGATCGTCGTCGGTTCCCGGCTTTGCTGACCTCTCTGTGGCCCTCCGTGTCCTCTGTGCCTCTGTGTTGCCTCTGCTCCGCCTTAACCGAACAGCCCCTCGAGCAGTTCGACGACGCCCTTGCCCTGGGTCGCGATCGTCTCGAAGATCCTCCGGCCGGAGGCGATGTCTAACAGTTCGCGCACGAGCTTCGCCTCGCCGGCGTGGTCGGCCTTGTTCACCACGAACAGGTCGGCGATCTCGAGGATGCCGGCCTTGTCCATCTGGACCGCGTCGCCCATGCCGGGGACGACGACGACCGCGGTGCGGTCGACGAAGCTGCGGATCGCCACGTCGTTCTGGCCGGCGCCGACGGTCTCGATGATGAGCTTGTCGTAGCCCGAGCCGCCGATGAGCTCGATGATGTCGGGCAGCGTGCGGTAGTCCTCGCCGACGATGGCGAGCGAGCGGTAGAAGATCCCCTCGTCGACGGCGTTGAAGTCGACGCGGAGCCGGTCGCCGAGGAGCGCTCCGCCGGTGATCGGGCTCATCGGGTCGAAGGCGACGACGGCGATGCGCTCGCCGCGGCGGACCGCTTCGCTGGCCATCGCGGCGACGAGCGTCGACTTGCCGGCGCCGGGTGAGCCGGTGATGCCGACGACCTGCTTCGGCCTTCGGCGAGGGGCGCTCTTCGGCGTCTGGCCGGCGTGGGCGAAGGAGATGCGGCGGGCGAGCTGGGCCGTGTCGGAGTCGCTCGAGAGCGGGCCATAGGCTCGGGTCGCCTCGCGGGCGCTCTCGATGATCTCCTCCATGCCGGTGCCGGTATGGAAGACCCGGTGCACGCCGGCGTTCAGGAGGGTCTGCACGTCCTCCTGCGGGATGATGCCGCCCACGTTCACGATCATGTCCCTGCGGCCGACCTTCGCGCACTCCTCAAGCAGCCGCGGCACAAGCACCAGGTGCGAATTGGACATCATCGACGCGGCGATCATGTCCACGTCCTCGTCCCGGGCGGAGATCGCCAGCGAGCGGGGAGTCTGCCAGAGTCCCGAGTAGATCACGTGCACGCCGGCGTCGCGAAGGATGCGGGCGATGAGCTTGACGCCGCGGTCGTGGCCGTCCAGGCCCATCTTTCCTAACAGCACGCGCGGGCGGTGGGGGAGGTCGGCGCAGCGGTCCTGCTTGGCGATCGCCGTCGTCGGCTCGTTGATGGCGTGGGGCATGGCGGGTGCGTTCCTGTCGTCGAGCGGCGCGCTCGATCGGGACGCAAAGCCTACCAAAATGCCGCATTCGAAGGCCCTTGCCGGCCGCAGCGCGACCGCGCCGGCGCGCGGACCGGCGCGTCGGCGAGCGGGCGATGCCCATCGGCGAGCGGGCGATGCCCATCGGCGTCAGCGCGCCGCGATATCGGTCGTCTCGGAGGCGCTCTCCGTCGGCTTCTTCTTCATGATCTTCGCCTCCGACGTCCAGTCGAGCGGATAGAGGCGATGGGCGATGGCGCCCACGATCAGGTGCACGCGCTTGTACTTGTAGTCGTCCATCAGCGAGGTCGCGCCGTTGGCGAGCGTCACCACGGCGATCGACTTCGACATCCATCGGCTCATGTCGATGTCGCGAACCTCCGAGACCGGGCAGCTGCCCTCCGGCGTGACGAGCATGCCGTCGTCGGTGATCTCGAAGCGGCGCTTGCGCAGCGAGAGAAGCGACCAGAGCGACCATGGCGTTCCGAGCACGCCGCAGCCGACGACGTAGACCCAGAGCTGCACCGCGCGGTCATAGGCCGGCGGGGGGGCTGGGGCCTCGATGAACTCCTTGGCGAGTCGGCCCTTGATCGCGGTGAGCTCCGCGGTGTCGCCCGAACTCAGTGCGCCGAGCGAGGCTTGCTTTTCGAGGCCGTCCTTCTTCGTGGTCAACTCCGTGTATTCCGCGAATGCCGCTTCGCGCTTCGGAATCGAGACCGCGTAGTCGTACCAGCCCCAAATGCCGAAGGCGGCGCAGAAGAGGGCCATGACGATGTCGCGGTAGAACAGGAACGGCTGAATCGAGGTCCGTATAGCCATCGGAGGAGGAAACCTGAGGGAGAGAGTATTCGATTCGACGACCGTTCACACGAAACGCCACTGGGGGATTCGCTCCCGCCGCGGAAGTCGCGCTGGTGACTTCGTCACTTCTCGGCCTTGAGTTCACCTGCGGGAGTTGGACCCCGGCGTTGTCGGAGGTACGTTGTGAGTTCTCCCGGAGGTGACTTATTTCCCGGTCCTTGCGCTCCCCGTTCGTGGCCGCCCTGCTGGCGGCCGGTTTCATCACCGCACCATCCTCCGCTGGCGGTTGCGCCGCGGATCTCAACGGCGACCTGACCGTCGATGCCGCTGACCTCGCGGCGCTCCTGGGTGCGTGGGCGACGGCGGGATCGACGGACCTCAACGGCGACGGCACCACGGACGCGGCCGATCTCTCGGTCGTGCTCGGAGCGTGGGGACCCTGCCCGGGCGGGGCGGAGCCGACGGAGCGCGAGCTCGCGGCGGTCTCGCTGGCCAGCTATCCCTGGGCGTCCTTCGTCCAGAGCTTCAACGCCGGCTCGAACGTTCGGGTGGCGGTCGATCCGGTGCAGGTTCCGGCGATGGCGAATGCCACGGTGGACGTCTTCGTGGTCGAGAACCGCACCGCGTCGCAGTGGGCCTCGAACTCCACGCTCGTTGACGCCCGCGGAACGCCCGACACCGTGACCTTCGGCGCGACCGCGAGCACGAGCGTGCTCAGCCTGGCGACGTCGACGCTCTCGGCCGCGAACGGCCTTCAGGTCGGCAAGGGCTTCGACCTGGTCGTCGACGCGAATCGGAACGGCGAGCTGGACGCCGGCGACCTCATCGACGGCGGTGGCGACGGCCCGGGATTCTGGCTGATGTCCGACCTCTCCGGTCCGGGACCGCTGGCGGTGACGCAGATCGCCAGCTTCGACACGAACTATGCCCCGATCGCGGCGGCGATGCAGCTCGAGCGCATCTACTACCCGACGGACATCCAGTCGATGGACCCGGTGCCGCTGGTCGTGATCAGTCACGGCAACGGCCACAACTACACCTGGTACGACTACATCGGGCAGCACCTGGCGAGTTGGGGCTACATCGTCATGGCCCACCAGAATGACACGGTTCCCGGCATCGAGACCGCGAGCACGACGACGCTGCAGCACACCGCGGCGATCATCGCCCTCCAGTCGACGATCGGCGGCGGCGCCTTCAACGGCAAGCTCGACGCGAATCGGATCATCTGGATCGGCCACAGCCGCGGAGGCGAGGGAATCGTCCGCGCCTACGACCGCATCTTCGACGGCACGTTTGTCCCGGTGAACTATTCGCTCTCGAGCATCAAGTTCCTCTCGAGCATCGCCCCGACCGACTTCCTCGGGACGACCTCGGCCAATCCGCACGGCGTGCCCTATCACCTGATCTACGGTGCGGCCGACGGCGACGTCTGCGGCTGCCCGGACAGCGACATCGCCGACTCCTTCAACCTCTTCGAGCGCTCGATCGGCGAGCGGTTCAGCACGTACGTGCACGGCGCCGACCACAACGACTTCAACTGCTGCGGCGTGAACGACTTCTCCGGGCCCGCGGGCACCGCGATTCTCAACGCCGGCGCCCAGTCGATCGCCAAGGGCGAGTTCCTCGCGGGCATCAAGTACTTCGTCGACGGCCAGCAGTCCGCCAAGGAGTTCCTCTGGCGACAGTACGAGGACCTGCGCCCGATCAGCGTGAACCCGGCCTACATCGTCGACATCGACTACCACGACCCGGCGGCGGAGAACGCGGTGATCGATGACTTCCAGACCAACACCGGGACGAACCTCTCCAGTTCCGGCGGCGCCGTTGCGTTCACGGTGCTGAATCCCAACGAGGGGCTGCTCAACGACGCGAACACGACCTTCACCTGGTCGACCTCCGATCCCCGCAACGGCATGACCCGCGGTCGCACCACGGACGTGACCAAGGGATTCCTCTTCGACTGGACGACGCCGTCGAACGCCGAGTGGTCAATCGTCCCAGCTCAGGCCGACTTCAGCGCGTTCACCTATCTCTCGGTCCGCGCCGCCCAGGGCTCGCGGCATCCCAACGCCGTGGCGCTCAATGCGACGGCGCTCTTCAACGTCACCCTCGTCGACGGCAACGGCGTCAGCTCCACGATCAACATCGGGGCGTACAAGGGCGGGATCCAACGACCGTACCAGCGCACGGGATACGGGACCGGCGCCGGGTGGCAGAACGAGTTCGAGGTGATCCGCATCAGGCTCGCCGACTTCCTCACCGACGGCACGGGCCTCAATCTCGCGAACATCGCGACGGTCCGCTTCTCGTTCGGCGACAACGGCGCTTCCCTGCAGGGCCGCCTCGGCATCGACGACATCATGCTCGACAAGAACTGATCACGGCGACAGCACCTTTCGCGAAGGCACTTACCCATGAACCTGAAGATCACCTCCATCGCGCTCTCGCTCTCCGCGGCCGTCGCCTGTTCGGGCATCTCGTTCGCCGCGCCGCCGGCCCAATCCGCGCCAAAGGAAGCGCCGAAGGCGCCCGCAAAGGCCGAGGCACCCGCGACGCGAGCGGCGCTGCCGCCGCTGCCGGCGACTCCCGCCGGCATCGTCGAACTCGTCGAAGTGCGCGAGTTCCATCTGACCCAGGCCTACGAGCATCGCTTCTCGAAGGAGAAGCCGATGGTCGACAGCGGCTACATCGTCGTTCTCCGGGCGTCGAGCGACCTGCTCGCCCCGAGGCAGGTCGAGATGCCGGTTCTCATGGTCGGCACCACCGCGGTTGAGCCGATGAACGTCGGGTTTGCGTCGGGCACGATGGTCGCCGTCGTTCCCTCGACCGTGAAGGCCGACGGCACCCTGACGCTCGATCTCGCCGCCACGCCCATCTACTTTGCTCCGCCGATGCTGCCCGAGCAGCTTGATGCGGCATTTGCGGCACGGCAGCTCCAGCTCGCCGAGCGCTCGGGCATCGCGCCGCAGCCCGCCGCTGCGGTGCAGCAGGCGAAGACGAGGGCCGGCGCCGTGCTGCACCTGGCCGACCGCGACGCGCTCAACCGGATTCTCGGGGGCCTCGTTCGGCGCTATGCGGCAGACGAGAGCGAGATCGCGGACGGGCTTGAGGGCAAGGTCGACGACGTGCCGCATGTCGTGCGGCCGTGATGATGGGCTCGGGCGTGGACGACGGCGTCACTTCCGGGTGGCGCAGGGATTCACGTCGTAGATGGTGAGGCTGGTGGCCTTCGGCATCCACGTGCGGACGAGCGTCTTGTGACGCTCGTCGACGACGTATGCGTCGTACGCCGCGGGGTCACGGAAGTCGAGGATCAGCGCGACGTCATAGGCACCCTTCACCTCGGGGCGATTCGATTCGAAGGGCGTGCCGCGCCAATAGTGGACGATGCCCGGGATCTTCGCGATGCCCGCATCCATGGCGCTGATGAGCGCCGGAGCGTCGGCGGCGTCGATGAGGTCAACGAGCACGATGTGCCGGATCGTCTCCGGGCGTTCGCCCTCGGCGCTGGCGAACGGGCCGGTCGGGCGCTGGGCGCAGCCGACCAGTGATGCGGAGGTTGCGAGCGCGAACGCGAGGATGGCGGCGGTGTGGGAACGGCGGTTCATGGGTGGCTTCTCGTCGTGTGGGGATGTCGCTCTCCGGCCTCGATCGGCAGGGGCAGTCGGTTGGTGGACGGCGGCATCGGACAGGTCGCGTGCGGCACGAAGGCGCACACGGGATTGTGGGCGCGATTGAAGTCGAGAACGACGCGGCCGTCGGGGCCGGGAGCGTCGACGGTGAGAAAGCGACCGCCCGCGTAAGTGTCGCGGCCGTTGGTCGCGTCGGCGAAGACAAGGAAGAGCGACGTTCCGCTTCCGGCGGTTGCGACAAGCGAGCCGGCAACGGGACCTGAGGGGCCGGGGAGCGTGAAGGAGAGCGTTGCGGCCACTGCGTGCCGCTCGACGAAACCCGTCACGTTGGTGATGTCGATCAGTTCGCCGGCGGGCGCCGGCTGCGCTTCCGCGGCGATCACGAGACGGGGGTCGTAGGGGTAGAGCGGGAAACCCTCGAATCGGGTGCGGAGCTCGCTCCGGTTGTCGCGCTCGCGAAGGGCGAGTCTTCCGTTTCGCCGAACGAGGGCGAAGCTGAGGTCTCCGTCGCGCACGAAGGAGGGACCGCCGCGGTCGTCGGGAAGGAGCTCCGCGGCGTCAACGTCCTTGCCGTCGACCGTGACCTTCGAGGCAGTGCCGTCGGGCTGCAGGTCACGCGTGAAGGTGACCCGGTCCCCATCGACAACGAAGCTCCCGATGCACGGCGCGCTGGCCCCGGGGGCGTGGATCCGATTTGCGGGCGAACTGCCGACGCCCCAGACCCCATCGTCAAGGAAATGGAGGCCGGTGAGCGAGAGCCAACCGTCGGGGGCTAGGAGCGAGCGAACGCGGGCGGCGTGCCAGCGCTGCCACGCGGCGACCGCATCCCTCTCTGTCGAGTCTGACGGCCTTGACACGCCTCGCAGGATAGCGGCGACCTGCGACACTGCGACGGAGATGGCGAAACGCGAGGAGCCATTCCTCCTGTGTCCCGCGTGCGGTCACGTACTGGTGCCGCTCGGCGCTGGCGTCGCGGCCGCCGGTGCGGACGGTACCGACGCGGTCCGAGGGTCACGCTGTCCGGAATGCGGTTTGGCGGAGGCGGCGGCGCTGGCGGTGCCGCGGCGAGCGGCGCGGATCGTCCTCGTGGCGCTGGTGGTTGCGGCGGCGGCCCGACTTGGCCATGCGGTCGGATTGGTCGGACCGGAGTTGGGCTGGACCAGTCGCGGAGCCGAGCAGTCGCTGCTTGCGATTCGTGTGGGGGCGTGGATCGCCATGGCCGTAGCGTTCGCGCTCTTGGCGGTGCGACCGCGCGTGAGTGCCGCGGGGCGATGGGCGGCATGGTGCGCCGCGCTCGCCGTGGTCGCGACTGCGATCGTGGTGCTCACCTTGGGGATCGGAGGGCTCGGCGTGATGAGCCTACCGACGTGGCTCCTCGATCTTCTCGTTGATCCGGCGTTCGCCCGTACGGTTGGCGCCGTGCCCCCCGCGGCGCAGGGCATTGCGGCCGTCGGATTCAGCGTGGCACTTTGGCCCACCATGCGCGGGGGTCGCCGAGCGTTGCTTGCAATGGCCATGTTCTGCGCCATGCTCTTCGTGTGCATGGAGACGCTGGTTCGCACGCAATTGCTGGAGACCGTGATCGGTCGCCAATGGGCGGCGATCGCTTTCGGATGGCGACTCTGGTCCCGCGTTCTGGTCGACGCGGTCGCGGCAGTTGCCTGGCTGGCCGCGGCGCGTTGGCGATGGTGAGTCTGAGCGGCACGTGCTTGGGCGCGCCACGGCGCCGCGTGCGGATTCGGGCGGCGAATTGGGGAGGCGAACGTTCGATGTGCTCGGCGCTGTCGGACGGCCGGTCGTCGCCGGTGCCCGTCGCGTCCGGTGCGGAGCCGTAACGCCGGTACGTGCGCGGACAGGATGGCGGCGACTGATGGTGCGGTGAGCGATCAACACACCATCAGGTGGGACGTGCCGCGCGGCAATGCCGATCAGCTGCGATGAGCAGCCATCGGAACTCCTGGTGGAAGTGGTTCTTCACGTCGGTCAGCGCGAGGCTGATCGCCATGAGGATGCCCTGCCATTGCCGATGGGCCGACGCCGGACAAGCCGGCGGATCGGACGCATGTGCGGTCGCCACCGATCCCTCGCTGCTTCGTGCCGACGAGGAGCTACGGCCTGGGCGTTGCCGGAGACGGCCAAGCCGTCCGTCAGCGCCGAGCGATCGAACGATGCCTGCGGTGCGACGCGGCTCGCCGACCTTGGCCTGGCGACGCGAGTGCCAGCAAGTTCGGTGAGGGCGGGGCCCCGGCAGGCCGACGGTCCCGTCGCACATGCGCGACAGGCCGTCGTCAAGAAAAGATCGCGATGGGAGGGGCGCCCGAATCTGCTGGGATCAGGCCACCCCGAATGCGAAGTGCCTTCGATGCCGGTGGAAGGGCATCGACGGATTCGCATATCGGAGGATCGGGATCGTCTGGTCCGTGCGTCACCCGACCGGTGCAAGGAGGGTCCATCCACTCGCCGACCGTCTCGTGCGTGCCGGGCGGAGCCACATCCCATCGCGAGGGGAGAGGACTGGTGGGTCGGAGATGGCCACCAGTCGCTTCCCGTGAATCACGTGCTTCTGCACGTCGGCCGACCTTTGCGAGAGCCCGTCGTGGGCTGTGTGCTGCGGTCTGCCTTCTTCAATTGTCACGCCGTTGGCGGGCAGTGTTTCTCCGTGCGTGATCCGGATCGATCAGCCAAGGGTGCGGTGAGTGAGGGACGAACGAATGACGGTGCGGGTACGCGTTGCTCGGGCAACCGTGGCGGTAGGTTGCCGCTGGATTCAGGAGCAACCCATGGAGTTGCCGCAGTTGTGGCACCGGTAGCAGGTGCCGTTTCGGACGGTGATCGAGCCACAGGTGTCGCAGGCGGGCGCATCGCCCATAAGCACCGCATTCGACTGGTCGAGCACGCTGCCGTGCGCCGCGGCCGGAGTCGACGCGGTGTGCGAACGAACCACGGTGTCGGAATGCGATTCCGTGTGCACGAAACCCTCGGAGGTGAGGATGTCGGTCGCCACGTCGGTGTGGGTGAAGGTCGTGACGGCCGGTCGCTCGCTGGGACTGATGTAACGGTCGGACAGCCGATTCACGCGGACGTGGGGCTCAACGAGGGACATCGTTGCGATGCCCGCCGCCGCGTTGCCATCGCGTCCGCTAGCGATCGACGTGGCAGGTCCAGAGAGAGCGTGACCAGAGAGAGGCGACGCGTTCCCCGCGGTTGCGTGCGAGGCTCCCGTCGAAGCGACCGAATCGCCAATGCCACGCGGGCCGCCGGTTGCCGATCCCGAAACGCCACCCGTCATCCGTGCCGCCTGAGACCCCGACACCGCTCCTGCCGAACCGCCGCCGATCGAGCCCATGAGCCCGCTCGAAATCGGCCGATCGACCATTGCCGCCACCGATGCTGCCGTCGGGTTGGATGGTGAAACCCTCGATGACACCGACGTCGACAGATGATCGCCCGAACCGACGGAGCTCCCGCCGCTCGAGCCGGTCGTCGGGCCGGCAGTCGTTTCGATCGTGTGCGCCGCATCCTGCGAGCGTCCTGACCATGAGGAGTCCTTCCTGGAACTGGCGTGCGAGCTGGACCCGTGCGGCGCGGAGCTGGCGACCGCCTCGTCAGTGCGAGGAGCGGGCGTGCTTTCCGGAGCGGGCCGGTGAGGCGAGTTGGCGTCCCGATAGCCGGGGATGAACTGCATGCCCAGCCAACGGAAGATGTAGTCGACGAGGCTCTTCGCGAACGGGATGTCGCGATTCGTCGTCATGCCCATGGGTTCGAAGCGCTGGTGGGCAAACTTGTTGACCAGACTCTCAACGGGCACGCCGTACTGGAGCGCCACGCTGATGGCCGTGCCGAGGCTGTCCATCAAGCCGCCGATGGTCGAGCCTTCCTTCGCCATCGTGATGAAGAGCTCGCCCGGATGCCCGTCGTCGTAAAGGCCAACGATGAGATAGCCCTCATGGCCCGCGACATTGAACTTGTGGGTGATGCTCTCGCGAGTGTCGGGAAGCCGGCGGCGCATCGGCCGCTCGATGATCCGCTCGACGATTCGCTCGACCTCGACGTACACCGGTTCGGCATAGATCGGCGCCGGCGAGCCCGCCTCCGCGCCCGCCGCGCTGGTCTCAGCCACTGCCGGTGTCCTCTCGCAGCTTCCGTCGCAAGTCCCGCTCGGGCAGGAGGCCCGCGACATCGTCACCGCAGCCGGCGTCGCCGCAGGCACGCCGAGGTCCGGGGTAGGGAAGAGCGGCGCTCCCGCCGCGAGCTCCTGCTTTCGCTGCTCAGCCGCGGCCTCAAGGACATCATCATCGTCGGCCTGATCGTTCTCCGAGGAGTCGGACTTGGTCGACAGGGGCTGGCTGAGCTTCGAGCCGTCCCGGTAGAGGGCGTTGGCCTTCAGCCCGAGCTCCCATGAGAGCCGGTAGCAGGCGCCAATGTCCTCGACCAGCGCTTCGTTGGGAAGATTGATCGTCTTGGAGATCGCGCCAGAGATGAACGGCTGAGCGGCAGCCATCATTCGAATGTGGCCTTCCGGCCGAATGAAACGCTGGCCGATTGTTCCGCACCGATTCGCGCAGTCGAAAACGGCCAGGTGCTCCGCCCGGAGGAATGGGGCTCCCTCCACGGTTTGGGTGCCGCAGATCACCCGGTTGAGGGCATCGATCTGCCGTCGTGAGAGCCCGAGAGCCCGGAGTCCGTTGAAGCTCGGGTCGGCCTTGGCGGCGTCCGGCCGAATGCCGCGGGCGAGGAGCACCGACTCCGGCAGGGACCAGGCGCTGAACGCGAAGGCCAGCTCGAACATCGCGGGGAGCTGGTTCTCGACGGCGATGAGCTGATCGTGCGAGAAGCCCAGGTCAAGCAGGACTTCGCGGAATGTCCGCTCCGAATGACCCGCGGAACCATCGCGCTCCGGCATGATGGAGTCGAGGCTCAGCGTTCCCATCACGTAGGTGACGATCTGATCGACCTCGTCCGCGGAGTAGCCCAACGCGACCAGTGCCGGCCGAAGCGACTGATTCGCGATCTTGAAGTAGCCGCCGCCGGCGAGCTTCTTGAATTTGGTGAGGGCGAAATCCGGCTCGACGCCCGTGGTGTCGCAGTCCATCAGGAGGCCAATCGTGCCGGTGGGCGCGATGACGGTCGTCTGGGCGTTGCGATATCCGAACTTCTCGCCGAAGGACACGGCGTCGTCCCACGCCGCAACGGCTCGATCGAGCATCGTGTCGGCGTTGGCGATGTTGACATGGCCGGCTCGGAAGATCTCGTGGTCGATCGGCACGGGGCGGATCATGAGGTCTTCGTACTGCCCGGAGTCGCGGGCGACGCCCGTGGCCGCAAGCCGGTGATTCCGCATCACGCGGAGCATCGAGTCGCGATTCGCATCGAAACCGGCGAAGGGCCCGTGTTCGGCCGCGAGGAGAGCGCTCGTCGCGTAGGACCGTCCGGTGAGGATTGCCGTGAGCGCACCGCAGACGGCTCGACCCGTATCGCTGTCGTAGGGGATGCCCGCCTGCATGAGCATCGCGCCGAGGTTGGCGTAGCCGAGGCCGAGCGTACGGTAGCGCCACGAGAGCTCGGCGATTTCCTTGGACGGGAAGCTCGCCATGAGAACAGAGATCTCCAGAACCATGGTCCAGAGACCGATCGCGTGTTCGAAGCCGTCAAGGTCGAAGGTGCGGGTGTTCGCGTCGTAGAACTTGAGCAGGTTGATCGACGCGAGATTGCAGGCCGTGTTGTCGAGGAACATGTACTCGCTGCACGGGTTGCTTGCGTTGATGCGGCCGCCGGCAGGGCAGGTGTGCCAGGCGTTGATCGTCGAGTCGAACTGCACGCCCGGGTCGGCGCAGTGCCACGCCGCCTCGTTGATCTGTCGCCACAGGTCGCGGGCCGGCAGCGTCTTCGCCACCTTGCCGTCGACGCGGCGCATGAGCTTCCACTCGGCATCCTTCTCGACGGCGGTCATGAACTCGTCGCTCAGGCGCACCGAGTTGTTCGAGTTCTGGCCGCTGACGGTGTAATAGGCCTCACCGTTGAAGTCGTAATTCAGCTTGAGCCCGAGGCGGTCGGCGATCTCCCGCTGCGTCTTGGTGAGCGCCTTCATGCCCTCGACGAGCGCTGCCACCTTGATCTCCTCGCGGACCTTCCAGTTGATGAATGACTCGACGTCCGGATGATCGATGTCGAGGCAGACCATCTTGGCCGCGCGGCGAGTCGTGCCGCCGGACTTGATGGCCCCTGCGGCGCGGTCGCCGATTTTCAGGAAACTCATCAGACCGGAGCTCTTGCCGCCGCCGGAGAGCTGCTCGTTCTCCCCGCGGAGAGCGGAGAAGTTCGTGCCCGTGCCGGATCCATACTTGAAGAGCCGCGCCTCGCGCGTCCACAGATCCATGATGCCGCCCTCGCCGACGAGGTCGTCGCGAACGGCCTGGATGAAGCAGGCGTGCGGCTGGGGGTGCGTGTACGCGTCGGCAGCGAGGGAAACCTCGCCGGTCACGTGGTCGGCGATCCAGTGACCCTGGGCGGGGCCGCTGATGCCATAGGCGAAATTGAGCCCCGTGTTGAACCACTGCGGGCTGTTCGGGGCGGCGATCTGGTTCACCAGCATGTAGGCAAGCTCGTCGTAGAACGCCTCGGCGTCCCGACGGCTCGAGAAGTAGCCGAACTTCTCTCCCCAATGGGCCCAGCACCCCGCGAGACGGTGAACGACCTGCCGGACGCTCTTCTCGCTGCCAAGCACCGGCTGGCCGGCGGCATCGAGCTCGGGATTGCCTGCGGCGTCGACCTGCGGAACGCCAGCCTTGCGGAAGTACTTGCTGACGACGATGTCGGTCGCCAACTGGCTCCACGAGGCCGGAATCTCAGCATCCTTCATCTCGAAGACGGTGGAGCCGTCCGAGTTGGAGATGCGGCTGCTGCGCCGTGTCCATTCGATGGCGTCGTAGACGTTGTGGCCGGCCTTGGTGAAACGACGGGAGATCTTCATGCAACAAACCTCTGCGGCGACGAACGGGCTGGGTGATGTGAGTGCCGCGACGAGATGAGGATTGAGGGGAGGAGGGAGAACGAAGCGGGGCGAGCGGGCGGTGAGACGAGGGCGTGTTCGGGCGGCACCATCGGGGCCACGCGGAACCAGGGAATGGCGTCCGGGTGGACTGTCGACGAGGGCGGGCCGGTCCCCCATCGAAACTATCTGTTGACACAAAGGCTCAGGCTGTTGTCACAGAGGTTCAGGCGGCGAGCCGGGACCGACGACGGGAGCAAACCAGGAAGGGCGGATCGGAGTGGACCGGACGGAGGAGGGATGTTTGGACGGGGCAGGCGAAACCGGGTCGACGACGCAAACCGACGCCCCGGAGCACGCGCGCCAGCACCTTCCCGCACGTCGATTCGAATGCAGGTTTGGTCGCCGGCGTTCCGACCGACGAGTACCCCTGCGATCAATGCGGGGAGGCGGTAGCGCGTATCTGAGGAGGATCCCGCCCACTTTGGCGGTGATGCCCGAGAAGACTGGCTCGCCCACCGAGCCGCGTCGCATGCTACCCCAAGATGTTGGGGTTGCAAGATCACAACCAACAGAATGCAGTGGTTCTTTCACCCATTCTTCTCCAAGCGGTGACAACTCAAGAGAGTACCGAGGTTTCCGCTCCCGTGCCTTCCGACGGCTACCAGCCAATGTGTGCGGAAGCTGTTGCCGGCGGCTGTCCGCACCATTGGTCGTGGCTAACAGCATCTCGCTGACGTGGACAACTTGACGACGGCTGTTTGGTCAACGACGACAACGCCCACAATACCAACCAAAAGCCAAACATACGATTTCGACCGACAATTTTCGGATCGATTTTCGCGCCACAGGATTTCCACAGCGGGCGGCCACGAGAGGCTCGACTGGCGACTCGCCCGGATCTGCGCGGTCGGGCGATGGCGACCGGTAGACTCGGACCCGATGCCGCAGGATGCGTCCGCCTCTCGTTTCCGATTCGACACTGACTCCGTCCTTGAGGGGCTCACGCCCGCGCAGCGAACGGCGGCGAGTGTCGTCGACGGCGCTGTTCTCGTGCTCGCCGGACCGGGATCGGGAAAAACGCGGGTGATCACGCGTCGCATCGCCCACCTCGTCGCCAGCGGCGTGCCGGCATGGCAGATCCTGGCCCTGACCTTCACCAACAAGGCCGCGGGCGAGATGCGCGAGCGGGTCGAACTCCAACTCCCGCCGGACGTGCCCGGACGCCGAGGCCTGACCGTTTCGACCTTCCACTCGTTCTGCGCGCTTCTCCTCCGTCGCTACGGCGCCACGGCGGGGCTCAAGGACGGATTCTCGATCTTCGACACCGGCGACCAGCGCGACGCCATGAAGGAAGCGCTCGAGGAGAGCGGACTCTCGTCGACGAACTTCACGCCCGCCGCGGCGCTCTCGGTCGTGAGCAATGCCAAGAACGCGCTGCAGGATGCCGAGGCGTTTGCGAAGGAGGCGACGGATTTTCACTCGCGGTCGATCGCCAAGGCCTATCACGCCTACGAGGCGATCCTCCGCAAGAACAACGCCGTCGACTTCGACGACCTTCTGCTCAAGGTCGCCGAGCTCCTTCGCCGCGACACGCCGACGCTGCGCGAGCTGCAGGCCCGCTACCGATACATCCTGATCGACGAGTACCAGGACACCAACCACGCGCAGTTCGTCATTGCCCACGCGCTGGCCCAGGCCCACGGCAACCTCTTCGTCGTCGGCGATCCCGACCAGTCGATCTACGGCTGGCGCGGCGCGGACCTCTCGAACATCCTCGACTTCGAGGAGCACTTTCCGAACGCGACGGTCATTCCTCTGGGACAGAATTTCCGCTCGACGAATCACATCGTGCGCTGTGCGGCGAAGGTCATCGAGAACAACCGGCGCCGCAAGCACAAGGAGCTCTCGACCGAGCTCGGCGACGGCGAACGGCCGATCGTCGCCTACTGCCTCGACGAGCACGACGAGGCGGTGCGGGCCGCGGAGTTCCTTCACGCGGCGTCCGCCGCAGGCGTCGAATGGCGGCGGATGGCCGTGCTGTACCGCATGAACGCCCTGTCGCGCGTGATGGAGGATGAGCTCCGCCGCCGCGGGATTCCCTACGTCGTCGCCCGCGGCACCGCCTATTGGGATCGCCGTGAGGTGAAGGACGTGCTCGCATACCTGCGGGCGATCGCCAACGCCTCGGACGAGAACGCGGTGCGACGGATCGTCAACGTTCCGGCGCGCGGCATCGGCGACACGAGCGTGCGGAAGCTCCAGGCGATCGCCGTGCACGGCGGCATCACGCTTGGCGAACTCCTCACCCAGTCGGCGCTGCGCGGCGCGGAAATCGCCGCCGCTGTGGGGCGATCGGCGAAGGCCATCCTGCAGTTCGGCTCGCTCTTGGCGTCGTGGCGGGAGCGATTCGCCGCGGCCGCCCCCGGAGAGCTCGCGCCGCTCGTCGCCGACGTGCTGCGCGAAAGCGGCATGGACGCGATCGATCCCGAGCGGGCCACCGAGGAGGAGCGCGAGGCCAAGCAGAACCGGGACGAGATCGTCAGTGCGGCCAGCGAATGGAGGCTTCCCGACGATGCTCTCGACGAGGCGGAGCGGAACGGTGAGCCGATTCGCATCGAGACCGCGCTCGAAGCGCTGCGTGGCTTCCTCGCCAGCGTCGCGCTGGTGAGCGATCAGGACCTCGTCGACGCCGCCAGCGGCTCGGTGACCCTCCTGACGCTGCATGCGGCGAAGGGACTCGAATTCGAGGCCGTCGCGCTCATCGGCGCGGAGCAGGGGATCCTCCCGCACCAGCGGGCGATGGACGAGCCCGACGGCATCGAGGAGGAGCGAAGGCTCTGCTTCGTGGGCATGACCCGCGCGGAGCGCCGGCTCCTGATCAGTTCGGCCGCGGCCCGCACCACCCGCGGCATTCGCCAGTCGGCCATGGCAAGCGAGTTCCTGCGCGAATTGCCGTCGGAGCACATCACGGTCGAGCGCCGCGATCGCGGCGTCGACGCGGACTTCAGCGGCATCGTCTACGACGAGCCGGACGCCTGGGACGACCTGCCGCTGTCGCGGCGCTTTCCGGTCGGCTGCAGCGTGCGACATCCGCTCTTCGGCGTCGGCCGGGTCGAGCAGGTCGTCGATCGTGGCGCCAGCAGCTCCGCGCGGGTCGCGTTCCGCGCGGTCGGCATCAAGACGCTCGTGCTTGCGTACGCCAAGCTCGAGCGACTCGACGGGTGAACGCGATCGTCACGCCGCGGCGCGGCGGCCGTTGCGGATCGCGAGCGTCTCGCGGGCATCGAGCGATGCGTACTTGAAGAGCTCGCCCAGCGACGGATAGTTGAAGCACATCTCGATGAAGAACTCGATGCCGCCGTTCATGGCGATGACGGCCTGGGCGACGTGGATCTGCTCGGTCGCGTCCTCACCCACGATCGACGTTCCGATGAGTCGCCCGTCGCTGGCGTCGAAGATCATCTTGCAGAGTCCCTGATCGTCGCCGAGCATGCGGCCGCGGGGATTGTTCCGGTAGCGGGCGCGTCCGACGACCACGTCGATGCCCTTCTTCTTCGCCTCGTCCTCGGTGAGCCCGACCGCCGCGACGCAGGGGATGGTGTAGATCCCGAGCGGAACGGTTTCGGCGAGCTTCTGCCTGTAGGGAATCCCGAACATGGTGCATGCGGCGATGCGGCCCTGCTCGAGGCTCGTCGACGCGAGCGCCGGGAAGCCGATGACGTCCCCGGCGGCGAAGATCCACGGAACCGCCGTGCGGTAGCCGGAGTCGACCTTGAGGAGACCGCGGCTGTCGGCCGTGAGTCCGACCGAGT
The DNA here is from genome assembly GCA_044220875.1 of Phycisphaerales bacterium. Classification (GTDB taxonomy): domain Bacteria; phylum Planctomycetota; class Phycisphaerae; order Phycisphaerales; family SM1A02; genus JAEUIT01. Next base: position 251,813 of record JBGAQH010000002.1, on the reverse strand, counting down.
CGAGCCCGATGTCGTCGGTGTTGCCGACGCGGCCGAGCGACCAGAGGACGATGTCGCCCTCGATCACGCGGCCGTCCTTCAGGCGCACCGTGGCGCTGCCGTCGGCATTGCCCTGCACCGTGTCGGGAGCCGATTCGTACAGGATGTCGATGGCGAGCTCTCGCATGCGGGCGACGAGCACCTCGCGCACCTCGCGGTCGAGGAAGGGCATGATCGCGTCGCGCGGCTCGATGAGCGTCACGCGCACGCCCATCTCGGCGAAGATGCAGGCGTACTCGGAGCCGATGACCCCGGCGCCGACCACGATCATCGACTCCGGCATGCGATCGAGCTGGAGCACGCCCTCGCAGTCGACGATCGCCGGATGCGTGAAGTCGATGTTGCCCGGACGGTGGGGCCTGCTTCCCGTTGCGATCAGCACGTGCTCGGCCTCGAGCACCTGGGTCGTGTGGTCGGGGCGGCTCACCTCGACGCGATGGGCGCCGCCGAAGCGGCCGACGCCGCGGACGACGTCGATCCCGTGCTTGTCGATCGAGCGCTCGATGCGATCGTGTTCCTCGATCTGAATGAGCGTCTTGCGGGCCATGAACCGCGGCAGCGAGAGCTCGCGGTCGAGGGCGAACTCGATGCCGGGCACCGGGCGGCGGCGAAACGCCGAGCAGACCAGTGCGGTCTCGCGCAGCACCTTGCTGGCGATCGTGCCGGTGTTGACCATCGCGCCGCCGGGCATGGGCTCGCGCTCGACGATCGCGACGCGCCGTCCGCGCGAGGCGGCCAGAAGCGCGGCCTTCTCCCCAGCGGGGCCGCTGCCGAGACAGACAAGGTCATACCGATCGCGCGGCGAGCTGGGGACGTCCATGGCTATCGGAATCGGCCGGGAACGAAGCCGGCTTGAGGCCAAGGCCGAGGCCCCGCCGGAAAACGCTTCGGCGATCGGCCGGGCGGCGCGGCGAACTCATCCGGCGCCGACGAGATCGGGAAGCTCCTGAAGTCCCGCCGTGAGGTCCCGGATGCCTTCGGGGGTCACGAGGACATCCGCCTCGTAATGGACGCTGAGGCTGCGGTCGGCCGAATAAATCGGCCATGAGCGCCCCTCGCTGGCGATTTCGGTCGAACTCAGCGAGATCATGGGCTCGACGGCGACGAGCATGCCCGGCGTGAATGGCTTCCACGCATCGGGCCATTCCCCGGGATAGCTCGGCACGACGTTGGAGATGAACGGCGGCCCATGGAGCTCGCGGCCATAGCCGTGGCCCCCGAGCCCGCGGACGAGGCAATATCCGCATCGTCGCTCGACGTATTCCTGCACGGCCTTCGCCCAGTCGATGAGCGGGCGGCCGGGGCGGATCGCCGCGAGTCCTCGGCGAAGGGACTCTCGCCCGCAGCGCATGAGCGATGCCGCGGCGTCATCGACCTCGACGATGCCGTAGGTCCACGCCGCGTCGCCGATCCAGCCCTCGCTCTTCACGCCGATGTCGATCGAGAGGACGTCGCCGCGCTCGATCGGCCGCGTCGTCATGTCGTGCGTTCCGTGCACGACGCACTCATTGACCGAAAGGCAGGCGTGGCTGGGGAACGGCGGATGGCCGCGAACCCGATAGCCCAGGAACGCGCTGCGGCAACCCAAGTCCTTCAGCGTCTCGCCGACGAACGCATCGATCTGGGCCAGCGTCTGTCCCGGGCGGAGGAACTCGACGAGGCGACGATGCGTCTGGACCACCTTGTCGGCCGCGACTGCGGCGCCGGCAATGTCACGTTCGGCGGTGACGACCATAGGCGGAACTCTAACAACCTCTCGGCGAGCGACGGTGCGCCGCCGCGTGTGATCGTGGTCCGGCAAACGAAGAAAGGGACGGCCGGGGCCGTCCCTTTCTGGAAGATCACACGTCGTGGAACGTCAGGCGGCGTTGCGGCACGAGCCCGAGCAGCAACCGCTTTCCGGGATCGCGGAGTTGCACGAGTTGGTCGTCGAGCCGTACGGGGACGGCAGTCCGTTCGGACCGCACCCCGGGTTGCCGGTGGGACCGTAGTTGGTGTTGTACGGCGAGCCGTATGCGGGCGCTGCGCTCGACGGGTTCGTGGCAGGAGCGGTCGGCGTGCCGGTGTTCGGCGCGGTCGGGAAGGGCTTCCCGGTCGTCGAGAAGTTGGCGGGCGTCGGACTCTGCTGCTGGGTGGGGAAGGTGGTGCCGAAGGGATTCGGAGCGTACGGAGCGCGGTTGAACGCCGGATTCGGCGTGTTCCACGGCGTTCCGCCGAAACCTGCGGGCTGCTGCTGCCAGGCGTTGCTGAAGTTCTGCGTCGGCCAGGCGTTGGTCGTGTTCCAGCCATTGGCGCCGTTCCAGCCGTTGGCGTTGTTCCAGCCGTTGGCGTTGTTCCAGGGAGTACTCTGGAACGAGTTGGTCCACGGCGTCGGGCCGTTCGACGCGCAGGTCGCGAGGAGATTCGCGTAGACCGATGTCGGCACGGTCGTGAAGCAGAGGCCCCACGGCGTGATCGTCGGGACGTTGCACCAGCCGTTGTTGGTGGTGTTCCAGGGATTGGTCGGCTGATTCATCGGCCCACCCCACGGCTGGTTCCACTGCTGATTCCAGGGGCTATTCCACTGACTCTGCGTGGGGTTCGACCACGGAGTCGACCACTGGTTGGTCCACTGGCTGAACGGAGCGTTCGGGGTGTTGCACCACGGCGTGTTCCAGCCAGTGTTGAAGCCAGAGTTGAAGCCACTGTTGAAGCCAGAGTTGTAACCCCACGGTTGACCATTCCAGTTCTGACCATTCCAGTTCTGACCATTCCAGTTCTGGCCGTTCCAGTGCTGCGTCGTTCCGTACGGGAAGGTCGGTTGGAAGTTCTGGCCGAAGCTCGGCTGGAAGCCGGCGTTGAAGCCGTTGTTGAAGGTGGGATTGAAGCCCGGGGCGAACTGCGGGTTGTAGCCCTGGGTGAAGTTCGGGTTGTAGCCCTGATTCCACGTCTGATGCTGGGCATACCCGCTGGGTGTCCACGCGTACGAGACCGGGTTGTTCCACTGCGTCGTGCCGTTGGTCCACGGCGCGGTGCCGGTGAAGTCAGGGCAGCCGTTGGGCTGGTAGCCGTTGGGATACCCGTTCGGGAAGTAGGAATTCGTCGGTGGCGAGAAGGCACCGTACTGCCCGTTGTAGCCGTAGCCATTGACGCTGTTGCCGTTGTTGTTCGTCGTCCCGTTCGAGTAGCACGTATTCATCGGTGTTCCTGCAGGCGACGCGATGCATCGCAGCACGTGGGCAATGCGATCGCGTCTGGTCTCATGAGCGTTCTTTCCGCTGGGCGGATCGCGGGCGCATGCCGCGACGTCACCGGGCATCGGCGGATTGCCCGGGCGACTTCGCGCCAGTTCGCTCGATTGCGCCACGTTTGCGGCCACTGCGGCGCGACTACATTCCCGCGACCGCGCGACCGGCGATCCACACCGCGTCCGGCCCCGGATTGGCGTACTCGTACGCCAGCGCCCGCTCGTCCATGGTGGGCAAGAGCTGCAGGTCGCCCCGCTTGCCGACCTCAATCGAGCCGATCTCGTCGCCGAGTCCCAGGACATGCGCGGCGTTGATCGTCGACGCGAGAATCGCCTCGCTCGGCGTCAGCCTCAGGTACCGCACCGCAAGGGCGATGATGAACGGCATCGAGGTCGTGGGGCTCGAGCCGGGATTGCAGTTGGTGGCGATCGCCAAGGCTCCGCCTGCGTCGAGCAGGTCGCGGGCCGGCGCGAAGCGGTTGTCGAGGTGGAACCCGCAGCCGGGAAGCGCGACGCCGATGGTCGCGCTGGCCGCGAGTCGACCGAGCTCGTCGGCTGTCGTCGCCTCCAGATGATCCACGCTGCGGGCCCCCAGTGCGATCGCCGCGCCGGTCATGCCGAGGGCGTTGAACTGGTCGGCGTGCACGCGAATCGGCGAGCCAAGGGCCCGTGCGGCGCGGAACAGCCGAAGGCACTCGTCGAGCGACCACGCCCCTTTTTCGCAATATGCGTCACAGGCAATGCCGGGGAACGCGCCGACGGCCCGCGGCAGCGTGACCTCGATCGTCTCGTCGACCGATCGCGGGTTGGCGGGGTCCTTCGCGTGGGCCCCGAGGAACGTCGGCACCAGACGTTGGGGCGTGCGCGAGCCGGCGTCGCGAATGGCCTCGAGCATCGACAGCTCCGTGTCCGGCGTCAGCCCGTAGCCCGACTTCACCTCGATCGTCGTGGTGCCGAAGCGGAGCGCCGCGCAGCAGCGCCGCAGCGTGTTGGCCGTGAGTTCCTCGCGCGATGCGGCGCGGGTCGCACGGACGGTGCTCATGATCCCGCCGCCTCTGGCGAGGATGTCGAGGTAGGGAACCCCCGCCAGCCGATCGTCCGCCTCGTCGAAGCGCTGGCCTGCCCAGCAGGCGTGGGTGTGGCAGTCGACGAAGCCAGGCATGAGCACCCGACCGCCGGCGTCGACCACGTCGCCCGCCGCGGGTGACGGCGAACCGTTCCCCAGCGCCGCGATGCGCCCCTCGGCGACGCGCACCCATCCGCGTTCGATGAGCCCCAGCGCATCGGCCGACGCGGGGCCGCGGTGCGGACCGCCCCTCGGCCGGGCGAGCGTCAGGATCCGGGCGTTGACGATCGTGAACGGGACCATGTGCGGATCTTCGCCGCTTCCGTCCGCGGGTGGAGTGCCGCGACGCGGTTACGCTGCCCGCTCCATGCGACTGCTCCTCGTCCGACATGCCAAGGCCTTCGATCGCGATCCGGCCGCCTGGCCCGACGACCTTCGGCGCCCGCTGACCTCGGAGGGTCGCGAGAGCTTCGCGCTGCTCGCCAAGCGGCTCGGTCGCCTCGAGGACTCCGTTCAGCAGGTGCTCGCAAGCCCCGCCGTCCGGGCGTGGCAAACCGCCCAGATTCTGCACGAGCGGGCGGGCTGGCCGGCACCCGAACGGCTCGATGGCCTCCTTCCCGAGAGCGACGACGTCCAGCCCGCCGCGCCGCCGTCGGGCATGCTCCCCTCCGGTCCGACGCTTTGGACGCAGCTGCTTGCCGCATACCCCGACGATGCCGTCGTGGCGTGGGTGGGGCATGAGCCGACGCTCGGGAGAATCGCGTCATGGCTCCTGAGCGGTGATCTCGGCCGCGTGAATGTCCGATTCAGGAAGGGCACCGTCGTCGCCATCGACCGGGAACGGGGCATGGCATCGATCGCATGGATGCTCACGCCGCGCATTGCCGCCCGATGGAAGTGATACAGTCTCGGTCGAGCCGCAGGCGATCGGCGCCCGACGCTCACCGACGCATGGTCCGCCTTCACGCGCCGACCACAAGGCCCGCCGAGCTCCGCAACCGGCACCGCACCAGATTGGGAATCCATGTCCGAGACCCCGACCCAAGCTGCGAACCACAAGAAGACCGCCCTCGTTGAGGTGAAGTGGGCTGAGCCGTTCCTCACGATTCGCCCCGCCGGCCCGCAGATCGGTCAGCGGGAGAGCCCGATCATCACGGACGAGGTCACGCCCTTCCTGAAGGTCGCTGGCAAGTCGCTGAAGGTCCTCGTCCTCGATCTCACCGAGGTGACCTTCATGTCGAGCATGGGGCTGGGCATGTGCATCGCCTTCCGCAACCAGGCCCACAACCTCGGCGCGAAGTCGGTCCTGTTCGGCGCCAGCGCCGAACTCCTCAAGCTTCTCGCGATGATGAAGATCGAGAAGCTCTATCACATCGCGAAGTCCGAGGACGAGCTCAAGGCCGTCCTCTCGAACTGACGCGACGCTGCTGAACGAACCGTTAGGCCGCGCGCGGTGAGGCGGGTTTCCCGGTCGACGCCGCGCCCGCTGGCTTCTCGCCCTCCTTCGCTCCGTCGGTCTTCTCGGCGGGCTTCGTTTCGGGCGCTGTCGCGGTGGGGGCTTCCGCGGGCGTTTCGGTGGCGGCTTCGGGCTTCGCCTCCCGGGCCGCGTAGATGATGATGTCCGCGCGGCCGCGATCCTCGTCGCGGAGCGTGCGCGAGCCTTCCGGAATGATCTGCACGGTCAACACGCGGGTGTTCGGACGCGCCGCGAGCAGCTGCGTCACCGTGCCGACCCGATTGTCGATGTGGAAGCCGCCGACGAGATGCACGATCTTCGGCGGCGCGGGCACGGCGTCGAGGGCCCGGGCGATCGAGCGGCCCATCGTCGCGTCCCAGACCTGCTGCGAGCGGAATCGGTCGTCGACGCGCTGTCGCGCGGCGGCGTCGGCGCTCGAGGCGTCGTCGCCCAGCATGACCTCGTTGAATCGGCGGCGGTAGATCCCGCCCTCGAGGTGATCGGGAATGTCGAAGAGGGCCCGCTCGTTCTCGGGCAGCGCACGCAGCGCGTCGTAGCCGTCGCTGTGGGCCTTCTTCACGTAGTCGCGCGGTGCGTTGGCGGCGATGACCCGCGAGCCGCGGGCCTTGGCGACGTCGACGGTGGGCTGGTAATAGGCATCCCACAGCTTCCGCCGCTCGGCCTTCGCGACCTCCTTGTCCTCGCTCTCCTTGGCGTCGCCGGGAACGCCCCATCCGAGGCTCTTGGTCCGCTCGACGAGCGTCGTCACGTCGATCTCGCCGCGCAGATATGCGTCGACGTCGGCCTGATCCTGCCGCTCGAACATCTCCATGCTCACCGCCGAACCGGGGAAGCTTGCGAGCGTGTCCTCGGCGATCGCCGTCTCGACGCGATGGCCCTCGGCATGATCGTGCGCCTCACCGAGGAAGATCACGTCGGCCCATGCCACGCCCTCCATCAGGTCGGCCCACGTCGCGACGCGGCCCGTGTCGCCCTCGAACATCGCCAGGCTGCGCGGCGGCTCCGGGTGCATCGGAACGATCGCGTCCGAATCTTCCGCCGCCTGCGGCCGGGTGAGGTAATAGCCCCGGTATCCGCTCGTGCAGCCGGTGGTGACGAGGCATCCCAGCGCGAGGCTGGCGAGAAGGGAGGCGAAACGCTTCGGAGCCGGTGAGAGCTGTGGCATACTGAACTCGTCTCGAACTGCTGGGGAATGATCGCTCGCCCCCGGGGGGGACGGGGAGCGCGGTCTGGATTCGCGAGCATCGCGACGCGGACGGCTTCCGTCAACTCGCGCCGCTCGCATTCCGCGGATCGGCCGACGATCCGTCGGATTCCCCACCGGTCGAGTCCTGATCCTTCGGCCCTCCCGTGAGAGGCTTGCATGCAACGAACCGGTCGCGCCTCGCGCTTCGTCTCGCTCCTTCTTTCGTTCGCCCCGCTGGCCATGGCCACGGCCAGCGCGCTCGCCGCGCCGCCGGACTACGTCGGCGACAAGGTCGTTCGGCTCGTGCCGCAGGACCTCCGCCAGATGCGTCAGGCGATCGCCCTCGCCGACGACATCTGGTCGCACGGGGCCACCGTGGGCAAGCCGCTCGATCTGCGGGTCGACGCCAAGAGCCTGGCCGCGATGCAGCGGGCCGGTTTGCCGGTCGAAGTGCTCATTGACGACCTTGGCGGTCTCATCGCCGCCGAGCGTTCGCGCCTCGCCGAGGGCGGGGCCAACGGTGGCGGCGACGGCTCGGGCGGCGTCGCCGGAAACGACGCGTGGTTCGCCGACTACAAGACGCTTGCCCAGATCAACGCCAAGCTCGACGAGTTCGTCGCCCAGCGACCGGATCTCTGCAGCGTGGTCACCTTCGGCACCTCGCTTGAGGGTCGACCGATGCGGGCGATCCGCATCTCGGGCGCCCCGGCCGGCGCCCCGGCGATTCTCTTCAACGCCTGCCAGCACGCCCGCGAATGGGTGAGTCCGATGACGGCGATGTACATCGCCAACCGACTCGTCGACGGCGCGTCGACCGACCCGGCTATCGGGATGCTGCTGCAGAAGGCCGAGATCTGGATCATCCCCGTCTCCAATCCCGACGGCTATCAATATACCTGGGACGTGAATCGTCTCTGGCGGAAGAATCGCCGCAACAACGGCAACGGCACCTTCGGCGTCGACCTCAACCGCAACTGGGACTACCAGTGGGGCGGCGCCGGGGCGAGCACGAACCCGGCCGACGAGACCTATCGCGGCCCGTCGGCGTTCTCCGAGCCCGAGACGCAGGCGCTTCGCGACTTCTACCTCGCGCGGCCGAACATCGTCGCCAACATCGATTTCCACTCCTACGGCCAGCTCGTGCTTTCGCCGTGGGGCTACACCGTCGATCCCGCGCCGCACACCGATTTCCTCGAGGGCATCGGCCACTCGATGGCCGACGCGATCCTCTCGGTCCATCAGGTGCCGTACACCGCCGGCCCCATCGGCCCGACCCTCTACCTCGCCAGCGGCAGTTCGGTCGACTGGGCCTACGGCGTCCGCAACGTCTTCTCGTTCACGATCGAGCTGCGCGACACCGGCACCTTCGGCTTCGTCCTTCCCGCGGACCAGATCATTCCGACCGCCGAGGAGAACTGGGCGGCGGCGATGACCCTCACGGGCGAAGTGTTAGAGCCAATCTCGGTCTCCTTCCCGAACGGGACGCCAGCGACGGCGGCGCCCGGAATCGTGACCGTGGCGATCTCGACCTTCGACGTCGCCGGCGAGGCCCTTCCCGAGGGGGCGACGCTCTGGTGGCGCGACGATCCGAGCGAGCCGTTCAGCGCGGCGCCGATCGCGAACCTCGGCGGCGGCTCGTGGAGCGCCACCCTGCCCGCGACCACCTGCGGCACGACGCTTCACTGGTACGTCGAGTTCCCCACCACGATGGGTTCCTTCGTCGCGCCGGAGGGCGCGCCGACGGCGACCTTCTCGACCGCGGTGGTCGAGACGACCGAGCTCTTCTCCGACAACTTCGAGACCAACAAGGGCTGGACCGTCGGCGCTCCGGGCGACAACGCGACCTCGGGACTGTGGGTGCGCGTCGATCCGAACGGGACGATCGCCCAGCCGGAGGACGACACGACGCCGAACGGCACGCTCTGCTTCGTCACCGGCCAGGGTGCGGTGGGCGGCGCGGCTGGCTCCGCCGACGTCGACGGCGGCACGACCACGCTGACCTCGCCGATCCTCGACTGCTCCGATCCCGAGTCGTATGTCCAGTACGACCGCTGGTACTCGAACAATCTCGGCGGCGCTCCGAACGCCGACTCGATGCCGATCGAGATCTCGAACAACGGCGGCACCACCTGGGTGCAGCTTGAGCTGGTCACCGAGAACGCCGGCGCGTGGGTGACGAAGAGCTTCCGCGTCGCGGACTTCGTCACGCCCACGGCCACCGTCAAGGTGCGCTTCCAGGCTCGCGACCTCGGCACCGGCTCGCTCGTCGAGGCGGGCGTTGACGGCTTCCGGACGTTTGCACTCGGCTGCTCGCTCGCGGGCGACCTCGACGGCAGCGGCACCGTGGACGCCGCCGATCTGGCGATCCTGCTCGGCGCGTGGGGCACCGCCGGACCGGGCGACGTGGACGGCAGCGGCACGGTCGACGCCGCGGACTTGGCGTTGCTCCTCGGCCAGTGGAGCGCGTAACGGCGAGCGCTGGGCTCTTCTCGGACATGTCGCGCCACGTCGAACTGCGAGCGGGCCTCATTCTGTCACGCGGCTTTTGCGCGTTCGCGGTCGAATGCGAGAGTCTTCGTGGCACCCGAGTGATCCGCTCGGGCAGTGAGGCTGTCGAGGCATGCTGAGGCGCACGATCCAGTTCATCGCATGGCTGTTCATGCTCGTCGCGGTCCGAATCGCATCGGGCCAGACCTGCACGCTCTACGAGACGGGCTTCGACTCGTTCAGCGGGCCGCCGAGCCTGACGCAGGGACCCTTCAAGGTCGAGTGGTGCCTGAACGGCGCGACCGTCGCGGCGAGCGGATTCTGTCCGACCGGCTCCGCGCTCAAGCTCGATTCCTCGACCGATGACCCGGTGCTCTTCGTCTACGTCGGTGACGCGGGCTGCGCGTCGGTCTCGATCGCGTTCACCTACGCCCAGTTCGCCGCGACCAACACCGTCCTCAAGGCCGGCACGACCTCGGCCACGACCGTGCCCTGCGCGCCGTCGACGCCGACCACCGTCGGCACGCTCTCGACGACCGGCGGCGCCTGCACGCAGGTGAACTTCACCGTGGCCGTGAATGGCGCGAAGGCCCTGGTCTTCAGGTTCGACCACGGCAGCAACTCCAACGCGATTCTCCTTGACGACCTGAAGCTCGAGATCACCGACTGCTGCTCGCAGCTCCACGGCTGCTGCGAGGTCGGCACGCCGGGGTGTTCGACGGCCGCGGTCGAGGCGTGCGTCTGCCAGGCCGATCCCTACTGCTGCGAGACGGCCTGGGATGCCCAATGCGTACTCGAGGTCGATGCCCTGGCCTGCGGCAACTGCGGCGGGGGAGGCGGCGCCTGCCTCACCGCGTTCGCGACGAACTTCGGAACGGTCTACTCGACGTCGAGCGTCTGCACGCTCTTTCCCGACCTCTTCGAGAGCTGTGAGGGATCACCACCGACGCTGACCATCTCCGGGAGCTGCGCGGGATCTGGCGATCCCGCTTTGCGTTTTGGAACGGGTTTTCCCTACTCCGCGGCAATCACCCGCTGCATCGACCTCACCGCCATCCCCGCGCCGGTCCTCCGCTTCAGCTTCTGCCGCAATCTCGGCACGCTCGGTCCGCGCATCGACTACCGCATCGACGGAGGCGCCTGGCTCACCGGCTGGCAGCCGCAGTCGGGGCAGGGCACCGCCGGATGCACCGAGGTCGAGCTGAACCTCGCCTCGATCGCCGCCGAGAGCGCCGTCCAGTTCCGGTTCCTCTCCGGGTCGAGCGTCTCGAACGGCGCGGCGTTCGATGATCTCCTCATCACGACCGGCGCACTGCCGCACGACTGCTGCACGCAGGGCTCGGCCGGCTGCACCGGCGCCACGATCGAGAGCTGCGTCTGTGCGATCGACGCCTACTGCTGCCAGACCGCCTGGGACGCGGCGTGCGTGGCGCTCGCCACCTCCACCTGCGCCGCCGGATGTTCGGGGGTTGCCGCCTGCGGAGCCGCGGATGCCCCGGCCTGTTCGGTGGTTCACGCGACGCCCTTCTGCAACGACGCCGACTGTTGCCTTGCGGTCTGCACCGTCGACGCCTTCTGCTGCGAGGGCAGCTGGGACGAGGTCTGCGTCAGCGAGGCCGCGGCCATCTGCCAGGGGAGCGCATGCGGCGCCGGTCTCGCCTCCTGCTTCGCGCCGAGCGCCGTGCCCGGCTGCTCCGACCCGAGCTGCTGCGAGATCGTCTGCATCGTCGACCCGATCTGCTGTGTCGTCGCATGGGACGACCTCTGCGCCGCGGAGGCCTCCGCCTCATGCGCGGCGCCGCCATCGCCCGACATCGACGGCAATGGCCGCGTTGACGGCGCCGACCTGGCCATGGTGCTTGCCGGCTGGGGATCTCCCGGCGCCGCGGACCTCGATGGCAACGGGACGACCGACGGGTCCGACCTGGCCATCGTGCTTGCGGCGTGGTCGGGATGAGTGACGGCATGCGGCGCGATGCGGTGCGTCGCGCCGTCGCCGAATCCCACTACACTCCCCGCCTCCCATGGCAGGCACCACCACGAAGCGATCGAACACGAAGGCGGCAACGAAGAGGGCGACGCGGGCGACGTCGAAGGGAGCGTGGCGCACCGCGGCCACCAGCGACCCGCACGAGCTCTACGAGCTGAGCGTGCAGAACGTCGAGTTCGAGGTCGACTTCATCGACCGGGCGTGGAAGTCCCATCGCCGTCGGCTGGCGTCGACCTTGCGCGAGGACTTCTGCGGAACCTTCGCCGCGGCGGTCGAGTGGGTCGCCCGCCGGAGGACCAACATCGCGATGGCCATCGACCTCGACCGCAGCGTGCTGCAGTGGGGGCGAGCGCGGAACCTGACCAAGCTCCCGAAGTCCGAATGGGAGCGGCTGGACATCCGCAACGAGGACGTGATGAGGCAGCGGATCGAGAAGGTCGACTGCATCGTCGCGATGAACTTCTCCTACTACCTCTTCAAGCGCCGCGAGCAGCTCCTGAAGTACTTCCGCAGCGCCCGGGCATCGCTCGTGAACGACGGGCTCTTCATCATCGACGCCTACGGCGGCAGCGACTCCTTCCGCGAGATCGAGGAGGAGCGGCACCTCGACGGCTTCACCTACGTCTGGGACCAGAACCAGTACAGCCCGATCACCGGCGATGTGGTCAACCACATCCATTTCCGCTTCCCCGACGGCTCCGAGATGCGGAAGGCCTTCACGTACCACTGGCGGCTCTGGACGCTTCCCGAGATCCAGGAGGCGCTGCTCGAGGCGGGATTCGCGAAGACGACCGTCTATTGGGAAGGCACGAACCACTCGACCGGCGAGGGCAACGGCAAGTTCCGGCCGTCCAAGCGCGGCGAGGCCTGCGAGGGCTGGATCGCGTACATCGTCGCGGAGCGGTGAGCGATGGCGGGAAACGGGTCGCTCCGCCCCTCCGGGCGCTGCGCAGGACGCCGACGCCGTCGTCTATCATCCGGACATGCTCGAGAGCGTCGCACAGACCTCCATCGCCGCCATCCTTGCCGACTGTCTTCACGAGACGGAGGGCCTGTTCGAGCGGCAGCTCGCCAGCGACTTCCCGGCCGTGAACCAGCTCTGCCGCCATGTCGAGCGCTATCGCGGCAAGATGCTGCGGCCGACGCTGGTGATCCTCTGCGGGCTGGCGGCGTCGAAGGCCCCGACCGAGCGTCGCTCGATCAACGAGCGGCACTGCATGGTGGCGTGCGTGGCCGAGATGATCCACATGGCGACGCTCGTCCACGACGACGTCCTCGATGAGGCGACCACCCGCCGCAAGGGGGCGACGGTCAACAGCCTCCGCGGCAACGAGACCGCCGTGATGCTCGGCGACTACCTCATCTCGAACGCCTTTCACCTCTGCTCGCGGGTCGGCGATCCGGCGATCAACCTCCAGTTCGGCGAGGTCACCAACACGCTCTGCGAGGGCGAGCTGATCCAGCTTCACCATCGCGACGACACGAGCCTCGACGAGGCAACCTACTTCGAGATCATCCGCAGGAAGACCGCGGTGCTCGTCGGCGCGTGCTGCCGCTTCGGGGCGATTCTCTCCGGCGCGCCGGCGGCGCAGGTCGCGGCGCTCGACCGTTTCGGCATGGCCGTCGGCACGGCGTTCCAGATTCAGGACGACGTGCTCGACCTCGCCGGCAAGGAGGAGGTCGTCGGCAAGAGCCTCGGCCGCGACTTCGAGAAGGGCAAGATGACCTTGCCGCTCATCCTGCTCCTGGCCCACGCGAGCGCCGCGGAGCGCATGTGCGCTCTCGATGCCATCGCCGCCCGCGACGATGCGGCGCTGCGGTCGATCGCCGAGCGGGCCGGCGCCCTCGACCGGGCCCGCGAGCGGGCGGTCGCGATCGTCCAGGGGGCCCGCAAGGAGCTCGACGTGCTCGCGCCGAGCCCGGTGCGCGACCTGCTACATGAGTTGGCGGAGCGCACCGTTCGCCGCGATTTCTGAGCGAACGGCCCTTACGACGATGACGGGCCGGCGCAGCGTGCCGCCGCCTCCACACGCGCCGCGTCCGCCGCACCACCGTTCTCTCAGCTTCGCTCGCGCGACTTGCCGCGCGAGCCGCCGGCATCCTTCTCCGACTCGAGCGTTCGCTTCCATCGGGCGTTGCCGCCCTCGCCGCGGACCGCGAGAAGGGCCTTGTTGGCGTCGACCAGTTGCCGCATCACGTCAGGGGTGAGCTCGGAGGGATGACCCTGCCAGCGGACGATGCCGTCGGACGAGATGATCGCCACGTGGGGGATCGCGCCAACCGAGAAGCCCCGCTTCATCGCCCCCGACGGATCGACGCCGACCGGATAGGCGAAGTCGCCCTTGTCGAGTCCCGAGTCGGCGAGCCCGCGCTCGAACTTGCTGTTGGCCTCGTCGGAGATGCCCATGCACTGGACATCCTCGCGATACGCCTTCGCGATCTCGTTCATGTGCGGGATCGCTTCCTTGCAGGGCTTGCACCAGGTCGCCCAGAAGTCCACGATCACGAGCTTGCCCTGGATGTTCGGCGTCCCGTTCCACCAGTTCACGGTGCCCATCGCCGGAGCCTGCTTGCCGCGCAGGTCCTGGGCGGAGCCGACGGCGTTCTTGAAGGTCGGGAAGTCCTTCGGCGTCTTCGAGGTCTCGGCCTTTCGCGCGGTGGGCTTGCTCGCCGGATCGAAGGTCTCGGTGATGAGTTCGGCGACGGTGGCCGTGACGCCCTCGATCGTGAGGCCGGAGTACTTCACGTCCCCGGTGCGGTTGACGATGACGTTCACCGGCTTCCTGAACGCGCCGATCGCGTCGCAATAGGTGCCGTCGCGATCGATGGCGACGGGGAAGTCGAACTTGCTCTTGTCGAGCTGGGCGACGGCCTTCTCGACGCCCTCGGGGGTGTGGACGGCGATGAGTCGGACGTCCTCGGGCTTGAACTCCGACAGGGCCTTCGCCAGGCGCAGGAGCGAGGCCTTGCTCTGCGCGTTCTTCGTCGTGAAGGTCTGAATGACGATCACCCGGCCGCGCAGGTCATCGACGCTGGGGGCCTTGGCGATGCCGAGCCAGTCGAGCCCGGCCGTCCATCCGGGCAGGGCGAAGTCGAGATTGGCGTCGAGCGCGGCCCGGTCCTCCTTGTCGAGCTTGTCCAGCCGCTTCGCCCGCTCCTTGGCCTTCTCCTTTTCCGCCTTGTCGGCGTCCTTCTGGGCAGCGCGATCGTCCTTTGACTTCGAGCCCGAGGTGCCCGACTGCGGGGCGGCCATGCCGAGCATGCCGGTCAAAGCGATCGTCGAGGCCGACGCCGTGGCGAGGAGAAGCGACGTGACGAGGAGCGAACGGAGGATCGGCGCTGGGAGTCGAATGGACATCGTGAGAGCTCCGGATCCGGCGGCGTCCGCGGGAGGCGGAGCCGAAGCCGGTCCATGAAGGAGTTCGACAACAATACCAACCGCGGTTGCGGGGGCTTCGGGAAAAGACCGAACCGGCAAGCGGTTTGCTGGACCTCGTCGGAGAACTCTCGACGGTCAGCGCCAGATGGTCATCGCGGCGTTGTCGATGAGGCGGACGCCGCCGCCAGGCCACGCGAGTCGGGCGGCAATGAGGGCCCGGGTCGGCCGCTCGAATCCGCTGACCGGCTCAAGCGTCTGGGCGTCGCGCACCACCGCGTAGTCGATCGCGAAGCCGCTCGCCTCGAGCGTCTCCCGCATCAGTCGCTCGGAGGTCGCCGGCCGCTGCGCCGTGTGGGCGAGCTGGAGCGCTCGGGGAATCGCCCTCGCCTGCTCGCGATCCTCGGGCCGCAGATAGCGATTGCGGCTGCTGAGGGCGAGGCCGTCGGACTCTCGCACCGTCGCGTGGGGGATGATGACCAGCCCCGGCCAGCGGGCCGGCTCGTGGGCGACCATCGCCTCGACGAGCTTGAGCTGCTGCCAGTCCTTCTCGCCGAAGATCGCCGCCGCGGGCCGCACCGCATCGAAGAGCCTCGCGACGACGAGCTGGACGCCCGCGAAGTGGCCGGGCCGGTGGAAGTCCTCGAGCCCCGGCTTCGTGGCGACGTCGGGGAGCGGAAGCGACGCGGCGATGCGGTTGGCCTCCTCGATCCCCTCGGGGTAGATCGTCGCCGCGCCGGGCACGTACGCGACGGCGACGCCCTCGCGCTCGGCGATCGCGAGGTCCGCGTCGAGCGTGCGCGGATAGCGGCTGAGATCCTCGGAGGGTCCGAACTGCGTCGGGTTCACGAAGATCGAGAGGCAGACCGGCAGTCCCGTCTGGCGAGCCCGCCGCAACAGCGTTGCATGGCCCTCGTGCAGCGCGCCCATGGTGGGGACGAAGGCGCAGCCGGCGAACGCGCGGAGCTCCTCGGCGGTGTGCACGATCCGAAGCGAGCTCGTCGAGGTCATCGCCGCACGATACGCCGTGGTCTCGACACCGTCACGCCTGCGCCGAGCTGCCTGCGAACGACGGAACTGATCGACGGACGCCGTTGCCGGGTGGCCGTGGCCCACCGAGGACCCGGCGGACCTGGACCCATCGAAAAAATCCGGACATCGCGCTGCGAGCCGAGCCCGCCTCGTCCGCACCACTGTCGCGCGCGAGGCACGCGGCGACGTGTGGGGAGTGGGGGGTCGGAACGACCGCCCGCCGGGGGAACCGGCGGGCGGTCCCGTGCGCCCAGGGCACATTCTCGGGATTCGTGAACGGGGCGTGACGGCCTTGGCGCATAGTTCATGGCGTCTGCCCACCGAGTCATCCGGGAAACGAGGTTTCCATGTCGCTCCGCGCGCTCCACCGCATGCTCCTTGCGACCACAGTCGTCGGTTCCGTGTGCGGGGCGCTGCCTGCGCTCGGAGGCGAACCCGACTACGTCTGGCGGTACTACCGACCGACCAACACAGGAATTCAGGGCGACTACTGCGATGCGATCTGGATCGGACCCGATGGGGATCCATGGATCGGTGGGTATTCGCCGGGCTTCGAGGAGGGAGGCATCGCGAAGCTGGTGCAGTCCGAGCAGCGGTGGATCAACATCTCGAACGTCGACTATCAGGCCATCGGCCATCCCAACGACACCGGGGTCACGCGGGTAAGCGACATCGTCGCCGCGCCCGACGGAACGCTGTGGATGGGAACTGGCAGGGGCGCGCTCACGTTCAATCCCGCGATCGGCCCGAGTTCGCTGGCGAAGTACACGGCGGCGAACTCCGGTCTGCCGGGCGGATGGGTCACCGACGTCGAACTTGCCCCGGACGGCACGCTGTGGTTCTCGGCGTATGGCACGAGTTGGGGGGCGGGCGGGCTTCGCCGCTTCAATCCGCTGACCAACGTGTGGACATCGTTCGCGGGCTTCGGCGACGGCCGCGTGAGCATTCAGCCGAAGACCGGCGGCGGCTACTACGCGTGGGCCACGAAGACCTCGACCGGGCAGATCGCGCGCTGGGATAGCGCGACGCAGACGTGGACGAGCTTCACGGTGGTGCTCAACGCACCATGGAGTCTCGTCGGCAAGGCGTGCACCGACGCGGCCGGCAACACGTGGATGTACCGCCTCACCGGCCCCTCGTCCGCATTGACCAAACTTGACTGTCGTCGTCCGGACGGCACCTGGATCGGACCGCCCGTGCCGCCGCTCCCGGCGGTGACGCCGCAGATCTGGGCGTTCCGCGCCTTCGGCGAGCGACAGGCGCTGCTCGCCGACGGCAACAGCCGCATCTGGAGCTTCGACGGCTCCGTCTGGTCGGACCTGGGGATCTGGCGACCCGGCGCGTACACGGAAGATCTCGGCATCGACGCTGCGGGCAACGTATGGGCGTGCGGGACCGAAGGCGCCGCGAAGCGCGACGCACGAACGGGCCTCTGGCAGCGGTATCGCGTCACGAACACGAGCCAGTACGACTTCTTCAACGACGATCTTGCGATCGATCCGGGAACGGGCGACGTCTACGCCTGCGCGAACGCCGGCCCGGGCATCGGCGGCATGACCATCTTCGACGGTGTGCGATGGACGGGCGTGAACAACGCGCAATACGGCCTCGGGCTGCCGTGGCCATTTCCAACCGACAACAGCGCCGCCGTCGCCGCACGGCCGTCGATCGGCGGGTTCGCCGTGAACCCGATGTTCAACGGGATTCGGCAGTTCGTCGGCGGCTCGTGGACGACGCTCCAAGTCGGCACGACGAGCACGGGCATGGTCGAAGACTCGCTTGGCCGTCTCTGGAAGCTCGGCGAGTACTTCAATCTCCAGTATCACAACGGGTCAACGTGGACCTCCGTGCCGATCGTCGCGTGGGGAGCGAACATCCAACGCGACCCGAGTCGCGCCGGGACGGTGTGGGCGTGCGCCAACGGCAGCGTCGTTCGCGCCGATGGCACCTACTACGTCGCATGGGAAAACACGAGCTTCCCGGAGCTCAATCCGCAGAGCGACGTGCTCACCACCGTGGCCGCGGGACGAGACGGCATCGCCTGGGTTGGCTCGACGCACGGGCTCTTCCGCCTCGACGCCAACGATCATTCGCACCAGTACGTCGCGCCGGGAACTCCGTGGCTCCATGGCGGCGTCCAGATCGAGCCTCGGCTCGTCACCCCCGACGGACGGATGTGGTTCACCAATTTCGGCAGCGGTGACAACCCGACCTCGGGACTTGGCTGGTACGACGGCGTGAACTCCGGGTTTTTCCCGGGCCCCGTGCCGAGCGGCTCGGTGCAGTGGGGCGGATTGCCCCACGCCCAAATCGCCGCCATGCAGGTGCGGGAGACCGCTCACGGATACGAACTGTGGATGAGCTGCCTGAGCCGCGGAATCGCCGTGCTCGCCGTGACCTATCCGAGTCAGGTCGGAGACCTCGATGGCGACGGCGTCGTGAACGCCGCGGACCTGTCGATTCTCCTGGGTGCTTGGGGAGCCTGTGCGGGAGCCTGTGCGGGAGCCTGCCCAGCGGACCTCGACGGCGACGGAAGCGTGGGGGCGTCCGACCTTGGGATTCTGTTGGGGCAGTGGTAGCGGGGGAGGTCGAAGGTCGGGCGGCGGGGCTCGTATGCGTACACGGTCCGCACATCGCGATCTGGATCGCTTGGCTGGATCCCGCTCGGCGCCCGCGTGTCTGACGCGCTCCTCCAGACCAGGATGTGGAGACGAATCGGCGGACTCCCCTGCGTGCGACGCGGGCCCCGTCTGTCTCGCTCACGTGCAGTTCATGCAGCGGAACCGGCGGGCGGCTATGAACCGCAACCGCCCCACGCGCTCAGCAGCGATGCAAGGTCGGCCGGGCCGACCTCGCCGTCACGGTTGAGATCGGCGGCGATTCCAGAGCCCCGACCGCCCCACGCGCTGATCAACTCCGAGAGATCCGAGCCGTCGACCGACCCGTCGCCGTTGAGGTCGGCAACGCATTCGCACTGATCGGGGACCGCGTTGCCGTTCGCGTCAATCGTGCTGTTGAAGAGGCCGACGCCGACCATCGTCGGCACGCTCGAGAAGAGATGGAAGACGTCGTTCTGTTGGGGATGTTCGACATCGAACTGGTCGGCGGCGAAGTTGTTGGCGTAGGTCACATAGGAGACCGCGGTCGCCCCCGGCGTCCACTTCACCGAGCGAAGGACGTGCGGCTTCGGGGCGGGCGGAATGCCGATCGCGCCGAGGCCGATGAAGTACCGCGTCCCGCCTGATCCGATCGACATGGGCTCGGGAAGGAAGACGCGATCGCGACCCGGGTTCGCTTCGACGGCTGCCCGGTACGCGCCTCGATAGACCGCATCGGAGGGGTCGCCATCCTGATTCGGATCGTCGTACACGGCGACAAAGCACGGCTGGGCCCGGCTGTCCCACGCCTGGATCCAATCCGTTTCAACGCCGCGGAGCACGCCATCGGTCCCAAGGGGGACGGTCGCGGGCAGCAGCCACATGATCGCCACTGCAAAGTTCGTGGTGCTTGTGGAGGGACCCCACCATCCGGTGAGATCGAAGGTCATGCCCGGCGCAAGGACCGTCGACGCGGAGTCGCTCACGCCGTCACCATCGCAGTCGTCGCCATTGCCTGGGCACGTGTCGGGGACGCCGTTGCAGTCGGCGTCGACGGCGCCGTTCGCGACCTCGTCCAGATCGGTCGTGCCATCACGATCGCAATCCCCGCCCGGGTCGCTCAGCACGAAGGTCCGCACCGAGGGCTTCTCGCTCGCCAGGAACGCCACGGACTCGGTGTAGGTCCAGCGTCCGAATCCAAGCGCGACGCGCTTGCCCATTCCCTCGCGGAACTCTTCCCAGGTAGCGACGGGCTTGGCCGACGCGAGGTGGGTGAGCTGCCGGCGGTCGATTCGATAGAGCGATGAGCGGCCGACGAATGTTCCGACGGGCGCGAGTTCGCTGCCGATGGCCAGAAATCCATCGGCCATGTCGACGGTGCCCAGATGCGCATGCGCGACGTCTCCCGCAACGCTCAGCGACTCCGCCCAGCCGCTCGGGCTTGGCTCGTAGATGCGCACAACGCCGGCGTACGGCAGGTCGTTGACCTTCTCGCGCGGAGCGCCGATGGCAAGTCGGTCGCCGTCGAGAGCGATGCTCACACCGAAACTGGTGCTTGTCTGCGCAACCGGCGAGGTGAGGATCGCTTCGACGGACGGAGGGTTCCCATGACGGCCGACCACGACGATGCCGGTTCCGCCGACGACGTTCTCAGCACCGTCGGCGATCGCACAGTGTTCGCCGCTGATGGCGACGCTCGTGCCGAGATGGACCGAGAGACCGCCCCCGAGATTTGGCTCGAAGACCACCGGCGTTCCGACGGAGGGTGTTCCCTGCGACGATTCGGGCCATGACACCGGGTAGATGACCGCGCCACCGGTCAGGCCGCGGCCGGGAACGCCGACGATGAGATGCGTGCCGTCAAAATCGAGTGATGTGCCGAAGCGTTCGTTTGTGGCTGGAAGCGGGCTGGCGAGTACCAGAAGCGGTGTCCACGCCTGCCCAGGTGCGGCACGCGTGTACACGTGAACGGCGCCGGCGAAACCGAATTCCGCAACGTCGCTGCGAGGGGCGCCGACGAAGAGCCATCGCTCGCCACTGGCGATGCTCGATCCGTATCCATCCGTTGTCCCATTGGTCGGATCGACGATCGGGCGAAGTGTCTGTATGTGCCGCATCCCGTATCGGAAGAGCGGGTCGTTGGCCTCGGGCTGAGCCCAGATCCACACTGCCCGCTGATCGGGGAGCGGGCCTGGCCACTTGAAACCGGTGACGGCGACCCCATCGGAGAGGTTGGCGACGGCTTCCCCCCACGGAATCTGAAGTTGGGGCGAACCGACCGTCCCCGAGACGCCTTCGTCCCAGACCGGCCCGAGGTCGCGGCCCACTCGGACCGGAGCGAAGGGGAGCGACGTGACATCCCCGGCGGCGGTCGCACAGAGGAACAGGAAAGACGCCAACTGGCTCCCAAGCCACGGCGTGGAAGGCCCTGAGCCCCGCCGCCGATGAGGGAAACGGATATCCGGCATGCTCAGCGATACGCAGGGGCGGGAGCGTTCGCGCTCGGGAGTCTCCCTTTTCCCCGTCATCTCCCGATCTCGCTCCCGGGCACCGATCGTCCGGAGAATTCCGACGAGTCGTCGGCGATGCTTGGACGTTGCCCGCCTTTGCCCTACACTGAGACTGAGTTGCAACGAGAGCCGGTCCGCCGGCCTCTTCGCGACTCGACGCGACGAGCCCCTCGGGACTCGGCTGGACCCGGCGATGCCGGGATGTCGGTCGAGTTCCGAGCCCGCCGACGCCATCGGGTGAAGGTCGAGCAGTCTCTTCCAGCTGCTTGCCGCCCCCGAGTGCGTCAGCGTCCTCCTCCCCGGCCGATTCGCCGAATCAGGCCGGTGCCGTCGCGGTGTTCGCCCTCCGTCCTCGCTACCCGCATGACCCTCAAGCTCCCCATCTACATGGATCACGCCGCGACCACCCGCACCGACCCGCGGGTTGTCGAGGCCATGCTGCCCTACTTCACGGAGAAGTTCGGCAACGCCGCAAGTCGCAATCACAAGTTCGGCTGGGAGGCGGAGGACGGCGTCGAGCACGCCCGCGAGCAGGCCGCCCAGCTCATCGGGGCCGACGCGAAGGAGATCATCTGGACCTCCGGCGCGACCGAGTCGAACAACCTGGCCATCAAGGGCGCCGCGCACATGTACGCGAAGGCTCCCCAGGGGAACGGGGAGGGCCAGCAGGGTCGCGGCCACATCATCACCGCCGCCCATGAGCACAAGGCGGTCCTCGATCCCTGCAAGCGACTCGAGCGCGAGGGCTTCGAGGTCACCTTCCTCTCGCCGCCGCCCGATGGCGTGATCACCCGGGCGATGGTCGAGGCGGCGATGCGCGAGGACACGATCCTCGTCTCGATCATGTGGGCCAACAACGAGATCGGCACCGTCAACGAGGTGCCCGAGATCGGCGCCCTCTGCCACGAGCGCGGCATCGTCTTCCACACCGACGGCACCCAGTGGGTCGGCAAGATGCCGACCGACGTCGAGCGCGACAACATCGACCTCCTCTCCTGGTCGGGCCACAAGATCTACGGTCCGAAGGGCGTCGGCGCCCTGTACGTCCGCCGCCGCAAGCCGCGCGTCCGGCTCGAGGCGATCATCGACGGCGGCGGCCACGAGCGCGGCATGCGCAGCGGCACGCTCAACGTCACCGGCATCGTCGGCTTCGGCATGGCCTGCGAACTCTGCATGAAGGAGATGGAGAGCGAGCGCGAGCGGCTCTTCCGGCTCCGGCGGCTCCTCGAGACCGAGCTGAGCGAGCGCCTCGAGGGCGTGCACATCAACGGCCACATCGAACGGCGGCTTCCCCACCTCACCAACATGAGTTTCGGCTTCGTCGAGGGCGAGAGCCTCCTGATGGGCATCAAGGACATCGCCTGCTCCTCGGGCTCGGCGTGCACGAGCGCCAGCCTCGAGCCCTCCTACGTCCTCAAGTCCCTCGGCGTCGGCGACGAGCTCGCCCACTCTTCGCTGCGGCTCTCGCTCGGACGGTGGACGACCGAGGAGGAGATCCGCTACGCGGTGCAGGGCATCGAAAAGGCGGTGAACCACCTCCGCACCATGAGCCCGCTCTGGGACCTGCACAAGGAAGGGATCGACATCTCGAAGATCGTCTGGCAGGCGCACTAGCCC
Source organism: Phycisphaerales bacterium (assembly GCA_044220875.1). Lineage (GTDB taxonomy): Bacteria > Planctomycetota > Phycisphaerae > Phycisphaerales > SM1A02 > JAEUIT01. The sequence goes on along the minus strand of JBGAQH010000002.1, from coordinate 229,210 downwards.
CGGCGGTCGGCGCGGCCCGGGCCGCGAGTCAGCTCCTTCGCCACGCATTCACCGGTACTCACCATGGCATACTCAGACAAGGTCATCGAACACTACAACAAGCCCCGCAACGTCGGCGCCTTCGGCACGTCCAAGGACGTCGCGGCGCGGAAGGACATCGGGGTCGGCATCGTCGGCGCGCCGGAGTGCGGCGACGTGATGCAGCTCCAGATCAAGGTCAACGACGCCGGCGTCATCGAGGACGCGAAGTTCAAGTGCTTCGGCTGCGGCTCGGCGATCGCCTCGAGCTCCCTCGCCACCGAGTGGATCAAGGGCAAGTCGATCGACGAGGCGATGACCATCAAGAACACGCAAATCGTCGAGGAGCTCAGCCTCCCGCCGGTCAAGATCCACTGCTCGGTCCTCGCCGAGGACTCGATCCGGACGGCGATCGCCGACTATCGGAAGAAGAACGGCCTCGCGACCGAGACTTCGGCCGCTGCGGACCCGGCCCACGCCGCCTCCGGCCACTAAGATCCCCGCAGTCCAGCACCCGACATCCAGCGACCTCACCACCTCCCATGCCCGTCATCATCACCGACACCGCCGCCCGCGAAATCGACTCGATCATCAGCCAGCAGGGCCTCGATCCCGCCACCGTGCGCCTGCGCGTCGGCGTGAAGGGCGGGGGCTGCAGCGGCTTCTCCTATCTCCTCGACCTGACCGAGGTGCAGAAGGAGACCGACGAGCTCTGGGACTACACCTATCGCAAGGGCGAGGACGGCAAGTTCCATCGCCTCGAGTCCGAGGGCGCCGGTAGCGTGGCGGTCGCCGACGCCGCGACCTTCACCCTCCGCGTCGTCTGCGACCCGAAGTCCTATCTCTACCTCAACGGCACGACGATCGACTTCAAGGAGTCGATCATGGGCCGCGGCTTCGTCTTCGAGAACCCGAACGCGACGACGACCTGCGGCTGCGGCTCGAGCTTCTCCGCCTAACAGTTCGTTCGACGGCGGCGGGCCGGCGGCCTAGCGCCCGGCCATCGCCCCGAGCAGCCGATCGACCTCGCCGTCGAGGTCGTGCTTCGGCGCGCCGTCGCGGACGAGGATCTCCAGCAGCGCCCGGCGCAGCACCTGGGCGGCGGTCCGCGCCATGCCCGGGGCCCGCGTCTCCTCGATGCCGAACTCGGCGGCGAGGACGCCATAGGTCGCGCCCGCGCCGTGGTGTCGGACGAAGATCTCCCAATGGACGAGCGAGCCCGTCCCGGCGCAGATCTCGCGGGCCCGCTCGCACGCCCGGCGCACGACCGTGCGGGCCCACGCCGACTCGAACCGCTCGACCGCATCGGGCTCCGGTGCGGCGGTCTCGTCCTCGACCTCGAGCTCGAGTCCCGCTCGCCGTCGCTTCGTCCGCGACTCCTCGAGCATGAAGTAGAGGAATCCGTTCACGAGCCATCGCCGGAAGGGCAGGCCGCTCGAGAGCCAGCGCGTGAAGAAGTCGGGCCGGTCGAGACGGCTCGCGAAATAGCCTGCGACGAGGTCCGCGGCGTCGCCGAGCGAGCGAAAGCTCGAGCCGCGGAGATACGCCTCGAGCGCCGGACCGTAGATCTCCATCACGAACGAGTTCGCGCTGCGCCGCCCCGCGTCTCCCGCGGCCGACTGCGTCGCGAGCCAGTCGCGTCTCGTCGCCGGAAACACCCCTTCGGCAGGCAGCTCGTCATTCGGCTCGGGTATCGGGGGCTCGGGCATCGGACAGGCGGGCGTTATAGCAATCCCGACGGTGGGCGTGTTGCACAGGTGTGACCAACCGGTGACGCACCCGGCCATACGTTCTACCGACGGAGATGCGGATGAATGCCGCTCGCCCCTCTCGTCCCGGAGTGCACGCCATGACTCGGACCGCCGCCGGAAGCCTGATTCGAAACCCACTCGCCGCCGGACTCGCCATGCTGCTCGCGGCGTCGGCCGTGGCCCAGACGCTGGTGACGCCTCCGAACTATCCGACCCAGCCGCCGCCGCGGACCTGGTCGCCGCCGCCGCGGGTGATCGTGCCGCAGATCGGCCGCGTCGCGGGCAGCGCGTCGGCACTCGAGCTGACCGGCGTCAGGAGCCGCATCGACATCCGCGACGCCGTCGCGACCACGACGATGGAGCTCACGCTCGCGAATCGCTCGGGGGCGAATCAGGAGGCGATCCTGATGATCCCCGTCCCCGCCGGCGCCACGGTCACGGGATTCGCCTTTGACGGCCCGGCGAGCGAGCCGACCGCCCGCGTCCTCGGCCGCGAGGAGGCCCGCCGCGAATACGACGCGATCGTCGCCCGCGAGCGCGACCCGGCGCTCCTCGAGTGGGCGGGATGGAACCTCCTGCGTTCGAGCGTCTTTCCCGTGCCGCCCTCCGGCTCGCAGCGGGTGCGCGTGACCTGGGAGGAGCTGCTCGCCCCGATCGGCGACCGCATCGACTACGTGCTGCCGCGAAGCGACATGAGCCGGGGACCTGCGTGGTCGATCGAGGTCGGCGTCTCGAGCACGACGCCGCTTGCGGCGGTCTACTCGCCGACGCACGAGCTCAGGACGCTGCGTCGGGACGAGCATAACGCTTCGCTCATCGCGACCGACCGCGGCGCCGCAGCGACCGGCTCGCTCCGCATCAGCATCGTGCGCGGCGCCGGTCCGAACGCGACGGTCCTCGCCTATCCCGATCCCTCGATCGGCGGCGGGTACTTCCTGCTGCTCGCCGCGGCGCCGCAGGCCCCGGCGGAGCGGGCGATCACCCGCGATCTCGTCCTCGTCCTCGACCGCTCGGGCAGCATGTCGGGCGCGCCGCTCGAGCAGGCCCGGCTCGCGGCGCTCCGCATCGTCGACGGACTCCGGGACGGCGAGCGCATCAACGTCATCGACTTCAGCAACGGCGTCTCGCGCTTCGCGCCGCAGCCGGTGGCCATCGACGCCGGCGTGCGGGCCCGGGTGAAGGAGTATCTCGCCGCGCTGCGGCCCTCGGGCGGCACCAACATCCACGACGCCCTGCTCGAGGCGCTGCGCCAGGAGACGCCGCCCGGCCCGGCATCGGGATCGCTGCCGCTCTGCCTCTTCCTCACCGACGGCCTGCCGACGATCGGCAAGACCCTCGAGCGCGACATCCGGGCCATGGCCGAGGCGGCGAACGGCTCGAAGCGCCGCATCTTCACCGTCGGCATCGGCCCGGACGTGAACGTGCCGCTCCTCGACCGCATCGCCGACGCGAGCCGCGCGGTCGCGACCTACGTGACGCAGGGCGACGATCTCACCGCGAAGGTCGCCGACATCGCCGACCGGCTGGTCGGTCCGGTCGTCGCCGACGTGGTGCTCGCCTCGGAGGAGGGGGGCGCCGGCGCTCCGGGCCGCATCGCGGAAACCCTGCCGAACGTGCTGCCCGATCTCTTCCGCGGCTCGACGCTGGTCGTGCTCGGACAGTATCGGGGCGAGGCGCCCTTCACGCTCTCGATCACCGGAAGCGCCGCGGACGGCCGTCGGGCGCTCACCGCCCAGGTCGATCCGCGCCAGGCGTCGACCTCGAACTCCTTCGTGCCGCGCCTGTGGGCGAGCCGGCGCATCGCCCAGCTCATCGACGGCGTGCGGCAGCTCGGCGCCGACGGCCGCTCGAGCGCCATCGACGGCGATCCGCGGATGCGCGAGCTCGTCGGCGAGATCGTCCGGCTCTCGGCGACCTGGGGCATCCTCACCGAATACACCTCGATGCTCGCCCTCGAGGGCTCGAACTTCGGCAGCCTCCGGGCCCTCGAGAGCGCGTGCGCCGACTCGCTCAACGGCCGCGCCGTGCGGACCCGCAGCGGCTACGACGCCGTGAACCAGGGCATCAACTACAACCGGCAGAAGGTCGAGTCGAATCTCGCCGGCACCAAGGGCTACGTCGCCGCGGACCTCCAGCAGGTCCAGTCGATGGCCATGGCCCAGTGCGGCGACAAGAACCTCTGGCGGCAGGGGACGCGCTGGATCGACGGCTCGCTCGCCGGCGTCGACGCCCCGCACGTCGACGAGGAGGTCGCCTTCGGCTCGGAGCGCCACCGCCAGCTCCTCTGGGAACTCGTCGACGACGGCCGCCAGTCGGCGATCGCCCTCGACGGCGAGGTCCTGCTCCGCCACCGCGGCAAGACCTATCTCGTCCGAAACGACGCTCACTAACAGTTCGTTCATCACGACCGCCCTCGCCGGACGGTCGCCGCCACCCCACGCCAGGAGATCACCATGCGAACGATCCCGACCGCCATCGCGCTCAGCGCCCTGCTCGCCTCCTCCCTCGCCCCCTCCGCCTTCGCGCGTCCCGACGGCGCCGCCTCCGCCCCGCCCGCCGCCGCGTCCGCGGCCCCGAGGACCATCGAACTGGCCATCTGCCTCGACACCTCGGGCAGCATGAACGGGCTGATTGACGCGGCCCGCACCAAGATCTGGGACATCGTCAGCGATCTCGCCACCGCCACGCCGCAGCCAACGCTGAAGGTGGCGCTCCTCACCTACGGCAACGACGGCCACGCCGCCGAGAACGGCTGGACCAGCATCGACGTCGACTTCACCGAGAACCTCGACGTCGTGAGCCAGAAGCTTTTCGCCCTCACCACCAACGGCGGCACCGAGCTCGTCGGCCGCGTCATCGACCGGGCCACCAAGGGACTCGCCTGGACTCCCGGCGACGCCTCGCTCAAGATCCTGATCGTCGCCGGCAACGAGAGCGCCGACCAGGACGTCGAGGTGCGGTACTACGACGCCTCCAAGCGGGCGATCGAGAAGATGATCGTCGTCGACAGCATCTACTGCGGCGCCCCGACCGACGACCTCGCCCCGGCGTGGCAGGACGTCGCGAAGAAGGCCGACGGACAGTTCGCGGCGATCGACCAGGACAAGGGGACGCTCGTGATCGCCACGCCCTTCGACGGCGACCTTGCCCGGCTGAGCGGCGAGCTCAACACGACCTACGTTCCCTACGGCGCCGCCGGCGAGTGGAACTCCGCAAACCAGACGGCCCAGGACCTCAACGCCGCGTCGTCGAACGCCGCGGCGGCGGCCCAGCGCTGCGTGACCAAGGGCGGCGGGCTCTACCGCAACCGTGAGTGGGATCTGGTCGATGCCTGCCAAAACGCTGACTTCAAGCTCGAGACGGTGAAGGAGGCGGACCTGCCCGAGGCGATGCGGACGATGACCCCCGAACAGCGGAAGGCCTACGTGAGCGAGAAGTCGGCGGCCCGCCAGTCGATCCAGAAGCAGATCGCCGAGCTCGGCGAGAAGCGGAGCCTCTTCCTCGCCGACGCGATCGCCAAGCGCGACGGCAAGGACGCGACGGCCTTCGACCGGGCGATCCGCAACGCGATCCGGGCCCAGGCGACCGCGCGCGGATTCGCGTTCCGTCCCGATCCCGTCGTGGAGGCGGCCCCGACGAATTCGGCGCCCGCAAAGTCCGCCGCGGCGGGATGATGTTCCCATGAGCCAGGTTCGGGCCCCCAACCAGTCTCGGGTTCTCGTCGTCGAGGACGACGTCGCGATCCGCCGCGGCCTCGTCGACGCGCTCGGCTTCCACGGGTACTCCGTCGCCGAGTCGGGCGACGCCGAGAGCGCCGTGAAGCTGGCCCTCGAGGGAGCTCCCGACCTGGTGCTCCTCGACTGCATGCTGCCGCGCGGGTCGGGCCTCGATGCGCTGCGGCGCATCCGCGAGGCCCGACCCACGCTGCCGGTCATACTCGTGACGGCGCTGGGCTCCGAGGACGACCGCGTGCGCGGGCTCTCGATCGGCGCCGACGACTACATCGTCAAGCCCTTCAGCCTGCGCGAACTGTTAGCCAGGGTCGAGGCCGTCCTCCGCCGGTCGCCCTCGCGCCCGAACGACGTCCGCTCGCTCTCCGACGGCGCCGTCACCGTCGACCTCGAGCGCCGGGTCATCATCGGTCGCGGGGGCGAGCAGCCGATCTCCGAGCGCGACGTCGGCCTCATCCGCTTCCTCGCCTCGAACGCCGCCCGGGCGGTCGAGCGGAAGGAGCTGCTGCAGTGCGTCTGGGGGCTCGACCCGAAGGGGCTCGAGACCCGCACCGTCGACATGCAGATCGCCCGGCTGCGCGAGCGGATCTCGGCGGCCGGCGCCCGCGGCGAGTGGATCGGCACCTCGCGCGGCAAGGGCTACAGGCTCGGCGCCGGAGTGACGGTGTCCTCATGAGGCGCTCGCGGCGCATCGCGTGGTGGACCGCCTACGGCCTCGGCGCCGCGGCCGTCGTCGCGGGGCTCGGCTGGACGACGGTCCGCGTCCTGCGCCTCGAGCGAGAGGAGCGCTCGGCGCGCATCGCCGCCGATCGCCAGGAGACGATGCGGGCGGCGCTCTGGCGGCTCGACTTCTGGCTCGCCCCGCGGCTGGCCCGCGAGTCGGCCCGGACCTGGTTCGACTACGAGCCCTATCACCCGCAGACGATCGCGTACAACCGGCTGCTCGAGCCGATCGCCCAGGGCGAGGTGCTGCTGCCGAGCCCGCTCCTCGCCTTCACGAGTCCCTACCTCACCGCCCACTTCCAGTGGCGGCGCTCGACCGGCTTCACCTCGCCGCAGGTTCCCTCCGAGGCGTTCGTCGCGTTGGGGATGGTCGCGTGCGGGCCCGTTCCCTCCGATCCGGTGCGGAAGGCCGCGTTCGCCGAGCGCGTCGCGGCGATCAGCGCCGACGATCTCGAGCGCAGGATCCGCGAGCATGAGCTGGTCATCGAGAAGTCGGTCGGCGACAACAGCAACTGGGTTGCGAGCCGTTCGGCGCCGCCGCCCGCTCCGGCGCCGCAGTCGCAGGTGACGACCAAGCAGCGGAGCGCAAACAAGCGGGCCTTCGCCGAACCGGCCGACGACTACAAGGCCCGGCAGAGCGCGAGCAACGCGGCCCAGGAGGCGATGGAGCCTCAGCAGCAGTCGATCGCGGCGCAGTCGCTTCAGCAGAAGGGAAGCGTCGATCCGCTCGGGCAGGGCGCGACCCAGTCGCTGCCGTCTCCGTTGCCGGCTCCCGAGCCGGTCGAGGTCGGGCCGATGGTGCCGCTGTGGCTGACCGACGCGCCTCCGCAGCTCGTGCTCGCCCGACGCGTGCGCTTCGAGGGGGAGACGGTGCTGCAGGGCGTTCTCGTGGACTGGCCGGCGCTTCGCGCGTCGCTGCTCGCCCAGATCGAATCGATCGCGCCGGGCGCCGAGCTCGAGCCGACCTCGGACATCGTCGGCGACGACGCGAGGCGCCTCGCGAGCATTCCTGCGGCCTTGCGACTGGCGTCCGAGGAGTCGGCTGAGGAGGCCGGCGCCGCCGAGCATCCCGGGGCTCTCGGGCTGGTGCTCGTCTGGTGCGCTGCGCTTGGCGCGATCGGGGCGAGCGGCCTCGCCCTGCGATCGAGCATCGGGTCGGCGGTGCGGACGAGCCGCTTCGCATCGAGCGTTACGCACGAGCTGCGCACGCCGCTGACGACCTTCCGCCTCTATGCCGAGATGCTGGCCGACGGCGTGGTGCGCGACGAGGAACGCAAGCGCGAGTACTACGCGACGCTGCGCGACGAGTCGGCGAGGCTGGGGCTGCTCGTCGAGAACGTCCTCGCCTGGTCCCGCGCCGAGGACGGCCGAACGCCGCGCGAGCTGCGGCCGACGACGGTCGAGGCGCTGGTCGCCCAGGTCTCGCCGGTGCTTGCGCGGCGATGCGAGGAGGCCGGCGCGACCTTCGACGTGGCTGTCGACCCCGCATGTGACGCCGGCGCGAGCGGACCGCTGTCGCTCCTGACCGATCCCGACCGCGTTTCGCAGGTCCTCTTCAATTTCGTCGACAACGCATGCAAGTACGCGGGCGACGGCCCGACGGTGCGCCTCTCGGTCGAACGGGCCGATGCGCGACTCGTCCTCGCGGTCGAGGACTCCGGCCCCGGGGTTCCGGATCGGATGCGGGCGAGGGTCTTCCGGGCCTTCGATCGCGGCGAGCGCGGGCCGGGCGACGCGGTGCGCGGCCTGGGGCTGGGGCTCGCGATCTCGACCGAGTTGGCCGTGGCGTTAGGTGGACGCCTGCGCTGCGAGCGGAGTTCGATGGGCGGCGCACGATTCGCGATCGAGCTGCCGATCGTCCGGGCCGACTGAGACCGGCGCATCCCTGATACGCTCCCGCGAGCGGCCCGAGCCGGGCCGCATTGGAGCCGCCATGGGAACGAGCGTTCGCATCGGCACGGGCGTGACCGCTGCGTGTCTTTTCGGTCTGGCCGCATGCAGCCGGCCCGCCCCCGAGTTCGCGCCGCCGCCGCCGCCTGAGGTGACGGTCGCGCTCCCGATCGCCCGCGCCGTCGAACGGACCATGGAGTTCGCCGGACGGACCCGCGGCGTCGAGGAGGTCGAGCTTCGGGCTCGCGTGAAGGGCTTTCTTGAGACCAAGCTCACCGGCGGCGGCCGCAGGGTGAAGGCGGGCGAGACGCTCTTCTCGATCGACCCGCGCGAGTACCAGGCCGCCGTCGATCAGGCCACGGCCCGCGTGGCCTCTGCCGATGCCCAGCTGAAGATCGCCCAGCTCACCCTCGATCGGGCGAAGGAGGCGATGAGCCAGCAGGCCGCGACGCAGCAGGAGGTGGACCAGAAGCAGGCCATGCGCGACTCCGCCCGCGCCGACGTCGAGCTCGCCAACGCCCAGCTCGCGAAGGCCAGGCTCGATCTCGAATTCACGCAGATCCGTTCGCCGATCGACGGGCGCCTCGGCATCGTCACCGTCGATCCGGGGCAGCTCGTCGGCGCCGGCGACGCGACGCTGCTCGGCTCGGTCATCAACGACAGCAAGGTCTACGCAACCTTCGAGATCGACGAGCGCACGGTGCTCGAACTGCGCCGCGAACACCAGAATCGGCGGCCCGGCGAGGACGGCCGCCCGAATCTCCAGCTGCGGCTTCAGCTCCCCGGCGAGCGGGGCTTCCCGCACGAGGGCGTCTACGAGCGGGGCGACAACACCGTCGACACCCAGACCGGCACCATCGCGGTCGAGGGAATCTTCGAGAACGCCGACGGCGAGATCCTCCCCGGGCTCTTCGTGCGCGTGCAGGCGGTCTTCGGCACCGGCGAGGCGATGCTCGTCCCCGACGTCGCCGTCCTATCCGACCAGCTCGGCAAGTTCGTCTTCGTGGTCGCCGCCGACGGAAGCGTCGAGCGCCGCGGCGTCGAGATCGGCAAGATCGTCGACCGCCTGCGCGAGATCCGCTCCGGGCTCAAGGCCGACGAGCGGATCGTCGTGAACGGCATCCAGCGGGTTCGCTCGGGAGGCAAGGTCAACGCGAAGGAAGCGCCGCCGGCCGCGGCGGCCACGCCGGCGGCGTGAGGCCCGACACCGAGATCCCTCCATGCTGAGCCGCTTCTTCATCGACCGTCCCATCTTCGCGTCGGTCCTCTCGATCCTGATCGTCCTGTTAGGTGCGATCGCCTACACGGCGCTGCCGACCGAGCAGTACCCGGAGCTCGCCCCGCCGGTGGTCCGCATCGAGGCGACCTATCCGGGCGCCAACGCCGCGACCATCGCCGACACCGTCGCGGCGCCGATCGAGCAGGAGGTGAACGGCGTCGACCGCATGATCTACATGTCGAGCACCTCGACCGACAGCCGCTATGCGCTCGACGTCAGCTTCGAGCCCGGCGCGAACGTCGACATGGCCTCGGTGCTCGTGCAGAACCGGGTCAGCATCGCCACCGCGAAGCTCCCCGCCGAGGTCCGTCAGCAGGGCGTCACGGTGCGTAAGCAGTCGACCTCGCTCGTCGCGGTCATCGCCGTCTCGGTGCCCGACCAGGCGAAGCACCCCGAGCTCGACGACCTTGCCCTCTCGAACTTCGTGACGATCTTCTGGAAGGACGAGTTCGCCCGCATCTACGGCGTCGGCGGCCTCACGATCCTGCCCGCGAAGGACTACTCGATGCGGGTCTGGTTCGACCCGGCGAAGCTCAAGGCCCGCGACCTTACCGTGGGCGACGTCGTCGCCGCGATCCAGGCCCAGAACGTGCAGGTGGCCGCGGGCTCGCTTGGCCGGCAGCCGGCGCCGGCGGGCACGGCGTTCGAGTACGTCGTCACCGCGAAGGGACGGCTCAACGATCCGGCCGAGTTCGGGGCGATCATCGTGAAGAGCCTCCCCGGCGGCGGCGTCGTGCGCGTCGCCGACCTCGCCACCGTCGAGCGCGGCGCCCGCGACTACGGAACGCTCGCCGGCTTCAACGGCAACCCCGGCGCGATCCTCGTCGTCTACCAGTTGCCCGGCGCGAATCTCGTCGACGTCTCGGCCAAGGTCGCGGCGCGGCTCGAGGAACTCAAGCGAGGCCTGCCCGCCGGCGCCGAGGCCAAGCTCTTCTACGACGCCTCCATGTTCATCCGGGCCTCGCTGACCGAGGTGCAGCACACGCTCGCCGAGGCGTTCGTCCTCGTCTTCCTCGTGGTCCTTCTCTTCCTCCGCAGCCTGCGGGCCACGCTCATTCCGGTGCTCACAATTCCCGTCTCGCTCATCGGGACGTTTCTCCTGATGGCGGCCCTGGGCTTCTCGGTGAACATGCTGACGATGTTCGGCATCGTGCTTGCGATCGGCATCGTCGTCGACGACGCGATCGTGGTCGTCGAGAACGTCGAGCGGGTCATGAGCGCCGAGCGTCTCGGGGCCCGCGAGGCGACGATCAAGGCGATGGGCGAGATCACCGGCCCGGTCATCGCGATCACGCTGGTGCTCATGTCGGTCTTCATCCCCGCGGCGGCCCAGGGGGGACTCAGCGGCACGATGTACAGGCAATTCGCCCTGACCATCGCCGCGAGCACGGGACTCTCGGCGGTCTGCGCCCTCACCCTGAGCCCGGCGCTCTGCGCGATCCTCCTCCGACACGGTCACGACGGGACGGCGCGAAAGGGCTTCATTCTCCTTCGGCCGCTCGTCTGGATCTCGAACGGATTCGAGGCGGTCTTCGGATGGATCACCCGGGCGTACGCGGCGATCGCCCGCGTGAGCTGCGCCGCATGGCCGATCTCGCTTGCGGCGTTCGCGGGCGTGCTGGCGCTCGTGGGCTGGATCTACGTGCGCGTGCCGACCGGTTTCGTGCCGGCGGAGGATCTCGGATTCGTCGCGGTCGCCGCGACGCTTCCCGACGGGGCGAGCCTCGAGCGCTCGGACGACGTCATCAAGCGCGTCGCCAAGGCGGTGCGCGAGGTCGACGGCGTCGCGGACGTGACGGCGCTCTCGGGCTTCTCGCTCCTGGACGGCAACGGATCGAATTACGCGAACGCGTGGGTCATCCTCAAGCCCTGGGAGGAGCGATACGCGAAGGGCCGCTCGATCGAGGCGATCATCGCCGACATCAGCCGAATCGTCGGGCCGATGCAGGAGGGGCGCTTCCTCGTCTTCGGCCTGCCGCCGATCAACGGGCTGGGCAACACGAGCGGCCTCGACATGCGCGTGCAGGATCGCGCGTCGGCGGGGCGCGAGGCGATCGGCCGGGGGCTTGAGCAGCTTCAGGCGACGGCCAGCGGCCAACCCGGCGTGATGGCCGCGTTCTCGAGCTTCCGACCGGGCGTGGCCCAGATCTTCCTCGACATCGATCGCGAGAAGGTGATTCGGCTCGGCATTCCGATGCAGGCGGTCTTCCAGACGCTTCAGGCCTCGCTCGGCGCCGCATACGTGAACGACTTCAACGAGTTCGGCCGGACGTTTCAGGTGAACGTGCAGGCCGACGCGAACTTTCGGCAGACCCCGGAGGACATCGGACGCATCGAGGTCCGCAGCGCCGCGGGGCGGATGGTGCCGCTCTCGACGCTGCTCCGCGTCACCGACACGATCGCGCCGAACAAGGTCGAGCGCTACAACCTCTATCAGGCCGCGACGGTGACGACGCTGCTCAGGCCCGGCACGAGCTCGGGGTCGGGCATGGGCACGATGGAGCGCGTCGCCGCCGAGGCGCTGCCCGCGGGCATGGGCTTCGAGTGGACGGGCATGTCCTTCCAGGAGCGCCTCGTCGGAAACTCGGGGCTCGTGGTCTTCGCCCTGGGCCTGCTGCTCGTCTACCTGATTCTCGCGGCACAGTACGAAAGCTGGATCGTGCCGATCGCGGTCGTGCTCTCGATTCCCCTCGTCGTCCTCGGTGCGATGGTGGCACTCGTCCTCCGCGACCTCGACAACAACATCTTCACGCAGATCGGGCTCGTGCTGCTCGTCGGGCTCGGGGCGAAGAACGCGATCCTCATCGTCGAGTTCGCGCGCGAGAACCGCGCCCGCGGCGCGTCGATCCGCGAGGCGGCGATCGAGGCGGCGCGCACGCGCTTCCGTCCGATCATCATGACCTCGCTGGCGTTCATCCTCGGCGTGGTGCCGCTCCTCGCGGCCAGCGGCGCCGGCGCCGGCAGCCGCCGGGCGCTCGGCACGGCGGTCTTCGGCGGCATGATCGGCGTCACGCTGCTCGGCCTCCTCTTCACGCCGATGCTCTACTGCATCGCGCAGTGGATCGACGAGACGGTCTTCCGGCGGAAGCCGGCCCATGCCGCGGCCCCGCAGGCGTGAGGCCGATGGTCATTCACATGCCGGAGCGGCCGGGCATCGAGTTCTGGTAGCGCTCGGAGCTCACGTACTCGTGGCAGCGGAAGCACGCCGCGGTGACGCGGTGGTAGGACGTCTCGACGCCGGGCTGGTCGCGGTCGCGGGCCCGCTGGGCGAGGATGCCGACTTCCTGCCGGAACTCGTCGGCAAGGGTGCGATAGGCGAGGGTGTCCTGGGCGAGGAAGCCCGACTCGAGGCTGAGCTTGCGAAGGGCCTCGGCGTTGCTCTCGACGTGGCGATAGTCGCGGCTCGAGATCGCCTCGAGGAGCGAGGAGGCCCACGCGGTCTTCGCCTGCATCACCACGCGCAGGTTCGCCGGCGCCGAGTTCGGCGTGTCTTCGGCGGCCATCGACTCCCGGGGCGCGGGACGACCGGCGACGGCCGTCGATTCGGTGTGCGATGCGGCACATCCGCAGAGTTGGGCTGCGGCGAGGGCGGCGAATCCGATCGCCATGGTCTTGATGCGGGTCATGGTCGACTCCTGGCGGTCCGCATGTGAGCGCGGGCCGGTAGCACCATCATCGGCCATTCCGGTCCCCCTGTCACATGTTCGGAACGCATCGGTCATCGCATGCGCCGAAGTGCCTCAGCGGCGTCGCGCACGAGGGGTGCGACGTCTATGCCGCTTCCGACCGCACGGCGCATCCACAGGTCCGGGGTGAGCGCCCCGATCGAGCAGATTCGCCGCGTTTCCGTCGCCAGATCGCGCGAGCGCAAATGCGATCGCACCTGGTGGCTGATGATGTGCCCAAGCGGATAGTCGGGCAGGTAGAGCGGATGGGCGATCATGTGCTGGTACGAGGCGAGGATTCGGTACGGGTCCTCGCCGAAGTCAGCGCGATAGTGCTCGCTCCAGAGCGACTCCGCGACCGAAAGCACGTGGGCGCGGAGCGAATGGGCCGACGCGCCGGGATTTCGATAGATCCAGTTCCAGACCCGCAGCTCGAGCAGCGCCGGCCCGGCTATCTGGCAGGCGCTGGCCAGCGTCTGCACCGCATCGACGTCGAAGCTTCGGGCCTCGTCCTCGGCGCTGGCGGCGCCGAGGACGCGCTTGCCGAGCGACTGGTAGAGAAACGCGAAGGCCTCGGTGCACGCGGTGTTCGGGACGCCGCGCAGCGCCGGACGCGGGACGAAGTGCGTCGAGACGAGCTGCTCGAGCGTGTGGCCGAGCTCGTGCATCGCCGTGTCGAAGCCGTCCCAGCCGAGCTCATCCTCAAGGGAGCTGGTGCGCAGCCAGGCACCATATTCCGGCAGTTGCGGGCGCATCGCGTGGCCCGAGCCCTTGGCGATCTCGACTCGGATGCGCGTGCCGAGAAAGTCCGCGTCCGCCGCGGGGAAGCCGAGCCCGCGAAGGATCTCGGGGAGCTTCCGCTCAAGCGCCGCGGCATCGGGGGCGATGGCCCTCACCAGCGCGTTCATCTCCTCGGCGGGCCGTGCGTCGGCGAACTCGTCGAGGTAGATGTCAAAGGGTTCGAGCGGGCGGCCGAGCCGGGCGCGAAGGAACGCCGCGAGGTCGCGGCGCACCGGCGCGGCGAGGAGATCGAGAAGCAGTCGCTCGACGTCATGCTCGGGGATCTCGCGATCGAGCTCGCACTTCCTGGCGATTGCGGTCGGATGCTCGGGATGGTGGCGATCGACGGTGAAGGCGAGATCCCGCTGCTGGATCCAGTGGTCATAGCGGGCCAGGCCGACGGTCGCCTCGACGGTCGCGCCGCCGACGGTGTTGGCCTGCGGATCCCACGGGGCGTCGCTCGCGCCGGTCATGATCGGCTCGGGAATCGAGCCGTCGATGTGCCGGGCCATGACCCAGGCGAGGGCCCGCTGCTTGCGCAGGCCGCGCTCGCGGTCGGCGTCGTTGTAGCCGGCCTTGATTTCCTCGCGCACCAGCCAGTGGGCGAGAAGCTTGCGGCCCGGCTCGAAGTGCCCGCCGCCCCGGACGTCGCGCAGCGATCCGACGGGAATGTGAAAGCGCGAGACCCAGGAGTTGCAGCGGTGCGAAACGGCCCTCGCCTGGTCGTTGATCTCCTTCGGAATGCGGGGTCCGAAGTGCTGGCCGACGCGGGCCTCCGCCCAGCGATCGTCCGACCAGTGCGGCCCGTCGTGGAGCATCTCCTCGAGCGTCGGACGCTCGCAGTTCAGGAGCGTGAGAAACGCGAGCCGCTGGCGGTAGCTCTCCTCGGAGATGTCCGGCGCCGGGTCGAAGGTGGCGAGCAGGTCGTCGACGAACTGGAGCGATCCCTCGCCCGCGTCGCGCAACCGGTCGGGAGCGAGTTCCGCGGCTCGCTCGTCGCGCAGGTCGGACCAGCGGCGAAGGTGCCGGCGCATCTCGTAGAGGTGGCCGCCGACGTACTCGAGGGCGAGTTCGATCCGCGAGAGCAGGCGATGCCGGTCGCGCTCGGGGACGAAGGAGCCGGAGCAGAACGCCGTGAGCGCCGAGGCGTCGCCGTCGCGATCGGTCCAGCGCGAAGCGACGCGCGCGACGCCGGCTCGGATGCGCTTCGCCTCGGCGGCGCCGTGGGTTTCGGTGAGCTGGCGAATGGCCTCGTCGGCCGCGGCGAGGAACGATGCGTTCGGCGACTCGGCCGGTGCGGTGGTCATGCGTTCTACTTTGTGGTGGACGGAGCGCTGGTCGGCGCGCGGGACGGGGCGAGGAGCGGGGTGATGATCGGCAGGATCTCGTCGGCCCACACCGCATAGCCGGCGGGGGAGAGATGGAGGAAGTCGGGCATGATCTCGGCACTGATCGTGCCGTCGCCGCGCACGAATCGGTGGCCGAAGTCGTGGACGATCACGTGTTCGCCTGCAAGCGTGGCGAGGACCTGGTTGATCTGGCAGATGTCGCCGCGCATCGGGTTGAACCGCTCGCCGCGCGGAAAGATGCCGCAGACGACGACCGTCGAGGTCGGGCATTGGGTCTTGAGCGTGTCGATGACCGCGCGGACGCCCTGCAGCGTCTCTTCGGCATTGCTGCTGCCATGGCCGAGGTTGTTGGTGCCGATCATCAGGACGATGGCCTTCGGCGCCAGCGGCGTCAGCGGCGCTTCCTTGAGGCGCCAGAGAACGTGTTCGGTGCGATCGCCGCTCACGCCGATGTTCACCGCGCCGAGCGGCGCGATCGACGCGTCCCATCGTTCCTTGCCGGCGCCTTCCCACCCCTGGGTGATCGAGTCGCCGACGAAAACCACGCCGACGGGTCCCTTCGCTTCCTTCACGCGGCGGACGACCTCGGTCTGACGCTCGACCGCGCCGTCGGTGCGGGGCACGGGGGTGATCGAGCTCGGGGGCTTCACGTCCTGTCCGGCGACGAGGCCGAGCAACGCGATGAGCGAGGAGGGAACGAGGTAGAGGAGTCGTCGGAGGCGCATGGCCGGAGCGTACCAACGCCATCGGACTGGTACATTTCCGTCATGATTCGACGTGCGTTCGCCACCGCTCTCGTCCTGTCCATCGCCACCCTGACCGGCTGTGCCGCCCAGTGCCAGGAGCACTTCGGCTCGCTGCGCGAGGGCATGAGCAAGGACGACGTGCAGGCTCTGCTCGGCAAGCCCAGTTCCCGCTGGCCCGGCGACCGCCCCGGTGAGGAGGGGACGGAGCGCTGGCAATACGGCGACAACCTGTCGAGCCTGGCGACAAGCGGCGTGTTCCACGACGCCGATGCGAACCGCGTCTACGTCGTCTGGTTCGACAAGGACGGCAAGGTCACCTCCTACTCGGAGCCGGAGTGGGCGCGCGAGCGCTGAGTTCGAGTCGGCTCGGGCCGAGCATACGATGACCGCATGCATCCGATGAAATCGATAGCCGATGAGCTGCTGTTCGTGGGTTTCAACGGCAAGGTGATCGCCGTGCACCGGGCGACCGGAGAGCTCATCTGGCGCTGGTATGCATCGAAGGGCGGGCGGAGCACGATCATGATTCTTCCCGATGGCGACCGACTCTTCGTCTGTTGCCAGGGCTACACGTGGGCGCTTGACCCCGCGACGGGACGGGAGCTGTGGTTCCAGCCTTTCCGCGGCGAAGGCGTGGGCATTCCGATGCTCGCGACGATGCGCGGCTCGTCGGACGGACAGGCATTGCGCGCAGCCGGCGCCGCGGCGGCGCAGCAGGCCGCGGTGATCGCGGCGGCGGCTGCCGCGGCTGCGGCGTCCTCGTCGGCCGCGGCAAGCAGCTGACGGAGCGGGACGCGATACGCTGCGGACATGTCCCGATTGCCTCTCCTTGTCGTGGCGATGTCGACGGTACTTTTCCTGACGGCGTTTCGCGGCCCGCCGCCGAGCGCAATCGCCGTCGGCACCTTCAACATTCGATATGCAAACAAGGACGACGGCGACAACGCATGGGATCGGCGGCAGTCGATGGTCTTCGAGATGATCAGGGAAGGGGACTTCTGGGGACTGCAGGAGGCGCTGCCCGAGCAGGTCGCCGCCATTGCGAAGGCACTGCCCGCATACGGCATCGTGGTGCGCAGCCGGGAGAAGGACCCTGCGCAGGGAGAGGCCTGCCCGATTCTCTATCGCAAGGAGCGATGGACGCTCGACGCCGAGGAGCAGGGGACGTTCTGGCTTTCGGAGTCGCCCGACGTGCCCGGATCGAAGTCCTGGGATTCGTCGCTGCCGCGCGTGGCGACCTTCGCTCGCTTCACCGAGACCGCAAGCGGACGGGCGATCTATGTGGTGAACGTGCATCTCGACCACCGCGGCGAGCGGGCTCGGCTCGAGTCGGCGCGGCTGGTCGCGAAGCGAATGGCAGCGCGGAAACACCATGATCCGCTGGTGCTGATCGGCGACTTCAACACCGGCCCGAAGTCCCCGCCGATTCGCGCGCTCCTTGAGGACAGGGAACTTGACGTCGTTGACGCTTGGCGCGTCGCCCATCCCGACGATGCCGAGCGCGGGACGTTCAACGGTTGGGCGGACGCATGCGCCGGCGAACGCATCGACTTCGTGCTTCCGACTCGCACGCTGCATGTGGAGCGATGCGTGATTGACGACCGGAAGCCGGAGGGACGCTGGCCGAGCGACCATGCTGCGGTGCGGTCGGTGCTGACGTGGGGGCCGTAGGTTCGCGCGACGTCGGGGCGACGGCGATCGGGCAATCGCTCCATCTGGGCGGTCCGCGCTCCGCCGTGACCGCGCGACCGCGTACCGTATGACGACCGGCGGCGGAGCTCGCGACCGGCGCGCGACGGCGGTCGACAGCACCTCTTCTTCATCTCATGAGCGCACGTCTGCACCTGTTGTCCTCGTCGCTCGCCGCCATGGCCCTGGCCTGTGGTCTGGCCTTCGCACCGCCGGAGACGCCGCAGGCAGCGTTCCGCGGTCACGACCGATTCGATGAGGTCCAGTCGCTTGAGGATCTGAGGGCGCTCGAGCGCGATGTGGTCGAGGTCGCGGCGCGGGTGCGACCGTCCGTCGTCTACCTCCGCCAGCCCGGCCCGAGCGGCGGCGCGACGGGAACGGCGGTCGTCATCAGCAAGGACGGACTGCTTGCCACCTGCGGTCATGTCGGTCGCCGTCCCGGGCGCGAGCTGATCGCCGTCTTCGCCGACGGCACGGAGATCCGCGGACGAACGCTCGGCCAGGTGCTGAGCCATGGCGTCGATTGCGGTCTCGTGCAACTGGAGACGGAGGGGCGCGAACTGCCTGCGGTGCCGCTGGGAACGACGGCGGGTTTGGCGAAGGGCGACTGGCTTGTTGCGCTCGGCTACACGCAGGGGCTCGCCGGTGCGGTGCGACCTTCGCTCGTTCGCTGCGGCCGCGTCCTGTATGTCGGGGAGAACGAGCTCTACTTCGACGCGCCGATCGACGCCGGCGACTCGGGCGGCCCGAGCTTCAACTTGCGAGGCGAAGTCGTCGGACTGAACGCCCGCTGCGGTCGGCCGAGCTGGCAGAATATCGCCACGAACATCGATCGACTGTCCGAACGGCTTGAGACGCTCAAGGCGCAGGTCGAAGCGAAGGACCAGCCGACGGATGCGGTCGACAGCGACCGGGCCCACGGCGGCGCGGGATTCGGCGGCGGCTTTCAGGCAAGCGATGAGGGCGGAAAGTCGGATCTCGATCGGAGCGCTCCGCTCGGGGCGATTGCCGCCGGCGCGGAGGCGGCGACGGTGCGCGTCCACTGCGACGGACGCGGGGTCGCCTACGGGACGGTCATCGATGCGCGAGGTCTGGTGGTGACGAAGGCGTCGCAGTTGGAGACGGGAAAGGCGATCGAAGTGGAGATCGCCGGCGGGGCGCGGCGTGCCGCCCGTGAGATCGCCCGTGACGCGGCGGCTGATGTGGCACTGCTGCGGATCGCGCTGGATGCGGGTACCGAAGGCGACGTGCGTCTTGCCGCAGTGAGCTGGGCCGTTGATGCGGCTCCGCAACCGGGCGCGGTGTTGGTGACGCCGCGCGGCTTTGGCCGGGGCGCGACGCTCGGATTCGCGGCGATCGAGGAACGAGAGAGCGAGGCCGATCAGGTCGACGGGCCATACCTCGGTGTGCAGACTCGGGCGGCTTCGAAGGAGGAGCTCGAGCAAGCGGCGGCCGATCGCGGCGTGACCGTCATCCGCGTGATGCCCGGAACGCCTGCGGAGAGGGCGGGCCTGAAGGTCGGCCAGATGCTCTTGTCGGTGAACGACGCCGAGGTCGGATCGCCCATCGAGCTGCGGTCGGCGCTCCGCAAGCACGCGGTCGGCGAGACGGTGCGGCTGAAGCGGGTCGAGGGCGAGGCCGCAACGGAGCTCGAGGTGGCGCTCGCCCGCCGCGAAGGACCGCAGGGCGGGCTGCGGCGCGGCAACACCGCGACGCCGATTTCGCGTCGATCGAGCGGATTCGGTTCGCTCCTTCCGCACGACACAATCACGCTCCCCGAGGAGATGGGCGGCCCGGTCGTCGACCTCGACGGTCGCGTCATCGGCATGAACATCGCACGTTTTGACCGCACGGCAACGCACGCGATCGGCGCGGCCCGCATGGAGGAACTCTGTCAGAGGCTCCTCGAGCAGGCGTCAGCGTCGGGGCAGTGAGGGGGTCTTGCGGGTCGCATGACAGAACGACAACCGGCGACCCTCGCTCGATTGAGGAACGGTCGCCGGTTGACTTTGACGGATGCTGATGATGGCCCGACTCAGCCCGCAGCCATCTTCTTCGCCTTCTCGCGGGCGTCGGCCAGCGAGCCGACGTACATGAAGGCGCCTTCCGGCAGGTCGTCGCCTTCGCCGTTGCAGACGCGCTCGAAGCTGTCGATGGTGTCCTCGAGCTTCGTCGTGACGCCGGGGAAGCCGGTGAAGACCTGGGCGACGTAGAACGGCTGCGAGAAGAAGCGCTCGATCTTGCGGGCGCGGCTCACGGTGAGCTTGTCCTCTTCGCTCAGTTCGTCGACGCCGAGGATGGCGATGATGTCCTGGAGATCCTTGTACCGCTGCAGGATGTTCTGGACCTGTCGGGCGACCTTGTAGTGGCGCTCGCCGACGACCTGCGGGTCGAGGATTCGCGACGTCGAGCCGAGCGGGTCGACGGCGGGATAGATGCCCTTCTCGGCGATCTTGCGCTCGAGCACGATGAACGCGTCGAGGTGGGCGAAGGTCGTCGCGGGAGCCGGGTCGGTGAGGTCGTCGGCGGGCACGTAAATGGCCTGCACCGAGGTGATGGCGCCCTGACGGGTCGAGGTGATGCGTTCCTGCATCGCACCCATCTCGGTCGAGAGGTTCGGCTGGTAACCGACGGCGCTGGGCATGCGGCCCAGAAGCGCCGACACTTCCGAACCCGCCTGGGTGAAGCGGAAGACGTTGTCGACGAAGAGGAGCGTCTCCTTACCCGACGCGTCGCGGAACTCTTCGGCCATGGTGAGGGCCGAGAGACCGACGCGGAGACGCGCTCCCGGCGGCTCGTTCATCTGGCCGAAGACCATGGCGACCTTGTCGAGCACGTGGCTCTTCTTGCCCGCCGCGTCGATGTACTCGGCCTCCTGCATTTCGAGCCAGAGGTCGTTGCCCTCGCGGGTGCGCTCGCCGACGCCGGCGAACACCGAGTAGCCGCCGAAGTTACGGGCGACGCGGGCGATCATCTCCTGGATGACGACCGTCTTGCCGACGCCTGCACCACCGAAGAGACCGATCTTGCCGCCGCGGACGAAGGGGCAGAGGAGGTCGATGACCTTGATGCCCGTCTGGAGGATCTCGGTCTTCGGATTGAGGTCGATGAAGTCGGGGGCGGTGCGGTGGATGGGCGAACGCTTCTTGGCGTTCACCGGGCCGCGCTCATCCACGGGGTTGCCGAGGAGGTTGAACACGCGGCCGAGGACTTCCTCGCCCACCGGCACGCTGACCGGAGCTCCGGTGTCGACGCAGGCGTCGCCGCGCTTCAGGCCGTCCGTCGAGGCCAAGGCGACGCAACGAACCTGACCGCCGCCGAGGTGACGGGCGACTTCGCCGAAGAGGCGCGTCGTCTGGCCACGCACCGCGAAGTCGATGGTGACGGCGTTGTAGATCTGGGGAAGCGAGTCCTCGGGGAACTGCGCGTCGAATGTCGAGCCGATGACCTGGGTGATCGTTCCGGTGGCTGGCATGAATGGGGTCCGTTGAGAGTCATCGCGCTGCCTCCGAGCCCGACCCACGCGTCAACGTCGGTGTGGGGGGCCGAGGGGGCAATCGCCCGCCGCCAAGGAGCGGCTCGGGCGTCGCGAAGAGCGGAGAGAATAGCGAAAACCGGCACGCCTGCCAAGGTTTGGAGCGGTGATCGGCGGGGTCCTTGGACCGCGTCAAGCCTGACGGTCGACGGTTCGGCCAATCGCCACCGATGTCGCGACCTCAATCCGGTCTGCTGCCCGGTTGTAGAGGGCGAAACTCCCGCCAGCGGTCGTCGCGGAGGGGGTCTGCGTCGGGGCCAAGGACGGGTCGGCGTTCACGCTCACCCGGCCAGCAACGAGACGATCCGCCCGTGCGGCGGGCGGAGTCGCGGTGGTTGCTGCAACGGAATTCGGCGTCAGTCCGGAAGCGGGATTCGCTGCCTTGCGAGCGGGCTGGGCCACGCCATACGCCCGAGCGGCTTGCACCGAGGCGTGAAAGGGAATCGGTCCGCGGACGTCCATCTGCGGGGGACGATACCCAAAGTCGCACGTTCTTTCCGATCAATCCCCATGCGGGGTGGCTACCCCCGAGATCCCCACATGCCTTCGGTCACGCTCCGGTGTGTGACTCGGCGGAGCTGGCGATCACCTCAAGGTCCCGGGCGAGCTCGTAGGCCCGAAGGTCGTCCTGGAGGGTGTTCCAGGCGGCGAGGTCCACGTGCTCCCGCTGCAATTCGAAGAGGACGGCGCGGGCCGCGGCGATGGTGCGGCGGTCGATGGTATCGAACCGAGGCTGGATCGCACCCAGCCGTTCGATGAGTTCGTCGTACACCGACATCTGACGGAGCTGTGTCCGGGCGGCGATGTCCTCGAAGGGAGTTGCGGCGATCGACTGGAGGAGAATCGCCGTGCCATGGAGGCTCTGCAGCTCGTCTGAGTTCAGCGCGGGGCTTGAGCGGGCAAACTCGCGCGGATGGAGGAGCGTCGGCGGACCGTGCAGACGCGGGTCGAGCTGTTCGAAATCGCCGTCGTTCACCGGCTCGCTCGTTCCGCTCCCCGATCGGTCGCCGTTGCCCGTTTGGGTCGGCCAGATCGTCCAAAGGGCGGCGCCGAGTGCGAGGGCCGCCGCGGCGGCGAGCAGTCCGAGCGAACCTCGCATCCGCTGCCACTGAATCGTGCGGCGTCGCTGAACGCGAGACAGGACCTCCGACTCAAACTCCGCCGGAAGGCCAATCGGTCCGGCGATCTGCTGGGCGAATTCGGGGTCCCGCAGGCAGATGCCGCGAATCGCCTCGTCGTTGGATTCCGCACGCTCAAGCAGCGACCGGCAGTTGCCGCATTCGATCAGGTGACGGTCAGCGGCGAAGCGGGTCTCGGCGGCAAGTTCGCCGTCGATGTACGGCGAGAGAATCACCTTGAAGTCGACGCAGTCCATGGAGTGCTGGCGGTTCATCGGAAGGTCCAGTCAAGCGGAAGCGAGGAACTCATGCCTCGCGGTAGCGGTTGATGTCGTAGGAGGAGGGGCGGGCGGACTTGGCGTCGAAGTTCGCGTCGAGTTCGCCGAGCAGCGCGAGTCGGGCGCGGTTGAGGCGGCTCATCACCGTTCCCACCGGAACGCCAAGATGCTCTGCGATCGCCTCGTAACTCATGTGTTCGTTCACGCGGAGCATCAGCATCGCCCGTTTGTCGGGCTCGAGCCGCGCGAGTGCCTCTTCGACCCGGCTCAGGTCCTCCGCCCGCTCGAGTGTCCGCTGCGGCGTGCTCTCCCGGCCGCGCTTCTGGTCGCCGAATTCGTCGGGCAGGGCCCCGGGCCGCTTGTCCCGCTGAAGGGCGTTGATCGCCAGGTTCGTCACCGTCGTTCGAAGCCAGCTTGCGTAGGCGGGTTCGCCCGCATCCGGCGGCTTGCGCCACAGCTTGATGAAGGCTTCCTGAACCAACTCCTCGGCGCGGTGCCGGTTTCGGCAGATGCCGGCGGCGTGGGCGATGAGGCCGGGTCCGAGTCGCTGCATCCAGTGCCGAAGGGAGTCTTCCGAAACGGTGCCGCTCATGGCGGTGAAACCCCAAATGTGGATCCGGGCGGATCCGAGGGAGGCGGCGGGGAGATCCCGCGCCCTTGGCGATCGGCCCGACCGACCCAGAGGGCAGTGCGACGATTCCAAGCACCGAACATTCGCAGGGAGATGAGGCAAACGCCCCGCGACGGAAGGCTCCCGACTGATCACTCGCACAACGAGCGAAGGCCGCCGATAACTCCTATGCGGAGAGCCATCCGAATGACTTGGCCGCTTCGGCAGTCGGTCGGTCGTAGCCGTCGAGCTTCGGGTCGAGGTCGATGGTCTGCGGTGACTTCACGGTGCCGAGGAACTCCCCCAAGATCGACATCGCCGTCGGGAGTTCGAGAGAGAACCACAGGTTCGTCTCAAGGTTCAGCCCCTTCGGTTGCGATCCGCCGGCGGCGCTGGCGAAGGACTTCAGAACGCCCGGGCTCCACACGAAGAGGTTGGCAAGAAGCGACGAGTTGTGGACCGGCGAGTAGCCCTTCGGTACTTCGACGAAGCCATAGCCGTGGGTGGGATCGACGATGGAGTTGGCTCGCACCAGTGCGTTCGCACAGCTTCCGAAGGTGACGAACGTGCCCACTCGCTTCGCCAGGCAGCGTTCGACCGTCACGCCATCCACGAGGACCGGAGGCTCGGCCTTGGGTGCGTTCGGGTCGGTCGCGGGTGGGGGCGGCGTTGCGGGACCATTCGGCAGGCCCAGCCCGATGGCGGTGGCGATGCCCGGCGCGAAGCGGCACTTCTGCAGCATGACGCTCGCGCTGCCGCCATCGACAAGGACGCCGTACTCATCCGGCGTTGCCGGCGTTCCGACGAACTGCACCCCATTCAGGGCGATGTCCGAAGCGGCGGTGATATGGACGCCAGCTCGATACCACGCCTCGATGCGGCAGTCCTTCAGCGTCATGTGGTCGGTGCGGTCAATCCGCACGCCGCACTTCTCCGCCATGTCGCCGGTCTTCGCGACGAAGACGTTGGTGAGGGTCACGTGCTGCGAACGGCCCTCTCCGTCCCCGGTCACAACGATGCCTGCTCGCCGACCCCCGACGATGAGGACGTTCTCGATTCGCACGAATTCGGCCCGGAGCAGGTAGATGCCGACATCGGTTGCCGTGATGGTCGCGAGGTTCCGCGGATCGAGACTCGCGCTTCGGATGATGATCGGCTTCTCCCGCTCCCCCTTGAGTGCGTCAAATCGCACTTCGCGGTGATTGCCGGGCATCAGGATGATCTCATCGCCGGGATGGACCTTCTCCTTCAACACGGCCCAGTCGTCGCCTGCGCGGACCAGGAACTGGGTCGCCATCGCCTCCGCCGTCGCAACGAGTGCGATGACGGATCCAACGAGCATCCCGAGACAGCGCGATCGAATCATGGACGTCCTTTGCTGAGAGCTCACCGGGCCGCGAGCGGCCTGGATGCCGTGGGTATCGACGTACGAAGGATCGTAGTCCGATCGGCGAACCTCCCGAACCAGCCGTCAAGGGCCGCGGGCATGAGCGCCGTATCGCCGACCTTCAGCCGCAGCGCTCGGCCGTCGGGACCCTTCAGGTCTGCGCCGCCTTCCACCACCGACCAGACGACCGGCGAGCCGCTGGTCGATATCTGCAACTCGGTTCGGGGCATCGCATCGATCCACTCGATGGCAAACATCGGCGTTGCGCAGAGCATTCGGACTTCGAGTCCATGCGTTGGTCGCAGGCTTGCGTCCGTGTGGCGAACGATTCCCGGGACGCCGTCCTCCTGGGCGTCTCCGAAACGCATGCACTGCCGGGCCTGCTCGATGTGAAGCCTGCGGCCGGGATCGTTGCGATTCCAGTCGAAGACGCGGAACGTGGTGTCGCTGGGGGTCTGAACTTCCGCCGCGATGATGCCGGCGCCGAGGGCGTGGCAGATCCCGCTCGGGAGATAGATGCAGTCGCCACGTTCGACAGGCACGGGAACCAGGTGCGGCAGAACGCCTGGACCGTCGATGTCCTGAAGATCGTTGAAGAACTGGTCTCGCTGAACGCCCCGGCGAACCCCTCGATAGACCATCGCGCCGGGCTGGGCCTCGAGAATGACCCATGCCTCGGTCTTGAGGTGAGCGCCGGGCACCGCCGCCGCGTATGCGGCATCGGGGTGAACCTGCACGGACAGGTGCTCGTGGGCGTCGAGGTACTTGACGAGCAACGGGAATCCGCCGTCCTTGGACCGTTCGGTCGTCCCGAGGATCTCAAGGGGATGGGTGCGGATGACCTCGCGCAGGGTCATTCCCGACCAGGCGCCGCATGCGACATGGCTTCGGCCATCCTGGATCTCGTCGGGAAGATCGGCGAGTTCCCAGCTCTCGCCGATGTGGCCGCCCGTCGGCACCCGCTTGCCGAAATGCCGCAGTCGGTCGCCCCCCCACGCGCGGTGCTTCAGGATCGGCTCAAAGAGGAGAGGCTCGATGACGGTCATGACAGCGGGCCCGCTAGAACGTCATGCCCGTGACTTTGGTCTCGAACACGATTCGGTCGTTGACGATGCCCTGTGCGACCGACACGAACCGCTTTCGGCTTGAAGTGACCTCATGGGCGAGAAGGTAGAGCGTGTCGCCCGGTGCCACTTGGGCACGGAAGACGGTCTCGTCGCAACGCGTGAATCCGAGGAAGCCGAGATTCTCGTACTTCACCCGCTGAAGCCAGCTTGAGACCTGCGCCGCCGCCTCGATCATCAGGACGCCCGGATACAGCGGTCGACCGGGGATGTGGCCGGGTACCCAGAACTCATCGTGTCGAACGAACTTGACGCCCAAGACATCCGTCAGGGCGTCATCGGCCCAGATCACGTGGTCGAGCTGGCGCATGTGTCCGCACTGCGGATTGACCCGACCCACGTCCTCGGCCGTGGCCCGCACAAGTGTTCGGTCGATCCCGGTGATGTCGAAAAGCGGTTGGGATGCCACGTAGCGTCAGCTCGATACGGTGAAATTCGAAAGCAACGCGGCATCAGCGGATGGTGAGGCATCCGATGGCGCCGCGAGGCTGGAACGGACTTGGGCCCTCGGGGGGCAGCGCGCCGGCGGCGCCGGTCGAGGGTCAGGCCTTCGCGGGCTTCGCGGCGGGCTTCGCCGGAGCCGGTGCTGGCGCCTGGTCGCCCTCATTGCGAGCATCGAGGATGGCGGCGCGAAGATCCTGGGCAGCCTGCCGGATCTCCTGCATCACCTTTCGGACGCGAGTGCCGGCGGCCTTGTTGCCGCCCTCGGCCTTCTTGACGTCCTCTTCGACTTCGTGCACGAGCTTCACAAGACGGTCGTAGGCTTCCATGGGTCAGACACCCTCACAAGCGGAGTTCGTTGAGGCGGGCAGTGCCGAATGGGGGCGTCCCATCGCGGCTCCCGCGTGCGTTCCGCAGAGAATACCGCTCCGTGGGGACCGATCCGCAGAAGTGGGGGAACTTTCTTTCGGTCTTGCGACCTTCCCAGCGCTGGTGGAAAAGTCCGATTATCGGCCGTGATTCACATGCCGGACCGCCTTGACGATGCCGAGGCAGGCCTTGAACGCTGGGTCCGCGGCGTCGGCGACGAGCTCGTAGGTCGCTCCCAAGGTGCCTGACAGCACGCCGCCGGCCCGCTGCATTCGCTCGAACGCCGGATGGACCTGGTCGTGTTGGCCGCTTGAGATTGCGTCGGTCACGAGAAACACCTGGCGGCCCGAGGCAAGCAGATCCAAGGCGGTCTGGAGCACGCACACATGGGCCTCGACCCCGCACAGGAGAACGTTGGCGACCCGACGTTCGTCGAGGAAGCCCACCACCTCGGGGACGGCACCGCTGAATCGGGTCTTTTCGACGACCGGCGTGCCGGGCCGGATGCGCTCGCGGATGGCGGGAACCGAGTGTCCGAGTCCCTTGACGTACTGCTCGGTCACAACCGAAGGAAGACCGAGCGCGTGGGCGACATCCAACAGCAGCCCACAATTGTGGGCGACGTCGGTGCCGAGGTGGATGGTCGGCTGCAGTCGCTCCTGCACGTCGATGACGAGCAGGGCGGTCGATTCGCGGCGCAGTCGTGGGATGGGCATGTGTGGCTAGACCTTCAAGACCGGATCGGCGGCGAGCGCCGCTCCATATCGGGCGCGGATCGGCTCGACGACCTGCTGGACGAACCTGACGGTCTGTTCGGCGGCACGACCGGTTGCCGCCGTCGCGCTGCAGACGCGGGCGAGGTCGACCTTCGCAAAGAGCGGATCGCGAGCCAGTCGGTCCAGGAGATCGTTCGGCGCGCCTTCGCCCTTGATTCGCGCCGCGGCCGCGTGACTGTGCACGCGAATCGCCTCATGGGCCTGCTGTCGATCGGCGCCGGCCTTCGCCGCGGCAAGCATGAGATCCTCGCTGAGCATGAACGGCAGCTCGGCGTCGAGGTGCGCGGCGACCATGCGCTCGTGCACCACGAGTCCGCCGCAGACGTTGGCCATGATGTCCAGGGCGCCGTCGAGGGCGAGGAATGCCTCGGGCAGCGAAAGGCGGCGGTTCGAGCTGTCGTCGAGCGTGCGCTCGAGCCACTGCGTCGCTGCCGTGTCGTAGCCGTTGTGGGCGATCGAGATCACGAAGCGGGCCAATCCGGTCGCACGCTCGCAGCGCATCGGGTTGCGCTTGTAGGGCATCGCGGAGGAGCCGATCTGGTCGGCCTCGAAGGGCTCCTCGACCTCCTTGAGATTCGCGAGCAGGCGCAGGTCGTTGCAGCACTTGTGCACCGCAGCCGCGGCGACCGCGAGCGACGAGAGGATCTGTGCGTCGACGATGCGCGGGTAGGTCTGTCCGGAGACCGAAAAGGACCGAGCCTCGGGCCAATCCGCCAACCCTCCGAGGCGCCCGACGAAGAGTGACTCGAGCCGGTCCACGCGAGCGGCATCGCCTCCGAGGAGGCCGAGGAAACTCGCTTGGGTACCGGTTGCCCCGCGGAGCCCCTTGAGGCGAAGGCCGGCTCGGCGCGTCTCCATCTCATCGAGGGCGATCGCGAAATCCTGGGCCCAGAGCGTCGCCCGCTTGCCGACCGTCGTCGGCTGGGCGGGTTGGTAGTGCGTGAATCCGAGGGTGGCGAGGTCCTTCCGCTCGATCGCGAACCGCCCGAGTCGATCGACGACGCGGGCCAGCTTCCGTCCGATCACGCCAAGCGCATCGCGAAGGATCAGGACATCGGCGTTGCAGACGACGTCCTGGCTGGTCATGCCGAGATGGATGATCGGTCGTGCCGTCGGCGCGACGTCCCCGAGTGCATGCACGTGGGCCATCACGTCGTGGCGGAGCTTGGCCTCATGACGGGCGGCGTTCTCGAAGTCGATGTCATCGAGATGGCTCCGCAACTCGGCGATCTGGGTCTCGGTGACGGGCAGGCCGATCTCGCGCTCGCTCTCCGCCAGCGCCAGCCAGATGCGGCGCCACAACGAGAACTTGCGGCGGGCGCTCCAGATCGAGCGCATCTCGGCGCTGGCGTTGCGCGTCTCGAGCGGCGACTGGTACCCGTCGTGCGGTGATGGGGTGGTCGGGGATGACATCGTTAGGCCTTCACCTTGAGTTCCTCGCCGCGGAGGATGCGCCCGATGTTCGCGCGGTGCTTCACGATGATGAGGACCGCGATGAGCGCGGCGACGGTGAGCGTCGGGACGGATGCGTGCAGGGCCGCGGCCATGTCGCCGGAGATCGCGCAGCGGACCAGCAGCGTGATCGGGATCGAAAGGGCCGCGATCATGCTCGCCAGCGAGACCATCTTCGTGGCCTTCACCGCGACGGCCCAGACGACGAGTGCGACGAGGGTCGGAATCGTCAGCGGTGTCCACATCGCCGCGAAGGCGCCGAACCCGGTCGCAACGCCCTTCCCGCCCTTGAAGCGGACCCAAGGACTGAAGACATGACCGAGCAGGGCAAGCACCGCCACCGCCAGCCAGAGCCAAAGATCGCTCGCCGCCAATTCCATGGCGGCAACGCCGAGGAGCGAGCGGTTCGATCCGGCGATGAGCACGGGCGCCGCTCCCTTCACCGCATCGAGCGCGAAACAGAGGAACCCCCAACGCCGACCGAGGACGCGGCCGACATTGGTGGCGCCGATGTTTCCCGAGCCGTGGGCCCTGATGTCAACGCCCTTGGCCCGCGCGATGAGCAGGCCGAAGGGAATGCTGCCGGAGAGGAACGCGAGGATGAGGAGCAACGGCCACTGCATGGCGGGGGTGGTAGTCTCCGACATTCCGATGAACTCCGCCACGGCCGATTCGCATCGCGGCGCCGGCGCTCCCCCCGGCACGATCCGCACGCTGAAGCGTGAGGGGCGGCGGGGAGTCTTTCTGGTGCGGAGCCCGGATGGCCTGCTTGAGGTCGTGAAGCGGTGGCCGGCGACGCCCTGGGAACTCCTCAAGCTCTGCATCGGCATCTCCCAGGCCCAGCGGCAGCTTCGCGGAGCCCGCCGACTGCTCGCAGCGCAGGTTGCGACGGCCCGCCCGCGCGGCGAGGCGCGCCTGACGACGCTCGGCGGTCTTGCGGTGCAGATTCGTATGGAGTGGATCGAGGGGGATTCGCTCCTCGATCGGGTTCGCGGCGCCGACGTCGCCGAGCAGCGGCGGCTCGGGGTCGGGATGGCCGAGCTTCTGGGCCGCCTGCGCGCGGCCGGGCTCTTTCACCGAGACGGCAAGCTCTCGAATTTCGTCATCACGCCGGTCGGAACCATCGCGGCGATCGATCCGGTCGGCGTGCGGCGCGCGAGGAACGAGGCGAGCGAGCGAGAACGGGTCCGGTGGTCGCTCGGATGCGAACTGAGCGAGACGGAGCGGCTCAGGTGCTCGGCATTTCTCGAGGCGTCGTGCGCGTCGCCTGCCCCATGAGGGCATCGGCGGCCGAGACGACGTCGCCCACGCTGATCCGATCCATGCGGCAGACCGCGGGCCGATCGTCGGCGACGAGCTCGTCGGGGAGAAAGGGCTCCGCGACAAGGACCCGCTCCGGCACGTCGGGCAATCGCGTCCACCGGTGATCGGTCGGCCCGAAGAGCGCCACGGTCGGCACCGCGAACGCCGCGGCGAAATGTCGCGGGCCGGTGTCGTTGGTGATCACGAGCGATGCCCGTGCGACCACGCCCTTGAGCGCCCCCAGGTCGACGGCCCGCTCGGCCAGGTTCGCGATCGGGACGGTCGAAGTTCGGGCGATCGCTTCGATGACCTCGCGCTCGTTCGGGCTTCCCGAGGCGACGACGCTCAGCCCGTGCTTCCGGACGAGGTGCCCCGCCACCGCGGCGAATCGCTCGGGCGGCCAGCGCTTCGCCGGGTTGTTGCCGCCCGGGACGAGGAGCGCGAAGGGTCGCGCCACGCCGCCTAACAGTTCGTTCGCAGCGGATCGCTCGGACTCGGTGAGGGCGAGCTGCGGCCTGCGGTCGGCGACGGGAACGCCGAGTCCGCGCTCGATCAGGTCGCAGTAGTAGTCGACGGTCGAGGCGGGCACGCCGCGCGGCGGCGCGGGCACGCGCGTGGTGAGCAGCAGGCCGCGGCCGTCGCGGCCATAGCCGATGCGCTGCGGCACGCCCGCGAGCCGCACGGCGAGGGCGGTGCGAAAGGAGTTCGGAAAGAGAACCGCGACGTCGGCCCGCACCGCGCGGATCTTCGCGGCGGCCCGCATGGGACCGGCGATTCCCGCGGCCCGCTCGACGATCACGTCATGGAAGGCCGCGAGCCCGGCGAGGACCCGATCGATCCCCGGCCGGCAGAGGAGCGTGCGGCGGGCGTCGGGCCACGCCGCGGCCATCGCGCGGAAGGCCGGCGTCGCCATCGTCGCGTCGCCGACCCAGGAGGGTGCGACGACGAGCACGCGGGCCGGCGCCACGCCCGTTGTTGACCTCATGGTCGATCGCTCCAGATCGGCGTGCCGAACTTCGCCCGATGCCATGCGTCCGTCACGCGACGCAGCTCCGCGGCAAAGCTCACCGCCACGAGCTGCGGCGCCTCGATCGTCAGCGTCACCGAATCGTCATCGTGCCGCACGTCCACGATCGCGATCCCCATGCGCTCGCCGATGCCCCCGATCGTCGCCAGGACGATCCGCTGCACGCTCTCGTCGGCCATCGGGCTCGCGCTGCCGGCGGGACGTCGGCTGTGCAGCGTCACCGTCGATCGTTCGGCCCGGGAGGTCATCGTCAGCGGCCGTCGAAGAGGAGGAGCGCGATCGTCGCAAGCTGGGCAAGGAGCGCCGCGCCCATCCAACGGGCGAAGAGCTGGAGGTCGCCGAGCTCGAGGAGGGCGAAGACCGCAAGGACCACGGTGAGGAGCTGCACGCTGGCCGCGACCATGCGCAGCGGCCCGAACTCGCCGCGGCGCGTGCGGTCGGTGCGGACTTCCTCGACGAGCTCCACCAGCGCCCTGCGCAGCGGCTCAAGCGCCGGCTTGGCGCGTCGCGTCTCGTTGGCTTCGCTTCGCTCTCTGGCCCGACGCTTGTTGCCGCGCTTTTCCTTGCGATCGCGCACCGCGGTGATCGCGCTCGCCTGGGCGGTCGTCGGCGGCTTCATCTCCACTTCCAGCGTGGCCTTGCTCTTGGCCCGCTCGGCGGAGCGCTGGGTCACGTCCGCGGCGTCGTTCATCCGGTGCCAGAGCACCGTGTCGACCACATCCTGGAACTCGCGCACGACGAAGTCCGGATTGGACGCATGAATGGTCGTCTCGTCCTCGCCCAGGAGAATCGTTCGCACACCGGCGGAGCGGCCAGCCAGAATGTCGCGGGCCTGGTCGCCGACCATCCATCCGCGATCGAGATCGAGGGAGAGATCCGCCGCGGCCTGCAGCAGCATCCCCGGACGGGGCTTCCGCCATGGATGTTCGCGTCGATACTCCGGATGCGTGCCCTCCGGATGGAAGGGGCAGTAGTAGAAGCGGTCGAGGACGCGCTTGCCGCCGCTCTCCTCGTCGACGAGGCTCGCGATCTTCGCGTGGACGCGATCGACGTCGGACTCGCCGTAGCGACCGCGAGCGACGCCGCCCTGATTGGTGACGACCACCAGCCGGTAGCCGGCGTCCTTGAGCCGCTTCAGACCCGCTGCAACGCCCGGCATCAGATGCACCTTCGACGGATCACCCAGGTCGCCATCGTTGGCGATCAGCGTGTTGTCCCGATCGAGGAAGACGACTGGATCCAATGCAAGCCCCCTGAAGCCGCGCGGCAGGTCACGTCAGACGACGACCCCCGGGGCGTCGGCCGGCCGGAGGCTGCCGACATGATCCCCGAAACTCGTGCCGATGCCCCGTGCGGCCGCGATCAAAGGGTGATTTGCCGGAACCAGACGCTGCTTACCGGCCGCGAACAGGAGATCCACATCGGTGAAGACGTTGTTCTCGCGGACGACCATGCGTCCCACGCCGCCGCGCATGAGCGTTTCGAGGGCGTGGTAGCCGAAATTGGTGCCGAGCACGCGGTCGGCCGCGATCGGCGGACCGCCGCGCTGGATGTGTCCGAGGACGGTGGTGCGGGTTTCGGTGCCGGTTCGCCGTTCGAGCTCCTTGGCCACGAACTGGCCGATGCCGCCCAGGCGGATCGGATCGGGGCTGGTCGGGTCGAGGCGGGAGACGATCTGGCTGCCGCCGCGGGGAGTCGCGCCCTCGGCGACGACGACGATGGCGAAGCCGGGGCCATTCTGCATGCGGGCCCGGATGTAGTCGGAGATGACGTCGAGGTCGAAGGGAATCTCCGGCAACAGGATCACGTCCGAGCCGCTGGCGACGCCGGAGTGGAGGGCGATCCATCCGGCGTTGCGGCCCATGACCTCGCAGACCATCACCCGGTGGTGACTGTCCGCTGTCGAGTGCAGCCGGTCGAGGGCATCGGTCGCGGTAGCGACGGCGGTGAGGAAGCCGAAGGTGATCTCGGTGCCGACAAGGTCGTTGTCGATGGTCTTCGGAACGCCGATCACGTTGACGCCGGCCCGAACGAGCGGCGCGGCGCAGGCCATGGTGCCGTCGCCGCCGATCACGATGAGCGCGTCGAGGCGATTTCGCATGCAGGTGTCGAGGCAGCGATCGGTGACATCCCGAAAGATGGGCTTGCTCTCGGCGTCGAAGCCGACGCAGAAGTGTCCCGGGTTCGCCTTGTTGTGGCTGCCCAGCACCGTTCCGCCGCGGGTCAGGATGCCCGAGACGTCCTTGAAGGAGAGCGGGCGGGTTCGGTTCTCGATGAGGCCGAGGAAGCCGTCCTCGATGCCGACGACCTCAATGCCGTGCATGCGGATCGCGGTCTTGGTGACCGCGCGAATGACTGCGTTGAGACCGGGGCAGTCACCTCCACCGGTGAGCACGCCGACACGGCGAATGGCTGAAGCTGGAGTCATGGAGCAAGCCCGAATTCAGGCGGAAGCGAAAGCACCGCGCCCTTGGACGCGAAACAGAAGAGGGTACCATCGACGAACGCTTCCGGGACGCGGGCGAGTGCGCCCAGTGTGCGGCTCCGTGTTTGGGCCCCATGAACCCCGAGCGTGATGACACACACTGACCATCCATGGCACCGTCGCGCTGCCATGCCAGCGGAGCATCCCGTGACCCTGTCCGTTCCTGACCCGACACTCCCTTCCGATGGATCCGATCTCGTCGCCGCGCGGCGGGAGAAGCTCCGCAAGCACCGCGCTGAACTGGGGATCGAACCCTACGGACAGCGCGTCGACGGGCTGATCCCGCTCGCCGTCGCTCGCGGACTTTTCAATGAAGAGGAGAGCTCTGCGTTCGAGGCCGCGGAGGCGGCTCGCAAGGCAGACCCGGCAGCGCCGCGAGCGGACCCTCGTCGTCGGGCCAAGGTGGCGGGCCGCGTCGTCCAGCATCGCGACATCGGCAAGCTCGTCTTCGTTCGCCTTCGCGACGCGAGCGGCGACCTGCAGGTGACGCTCTCGAAGGGCAACATGCCCGTCGACTCGGAGTTCGCGCTGGCCAAGCAACTGGACTACGGCGACATCGTCGTTGCCGAGGGACCGGTCGGGCGCACCAAGACCGGCGAGATCTGCGTCTGGGCCTCATCGCTGACGATGCATGCGAAGTCCCTGGCTCCGCCGCCCGAGAAGTGGCACGGCCTCACCGATCCCGAGGTTCGATATCGCAAGCGCTATGTTGACATGTACTCAAACCCCGAGGTCATCCGCACCTTCGAGGCCCGCTCGCGGATCGTCTCGCGCATCCGCCGCCACATGGAAGCGCAGGGCTACCTCGAGGTCGAGACGCCGATGATGCAGCCGCTCGCCGGCGGCGCCGCGGCCCGACCCTTCGTCACCCACCACAATGCCCTCGACATGGATCTCTACATGCGCATCGCGCCGGAGCTCTATCTCAAGCGGCTTCTCGTCGGCGGCATGTCGAAGGTCTTCGAGATCAACCGGAACTTCCGCAACGAAGGCGTCGACCGCAGCCACAACCCCGAGTTCACCGCGATGGAGGCCTACCAGGCCTTCGGCGACTACATGACGATGCTGGAGCTGGTCGAGGGGATGATCCACTCGCTCGCCTGCCAGCAATGGAAGGACCGCCAGGCCGCGGGGCTCGAGGTCGGCGGCAGCGAGGACGCTCCGGTCCTCCCGTATGGCGACCTTCGCATCGACTACCGCCGTCCCTTCGAGCGGGTCACCTATTCGGCGCTCTTCGAGCGGGCCTGCGGCTTCCCGATGACCGACATCGCCAAGGTCCGGGCGAAGGCCCGGGAGATCCACGTGAAGGACGAGGCCAAGCTCGACGACTGGCTCGTCATCAACGAGGTCTTCGAGGAAGTCGCCGAACCGCTGCTCAATCCGGCCCGGCCGACCTTCGTCCTCGACTACCCGAGCGCGATTTCGCCGCTGACCCGGCCCGCGCGCAGCAACCCGACGCTGTGCGACCGGTGGGATCTCTTCATCGCCGGCATGGAGATCGGGCCGGCGTACAGCGAGCTGAACGACCCCGACATCCAGCGGGCGAAGTTCACCGAGCAGCTCAAGGGCGCTGATGACGAGGAGAGCACCTTCCGCTCCCTCGACCACGACTTCCTCGAGTCGCTTGAGGTCGGCATGCCACCGGCCGGCGGCATGGGCTTGGGCGTCGATCGCCTGACCATGCTCCTGACCGACTCGCCGTCGATCCGCGACGTCATTCTCTTCCCGCTGCTGAAGAAGGTCGAAGGCTAGCACCATGCCCAAGGTTTCGTTGCGGTCGCCCGTCGTTGCCCTCCTCCTGGCCATCGTCGGCATCTGCGTCCGCACGGCCGCCGCCGATTGGACGGTCGAGGACGATCGCTGGTTCGAGCTCTCGCTGGCCGGCAAGCCCTGCGGCTCGATCCACGCCATGATCGAACGCGAGGGCGATCGCGTCCGGAGCACGCGGGCGATGCAGATGCGGCTCGCCCGCGGCGACACCAAGGTCGAGGTCGCCTCGCAGACGACCTTCCTCGAGTCGGCCCGCGGCGAGCCGATCGAGGCGACGCTGCACCAGGCGATGGGCGGCGCGCCGGTCGACACGACCTTCGCCTTCGCCCGCGACGGGGGGCAGTGGAAGGTGACCATCAAGGACCAGACCGCGACGCGCGAGAAGATGCTGCCGGGCGAGGGCTGGCTCGCCCCAGCGGCGCTCGAGCGATTCGTGAAGGAGCGCATGAAGGCCGGGGCCCGCGACATCAAGTACCAGTCGGTGGACGTCGAGAGCGGACTCGAGGTCGTCACCGTCGTGATGCAGAAGCGGGGCAGCGGCCAGGCGAACATCGACTTCGAGGCGGCGCCGCGCACGATTCCGGTCGCGGTGTGGTCCTCGGTCGACAGCCTCCAGAAGCTCGACGTCGTCGAGCGCTATGCGCCCGACGGGCTGCTCGTCGACAGCACCGTGAAGCTCGGCATCGGCGAGCTGAAGACGCGGCTCACCTCGCGGGAGAAGGCGATCGAGGCCTCCCAAAAGTCCGGCGCTGAGGTGCTGGTGAACAGCTTCGTGCCGGCCAAGCGCAGGATCTTCGACGTGATGGAGAAGACGTCGCTTTCGCTGCGCATCTCGATGAAGGAGGGCGAGATCGCCGAGTTCCCCTCGGTTGGCGCCCAGCGCGTCCGTCGAACCGGGCCCAACGAGATCGAGCTCGAGATCCGGGCCGATCGCGGAAGCTCGCCCGTCGGCGACGAGGCGACGAATCCGGCATTTCTGGCGAAGTCGAGCCTGATCGACGGCAGCGCGCCGGAGGTCCGGGCCATTCTCGAGAAGGCGTTGCCGAAGGACTCCAAGCTCTCGCCCCGCGAGCGGGCCGAGGTTCTGCGGAAGGCCACCGAGCGGGCGCTGCCGAACAAGAACCTCGCCAGCGCGTTCGCCTCGGCGGCCGAGGCGGCGCGATCGCGCGGCGGCGACTGCAGCGAGCATGGCGTGCTCCTCGCGGCGCTTCTGCGCGAGGCCGGCATTCCGGCGCGGATCGCCAGCGGACTCATCTACGCCGACCACTTCGCCGGCGAGAGGAACGTCTGGGCCTGGCACGTCTGGACGCAGGCGCTCCTGCCGACGGCCGACGGCTCCGGCGTCGAGTGGGTCGACTATGACGCGACGCTGCCGGTGCGCTTCCATGCCGCACACATCTGCGTCGCAGTCGGCTCGCTCGAGGGGGGCGCGACCGATCCGATGTGGACGTCCACGCTCTCCCTCATCGGCAACCTGTCGATTCTCGATCTGATGCCCGACGATCAGAAGCAGAAGCCCTCGGGCGCGAAGGCTCCGGCGTCATGACGCTCGAGCTCCTCGAGGACCTGCCGACGCTGCCGCCGCGCGATCCGCGCGGCCATAAGGGGACGTTCGGAACGGTGCTCGTCGTCGGCGGCCATGCCGGCGTCGACGGCGAGCGGACGATGTTGGGCGCGCCGGCGCTCGCCGCCTCCGCCGCGCTGCGGACGGGGGCGGGGCTCGCGGTGCTGGCGATGCCGGAGTCGCTTCTCGCCGCCGGGCTCACGCTCTGTCCGGCCGCGACCGGCATCGCCCTTCCGACAGGCGGCGACGGTCGGCTCGACGCAAGCGGCGCGGCGGAGCGCATCGATCCCGCGCTGCAGTCGGCCTCGGTCGTCGTGTTAGGTCCCGGCCTCGGACAGGGCTTCGCGGAGCAGCAGGTGGTCGTGCGCCTGCTTGCCGGCGACGCGCTGCCGATCGTGCTCGACGCCGACGGCATCAATGCCGTCGCGTCGCTGGTCGAGGCCCACCGCGACATCCGCGCGCCGCTGGTCATCACTCCGCATCCCGGCGAATTCGCGCGGCTCGCCGCGGCGTTGGGCGTGACCTCGAGCGTGAGCCGGCTCGCCGCGGACCCGACGGAGCGCACCCAAGCGGCGGGCGAGATGGCCCGACGCCTCGGATGCGTCGTGGTGCTCAAGGGACCGAACACGGTCGTGAGCGACGGACTGCGCGCGTGGGTGAACGGGACCGGCAACGCGGCCCTGGCCACGGGCGGAAGCGGCGACGTGCTCGCCGGGATCATCGGCGGCCTTGTGGCCCAGTTCGCGCGCGGCGCCCAGCCGCAGCGTTCGCTCTTCGAGTGTGCGCGGCTTGGCGTGTGGATCCATGGCCGCGCCGCGGATTCGTGGGCGACGCGGCAGGGAAGCGCAGGCCTCTCGCCGACGGATCTTGCGGCGGAGATCCCCGCGGTGCTCGCGGCGTGTCGCGGCGAAGCCTGATCCGAGCGCGTTACACTCGCCGCCATGACTGCAGCACCATCGTCGGCCTCCGGACAGATCGACATCAAGACGCTCGCCGACCGCATGGTGGTCGACGGCGTGTACAGCCTCATCAATCCGCAGCTCGGCACCACGAGGCAGGCGAAGCCCTTCCTCAAGTGCATCCTGCGCGACGCCAGCGGCGAGGTGCCGGCCCGCATGTGGAGCTGCGACGAGGCGGGCTTCGGACGCATCGCAAACGCCGCGTTCGTGCGCGTCCGCGGTCGGTCGGAGCTCTACAACAGCGCCATCCAGATCGTGATCGACTCGATCGAGCCGGCGGAGCCCTCGCCCGACCAGCTCGCGAAGCTGGTGCCGACGACGCGCCACGACATCGATGCGATGTTCGCGGATCTCACGGCGATCCTCCATTCGATGCACCACCCGGCGATGCTCAAGCTCGCCGACGCGTTCCTCACCGACGAGAACCTGATGCGCCGCTTCCGCCGCGCGCCGGCCGCGGCGAGCGTCCACCACGCGTTCATCGGCGGGTTGCTCGAGCACACGCTGCAGCTTCTCAAGGCCGCGGAGCGCATCCTGCCGCTGTATGCCGACCTGAACCGCGACATCGTCCTCATGGGACTCTTCACGCACGATCTCGGCAAGACGATCGAGCTGGAGTGGGAGCGCGGATTCAACTACACCTTCCGCGGCAACCTCATCGGCCACGTCGTGGACGGCATTCTCCTCCTCCGCTCCAAGTTCAACGCCGTGCGCATGGCCGGCGGCCCGGACCTTCCGCCGCGGGCCCAGACCGTGCTCGAGCACATCGTCGCGAGCCACCACGACAAGCTCGAGTTCGGCGCCGCAAAGGCTCCCGCGACGCCCGAGGCCATCTTCGTCGCGCTCCTGGACAATCTCGACGCGAAGACGGCGCTTGCCCTCACCCAGGTGCGACGCGGCGAGTACGGCCTCGTCACCGACATCGGCGGCGAGTTCACCGACAAGGTCTGGGCGCTCGACGGAAATCGGCTCTACCGACCCGATCCGCTGCGCGAGGAGTGACGCCGAGCGGCCGTCGCGGCCGCGAGCATCGCGTTAGTTCCAGCCGCCCAGCAGGATCGCCAGGTCGCTCGCGCCGACATCGCCGTTCCCGTCAAGATCGGCGCTGCAGCACGACGCGGTGCAGGGTCCCCATGACCCGAGCAGGATCGCGAGATCGGTGGCATTGACGCTGCCGTCGCCGTCGAGGTCGCCGAGGGACGGGATCGCCGTCGAGAAGTACACGATGACCTCGTGGTCGCCGTAGAGGACGGTCACGTCGTCGCAGGAATCGATGGCGTCGAAGAAGCCGACGACCGGGCCGCTCGCGGAGAGGATCGTGAAGTTGTCTCCCGGGAGCGGCATGAAGCCGTTGGCTCGTTCAACATGAAGGGTGCCTGCGATCGTCGCCGTGCCGATCACCTTGAGCTGGTCGTGGCCGACGCCCGGGGCCGTGCCGCCGATCTCGACCGCAAGGGTTGCGTTCGCGCCCTGAAGGTAGCCGTTGGTGAGCGTGAGCGTTCCGATCTGGTCGCCCGGATCGACGGTGCCGAGCTCGTTGTGGACCAGCGAACCGATCACGGTGCCGTTCCCGCGCAGCTCGCCGCCGTAGAGATGGAGCGGCTGGCCGTCGAGCTGGAGCGAGCCGTTGGCGATGGTCGCGCCGGCGAGCTGCGGATAGGCGGCGTGCCAGAGGAAGCTCCGCCCCGCGTCGATCCGGATGGTTCCGCTGTTCACCAGGTTCGACGGCCACAGCGTGATGTTGCCGAGCTTGGCCCAGATCGTGCCGTTGTTCGTCGACTGGAAGCCGTCCACGAGATCGATCTCGACGCCGCCGCTTGCGTCGGCGATGATCGCGCCGTCGTTCTGCAAAATCGTCTGGTTCACGCCGAGCTGGAACGAACCGCGGATGGTGTTGCCCGCGCCGTTCACGATCGTGATCGACGGCGCCGCCGAATAGAGGCGATTGGCCGGCGAGTTGGAGAAGACGAGTT
Source organism: Phycisphaerales bacterium (assembly GCA_044220875.1). Classification (GTDB taxonomy): domain Bacteria; phylum Planctomycetota; class Phycisphaerae; order Phycisphaerales; family SM1A02; genus JAEUIT01. Next base: position 189,419 of record JBGAQH010000002.1, on the reverse strand, counting down.
CGCCGCCGCCGCCGAGGAGGAAGGGGGTGGTCTCGACTCGCACGTCGGTGAAGTTGCCGCTGCCTCCGACGTCGATTCGGTTGCCGATCGTGATTCCGTTTCGGAGGATCAGCGCCCCGGCGTTGGGGACCTTCAGGGTTCCCTCCAGCGTGACGTGATCGAGATAGACCGCCCCGATCGTCCCGACCTCGCCCGGTCCGCCGCCGTCGGCGTCGCGCAGCGTTCCGCCGTTGATGGTGAGGTCCTGGAGATGGACGAAGGAGCCGGCCGCTGCCTCGATGAGGCCGCCGTCGTTGTCGAAGGTGGCGGGGTAGATCGTGAGCGTCGCGCCGTTCGACGCCCTGATGGTCCCGTCGTTGACGTTCATGCCGGCGCCGTCGACGAGGTCGAGGGACATGCCGGCGGGGAGGTCGGTGGCAATGAGGCCGTGATTGGTGAGCCGGGTCTGGTTCACGCCGAGCTGCATCGCGCCGCGGATCGTGAAGTCGGCGGGCACGACGAGGCGCATCGAGGCGGCGGCGGTGTAGAGGCGGTTGGCTTGGGTGTTGGTGGTGGTGATCGAGCCGCCGCCGAGAAGCGTGTACGGTGAGGTGTCGAAGCGGAGATCCGTGAAGTTTCCGGTTGCGCCGACGTCAAAGTGACCGGGAATCACGACGTCGTTGCGCATTGCGACCGCGGCGCTGTTGGTGACCAGGTAGGGGCCGTCGAGCGTGACGTGGTCAAGGTAGACGAGGCCGGAGTTCGAGATCGTTCCCGGTCCGTCGCCGTCGGCGTCGCGGAGCGTTCCGCCGTTGATGGTGAGGTCCTGAAGATGGACGAAGGAGCCCGGCGCCGCTTCGATCACGCCGCCGTCGTTGTCGAACGTTGCCGGGTAGACCGTCAGCGTCGCGCCGTTCGACGCTCGGATGGTCCCGTCGTTGACGTTCATGCCGGCGCCGTCGGTGAGGTCGAGGGACATGCCGGCGGGGAGGTCGGCGTCGACGAGGCCGTGGTTGGTGAGGCGGGTCTGGTTCACGCCGAGCTGCATCGCGCCGCGGATCGTGAAGTCGGCGGGCACGAGGAGGCGCATCGGAGGGGCGGCGGTGAAGATGCGGTTGGCTTGGGTGTTGGTGGTGGTGATCGAGCCGCCGCCAAGGAGCGTGAAGGGCGAGGTGTCGAAGCGGAGGTCGGTGAAGTTGCCGACGGAGGAACACGCGATTCGATCGGGAACGACCGCGTCATTGCGGAGCGCGAGCGTCGTCGAATTGGCGAGCGTGAACGGGCCGTCGAAGGCGACATGATCGAGGATCACCTGCCCGCCGCTCTCGACCCGCCCCGGTCCGTCGCCGTCGGCGTCGCGCAGCGTCCCGCCGTTGACGGTGAGGTCCTGGAGATGGACGATCGAGCCGGCAGCGGCCTCGATGACTCCGCCGTCGTTTTCGAACGTCGCCGGATAGACGAAGAGCGTTGCGCCGTTCGACGCCCGAATCGTTCCGTCGTTGAAGTTGGTGCCCGCCGCGTCGACGAGGTCGAACGACACGCCGGCCGAGAGGTCGGCATCGAACAGGCCGTGGTTGGTGAGACGGGTCTGGTTCAGGCCAAACTGCATCGCACCATGAATCGTGTGGCCGAGGCCGTTGGTGAGCCGCAGCGAGCCGTTCGCGCCGTAGAGGCGGTTCGCCTGCGTGTTCGTCGTGTTGACCGCGCCGCTGCCGGAGAGGGTGACGTCGGTGTCGAGGCGCAGGTCGGTCAGGTTTCCGAGGCTCGACATGACCAGCTGGCCGTCGTTGGCGAGCGAGCCGCCCGCGAGGAAGAGGGCTGTCGAATTGCCGAGCATGAGGCTGTCGCCGCTGCCGATCGTGAGATTCATGATCTGCGGCGAGAAGTCGAGCGTGACGGCCGCCGCATTCTTGCTCGACGCGTCGATGATGACGTCGTAGGTGACGCCTCCCCCGTTGGCGGGGGCGCCGTTTGGCGACCAGTTCGCCGCCGCACTCCATGTGCCGGATGGACCCCCGATCCAGGTCGAGGTCACGAACGCCGCGGAGGCGGGGAGGACGGCGAAGGCGCCGACGAGCGAGCAGGAGAGGACCGAGACGACATAGCGCATGGAGACACCCCGGAATTCGCCGATGGACGTTCTGTGGCGCACGGCGCCACGCTTCAAAGTGACTGCAATTTCGCGGGCGTGTCAAGCAAGAATCGCCGCGGCACGACGCTATCGATCATCTCGTGAGCTTCGCGAAATCGTTGGATTTCGTTGTCCGCCTTGGCATCGGATTCCCATGGCGCGGGCTTGTGCGCGAGGTGGCCATCGGCGACCATGGCAACCGAGGGGATCCCCGCTCGTCCGGCAATCTCGCCGGAGCCCTCGCTCCCCAAGGCACGCCGAGGTACGCGATGACCAACGAAGACGAGGGAAGACCAGGATCGGGGTCGGTGGGCGGGCGCTCCTCATGAGTCGGTCGCCGGCCGGTTCACCGAGCCCGTCTCAGCTCCTTCGCTCCGAGGCCTTCTGCGCGGCGGCGCTGCGAAGCGAACGGCACCGTGTCTATGCGCTCATTGCGGTGATCGCCCTTGTCGTCCTTCCGGTGGCCCTGATCTCGGCGACGCGCGTGACGGAGGCGAGGATCAAGTTCGTCGCAGCGCTGGCGGGGGCGTTCCTGCTCGTCGTCCAGTGCGCGTCGCTCGTCGTCGTCCGCTGGGCGCAGCGGCGCGATCGGGCCATTCCGTCGTGGTGGAACGTCGCGACCGTGACGGTCGAGTCGTCGGTGCCGGCCGCGGTGATGCTGAGCCACATCCAGCTCGGCACGCTCGCACCCTACGCGGCGCTGAGCAGTCCGCCGCTCCTGGGATTTCCGCTGCTCATCGGCCTGACCACGCTCCGTCTGCGTCCTCGGCTCTGCATCCTTGCGGGCGTCGTGAGCGCCGTCGGCTACGGTCTGCTCGTCGCATTCGTCGCGTCGCACGGCGAGGGTCGGCAAACGACCACGGGCATCCCATTCGCGGGGTATGTCGTCACGCCGTTTCTCCTTCTCACCTGCGGCATCGCCTCCGCGTGGGTCGCTCGCGAGATCCGCGGTCACGTCGAGGCGGCCTTGGGCGAGGCCGAAACGAAGCGGCAGATGGAGCGGATCGAGCAGGATCTTGCGGTGGCCCGCTCGATCCAGCAGGCGCTCCTGCCGCGCGAGGCGCCCGACATCGCGGGCTATGAGATCGCCGGATGGAATCGCCCGGCCGACCAGACCGGCGGCGACTACTACGACTGGGAGCGCCTTCCCGACGGCAACTGGATCGTCACGCTTGCCGACGTCTGCGGCCACGGCATCGGGCCGGCGCTGGTGACCGCGGCCTGCCGCGCGTACGTGCGGGCGAGCGCCGCCCATCACGCCGATCTCGGTTCGCTCGCGACGCGGGTCAACGCGCTCCTCGCCGCGGACCTGCCCGAAGGCCGGTTCGTGACGATGGTGAACGTGCTCATCGACACGCACGACGGCGGCGGGGGACCGATCGCGATCCTCTCGGCGGGACATGGCCCGATCGTCGTGTACGTTCACGCCACCGGCGCGGTGAACGAGGTCGCGCCGAGCGACCTCCCGCTCGCCGTCGCGCCTGACGTCCGCTTCGGCCCCGCTGAGACGCTCACGATGGAACCGGGCGACGTGTTGGCCCTCGTCACCGACGGCTTCGTCGAGTGGTCGCGGGCCGCGCCGCATGAGAGGCGCGATGACTTCGGCACCGACCGCCTGCGGGAGTCGATCGCTCGACATGCCCACCGCCCGGCCGCGGCGATCATCCAAGCCGTAGCGGCCGACGTCGCTGCGTTCGCCGGTCCTCAGCCGCAGCAGGATGACCTCACGATGGTGGTGATCAAGCGCACGGCCGGGCTCTGACCGTCCGACGCCGCGCGACGTGCGCGCGGCGTCGAACGTCTCCGGTCAGCATCCGCCCCACGCACCGAGGAGGATCGAGAGGTCCGCGGCGTCGACGACGCCGTTGCCGTCGAGGTCGCCATCGCCCGGGCCTCCCCACGCGCCGATCAGCACGGCCAGGTCAACGGCGTCCACAGCACCGCTACCGTCGAGGTCCGCAAGGCAGCCTCCCACCACGATCTTCGCCCGGAGCGGCGTGTTGCCGTACCAGTAGCCGCCGTAGACGGCGAAGTCGATGGTGTCTCCCGGGTTCACGGAGAGCGAGAGATCGAACGCCCCGGCGTCGCTCGCGATCCACAGCGTCTCGCCGTTGTGCCGTACGCCCACGGTCATGGCGCCGCCGTCGCCCGGCAGAAACTCGCCGGTCACGGTCGCAGCGCCGCTGGCGCCCGCCGGCGCCGTCCATCGCGCGACGCACGGCTCGGTGCCCGGGCCCGGGTGAAGCGAGACGTCATGGGGCGGCACGCCGTATGGCCAGCCGTCGGAATCGTTCTGCCACTGACCCGGCGTCCCGTCGCCGGCCCATCCGGACCAGCCGTGGCTGTACGAGGTGACGTACGCGTTCGTGAACAGGTGAAGCTCACCGAATCCGACGGGCATCCAACCGTAGCTCCACGCTCCGTTGGGGTTCCCGTTGCCGCTGCTCCAGTCGGCGTTGAAGTCCCAGGTCGCAGCGCCGGCCGCGCAGGTCATCGCGCACGCCGCCACGGCTGCACATCCATAACGATTCGCTCGTGTCATGACGAGTCTCCGTCTCGGTCGCCGCGAGCTGGACGCGCATGCGATCGCCGCGTGGCGATCGTCTTCGATCCGATGCGCTTCGTCCGCCGCATGGCGACACTTCCGGGTGCGGATTCCCACAGGGGCGGCGGCGTGCGCTGAGAGGCACTCGGCGCCGCATTCGCAGTCTACGGCTCGAGCGAGTCGAGAGCGATGGCGCGACACATCGGCGAATCGCGCTCCTTGTTCGTCTATCCCGCGGCGATGGCATCGCGCAGCGCCGCGACCGCCGTGCGGTCATGGAGGGCCCACGGCCACGTGCGGCTGCGGGCCACCTCCGCCGCGGCGACGGCGTCGCGCGAGGCGGCGACTTCGGCCCGCAGCCGCTCGAGCGTGTCGGCCTCACGCACGCGGGCGCTCTCGATGTGACGCATCAGGTCCCGAAATCGCTCGCGACGCGCCGACGATCGGCGCGGTGCGGCATCGATTGCCGCAAGAAGCTCTCGCTTCGCGTCGCTCATGCGCCCGTCACGACGCTCCGGGTCGAACGCGACGCGACGCAGGTCGGCACGGGTGATGATCCGCCGCGAGGGGAGGTGGCCGTCGAGCGGCAGGCGAAGCGTGGCGCTCGCGATGGCCATCGGCGCGAGCGGCACGCCAAGCCATCGCGCGACCCAGGCCTCGGTGACGCGCTCGTAGCGTTCGCCGCCGGTCCCGTGGATGAAGAGGTCACAGCAGGCCAGCCGCGCGATCGCGGTCATGAGGAACGCCCGCGGCGCGAGCGCCTCCTCGGCGGGCGCCGCATCGACGCGAACGGCGTCACGCCGACCCGCGGAGAGCGACCACATCGGGAGCTCTCCGGGAGCAAGCGGCCTCGCGACCCCGGGATCGAGCGCGAGGGCTTCGTTGTAGGAGTTGCGGCAGAGCGCGGGATCGCTTCGCATCGCCTCCGTGAGCCGCATGCCGAGCGGCGTGCGAAGCAGCGCCGTGGCCGAGACCTGGGCGAAGGGGCTGATCGCGCCGCCGAGGAGCGTGGCGTTCGCGAGGCTCATCTGCAGTGCGAGATTCGCGGCGCCGGCGTGGGCGTTCACGGCGTCGCGAATCGCCTCGACGCGCTGGGCCAGTTCGGGCACGGGCGACTGCGTCGGCTGGTCGAGCCGAATCGCTCGCCGTCGCCCCGTCGGGCCGCTCTCGGTGCGTCCGGCGATTGGGATGCGGGCCCGCTGCAGCGTGCCGTCGAGGAGCGTCGGATATTCAACGGTCGCAGCATCATTGACGTCCTGATCGACAACGAGCGCCGCGACCGCCGCGCCGGTCCGTTCGCGGAGGACATCCGCCGCGAGCCACTTCGCGAGAATGCCGGCGTGCCAGACGCCCGCCTGATGCCCCGTCATCACGATCGGAGCATGCGAGTCAAGCCCAAGTGCGAGGCGCGTCTCCTGGCGCCACGACCGCAGCGGCCGGCCGAAGAGCTGCGCGGCGGAATCTGCCGCGGACTGGCGCAGCGCCGTGATTCCCGTGGCCAGCGCGGGCCGAAGCGTGACGAGCGAATCGCGAAGGGCGCCGACGTCGCTCATCCGCAGGTGGTCCAGTTGCCCTCGCCCTCGTCCGCGGCGTGGCGCGGGCAACAGCAACAGGCGTTCTTCATCTGAAGCCCGTCGGTGGCGTGCGCGGGCAATCGGTCGCGGAGACGCAGGATCTCGCGGTGCATCGTCTGGCGATACGCGCGCAGGCGGTGGGTCGGATCGTCGAGCGGTCCTCCAAAGCTCCGGTTCGGATCGTTGTAGATGAGCCGCACGGGAATCTCGCGGACGACCAGTCCGTGGGCGACGGCCTGCGGCCAGAACTGCATCGGGAAGTCGTAGCCGTCGACGTCCAGCGCGAGTCGCTCACAGGCCGCGACGCGATAGGCCTTGAAGCCGCAGAAGCTGTCGGTGAGCTGAAGTCCGAGTCGCGTGCGGAGGTCCTCGGTGATGGTCGCGTTGATGCGGCGGCGATCGCCGGGCGGCAAGTCGTCGAGCGGCGTGTTGCGGAGGTAGCGCGAACCGCTGATGACGTCGGCGTCGTCGTGGAGAATCGCCCGCACGAACTCGGGAATCGACGCCGGCTCGTGCTGCTCGTCGCAATCCATCGTGATGAGCCAGTCGAACCTGTCGAAGCTCGCCCAGCGGAGCATGTCCTGCATCGAGCGGCCGTATCCGCGATTCTCGGCGTGGCGAATGACCTCGACGCGATGCTTGGCGAGCTCCATCGGCGTCGCGTCGGTCGAGCCGTCATCCACCAGCAGAACGCTGTCGACCACGCCGCTGCCGCCGGGTCCGACGTAGCCGCGCACCTCGGAGAGGACCTTCGAGACGAACCGCTCCTCGTTGTAGACGGGGATGGCGAGGAGAATGCGCGGGCGTGTCATACGGGGGAGAGGGTACGCCCGCGACTCGGGAACGCTCAAGCGAGATCTTGGATCTTGCGCATGAAGCGAGTCACTCGCGAAAGGCGAACTGGCTGCTCTTCTTGGTGAAGACCTTCAGGATGGTGAGCGTCTCGGTCCATCGCTCGGCGACGATGCCGGTTCCCGGAATCACCCACAGCTCAGAGGTCCGGTCGGCGGTGGCGGTGCCGAGCTCGCCGCGAAACCGCACCGTCACGACCTTCGCGCGATGCTGCTCGCCACGCCACCGAATCGACTCGTCGCGGTCGTATCGGACTGTCCGGGTCGCGTGGCCGTGGTCGCGCTCCCTGTCTGGGGTCGCGGTGAAGACCGCCCGCATCGACGATTCCACCGTCCGCTCCTCGCCCGCCGCGAGCGATGCCGGCGCCAGGAGAAGCGGGGGATCGAAGAGCGACGAGGTCTTGTCCGGATGGGAATCCACCGAGTGCATGACGACCTCGCCTCGGTCGGTCACGCTCCAGCGGGCCGTCTCAAGGTCCGCGGTCCGAGTCGCATGGCGGCCCGCCGCGCCATCGGCGACGGTCGTGACCTCGAACGTGCCCGGCGCGAGGAGGCCCTCCTTCGAGGTCCATGACTCCTTGCCCTCGCGTCCCGGAAGAAGGTCGGCTCCGGCCACGGATCCCTCGGCCGGCAGCGCACCGGCCATCGCGATCCCGTCGCCGGCGCCCGCGGTGGTCGAGGTGGTGGTGACCGTCGTGCAGCCGGCGCTCAGCGCTGCGAACGCGGCGATGATGAGCGGCCCGGCGAGCCGCTGCGGACGCTTCATGAGATCGGGAGCCCCTTCCGTTGCCAGAGCGTCTTGAGGGCATCGACGCCGATGCGCTCGGTCACCACCGCTCCGTTCGCGTCGGCATCGACGCGCCGGATGCGGTTGCCCTTCTCGTCGAATGTTTGGACGAGCGGAATGGGCGCGGTGCCGATGCGCGTCTCGAGCGTCCAGGTGCCGTCGTCATTCCGCCGGAGCTCGTCGAGGCGCTGGGGCAGGCCGTTGGTCTTCGGATCGAAGGCGTAGCTGGCGTAGGGCAGCGGCTTCGGATCCGTCTTGGGAAGCAGTCGCCCGAGCATGATCAGCTCGGCCTGCGAAAGATAGTTCGGGGGGACGACCCACTCGAGTGGCTCGGTGACGCCGACCGGATTCACGACTCGCAGGATCGGTCGGGGATCGCCGTGGCGCGGCGGCGTGCGCACGCCGGTTTGGCCCGTGGTGCGGCTCGCCTCGCGCTGGCGCTGCGTCGAGCGAATCGACCACATCTCCGAGCCCCGATCCCAGGAGACCCAGTAGCGGCTCTCGGTGTCGACGATGTTCGTCGCGTCGTTGTCGATGACGGTCTTGGCCTGCACGATGACCAGCAGGCCCGCGTCACGCTCCTCGGCCGCGAGCTCCTCGCGATTCCTGGCGCCGTCGACCTCGCCGCGCATGCCTTCGATCGCCCGCACGGTCATCCAACCCAATTCGACATCGTCGCTCGTGTCGTCGGGCTTGCCCGGGCGGTAGACGCGGAAGAGCAGGGGCTCCTCCTGGATCGCTCCGCGCATCACCTGTTCGGAGAAGCGCACGATCGCGGTGCCCCGGTCGATCCGCTCGCGCCGCTCGGCCGCGATGGCGTCGGTCGAGATGATGCGAACCGCGCGAAGGCACTCGCGAAGCGACGGAAAGGTCGCATCGAAGGTGCTCGCCGAGGCGACGATCGATGCGACCAGGTAGCGGTCTTCGCCATTGGGAATGATCGCCCATCCGCTCATGCCCGAACCGCCCTCAGGCAGCGGCGACTCGATGATGGTGAGGCGGCCTTCGCCCGCGGCACCCTGCGGGGTCAGTGGCTCGTCGAGCTTGACCGTGAAACTCTTGCCGTTTTTCGTAAGTGCCGCCAGATATGCCTTCACCTGATCTTCGGCGGTGAGGCCGCCGCGCGAGCTCACCAGCGTCTGGAGTCGCATCCACCAGCGCGGGCTCTCGGAACCGTCGGCGATCTCGTAGCGGAGGACTCCGTTGACCGTCTCGCTTCGACCGAGCGCCGGTTGCGGAGGCTTGATGCGGAGCCCGAGTCCCTCGACCTCAACCCAGCCCGGCTCCTCCGCCTTGGAGTCGGAAGCCGTGGGTGGCGCGGGGGCCTTCTGGGGCTGATTCCCACCGCCAGACTTCGTGGGCGCGGCTGGAGTTGCTGGAGCGGCGGGCGGCGGCGGGGCCGGATCGTCGGAGCGCGAGGCTGCGGGACACGCTGTGGACAGGAAGAGGATTGCGCACGCTGCCCGCAGCGAGGCTCGAGTGAAGGGGGTGGGATGCATCGGCACCGCGAGGAAGAAGGAGAAGAGCCAGCTCGGCCGCTCAGCCGGGATCAATGCCCTATCGCGAGTCCCAGATCGGGAGCGAGAACGCATTGTTCCCTGCCCGACGATCGATTGAAAGAGGACCGATACGTGATTCCTCTGCTGACGCCGCATCGACTCGACGCTGCGACGCGGTCCGGAGCGGCCATTTCACAGGCGTTGGAAGCGGTCGGATGAACGTGATGGCTTGACAGGATCGGGCAGATGGCTATCCTCCCCGATTCTCGCCGTTTCCCGGTGGCCTTTTCGCGGTACGCGCTGTGCGTGCCGAAGGTTGCCGACGCGGCTCCGAGACGGACGTCATGCGTGACGTCGCTGTCGGAGCCGAGGCCGTCTCCACCGCCTGTGTTCGCGATTCCGCGAATGCGAGCGACCGACGGTTGAAGCGGAGAGCGGCGGCGACTCTCTCTTTCCCTCGCTTGGGGAACAGGTTCCGGCATGACTGGCGGCAAGATCCGAATTCGGATGGAAGCCTACGACCATCAGGCGCTCGACGCCTCGGCTCGCGAGATCGTTGATCACGCGAAGCGCACCGGAGCCCGCGTCGCGGGTCCCGTTCCGCTGCCGACGCGGCGCGAGATCTACACGGTCAACCGCAGCCCGTTCATCGACAAGAAGAGTCGTGAGCAGTTTGAGATCCGCACGCACAAGCGGATCATTGACATCACGGAGCCGAACCACCGCACCGTCGAGGCGCTCAACCGCCTCGTCGTCCCGGCCGGCGTGTTCGTCCGCATCAAGGCGTAAGCCACTTCCCGCCCGAAGTCCCCTTCGGGCGTTTTCGTTCCCCATCGACGCGTGGCCCTCGGGCCGACGGAGATGGGCTCCAGCCCCGGCAACGTCAGCCGATCCTTCCCCCGGGAAGCCGAATCCGGCCTGACCTCTGGCCCTGACCCCAACCTGTCTTTCAGCAGGCCCACAAAGAAGACCTTCCATGGCAGCAGTGATCCTCGGCAAGAAGATCGGAATGACCCGCTACTTCATGGCGGACGGGAAGAACGTCCCCGTCACCGTCGTGCAGGCTGGCCCGTGTGTCGTTACCCAGGTCAAGACCGCCGACAAGCATGGCTACAGCGCCGTCCAGATTGGCATGGAAGACATGAAGGCCCGCCGCTCGAATCAGGCCAACATTGGCCACGACGCGAAGGCCGGAACCGCACCGAAGCGCGTTCACCGCGAGTTCCGCTGCAAGGACGACGCCGAGGCGAACGGCTTCGAGCTCGGCCAGACCCTCACGGTCTCGATCCTCGACGGCATCAAGTTCGTCGACGTGATCGGCACCTCGAAGGGCAAGGGCTTCCAGGGTCAGATGAAGCGCCACAACTTCAAGGGCATGTGCGCGACGCACGGTACGGAGCGAAAGCACCGCACCGGCGGCAGCATCGGCTCCCACGGTACCGACCGTGGCCATGGCGCCAAGATCAAGAAGGGCAAGCGAATGAGCGGCCAGATGGGCAACGAGCAGGTCACTGTTCGCAGCCTTGATGTTGTCGCCTTCGACGCCGAAAAGAACCTCCTCCTCGTCAAGGGCGCAGTGCCGGGCGCCAACGACGGGTATCTCGTCATCCGGCCATCCACCCGTCTCTACAAGCGAAAGGCACGCATTCAGGCCGGCAAGTAAGGCCTGAATACTTGGTGCGCCGCCCCCAACGCCGCCGCTTCCTTCGGGATCCGCGACGACGAATCGGGCGGGACGACCAAGTGACGACAAACCAGCCCGACGCTGTTGGAACCTCCCGGATCCGTGCATTCCGCACGCGACTCCCCACCGTTCCGAGGCGCACCTGAGTCAAAGCCTGCCCGCCACCATCCGTCACGGTGGCCGGAGGCGGAGGCGAATGACGGCACCAGGCCCCTTCGGGTCTCGAGTGCCGCCCCAAGGACCGCACCATGATTTCCCTGCCCATCTACGACAAGTCAGGCAAGCAGGTCGACACCCTGTCGATCGACGAGCAGAGCCTCGGCGGCACCGTCCGCTTCGCCCTGCTCAAGCAGGCCTACGTCATCACCCACGGCAATCAGCGTCAGGGCTCGGCCCGCACGAAGAGCCGCGGTTCCGTCGAAGGCTCGACCCGGAAGCTCTACAAGCAGAAGGGCACCGGTAACGCTCGCGTCGGCGCCAGCCGCGTCCCCAACCGCAAGGGCGGCGGCGTCGCCTTCGCGAAGACCCGGACCCGCGAAGACTTCCGCGCCTCGCTCTCCAAGACCTCGCGCCGCCTTGCCAACCGCAACGCGCTGCTCGCGAAGCTCGTCGACGGCGAGGTGAAGTGCTTCGCCGATCTCAACTTTGCTGCCCCGAAGACCGCGGATTTCGCCGCGCTCCTCGGGGCAGTCGGCATTAACCGCACCTGCCTGGTTGCGGTTGATCCGAAGAACCGAAACGCGATCCGATCGGCTCGCAACATTGAAGGCGTTGACGTCTGCCGCATCGAGCAGCTCAACGCCTTCGAGCTTTTGAACCACCGCTACCTCGTCGTCGACAAGGCCGCTCTTCAGAGCTTCCTCGACAGCACCTGCTGGAAGGCCGGCGAGAGCGCGAAGGAGGTCGCCTGATGCTTCCCACCGACGTCATCCGGAAGCCGCTCGTCACGGAGAAGGCGACCGCCGCCACCGAGGCGAATCGCTACTCGTTCTCGGTCGATCGTCGCGCGACGAAGACCGACATCAAGAAGGCCGTCGAGGCGCTCTACAAGGTTCGCGTGCTGAACGTCAGCACGATCAACCGCAAGCGCCGTGATCGTGCGTATCGCTACGGCGTCATTGAGGGCAAGACCTTCAAGCGTGCGATCGTGAAGGTTCACCCCGAGGACAAGATCGAGCTCTTCTGATTTTCCGAGCCGCTTGACTTCGATCTGACCGGGCCGGCCGCATGAGGCCGCCCGTCGCCCGAGACACAGACGAGACACTCCAATGGCCATTCGCGTCTACAAGCCAGTCACCAACGGACGTCGTAACGCCTCGGTGAACCTCCACGTTGAGGTCACCAAGACGACGCCGGAGAAGAGCCTGCTCCGCCCGCTCCACAAGACGGGCGCCCGCAATACGCAGGGCAAGCTCACCATCCTCGGTCAGGGTGGCGGCCACAAGCGCCGCTATCGCAAGATCGACTTCCGCCGCAACAAGGACGACGTGACCGCGACGGTGGTCGGGATCGAATACGACCCCAACCGCTCCTCGCACATCGCCCTGATCAAGTTCCCCGACGGCGAGCTCCGCTACATCATCGCCCCGAAGGGCGTGACCGCGGGCGACACCGTGGTGAGCTCGTCGAACGCCGTCGATCCGAAGCCCGGCAACTGCATGCCGCTGAAGTTCGTCCCGACCGGTCTTGCGATCCACTGCGTGGAGATGCGACCGGGTTCCGGCGGACTGCTCTGCCGCGCTGCCGGCATGTCGGCCCGTCTGACCAACAAGGAAGGCCGCTGGGCGACCTTCGTCCTTCCGTCGGGCGAAATTCGCCAGGTCTCCCTCGACTGCCGGGCCACGATCGGTGAGGTCGGCAACGCCGACAACGCCAACGTGATCCTCGGCAAGGCCGGTCGCAACCGTTGGCTCGGACGTCGTCCGAAGACCCGCGGCGTCGCGATGTGCCACCATCAGCACCCGCACGGTGGTGGTGAAGGCCGATCGAAGGGCGGCCAGGAACCGTCCAACTCCTCCGGCACGCAGGCCAAGGGTGGTCGCACCCGTCGCTTCGGCAAGTCCAGCGACGGCCGCATCATCCGCCGCCGCCGCAGCCGCCGGTACGGCCAGCTCAAGGTCTAACGCCTCGGGCAACCGCGGCGATCGAATCACCCCTCTCGTTCTTCCGTTTCAGCTTTCCGTCTCCGTTCTCTCCGAAGGTCACCCATGTCCCGCTCACTCAAGAAGGGTCCCCACGTCCACGAGAAGCTCTTCCGCAAGGTCGAGAAGATCGCTCAGGGCGGAAAGCGCGCCCCGATCAAGACTTGGGCTCGTGCCTGCACGATCGTGCCCGAGTTCGTCGGCTTCACGTTCCAGGTCCACAACGGCCGGGCGTTCATCGACGTCTTCTGCACCGAGGACATGGTCGGGCACAAGCTGGGCGAGTTCGCCCACACCCGCACCTTCAAGGGTCACACGAACAAGAAGGAAGCCCTGAAGGGCGGCGAGAAGGTCGGGGCCTGATCCCGGACTCCCGCTTCGCACTCCAGGCCTGAACGGCCAGTCTCGACTCGAATTTGGACGGTTACACCATGGCGTACAACGCATCACACCGATTCGCTCGCATCGCTCCGCGGAAGGCCCGGCTCATCGCCGACATGATCCGCGGCCAGCCGGTCGACGCCGCGCTGACCTCGCTTCAGTTCTCGAAGCGCCGTGGCGCGTGGTTCATCGTCACCGTGCTCAAGAGCGCCATCGCGAATGCTCAGGACAAGAACGCTGACGTGAGCCGTCTCGTCGTCAGCGAGTCGCGCGTCGACGAGGGTCCGACCATCAAGCGGTTCCAGCCCAAGGACCGCGGACGTTCGCACCCGATCATGAAGCGGACCTGCCACATCCACGTCGGCGTGGATGTCCGCTGACCGCTTCCCCAACCGCTCACAGCTACTCTCGACCCCTTCACTGACTCACGCTTAGGACACCACTCCCCATGGGACAAAAGGTCCATCCCTTCGGCTTCCGCGTCGGCATCACCGAGGCCCACAAGTCTCGCTGGTTCGCCCCGAAGGCCCTCTTCGGTGAGCTTCTCATCGAGGACTACCGCATCCGGAAGTTCCTCGACAAGCGCCTCAACCGGACGCCGCCCTACGCGGCCGTCGCCGACATCCTCATCGAGCGCACCCGCGAGGAGCTCACGGTCATCATCAAGACCGCACGCCCCGGAACGGTCGTCGGCCTCAAGGGAGCGGGCGTCGAGCAGCTCACGACCGACCTTCAGGCCCTCACCGGCCGCAAGGTCGCGATCAAGGTGATCGAGGTCAAGAACCCCGAGATCGACGCCAAGCTCATCGGCGAGACCATCGCCGAGCAGCTCAAGAAGCGGGCGAACTTCCGCCGCGTCCTCAAGATGCGTTGCGAGTCCGCGATGCAGAACGGCGCCAAGGGCGTTCGCATCCAGCTCTCCGGCCGACTCGGCGGAGCGGAAATGTCGCGAACGCTCGATCAGCGTCTCGGATCGATCCCGCTGTCGACGCTCCAGGCGAACGTCGACTACGCGATCAGCGAGAGCTACACGACCTACGGGTCGATCGGCGTGAAGGTCTGGGTCTTCAAGGGCATGTACTCCGAGCACGACGACGACGCGACCCAGTCGTCGGCTGCCGGCGGCCGGGCTCGTGCCCGCGGCCGTCGCTGAATCGTCCGTTCCACTCTCGAGGCGATCGTCCGTCGATCGCGTCCCTCACGAATCATCCCGGGCCGCATGAAGGTCCGTCTGTCAGGAGCGAATAGCCATGTCCCTGATGCCAAAGCGAGTCAAGTTCCGCAAGGAGCAGCGCGGGAAGCTGCGCGGCAATGCGACGCGCGGCAACTACGTCGCCTTCGGCGAGTACGGCCTCCAGGCCCTCGAGGCGTACTGGGTCACCGGTCGGCAGATTGAGGCCGGTCGTATCGCGGCCCAGCACTTCCTCCGTCGCCAGGGCAAGATCTTCATCCGCGTCTTCCCCGACAAGCCCATCTCGAAGAAGCCGCTGGAAACCCGAATGGGTACCGGTAAGGCCGACGTCGAGTACTGGGCCGCTCGCGTGAAGCCGGGCACGGTGCTCTTCGAGATCGCCGGCGTCCCCGAGGACCTCGCGAAGCAGGCCATGGCCCGCATCGCCTACAAGATGCCCATCCGCACCCGTTTCGTGGGACGTCGCGTCGCCGTCTGACGTGCGAATCGACCCCGCCCCGACACGACCCACTAGCACAACGCCCGACCAGAACGCGTCCAGAGAATCGAGCCCCGACGAAGGGGCTGACCCAACGGTGAACCAGTCATGAAGGCAGTCGAAGTCCACAAGCTCAGCAACGACGAGATCAAGGTCGAGGCAACTCGGCTCCGCCGTCGTCTTTTCGATCTCCGTGCCCAGACCGTCACGGAGAAGATCGAGGACACCTCGCAGTTCAAGAAGACCCGGAAGGATCTCGCTCGGGTGCTGACCGAGCTGACCGCGCGGAAGGCCAAGTCCGTTGGGGCGTCCGCAGGGGCGACTGCGGGTGCGAAGGCGAAGTCCGTGGCGACCGGCAAGGCAACTGGAGGCAAGTCGTGAGCGACGCAGCGATCACCATTCCCGAGAAGTCTCCCCGGCGCATCGGCGTCGTCGAGAGCGACACGCGAACCAAGACCCGCAAGGTCGTGATTCCATACGTCGACAAGCACCCGAAGTACGGCAAGTACATCAAGAAGCGGACCGTGCTTCACGTCCATGACGAGAAGAACGAGTCTCGCGTCGGCGACCGCGTCGAGATCGCCGAGTGCCGACCGATCTCACGGACCAAGAGCTGGATCCTCGTTCGCGTGGTCGAACGCGGTCTCGGCAAGGCCGACCTTCCCTTCGGCGAGAACGCCTGACCCTCCCGTACGCAAGCACGTCCGATCAAGCATCCCTTGCATCGGCTTTTACTGAAGGAGCACTCGCGGCCTGCCGCGGGATGACCCAACGATGATCCAAAAGGAATCAAGACTCGAGGTGGCCGACAACAGCGGCGCGAAGATCGCCATGGTGATCGGCGTGCTCGGCTCTTCGACCGCCAGCGGCAAGTTCACCCGACTTCAGATGGGCATCGGCGACAAGGTCGTCTGCACCGTGAAGAAGGCCCTCGCCAACGCGGACGTCAAGGCCGGCGACAAGGTCCAGGCGGTGATCGTGCGGACCAAGTACCCGACCCGCCGCGAGGACGGCAGCTACGTGCGGTTCGACTCGAACGCGTGCGTGCTGATCGACAAGGAAGGCAACCCGCGCGGCACCCGAATCTTCGGCGCCGTGGCTCGCGAGCTCCGCGAGAAGAACTACATGAAGATCGTCTCGCTGGCGACGGAGGTTATCTGATGCCCCGGCACGTTCGTAAGGGTGATTCGGTGATCGTGACCGCCGGCAACAGCCGCGGCACGGTCGGTGAGGTGCTCGCTGTCGTCGAGGACGGCACGCGGGTGGTGGTCAAGGGTGTGAACATCCGGACCAAGCACATCAAGCCGACGCAGCAGCGTCCGCAGGGCGGCCTCATCCAGCAGGAGATGCCGATCCATGCGTCGAACGTGAGTCCGGTGGTCGACGGCAAGCCGACGCGAGTCCGCTTCGCCACCAAGCCCGACGGCTCGAAGGTTCGGATTGCGGCGCGCGGCGGGAAGGAACTCAGCAAGGTCCATGGACCGCGCGGAGTCAACGCAAACAAGAAGAAGGCCAAGGCCTAAGCCAGCTCGCCCAGGTCATCGTGCGGAAGCGCGGTGCGACGGGCGAAACGGAACGGAGCGAACGATGGTGGCTTCGAACGACCCCAAGAAGGACAAGAAGGAAAAGGCCCCGAAGGCTCCCAAGAGCGCGGCGGCGCCGGCCGAGAAGGCCGAGAAGGTCAAGCGCGAGCCGGGCGTCAAGCCCGATTGGCGCCGGACCAACTATCCGCGCCTCCAGAAGCAGTTCATGGAGCAGGTGGCCCCGAAGGTGATGGCCGAGTTCAAGCTCGCCAACCCCCACGAGCTGCCGCGCATGACCAAGATCGTGGTCAACGCGGGCGTCGGCAAGTTCCTCGAGAACCAGAAGCTGAAGCCCGAGCTCCGCGACACCGTCATGAGCACCTTCGCGACGATCACCGGCCAGAAGTCGGTCATGATCCTCGCGAAGAAGTCCGTCGCGAACTTCAAGGTTCGCGAGGGTGCGCCCTCGGCGTTCATGGTCACGCTCCGCCGCGACAAGATGTGGCACTTCCTCGATCGCCTCATCCACCTCGCGACCCCGCGTATCAAGGACTTCCGCGGCGTGAAGGACCGTGCCTTCGACAAGGCCGGCAACTACTCGATGGGCCTGAACGAGCAGGCCGTGTGGCCCGAGATCAACATGGCCAACGTGACCTTCACGCACGGCATGCACATCACGGTCTGCTTCGAGCACTCGAACCCGAAGATGAGCCGCTTCGTTCTCGGCGAGCTCGGAATGCCGTTCGTGCGGCCCGAGGAATCCCGCAAGAGGTAATCCCGCAGGAAGTGAAGCGGGATCCAACGATCCCGCCCGGGAGGTGCACGTCAGCCGTGTACCGTCCCAAAGGACCGAACTATGGCGAGCAAGGCAACTTTCAACAGCATGAAGCAGACGCCGAAGTTCTCCTCGCGGAAGCAAGTCCGCTGCGAGATCACCGGCCGAAAGCGTGGCGTCTACCGCAAGTTTCGCATCAGCCGCATGATGCTCCGGGAACTCGCCCTCAAGGGCTACATCCCCGGCATGCGGAAGGCAAGCTGGTAAGCGTCCCCCGCGACACACCCCGTACGAACTCCCCGGCCACGTGCGCGTGGCCTTCGACGACTGAAGAATGAGCGCCCGAACGCGGGATGGGGCCACGGCACCTGAGCCGAGGCCATCCCGAACGGCGGGCGACGGAGCGAACGATGGCACTTCACGATCTGACTGCCGACATGCTCACTCGAATCCGCAACGGACTGCGGAACCGCGAGAAGACCGTCACCTGCCTCAGCAACAAGCTGAACCGCGGCGTGGTCAAGGTTCTCAAGGATGAAGGTTTCGTCCGCGACTTCGAGTTCGTGGAAGATGGCCGTCAGGGCCTCATCCGCGTCCACTTGAAGTATGGCCAGCGCGGCGAGCAGCTCATCAACAAGATCGAGCGCGTCTCGAAGGTCGGTTGCCGCATCTACCGCGGCGTCGATCAGCTTCCCCGGCCGCTTCAGGGTCTCGGCATCTCGATCGTCTCGACGAGCCGCGGCGTGATGAGCGACCGTCAGTGCCGCGAAGCCAACATTGGCGGCGAGGTGGTGGCGGAGATCTGCTGATGCCGACCCGACTGGTCGCGCTGAAGCATGTTGGTTGAAGGTGGTTTGGAATCGGAGCCCCGGGGCGTTCAGGCACTTCTGATCGCTTGCACCGGATAACACAGAGGACACCACGAATCATGTCCCGTATTGGAAAGCAACCCGTGACCGTGCCAGCAGGCGTGAAGGTCACGATCAATCCCAACGCTCGCACCATCGAGATGACCGGCCCCAAGGGGACGGTCAAGCAGACGTGGCGTCCCGAAGTCAATGTCGCCTGGACCGAGAGCGAGAAGAAGATCGTCTGCTCCGTCGACATGGCCCAGCTCGACGAGGGCAACCGAAAGGCCTATTGGGGCCTGACCCGCGCCAACATCGAGAACATGGTCGAAGGCGTCACCAAGGGCTACGAGAAGAAGCTCGAGATCAACGGCGTGGGTTGGGGCGCCAAGATTCAGGGCAAGAAGATCGTCCTCGCCCTCGGATTCGCCGACGCGATCGAACTCGACATTCCCTCGGCCGTCAAGGTCGAGGTGAACCAGAGCCAGGTCACCATCAGCGGCCCGGACAAGCAGGCCGTCGGCGAGTTCGCCGCCCGGATCCGCTCGCAGCGGAAGCCGGAGCCCTACAACGGCAAGGGCGTCAAGTACGTCGAAGAGGTCATCATCCGCAAGCAAGGCAAGGCGTTCGGCTCGTAATCGCCGGCGATCGCCCGCGACTGACCTGCGCCTTCCACACAGCAAAGAAAAGACGACCGACCATGAACCGCCACGAGATCAAGACCACCCGACGCGCCCGCCGAAAGCTCGGCGGCCGCAAGGGCATCCTGGGTGTTCCCAGCCGCCCGCGCCTGACCGTCTACCGGTCGCTGGACCACATGTACGCCCAGATCATCGACGACCTCAAGGGTCACACCCTCGCCGCCGCATCGAGCCGCGACAAGGGATTTGCGGCCACCGGCGACAAGACCTCGGTCGCCAAAGCCGTCGGCAAGCTCCTCGCGGAGCGGGCCACCAAGGCGGGCGTTGCTGCGGTCGTCTTCGATCGCAACGGGTACCGCTACCACGGCCGCATCAAGGCCCTGGCGGACGCCGCCCGCGAGGCCGGCCTCAAGTTCTAGTTCCGACCGTACACACTGAACCGTTTCGATGACGCCCGACACCCGTCGGGCATACCCCTGCAAAGGGAAAGCGAGTCGGTGCGAATGACCGCACCGGCGTCAGCGAGAGAGACCCATGGCTGAGCTTCTTGACGAATCCTCCTCGATCGAATCAACCACCGTCGGCGTGTACCGCACGTCCGCGACGGTGAAGGGTGGACGACGTTTCTCCTTCGGCGCGCTCGTGGTGGTCGGTGACCGCCGGGGCCGCGTCGGCATGGGATACGCCAAGGCCAACCAGGTCCCGCAGGGCATCGAAAAGGCCCAGAAGGAAGCCAAGCGCAAGATGCGTGGCTTCCCGCTGCAGGGCAAGACGATCCCGCACGCGGTCGAGGCCCAGTTTGGCGCCTCGAAGGTCCGCCTCGTCCCCGCCTCGCCGGGTACCGGCGTCATCGCCGGCGCCGCCGTTCGCGCGGTGCTCGAGATGATCGGCGTCCAGGACTGCCTGACCAAGTGCTACGGATCGAGCAACCCGAAGAACGTCGTCAAGGCGGTCTTCACGGCGCTCGGCATGCTCCGGACTCGTGAAAAGGTCGAGCAGCTCCTTGGCCACTCGCTCACCGAGACCACCGTCGAGGAGGCGATCCGCAAGGGCATGGCCTTCATGCCGGCGACCAAGTCGGGCGAGAAGGCTCAGGCTCCGGTGAACACCGTGGGCGAGGAGCAGCGGCGCGGCGGTCGCGGCGGTCGCCACGGCGGCGGCGGCGGTGGCGGTCGCGGTCGTCGTCCCCGCGATGGCGGCGGGCACGATGGTGCACCGGCTGCGGCTCCGGCCTAAGCTCGTCACCCTCACCACGCGGATCCCGTTCAGTCTTTCCAGTCGAGTCTTTCCAGTTTGGCCCACTGACTTCCCGCCCCGGTCACCGCATTTGCGGCCTCAGCCGGAGCGACACAACGGGCTCGGAGCGCAGCAGTCATGATGATCCATGAGATCACCGAGAAGGTCGGAGCCCACAAGGGTCGCAAGCGTCTTGGCCGTGGCGAGGGCAGCGGTCACGGCGGAACGAGCACCAAGGGGCACAAGGGCGCGAAGAGCCGGGCCGGCTGGGTCAGCCGTCCGTCCTATGCCGGCGGTGCGACGCCGTTCGCGCGTCGCTTCCCGAAGCGCGGCTTCTCGAACTTCGGCTTCGGCACCGAATTCAACATCATCAACCTCAAGGCCATCGAGCAGGCGTTCTCCAACGGAGAGACCGTCGACAGCGCCTCGCTGCACAAGAAGGGCCTCATCCCGAACGCGGTTCTCCCGCTGAAGGTTCTGGCCGAGGGTGACCTCACCAAGAAGGTCAAGATCCACGCCACCAAGTTCTCCGCGGCCGCTCGCGCGAAGATCGAGAAGGCGGGCGCATCCATCACGGAAGCCGTGATTCCGGATCGCGCCGCCCAGTGGAAGGAAAAGCGTGGAACCGTGAAGAAGGCGAAGGCCGCCGAGAAGGCCGCCAAGTCCAAGAAGTAACTTCATGATCCAAGCGTTCGCGAACATCTTCCGCATCCCAGACCTCCGTTCCCGCGTGTTCTTCACGTTGGGAATGTTGGCCATCTATCGCATCGGCTTCTGGATTCCGCTTCCCGGCGTCAGCCAGAGCGAATTGCTCGAGGCTGCGAAGAAGGCGACCCAGGGCGGCGGGTCCGGTTGGGGTCGAATTCTCGACTTCGCATCGATCTTCTCCGGCGGTTCGCTCGCCCACTCGACGCTGTTCGGCCTCGGCATCATGCCGTATATCACGGGCTCGATCATCTTTCAGCTGCTCGGCTCCGTAGTGAAGTCGCTTGAGGACCTGAAGAAGGAAGGCGCGTCGGGCCAGCAGAAGATCATGGAGTGGACCCGCTACGCCACCGTCGGCCTCTGCATCGCGCAGGGCTTCATGTGGCTCGAATTCCTCCGCCAGAACAACCTCGTGCAGCCTGTCTTCAACAGCGGCGCGAACCTGATGGTGTTCTACGTCGCGGGCATCGCCGGCATGACCGCCGGTAGCCTCTTCCTGATGTGGCTCGGCGAGCAGATCGACAAGTATGGCATCGGCAACGGCGTCTCGCTGATTCTGACCGCGGGCATCCTCTCCCGCATGCCGGCCGCGGTGGGTTGGGTCGTCAACAACTTCGATCCGAGTCAGAACTCCTCCGAGCCGGGCAAGATCGGCGTCGGCGGCCTGCTGATGCTCATCGGGTTCTTCCTGATGGTCACGGCGGGCGCGATCCTGATCACCGTCGCCCAGCGACGGATCCCGATTCAGCAGGCCAAGCACACCCGTGGCCGCAAGGTCTTCGGCGGTCAGAAGCACTATCTGCCGCTGCGTCTGAACCACGCCGGCGTCATGCCGATCATCTTCGCCAGCTCGCTGATGATCTTCCCGTCGGCGTTCTTCGGCTTCCTCCACACCCGCGCCCTCAGCGACGGTTGGGGCGAGTGGCCGGTCTCGATCGCGAACTTCCTCCAGGCCAACTTCCAGCACGGCGCGTTCCCGTACGTGA
This sequence comes from Phycisphaerales bacterium, assembly GCA_044220875.1. Lineage (GTDB taxonomy): Bacteria > Planctomycetota > Phycisphaerae > Phycisphaerales > SM1A02 > JAEUIT01. Next base: position 167,463 of record JBGAQH010000002.1, on the reverse strand, counting down.
TCTTCGAGATCGTGCTGATCTACTTCTTCAGCTACTTCTGGACCACCGTGCAGTTCAGCCCGGACGAGATGTCCAAGAACCTGAAGGAGCACGGCTCGTTCATCCCCGGACTGCGCCCCGGACCGCGCACCGCCGAGTACCTCGAGACGGTCATGACCCGCATCACCTTCGTTGGTGCCGGGTTCCTTGCGGTGATCGCGGTCATTCCGACGCTCGTCACCAACTACCTCGGCATTCCCTTCAACGTCTCCCAGTTCCTCGGCGGCACGGGACTCCTCATCGTGGTCAGCGTCGGTCTCGACCTGATTCAGCGCATCGAGGCCAACCTGCTCATGCGGAACTACTCGGGCTTCCTCGCGACCGGCCAGTCCGATTCGCGTGCCCCCAAGATCCGCAGCGCCCGCGGCTGATCTTCTCGATCCCCATACCAAACCATCCGACGCCATCCGACCTCATGTCCCGTCCTGACGCATCCACCATCGACCTCCGAGCCGCAACCGCGCGGCGCGGGCTGTCGCGTGGCGTGCGAGCCTCCGGCAGGAAGGGAAGTGCGATCTCGCTCCGTTCTCCCGAGGAGATCGAGGCGATGCGGGCTGCGGGAACCGTCGTCGCGGCTGCCCTTCAGGCCGCACGCGAAGCGTGTGTCGTCGGGGCGACCACCGCCGACATCGACGCTGCCGCCCTAGGAGTGATCAACGCCCACGGAGCCTCTGCCCTCTTCCTCGGATATCCCTCGGTGGACGGATCGCCCGCGTTTCCGGCCTGCACCTGCATCAGCGTGAACGATGAGATCGTCCACGGGATCCCGGGCGATCGAGTGATTCGCGACGGTGACCTGGTCTCGATCGACTGCGGCGTGAAGCTCGCCGGCTGGTGCTCCGATTCCGCGATCACCATTGCGGTTGGCTCGGTGAGGCAGGAGCTCCTCGGTCTGCTTGCCACCGCCGAATCGATGCTCGCCACTGCCATTCGCATGGCGACTCCTGGCATTGCGTGGAGCGAGATCGCCGAAGCCATGCAGTCGATTACCCTCGATGCCGGCCACGGGCTGGTCGTCGAGTATGTCGGCCACGGCATCGGTCGCTCGCTGCATGAGTGCCCGCAGGTCCCAAACTGCCTGACCAGATCGCTCGTCGAACAGGACGACTTCACCCTGCGCCCCGGCATGGTGATCGCGATCGAGCCCATGATCACCCTCCACGGCGTCGCTCGCGATCCGTCGGACTGCCTCGATCACGAGGGATATCCGATCGGCATCGAGACTCGCCGCCTCGGCGACGGTTGGACCGTCGTCGCTGCGGACGGCTCTCCCGCCGTCCATATTGAACATACGGTCGCGATAACCCGTCGCGGCTGTGATGTGCTTTCGACGACGCCCTCGGCGACGTCGAAAGCCGGACGCACCCTTACTGCATGAAGTCAGAAGAGCCCGTCTCGCACGACCTTCGGGCCGTGTGGGACGAGCGAAGTCACCGAACAGCCCACTGAAAAGCCTGCATGGCCAAAGAAGAAAAGATCACACTCGACGCCGAGGTCACCGAAGCATTGCCGGATGCGATGTTCAAGGTTCGCCTCGAGACCAACCAAGAGATTCTGGCCTATGTGAGTGGCAAGATGCGCAAGTTCTTCATCCGCATCCTGCCCGGCGACCGGGTGACGATCGAGATCAGCCCATACGACATGACCAAGGGCCGCATCGTCTACCGCTACTGACCGCTCTCCATCCCGCCCCGTCTTCACCCACTTCAGCAGAACCCAGCTCAGGGGTTCAAGGAAACTCGATATGAAGGTCCGATCCAGCATCAAGCGCCGCACCAAGGACTGCCAGATCGTGGTCCGCAAGGGCAAGCGCTTCGTGATCAACAAGAAGAACCCTCGCCTGAAGCAGCGGCAAGGGTAAGATGCCCGTTTCTCATCCGTGTACCTGACGCTGCCATCCAGCAGGCCAAGCGGCCGCTGAACACCTGACGAGCCCGACTATGCCCCGTATCGCCGGCATCGACATTCCCGAGAAGAAGAAGATCCTGTTCGCCCTTCAGTACATTCACGGCATCGGCCCGAAGTTCGCGGCCGACATCCTGAAGAAGACTGGCATCGACCCGGATCGCCGCGCGAACCAGCTCGATGACCGCGAGATCTCGATCATCGCCACGATGATCGACCAGACCTACGTCGTCGAAGGTGCCCTTCGCCGCCAGGTCTCCCAGGACATCCAGCGCCTGAAGGAAATCAAGTGCTACCGCGGCGAGCGTCACCGCAAGGGCCTCCCGTGCCGCGGCCAGCGCACCCGAAGCAACGCTCGTACCCGCAAGGGCAAGAAGAAGACGGTCGCCGGCAAGAAGGGCGTGAAGGGCTAAGTGAGCGGTGGAGACCCCGGTCTCCGCACTCGCCCGTCCCTCTCACAGCACCTCACGAAGCCATCAGGAAAACGAGTTTCGAATGTCCACTCAGACTCCCGCATCGGGCGCAAACGCTCCCAAGAAGAAGATCCGCAAGAACGTCATCAAGGGCATCGCCCATGTGAACGCGACGTTCAACAACACCATCGTCACGATCACCGACGTGAACGGCGAGGTCCTCGCTTGGGACTCCGCAGGCACCGTCGGCTTCAAGGGCGCCCGCAAGTCGACTCCGTTCGCCGCCTCCCGCGCCAGCGAGAAGGTTGCGAACAAGGCCCGCCGCATGGGCATGAAGGAAGTCGAAGTCCGCGTGCGTGGACCGGGACCGGGTCGCGAGAGCGCGGTGACCGCCCTGCAGGCGAACGGCCTGAAGGTCACGGCCATCGAGGATCACACGCCGATCCCGTTCAACGGCTGCCGCCCGCCGAAGAAGCGCCGCGTGTGAGTCGGGGCGCTCCGCAGCGGTCGCCGCTTGAGGCGGCGGCACACGCTCGCTCTGGAGCGCACACAGGAACATTCCGCTTCGGCGCGTGAAAGCGCCCCGAAGCGTTTCGGTTGAATCGTTTCCGGTTCGTCACACAGAAGGGGCTCCGATCGCTGGCAGGATCGGCGGTTTCCGAGAGGTGCGAGCCAGTTTCCGCCGCGACCCAAGCCTTCGGGCCGATCGCGGATGCCACTGCCAGTCGACTGGAGTCAAAGCTATGCACGTTCGTTGGCGAGGATTGGAACTTCCGGCACGCGTGACCCTCGACGGTCAGTCGCGCTCGCAGACCTTCGGCCGCTTCACCGCTGAGCCGTTCGAGCGAGGCTTCGGCATCACCGTGGGCAACAGCCTTCGGCGCATCCTGCTGTCGAGTCTCGAAGGCGCGGCCATCTCCAAGGTCTCGATCAAGAGCCAGGGCAAGATGATCACCCACGAGTTCTCGACGATCCCGGGCGTCCTCGAGGACGTCACGGACATCCTCCTGAACATCAAGGGCCTGATCGTCAGCATGGAAGGCGATGAGCCGAAGACGCTCCGCCTCGCCGCCGAAGGTCCGGGCGACGTCACCGCCGAGCTCATCGAAGGCGACGCCTCGGTCACGATCCACAACCCCGAGAAGCTGATCGCGACGCTCACCGACGCGGTCGACTTCGAGTGCACCTTCACGGTCAAGAAGGGTCGCGGCTACCAGCCGGCAAGCGAGCAGTACGGCCGCGACGTCGAGCAGGTCATCGGGGAGATCCCGATTGACGCGATCTTCTCGCCCGTGCAGCGCGTCCGCTACGCGTGCGAGGACACCCGCGTCGGCCAGCGGACCAACTACCAGAAGCTCGTCCTCGACGTCTGGACCAACGGCACCGTCTCCCCGGAGATGGCCCTGGTCGAGGCGGCGAAGATCATGCGGAAGCACCTCAACCCCTTCGTCCAGTTCGAGGGCGCGGGCGAGGCGACGGTCTCGAGCGAAGTGCTCGGCAAGGCCGGCGCCGACGAGGAGCTCTTCCGCAAGCTCAATATGCCCGTCACGGATCTCGAGCTCTCGGTTCGCGCGTCGAACTGCCTTGAGAGCGCGAAGATCCAGACGGTCTCGGAACTCGTGCAGAAGACCGAAGACGATCTTCTCGCGGTCCGTTCGTTCGGCAAGACCTCGCTCCGCGAGGTCAAGAGTGTGCTGGAGTCGATGGGGCTCTCCCTCGGCATGCAGCTTCCGGAGGGCTTCTCGGCGGCGTGAGCCATCGGAGCCAGTCATGAAGTTTGGGCCCGCGGCGTGAGCCGCCGGCACCGACCCCGCCCCCTGAGGGCGACGGTCGAATCAGGACCCGGCAACCACCGGGAGTTTGGAGAACCCCATGCGTCACAGAATCACTGGCAAGCAGCTCTGCGTGAAGAGCGCCCACCGCCGCGCGATGCTCCGCAATCTCGCCGCGGGCCTCTTCGAGCACGGCCAGATCGAGACCACGCTTCCGAAGGCCAAGGCCGTTCAGCGCTACGTCGAGAAGATCATCTCGATGGCCCGCACCAAGAACCTCGCCAACCGCCGACAGATCGAGTCGAAGCTCACCGACCGCAAGGTCTTCGCGTGGGTCGCTGACCCGAACGTGAAGGAGACTCGCAAGACCTCGCAGTTTTGGGATCTCCCGGCCGCGAGCGAGATCGAGTTCAACCGGTACGGCGAGCTCCGCAAGGCGCCGCGCCTCATCGAGCACATCTTCAAGAACGTCGCGCCGCTCTTCCAGGATCGGCCGGGCGGATACACCCGCATCGTCAAGCTCGACAAGCATCGCCTCGGCGACGCCTCGGACTTGGTGCTCCTGCAGCTCGTCGGCAAGGAAGATGGCCCGCAGGTCAGCGGCCGCAAGTCGACCCGCCGCTCCATCGCCGACCGCCGCACGGCGTTCGCCGCGAAGGTGCGGAAGGCCGCCGAAGCGAAGGCCTGAATCGGCTCGGGCCCCGCGGCTCGGCCATCCATCACCATGAAACGAACGACGGACGAGGCCTTGGCCTCGTCCGTCGTCGTTCTCGCGCGTTCGCAGGTCGCCCGCGCTCCCGCATGGCGACCCGGCGCTCGAATCGTTAGGGCTCGCAGACGTCGGGAATCCCGTCGAGATCGCTGTCCGGCAGCCCGTTGGCGATGTCGCAGGCCTCGGGGACGCCGTTCCCGGTGCAGTCGAAGAGACCGTTGAAGCGGTAGACCGAGCCAACGTCGACGCTGAGCCCGATGTTGTCGAGGTACGACCCGACCAGCCCAAGGCCGCCGTCGATTGCGACGCTGCCGCCGAAGGCGTCGCCGCCCTGGCCGTCGGTCGCCAGAAGCTTCGCCCGCTCGACCCATCCGCCGTTCACCCGCCAGTAGAGATACGCCGCACCCTTGCCGCCCAGGGCGTTCGGGGCGCCGACGAGCAGCTTGTCGCCCGCGATCGAGAGACTCGCGCCGAACGAGTCGCCGACCGCTCCGTCGTGGGCCGAGAGCGTGGCGGTGAGCAGCCAGCCCGAGAGGCCGAAGTTCTCGTAGACGTACACCTTGCCGGCGCCGGTGGAGAAGTCCGGAGCGCCGACCACGGCGATCGTTCCGTCGATGGCGACCGCGTACCCGTAGTTGGCGCTGTTGGACAGCCCCGCCGGATGGAGCTTCTGCTTCTGCGGCCAGGCGCTGCCGGTGTCCTGGAAGAGGTACGCCGATCCGCCGGCCTCGTCGCTCCTCGCACCGACGATCGCCCACGTTCCGCTCACGCCCACGTCCGAGCCGAAGTTGTCGAAGTTGTCGCCGTCGGCCGCCATCAGCTTTGCGGACTGCAGCCAGATGCCGCCGAAGATCTGGACGAACTCATAGACATAGGCCGCTCCGGCGCGGATGCCCTTGGCGTTGTCGTCGTCGCTCGCGCCGACGATGGTCCGCGTGCCGTCGATGTCAACCCGCGTGCCGAAGCGATCGAGCGGACTGCCGTCGCCGCTGAGCGGAACGAGGCTTTGGTCAAAGTCCCAGTCGGTCCCGTTGTAGTGATAGAGATAGACGGTGCCGTTGTCGCAGTTCGGGTCGGCGACGCACGCCGCATCGACGTCGCCCGCGCCGACGGCGATCCAGTCGGTGTCGGACGCGACGCTGATCCCGAATCGCTGTCCGGCGAAGGGAGTCGGGGCGAAGAGCGCCTGGTCCTCGGTCCAGACGTTCCCCTGATAGCGGTAGACGCGAGCCGAGCCGGCGCCGTTGCCGCCGAAGAGGAGGTCATCGAAGATCGCACCCGACACCGCGACGTCGCCGCTCATGTCGGTCGCGATGCCGAACTCGGTGTTGGCCTCAAGCCCGCCGGCGGCGAGCTTCGTCGAGGAGAGAATCTCGCACGGCGGGACGTAGAAGTTGATGTCGACGTGGCCGCTGCCGCGCTGCCCGGGAGCGCCGCCAACGCGAATCGTATAGCAGTCGCCCGCGGTGACCGGAACGAGCAGGGCCGCACCCGTCGGACAGGCGGCGAAGCTGTCGGTCCCCGCGCAGCCGAGGAGAGGTGCGGGGAAGAGGCCGCTCGGGCAGGCACATGCGCCGAGGATGCTCTCGCCGTAGACGGCAAAGCGCACGTCGAAGTCGGCGCAGACGCCGATCTGCATCGTGCCGCTGAGGTTCGGCGTGAATCGGAACCAGACGTCGCCCTCGATCGAGGTGAAGGCCGGCACGCCGCAGGTCTGGCTCGGCCCGTCGGTGTTCGCGCCAAGCGTGCAGAAGGGATTGGCGCTTCCGGTGCCGTTGATGATCACCGTCGGATCGGTGCACAGGTCGTTCGCCGGCACCGCCGTGCAGGGACCCCACGCCCCGAGCAGGATGCCAAGGTCGATCGCGTTCACCTGGCAGTCGCCCGAAAGATCCGCGGCGCAACCCGAGCAATTGCCGCACGGGCCCCACGCCCCGAGCATGATGGCGAGGTCGTCACCGCTCACCTGCCCATCACCGGTGATGTCGCCCAAACAGGGGCAGACCCCGCCGGCGACCGCACCCGACGCGAGCGTCCCTGCCGTGATGGTGCTCAGGAGGAAATGGGTGAACGAGGTGACGGGCTTGAAGCGACGGATGCGAGCGAGGGTCGGCATGGCAATCTCCACGGGGACAGATGACGAAGCTCTCTCCACAAGGCGAAAACCGTCGCCGACGCGCCCGACGAACCTTCGTCAATTCGCGGAATTGCCCCGCTCGGCCGCCTCGCACGCCACCACCGCATTGATCAGCCCGAGATGCGAATACGCCTGCGGGTGATTGCCCAACCACTCGCACGTCGCGGCGCGGTACTCCTCGGCCGCCAGCCCGGTTGGTCCGAAGCGGTGGGCGTAGTCGTCCAGGAGCTCGCGGGCTCGCCTCCCCGCGCCGGTTCTGGCGAGCGCCTCGATCAGCCACGTCGTACAGAGCTGAAAGCCGCCCTCGATCCCGGGCAGGCCATCGTCGAAGCGATAGCGGTGGACGGTGGGGCCCTCACGGAGCTCGCGCTCGACCACCGCAACGGTCGCCAACACCCGTGGGTCATCCCCCGGCAACAGTCCGGCGAGGGCGACATGCAGGGCCGAGGCGTCGATCGTCGTCTCCCCATAGGCGGCGGTGAAGCAGCCGGCCTCAGCGTTCCATCCGCGGGCCAGGATGTCCTCGGCGATTGTCGCCCGTAGCCCATGCCAAGCTGCCGGTGGCTCTGACGCGAAGGCGTGGGCGACCGCAAGGGCCCGATCGACGGCATGCCAGCACATCACCTTCGAATGAACGTGATGGCGCAGCGGGCCGCGTACCTCCCAGATGCCGTGGTCCGGTTCGGTCCAACGCAACTCGACCGCGCGGACGATCGCTTCGGCCAATCGCCAATGTTCGGCGGAGAGGGCGAGCCCCGCATCGGCGAGGACGGCGATGAGCTCGAGAATCGGGCCGAAGACATCCAGCTGCAGCTGTTGGGCGGCGGCATTGCCGATCCGCACCGGCCGGCTGCCGCGATAGCCCGGCAACTCGCCGATCTCCCCCTCGGCCCCGAGGTGACCGCCGGTCACCGTGTAGACAGGACGAAATCGCTCGGGACTGCCTTCGCTCTCGAGAATGCCGAGCATCCAATCGAGGAACTTGGTGCCGATGCCGGGAGAGCCGAGTCGGGCAAGCGCGGTCGCCGCAAGGGCCGCGTCGCGCAGCCAACAGAAGCGGTAGTCCCGATTGCGGACGCCGCCGATCGTCTCGGGAAGGCTCGTCGTGCCCGCCGCGGCGATCGCACCGCTCGGTCCGTAGCAGAGGGCCTTGAGGACGAGGGCACTCCGCAGCACCAGTGCGCGGTGCAGCGTGGGCAAGCGGAGCGTGTTCGCCCAGAGCTCCCAGAGGCGACCGGTTTGCTCGGTGCGGAGGGCGGAGGGCACGACGAGGTCCTTCGTCGTCGACAGGCCATAGCGAAGCTCAAGGTGCAGCGGCTCGCCGCGCAGCTCGTACACCGCCTCGGCCCGCTGATGCGGCCCCTCCTCGCGCAGCGTCCATGTGACGCCGGGGGAGCGGAGGACGATCGGGTCCAGCGTGCCCTCGATCGCCAGACCGCCGTCGACGATCCGCAAGCGCGTCGGTCGTCGACCGAAGTCAAGACGCGGAGCGAAGTCGATCCGCACCGGACCGCGGCCTTCGATCGTTCGGAGGAGATCGGTTCGACCTGCCCGCAGGAACGCACGACCGGCCGAGCAGTCGAGGCAATCGGTCACGGTGATATCGCGCCAGCGGGTCTCGACGACCATGGTCGCGCCGCGATAGCTCTGGCTCGGCGTTGACCGCTCCACCGGACCGATCGCGAAGAAGCCGGCCATCGGCCCGCCGAGGAGTTCGGCAAAGAGCGGGGGAGCGTCGATCCGCGGAAGGCAGCACCAGACGATGCGGGCCTCGGGCGTCAGGAGGGCGATGGTCCGCTGGTCGGAGAGCATCGCGTGGCGCTCGATCGCGACGACGTGGCCGTCGCGCTGCCATTCCGCCCGCAACCGCTGCAATGTGCACAGGAGCGCCGCGGCTTCGGTCGGGGAGCCGAGGCGATGGGTCGCCCGCGTCGCACCCTCGCCGATCTTGACGCCGAGGTCGTGGGCGGTGAGCGCCGCGAAGCCATCTTCGTCGGTCTCGTCATCGCCGAGAAAGACCGTCGCCGTGGCGCCGAGGCGCTGCCGCACCTGTTCGAGGGCGATTCCCTTGGTGGCGTCGATCACGCTGAGCTCAAGGACGCGCTTGCCGACCCGCTCGTGGACGCCGCGGAGATCGGAAGTCCGCTGGCGAATCGCGGTCAAGGCGAGCGCCGCAACGCTGTCGGGCGCGTTGCGATGGTGGAGCGCGACGCCGGCCGGCTTCTCCTCGACGTGGAGACGCTCGTCCATGGCCGCGGCGTCGCGCGCCGCGGCACGGACGAGATCGCGAAGGGCGAGGAGTTCGGGGGTCAGCTTCAGGCCGGAGTCCGGCTCGGTCTCCGCTCCATGACTGCCGATGAGCCGCAGGCCCTCCGCGGCGCCGAGGCGCGAACGAAGGTCCTCGAGGCCGCGGCCCGAGATGATCGCGACTCCCGTGTGCGGCATCGCGGCGAGCGATCGCAGTGCGGCGACTGCATCGGGCTCGGGCACCGCATCGGCGGGACGTCCGGTGATCGCAGCGATTGTTCCGTCGAAATCGCACGCGACGAGGAGGACCTGCGTCCGGGCGAGCGCGTTGAGCCACTCGTCCATCGCGACGGGAGATGATTCGGCGGCGGAACGAGTTCCGATCGCGCGTTGGTCGGGTGCATGCGGCATGCGGCGTTGCGATCATCGTCGATCGCGGAACGAACGCAACGCGCATGGTGAGCTTCCGGTGCGACCGCGGCATTCGCGAGTCGCCGTGACTGAGAGCCCTCGTGCAGCGCAGCGGGCTTCGCGCGGATGAAGTTCATGAAGCGTCAGTCACGTCGGCGGCGTATGAATGCCCACACGCATGATGTCGCTCGTTCGCTTTCTCATTCTTCTGCTGGCGTGCCTCGCCCTGCTCGCGTGGGGCATGTGGTTCGTCGTCACCGACATGACCCAAGGCTGGTTCAGTCGCGACATTTCGCTGCGGGCCCGACTGGCCGTGAACGGCTCGCGGCAGTCGCTCGTTCGACTCTGGCCGAGCGAGAGTTCGCCGGGTGATCCCGCGGCGATCCGGGCGATGCTCATCGAACTCACCCATGACGAGCGCATTCTCGCTGCCGCGGCCTGCTCCGCCGATGCGACGCTCGTCGCGACGACCGAGGACTATCCCCTCGAGATCTCCTGCGCCGACCTCGCCGCCCGGGCCCGTCCGGCGGGCGACGATCCCGATCAGTCGTGGTTGGAGGTGAGCGAAGAGGTCGAACTGCCCAAGGGTCCGGTGCACGTCAGCGCGATCCCGATCGTCGACGGCGCCCGCACGCTCGGCTGCGTCATGCTCGTCCACGACCTCTCCTTCGTTTCCCGGCGCGAGGGGCGGCTCCAGTCGCTCATCCTCGTCGGCTTTGGCGTGCTGGCCGTGTGCGCCTCGCTCACCACGATCATCGCCGCCCGCATCGCCTGGCGAGGATGGACGACCGAGGTGGTCCGCTTCATCCGCGGCGACAACCACCGGAGGGAGTTCCAACCCATTCTCAAGGACGTGCGAGAGCTCATCGAACGGATATCGGCGGAACGCGCCCTGGATGCCGACGGCGGCGTCTGGACTCCACAGCGGCTGAAGCACACGCTGACCCAACATCTCCACGGCGAGCGGGTCATCATGCTTGCGAACCGCGAGCCCTACGTCCACAACCGAAACGCCGACGGCTCGATCGCGGTGCTGCATCCGGCGAGCGGCCTCGTGACCGCGATGGAACCGGTGATGCGGGCGTGCAGCGGCGTCTGGGTCGCCCACGGCAGCGGCTCCGCGGACCGCGAGACCGTTGATGCCTTTGGCCGCATTCGCGTGCCGCCGGGCGAGGAGTCCTACGACCTGCGACGCGTCTGGCTGACGCCCGAGCAGGAGAAGGGTTACTACTACGGCTTTGCGAACGAGGGGCTCTGGCCGCTCTGCCACATCGCCGATGCCCGGCCGACCTTTCGCCGCGAGGACTGGGAGCACTACCAGCGGGTGAACGAGCTCTTCGCCGAGGCGGTCTGCGAGGAGGCCCGGCGCGACGGCGGCGCCGAGGATCCGATCGTCTTCGTCCAGGACTATCACTTCGCGCTCGCCCCCCGCATGATCCGCGAGCGGCTGCCGAACGCGACGATCATCAGCTTCTGGCACATTCCGTGGCCGAACTCCGAGCGATTCGGCATCTGCCCGTGGGCGGCGCAACTGCTGGAGGGCCTCCTCGGCAGCAGCATCGTCGGCTTCCACACCCAGCTCCACTGCAACAACTTCCTCGACGCCGTCGATCGCCTGCTCGAGGCCCGGATCGACCGCGAGCATTTCGCCGTCCATCAGCATGGCCGGGCGGCGCTCGTGCGTCCCTATCCGATCTCGATCGAGTGGCCGAACCGCTGGGCGGACGCACTGCCGTCGGCGGCGGAGTGCCGGGCGAGCGTCCTCAAGGAGCTCGGTCTGCCGGCGGACGCACTGCTTGGCGTCGGCGTCGACCGACTCGACTACACGAAGGGCATCGAGGAACGGCTCCTCGCGGTCGAGCGGCTGCTCGAACGGCATCCCGAGTTCGTCGGGCGCTTCCGCTTCATCCAGCTCGGGGCGCCGAGCCGCACCGAGATCGAGCGCTATCGCGTCCTCAACGAGTCGGTCGCCGCGATCGCCGAGCGCGTGAATGCCCGCTTCTCGGCCGGCGAGTACAAGCCGATTCTCTTTCTGCGGGCCCATCACGAGCCGGCGACGGTCTTCCGTTTCCTCCGTGCGGCGAACGTCTGCTACGTCAGCAGCCTCCACGACGGGATGAACCTGGTCGCGAAGGAGTTCGTCGCCGCCCGCAACGACGAGCAGGGGGTGCTCGTCCTCAGCCACTTCACCGGGGCATCGCGCGAGCTGACCGAAGCCCTGATCGTCAATCCCTACGACCTCGAGGAGGCGAGCGACGCCTTGGCCGCCGCTCTCCGCATGCCGGCCGAGGAGCAGCGAACCCGGATGCGGGCGATGCGGGCGATCGTCACCGAATTCAACGTCTATCGCTGGGCGGGGCGCATGCTGACCGACGCCGCCCAGCTTCGGATGCGACAGCGGCTTCAGCGGGAGCGATAAGCCTCTCCCGTTCGGCGCGCGGGTCGGGGGCGGCTTCTCGGGCGACCGGCCGAGGCGCCTCCTCTCCGCTACCATGCCGGAATGCTCGACGCGCTCAATTCGCTCGAACAGTCCGCCCTCGCCGAACTCGGCGCCGCCAGCACCGCTGAGGCGCTTGAGTCGTGGCGCATCGCCTACGTCGGAGCCAACGGCCGACTGAAGTCGGCGATGGCCGGGCTCAAGGACGTTCCGAAGGACCAGAAGCCCGCGGTCGGCAAGCGGCTCAACGAGGTGAAGGCGGCCCTTGAGGCCAAGTTCGAGGAGCGAAAGGTCGCGGTCGCGTCCAGCGGCCCGAGCGGACCGATCGTCGACATCACCGAGCCCGGCATCGACGTCGGTCTCGGACGGCGCCACGTGCTTTCGAGGACGATCGACGAGATCACCGACGTCTTCGCCCGCATGGGATTCTCCGTCGCCCAGGGGCCGGAGCTCGAGGACGAGTGGCACAACTTCAACGCCCTCAACATCCCGGCGGGGCATCCGGCCCGCGATCCGCGCGACAACTTCTACCTCCGCGGCGAATGGGCCGAGCGGCTCCTCCTTCGCACCCAGACCTCGACGGTGCAGATCCGGGCCATGGAGTCGCAGAAGCCGCCGCTCAAGGTGGTGGCCACGGGTCGCGTCTACCGGCCTGACGCCCACGATGCGACCCACTTCTCGATGTTCCATCAGATCGAGGGGCTCTGCATTGACCGAAACGTCTCGATGGTGGACCTGAAGACGGCGCTCCTGCAGTTCGCCCGGGCGTACTTCGGAGCGGACGCCGAGGTGCGGCTGCGGCCGAGCTTCTTCCCCTTCACCGAACCGAGCGCCGAGTTCGACATGAAGATGCGGATCCGCGGCGAGCTGCAGTGGGTCGAGCTCGGCGGCTGCGGCATGGTCGATCCGAACGTGCTCAACGCCGTCGGCATCGATCCCGAGGTCTGGACCGGGTATGCGTTCGGCCTGGGCATCGAGCGCATCGCGATGCGAAAGTACGGCATCGCGGACATCCGCTGGATGTTCGAGAACGACGCGAGGTTCCTGCGGCAGTTCTGAGCGTGCCGCCGGTCGGGCTCACTTGATCGAGAACGGGTGGACGCGGTCGATGACCGATCGGAGGATCGTGCCGATCGAACCGCTGCCGGTGATGCGCTCGGCCTGCACGTTGAAGTCGGCCGCGACCTTCTCGATCTCGGGGCCGAAGGCGATGCGGAGGTTCTCGAGGTCCTTGCCGGTGATCTTCTTCAGCTCCGGGGCGACGCGCTGGACATCGTCGTAGTAGGGCTTGACCTTCTCGACCGACGCCATCGCCGAGGAGAGGTCCTTCACGCTGGCCAGCTCGCGGACGAGGCCCTCCATGCCGGCGAGGTAGCTCCTGACGTTCTGTTTCATCGCCTCGGAGAGCGCGGCCATCGCGGCGGCGCGGGGATCGAAGGCCCCGAAACCGCCGCCCTGGCAGCCGGCGAGAGGACCGACGGTCGGGAGCACGAGGGCGAGGACAACGAGGGTGAGGGCGAGCGTGCGGCGCATGGTGCAAGCGTAACAGGGGGGCTGCGCCGCCAGCACGCGAGGGCTGGACGATTGGGCGTTCTCCTGCCACCATCCGGGCATGGCGCGAGGCGGTGACGCAGGAGTTTCAGCGGACGCGCGGGAGTGGGCTGACCATCTCCCCGACGTCGAGGAGCGGGTCCGATCGGAGTTCGGTCCCGAGGCGGCGCTGCGTTTTGCGCAGGAGCTCTTCGAGTTCCAGCGCCGGCGCTGCTTCGTCTACGCCATCGCGATGGCCCTCTTCGTCTCGCCCTTCTTCGTCTATGACCTGTGGGACGCGCTCTCCGGGCCGACTCGATCAGGTGAATCGCCGGCCATCGCAGATCCGGTCGCCGACGGCATCCTGATCGTCTTCTACGCCGTCTTCGCGGCGATCTTCCAGCGGACCAAGGGACCCCGCGATCGGCTGATGCGCTTTTTCATGGGGCTCCTGATGGGGGTCGGGTCGGGCATCGTCCTGTACGTCTGGTGGAGCACGCGCAGTGGCGAGGTGCTCGATCCGTCGGACCGCGGGACGTGGATCGAGCCCTTTGTCTTTGGAGCGACGGCGATCCTCTGTGCCGGCTTTGCCCATCTCTTCGCCTCGTTCTTCGTCGCGCTCTCGCCGCGCGAGGCGCTCATCCCGGTGTTGCCGATCACCGTCGCCTACATCCTCACCATGCTGTGGCTGGTGAACGGGCCGGCGCTGTCGAAGGAAATCATGATTGGGGTTTGGCCGCTTGCGGCGGCACCCGGCTTGGTGTGGTGCACATGGCGCTACCACAAGTTCGTCGAGTCCTTCCGCTGGACCTTTCTCCGGTCGCGGCTTGGCGACCTCAGGCAAGATCTCGCCGATGCGCGGCGGGTGCATGAGTCGCTCTTTCCGGCGCCGATTGACGATGGCGTCATTCGCGTCAACTTTGCCTACGAGCCGATGCGCGACATCGGCGGCGACTACCTCTTCGCGCGGCGGCGCGAAGACGGGACGGTGGTCGTCGTGCTCGTGGACGTCGCCGGACACGGTGTGGCGTCGGCGCTGGCGGCGAACCGCATTCATGGCGAACTTGACCGGCTCTTTGACGACCGTCCCGATGCCGGAGTCGATGCGGCGCTGGTGACGCTCAACCGCTTCGTCCACAAGTCGCTGTCGCCGCAGGCGATCTTCGCCAGCGCCATCGCGATCGAAGTCAGCGAAGGCGGGGAAGTGCGATGGGCGAATGCCGGGCATCCGGCGGCATTCGTCTTGGGCGATGATGGGCGCGTCGAGCGGCTGGAGGCCAATGCGACGCTCTTGGGCGTACTGGACGCGAAGGCGTTCGAGGTCGAGGTGGCGACAACCTCGTTGCGGCGGCTCGACGTGCTGGTGGCGTGCACCGATGGCGTGCATGAGGCGGCGGATGCGGCGGGTGTCTTCTTCGGTGAGGACCGATTCCGCCAGATCGCCATTGACGCCCACATTGGCGGGGGAAGCAGGATCGCGCCCGCGACCCTCGACGCGGTTCGCCGCTATCGCCATGGCGATCCGGCGGATGACGTGCTCATCGTCTCGGTCTGGCGGGCGAGCTGACCGCCCGGTACGCGGGTCGAGGTCGCGCCGGCAGAGGCGTCGCAGGGCGTGTGCCCGGTGTGGGCGCAGGCAGTCCGCGCCTTGGTGGACGAAGCGCTTCTCGTCCGATCGAGCGACGAGGCTCACGTCGTGTAGTCGGCGTTCAGCTTCACGTACTCGGTCGTCAGACCGCAGGAGAAGAACTCGTCGCTGGCGTGGCCCTGACCGAGGTCCAGCCGAATCGCGACGAGCGGTTGGCGGAAGACGCGCTCACGGTCGGCGAGCGGCGTTGCTGACGGCGCGCCATCTCTGAAGAGGTCAACGCCGCCCACCGAGAGATGGAGGTCCTCGACGCGAAGCGGAACGCCGCTGCGTCCCGCCGCTGCGAGGATGCGGCCCCAGTTCGGGTCGCCGCCGGTGACCGCGCAGCGGACGAGCAGGCTCATCGCGATCGTCTTTGCGACCTCAAGGGCCTCGTCCGAACTTCGCGCCCCGGTGACCTTCACTTCGATGCCGCGCTCGAAGCCCTCGCCGTCGCGGACGACGAGGAGGGCCAGCTCCTTCGCGACCTGCCGGAAGGCCTGCTCGATCGCCGGGAGCGGGAACGCGCCGGCCTTGCCGCTCGCGAGGGCGAAGACGCTGTCGTTGGTCGAGGTGTCGCCGTCGATCGAGATGCGGTGGAAGCTCTGGTCGACGGCGCGGTGCAAGATCGCCTGGAGCGACGCGGGATCGACCTCGGCGTCGGTCATGAGGACCGAGATCATGGTCGCTTGGGGAGGACTCATGTCCGGATGGATCATGCCCGCGCCCTTGGCCATGCCGGAGACGATCGCCGTTCGGCCTTCGTGCTCGACCACGACCTGGGCGGTCTTGTGGTAGGTGTCGGTCGTCATGATCGCCTGCGCGACCGGCAGGAGATCGCCGCCCTTCAGCGAGACGAGAAGCGCCGGGATCTGCGGAAGCATCCGCTCGATCGGGAGCTGGACGCCGATCACGCCCGTCGAGTTGACGAGGACCGACTCGGCAGCGATGTCCAGCCCCCGCGCGACCGCATCGACGCACTCGACGGCCCGCGCCAGCCCCTCGGCCCCGGTCGCCGCGTTCGCGCAGCCGGAGTTGATGAGGACGGCGCTCGCATGCCCGCGCGACTCGATCAGGTGCCGCTTCGAGAGTTGGAGCGGAGCGGCACAGACGAGGTTCTTCGTGAACATCCCCGCCGCCGTCGCGCCCTCCTCACAGACGATCAGGGCCATGTCCTGCCGACCGGGCTTCTTGATCGCCGCAGAGGCAGTGGCGCCGGTGAAACCCTTCGGGAACTGGTGGTTGGGTGTGGTCATGGGGGGGTCGTTCGCTGCAGAGGAGAACATGTTGCGCGATTCGCGTCGTTCATTCACCACAGAGGACACAGAGATCACAGAGGGGGCACAGAGAAGTCATTCGAGGCTGGAGAAGGGGCGATTCGACTTCCTGTGCTGCGAAAGATCCTTCGGCGAACCTCGCGGTGAATCATCCTCCGAGCACGCGGCGGGCCGCGAAGTGAGAGTGATCGTCATTCCGCCGTGCTGGCGGCGTCGGTCTTCTCAGTTCCGATTTCTCAGCGATTCCGCGCTGTGCCCGCTTTGTGGTCGCTCCCCCAAGTTGGGGTCCTCTGTAGTGAACTCCCCCTCGTTCTCACCGCTGACCCTCGATGACGGCGCGCGGGAGGTCGGAGGGCTTGGGCGACGCGCCGGTTTCGAGCACCATCGCGATTTCGTCGCAGCAGGTGTTCTTCGGGCAGTTCGCGCAGTCCTTCAGGACCTTCTCCGGGAGGCTGTTGATCGAGACTGTCTTGAATCCGCACTTCTCGAAGAAGTGCGGGGCACGGGTCAGGACGAAGACCTTCGGGATGTGGAGGTCCTTCGCGAGGTCGAGGAAGTAGCCGACGATCTCCTGGCCGATGCCTCGGCCCTGGAAGGCCTCGTCGATGCCGAGGGAGCGGATCTCGGCGAGCTGCGGGGTGTAGATCCACAGCGCGGCGCAGCCGATGACCTTGCCGTCGATCACCGCGACGCCGAAGTCGAGGATCGCCTTCATGATCTCGTCGCGGCTGCGGGGCAGGTTCTCGCCCTTGACCGCCCAGTGATCGACCAGGCGACAGATGTCGTCGAGGTCGTCCATGCGGGCCTGGCGGAGTTCGACCGCGCCGTCGGCGGAGCCTTCCGCGCGCTCGCGGAGCATGCGCCGGACGCGTTCGATCGCTGACTCGACGGAGGTCGGTGCGGTGCCGCCCTCGACCGATCGCTTACCGAGCGAGGCTCCGATCGTGAGCGAGGTGTAGACGTCCTTTTCGATCTTCGGAGCGTGACGCTGGAGCGTCTCGACCGAGAGTTCGTCGAGGTTCCGCTTCTCGTGGATGGCGTCGCGGACGATCCGTCCCACCTGATGATGAGCCTCGCGGAAGGGGACTCCCTGGCGCACGAGATAGTCGGCGAGGTCGGTGGCGTTCGAGTAGCCGCCGATTGCCGCGGCCATCGTCCGCTCGCGGTTGACCTTCGTGCCGGTCAACATCGGGGGCAGGACCTGGAGGCACATCGAGAGATGCTCCATCGCGTCGAAGAGCGGCTCCTTGTCCTCCTGCATGTCCTTGTTGTAGGCGAGCGGCAATCCCTTCAGCGTCACGAGCATCGTCATCAGGTTGCCGATCTGGCGACCGGTCTTCCCGCGGATGAGCTCAAGCGCGTCGGGGTTCTTCTTCTGCGGCATGAGCGAGCTGCCGCTGGTGAAGGCGTCGGGCAGCTCGATGAAGCCGGCCTCGCTCGTCGCATAGAAGATCATGTCTTCGGCCATGCGCGAGAGGTGGATCGCGCAGAGGGCCGAGGCCGCGAGCGTCTCGACGACGAAGTCCCGATCGCTGACCGCGTCGAGCGAGTTCGCCGTCGCGGCGCTGAAGCCGAGATCCGCCGCGAGGGCGTCGCGGTCGATCGGATACGCGGTCCCGGCCAGGGCGCCGGAACCGAGGGGCGAGATCCGCACCCGGTCGAGCGCGTCGTTGAGGCGGTCCGCGTCGCGGCGGAACATCTCGACGTACGCCAAGCACCAGTGGGCGAAGAGGAGCGGTTGGGCCCGCTGGAGATGGGTGTAGCCGGGAAGGACGGTGTCCTTCTCGCGCTCCGCGAGATCGAGGAGCGCCCGCATGACCCGCTTCAGCTCGGCCTTGCGGGCGACGAGCTCCCGCGCGGTCCACAGTCGCAGGTCGGTGGCGACCTGGTCGTTGCGGCTGCGCCCGGTGTGGAGCTTCTTGCCGAGTTCGCCGACGCGGGCGATGAGCTCGCGCTCGACCCAACTGTGGACGTCCTCGTCGGCCGCGGTGGTGATGGTCGCGGGATCCTTCAGCACCGCCGAGAGGATGTCCTTGAGACCGGCGACGACCGACCTTCGCTCGTCCGTGCTCAGGACGCCAGCCCGTTCGAGCGCCTTGGCCCATGCGATCGACCCCTCGATGTCCTCACGCACGAGCGTGCGGTCGAACACGAGCGAATCGTTGAAGCGGCGAAAGAGATCGTCGGGCTTGCCTTCGGTCCTGCCTGCCCACAGCGCGGTGCTGGAGGAGGCGGGAGTGGGCGTGCTGGGGGCTTGGGTCATTGAGGTCTCGTGATCCTTCAATCAGCGAACGGGCATATCACTTCGCGGCGGACTTGCTCTTGGGTGCGGACTTGCCCTTGTTCGCGAGCGAGCCCTTCGTCGCCGGCTGGCCGGACTTGCCCTTCGACGAGGTCGGCTTCAGCTCTCGGCTGCCGTTGGCCCGCGTGGCGCCGTCGATTGCATGCCGCTCCTTCAGGGCGCGGATGCGGGTCGGCAGCGAGTGGAGGCGGATGAAGCCGCCGGCGTGCGACTGGTCGTAGACCTCGTCGGCGCCGAAGGTGGCGAAGCTCTCGCTGTAGAGGCTGTGCGGGCTGCGGCGCTTGATCACCGTCGCGCTGCCCTTGTGGAGGCGAACGACGATGTCGCCGGTCATGACCTTCGCGATCGAGGCGAAGCTGGCCCAGATCGCCTCGCGGAGCGGGGTGAACCAGGAGCCTTCGTAGATGATCTCGGAGAAGTCGTGGGAGAGCTTCTCGCGGTAATGAAGCGTCGTGCGATCGAGGACGAGCTCCTCGAGGCCGCGGGCCGCGGCGGTGATGATCGTGCCGCCCGGGGTTTCGTAGCAGCCGCGCGACTTCATGCCGACGAGACGGTTCTCGACGATGTCGACGCGGCCGACGCCATGCTTTCCGCCGAGGACATTGAGCCTTTCCACCAAGGTCACCGGATCGATCTTCTTGCCGTCAAGCGCCGTGGGCACGCCCTGGACGAAGCTGAGCATGACTTCTTCAGGCTTGTCCGGCGCTGCGAGCGGCGAAACGCTCCGCATCCAGACGTCTTCCGGCGGCGCGTTCCACGGGTCCTCGAGCTCGCCGCCCTCGTGGCTGATGTGCCAGAGGTTGGCGTCGCGGGAGTAGATCTTCTCGGCGCTGGCCGCGCAGGGGATGTTCCGCTGCTTCAGGTAGCCGAGCAGCTGCTCGCGGCTGCGGAGATCCCACATGCGCCACGGGGCGATGATCTGAAGATGCGGAGCGAGCGCCGCGTAGGTCGACTCGAAGCGGACCTGGTCGTTGCCCTTGCCCGTGCAGCCGTGGGCAAGCGCATCGCAACCGGTCTTGAGGGCGACTTCGACCTGGGCGCGGGCGATGATCGGTCGGGCGATCGAGGTGCCGAGGAGGTACTTGCCCTCGTACACGGAACCCGAGATCACCATCGGCCAGACGAACTCTTCAAGGAAGGGCTTGCGGAGGTCCTTGATGTAGCAGGAGGAGGCGCCGGTCTTCTTCGCCTTGGCCTCGATCCCCTCGAGTTCATGGGCGCCCTGGCCGACGTCGGCGACGACGGCGACGACCTCGCAGCCGTACTTCTCCTTGAGCCAGGGAATGATGACCGAGGTGTCGAGACCGCCCGAGTAGGCGACGGCAATCTTGGTGGGGTTCTTCATGGTGCGATGGAATCGTGGAGGGGGTGCAGTGGGGGAGAGGCGTGGGAGTTACGCGATGCCGAGGAGAAGCAGGAGCAGCGCGTTCTGGGCGTGCATGCGATTCTCGGCCTGGTCGAAGACAACCGATCGTGTGCTGTCGATGACCTCGTCGGTCACCTCCTCGCCGCGATGGGCGGGGAGGCAGTGCATGAAGAGGGCCTTCGTTCCGGCCTTCCTCATCAGGTCGGCATTGACCTGCAGGGCCTGCATCGCGGCGAGCTTCGAGCTCTCCTTCTGCTGGCCCATCGAGACCCAGGTGTCGGTGTAGACGGCGTCCGCGCCTCGGACGGCCGACGGGTCGTTCGACAGCGTGATGGCCGCACCCGTCGCGGCGGCGAGGGTGCGGGCATGGGCGAGGACCTTGCCGCAGGGTTCGTACCCGCGCGGCGTCACGACCGTGATCGCGCCGCCCATGAGCGCCGTCAGCTCGATCAGCGAATGACAGACGTTGTTGCCGTCGCCGAGCCAGGCAAGGTGCATCGCGCCAAGCGAGAGGCCATGCTCCTCGAGGGTGAGGGCGTCGGCGAGGATCTGGCAGGGGTGGGCGAGCTCGGAGAGGGCGTTGATGACCGGGACCTTCGTTGCCGCGCGGAGCGCCTCGAGCGTGCTGTGCTTGAAGACGCGGGCCACGAGGCAGTCGGTCCAACGCTCGAGGTTCTTGCCGTAGTCGCCGACCGTCTCGCGCTCGCCGATCGGGCTGTTCTGGTGGTCGAGATAGATCGCGGTGCCGCCGAGCTTGGCGATCCCGATCTCGAGGCTGACTCGCGTGCGGAGCGAGGGCTTCTCGAAGAGGAGGACCGCGGAGCGCTGCGACATGGCGGTGCGCCACGGCGTGTAGTCCCGCTTGATCGTCTTTGCCAGATCGAGCACGGCGCGGATCTCCGCGGCGCTGAGATCGGTGAGCGACAGCACGCTGCGTCCGGCCAGTCTGGAGCTGGATTCGGACGATGCGTTCGGGCGAGCGGGAGTTGCGAGCGTTGGATGCGTCATGCTGTGAGGCACCGAATTGCAGAGCGGGGAAACGACGGGCGACGCACGATACAGACGGAGACGAAAGCCCGAATTCGTCACGAAACGGAGCGTTTCGAACGAAATCAGCGAGAAAGTGAGGCGAGCGGCGGCGTCGACGCCGGCATGATCCTCGTGCAGGTCGCCGAACGCGCGTTCGTGGCGATCACCGACGAGGGATCTTTCCATGATGCGATCGTCACCGGTACGTTCGCGCGATCGGCGGCGTCGAGCGCCCCGCGGACCTTTGCGATCATGCCGCCGCCGATCGTGCCGTCGGCGATGAGGGCGTCGATGCCACCGCGGTCGAGCGACGGGATGACGGCGCCGCTGCGGTCGAGGACGCCGGGTACGTCGGTCAGGAGCACCAGCTCGCGTGCGAAGGTCACGCGGGCGATCGCGGCCGCTGCGTCGTCGGCGTTGATGTTGAGGAACGCGCCGTCGGCGTCGAGCCCGATCGAGCTCACGATCGGCAGGAATCCGCCGCTGAGGAGCGTATGAATGATGGACGGGTCGCCGCCGGTGACTTCGCCGACCGCGCCGGGATCGAAGCGGTAGTGCGTGGCCCGTCGGCACTGGCAGAGACCGCCGTCGCCGAGCGACAGCCCGACCGTGCGGGCCCCGGAGCCGGCCAACAGCCCAACGAGCCGCGTGTTCACGCGTCCGGCGAGCACGCCGACGATCTCCTCGACGACATCGGGCGGCGTCACGCGGATGCCGTCGATGCGCTCGGTGGTGATGCCGAGCCGGGCGAGATGCCGGTCGACGAGAACGCCGCCGCCATGCACGAGGACCACGCCGGCACCGCGCCGCCGGGCGTCGTTGTGCAGCGCGACGATGCCGTCGAGCGTCGCGCGGTGCCGTTCGGGCTCGTCGAGCAGCGTGCCGCCGACCTTCACGATGACCGGTGAACTGCTCAACTGGTCCATCGGGACGCTCCCTTCGCGGCCCCGCCGACGGAAAGGCAGCCGGCGGGCAGCAGGCCGATCGCCTGCGGCAGGCCAAAGCGAATGTTGAAGCACTGCACGGCCTGTCCGGCGGCGCCCTTCACGAGGTTGTCGATGGCGCTCTCGATGAGCAGGTGGTCGCCCTCGATGGCCAGGCCGATGTCACAGAAGTTGGTGCGCGTGACGCCGGCGACCGACGGCCAGGCGCCGGCGGCGAGCAGCCGAACGAAGGGCTGGCCCTCGTAGCGGGCGCCGAGCGTGGCGCGGATGGTCCGCTCGTCGACGCCGGGGGCGAGCCAGGCGTGGATCGTCGAGAGGATGCCGCGATCCCAGCAGCCAAGATGCGGCGTGAACGAGACCGGTCGCGTCACGTAGGTCGCGATCTCCGGGCGATGGCGATGCTTGAAGACGCCATAGGCCTGCATGCTCACTTCGCAGAAGAGGCTCTTCACCTCCGCCTTGCGGCCGGCGCCGCTGACGCCGCTGGTCGAGTCGATGATGATCTCGCGGTCGCTTCGCAGGAGACCCGCGTCAACCAGCGGGCGAAGGGGAAGGATCGCCGACGTCGGATAGCAGCCGGGCACGGCGATGAGGTCGGCGCCGGCAATCGACGACGCGAAGAGCTCCGGCATGCCGTAGGCCGCGGAAGCCAACAGCGCCGGCTGCTCGTGGGCAAAGCCGTAGTGCGTCGGATAGGCCGAGGCGTCGGGGAGACGGAACGCGGCGGAGAGGTCGAAGGTCGGAATGCCGCGGGCGACGAGCGACGGGGCGAGTTCGTGGCTCAGCTCGTGCGGCGTCGCCAGGAACACCGCGTCCGGATCGAGGGCGACGAGCGACGCGACGTCGAGCGCTCCGACCTCGAGATCGACGATGCCGGCGAAGCGGGGAAAGAGGTCGCTGAAGCGCGACTCGCCGCCCTCGCCCTGGGCATCGCGCCGGCGGCTCGAGCCGCACAGCGCGACAATCTCCGCCTCGGGGTGGGCGGCCAAAAGTCCAACCAACTCGGCGCCGGCGTATCCGCTGGCGCCGACGATGACGACGCGCTTGGTCATGCGGAGCGCTCCTGCCCGCGCCGCCCGGCGCCGCGAAGGGAGGCTCCGTCCAGCGTCGAGCCGAGGCCGGAGCGAGAGCCGGAACCGGAGGACAATCCGCCGAGTCGGGCCAGTTGCGAGGCGATGCGCCGCGCGGCCGCAGGGCCGGTCGTGGCGAGGAAGATCGTATCGTCGCCTGCGATCGAGCCGAGGAGGCCGGTGAGTCGGGCGGCGTCGATCTCGACGGCGAGGGCGTTGCCGTGGCCGCTGGGCGTGCGGATGACGACCGTCGTTCCGCCGGCGATGACCGAGAGAAGTTCGCGGCGCAGGGCCCGCTCGAGACCCGTCACCGACGGCGGGGCGACGTCGCCGCCGGGCAGGCGATAGCCGTCGGGGCCCTTGAGAACGCCGAGCTCGGCGAGGTCGCGCGACAGCGTGGCCTGCGTGGCCTCGAAGCCCTCGGCGCGGAGGATCTCCTGAAGCTCATGCTGGCTGTGCAGCGTCCTGCTCGAGACGAGGCGGCGGATGAGTTGCTGACGGCGGGTCTTCATCGCGATGCAAGATTATGCACGCTGATGCATAGATGTCAAGTGCGGCCCGCGGCGGCGCCCTCGCCGGTCAGCACGGCCGGAAGTCGAAGTTCATGGTGTAGTGGGCGCTCCAGATCGGATAGGGCTGCTCGATCCGGTGGCCCACGAACTCGGCCGGATCCCAGCCGAGCCCCTCAAAGACGTAGCGGGTCAGCTCGGCATGCCTGGCCCACGCCCGGGTCGCGGCGTTCTCGATGCCGTTGCCGAGCAGCGTGAGGGAGAGCGGAGAGGGCATGCGCTCGTACCAGACCGGCGCGAGATCCTGTCCGAGCCGCGGATCCCATGAATATGCACCGACCGAGGCCACGCTCTCCTTGGCCATGCTCCGGTGGAGATAGGCGTCGAAGACCAGCCGCTCCGCGGGATAGCGGATGCGGACCGTGGCCCCACAGACGGGATCATCGCTCAGCCGCGGATGGGGCACGCCGCTCACCCGACTCGAGTTCACCACGTCAATGCCCGGGCTGTCGGGAGAGGCCGGCGTGTCGATCACCAGCAGCCGGCCGCCTGGCTCGGTGGGTCGGACGGTGCAGTTGAGGACCGACCGGGAGGTGAACCGCTTCAGGATGCCGGCCCGTTCGGGCAATCGCTCGGCCGACGTGAGCTGTCGGGCGAAGTTGACCTCGGAGACGGTCGGCGCTTCGGCTCCCTGTTGCATGAGGATCCCGTAGTTGCCGACGAGCGGTACCGCGTTGCCGCGGGAGCGATGGCCAATGAGACCGGTCACGCCGACGACCTCGACCTCCTCCGGGCGACCGGGCACGGGCCTCATGAGCGAGAGCAGGATCTGCGTCTCGGACCAGCGTCCGATCAGGTCTGCGGCGCCGCGAAAGAGCGAGTGGCGGGCTCGTTCCGTCTCGTGCACGAGGTCGTCGTTGTCGGTGGCGTGGGTCGCGCTCGTGGCCACGAGTCGCACGAGGGAGGCTCGGCTTCCGGCGATCTCGGCGACGGCTGCGTTGAAGGAATCGAGTGCCTTGGACGCGGCCCGGACGTGCTGCGTGGAATGCCCGGCACTGAGCAACGACGCCAGGATCTGTCGGAGCGCCGCCGTTCCCGGCAGCGTGGTCGCGATCTCAAGCCCGTCGCCGCCGCGCTGCACTGCCGCAATGAATCGTTGGCAGATGTTTCGGTTCAGGCCGAGGTGTCTGGCGAGCAGGCGAGTCGAGCGGATGCCATGCGGAACGAGCTCGTAGAGGGCCGACAGCTCGCCATGCAGCCGGATGCCGGCAGCGGCAATGCGCTGGGCTTCGGCGCTGGAAAGCGAGGGGCGTCGTCGTCGGGACGGTACGGGCACGGTGTTCGGGGGCGATGGGGCGGTGGCGGTCGGCCGGGGAGCGCTCGGGGCTATTTCCTATTCTGCACGATATCGCTTGACAGGGAAGAGTCATGTGTGACATTCTGGGAGTCACTGTGAGAGTCACTGCGTGGCCGCCGGGCCCGCGTCGATCCCATGTACCGGGGAAGCTCCATGTCCTGTCGCTGTCGAAGTCTTCGTCGAATCTGCTCTGAGCGTCGATGTTCTGTCGCGGGTCTGGTTGCGTTCACCGCCGCACTCGCGTGTTCGGCGGCCAACGCCCAGTGTCCCTCACCGAACTGGTCCACATCCTTCGGATGGTCGGGCACCAACCCCGAGGGCGATGTCCAGTGCTACGCGGTCTATGACGACGGCTCGGGGCCGGCCCTCTATGCCGGCGGCAACTTTGTCATGATCGATGGGTCCTGGACCATCGGCAGCATTGCCCAGTGGAAGAACGGCCACTGGCAGAACGTCGGTGACGGAAGCGGTTTCACCTTCGACCCGGGAGCGGCCAGCCCCGGCCGGGTCTTCGACATGACCGTCTGGGACCCCGACGGACCCGGCCCGCAGAAGCAGAAGCTCGTCGTGGTCGGCGACTTCTACTACCTGGGGCCGTCGTATGAGCCGATCCACACCGTTGCGGTGTGGGACGGCTCCCACTGGTCAGGACTCGGCGATGGCATTCAGTGGGGCAATTTCGACATGTGGGGGACCGGGTGGCCGGCCGCGACGGCGGTCACGGTCTACAACGGCGAGCTCTACGTCGCGGGCGCGGTCGCGCCGGGTGACGTTTTCGACGAGACGTACTGCGGAATCCTGAAGTGGGACGGCGCCGCGTGGATTCCGGTCGGCAATGCGAAGACCATCGGCGGATGGCCGACGTCGCTCGCGGTGTACGACGACGGCGCGGGGCCGAAGCTCTACATGGGCGGTTACTTCAGCCAGATCTGGACCTACGACCCGGCGATCGGCTACACGCCGCTGCCCAACACCGGACGACTCGTGGCGTGGAACGGCACGACATGGCAGGGCAAGGGGTCGAGCATTCCCGCCGGCCCCGGCGTGAAGACGCTGCGGGTCCTTGACGTCGATGGCGCCGGTCCGCAGCCGACCTCGCTTTTCGTCGGCGCCGGCGACAGCATCGGCCCCGGGGGGGTGACCTATCGCGTCACCGGGCTGACGACCACGACAGTGCCGGCGCCGATCGAGAGCGATCCGCCAGCGGTCTTCGACGACGGTACGGGACCGGCGCTGTACGCGACGGGCAGCGATCAGCGCATCTACCGCTGGAACGGGATCAGCGCGCCATCCGCGGTCTCGAGCTGGGAATTGGCCATCCCGCAGGGCTACTCGCCCTGCTGCGAGCCGCGCGGCGGGTTCGTGAAGGCGGCGACGGTCTACGACTTCGGCGCCGGACCGCGACTTGTGCTGGGCGGCTACTTCGCGGGCACTCGCCGCACCACGCCAACCTTCGAGCGCAATCTGTCGACCTACGGCGTCATGACCTGGGACGGCTCCGCCTTCGGCTCACCCTCTCCGAGCGGAGCGCCGGTCTTCCTCTCCTCGGACGTCACGCTCAGCGACCAGTGGGGCGGCTTCAGCGGGGGCGTTCTCTTTGACGAGGACGGCGCCGGCCCGCTTCCGGCATCGCTTCACGTTGCCGGACACTTCAACCTCGTCGGCGGACGGTACGCGGCGAGCTTTGCCCGACGGGACGGTGACACCTGGACGCCGGTGGGGAGCGGCTTCGACCAGTTCGATCCGCCGATGCTCATCAAGCCCGTCGTGCTGCACGAGTCCGCGGGCGACTCGGTGTGCGCGATCTCGGTGTCGACCGCGAACTTCTCGACGTTGGGCGTCTATCGCTACGCGGCCGGATCGTGGACGAAGCTCGGGCCGACCTTCGCGGCCAAGGACATCGCCGTCTTCGACGACGGCACCGGCGAGCGGCTGTACGCGACAGGGCAGTTCGCCCAGATCGGCGACACCACGGTAAACAACATCGCGGTGTGGAACGGCGTGTCGTGGGCGCCGGTCGGCGGAGGGCTGACGCTCGTGTTCTCACCGAACACGACTGCGTCGGGCACGCGACTCGCAACCCACAATGACGGCTCCGGGCAGCGGCTCTTCGTGTTCGGCAGCTTCAACCAGGCCGGCGGCGTGGCGGCCTCGGGCGTCGCGCGATGGAGCGGCAGCGCGTGGTCTGCGGCGGGAAGCCTCCCGGGCCCGACGTCGAGCACGTTCGACGCGGCAATCTCGACCGCAAGCGGACTCTATGTGAAGCGATCGCCGGCCGTTGGCGGCATCTCCATCTACCGCTGGAACGGATCGGTATGGGAGGGAATCGCATCGCCGGGCGGAGCGAACGCCGTGCTGGCGGGCACCGATGGGGGCCCGAACGGAAAGCTCTACGCAACGACGCAGGAGCCGAACGGCTTCGGCAACCAGTTGTGGACCTACGACGGCTCGTCATGGGTGAAGGTCGAGCATGGAATGCTGTGGGGCGCTCCCTCGGCCATGCTCTCGATGACCGATGACGAGGGACCCGCCCTCTATTTCCTCGGCGGCAATGGTGGATCCGGCATCATCGGTCTCGCGCCGGACCTCCTGACGTCGGGCGGTTGGGCAGGGCTCTCGACGATCGACTCAATCTCCTCGATCGCGATCGCGCGACTCGGATGCACCGCGGCCGCGTGCCTGGGCGACCTGAACGCCGACGCTACGGTCGATGCCGCCGACCTTGCGATCCTGCTCGGCGCGTGGGGCACTTCGGCCGGCGACCTCGACGGTGATGCGTCAACAAGCGGAGCGGATCTGGCACTCCTCCTGGGCGCGTGGGGGCCCTGCGGCTAACGCGCCGGCGAACGCGCCGATCCTCGCGTGGCATCGCGCACCGAACGCCCCTCGGACTGAGTCCGAGGGGCGTTCGATTGCGCCTCGGCACGAGCGCTCAGAAGTGCTCCGGCATCCACGGCGCGGTGCCGGCGAAGATCGCTCCCAGCGTCGCGGCGGCGTGATCGTCGCCCTCGGCCATGCCCAGGAGGATCGCCTGCCGCGGCGACAGGAAACCGCTGTAGATCGCGGCGAGCGTGCGAATGTCGCAGCGGAAGTGGGCCGCCGCGTTCGTCCGGCTCGCCGACGCGCCGCCGTCCCGCACGGCCAGCCGCCACGTGCCCGCGTTGGCGGCGACGAGATCGTCATCGACGGCGATCGCGGTCTCGGCGGCGATGCCGGGGGCGTAGCCGCGGGCGGCGATGGCCCGCTCGAGGTGGGCGATCCGGATCATCCAATAGTCCTTGAAGGACATCTCGATCCACTGCTGCGGAAGGAGCGTCACGAGCGGATGGCAGGGGCCTCCCGTGAAACTCAGCGTGAGTCCCATGGTCGTGAAATCGCGCAGCAGTCCGAGCAGCCGCAGCGCGGCCCGTCGCGTCGTGAACGCGCAGTCGGAGAGGACCACGTCGAAGCGTCCGGTGTCGCGCCGCACCTGGCCGAGGAAGAGATAGCCCTCGATCGCGCCGCCGGGGCCGTCGGGCACGACCGCGAAGCCCGTAAACTGCTGGTCGCGGTTCTGCTGGACGCGCTTCCAGATGAACGGTCCGCGGTCGAGCGGCCCCTCGAAGCGGGCGGCAAAGGCGCGTTGGCAGGCGACCAGCCGAGCGTTCGGTGCCCCGTCGATCATCGTCTCGACCTGCTCGATCGGAAGGTCGCGGGTTCCGGTGGTGAGTTGCCGCAGCGGCACACGAACCTCGAACTTCGAGCCGGCCTGCTCGAAGCCGACGTGTCGATAGAGCGACTGGGTCGAGGCATAGAGCGACAGGAGCGGCGTCCCCGCCGCGGCGACGTCCGTGACGGCGCCCCGCATCAGGGTCAGCGCCCGCTTCGCCCCGCGGGCCTCGGGCGCGACCGCGACCGCGGCGATGCCGATCGTCTCGACCGATCGGCCGCCGAACCAGTGGCCCATCGGAATGCGAGCGAGGCACGCGGCGATCGGCGCCGAACCCTCGTCGAGGACGCGAAGGTTCTCGCGGCCGACGAGGTCGAAGTAGGCGTTGATGCCCTCGGGCGTGCCGCCGAAGGCGAGAGCGATGGCTCTGCGGGCGGGCAGGTCATCGCGGAGGAGGTCGAAGGGCCGAAGCGAGGTCATGCGCACGGTGTACCGCGCCGCGTGAGGGTGGTGGCGAGGCTGCCGGCGGCGTTTCATGGGCGAGCGGCGCGAGGACGCCCGACGCCTTCAGGCTCCTGGCGTCACTTGGCCGGCGAGGGCGGTCCGGACGAGGACCTTGGCGGCAGCACGATGCGGCTGGTCTGGTAGTTCGTTTGGTCGGGGCCCGTGAGCCAGCGTCGCATTTCGAAGATGACGGGTGTGGTCCACGCGCCGATGAGGGGTGCGGTCGCGCCCGCCGGAACCATCGCCGGTCCGGGCGTCGGGATGAACTCGACCCGCGCGGTCTCGGGCCATCCGCCTTCGGGGGGTTCGGCGAAGGTCAGGCAGGTCACGCAAGAACGGAGAGCCATGTCGGCGGGAACCGGCGTGAGCGGATAGGCGCGATCGCCGACGTGCAGCGTGAACGTGCCCGGGCCGAAGAGGATCGGCAGACTTGGGACCGCCCAGTAGACGCTGGCCCGTTCGCCGCCCTCGATGATCACGGCGTACGGGCTTTCGGGACCGAGGGTGAAGATCGCAGGATCAGCCGGCGCCAGCGGCGGCACGTCGGGCGCTCCCGCCGTGATCTCGAAGGCGAAGGCCGTCGTCTCCTGTCGCGGCGCGAGCCCTCGGCCGAACGCCGCCGCATTCAGCGCCGGGGCTCGGCTCCTCAGGTCGTCAAGCAGGTCGGACTCCCAGTCGACCTCGAGTCGATGCTGCCCGAGATCGTTCGGGACGACGATCCGAAACGTGCTGCCGCGCTCGATCGGCTCTGGGGTCGAGGGAGTCGTCTGGGCGATCGGCTGGACCGAGCGACCGTCGAGTCGGATGCCCTTCACGCGATACCAAGAGTCGCGATCGCCGTAGGGGACCATGAAGCCGACCAGGAGTTCGCCGCCGCGTTCGACGCGAGCCGAGGCAAAGGCCCGCGGAGCGGGGAACCACTCGGCCGCGAGCGTGCGGGCTTCGTCCAGCGGCAGGTCGCCGCGGCCGACGCGATCCATGACGATGCTCGACAGAAGCGGCCACATCCGCAGCGGGTCGGGCATCTCTCGCATGATCACGCGGACTTCCTCTTGAAGGGCGCGGAGCGCGGCGGGATCGGCGGTCCTGGCTTCGGAGTGAATCGCCCCAAGACGCTTCTCACGCGAGTCGCTGACGACCGTCCCCGCCATCCGTGGCGGCATGGTGCTGATGGGCGCGTTGCGGTACGCGCCTGCGATCGGAGATCGAACGATCATCGATCCGATCCAGAACGCCGCGACGAGCCACGCAAGGGCAGCGCCACGTCGAAGCCAGCGCTGACCCGAAGCGATCGTCGCGAAACCGACGGCCACTGCGCCTTCGATTGGGCCTTCGATTGGACCTTCGATTGGGCCATCGATTGGGCCATCGGCCGCGGCGCCTCGACCGGTTGACGTGCCGCATTCGGGGCAGCGCTCGGGGAGTTCGGCCCCGCTCCCGCGAAGGACCATGCCGCAGCGCCGGCAGGTCGGCCGCACGATCACCGGTCGTCCGCGAAGAAGCGCCCGAGCGGCGTGCCATGCGGATGCGACGAGCGCTCCCGCGGCGATGCCGGCCGGCAACGCGAGCAGCACCCACGTCGAAGCTGCGTTCATGAACGCCATCAGCGGGGCTCCTCTGCCGCAGGCGTCGGTGTCGGAGCAGGCGTGAGCGGGAACGTCGCGCGCACGCTGAAGGGAATCGCGTTGACGCGCCAGCCGCTCACCGGGATCGTCGGATCGTTCAGGAGCGCGTCGTTGACATCGACGATCGACCAGAATCGCCGGACGAGCCCGACGGAGCATTCGACGGTGAGCTCGGCGCCGCCGGGTGGAATCGCAGCGGCGGGCGTGCATCGAAGCCGAGCCCCGCCGGTGAAGACGCGAGGGCCGACGATGTCGACCGCGCCCCAGTCGCCCGTCGGGGCGAGTGACCACGGGCAGGGTTGGCCGTCGAGCAGGACGCGTTCGATCCGGACGATCGACATGCCGATCGTGAGCCGCCTCTTCAGCGAGAGGTCCACGTGATGGGTGCCGATCGGTGCGGGCGCCGGCGTCCACCAAGGCGTGCCCGGCGTTGCCTTGAGCGACATGTCGCGCTCGACGCACGCCCGCAGCGCCGCGCGGTCGCCGTCGGCGATGCGAGCGAGCTCCAGTGTCAGTCCGTAGGTGTCGTTCATCATCGAAAAGCTGCGCGCGAGGTCGATTTCGAGGATCGCGATCGCCTGAGCCGGCGAGAGCTCGTTCTCGCGGGCCCGGCGATCGATCTCGACGAACGCTTGCGATGTGGCCGCGTCGTTTCCGATCCGCGGCACGAGCGTGAGGAGCCGTGCCGGCGCGAGCCGCAACCAACTTCGATCGGTGGCCCGGAGGAGCGCATCCGTCCCGAGGATCAGAAGCGCCGCGGCCAGGGCCACCGTGCCGGTGCGCCGGATCCACGGGCGGGCCGGCAGCCGCTCGGTGGTGATCGCGCCGGGTTTATCGAGGGTCGCTCCGCAGGCGCAGGTCGGCGCCGACGCGGCATCGCCCGACCAGGCGCGTTCGGTCACGTCGAGGGAACAGGCGGCGCAGCGGGCGATGTCGAGGCGCCGACGGCCGACGAAGCGCAGTACGAAGCTCGCGCCGATCAGAACGCCGAGCGCGACGAGGATGGTGGCGACGAGGCTGTCCAACGTCAGAGTGCGGTTCGGGGTCGGTGTGGCGCTCGGTGAAGTTCCGGCGGCCCGCCCGCACGGCCTGCGAGCGAAAGCGACCCGGGCCATCGTGGGGCGATGGCCCGGGTCGCCGGATTCTCACGCTGCCGGAGCGGCTTCGAAAGCGCCGCCCCGCCAGATTGCATTATTCCTCGCCGCCCTCGTCGCCCTCGTCATCATCATCGTCATCGATCTCATCGATGATGTCCGGGACCGACGGGAGTTCCGGCTTGCCGGCGGCGCGCTGGGCCTTCTTCCACGCCTCGACCCGCTGCTTGTCGGGGCCGATGATCATGGTGAGCCGGCGGCCGTTCATGCGGGGCATGAGTTCGACGCGGCCGAGGTCCGCGAGTTCCGCCACGATCGCCCGCATGCGGACGTCGCCGCGATCGCGGTGGGCGATCTCGCGACCCTTGAAGTTCTGGACGATCTGGACCTTGTGGCCTTCGATCAGGAAGCGGCGGGCCTGGGCAACGCGGATCGCGATGTCGTGCTCGCCGATCTTCATCGAGCGGCCGAGGCGCACTTCCTTCAGTTCCGACGCCTTGCTCTTCGCCTTGTTGGCCTTGTCCTTCTTCGACTGCTCGTACTTGTACTTCCCGTAGTCCATGATGCGGCAGACGGGAGGACGCACGTCCGCGGCGATCTCGACGAGATCAAGACCGAGTTCCATCGCGCGGCGACGGGCCTCATCGGTCTCGACGATCCCGACCATCTCGCCGTTTTCGTCAAGCAGGCGGACGGGGGTGATGCGGATACGGTCGTTCAGGCGCGGGCCCATGGGCTCGCTGCGGAAGGGCGGACGACGAGGCGGGTAGCTGATGGCTGGAATCCTCTGAAGGGGTGGGACCCGACTGTCTCCAGTGGGGTCCGGCTGATGGGCTCAGCGGCTGGACGGGAACACGATGGGCAAACGATCACCGCGCCGCTGGCGGTGCGTTGCCACGACTGCGTGCTTCTTGCGTATCGACGCGCGACGACATGAGGCACAAGCTTTCATGTCGAAGAAAATGATTGCGGTCGCATGTGCAGAGAAGCCTTGGCACTGTCTGAAACGGGGGTACCGGGCAGGAGGCCCCGGCACACCGACGTCACCCCGGCTCGCATACCGCGCGAGCCGTCGGGTGGGAGGGCTGGCCCCCAAGACCATTCAGGTCAGGCCGTTCCCGGCCGTTTCCGCCCTCTTCCCGAGGGAAGGGAGGGAGCCGACGCGGGAGCGGCGTCACGGCGAAGATAGCCTCTCGTCCGACCAAGGGCAACGCATTCGGCGGTTTGAGTGCGGAAAAGCCGTGGTGCAGGTGGTCGCCCGAGTCGCCTCGGGAGGCGGGCTTCGCGCCGCCTTCACCAGTCACCGACATTCCCCATGGAGGTTGCCGCCGATCGTTCGGCGAAGGGAGGCACCTTCAGGCTGCGTTCGGGGGCCTGGGCGTGCGGACGCGGCGGCGACCGGCGGTACGCTGACCGGCGATGGCACGTCGATCGAAGAAGATGCCCCAGTCCGGCCCGGCGGCGAGCTCCACGGTCACGCCCGACGCGGACGACGGCGACCGTACCGCGACCCGCTCCCCGCGGCAGAATCGGGGAGCGATGCTCGTCCGCGTCGCGGCGCTCTGGCTCCTCGCCGGCGCCCTGGCCAAGACGTTCACCGGGACACCGTCGGAACTTCCTTCGCCGATTCTGAACAGCGACCTCGATCCCTTTCTGGTGATCCCGACGGCGGTGGTCATCGAGACGGCAGTCGCGATCGTCGCCCTGCTGGTTCCCGCCATCGGCTGGCTGCCGCTGGCGGGGGCACTCCTCACCTTCACCGGCATCCTGATCGTCCATGTGCGGGGGGGCGCCGAGCACTGCGGCTGCTTCGGCGGCGCCTTTCCGATTCCCGCGTGGGTGATGCTCGCAACCGACGCGTCGCTCGCCATCATCGTCGTCGCCGCCGCGATAGCCATGCGCCCCTGGCGCAGGTCGTCGCCGCTCCTGCCGATCGTTCTCGGCGGCGGACTTCTGGCCGTGAGTCTCGGGTGGTTCGCCGACGCGAGGCTGCGTCCGCTGAGGCCGGTGGAATCGCGCACCGTTGTCACCCGGCCGCCGGTCGAGCCGACGCAAGCGGAGAGGCCGCCGATCGTCGTGCCGATCACGCCGCCTCCCGTCGCACCCGAGGCCTGGAGTCTTCCGGCCCAGTTCCCCGGCGAGGTGATTCTCCGACCGATCACCTGGCTCAACAAGAAGCTCGCCGACACGGAGCTCGGGCGCTGGACCGACACGTCGCTCTTTCCGCCGAATGCCGAGCTCGTCCTCTACTACGAGTCATGCAGCCACTGCGCGGCGCACCTTCGCGAGCTCGCGACGAGGCAGGACGCCGATCCGTCGCAGGCCCCGGCGTACGTGCTCGTCCAGCTGCCGACGCCGATCGGGCCCAACGTGAAGCTCCACGTTGACCGGCTCCCGAAGGGCCTGCATGTCGAGCTTCCGAAGGAGATCACGCGCTGGGTGATCACGCCGCCCTGGGACGTCTTCATCGAGGGCGGCGTGGTGAAGCGGGCGGAGCGGATCAAGTGGCCGGGCGAGAAGTGATGTCGCCCGGCGGTGCCGCGGTCGTCGCGTTAGCCGGTCCATGACCCGAGCAGGACCGCGAGGTCCGCGGCGTCGACGGAGCCGCTGCAGTCGAGATCGGCGGTGCAGATCGCACCGCAGGCGCCCCACGCTCCGAGCAGCGTCGCGAGATCGGCGCCGTCGACGTCGCCGTCACCGTCGATGTCGGCGAGGGTCGCGACCTGCTGGCCGGGATGGGCGAACAGGTAGTTGGCCTCGGCGCAGTTCAGTGCCCGGTCGTAGATCTGCACGTCGTCGATCAGGCCCTCGAAGCCGGCGGAAGGCTGGCCGTTCGTGTTCGTGACGCCGCCGATGACCAGTCGCGAGAGCGTGTGGACTCCCATCGACTGCGGCGACCCGAGCACCGCTCCCGTTCCGCCGTCCACGTAGAGGCGCTTGGCGACGCCCGCCTCGTACACGCCGACGATGTGGTGCCACGCGCCGTCGTAGATGTTCTGTGCCGCGGTGACCTCGCCCCCACAGGAGTCGGAGGCGTAGAAGCTCATCCGCGCCGGATCGCCGTAGCAGCCGCCGCTCACCCCGACGAAGAGGATCCAGCCATTCGGCACCGTGACGAAGTGATTCGAGATGGGGTACTGGTCGCCGCTCGTGTCGGCGGCGCACCGCACCCACAGGCTGACGCTGAACTTCGACGCGTCGGGGAAATCGAAGAGTGGGACATCGCCGACGTCGACGCAATCGCCGGTCGCGCGATGGAGGGAGATGGCCGTGCCGCTCACGCCGGGCACGAAGCTCGGCACGCCGATCGCCGTGCCGTTGTGGCCCGCGACCGAGTCGTGGAGCACCGTTCCCTTGCCCTCATTGAACGACCAGTGGCCGACGGGTCCGGTGGTGGCGAAGCAGGCGGTCGAGCTGAGGCTCACGATGGCGGTGACGAGCAGTGATCGCATGTCGGAATCTCCGCGGGCCACTGTACAGAACGCTCCCTGGCACACAAAGCGCGAGGCAGCGCGATCGCGACGTCCGATACCCCGCTCCCACCTCATCTTGCCGACCCGCCTCGATCCCCTACGCTGCCCGCCACGGAAGGCACACGCATGACCGAGACCAACGTCAATCAGTCGCTGAAGAAGATCGTGGTCGGGTTTCGCCATCACTGGGCGGAGATCGACGGCGAGTCCTTTTGGGCCCACGCCTTGGGCGCCGACCGCTACGAGTTGCGCAACGTTCCCTTTTATGCGTATGGGCTGAACTACGGCGACGTCGTCGTGGCCCGCTCGGAGAAGGGGGACGAGTTCCCGGTGATCGAGCGGGTCGAGCGGGCCAGCGGCCACCGGACGTTTCGCATCATGCCGGCCGACGATGTCGGCACGGAGGCGCTGCTGTCGGCGATCGAATCCCTGGAGTCGCTTGGCGTCGGCGTCGAGCGGGCGAATGCGACGCTCCTGGCGCTCGATCTGCCTCCCGGGGTGGACGAGGACGCTGTCTTCGATCGACTCGAGGAGCTTGAGTCCGATGGCGTCCTCCAGTTCGAGACGTGCGAGCGACAAGTCGACGACGACTTCGGCGCGTCCCCCGACGACGCGTAATCGCCGCGTCATTGCAGTAGCCATATTCGTTGATTGGGTAGAACCGCGACATTCGCCCGAAGCGCTTCACACGAACGCGCTGGGCGGTCGATGTCGGCGATGTCCACTCGGCACGCACCCGAGTGGCGCGAAAGGCATCATGAGGCCGATGGACTCACCACCTGCCGACCCGACCCGCGAGGGGAGGTCGGACGATGTCGCTGCACGCCTGAAGGAGCCATTCCTGGGTGACCGGCGACGCCTTGTCTGGTTGGCCAGCGCCTTGGCGTGCCTCGGCGGCGCCGCGATGGTGACCCACGCGTTGGTCATCACCAGCGACCGGTGGCTCGATTCCATCGCGCCCTTCGCTGGCGGCGTCCTCTTTCTCGCTCTGGCCGCGACATGCATCGTGATCGCGACGTCGATTCGCCGCACGACCGAGCGGCACGCAGAGGAGCTCGGCCGTCACCGCTCCGAGCGGTTCCTCCACCAGACGCTGGCGACGATGGACGCCCACATCGCGATCCTCGACGCCACCGGGACGATCATCCTCGTCAACGACGCATGGCGGACGTTCGCCCGCGAGAACGACGGGGACGTCCTACGACTCTGCGAGGGGGCCAACTACCTTGCCGTCTGCGACCGGGTGCAGGGCCACGGCGACGCCGCCGAGCACGCCGGTGCGATGGCGACGGCGATCCGGGCCGCGATCGCCGGTGCCTCGGCGGGGCACATCGAGGAGTACAGCTGCCACGGCGACCACGAGCGGCGATGGTTCCAGGTCACCGTGCGACGGGTCGAGTTCGAGAACGAGGTCTTCGTCTGCATCGTGCACCAGAACGTCACGCGACTCCGCGAGGCGATCGATTCGCTGAATGCCGCCCGCGAGGTGGCCGACGCCGCCAATCGCGCCAAGACCGAGTTCCTCGCCAACATGAGTCACGAGATCCGCACGCCGATGACGGCGATCCTCGGCTTCACCGAGATCCTCGCCAGCGACGGCGACCGGTCCCTGGCCCCGCCGCGCCGGCTCGAGTGCATCGAGACGATCCAGCGGAACGGCGAGCACCTGCTCTCGATCATCAACGACATCCTGGACATCTCCAAGATCGAGGCGGGGAGGATGTCCGTCGAGCTGGTGCCGTGCGACCTGCAATCCCTGGTTCGCGATGTCCTCTCGCTCATGGCGTTGAAGGCCAACGAGCGGTCGATTGCCCTCGAGGCCGAATTCGTGACGTCCGTGCCGGCCACCATCCTCTCCGATCCCATGCGGCTGAAGCAGATCCTGGTGAACCTGGTCGGCAACGCCATCAAGTTCACCGACGCAGGCATCGTTCGGGTGCGGATCGCGACCAGTCCCTCCTACGGCGGGACGCTGCGATTCGACGTCATCGACACCGGCATCGGCATCGCCCCGCAGGCTCAGGAGCGGATCTTCGGCACCTTCTCCCAGGCGGATACGAGCATCACGCGGCGCTTCGGCGGAACGGGACTGGGTCTCTGCATCTCGCGGCGCTTCGCGCAGATGCTCGGTGGTGACATCACGGTCGCGAGTGCGCTGGGGAAGGGGAGCACCTTCTCGCTCACCATCCATGCCGGCGCCGCTCCGATGCAGGCACATGCCGCGGGCGAGCTCCCGCCGGGACCGATCTCCTTTGAGGCGCCAACGACCGCCAGGGTCGATCGGACCGAGCCGATGCCGCTGCGCGGCACGCGCATCCTCTTCGCCGAGGATGGCCCCGACAACGTGCGGCTGATCACGTTCCACCTTCGCAAGGCGGGGGCGATCGTCGAAGCGGTCGAGAACGGCCGGCTCGCCGTCGAGCGGCTCACCGTCTCCCACACGGTGGACGGCCCGCTCATCGAGCCCCCGCCCTTCGATCTCCTCGTCACCGACATGCAGATGCCCGAGATGGACGGCTATGCCGCGGCAACGCTCCTTCGGCAGCGCGGCTCGACGATGCCGATCGTCGCGCTCACCGCTCATGCCATGACCGATGACATCGACCGCTGCCTTGCCGCCGGCTGCGATACCTACGCGACCAAGCCGATTGACCGCGCCGCACTCACCGAGGTCTGTGTCCGGGCCATGATGCTCGCCGCGGCCCGATCGCAGCGGGCGGCGTAGCAACCGACGAGCCCCGCCCGGGCGACCGCGAATCCCGTCGGGGCGTGGCGGCGCAGCCGGGACGTGGCCCCGGAAGTCCATCTGGCAGCGGGGGAAAGCCGATTTTGGGGGCGCCGGCCCCCACTGCAAGAGCGTTGCCCCGGCCGTCTGCGGCCGGAAAGCGCCGGCTTTCTTTGTAGATCACCCGAAGTGACTCGGCCGAAGAGGTGTCGGCTCGCTGCACCCGCAGGCGTCCCCGCTGGTAGCATTCCGCCCTTTCGTCTTTGTTGTTCACCGGAGTAACTATGCGTCTTCGCTCGCTCGCGGCCGTCGTGTCGACGATTGGCCTGACTTGTGTCACTGTCCCCGCCCTCGCCCAGAACAAGCCCGCCGCGCCGGCCGCTCCCGCCAAGCAGGATGCACCGAAGCCGGAGGCTCCCAAGGCCGCCGACCCGGCGCCCGCCCAGGCCCCGGCTCGGGCCCCCGAAGCCGCGAAGCCCGCACCGGCATTCGGCTCCGACTGGACCGACGCCGACCGCTCGGCCGACGCCGTGAAGAAGGCCCACGAGATGCTCGCGGCCTCGTCCAAGGCCTATCAGGCCGCGGCGACCATTACCGAGAAGCTCGACATCGAAGTCGCCATGCAGGGCGCCCCGGCCAACAGCCAGTCGATCGACATGGCCTACGGTCCGAAGGGTTCGTTCCGCATGGCCAGCACCGGCATTGAGGTGCTCGCCGTGGACGGCACCGCCTACGTGGTGCCCTCCGAGCCCGCAGACAAGTACGTCGAGAAGAAGATTGAGGGCGGCCT
Source organism: Phycisphaerales bacterium (assembly GCA_044220875.1). Taxonomy (GTDB): domain Bacteria; phylum Planctomycetota; class Phycisphaerae; order Phycisphaerales; family SM1A02; genus JAEUIT01. Next base: position 128,519 of record JBGAQH010000002.1, on the reverse strand, counting down.
CTCGAAGACCCTCGGCGCGATGCTCCCCGGCTTCGCCCTTCCCAGCACCGCGATGGCTCTCCGCGACGGCGTGACCGGCGCTGAGCTCGAAGCCCAGCTTGGCGGCCCCTTCGTGCAGGAGCCCGCGATCAAGGGCTCGCGCATGGCCGGCGCCGACAGCGAGATTCTCGTGGCCGGTCAGGGCGGCTCGCTCGTCCTCGTCTTCGACGGGGCGACCAAGCTGCAGAAGGCCACCCGCGCCGCCCTCACCCCGGAAGGCGCACCGGAGGGCTTCGTGATCTCCGTGACCATGAAGGTCACCAACACCGTCGCCGACAAGCTCGAGAAGGCGATCGCCTTCGAGAAGGGCTCACGCACCGCTGTGGCGAGCGTCATGGACTTCGCCCCGGCCGGTGGCCAGGAAGCGCCGCCCGAGCTGAAGGTCAAGGAGGGCGATGTCGCCCCGACCGCCAAGCTCGGCACGCTCGACGGCAAGGAGATCGATCTCTCCTCCTACAAGGGCAAGGTCATCGTCCTTGACTTCTGGGCCACCTGGTGCGGGCCGTGCAAGATGGGCCTTCCGCTCCTCCAGAAGTTCGCCGACTCGATGAAGAGCAACGACAAGGTCGTCGTTCACCCGGTGAACATCTGGGAGCGCGTCGCCCCGGCCGAGCGGAACAAGACCGTCGGCACCTTCTGGACCGACGCCAAGTACACGATGGTCACCCTCGTCGACGCCGACAACGGCCTTGCGACCGCGTACGGCTTCAACGCCATCCCCTCGATGGTCATCATCGGGACCGACGGCAAGATCGCCAAGATCCACACCGGATTCGATCCCGAGCTCGTCGCGAACCTGACCAAGGAAGTGAACGAGCTGCTCGGCGCGAAGTGATCGCGACGGCCGGTTCGGCGGCACGACCTGATACACAACGCCGGAGGCCCCATCGCTGGGGCCTCCGGCGTTTCTCATGGTTCATGCGTCGTCGCGACCGCGGCGATCGTCGGATCAGGCGGCCTTCAGGATCTCGACCTGCTGGTCGAGACGCGTGAAGAGGAGAATGCGGTGGACGTTGGGGCTCGAGTGGCTGATCTTCATCGTCGCCCCGGCCTGCTTGGTCGCCCGAAGGATCGCGACGATCAGGTTGAGCCCAACGGAGTCGATCATCGTGGCGGTCGTCAGGTCGAGGAAGACGACCCGCAGGCCGCTCTGCTTCTCCGGTGCGGCGAGGAGATCGTCGAGCGCGGCGCGGATCTCCTTTGCGTTGGTGCTGAGCAGGTCGCCCTGCACGCGGATCGTGAGACAACTGTGTTCGCGCGTGACGAGTGGGTTGGTCATGGTGGGCTTCGTCGACTGGAATCGTGAAGGGCGATGCAGGCGAACCCCGCTCGGCTCAGGCTGGCGGGTCGGCGAGATGGAAGTCCATCCTGATGGACGCTCCGTTCCGCTCATATCGGACGGCGTTGGCGAGGTTGTGAATGAAGATGAGCCCTCGGTGCTCGGTGAGCAGTTCGTTGGCCGCAGCCTCCGCGTAGGCCGCATAGTCGAACGTGTGGCCCGGCCCGGGGTCGTCGATCCAGACCCTCAGCGTCCGCGTACGCGGGCGATACGAGATCTGGAGCGACGCGCGAAGGTCGGCCCGCCCGCAGCAGCCGTGATCCATCGCGTTGAGGAGGGCCTCGCGCGTCGCAAGCACGATGTCATGTTCCGACGCGTCGCTCAGGTCGGGGATCGCCAGTCGCAGGCTTCGGCGCCAATAGGCCGCGAAGCCGTCGATTTCCGCGGCCTGGTCGCCGCGATAGCGCCAGAGCACCAGCGGGGCGAAGGCGTCCTCGAAGGGCGTGTGGGGGGGCAGGGAGACTCTGGCCACGAGGATGTCGTCCGCCGCTCCGTGGACCAGCGGGTGGGCCGTGCCGATGCGCCGCGCCGACTGCAGGGCGAACGCCGTGGCAAGGACGCAGGCCTGCTGGGCTTGGGCAAGATCGTCCAGGCCGTCGCTCCAGAGCAGCATCGACCCGCCGCCCGCGAGAGTCGATTCGTTCGTCGATGCGGGGCAGTCGTCGAACCATCCGAGCGGAGCGCCGCCGCGCTCGCCGACAACCTCGATCCGACCCTCCTCGGTGACGCGCGATGGGGCGGGCGCGCCCGCGGTGAGCGACTCGATCGTCCCTCGCTCGGTGTCGATCAGGAGCGAGCTGACGGCCACCGACGCGAGCGACCGGTTGCTCGCCGTGTGCACGGCACGCTGCGGATTCCACTCCTTCACCAGGAAGCGGTTGAAGAACGCGAAGAGCGCCGGCGGTGTCGCGGCCCGCTCGAGCATGCCGCGGGCCATGCCGTGGAAGTAGGCGGAGAGGTAGGCCGCCTGCAGGTCGTGGCCGGAGACGTCGGTGAGGAGACAGAAGGTCCGGTCGGCGCTGAGCTGGAACTGGCTGAAGAAGTCGCCGCCCGCATCGAGCTTCGGGTGGAAGCAGAGCTCGACCGGCGTGGCGCAGCCGGCTTGGGTGTGGAGCATCTGCTCCTGCGTCTCGCCCATGGCGGCCACTTCGGTCTGGGCCTGCCGGGCACGGCGCTGCTCGCGGGTCCTGGTCACGCCCGCCACGATCGCCGCATGGAGCCGGCGGGCATCGACGGGCTTCTCGAGGAAGTCGCAGGCCCCGACGCGCAGCGAGCTGGTGACGACGCCCTTCTCGTCGTCGGCGGTCATCATGATCGTGGCGACGGTCGGATCCTTGCTGCGAATCCAGGTGAGAAGGTCGAGGCCCGACTCCCCGGGCATGCGGTAGTCGCTCACGATGCAGTCAAAGGTGGCGATGCCCTCGCGCTCGAGGGCCCGCATCGCTTCGGCGGCACAGGCCGCGGTCGTGACCCGATGTCCCTCACGCTCGATCATCAGCCGCAGCATTCCGCGCAGCGTCGGATCGTCGTCGACCAGGAGCACGGAGCCGGCGGCGCCGAGGTCCCGCGCCGGCTTGGGAATCGGCGTCCATTCCCGGCGGCCCTGGGCGACGGCATTGAGGTCAACGGAGCGCACCGCGCTGCGGAATCGGTTCGACTGCTCGTCGAGCGAGGAGGCGAGCCGCCGGAGCAGGGCCATGTCGCCGGCGTGACCCGCCGCCTCCATCGCCAGGGCGACTTCGCGCAGGCCGCCGGCGCCGACGCCGCCGGCGGCGCCCTTGAGCTGATGGGCAAGCGCTGCGGTGCGCTGGCACGCAGCGTCGTTGACGCTCCGCTGCAGCTCGTCGATCTGGGCCGGAAGGGTGGCGATGAAGCCCTCAAGCACCTCGTGGGCGATCGCCTGGTCGTTCAGCACGCGCTCGAGGAGGCCGAGGGCATCAAAGAGAGCAGGTTCCCCCGAGACGATTCGGTGCGTTGGCGTCCCGTCGGGCCGGTCGAGCGCGCTGGCGGGGGCGGATGCGACGCCCGCGAGTTCGGCGAGGAGCGACTTCAGCTCCGCAACGACGATCGGCTTGGCGAGAACGCGGCCCATCCCGGCCTCGCGGCAGAGAGCCAGCGTCGCCGCATCGCTGTCGGCGGTGAATGCGATGACCGGCACCGCAGCCCGATCCGAACCGGCGAGTCCCGCGCGAATGCGCCGCGTCGTCTCGTAGCCGTCAATGTCGGGCAGGCCGCAGTCCATGAGCACTGCGTCGAACGACTCCGTCCGCAGCGCCTCGATCGCGGCGGCGCCGGTGACGGCGTTGGCGGAGACCGCGCCGAGCTTGGCGAGGAGTGCCATCGCCAGTCGTGCGCTCGCTTCGCAGTCCTCGACCACGAGCACGCGAAGAGCCCCCTGACGGCCCGGCGAATTGCTGTTTTCAAACGCTGGAGAAGGCATGGCGTGATGTGATCGCGAACATCGCCGCGGGCCAAAAACGGTCCCGAACCCCGGAATGACAGGAGCAGCGGCGGTCATGTGCATCGGCACAACGCTCGCCGATGTTGAGGCCTCCTCAGCCGCTTCAGGCCGACCGCACAATCGCTACGACCGACGCGCCATCGCGGAACCAGTGAAGTTGGCTGGTGCAGACGCCGACGAACCGCTCTGGTCGTCCCCGCCGGGGGGGCGGGTCCGGGTTCCTATCGCCTTGGCTGAGGGCGCGTTCCGCGCAACGCCCGCAGTCAGGAACGGGGACAGCAGCTATGGGCTGGTTGAGGCAGCATGCGACAACCCTGATCCGCGGCGTGAGCCTGACGAGGGGACTTGGGCATCGCCGCGGTGCCGGCGCATCCGCCGACGGCGGCGGCTCCGGCTCGACGGCCAACTCGCTCCGGAGAGACATCCTTGCCGACGCGAGCATTCATGCCCGCATCGAGTCGGCGCTCGCCGACCTCAAGGCCGGAAGCGCCACGCTCGAACAGCAGTTCTGCGCCACCTGCACCACGCTGTCGGCCCTCTCGGATCGGGGCCGGACGCTCGTCAAGGGAAGCGAGCGTCTGGTGGAGATCGCGAGCGGCAAGAAGGCGGGCATTCAGGTGCTCTTCGAGGGCATGGCCCTGGTCGAGCCGCCCCTCGCCTTCCTGGCGGCGTATCGGGCGCGATTTGAGGCATCGCGGCTGCTCGAGCGGCTCGTCGACGACAAGTCGAGCATCGACGAGTGCGCCCGCGCCGAGTCGTCGATCGAGCGGATCATGGAGCCGCTCCGCACCATCAACACGCTGTTCAAGGTCGTCGCCGCGCCGCTCGGCGCCCATGTGCAGGCGATCTTCGAGTCCCTCGTCGAGGAGCTCGGCGACCTCATGAACTCGATCGGGCCGCTGGTCGGCACGAAGTTCCAGGATCTCCATCGGGTGCGCCAGGTCCTTCACCAGATGATCGACGGCATGGTCGCCCAGCAGGCCCACTGGGGCGAGCTCGCCGCCCAGCGCGCGGCGATGGAGACGACGCTGAAGGAACTCGAGGGTCAACTCGTCTCGAACGCCAAGCGCGACACCCAGATCGGCGTCGCCAGCCGCAAGATCAACGCCGCCATCGAGCAGGTCGTCACCGGCCTGCAGTGGCAGGACATCATCAGCCAGAAGCTCGAGCACGCCTCGAAGGCGATCACCTCGCTCCTGGGCAAGCTCCGCGATCCCGAGGGCCCCGACCTCGCCATGGGCGCCATCAACCGCGCCGCCCGGCTCGAGGCCGCCCAGATCGACACGGCGCGGCGCGAGCTTGACGAGGCGGAGCAGGCGATCATCGGCGGCATCGGCCGGGTCCGCGAGGTCCTGAGCGAGTCCGACTCGTCGGCCGTCATGCTCGGCGAGTTCGAGCTGCTGACGACCTCCTCGACGGGCATGGTGCAGCTTCTCCTCGAGAGCATCGACTCGATCGACGGGCAGATCCGCTCGGCGGTCAAGACCTCGAGCGACAGCATGAACACGATCCGCGAGATCGGGGAGTCCGCCTCGGCGCTGACCTCCGCGGTGCGCGAGCTCTCCGAGCGCACGCTGCTCGTCGGACTGAACGCCCAGGTGCAGTCCTGCAAGGTGCAGCAGGGGGCTGGCCTCGGCGTGCTCTCGGCCCGCACCAGCGACGTCTCGGTCGAGGTCGCCTCGGTCGGCGACGCCGTGGCCAAGAAGCTGGACATGATCGTGGGCGACCTTGCCGAGTGCGCCGAGATCTTCGCCAGCCTGCTGTCCCAGGCCGAGACCCATCATGCGACCTTCACCGCCGGGCGCGAGGCGGTCGAGCAGTCGCTGCACTCCCTTCGCGACGAGGCCCTCATGCTCGTCCAGTCAACGGGCGAGTCGATCGAGCAGATCGACAAGATCGGCGCCGAGGCGATCGGGCTTGCCCACTACAAGCAGACGCTCGACGCGCCGTTCCGGTCGCTGCTCGACCTGCTCCGGACGCTGATCGACGCATCGGGCGGCGAGAACGCCCGGTTCGACGAGAGCGACGCGGTGCTCGACGACGCCTTCCGGAGCTACACGATGGCATCGGAGCGGAAGATCCATGCGGCGATCGGCGGCGGCGAGGCCGCCGCGGCCGCGGTGGCCGACGATCCCTCGATCGAGCTCTTTGGCGACGAGCCGTCGCCGACGTCAACGTCCGACACGACGTCGCGATCGGGACAGCCGTCAGGATCGGATTCGGGCACCGACGAAAACGTCGAGCTCTTCTGAGCAGTTCTTGAACGACCGCACTACCGGGCCGATGAGCCGCAGCCGGGGGACCATCTCTTATGCCTCAACGAATCCTCACCGTCGATGACTCGCCGACCATGCGCCGCATGATCGAGATGACCGTCAAGCCAGTCGGCTACGACGTCGTCGAGGCCGCCGACGGCCAGGCTGCGCTCGAGCTCCTCAAGGGCTGCTCGGTCGATCTGGTCATTTCCGACATCAACATGCCGAACCTGAACGGCATCGAGCTCACCCGGAAGCTGCGGGCGCTGCCGCAGTTCAGCAAGACCCCGATCATCCTGCTCACGACCGAGTCCGACCCGGAGAAGAAGGCCGAGGGCAAGGCCGCCGGCGCGACCGGCTGGATCGTCAAGCCCTTCAAGCAGGACCAGCTCCTGGCCGTCGTCGCCAAGGTGCTGCCGGCCGCGGCCTGACGGGATCGGAGCCTCGAAGACCTGACACGCGATCACGATCGAAAGCGGGACACCGATGGGCATCGACAACGACAACCTCCAGCAGCAACTGATCAAGGAACTCCTCATCGAGGGCTTTGACGGCCTCGAGAAGTTCGATCAGCAGCTTGTCGCGATGGAGGAGGGCAACGCCAACGACGACACGCTGAACACGATCTTCCGCGTGATCCACACCATCAAGGGCACCGCGGGCTGCATCGGCCTCCAGAAGATCGCGTCGGTGGCCCATGTCGGCGAGAACCTGCTGAGCCTGCTCCGCGACGGCGACCTCGACACCAGCGCCGACCTCATTGACGCCCTGCTGCAGTACTCCGACGCGCTGAAGGAGATGCTGCACACCCTCGAGGCCACCGGCGGCCAGGGGGACAAGGACTACTCGCAGCTCCTGGGCACCCTTCAGGGGTTGCAGTCGCCTGGTGCCGCGCCGGCCAAGCCGGCCGCCCCCGCCGCCACCAACGCCCCGCCCGCCGCCACCCCCGCGAAGCCCGGCGCCGCTCCCGAGTCCGACGGCAGTTGGGGCGTCTTCGCCGACGAGCCCGCCGCCGCCGCGGCGCCGGCCGCGCCCGAGTCACAGCAGGGCTGGGGCGTCTTCGCCGACGAGTCGGAGCCCGCGAAGCCCGCGCCCGCGGCCCGCGCCTCCACCGAGCACGCATCGCACCCCGTCACCGCGCACCCCTCGGCGGCGCCCGCCGCCGGCGCCGCACACGGCTCGGTCTCCGAGAGCGCCATCCGCGTCGACGTCGGCCAGCTCGACCGGCTCATGAACCTCGTCGGCGAGCTCGTCCTCGCCCGCAACCAGATCGTCCAGTTCAGCGCCCACACCCGCGGCATCGAGCCGGCCCTGGCCCAGGCCTCGCAGCGGCTGAACATCATCACCACCGAGCTGCAGGAGAGCGTCATGAAGACGCGCATGCAGCCGATCGAGAACATCTGGAACAAGTTCCCGCGCATCGTGCGGGACGTCGCCCATGAGCTCGGCAAGCAGGTCAACCTGGTGATGGAAGGCAAGTCGACCGAGCTCGACCGCACCATCATCGAGGCGATCCGCGACCCGCTCACCCACATCATCCGCAACGCGATCGACCATGGCATCGAGCGCCCCGAGGCGCGACGCGCCGCCGGCAAGTCCGAGGTGGGCACGCTCATCCTGCGGGCCTTCCACGAGGGCGGCCAGGTCATCATCGAGATCATGGACGACGGCGCCGGCATCAACGTGAGCCGCGTGAAGGCCAAGGCCGTCGAGAAGGCCCTCATCAGCGCCGAGCAGGCCGGGCGCATGAGCGACCGCGACGCCTTCGACCTGATCTTCCTGCCCGGCTTCTCCACCGCCGAGAAGGTCACCAACGTCTCCGGCCGCGGCGTCGGCATGGACGTCGTGAAGAGCAACGTCGAACGCATCGGCGGCTCGGTGGACGTCTCGAGCGAGGTCGGCAACGGCACGACGCTCCGCATCAAGATCCCGCTCACCCTCGCGATCATCCCGGCCCTCGTGGTGAGCAGCGGCGGCGAGCGCTTCGCGATCCCGCAGGTCAGCCTGCTCGAGCTCGTCCGGCTCGAGGGCGACGAGGTGAAGCGCGGCATCGAGATGCTCTACGGATCGCCGGTCTACCGCCTGCGCGGCAAGCTCCTCCCGCTCGCCTATCTCAATCGCGAGCTCCAGCTCGAGCCCGCCGCCAGCACGGGCGACGAGGTCGTCACCATCGTCGTGCTCCAGGCCGACGGCCGGCAGTTCGGCCTCATCGTCGACGAGGTGAACGACACCGAGGAGATCGTCGTGAAGCCGCTGAGCAAGCAGCTCCGCGGGCTCTCCTGCTACGCCGGCGCGACCATCATGGGCGACGGCCGCGTGGCCCTCATCCTCGACGTCCTCGGATTCGCCCACCACTCGAAGATCATCTCCGACTCGCTCGACCACACGACCGTCTCGGACAAGCACGCGTCGAGCGACGACGCCGCCCGCCAAGCGCTGCTGCTCTTCCGCAGCGGCGACGGCGAGCGGATGGCCATCCCGCTCTCGATCGTGGCCCGTCTCGAGGAATTCGCCCGCAGCTCGCTCGAGCGGGCCGGCCAGCACGACGTCGTCCAGTACCGCAACCGGATCATGCCGCTGCTTCGGCTCTCGGACGCGGTGCCGGGCTGCACCCGATCGGCGGCGGAGGAGGGCCAGGACCCGATCCAGGTCGTGGTCTATTCCGACGGCACGCGGAGCGTGGGGCTCGTCGTCGACGAGATCGAGGACATCGTCGAGGAGACCTTCAGCCTCCAGGCGGAGCAGGGGCGCCGCGGCGTGCTCGGCTCGGCCGTGATCCAGAAGCACGTCACCACGCTGCTCGACCTGCCGGTGCTCATCGAATGCGCCGGCCACCACGACGATGCGGCCGTGTCCGCGGGAGAGTCAGCATGAGCGACACCACGCAATATTGCACGTTCTATGTCGGGGGCCTCTATCTCGGCGTCGAGGTGCTGAAGGTGCAGGAGGTCCTGCGCCCGCAGCCGACGACCCGCGTGCCGCTCGCCGGCGCGACGATCCGCGGCCTGCTCAACCTCCGCGGCCAGATCGTGACGGCGATCGATCTCCGGCGGAAGCTCGGCCTTCCCGAGCGGGAGACCGGCGAGCCGCCGATGAACGTGATCATCCGGACCGACGACGGTCCGGTCAGCCTCGACGTCGACGACATCGGCGACGTCGTCGAGCTCACCATGAACGACCGCGAGCGACCGCCCGAGACGATTCGGGACGAGCGCCGCGAACTGGTCCAGCACGTCTATCAGCTCACCGATCGGCTGATGCTCGTGCTCGACACCGACAGGGCCATCCAGAACTAGCGAAACCGCACGCACACGCCACCAACTGTCCCAGACTCCGGGCAAGGGATCATCGACATGACTTTCAAGCACACCTCCGACGACGCAGCGAACTCCTCGAACGGCCGGACCACGTTCGGCATCCGAACCAAGATCATGGTGCCGGTCGCGGCGATCCTCGTGACCTCCCTCGGCGCGATCTACGCGACGGTGCAGTACGAGGCCAAGCGCCTCAGCGACTCCCGCCTCGCCGGCCTTTCCTCGTCGGCGCACTCGATCCAGGACAAGATCGACCGCTGCGTCTTCGAGCGGTACGGTGACGTGCAGGCCTTCTGCAACAACACCTGCGTGAAGCGCGACCTCTCGAAGCTCGCCCCCGAGGACGTCGCCCTCATCACCGACACGATCAACCGCTACGTCGTCAACTACGGCGTGTACACGGCGTCGATGGTGCTGGACACCAAGGGCAACGTGGTCGCGATCAACACCGTTGACGCCTCGAACAGCCGCGTCGCGGGCACCGAGAAGATCGTCGGCCGCTCCTTCGCCGAGGCCTCGTGGTTCCGCGACGCCGCCGCGGGCAAGTTCACGACCGGCGCCGACGCGACCGGCAAGGCCCTCGCCACCGGCACCGTCATGGAGCGTCCCTCGAAGGACGCGCTCGTCGCCGAGCTCTACGGGAAGAATGCCCCGGCCTGGACGATGACCTTCACCGCCCCGATCACCGCGGGCGCCGACAACGCCATCGTCGGCTACTGGCACAACTGCTTCTCGTCGTCCATGATCGAGGACATCGTGCTCGACGAGTACGAGCAGGCCAAGGCGCAGGGCCTGCCGTCGACGGAGTTCAACGTGACGTCGGCGGAAGGCGACCTCATCGTGGACGTCGACCCGACCGAGACCGGCGACCACACCTGCCGCTACACCGACCTCTTCACCACCAACTTCCTGACCACCGGCGAGGAGATTGCCCTCGAGGCCAAGAAGTCGACCACCAGCACCGGCATCAACTACGGCGCCAACGTGCGCATGGGCAAGGAGAGCGGGGGCCGCTTCGAGCAGCCCGGCGGCTTCGCCAAGAGCGTGCCGACGCTCGGATTCGTCGGCAGCGGGTTCACCAGCTTCGTGCGGGCCGAGCCCCGCGAGCTCTTCGCCGTGACCGATTCGCTGAAGACCGCAGTCCTCCTGGCCGCGGCCGGCGGGCTCGCGGTCGGCGTCGCGGGCCTCTGGCTCGTCACCCGTCCGATCGTGAACGGCATCACCCGCATCCGCGACGTGATCGTCGGCCTTGCCGCCGGCGACATCGGCAGCGACGTCCCGGTTCACACCAGGGACGAGGTCGGGGCCATGGCGGTGGCCTTCAACAAGGCCCGCGCCGGACTCCACGGCGTCTTCGGCATCAACAAGGTTGACTGGGCGTCGATCGGCGAGCAGCAGAAGCAGGCCGTGCGCCTCGCCGACGGCCTCAAGCAGACCCTCAACGTCGTCAACGAGAATTCGCAGGCCCTCGCCACGGCCTCGGAGGAGCTCACCGCGGTCAGCCAGCAGATGAGCGCCAACTCCGAGGAGACGGCCGCCCAGTCCGACGTCGTCGCCAGCGCCGCCGAGCAGGTCTCGAAGAACGTCGCGACCGTCGCCACCAGCGCCGAGGAGATCAACGCCAGCGTGCGTGAGATCGCCAAGAACGCCAGCGATTCCGCCCGCGTCGCCGCGGACGCGGTCAACGTCGCCAACGACACCAACAAGATCATCACCCGCCTTGGCGTGAGCAGCGCCGAGATCGGCAACGTCATCAAGGTCATCACCAGCATCGCCCAGCAGACCAACCTCCTCGCCCTCAATGCGACGATCGAGGCGGCCCGCGCCGGCGAGGCGGGCAAGGGCTTTGCCGTCGTGGCCAACGAGGTGAAGGAGCTGGCCAAGCAGACCGCCCAGGCGACGGAGGAGATCAGCCAGAAGATCCAGGCGATCCAGACCGACACCAAGGGGGCCGTGACCGCGATCGACCAGATCAGCTCGGTGATCGGCCAGATCAACGACATCTCGACGACCATCGCCAGCGCCGTCGAGGAGCAGTCGGCGACGACCAGCGAGATCGCCCGCAACGCCTCCGAGGCTGCGGCGGGAAGCACCGAGATCTCGAAGAACATCGCCAACGTCAGCATCGCGGCCCGCAACACCACGCAGGGCGCGACCAACACCCTCAGCGCCGCGACGGAGCTCTCCAAGCTCGCCGTCACGCTGAAGGACGTCGTCGGTCGCTCGAACGTCTGAGCGGAGAAGCAGCCCGGGCGACGGTTCGGTGCGGCCGAGGGGGCCGCATCGACCCGCCCGGGTTGTCCGCTTCAGGAGGATTCCCATGGCAGAAGTCACCGATCCGGAACAGGCCCGCCCGAAGATGCTGATCGTCGACGACTCGACGCCGATCCGCAGTCTCCTGCAATACCTCGCCGGCGAGCTCTCGTTCCGGACCGAGACGGCGATCGACGGCCGCGACGGCCTCGAGAAGCTGATCCACAACGATCCGCGCGACCCGTTCAGCGTGGCGCTGATCGACTGGGAAATGCCGGAGATCAACGGGCTCCAGCTCGTGCAGGTCCTCCGCCGGAATCCCGACTTCGACGCGATGAAGATCATGCTGGTCACGACCCGCAACGCGATCGAGAACGTGACGCAGGCGCTTGAGGCCGGTGCCAACGAGTTCCTCATGAAGCCCGTCTCGAAGGAATCGCTCACGGAGAAGCTCCAGGTTCTCGGATTGCTCTGAACCGGCGATCCCGGGACCGGACTCTTCAGGAAGGCGACCACTCATGCCGCGGATCCGTGCACTCATCGTTGACGACGCAGTGGTGATGCGAAAGCTCATCACCGAGTCGCTGTCGCGCGACCCCGACATCGAGGTCGTGGGGACGGCGGCGAACGGCCGCATCGGCCTGCAGAAGATTCCGCAGGTGAACCCCGACATCGTGACCCTGGACGTCGAGATGCCGGAGATGAACGGCCTCGAGACGCTCCGTGAGGTGCGGAAGATCTACCCGAAGCTCCCCATCATCATGTTCAGCACGCTGACGCGCCGCGGCGCCGAGGCGACCCTCGACGCGATCGCCGCGGGAGCCACCGACTACGTGACGAAGCCGGCCAACGTCGGCAGCGTCGGCGAGAGCATCGCCCGGCTCGAGGAGGAGCTCATTCCCAAGATCAAGGCCCACTGCCGCGCCGCGCTGCCGGCCCGCACCGTGCCGACGCGACCGGCGACGCCCGTCGGCGCGCCGCGCGAGCCGGTCCGGCGCATGGCGACCTCGCCGGTCGAGATCGTGTGCATCGGCACGTCGACCGGCGGTCCCAACGCGCTCGCCGACGTCCTCACCGTGCTGCCCGCCGAGTTTCCCGTGCCGATCGTGATCGTCCAGCACATGCCGCCGCTCTTCACGGGACTGCTCGCCGAGCGACTCGGAAAGCGAAGCCGGCTGAAGTTCCACGAGGGGGCGGAGGGTGAGGCGATTCGCCCCGGCCACGTCTACATCGCCCCGGGCGGGCGCCACATGACGGTGCGACGCGACGGAACGACCGTGCGCCTCGCCCTCAACGACGATCCGCCCGAGAACTCCTGCCGTCCCGCGGTGGACGTGCTCTTCCGTTCGGTCGCCGCGACATACGGCGCCGGCACGCTGGGCGTCGTCCTCACCGGCATGGGTCAGGACGGTGCGCACGGCTGCGAGCACATCCGCGAACGGCAGGGCCAGGTGTTCGCGCAGGACAAGGCCACAAGCGTCGTCTGGGGAATGCCCGGCGCCGTGGTCGATGCCGGCGTCGCCGACCGCGTCCTCCCGTTGGGTTCCGTCGCACAGGAGCTGGTGCGGGCGACGCGTTGCGTCGCGCCGCTCGTGACGCCGAACGTCGGCGCCGGATTGGAGGCGGCATAATGAACGTCTCCAAGGAGGACTTCGACTACATCGCGCAACTGGCCCACACCCAGGCGGCGATCGTCCTCGAGCCCGGCAAGGAATACCTCGTCGAATCGCGCCTCGGGGAGCTTGCCGGGGTGCTCGGCATGCCGAGCATCGAGGCGCTGGTGAAGGAGCTGCGGGCCAAGCCCAACGGCGATCTCGTCACCAAGGTGATCGACGCCCTCACCACCAACGAGACCCTCTTCTTCCGCGACTTCCATCCGTTCGAGGCGCTGAAGAAGACGGTGATCCCCGAGATCATGGCCAAGCGGGCGGGCAATCGCCAGCTCTCGATCTGGTGCGGCGCGTGCTCGACCGGTCAGGAGCCCTACAGCCTCGCGATGCTCATCCGCGAGAACTTCCCGGCGCTCAAGGACTGGAAGGTCAACATCCTCGCGACCGACCTCTCGCCGCGCGTGCTCAAGGCCGCCGAGGCCGGCAGTTTCTCGCAGCTCGAGGTCAACCGCGGACTGCCCGCGGCGTACCTGATCAAGTACTTCACGAAGGACGCCGACCGCTGGAAGGTGAAGGACGAGATCCGGAATCTCATCACCTTCAAGTCGATGAACCTCATCCAGCCCTGGCCGGTGATGACGCCCTTCGACCTGATCTTCCTGCGGAACGTGATGATCTACTTCGACGTTCCGACCAAGAAGACGATCCTCAAGCGGATGAAGGGCTGCCTCCTTCCGCACGGCTACCTCTTCCTCGGAAGCGCCGAGACGACGATGAACATCGATCCCTCCTATCGGGCGGTGAACACCGACCGGTCGGTGTACTACAGCCCGACGCCGCTCGACCCACAGCAGGCGCCGCCGCCTGCGCCGACGACGGCCACGCCCTCGACGACCCCGCGCCCGCCAAGCGGGCCGCATGACCCCGCCGAATCGCCCGCCGGAGGACGCGCCGACGACGGCGTGCGGACCTTCGGTGGCGCACAGGTAATCCGATGACCCCAGTGTCGCTCTCCCTCCGCGGCCCTTCCCTCGCCATGGGCGCCGCGCGCCCCTCGACGGCGGCGCGATCGTCCGCGCCGCCGCCGCGGCCCGCGCCGCAGCAGCGGGCCAGGGCGCACTCGGCGCTGGCCTCCGCCGCCAAGCGCCTCGGCATCAGCGCCGGACAGATGGCCACGATCAACGGCCGAATTCGGGAGGCGGTGAACGGACTCGACCTTTCCGCCGCCGCGGACCCGAAGGCGGCGATCGATGCGACCGTCGACGCCACGCTCCGCGACTCCGGCGTCGATCCGAAGTCCTTCCGCTCCGAGGTGCGGAGCGCCCTCGAGGCGAGCGGCGCCCGACCCGCCGCGCCTGGGCCGGGAGCCGCCGACGCGGACAGCGCCCGCTGGGCCAATCTGCAGCAGGCGCTTGCGACCCTCGACGCAGCCACCGCTGCCGAACATGCCGGCGGCGCCGAGGGCGAGTCGGACGGCGATGGCGATGACGGCGGAGCGCTGCTCGGCGCGATCCTTCGCCCCTCGACGCCAGGCTCCTTCGTCGACGTGACCGCCTAAGTGGTTCGCTCGGCGGGCATGACGGAGTCGGTCGAGCGCTGTGCCGATCCCTTTGTGAACAATGCCACAACCGCGGGGATGCTCACGGCACCCGCTGGCGCCGGCGGCGCGATACCCGTATCCACCCCATCGCACGCGGCGAGCATCCGAAGAAACGCCGCGAATTTGCAGGCCTTCGACGCATCGACGGCCGGATTCGCTGCACAATGAGGGTGCCGACAGCGCTTGCGCTGCCCGACTCCCGAAGATTCGGCGCACGTCTGGGGATCTTCAAGCATGGGGGCGACTTCTCGACGCAGGTAGTGTGGGTGCGCCGAGGTCGTCCTCGCTCGGGCGTTCGCGCGGCTCAAGCCGCTCGGGGGCGTCATGTCACCATCGTGTGTGGGTCGTCGGTCTCGTTTGCAGCCGTCCGGTCGTTTCGCGCGCCGCGCGTTCACGATCGTCGAGCTGCTGGTTGTCGTCTCGATCATCGCGCTCCTCATCGCGATCCTGCTGCCGGCCATCGGCAAGGCTCGCGACACGGCGCTCTTGACCCAGAGCCTGGGCAACCTTCGCAATCTCGCAGCGGCGAACGCGGCCTACGGGTCGGACTGGAACGATCGCCAGTTCACCGCGTGTCCCGATGACGCCGGCCTCGTCGGCGGCAACTGCGTCACGTACACCACGACGATCTCCTGCCCGCCGCAGCAGCTCGTCGGCTGGGACGCCAACGGCGCGATGTGGGGCTACTTCATCGGCACCGGCAAGTGCGCCGGCTTCCCGGGAAGCTGCGCCGAGAACTGGGCGGTGTACAAGCCAATCACCTATACCGGAGTCGATGCCGGCTTCGGCTCGTTCCGCCTGCCGAACGTCAAGGCCTTCACCGGCTACGTGAACGGCCGCTACTACGACCCGGTGTTCTGGGCGCCGAAGGATCGCGTTACGCTCGCCGGCGCCGAGAAGTACATGGGCCTTCCCGCCCAGTTCACGTGGGACGGCCAGATCAGCGCCTTCAGCACCTATTGCTGGAGCCCGGCCGCCATGTGGGCCCCGGAAGTCCACGGCGCGAAGGGCTGGAAGAACCCCGACTCGATGGCCGGCGGCTATCGAAGCCCGGCGGTCGGCCAGTCGGTCTATCCGGACCTGAAGACCCGCATGCTCGAGCACGCGTGGCTCCAGAACATGGAGTCCGCGGTGAACCCGAACTTCGCCCAAGGCCCCAACGGCGCGACCGGCACCGGCGAGCCCTGGTACTTCAACCACGGCTACAACTCGGCGCCGGCGACGATGTTCTTCGACGGACACATCTCGGTGATGGGCGTCGCCGACGCGATGGAAAGCGATGCCCGGGCGAAGGCCACGGCCGACGCGTCCGCCGTCGAGAAGGGGCTCTGGCATCGCGGTTCGCCCTTCGGCGCGAATGGCTACTTCGGCGCCCAGAGCTACGACTTCATGGTGAACACCTCGTATCACATCCTCACCACGGACGGCATCCTCGGCCGCGACACCATCGGCTCGAAGTGACCGCCGCTCCGGCGGGCGACCAGTGCACCATCGAAAGGCGCCGCGCATCGCGCGGCGCCTTTTCCGTGGCCTCCGTCACTCGTCGTGGTTGCGCCGCTGCAGCGACGCCATCTCGCCGAGGTAGGGCGTGATGTGCGGATCGTCGCTGGCGATGAACTGCTCGTAGCTGCCGTCGAAGCGGACGGTGCCGGCGAAGAGCATGACCACGCGCGGCGCGAGTCGATGGAGCAGGCCGGTGTCGTGGGTGACGACGATGGTCGTCCGGGCGAGGCCCGGCCGCTCCGAGGCGAGCGCCGGCTGCGTCTCGTGGGTGACGCGGATGAGGTCGTGGATCTGCACGCACATCTCGGGATCGAGGCCCGAGGTCGGCTCGTCGTACACCAGGAGCACCGGATCCATCACCAGTGCCCGAGCGATCGCGACCCGTTTGGCCATGCCGCCGGAGAGCTCCTCGCGGTCGCGGTCGATGACCAGGTCCGGGTCGAGGCCGACGTCCCGAAGGGCCTTGCGGGCCCGAGGGCGAATCTCGTCGTCGGTCATGCCCTTGAGTTCGCGCGGCATCATCGCCAGGTTGCGGAAGACGGTGCCGGTGAGAAGGGCGTTCCGCTGGAAGACGACGCCCCAATGGGCGCGAATCTGGTCGAGGTCGCGCTCGGCGAGGGTGTTGACGTCCCGCAGCGGGGCGGTGCCGTCGGCTGCAGGCTCGCAGCCGTGATCGGCCATGAGAACGCGGCCGCCGTCCGGCGCGAAGTGTCCGGTGAGGTGCTTCAGCAGCACCGTCTTGCCGCAGCCCGAGCCGCCCACGATCGCGACGAGCTCGCCGCAGTCGACCGTCAGGTTCACCCCCGCAAGCACGGGCTTCCCGCCGAATCCCTTGGAGAGGTTCTCGACGACGATCTCGTGCGCGGCACGGTGCGGGGCCATGCGGGAAGGATACAGCGACGTCGCCCTTCGAAGGCGCTACGCCTCGGGCCGCGGCTCGCCGCGAGCGCCGCGTGCGGCCCGTCGTTGGTCGGTACGAAGGACGTCGATGACTCGCGACGGATGCGTGGGAGCGAGGCATGTGGGCAGCGGCGGTCGGAGTGCCGTCCCTCTCCGACGAGCGGCCGCTCTGCGGTGCTCACACCGGAATGGCGAGCGTGCGCGTCCGGGTACGATCTCCCCATGCGATTCCTCACGCTTCTCGGGGCCAGCCTGTTGGCGATCGTCAGCTGCGGCCAACAGCCCGCGCCGCGAACGCTGACGGTCTTCGCCGCCGCGAGCGCCACCGACGCGTTGCGCACCGCGGGAGAGCGCTTCGAGGCGACGACGGGAACGCCCGTGCGATTCAGCTTCGATTCCTCGGCGACGCTTGCCCGCCAGATCGCCGCCGGCGCCCCGGCCGAGGTCTTTCTCTCCGCGGACGAGCGATGGATGGACTCCGCAGTCGAGGCCGGCGCGATGCGGCCCGAGTCGCGGCAGGATCTCCTGGGCAACGAGCTTGTGCTGGTTGCGCCGACCGCGTCCTCGCTCGCCGTCACGCTCGCCAAGGGTGCCGACGCTGCGCCGCTCGCGGCGCTCGGACGCATCGCCATCGGCGACCCGAAGTCGGTGCCGGCGGGGCGGTATGCGGAGCAGTCGCTCGAGTGGCTCGGCTGGCTGCCGACGCTGCACGACCGCCTGCTGCCCGCGAAGGACGTGCGGGCGGCGCTCCTTCTCGTCGAGCGCGGCGAGGCCGAGGCCGGGATCGTCTACGCGACCGATGCCCGCGCGTCGAAGGCCGTGCGGATCGTCGCGACCTTCCCCGAGGCCAGTCACCAGCCGATCCTCTATCCGATTGCGCTGACCGCGCACGCCGGGCCGAGCGCCGCCGCGTTCGTCGAGTTCCTTCGCGGTGACGAGATGGCCCGCGTCTTCGGGGATGCGGGCTTCCGAGTCCTTCCCAGCGGCGGCGTCGCGGCGCGACCCGACGGGAACCGGTGATGTTGAGCGGCGAGGAATGGTCGGCGCTCAGGCTCTCCCTTGAGGTGTCCCTCGCCAGCCTGGCGATCATGCTGCTGCCCGGCGTGGCCTGCGCATGGCTGCTCGCCCGATGCCGATTCGCCGGCAAGACGCTCGTCGACGCGCTGTTGCACCTGCCGCTCGTCGTTCCGCCCGTCGTCGTCGGCTATCTCCTGCTCCGAACGCTGGGCCGGCGCGGTGCGGTCGGAGGGCCGCTGCACGATTGGCTCGGCGTTGACCTGGCCTTCACGTGGAAGGCGGCGGCGATCGCGTCCGCGGTCATGGGCTTTCCGCTGCTCGTCCGGGCCGCGCGGCTCTCGATCGAACAGGTCGACCGCCGGTTGGAGCAGGCGGCGGGAACGCTCGGTGCGGGGCCGTGGCGCGTGGCGTGGACAGTCACGCTGCCGCTGGCCCTGCCGGGCATCGTGGCCGGCGCGACCCTTGCGTTCGCGCGGAGCCTGGGCGAGTTCGGGGCGACGATCACCTTTGCCGGGAACATCGCGGGCGTGACCCAGACCCTGCCCGGCGCGATCTATGCGTATTCGCAGCGACCCGACGGCGACGGCCCCGCCATGCGCCTCGTCCTCCTGTCGGTGGCGGTGTCGATCCTCGCCCTCGTCGTCTCCGACCTGCTCGCTCGCCGCATGGGCCCTCCCCACGGAGGCGAGGCGTGATTCGCGTGCGGGTCCAACGGTCGCGCGGGTCGTTCGCGCTCGACGTCGAGTTCGAGAGCGATGACCGGATCCTCGCCCTCTTCGGCGCATCCGGCGCCGGCAAGTCCACGCTCGTCGATCTCATCGCCGGGGTGGCGGCGCCCGACGCCGGCGTCGTCGAGATCGACGGCGAGACGCTCTTCAGCGCCGCGCTGGGCATCCGCGTTCCGGCCCACCGCCGCTCGGTCGGCGTGGCGTTTCAGGACCATCGGCTCTTTCCGCATCGCTCGGTGCGCGACAACCTGAACTACGGCGCCCGCCGCCGAATGCGACCGCCGGTTTCCTTCGACGACGTGGTCGGTGCCCTCGAGCTCGCGCCGCATCTGGCGAAGCGGCCCGACCAACTCTCCGGCGGCGAGCGGCAGCGGGTCGCGTTGGGCCGCGCGATCCTCAGCGGGCCGCGGCTCCTGCTTCTCGACGAGCCGCTCTCCTCCGTCGACCGGCGCCTGCGCGACGCGATCATTCCCTGGCTGCGCCGGACCTGCGAGGCATCGGGCACGCCGATGATCCTCGTGAGCCACGACCTCGGCGAGCTTCTCCGGCTGACCGATCGGATGCTCGTCCTCGACCGGGGCCGCGTGGTCGGCATCGGCGCGTATCGCGATCTCGTTCACGACCCTGCCGCCGCCGCGGTGGTGCACGAGCGCGGCATGGTCAACCTGCTCGAGGGCACGGTCATCGGGCATGATCCGGCGCTCGGCACCAGCGTCATCGCGATCGCCTCCGGCATCGAGCTGACGGTGCCCATGGCCGGGGCCGCAGCGGGCGAAGGCGTGATCCTGAGCATCGCCCCCAAGGACGTCGCCCTTGCCGGGGCGCGGATCGGGCGCGTCTCGATTCAGAACCAGGTGTCGGGCGTGGTCGGCCGCGTCTCGATCCACGAGCGGATGGCCCTGGTCGAGGTGCTTCTCGGCGGGCGGCCGCTGCTGGCCGAGGTGAGCCACCGCGCGGTGCGGGATCTCGCCCTCGCGTCGGGTTCGTCGGTCGTCTGTCTTATGAAGAGCCAGGCAATCGAATGCCGCTGACGTCGAAAGGAGCGGAACGTGGAAAACGCATCACACTTCATTCTCTATGTCGCCGACCAGTCGGTCGCGATGGCGTTCTACGCCCGGACATTGGCGATCGCGCCGCGCCTGAACGTGCCGGGCATGACCGAGTTCGACCTGCCCGGCGGCGGCGTGCTCGGCCTCCTGCCCGAGGCCGGCATTCGGCGCCTCCTTGGTGAGGCGATCGCCGATCCCGCAACGGCCCGCGGAGCGCCGCGCGCGGAGCTCTATCTCGTGGTGTCCGACGCCGGCGCATGGCACGCGCGGGCAATCGCCGCGGGGGCTCGGGAGCTGAGTCCGCTCGCAGCGCGGGATTGGGGCCATTCGGTCGCCTACTCCCTTGACCAGGACGGACATGTGCTTGCGTTCGCGTCGCCCCGCGAGATCGTCTAGCAATCGCGGATTGATGGGATGTGGGCGTTGATGCGACTGGCTTGATGCGACTGGCTTGATGCGAGAGAGAGGGCGAGCAGCGCGGCGCCGCGCCGTACACTCCATGGCGAAACGAGTCCCGCCGCCGATCGGCGCGCCATTGCCTGACATCGTGCCAGACGTCGCGTGTCCGCCGACGAGGCGACGAAGGAAAGGGGACTTCCATGAGTTCGCGATCCCGCTCGCGTCGGGCGCCGCTGGCGCTCGCTGCTGTCGCATCCGCAGCCATCTCCATGGCGCTTCACGACCGCGCTTCGGGGAGCTTCGTCTTCGCTCCGATCCAGGAGCCGATCCTCTCGGCGACATTCATCGTCGACACGGCCGGGCTGACCGCCCACCGAACGCTTCTTGGCCACGAGGTGAACATGCTGCGCCTCTTCGATCCAAGTCACCCGAACTCGGTCTTTGACGCCTCCGACCAGATGTTCGGCAGTGCCTCCTGGCCTGGTTCCCCACTCGTCGACCAGGGGGCGTTCGGGACCGGTTGGCTCGCCGCGACCATCGATCCGTCGTTCTTCTCGACGCTGGCGAGCGGCACGATCGGACTGAGCGGCGTGCTCACCGACACCGGGGACGGGATCTTTGCGATCGACACGATCATGCTCCAGATCGTGACCGCGAACGGGAGCTACAACGCCACGTACGGCGCGAGCTACGGCAGCGCCAACGACGGCTTCGGCCTCGGTCTCGCCGACGGCGCGTCGCTGCCCGATGCGCTCGCCACGCTGCTGCCTCCCGATTCGACCGGCACGGGATTTGACGAGGCGATCAGCTCGAAGGCGTTCGGCACGCCGGCTCCGGGGGCGCTCTCGCTCCTGGCGGTCGCGGCGATGGCGACGCGCTCGCGGCGACGTCATTCGGCGTCGACCGTGGCGCGCGGCGCGATGGCCTGCGCCGCGGCCGCGGCGCTCGTCACGGGAACGGCCGAGGGCCAGGGACCGCAGATTCACCTGAACGGGACGCGAGAGGCCAACACCCACGTGCCCGTCGTCATCAACATCTACAACAACGCGAACGTCACGGCGGCGGAGGCCGAGTCCGCGATCCGCGAGGCGAATCGCGTTCTTCGCCGCGCCCGCTGCGGCATGGAGCTTCATGTCGTGCGGCCCCCGACCATGAACGCCACCGCCGGCGACGCGAACGGCGACGGCGACGTCCACTCGCCGAATGCGGGAGCCAACGAGGTGAACGCGGTCCATCGCGCGGGCCTCGGCGAGGTGCGGGCGCTCCCCGGCGGTCGCGGCCTGAAAATCTCCTTCGTCCATTCGATCACGGCCGAGGACGAGAATGGCCTCACCGTGAGCGCGGCGGGCATCGCCTCGCCCGGAACTCCGTCCGCGATCGTGACCAAGGCCACGGAAGAGGACGGCACGTACAACGCCGAGGCGACCGGCGTGATCATCGCCCACGAGATCGCCCACATCCACGGGTTGGGTTCCGGTCACCGGGTTGAGCCCGCGACGCCGGGCAATCCGGGCGTCGCGGACGGCGGCGGTCACGTCCCGCCCGAGTCCCATCCCAACAATCTCGTCAATCCGGTCGTGACGGAATCGAACACGACGCTCACCACGGCGCAGTCGGCGACGGTGCGCCGCCACCGGCTCGAGACGGGACGGTGCGCGGCCCAGTTCGACAAGGACTTTCCGGAGGGACGCGTTCCGCACCAGACCGGCACCCGCGCGCCGTCGGGCGGCGCTCCGGCCGCCGACGGTCCGGGCTTCGCGACGCTCGAGGACCTGACGGCGAT
The DNA here is from genome assembly GCA_044220875.1 of Phycisphaerales bacterium. Classification (GTDB taxonomy): domain Bacteria; phylum Planctomycetota; class Phycisphaerae; order Phycisphaerales; family SM1A02; genus JAEUIT01. Next base: position 106,269 of record JBGAQH010000002.1, on the reverse strand, counting down.
TGCCGTCGACGGCGAGGCGGAGCTGTACGGCACGATTCGCCTCGCGGGGATCTTCGCCGGCGCCGTCGATGTCCACTACGCATGGGCATTCAATAGCGACGGCAACGTCGCGACGGGAGTTCCATATATGGGATTCGCGGGCATCGAGCACGCCATCGAACTGACCGTGGGCGGCGCGGGCGAGCCCTATGCGATCACCGGCCTCGTGCGGCATCTGGCCGACGGATCGGTGACGCCGATGGACGATGTCGCGATCGAGCCGGTGATCTCGATTCCTTGCATGACCGGTTCTGACTTCACGCAGACCGTCGCATCGAGCATTCGCTTCATGGTGCCGAAGGAAAGCCTGGGTCTTCCGGTGTCGCTCGTCCCCGACTCGCCGAGCGTGGTGCCGATCGGCATCGCGACCTCGACGCCCGGTGGCGTCGCATCGACCGAGACGATGGACCTCCACCTTCGCGCCTGGCTCGAGGATCCGCTGCTGACGACCTTCGGCAACGGCGTTCCGACGCCCGGCGCCGGCTATCCCATCGCCGTCTGCGGGCTGACGCCGCTGGCCCCGTTCAGCGTGCTCTTCGACGATGAGGTGATCATGACCGGCACGCTCGATGCCGACGGCGGCTTCGACGGCGACATCCCGATCCCGGCGGACGCGTCGGCGGCCGAGTCGCACTTCCTCGCGGTGCAGGACGAGGAGGGGAATTTCGCGGGCGGCGGCACCTGCCCGCGCGAGGGCGACCAGGTCCACGTTGCGGGGCCGGCGCTTTCGGCGTCGCTTGACAGCATCCCGAGCTTCGTCGCGACGCTCGAGAGCCAGTTCGAGCCTTCGGTCGGGCTCCCGGTCATCTTCACCCGGCTGGTCGGTGCGGTCGAGTTCGGGCGCGGCGAGCGCACGGAGGACGGCAGCGCGACGACGCAGCTCACCGACGAAGCCGGGAAGGCGCCGATGCAGGTCGTGCCCACCGGCCTCGGGCCGGTGCTCATCTCGGTCGCCTCGCCGGACCTGCCCACGCCGGCGTACGTCTTCTTCGAGGTCGTCGCGGCGCCGGCGGCGCCTGGCGCCGACCTCAACGGCGACGGGCATGTCGACGCCGGAGACGTCGCGATCCTGCTCGGGGCATGGGGCTCGCCGGCGACGGCGGACCTCGACGGCGACGGGACGGTCGGCCCCGGCGACCTCGGGATCGTGCTCGGCGCCTGGACGGGCTAACGCTCTGCGCGCGGACGATCCGTTCGGCTAGCGCGACGCCGGAGCGCCCATCGCCTCGAGCGCGGTGCGCCACGGCGTCGCCCTGGCCGCGTGGCCCTTGCCCGGGTCCGCGGCTTCCCAGGCCTCGTAGAGATCGACAAGCGCCTGCGTGCACGTCCGCGTGTCGGCGTGCGCCGGACCGCGCGTCGCGACCTGCATCGGCTGGGCCTCGAGCAGCCGCGTCTCGGCCTCGGCGAACTCGCCCAGCGCCGCCTTCGCCCGGCCGAGATCGGTGAGGAGCTTCGCGACCCACCGTCCGTAGGCGCCGGTGAACGCGGCGCGGGCCTTGGCCTCGACGCCGGTCAGGAGCTCGACCGCCTCGGCGCGGGGGCCCCCGGCCCGCAGCGCCGCGCCGGTGTTGATGGTCGTGATGAGCGTGTTGGCGTGGCCCTCGCCGAGGACGCGCCTGCACTTCTCCATGGCCTCCCGAAACATCCGCTCCGCGTCGGCGTACTTGCCCTGGGACTGGAAGAGGGCGCCGAGGTTGTTGATCGAGGTGAGCGTGTCGGGGTGTTCCTCGCCGCGCAGGCGCCGCTTGCGATCGAGCGCCTCGCGGAGGAAGGGCTCGGCCTCGTCGAGGCGATTCGTCGACTGCAGGAGCCGGCCGACGTTTCCGATCGAGTCCAGCGTCCGGGGATGGTCCTCGCCGAGCGCCCGCCGCCGCAGGTCGAGCGCCTCGCGCAGGAGCTTCTCGGCCTCGTCGATCCTGTTGAGGTCCTGCAGCAGGATGCCGAGGTTGTTGATTCCCGCCATCGTGTCCGGATGGTCGTCGCCGAGCACGCGCCGGTATCGCATGACCGCCTCGCGCAGGAAGGGCTCGGCCTCGGCGAGCCGACCCTGGTTCTGGATGGCGAACGCGAGGTTGTTGAGGGCGGCGATCGTGTCGGGATGATCGTCGCCGAGGGTCCGCCTGTCGCGCTCGAGGCCCTCGCGGACGAGGGGCTCGGCTTCCGCGAATCGACTCTGGTTGATCAGGACGAAGGAGGTGTTCACGAGGGCGCGGACCGTGTCGGGGTCGTCCGCCGCGAGCGTGCGCCGTCGGCCGTCGAGCGTCCTTCGCAGGCAGTCCTCGGCCTCGGCGAGCTTTCCCTGGCCCTGGAGAAGCAGGCCCATGTTCTCGAGGGAGGTGAGCGTCTCGCGGTCGTCCTCGCCCAGCACGCGGCGCTGCGTGTCTAACGCTTCGTTCAGGTAGGGCAGGCCCTCCTCGGCCCTCCCCTGGGCGTTGAGCAGGTATCCCATGTTGTTCATCGCCGTCATCGTCAGGCGGTGGTCGTTGCCCAGCGCCCTTCGACAGCGATCGAGCGCCTCGCGCACCAGCGGCGCCGCTTCCTCGAACTTTCCCTGGGCCCGCAGGAGATCGGCGTAGTTGCTGAGGGCCTGCAGCGACAGGAAATCGTCGGCGCCGAGGAGGCGGACGCGGATCTCGAGCGCCGAGCGCAGCAGCGGCAGCGCCTCCTCGTAGAGACCGAGGGTTCGGTAGAGGTCGGCGATCGACTTCCGCAGGCGGGCGCCGACGAGCGGCTGGCCGGCGAAGTCGCGGTCGATCGCCGCGACGGCGGGCTGGAGGATTGTGCGGTCGATGAGCTGGCGGGCGACGTCGGTCGCGTTCACCAGGCGCCACTCGCCCGCGAAGGCCCGCGACCGCGCCGCCTGGTCGTCGTCGCTGATGCGGTCGCTGGCCATGGCCGCGGCGAGCCGTGCGGTGACCTCCTCGGTGAGGCGGGCGCCGGCCGCGGCGGGGTCGATCTGCTCGAGCATGCGGGACTGGAAGGCAGCGACCCGCTCGAGCTCATCGGCCCGCTGCTCGGTCTCGCGCTCGGCCGCGATCGCCCGGTCCCGCTGGTCGTTGGCGACCTTGGCCTGCCAGGCGAAGGCCGCGACGCCGGCGAGGAGCGCGATGGCCACCGAAGCGACCGCGACGGCTGCGCCGCGGTGGCGGCGCACGAATTTCCCGAAGCGATAGGTCGCGCTGGGCGGCGCGGCGACGACGGCCTCTCCCGCGAGGTGGCGGACCACGTCGGCGGCGAGGGCGCTGGCCGACTCGTAGCGCCGCCGCCGGTCCTTCTCGAGGGCCCGCATCACGATCCAGTCGAGCTCGCCGCGGACGATCGTGCCCAGGCGATTCGGCGGGACCTGGCGGCGTTCCGCGACGCCGATGATGGTCTCGGTCGACTGGCCGATGCGCGTCGACGGGCGCGGGGGATCGACCTCGCGGATGATGCGCTGGATCTCGGCATATCCGACGGATCGCAGGTCGCGGCCGCTGAAGGGGGTCGTCCCCGTCACGAGCTCGTAGAGGAGGACGCCGAGCGAGTAGACGTCCGAGCGGGTGTCGATGTCGAGCGATCCCTCGGATTGCTCGGGACTCATGTATTCCGGCGTCCCGATGAGCGAGCGCCGCTCGGTGACGAGCGTCTTCTCGGTGAGCTTCGCCGCGGTGGCCTTGGCGATGCCGAAGTCGATGACCTTCGGCTGCGCCGCGCCGTCCTGGGTCGAGACGAGGACGTTCGACGGCTTCAGGTCGCGATGGATGATGCCCTTGACGTGGGCATGCTGGACGGCGGCGCAGACCTGCACGAAGAGCGCGAGCCGCTCGACGATCGGAAGCCTCTGCCGATCGCAGTAGGTGGTGATCGGTTCGCCGCGCACGAGCTCCATCACGAAGTAGGGGCGCCCCGCTTCGGTGGCCCCGGCGTCGAAGACGCGTGCGATGCCCGGATGGTCCATCAGGGCCAGCGCCTGCCGCTCCTGCTCGAAGCGGGCCACGACCTGCCGCGTGTCCATGCCGAGCTTGATGATCTTGAGGGCGACCGTGCGGACAACGGGGCGCTCCTGCTCGGCCATGAACACCGAGCCGAAGCCGCCCTCGCCGATCAGTTGAACGAGCCGATAGGGGCCGATCCTCGTGCCCGGGGTCTCGCGAAGCGCGACGGAGTCGTCGATCTCGACCCCGCTCAGCGAGGCGAGCGTCGCGTCGGGATCGGGGTGCGGTGCGCGCGGAGACTCTTCGGTGTCGTCAGCCATGGCGGGCGGAGATCGTCCGCGATGCGCGGGCCGAGCGCCATGTCGTCCCGGCCGAATCCTCCGGTATTTCCAAGAAATGCCCGATCGCATGGCGCCCGGCACGCCTCGCCGCCGCCGCCTTCCGCATCACGCCGGCAATCCGGGCGGTGGTTGCCGCACGCGACGGCCCGTGACGTGTCGGGCATGCGCAAGCGCCGCCTCCGGTGCTGCGCGCGCCGCCGTAGGGCGATCCACCGAATTCGATCGAAAGGGCTGGGGCGCCGGTCGCGTTCGACGAAGCCCGACGTAGGGTCGGGAGCGGATCTCGGCCGGGCGTCCTCCGTGGCGCCCCCGCGGCGCGAGACCGCGCATTCGCCCAGAGGGGAACTCCATGAACAGGCTCATCAGGACAGGCATCGCCGGATTCGCGGCATACAAGTGGGGCGGAGGGATCTTCGGCGCGATCATCCTCTTCGTGATCGTGTTCTATCTGCTGGGTCGTCTCTGACATCGGGACGTCGCGCCGCGATCGGTCTCCCGCCGCGACCTAACGCTTCGACAGGTGCACACGTCGATCCGGCTCGAACGCGCGACGGTCGATGACCTTCTCGCCCTCCCAGACGATCGTGGTGTCTCGGCCGTAGAAGCGCATGAGCCGGAGCCTGCTCCAGCCGGCGTCGCCGTTGGCGAGGAAGACGGTGATGTAGCGGCCGGGGCGGTCGGGATGGTGCATCGTGTGCAGCACGGCGTTGTCGGCGCCCTTCCAGGCCTTTCCGCCGACCGTGAAGCTCGCCTCGTCGCAGGTGATCGGATTCGCGGTGCGGGCGATGAGCGCCGCGTTCCTGGCCAGCGCCGCGCGGCCGATGATCACCAGATTCTCGCCCTTGTCCGCGGCCTCGAGCTGCGGCAGGTAGGCTTCGACTTCCTTTCGCCTCTCCTCGGTGATCGCCTGGAGTCCGCCGGGCCCGGTGGTGCCGGCGACGGTCGGGACGAGCTGCTGCTCGGGCATCACGCGATAGATGCGGAAGTCTGGATCGATCTCACAGGACTCGCCGCCGCTCGCGTATGCGACGTTCACCGTCTGGCCCGCGGCGCCGGGAAGCTGGGCGAGGAAGCCGCTCACCGGATCGGCGGCGCCGGCGACGACCGTGGTCGGCACCGCGTGCTCGCGCACCCACTGTCGGAAGAAGCCGTCCAGCCAACCCTTCGGGCGCTCGGGCGCAGCGGCCTCGCAGGCGGTCTGCATGTCCGCCCATGTCGCGTATCCGCCCAGGTGCGCCTCGGCGAAGCGGCGGAGGCAGGACCAGAGCGCGGTGCCGCGGTCGTCGCGCGGTGCGTGGGTCGCTTCGGTGAGCACGTCGTCCAGCATGAAGAAGACGAACGCCCCCTTGTCGTAGCCGACGAAGCGGTCCGGGCCGGGGATCGCGGGGTTCGCCGAGCCGAAGGTGCCAAGCGCTCCGTTGTCGAGCGAGGTCGGATCGGTCGAGAGCTTCATGAGCGTGTCGCGCCGGTACGCGCGACCGGCGGCGGGGCCGTCGTCGGCGATGCGCCGCCAGTAGTTCGCGCCGTAGCTCGTGAGCGCCTCGCACCAGTTGCCGTCGCCGGGGCCGACGTACACGCCGTTGCCCCACCAGTTGTGCAGCAGCTCGTGGTCGAGATAGCCGGGGACGAGCGAGCGCGGGGCCATCGCCACGACCTGCGGTCCGAGGAGCGTGAAGCCCGGGTAGGCGAAGCCCGAGGAAAAGAAGTTCTCGACGATGCTGAATCGGCGGTAGGGGAAGCGTCCGAGGAGCGGCACGTAGAGGTCGAGGTACTTCTCCGCCGCCTTCAGGTACATCTCCGCGATGGCCGCGTGTTCGGCCGGAACGTGCATGACGATCTCGACCGGCCCCTCCTTGGTCGAGTGCATGACGCCATGCAACTCGTGGCGGTTGCCGACGAGGGCGAGCCCGTCGACGGCCCGCGGCGTCTTCCAGTTCCAGCGCGCAACGTTGAGTTCGCCGCCGTCGACGGGATCGCCGCTCGCAACGAACGCCCATCCGTCGACTGCATCGATGGTCACGCCGATCGGATGGAGCAGCGTGTGGCCTTGGGCGTCGAGCGGCCGCGGATGCCAGGCGGAGCCGTCCGACAGGAAGACGCCGGTTGGGCCGATGGTCGCGTCCACCGAGAAGTTGTGGATCTGCCCTGGCCGCTCGCCGGCTGCGACGTCCTGCTCGAAGCGACCGCTGCCGGTGAGCTCGAGGAGCGTCGCGTTCGCGGGGAGCTCGACGTCAATCCGAACCGTCCCATCGCCCGCCGGCGCATCGTGATGGGTCGCGGGCTTGCCGTCGACCAGGAGCTTCGAGACCGTCACGTGCTCGCTGAGGAGAAACGCCAGATGGCCGTTGCCGCGGGTGTCTTTCGTGATGGCGATCTGCGAGGCGACGCTGATCGAATGGGCGGCTGGATCGATGGCGACATGCAGCTGTTGGTGATCGACTGTCTGTCCAAGGCACGCCGTCACGAGGATCGCGGTGAGCATGCGCGGCATCGTAGTGGGGGCCTCGGCGCGAGACGCCGCCGCGCGAAACACCGCGAGTGTGCGATGCAAGGGAGCCACCGGCAGGTGGGGGATGTGGGCGCTCGAGTTGCCGTCGGTGCCGGAGCGCCGGACACCTCGCTGCGATTCGCTGGTGCGGTCGATACCAAAGAACAGCGACGAAGATTCGGCGATACGCCTTCAGAGGGCCTTGGGAAGCGATCGCCGTGATCGACGCGGGTGGTGATCGCCCCAACTCCGGCCCGCAGCGGGGTTTCGACCAGGAAATCCATTCTGGCGAATTACAGACCTGAGTATCGGCGATACGATGCCCGCCATGGACTTCGGTAGCGGAACCATCGCTGTCGATCCGGCCGCCGTTGGCGCCGTGCGGGGAGGGCGCGAGGCGACGACGCCACGCGAGCCCTCCGCAGTCTGGCAGATCAACGACGCAGTCGGGTGCCCAATCGCGGGGTCCATCGGGTGCAACGCATCGCCGCGGCTCTGAGCGATCGGTCCGACAACGGCCCGTCCGCGATCCCGCGCTTCAACGAAGGAGTCACCGGTGTTTGAAGTACGAATCCACGGTCGCGGCGGACAAGGCGTCGTGACGGCCGCGGAGATGCTCTCGATCGCTGGCTTCATCGAGGGTTTGTGGGCGCAGGCCTTTCCGAGCTTCGGGTCGGAGCGCATGGGCGCACCCGTCACCGCCTTCTGCCGCCTCGATGACCGCGAGATTCGCTCGCGCGAGCCGATCACCTCGCCCGACGCACTGATCATCCAGGACCCGACGCTGCTCCATCAGGTCAAGGTCTTCGACGGCTTCGCGAAGGACGGCTACCTGCTCATCAACTCGAAGAGGTCGCTGACCGAGCTTGGGATCGCCGAATACCTCGCGTCGTTGCCGCCCTCGCATGTCGCCGTCCTGCCCGCCACCGAACTGGCACTGAAACACGTCGGACGACCGGTGCCCAACGCGGTCCTCCTCGGCGGCTTCTGTGCCGTGACGGGACGGCTGAAGCTGGCCAGCGTCGAGGCGGCGATCCGCCAGAAATTCCCCGCCGCGGTCGCCGAGCGGAACATCGCCGCGGCCCGTGAGGCGTTCGCATTGATCGAGGCCGGCCGGAACGGCGCCTCGGAAGGGACGAAGCGTCATGCTCAAGCAGTGTGAAGGATCGATCGCCATCGCCGAAGCGGTGGCCTTCTGCCGACCCGAAGTGATCTGTGCCTATCCGATCACGCCGCAGACGCACATCGTCGAGGGGCTCGGGGCGCTGGTGAAGAGCGGGGCGCTCACCAACTGTGAGTACATCAACGTCGAGAGCGAATTCGCCGCGATGTCCGTGGCGATCGGCGCATCGGCCTGCGGCGCCCGGGCGTACACGGCGACGGCGAGCCAGGGCATCCTCTTCATGGCCGAGGCGGTCTACAACGCCTCCGGCCTCGGACTGCCCATCGTCATGACCGTCGGCAACCGGGCGATCGGCGCCCCGATCAACATCTGGAACGACCACACCGACAGCATGGCCCTTCGCGATGCCGGCTGGATCCAGATCTTCGCCGAGACCAACCAGGAGGCGGTTGACCTCCACATCCAGGCCTTCAAGCTCGCCGAGGCGCTCTCGATGCCGGTGATGGTCTGCGTCGACGGCTTCATCCTCACCCACGCCTACGAGCGGGTGGACGTGCCGACCCAGGCCGAAGTCGACGCCTATCTCCCGCCCTACGAGCCGCGCCAGGTCGTCGATCCGGATGACCCGGTCACGATCGGGGCCATGGTCGGACCCGAGGCGTACATGGAAGTGCGCTATCTCGCCCACGCGAAGCAGATGCAGGCCCTCGAGCTCATTCCCGAGCTGGCCGCCGAGTTCAAGCGGAAGTTCGGGCGCGACTCCGGCGGCCTGGTGCGGAGCTACCGAACCGAGGACGCCGAGACGATCGTCGTCGCGTTAGGTTCGGTGAACGGAACGATCAAGGACGTCGTCGATCGGATGCGCACCGAGGGCATCAAGATCGGCGCCGTGAGCCTCTGCTCCTTCCGGCCCTTCCCGACCAAGGCCCTCCACGACGCGCTCTGTCGGGCGAAGCGCGTGATCACCATCGAGAAGAGCCTTTCGGTCGGCATCGGCGGCAACGTCTCGCACAACCTCCGCATGGCGCTGCCGAGCGAGTCGACGCGGGTCTACACCGTCATCGCCGGACTCGGCGGCAGGGCAGTGACCTGCGCGAGCCTCGACCGGATCTTCCGCGAGGCGATGGCCGACCGGCTCGAGCCGCTTCACTTCCTCGACCTCAACCGCGAGATCGTGGATCGGCAGCTCGAGCGCGAGCGTCTCGTGCGGCGGAGCGGTCCGGCGGCGGAAGCGATGCTTCGCGATGTCGGGGCGGTGGCGGCAGGCGTCAGCTGAGGAGCACACCATGAGCGGTCCGCAACGGGTCAAGTTCTATCAGACGGGTACGTTCACGGTCGGCAACCGGCTCCTGGACGTGTCGGTGCGAAGCGTCCAGTCCGACGCGTCGCGCAACAACTCGCTCAACTCCGGCCATCGCGCCTGTCAGGGATGCGGCGAGGCGCTCGGCGCGCGCTACGCGCTCGACGCGGCGATGCGGGCCGTCAACGGACGGCTCGTCGTCGCCAACGCGACGGGCTGCCTCGAGGTCTTCTCGACCCCCTATCCCGAGTCGTCGTGGCGCGTGGCGTGGCTGCACTCGCTCTTCGCCAACGCCTCGTCGGTCGCGACCGGCATGGCCGCGGCGATGAAGGTGAAGGGGCGTCACGACGTGCGCGTCATCGCCCAGGGCGGCGACGGCGGAACGGTCGACATCGGCTTCGGCTGCCTCTCGGGCATGTTCGAGCGGAACGACGACGTCCTCTACATTTGCTATGACAACGAGGCGTATATGAATACCGGCGTGCAGCGCTCGAGCGCCACGCCGCCCGCGGCCCGCACCGCGACGACGCCCGCGGTCGGCCCGGCGCCGGGCAACGTCTTCGGCCAGGGCAAGAACGTCCCGCTCATTGCGATGGCCCACGGCATTCCGTACGTCGCGACCGCGAGCGTCGCCGATCTCCGCGACCTCGAATACAAGGTGACGCGGGCGATGGGCTTCCACGGCGCCCGCTACCTGCACGTGCACGTGCCCTGCCCGCTCGGCTGGGGCACTCCGACGGGAGACACGATCAAGATCGCCCGCATGGCGGTCGAATGCGGGCTCTTCCCGATCATCGAGGCGGAGTACGGCGACGTCGTCGGACGGCACGTCCTTCGGCGCCGCGTTCCCGTGGACGCCTATCTCCAGGCCCAAGGACGGTTCTCCCATCTCTTCTCCAAGGGCCGCGACGAGCGGCGCCTGGCCCAGATGCAGGCGATCGCCGATCGCCACATCGAGCGGTTCGGCCTGATGCAGGCCGAGGTGCACGCATGAACAAGCCATTTGCCATCACGCTCGACGTCGGTTCGAGCCTCGCCAACAAGACCGGATCGTGGCGGACCGAGCGTCCCGTCTACGTCGATCGGCTTCCGCCCTGCAACCACGCATGTCCGGCGGGCGAGAACATCCAGCAGTGGCTCTACCTCGCCGAGGAGGGCAACTACGAGGCCGCGTGGCGCCGGATCATGGCCGACAACCCGATGCCCGCGACCATGGGCCGCGTCTGCTACCACACCTGCGAGGGGGCGTGCAACCGCGCCAAGCTCGACAAGGCCGTCGGCATCCACGCGATCGAGCGCTTCCTCGGCGACCTGGCCATCGAGAAGGGCTGGAAGATCGCGGTCGAGGCCAAGCCGACCGGAAAGCGCATCCTCGTCGTCGGCGCCGGGCCCTCGGGCCTCTCCTGCGCGTATCACCTCGCCCGCCTGGGCCACTCGGTGACGGTGCTCGAGGCCGGTCCGATGGCCGGCGGCATGATGCGCTTCGGCATTCCGAAGTACCGGCTTCCGCGCGACATTCTCGACGCGGAGGTCGCGCGCATCGAATCGTTGGGCGTGACCTTCCGATTCAACGCCAAGGTGAGCGACCTCGCGGCCACGATGAAGGAAGGCGGCTACGACGCGGCGTTCCTCGCGGTCGGCGCCCACGTCGCGAAGCGGGCCTACATACCGGCCGGCGACGCCTCGCGGATCCTCGACGCCCTTGCGGTCCTCCGCGGCATCGAGACCGGCGAGAAGCCGCTGCTCGGGCGGCGCGTGCTCGTCTACGGCGGCGGCAACACCGCGATGGACGTCGCCCGCAGCGCGAAGCGGCTCGGCGCAAGCGAGGCGATCGTCGTCTATCGCCGCACCCGCGAGAAGATGCCCGCCCACGACTTCGAGGTCCAGGAGGCGATGGACGAGGGCGTGATGTTCAAGTGGCTCTCGACGATCAAGAACGAGAGCGAGGGCGCCTTCACCGTCGAGAAGATGAAGCTCGACGAGAAGGGATATCCGCAGCCGACCGGCGAGTTCGAGGAGATCAGGGCCGATTCGCTCGTGCTCGCCCTCGGCCAGGACGTCGACCTCTCCTTCCTCGCCAAGGTCGACGGACTGTCGATCAGGGACGGAGTCGTCGAGGTCGGGCCCGACATGATGACCGGCCACCGCGGCATCTTCGCCGGCGGCGACATGGTGCCTGCCGACCGAACCGTCACGGTCGCGGTGGGGCACGGCAAGAAGGCCGCCCGCAACGTCGACGCGTACCTGCGCGGGACGACCCACGTGCCGGCGCCCAAGCACGAGCTCGCCGCGTTCGACCAGCTCAACACCTGGTACTACAGCGATGCGCCGGCGACCGTGCAGCCCGAGCTCGACAAGGCCCGCCGGACCGACAGCTTCGACGAGGTCGTCGGCGGACTCGACGAGGGCAACGCGCTCTTCGAGGCCCGTCGCTGCCTCTCCTGCGGCAACTGCTTCGAGTGCGACAACTGCTTCGGCGTCTGCCCGGACAACGCCGTCATCAAGCTCGGACCGGGCAACCGCTTCCGCATCAACTACGACTACTGCAAGGGCTGCGGCATCTGCGCCGAGGAATGCCCCTGCGGCGCAATTCGCATGGAGCCCGAGACCATCTAACGGGTCGCTCATAACCCTTGGCGCGCCGCGAGGCCCGCACAGCGAGGTGTACCTTGACCAACATTCCCGAATCGGCCCAGCTGGGCCCCATCGTTCGCGATGCACATCCGACCATGTTGCCGGCCGAGGCCGTCCTGGAGGCGGAGGCTTGCCTCCAGTGCGGCGGACCCTGTGCCGCGGCGCCCTGCGTGAAGGCGTGTCCCGCGGGCATCGACATCCCGGGATTCATCAATGACATCGCCCATGAGCGACCGGTCGATGCGGCCCGGAAGATCTTCAGCGACAACATCCTCGGCGGCACGTGCTCGCGCGTCTGCCCGGTCGAGGTGCTCTGCCAGGGCTCGTGCGTGCTGCTGAAGGAGGGACGCCGCGCCATCCAGATCGGTCGGCTCCAGCGCTTCGCCACCGACGCGGCGCTCGACCTCGGCGAGCCGGTCGTGCGGCGCGGCGCCGCCCAGCGGAAGGAGAGCATCGCGGTGATCGGCGCCGGCCCGGCCGGACTCGGCTGCGCCGCGGAGCTCGCCCAGGCGGGATTCCAGGTCACGATCTACGAGGCTCGCGACTTCCCGGGCGGGCTCGTCACCCGCGGCATCGCCCCCTACAAGCAGCAGTACAAGCCGCTTCCCGAGGAGCTGGCCCAGATCCGCTCGCTCGGCGTCGAGGTGCGCTTCGGCGTGACCGTCGGCAAGGACATCTCGGTCGAGGAGCTTCGCGCGAAGCATCAGGCGATCTTCCTCGGCATCGGCCTCGGCGATGACATGCCGGCGAGGATCCCGGGCGAGAATCTCCCCGGCGTCTGGGACTCGCTGCGGTTCATCGAGGAACTCAAGCTTGGCGCCGCCGGCTCGCTGCGGGTCGGCCCGCGCGTCGCGGTCATGGGAGGCGGCAACACCGCCATCGACGTCGCCCGCGAGGCGGCGATGCTCTGGGCGAGCGAGGTCACGAGCGGCAACACCGCGATCGACGTCTCGCGCCAGGCCCGCATGCTCGGGGCCCGCGACGTGATGATGCTCTATCGCCGGAGCGAGTCGGAGATGCCGGCGTTCGCGCACGAGGTCCGGGCCGCGAAGCGCGAGGGCGTTCGCATCGTCCCGCTCGTCGCGCCGACCGAATTCCTCGGCACCGACCGAGTCACCGGCGTGCGCTGCGTCCGGATGCGCCTCGGCGCGCCCGACGCGTCGGGCCGCCCGCGGCCCGAGCCGATTCCGGGCTCCGAGTTCATCATCGAGGTGGACACGGTCATCAAGGCCATCGGCCAGAAGCCGCACAGCGAACTGCTGAAGCTCTTCGGCGTCGAGATGAACGGCAGCGTGGTCCGCGTCGCCGGCGACCTGCACACCAACGTGCCGGGCGTCTACGCGGGCGGCGACTGCATCAACGGCGGATCCACCGTCGTGCAGGCGGTGAGCGACGGACGTCGCGCCGCCCAGGCCATCGCCCGCCGCCTGCTCGGCGAGAGCGTGCCGCCGCGCGAGAGGATCGCCCCGGCCCGCGTCGAGGTCGGCGAGGGAACGATCCGCCACTACCAGGCGGACTACCGGCTGACGACGGCGCCGAAGCTCTGCAAGGGCTGCAACGTCTGCGTGACGAGCTGCCCGGCCCAGACCCTCGCGCTCGACTCGGCGAACCACATCGAAGTGAAGGATCCCAACACCTGTGTCTTCTGCGGACTGTGCGAGGCGCGTTGCCCAGACTTCGCGATTTGGATCGTGAAGGGCGACGCGCCGCGATCGCGCAGCAAGACCATGCAGGAGGCGGCAGCGTCATGATCACAACCACGAAGCGTCCCCAGCGGCTCATCCAGGGCAACGAGGCCTGCGCCCACGCGGCCCTCTACGCCGGATGCAATTTCTACGCCGGGTATCCCATCACGCCGAGCTCCGAGGTCATGGAGATCCTCGCGACGGAGATGCCGGCCCGTGGCCTCACGTTCATCCAGATGGAGGACGAGATCGCATCGATCTCGGCGATCATCGGCGGCGCGTGGGGCGGCGGAAAGGTCCTCACCGCCACGAGCGGCCCGGGCTTCTCCCTCATGCAGGAGGGCATCGGGTACGCGGCGATCACCGAGACGCCCTGCGTCATCGTGAACTGCCAGCGCTGGGGTCCGTCGACCGGCCAGCCGACCAAGGGCGCCCAGGGCGACGTCATGCAGGCAATCTGGGGCACGCACGGCGACCACCCGGTCATCGTCCTCACCGCCTCGAACGTCCGCGACGCCTTCGAGATGACGGTGAAGGCCTTCAACCTCGCCGAGGAGCACCGCGTTCCGGTGATTCTCCTCATGGACGAAGTGTTAGCCCACATGCGGGAGAACATCGACTGGCCGGAACCGGGCGAGATCCCCGTCGTCGAGCGCTCGAGGCCGACGGTCGCCAGGGGCTTCAAGCCCTTCGCGGACAACTCCTTCCTGCCCTTCGGCGCCGGCGCCCGATTCCACGTCACCGGGCTCGCCCACAACGCCGACGGCTTCACCGTCGCCGACGAGGCCGCGGCCCGCGAGCTCAACCGGATGGTCGGCAAGGTGCGGAGCAGGGTCCGCGAGCTGGCGATGTTCGAGCGGATGATGCTTGACGACGCGACGCTCGCGATCGTGAGCTACGGCATCACCAGCCGGCCCGCCGCCGCGGCGGTCGAGATCCTGCGCCGCGAGGGCATCAGGGCCGGACTGCTTGACCTGAAGACCCTGTGGCCCTTCCCCGACCATCTCGTCACCGAGGTGGCCGAGCGGGTCGACCGGATCGTCGCTCCCGAACTCAACATGGGCCAGCTCGTCCGCGAGATCGCCCGGGCCGCGGGCGGCCGATGCGAGGTGCAGCCATGCACGCGCATCGACGGCCACCTGCTCACCCCGCTGCAGATCGTCGAGGCGGCGAAGGCCGAGCTCGCCGCGGACGGGTCAAGCTGTCAGCGCTGCGGACGAAGTCCCGGCGGCCGATGCTCCGAAAGGACGGTGCACTCATGAGCGAAACCTATCGACACTTCCTCCGACAGAGCCAGCTTCCGCACGTGTGGTGCCCGGGCTGCGGCAACGGCACGATCGTGAAGGCGTTCCTTCAGGCCGTCGAGGAGCTGAATCTCGAGCAGGACAAGGTCGTGGTCGTGAGCGGCATCGGCTGCTCGGGCCGCACGCCCTTCGTGCTCGACTTCAACACCATGCACACCACGCACGGTCGCGCGGTGGCGTTTGCGACGGGAATCAAGCTCGCCAACCAGGGGCTGCACGTGATCGTCATCATGGGCGACGGCGATGCCTCGGCGATCGGCGGCAATCACCTCATCCATGCGTGCCGACGAAACATCGACCTCACGGCACTCATCTTCAACAACGGGATCTACGGGCTCACCGGCGGCCAGCTCGCCCCCACGACGCCGACCGGCAAGCGAAGCACCACGTCGACGACCGGCAACATCGAGCCGCCGTTCGACCTCGTGCGGCTCGCCCTCGGGGCCGGCGCCGGCTTCGTCGCCCGCACGACGTCGTTCGACCACAAGCAGATGACCTCGCTCATCAAGCGGGCCATGCTCTACAGGGGCTTCTCGGTGGTGGACATCATGACCTCCTGCCCGACCTATTTCGGTCGCATGAACGAGGTCGCGGAACCCTACGACATGCTCCAGTACCTGCGTGACACGACCTCGCCGATGCAGCCCTGCACCTGCCACGAGAGCGAGCACTGCCACGACGATGCGGAGTCGCACGAGGGGGCCGAGCTCAACGCGACCGGCGTCTTCCGCGAGGAGCAGCGGACCGACTACGGAACGCTCTATCTGCGAAAGCTCGAGGCGGCGGTGGCCGCGAGGGGAGCGAAGTCATGAACGATCCCGTCCAAGTCCGATTCTCCGGCGCCGGCGGCCAGGGGCTCATCACCGCCGGCGTGATCCTGGCCGAGGCCGCGATGCTCGAGGGACGCAACGTCGTCCAGACCCAGACCTACGGCCCCGAGGCCCGGCTCGGGTCGAGCAAGTCGGAGGTCATCATCTCGAGCGGGCGCATCGCCTATCCCGAGGTGACGACGCCGGACGTCCTCCTGTGCATGTCGCAGGAGGCGGCGCGGAAGTACCTGGCGAAGGTGCGCCCCGACACGGTGGTCATCGTCGATTCGAGCAACGTGCCCGCGGACATCCCCAGTCCGGGGCGCGTCGTCCGGCTCGCGATCACCGACGCCGCGGTCCACCTCGGCAGCAAGGTGGTGGCCAACACCGTCGCCCTCTGCGCGATGAACGCGGTCGTTCCGCTCGTCTCGCGGGAGTGCCTGATGAGGGCGATCGCGGCCCGCGTTCCCGCCAAGTACCGCGACCTGAACCAGCGGGCGGGCGAGGCGGGCGAAGCGTTAGCCGCGGCCGTGAGGGTGGCCTGCGCCACCTGAGCGTCGCCGATGCCCGTCGACCGGTCCTCACGCCCGCTCGGTGCGAAAGCGGGCGGTGAGGCTGGCCATGGCCTGTGCGGCGCCGTCCAGCTCGGCGGCGATCCTGTCGACGGTCACGACCGCCGACGCCGAACGGTGTGCCGCGTCCGAGACGGGGTCGAGCACCTCGGCCTGGCACTGCACGTTGCGGGCGATGTCGCCCTGCTGCTCGTGGATCCGGCGGATGATCGCGCCGATCTCGGAGATCGATGCCGTCGCGTCCGTGCATCCGCGCTGGAGGGCGCTGATCTTCGGGGCGATGTCCCCCACGGTCGTGCTCGACTGAAGGGCCAGTCGCTTGACCTCGCCGGCAACGACCGCGAATCCCCGACCGGCGTCGCCGGCCCGCGCCGCCTCGATCGAGGCGTTGAGCGCAAGCAGATTCGTCTGGAAGGCGATCTGGCTGATGAGCGAGAGAAGCTCCGAGACGGCGGATGCCGCGCTGGTCAGTTCGCTGACGCTCGAGCTGGTCTGGTCGGCCACCGCCACCGCCTGGGCCGCGACTGCGGTGGATGAGGACGCGGCGCTCGAGATGCGGCTCACGTTGCTGCGGATGTCGGCGATGTGGGAGGCGACGTCGGCGACGCCGACGCGACGCGCGGGGCTCTCCTCGCTCGCTTCAGCCGGTCGAGTGAGGGTCCTGCTGACCTCGGAGAGGTTGCCCGCCGCGGTGCTGAGTCGGTCGCTCGTGTCCGCGATCTCGGCGACCGTCGTTCGCACGCTTCCGAGGAAGCTCCTGAACGCGCCGGCGAGCTGGGCGACGGCTCCATCGCCTTCCACCGGCACCTCGATCGCAAGGTCGCCTGACGCGGCCGCGTCGACGGCGGCGAGGATGCCGGAGACGTGCTGCCGCTCCTCCTCGGCGAATCGAGCGCGCATCGCCTCGGCGGCGGCGCGACGTCCGGCGGACTGGCGGCGGAGCGCGATCGTCACCATGCAGCCGAGGACTCCCGCGCCGAGCGCGACGCCGGTGGCCCCGCGGTGGAAGGCCAGCGCAGCGCGGTAGTCGGCGCGTTCGGCGAACGAGGACTCCGAGCGGCCGACCCAGAGCCGCCATTCGCCGGCCAGGTCCGTGACGGGAATCGGCATGACGTCGGAGTGAACCAGCCGCTCGTCGGCGTGGCCCTGGGCAATGCTCTCGAGCGACTGCGAGGCCTGGCCCTGCGCGGCGGGAAGAAGGGCCTTTCCCGCGGGAGGGAGAATCGCGTAGTCGCCGGAGGGAAGCAGGTCGCGGAGGGCGTTGGAGAGGATCACCCCGGAGACGCATCCGGTGAGCTCGCCCTTGAGGCCGTAGAGCGGCACGGAGAACACCGAGCCGGATCGGTCCGCGTCGCGCCGGTCCTCCATGCGGATCCGCGAGTTGTCGCACGTGATCACTTCCGGACCGCTCATCATCGGCGGCGCGCTGGGATTGATCGAGGCGATGGTCGGATAGGCGCGGGCGAACTCGCCGAGCTGGGCCCGCATGAGCCGGTACTCGTAGATCTCCGTTTCCTCAAGCTCCTCCCGCGCGCCGGACTCGCTCCCCTCGCTCGTCGCGGCGCTGGCCGCATGGGCCGCGCCGGAGGCGGGGTCGGCGATGAGCTCGTCAAAGGTCACGTAGGGCGCGGTGTGCACGCCGCCATCCGGCGCCGCGTCGGCATCGATGTCTCGGGGAACGATGTAGACCTCGGAGAGACTGACCTCCGAGCCGGTGACGTTGTAGACGCCCTGGACGGTTCCGTGGCCCTCGGCCTCGAAGCGGGCGACATCCTCGCCGATCGCGCGGACGCTTGGGATCGCGGAGATGATCGTCAGTCCCTTGTAGATGCTTCCGATCGTCCGCTCCAGATGGTCGCGCGCGATCGAGGCGTCGCGGGCGGATTCGGCCCGGTAGATCTCCCGCGCCGCGCTCACGGCGTTGGCGTGACGGGATTCGAGGGCCATCAGCGCCAGGCCCGTGAGAACGCCGACCCCCAGACACATCATCGAGGTGAGGGGCCAGTGCGAACGCCATGGCGCCGTTCCATTGGACACGGAGGGCGCGCGGGCCGCCGCGGGGTAGTCGCTCGTCTGCATAGCGCGATCCAAGTTGTGTTCGGCTCGCGCGCCGTGCGACTGGGCCGATGTTCAAGTGTCGACGCCGTTCGTAGTGGCCTTGAGGCAAACTACGCAAGGAGAACTCTTGGAGCGCCGGATCGTTCGACATGACGGACAGCCGATGCCTTCGCCGCGCGCTGCGTGCGATGCGTGTTCCACCGGGCAACGTCACGATGCATGCAAACGCTATCGAGAGATGCCAATCGTGATGCTCGAATGTTGGTGCAACGTGTTCAAGGATTCATCATGAGAGAACGCTCACGCGGCGCGTGCTCATCGACGTCGATGCCGCGGAGTGCCGGCCCTACGTCGCCTTCCGGAACGAATACCAGGCCATGCCGTGCGCCGGCACGCGAATGTGCACGACGGCGCGGCCGGTGGCGTCGATCGCGCAGGGGGACTCGCGGCCGTCCGATCCGGTGACCCGCGAGGAGTCGCGAAGTCCCGCGTACCAGAGGCTGATCGGCAGGTCGCGCTCGATCGGCGCCGCGGTGGGATTGTGCACGACGAGCATGGCCCGCTCCGCGTTCGGTCCCGACGTCGCGTCGGGATCGACATGGACGAACCAGTCGATGTCACGGCCGTCGGGGCGCCGGCCGTGCACGATGTCCGACTCCAGGATGCGGCGGTGGGACCTGAACCACGCGACGCGCTCGCGGACGAGATCGCGCGTGGCCGGGGTGTCGAAGAGCCGCGGGCCGCGATAGCACGCCTGCACACCGGCGGAGAGGAGGTTGTCGAGGCGCTGGCGATAGTGGTCGCGGTGCGCGTCGAGCGGCTCGATCGTGGCCTCCGCGCCGCCGCCGTGGTACTGCATCAGGGGCACGAACATCCAGCCCATGCTCGGCGTCTTTGACCAGGTCCCGTCGAAGATGTTCTGCCGCTCGATGATCTCCTGCTCGGCGCGCGGCAGCGACCAGTTCGTCTCGCGGTAGCCCATGGCGCACTTGCTCGCGCCGCTGAGGTAGTACCAATCGGGGACGTTGAGGTAGATGCCGCGCGAGCGACACCATCGGTAGAAGTTCGTGATCGTCCGCCACTGCGTCCACTGCGAATCGGCGAGGCCGCGGTGACCGGGGTGCGAGGTCGATGCGCAGACGTCGCCGGGATAGCTGCCGTCGTGTTCGAGGACATCGAGCCCCGTGGCCTCGAACGCCGTCGTGAGCGTCGCGAAGTATTGCTCTCCCCAGGGCGAGCCGATGCACGGCGAGTTGCCGAAGACGGCGAAGCCGCCGCGATGGCCGGTCGCGGGATTCACGACGTCGTTCGCGTCATCGATCGAACGGCTCGCGAGCAGCGAGTAGCCGCCGAGGGCGATGCCCTTCGCATGGGCGTAGTCGGCGAGCTCCTTCCACCGGGCGATCGTGGCCGCGTCGCGGCGTTCGATATCGAAACCGCTGCCGAAGGTCATGATGACCATCTCGAAACCGACCTCGGCCGCCTGATCGATCGCGTTGCGGACCGCCTCGGGCTCCGCCGAGCCGGCGTGGAAGATGAGCGGGTTCTCCTGGCTCCACGGCGCGATCGCCCGGTACATGCGCCGCTGCGCGAGACCCCGTCGCTCGCGGTCGGTCGAATCGAAGAGCAGCTCGAAGACCCTGGGCGACTCGAACCGATCGCCCGGCGCGATCGTCGCGCCGGGACCGACGGTTGGCCCGCACTCGAGGAGGCAGGGGGTGTGACGGTCGTAGTGGACCTGCGTCCCGTAGAGCGGATCGTCGACCCAATGCACGCCGGGGGCGCTGCTGGCCGAGTCCATCGAACCGCCGAAGGAGTACTCGCTCTCGACATGGATCGAGCGCGGCGCGGCGGCGAAGTCCTCTCGGCTGCCGCCGACCATCGAGGCGGGCTCGACCCACGCGAGGATCTCCGAGCGAAACGCGTCGAGCGTGAGCGGCGCGGTCCCCTCGTTGGTGACCGAAATCCACTTCGCGAGGAGCGGCATCGCGTCGTAGAGCTCGTAGTGGACCGTCACCAGGGCTCCCCGCGGCCCTCCCTCCGGCGCGCGGAAGTCGATGGCAAGCGAGACGCCCGGCGCCGGCCACGGCGCGGGACGGCTCAGCCACGCGGCGCGGGGGCGCCAGGGAAATCGTTCCGCCGTTCGTCCGACGCGATGGCCGACCGCGCGAAAGGACCCGGCGATCGGCGTCATGCGGTCGACCCACTCCGGGCGCAGGTAGTTGTGCAGCGGTTGGCCCTCCAATCCGCCGATCGGATAGGCGACGCCGTCGATGGTGATCGTGGCCTCCGGCCGCACGCTGCGCAGCTCGGACTGTCCGGTCATCAGGTTGTCGAACGCCACCGTCGCCGCATTGGGCGAAAGCGTGATCGAGCGGTGAAGGAGGCCGTTCGCGAGATCGACGCGCTGCTTGCTTGCCGAAACGGTCACGTTGGCGACATAGGGCGCGCCGTCGACGAGCCAGTCCCCGTCGGCGGCCTCCGAGACGCGCGCGACGACGAGCGAGGCGGCGAGAGCGAGGGACGTGAGACGTGTGGGCATGACCGCGATCGCTCCGCTGAGGGGTTCGTCCGAGCCTAACAGGACGGTCACGCCGGGGACGTCCCCGTCCGCGTCCCCGCGGCGGCGCGCCCGGCCGCGTCGCATGCGGCGCGACCGCCGAGCGGGACTTTCCCAGAACTGCCGGATTTCGGCGGCGGTGCGCCGCGATCGGTTCTGTAGACTGGCCGACGCCCGTCATCCGGCGGGAACCTCACACCTCGGAGTCGCACCACCGATGTCACCGTTGAGCCGATCGACGAACTTCAGCCGCGTCACAACGCAAGCGCTCGCCATTGCTGTCGGAATCGCCGGCGCGTCGGGATTCCTCGACGGTCAGGCACACGCCCAGAGCGTGCACGCGTGGGGCGGTGTCGGCCTCTATCGCACCGACTCGGTCGGTCTTGTCATCCCGGCCCGCGGTTCCGTGGCCGGCACCACCACCGAGTGGCAGGTGCGCCCTGACGGGACGATCAGCGGTTGGGGCGATTCCGCGGTGCGGCAGATGTGGGTGCCGGCCGCGCTGCCGGCGATGCAGAAGATCGCGGCGAGTCCGCTCCACACCGTCGCCCTCTCCGTCGACGGAAAGGTCTTCGCGTGGGGATACAACCTGTACGGCCAGTGCAACGTGCCCACGCCGAGCGAGGTGTGCACGGCGGTGGCGGCAGGAGGCGAACACACGCTTGCCCTTCGCGCCAACGGCACGGTGAAGGCGTGGGGGGGCAATGCGGTCGGGCAGATATCGATACCCGCCGGGCTCGGGACCTGCACGGCGATTGCCGCCGGTGCCGACTTCTCGTTGGCGCTCAAGGCGAACGGCACGGTCGTCGGCTGGGGCTCGAGCGGCGGCGTCGCGACCGTGCCGGCGTCGGTGGGACCCTGTACCTTCATCACGTCGTCGCAGTTCCATGCCGCGGCCATTCGCGCCGCAGGAACCGTGGCCTGTTGGGGCAACAACATGTACGGGCAGTGCGACGTGCCGGCCGGCCTCGGGACATGCACGGACGTCGCGACGGGGGCCTTCCACACCATCGCGCTTCGCACCGACGGGACGGTGGTGTGTTGGGGGGACAACGCCAATGGCGCATGCACGGTCCCCGCGGGCCTCACGAACGTCGTTGCGGTGAGCGGCGGGCAGGGGTATTCGAGGGCGGTCCTCGCCGACGGAACCGTCGTGCGCTGGGGAAGCGCCGGTCCGCTTGTGCCGCCACCGAACTTCGGGCCAGCCCTCACCGTCGGCGCGGGCGAGTACTACACCGACGACGTCGTCGCGCTTCGGACCGACGGCACGCTGGCCTTCTGGGGAATGTGGCCGGAGTCCCCGATCGCGACGGGCCTGCCGCAGGGAACGCACGTGCGCGTCGCCGTTGGCGTGACGCATGGCCTCGCCCTTCGCGCGAACCGCACCCTCTCGCTCTGGGGCAACGCCGATCAGCCGCCCGCGGGACTTCCGCCGATCGAGCGCATCGCCGCCGGCCAGCTCTTCTCCGTCGCGGTGGACGTCAACGGCGTACCGCACTGCTGGGGAGCGAACCAATACGGACAGTGCACTCCGCCGCAGACCGCGACGTCGCTCCGGCGCGTCGCGTCGAGAATCGACCACACGGTCGCGCTGCGGGCCGACGGCACGGTCGTCTGCTGGGGCAGGAACCAGTATCAGCAGTGTGCGGTGCCGCAGACGCTCGGCCCCTGCCTCGAGGTCGCGGCCGGCGAGTTTCACAGCGTGGCCCTGAAGGCCAACGGCCAGGTCGCCTGCTGGGGGCGGAACAACAAGGGACAGTGCAACGTGCCGGCGAACCTGCTGCCCTGCAAGGCCGTGGCGGCCGGCCGCGAGTTCACCGCTGCGCTCCAGCAGAACGGCGAGGTGCGGGTGTGGGGCGTCTCGGACGGACTCACCGGCGGCACGCCGGCGCTGGACACGGTCGTCGCGCTCAAGGCCGGTCCGCAGTCCGTCTTCGCGATCCGTGATGTCGGCCAGTTCCACGGCGACTGCGACGGCGACGAGGTGGACGACGCGTTAGCCACGCAGTCCGGATTCGCCGAGGACCTCGATGCCAGCGGCGTGCCCGACGCCTGCCAGCGCGCGTTCGGCGACTTCGACCTCAGCGGCTCCGTCGACGGCGCCGATCTCACCTTCCTGCTCTCGGCGTGGGGAAGCACCGCCGGCGGATACGAGGATCTCAATCGCGACGGCGTCGTCGGTTCCGCCGACCTCCTGATGCTCTTTGATCGGTGGGGGCAGTCGCTGTAGCCGGCGCACGCTCCGGGTGCGGCGAGGAGCGCCGATCAGGTTCCGATGCGAGGGAGAGTGCCCCAGACTCGCGCCCCGAGTCGGCGGATGCGCACCTCTGGGACCTTCCGCACGAAGTCGATGCGTGCGCGGCGCAGGCGACGCTTGTTCCGCCGGAGGCGTTCCCCTACGCTCGGCGGACCATGCCTTCACGTCTGCGCCGCCGCTTCGGTCCTGTGATTCCCTCGCTCGCGCTCCTCGTCGGGGGATCCGGCGCCGCGGGCGCCGGCACGTGGAGCGTCGTCGCGCACGACGCGCCCGCCGTGAACTCCGGCGTTGCGCTCCTGCTCTCCGACGGCTCGGTCATGGTGTTAGGTGACGCGGTCGACGGCGACGGCATCGGCGACGTCTGGCACAGGCTCACGCCGGACTCGCACGGGAGCTACGTCAACGGCACGTGGAGCGACATCGCCCCGATGCCGAACACGCGGGAGTACTTCTCCTCGCAGGTGCTCATGGACGGCCGCGTCTACGTGGCCGGAGGCGAGTACGGCACCGGCAAGTCGAAGGCCGAGGTCTACGACCCGGTCACGAACAGCTGGGCCTTCGCCGCCGATCCGGGCGGCACGCTGAGCGACGCGAACTCGGAGATGCTCCGGGACGGCCGCGTGCTGCAGGCCCTCGTCACCGGGAACCTCAAGAAGACGGTCATCTACGATCCGGTCGCGAACACCTACGTCAACGGCCCGAGCTCGCTTGGGATCCACAACGAGTCGGTGTGGGTCAAGCTCGCCGACGACAGCATCCTCTTTGTCGACCGCGGCGACACCTCCTCCGAGCGCTACATCCACTCGATCAACGCGTGGAAGAACTCGGGCGACACCATCGTGGCGCTCTACGACCCGTGGGGACTCGAGACCGGCGGCGCCGTGCGCCTCCCCGACGGCCGGGCGCTCTTCATCGGTTCGCTCGGCACCACCGCCTTCTTCCAGCCCAGCGTCAACGGCTCGCTCAG
This sequence comes from Phycisphaerales bacterium, assembly GCA_044220875.1. Classification (GTDB taxonomy): domain Bacteria; phylum Planctomycetota; class Phycisphaerae; order Phycisphaerales; family SM1A02; genus JAEUIT01. Next base: position 82,218 of record JBGAQH010000002.1, on the reverse strand, counting down.
CTTCTGGAGCGCCGGTCCGGCCCTGCCCAACGGCAGCGGCGCGCCGGATGCGCCGGTAGCGATGCTGGTTGACGGCAAGGTGCTCTGCGCCCTCTCGCCCGCGCCGACGCCGGCCGACCACTTTCCGAGCCCGACGTCCTTCTGGGTCTTCGACCCGCTCGGCAATTCCTTCACGCCGATCGCCGCGCCGGGAGGCGGCTCCTCCGTCGACGCGCCGTCGTTTGTCTTCTGCTTCCTCGCCCTGCCGGACGGCAGCATTCTCTGTGCGCAGCAGGGCTCGCCGACCTATTTCGCATACGTTCCGGACGGCGCTCCGCTCGCGGTCGGCAAGCCGGCGCTCACGGGCGTGGCCAAGCTCGCCGCGTCGACCTACCTCCTCAGCGGCACGGGATTCAACGGGATCTCCGAGGGCGCTTCGTACGGCGACGACTGGCAGATGAACACGAACTACCCGCTTGCCCGCCTCACCTCGGCCGACGGAAGCCAGGTGCGATACGCAAGGACCTTCAGCTGGAACAGCACCGGCGTCGCCACCGGAGCGCTGCCGACGACGACCAGGATGGCGCTGCCGCCCTCGATCGCGCCGGGCACGTATTCGCTCAGCGTCGTCGCCAATGGCATCGCCTCGGATCCGGTCCCCTTCGTCGTCACCGCCTCGGCCTGCGCCTCCGACCTGAACGCAGACGGTCAGGTGGACGGCGCCGATCTTGCCGTCCTGCTTGGCCAGTGGGGAGCGAGCGGCCCGGGCGACGTCGACGCGAGCGGAGCGGTGGATGGATCGGATCTGGCCCAGATGCTGGGCGCGTGGGGCGCGTGTCCGTCGTGACCGCGCTGGGCAATGGCGCCGGCGCACATGGCGATGCGGCGGAGGGGCAGTGATGACGTGTAGTTGCGAATGCAGACGGCGTCCGCGATCCGCGTGGTATCCTCAACGACCGCAAGGCGTCTCCTCGCCTGATGGAGCGTCATCGCGGACCGGCGTGCGCGTCGCGGGGGGCCTCCATGGACCGGGTGCCGGATTCGAGAGTCTCGGAGATCGTGCGGCACGCTCTCGGCCTTCCGGGCGATGAGGTCGCGCGGTACGTCGCCGAGGCGTGCGCGGACGACGAGGCGCTTCGCTCACGCGTCGACGGGATTCTTCGAGATCGCACCCGCACCGGCGATTGGCTCGATCCGCCCGAGGCGACGCCCGAGCCCGCCGCTCCGGACGTTGCCCGGCTCGACCCCTGCGCGTCGATCATCGGTAGCACGATCGGCCCCTACAGGATCCTCGCCCACATCGCGGACGGGGGCATGGGAACGGTCTTCGAGGCGCAGCAGGAGTCTCCCGCCCGACGCGTGGCGCTCAAGATCATGCATGCGAGTTTCGTGTCGGCCGCGGCAAGCGCCCGCTTTCGCTACGAGGCGGAAGCCCTCGCTCGCCTCACGCATCCGGGAATCGCCCAGGTCTTCGACGCAGGAACGCACCGAGGGCCCACCGGATTCGTTTCCTACTACACCATGGAGCTGATCTCCGGCGGGCGCAGCGTTCTGGAGCAGGCCCGCACCCTCGGGCGCCGGGCGAGGCTTGAGCTCTTTCTCCTGCTCTGCGATGCGGTCGCGCACGCCCATCGGCGCGGCGTGATCCACCGCGACCTGAAGCCGTCCAATGTGCTCGTGACCCCCGAGGGGCACCTGAAGGTCCTCGACTTCGGGATCGCCAAGCTCATCGAGCGCCCGGATGCGGAAGCGACGTTCCGAACCCAGACCGGCCAGATGCTCGGGACGCCCGGTTACATGAGCCCCGAGCAGGCCCGGGGCGACCCGAGCGGCGTCGACGTGCGGAGCGACGTCTTCTCGATGGGAGTCATGCTCTACGAGATGCTGACGGATCACCAGCCCTTCGCGACCGACAGCGCATCGCCCTTCGAGATCGCCCGCGCCGTCGCGGAGCGTGACCCGATTCCGGCGCGGGCGTTCGATCATGCGCTGCGCGGCGATCTCGAGAACATCCTGTCGCGGGCCCTGGAGAAGGACAGGGAGCATCGATATCAGTCCGTCGATGCGCTGGCCCATGACGTCCGCGCCTTTCTGACCGATCGGCCGGTTGCGGCCCGTCCCCCAAGCGCCGCGTATGCCTTTCGCAAGTTCGCGGCGCGAAACCGGGCGCTGATCCTGGGCGCGGTCGGCGTCCTGCTCGCTCTTGTCGTCGGCCTGGGCGTCGCCGCGTGGCAAGCGGTCGTCGCGACCGCCGCGCGGGAGCGCAGCGACCGGTTCGCCGCGATCAGCCGCCTGCGCGAGTACACCGCCAAGATTCAGGCGGCCGCGGGCTCCCTTGAACTCAATGACGGTGCCGCCGCTCGCCTGCATCTCGACGCCACGCCGACCGACCTTCGCGGATGGGAGTGGCGATATCTTCACTCACAGCTTGATCTCGCGTCGTCGGCCTTCGCGATGCCGAATGGCGTGGATGCCGCGACCACCGGAATCGCCGTGAGTCGCGACGGACGCCACGCGCTCGTCTGCTACGAGAATCGGGCGATCGCGCTGCACGAGGTGCGGTCGGGACGAGTCGTCACGCAGTGGGACGAGAAGGGGGGCGAGGAGGCGCCGAACTTCAATCGCCCGACATTCAGCCCTGACGGGCGGCACCTGCTGGTCTCGCGGCAATACGGAGCGACCTTTGAGATTCGCGACGCGGGCACGCTGGCCGTCGAGCGAACCGTCACCGGCATCGCCTTCGAGGCGCTGGGCGGCGGCTGGTCGCCCGACGGGCGCCGAATCGCGGTGACGGGAGGATCACCGCGGACGAGCGAGAAGTCGCCCGCGCGCCTGATGGTCATCGACGTGGAGACCGGCAAGCACGTCTGCGACGACGTCCTCTCCTCCGAGGCCCGATTCGACAACCCCTGCTTCCTTGCCGATGGCGAGCACGTGCTGTGCACGCTCGGCAGTTCGCCGGTGATCGTCGACCTTCACGACGGTTCCATGAGGCGTCTTCCGGTGGGCATGCCGAGCGCGGACGGCGCCGGCCTCTTCGCCGCGCCGAGCGGATCGCGATTCGCGCTGGTCTCCAATGCCGGAGCCCAGATCTTCGAGCTGCCGGAGGGAAGGTCCTACGCGATGCTCGGCCGCAATCGTCCGGAGGCCATGTGCTTCGGTCCGGACTCATCCTCGCTGTATGTCGCCGCCGGCGATTCCGTCGAGCGCTGGGAGCTTGCGACCGGCAAGAGAAGCCTCTCGCTTCGATGTTCGACCGGCATTCGCGCATTCGCCGTGACGCCCGACGGCACGCGACTTCTGGTCGCCGGGGATGGCTCGGGCGTCCGTGTCTTCGATACCGAATTGCCCGGCGCCGGATATCTCAATATCCCCGCCCGCGACTCCGCGACCCCATCGCCCGACTTCTCGACGATCGCATACAGCTCTCCCGACGCGAGTCACGCCAACGATGGCCGGGTGTTCTTCCGCGACACCGCCACGGGCACGCGCCTCTCGTCGGCCGCGCTTGGGGGATCATGGCCGCCGACGGGCGGGCTTCTCTGGTCGCCGGATCGTGCGTGGCTGTTGCGCGTCCAGCCGCACGTTGGGCTGGGCCTGCTCCGGCTGAGCGACCAATCGGAGCATCACATGGAGAGCGATCGCGGTTGGGATCGCTGCGAGTTCCTCCCCGACGGCACGCATCTTCTCGCGTGCCGCACCGGAGGGCTCGACATCCTGACGCTTCCGGGGCTGGAGGTCGAGCGTGAGATTCCGCTCCGGTGTCCGCCGGCCGACGGACATCGCCTCGCCGCCATGTTTGCCGACGGTCGCATCGTGGTCCGTCATTCCGAGCCGGGGAAGTCGGCGACGGTGGCCGTGCTCGACTGGCCGAGCGCCCGCGAGGTCGCGCGGTGGGAGTGCCGGGATCTGCTCGAGGCGTTCTCCGCCTCGGCGAATCTCGTCGCCGCGGGAGCGGACCTCGACGGTGACGGAACCCGCGGGGAAGTGCGGCTGTACGACCTGCTGAGCGGGAGGCTTCTCGCGCGTTCGCCGAGCCTTCCTTCGAGGCCGCGTGCGCTGCTGCTCGATGCGGAGCACGGGCGAGTCTACGCGGGGCTCTTCGACAGGTCCGTGGTCGTCCTCGGCATCGCCACGCTCCCGCAGGATCGGGATCCGACGCTCGTCGAGATCCTGACGCTCCACACGGACACGTCGTGGATCGAGAATCTCTTTCTGAGCGAGGACGGCATGCGCCTCATGGCCACGACCGTCTATCCCTCCAATCGGGCCCTCATCTGGGATGCGCGTCCCATGAAGGAGCGCGTGGAACGTTCGGCCGCGGGTCCGAACGAATGAGAGCGATTCCTCGGGGAATCGCAGCCCCATTGCGCCTGCGTACGGACGGCGCCCCGCTCGCGATCGGCGGATGAACGCGAATTGCCGGCTCGCCAGCCTCACCTCGTCGGACGGAAGCACGGTGCGTTGCGCGAGGACATTCGATTGGAGCGGCACCGGCGTCGCCACCGGAGCGCTGCCGACGACGACCAGGATCTCGTGGCGATCTCGCTGTCCTGGTCGGCCAGCGGGAGCGAGCGGTCCGGGCGACGCCGACGCGAGCGCAACGGGCGACGGAGCCGGCTTGGCCCAACTGTTAGGTGCCCGGGGCGCATGCCTTGCGTGAGCGAGATCGGACCATGATCGCGACGAAGGAGCCGACGATCGCCGTGCTGATGCCGGCGATCACGGCAACGGGCAGGCCGGACGTCCGCCTCGGAAAGGGAGCGTTGATCGTGGCGTTCGGCCTGAGGTAGGCCGTGCCGTGCGCGAGATCGATGAGCATCGAAAACCGGCTGAGCACGTCCATGCCGAGGACCGCACCCGAGCCGGCCCGCTGCTCGTCGTTGGTCGTCTCGAGGTAGATCGGAACGTCGGTCAGGTCGGTTCCGCCGACCGTCATCGTCGGAAGGAGCACGAGGTCGCTCATGACCGACCCCGCACCGGTCCCGGTCTGTCGTGCGGTGCCGAGCTTCCGCATCGTTCCGTAGAGGCCGAGTGGCTCGGCGAAGTCACGGCGGGCGAAGAGGGCCCCGGTCGCGCCGGTGTCGATGATGACTGATCCTTCCACCGTCGTGGATTCCGTATGAAACGTCACCGGAATCGTCGGGAGCGGGCCCGCACGGCCGAGCTCGACGCGGGTGAATCCGTCGAGTGACGCGGGAAGCGAGTCGTGGATGAGGAGGAGCGACCGGTCGAAATCGAACTCGACGACCTTACCGTCGAACATGTGCATGCCCAGCACGCCGTCGACCGCGTTCGACGGTTGGTCGCTCAGGAGGATGGGCTCCTGCTCCCAGCGAAGCCCGGCGATCTCGACGGTGTTGCCGACGCTGGTCGAAACGGCATGCTGTCCTCCGACGCCCGCATTGGTGCCGCTGCCTGAAGTCGCGATGGAAACGCCGCGTTGGACAGCCGCGGGACCGAGCAGGATCGCGTTCGCCCCGGTGTCGAAGAGGAGCGCGATCGGGTCGGAGCCGTTGATGCTCGTCGCGAGCAGAATGCGGCCGCGTTCGATCGTGAAGGGGATGATCGCGGGCCCGTTCGCCTCGGCCTTGCGTTGGAACGTCTGCCGCATGGTGGAGATGCGGGTTCGGCACGCGTCCTTTCCGTTGAGCAGGACGACGAAGTCATAGGTTTTGCCGGGGAGTACGTCGAAGGCGATTCGATCAACGTCACTCGTGAAGACGATGGTCTTGGGGCCAAGGGTCCGATCCGCGTCGTAGATGTCGAGCGGGGTGTTTGGGGACACGCTCCATCCGCCGGGGTAATGCACCGGCCCGTCGTCGACGTCGACATGAGGGGAATTCGCCCGCAGGACCGGGAGATCCTCGCTCGCCCACGCTGGCGATCGCACGGCGAGCAGGACGAGGAACGCGAGGAAAGGGCGAAGCAAGATGGGCATGGAGGCGCGACCGTGGGACACGTCGGAGTCGGATCAGTGGCGCGGCGTTACTGGGATCCGCGCGACGGGAATTGTCATGCGCCGACGGGCGCGCTTGGGGGAGCTGAGTCGGACCACCCGTCGCCGTCAACGGGGGTGCCCACTCCCGCCCCCCACTCCTGCAGAGTACGGCCTTCTGCACTATTCGCGGTGTACCTTCAACACAGAGGCACCGAGGGCACAGAGGGCCACAGAGCAGAATGGTGGAGAAAAGGCGTTGTCGGGGGCATCCTCCGAGGAGTCGTCCAGAGTCGCCAAGCCAGGCCTGCGTCCCGGTCCAACGTTCCGTCGGTAGAAGCTCAAGTCACTCTGCCCGGAGAACCTGCTCGACCAGCTCGAATCCAAGGCGGAAAGCCACTTCGGTTCCCGTCTTCTCTGTGGCCCTCTGTGCCCTCGGTGCCTCTGTGTTGACTCCGGCTGAATAGTGCAGAAAGCTGAGTCGTGAGACGCGCTCCTGGCGTCGCCATCCGTGTGCCCGGGGCGGATATCGTGATCCGCTCGACGTGCCCCGCGCGGCGGGGCGTGACATGTACCGTTCGCCAACCGTGAGGAACCGACCGCCATGCGCATTGCACGGACCGCGCGCCTGCTTCCCGCACTCGCCCTTGCCGCGACCCTGATGTCGCTTGGAGCGAGCATCGCTCCGCCGAGCGCCGCAAAGGCCCCGCCCGACGTCGCCTCGACGGTGGTCGAGACGGTCAAGCGCGACGACGAGAAGAAGTCCGGCCTCGAGGTCGTGCGTCGCAGCGGAGGCTCGGTGCAGGCGACCGTGACGTGGAAGGACGGGAAGCGAGATGGTCCGGTCTTTGAATACAACGAGAAGGGCAAGTGCATCACCGCGGGCCAGTTCACCGCCGGCGAGAAGTCGGGCACCTGGCGCCAATGGTCGGGTTGCGGTGAATTGAAATGGGAAACGCCGTATGTCGCCGGCAAGAAGGAGGGCGTTCGGACGCAGTGGGTCAATGACTGCGACCCCAAGACCGAACAGAGCGTCGCGGAGACGCTCACCTTCAAGGACGACATCAAGCAGGGCCCCTGCGTGTCCTACTGGGCAGGCGACCGGACCGTCAGCGCCCGCGGCGAGTACGACAAGGGCGAGAAGCATGGGACGTGGGAGACCTACTACAGCGACGGGTCGCCCATGAAGACGATCGTGTATGACCATGGCGAGAAGGTGAGCGAGACCGATCACCGCAGGTGACCGAACGTCCCTGAGCGTGGAGGTGCCGTCGAGGTCGCCCCGCCCACGTCCGATCAGGTCGACCGAGAACCGCGGCGCCGGGCCCTTCGGACTTCTCGTCCATGCATGTCGCGGGAAATTGTCGCCCGTGCGCCGCATTGGCATGCGAGAATCCCCGCTGACCCGAGGCAAAGCGGTGCGCGAAAGCCCTGATCCGAGCGATCTATCGTTCCTCCTGAAGGCGGCAAGCGAGGGCGACGCCCGCGCTGCCGAGGCGGTCGTTCCGCTGGTCTATGACGAGCTCCGCGCGATGGCCCGGTCGAAGCTCCGCAACGCCAGGCCGGGGGCGACCTTCGATGCGACGGCGCTGGTGCACGCCGCATATGTGCGGCTCCTCGGCCGCGTCATGCAGTTCGCCAACCGGCGGCACTTCTTCTTCGCGGCGGGCCGGGCGATGCATGACATTCTCTGCGAGCGGGCTCGCCGCGCGGACCAGCGGGCCAGCGCCGAGCGCGGGAGTCGGGAGGCCAATGCCGCCGCGGCCGATCGCGCGGGAGCGGCGTCGGTGCTCGCGATGGAGGAGGCCCTGCCGCGCCTGCAGGCGGTCGATCAGCGGGCGTATGACGTCGTCATGCTGCGATTCTTCGCCGGACTCACCGTCGAGCAGATCGCCGAGACGCTCGAGGTCACCACCCGCACCGTCGAGCGCGACTGGCGCTTTGCCCGCACGTGGCTCTTCGACGCGCTTCGCTCCGAGCAGGGGCTCTCGGGCGTCGCGACGCTCGTCGCCTCCGACAACGACTGCGAGGCGGGCTGATCCCCGATCGATCGACGCATGAGTGACCCTTCCTCGTCCCTCGAGCGTGCGCTCTTCGATGAGCTGATGGATCTCCCGCCGGAGATGCGCGAAGGCCGGCTTCGCGAGCGATGCGGCGACGATCTCCTCCTGCGAAGCCGACTGGAGCGGCTGCTCGGCGTCGCCGCGGACGCGGAGCGGACCCCCGACTTCCTCGGCGCCGAACACCTCCACGCCCTCGACGAGGGGGAGGAGGACGTCGCGACGCCTCTGCCGCTGCCCCGACCGTTCGGGCACTTTCGCCTCGTCGGCGTTCTCGGCGCGGGAGGCATGGGGCTGGTCTACGAGGCCGAGCAGGAGCACCCGCAGCGCTCCGTGGCCCTCAAGGTCATGCGCAGCGAGATGGTCTCGCGCGAGCTCGTCCGCCGCTTCCGCCGCGAAACCGACACGCTCGCCCGCCTTGAGCATCCGGGCATCGCCCACGTCTACGAGGCGGGAAGCGTCGCCGACGATGCCCTGGGCGGCGCGCTCGTCCCCTACATCGCGATGGAGCTGGTGCGCGGGGCGGCGCTCGACGCGCACGCACGCAGCGCCGGCGGCGACGTGCGCCTGATCGTCGCCCTTGTCGTTGACGTCTGCGATGCCGTTCAGCACGCCCACGAGCGCGGCGTCGTCCACCGGGACCTCAAGCCGGCCAACATCATGGTCGTCGCGGCCGAGGGGCGGCGCCCGCAGCCGAAGATCCTCGACTTCGGGATCGCGCGACTCGTCGGCGGCGGCGGCCAGGGCCGCGCCGCAACCGTGGCGACGTCCACGGGACAGATTCTCGGCACGCTCGCGTACATGAGCCCCGAACAGATGGGCGGGCAGCCAAGTGCGGTTGACGGGCGCACCGACGTCTACGCGCTCGGCGTGATCCTCTTCGAACTGCTGACCGGCCGCCTTCCGCTTGAGGTGCGGTCGCTCCCGATCGCCGACGCCGCCCGGGTGGTGCGCGACGACGAGCCGACGCGCCTCGGGGAGTTGAACACCCGGCTGCGCGGCGACCTCGAGACGATCGTCGCGAAGGCGATCGAGAAGAACCCCGATCGGCGCTATCCGAGCGCCGCCGCGCTTGCCGCCGACCTGCGCCGCTTCCTGGCCGACGAGCCGATTCATGCCCGGCCGACGACCCGCATCGAGCGAGCCAGGCGCTTCGCCCGACGGCATCGCGGCGTCGTGTGGGGGGTGACATCGACGATCGTCGCGCTGACGGCGGGAGTGATCGTCGCGGTCACCTTGGCGATCAGCGCCAATGCCGCGAGGCGGAGCGCCGAGTGGACCGGCTATCGGGCCGGCATCGCGGCGGCAAACGCGGCGCTGGTCAACAACGACGTGCGCTCGGCGCGACAGCACCTCGACGCGACGCCCGCATCGCTCCGCGGCTGGGAGTGGCGCTATCTCGCCGGTCGCCTCGACCAGAGCGTGGCCCGGGCACCGGCGACGTTCGTCGACCGCATTCCGCTCGGGCAGTCCGAGGCCAACCTGTCGGCGTGGGCGGTGATGGCGGCCTGCGCGAGCCCGTTGCCGCCGTCGTGGCCCGCCGCATGTTCGGTGAGGACCGCGAGCGATCCTGCGCCGGCCGCCACGCGCGGCGTCGCCCGACTCCTCGTGACCGACCAGGCGCGGCGCGTCGAGGTGTGGAGCGCAGCGGACGCGGGAACGGCGGAGCTGATCGTTCGCCGCCGCGATGCCGAGGGCCGCGTGCTGTCGACCGACGCGCATCCCGTGGAGGTCGCCCCTGGCGAATCGGTCTCGGTCGTGGCGATCAGCCCCGACGCCTCGCACCTTGCCGCCGTGGTGATGCATGCGGACGGCACCGGGCGCTGCTGCCATTGGCGTGGGTCCGCGGAAGCGCCGACGATGATCGAGGTGCGCCGCGATCCCGGGATGGAGATTCCGCTGACGGTGACCGATCGGGGCGAGGTCGGCATCGGCGCGGGACCCGAGGGGACGCCGATCGTCTGGAGGCCGGAGCCCGGGACGGTGACCCGCATCGGCCGCGACCACGGCGTCGGGGCCATCGCGTTCAGCCATAGCGGTTCGCTCGTCGCCACCGGCAATCAGGGCTCCTCGCTCTCGCTCTATTCGATCGAGGGCGTTCCGCTGGAGCGGGAGCGGCGGCACGTCGAGGGCATCCAGTCGGTGCGCTTCTCGCCCGACGATGCGCGCATCGTCACAGCGTCGCAGGAGGGAACCATCGGGCTCTGGTCGGTGACGCGCGAGCCGGCGGATCTTGCCCTCATCGCGATGCTGGTCGGTCACACCGACGAGGTTCAGGTGGCCGACTTCTCCGACGACGGCCGTTGGATCGTCTCGGCGTCGCAGGATGGAACGGTTCGGGCGTGGCCGACCGAGCGCGGCGAACTGCTCGGCGACGTCACGGTCCCCCGGAGCGCCTTTGGCCAGATCGATTTCGACGCCGGCGGAGGGGCCGTCGCGGTGGGGAACTTCTGGTCCGTGGCCCGCCTGTGGGACGTGACGTCGAGGATGCCCGTTCTTCGCGCGGAATCACCGGCCTGGAGCGATCGAGAGCGCATGCCCGGAGCGATCGCGTGCAGCCCCGACGGCTTGAGCGTGGCGACGATCGAGTCCGACGGCGTGCCCCGGATTCGGATGGTGGTCGGCTCGGCGCTTGAGGAGTCGTGGCGCGGAACGGAACAGATGCGCGAGGTCGGCTACACCACCGCCGGTGAGGCCCTTGGGCTCCTGGTCGGCGAGGGCCCCGTCACCGCCCGACTTCGGCGCCTTCCGTCGAATGCGCCGGTGGGATTGCCGCTGCCTCGCTGCGCGAGCCCCGGAATGACCTCGACGCGCGACGGTCGGCTGTTGGCGGTGCGCGACATGATCGATGAGGAGCATCACGTTCTTCATCTGATCGACGCGACGACCGGGGCCGCGCGATGTTCGATTCCCTACGGGCTCGGTTCGGGGAGCGCCCTTGGCGAGCTGGCCGACGGACGGCCGGTCATCGCCGTGGCCGAGCGCGCGCCGGGCGGCACGGCGAATCTCATTCGGGACGTGATCGTGCGCGACGCGTGGACCGGCGAGCGCATCGTTACCCTCCGCGGACACGCGGCCCATCTCTTCTCGATCGCCTTCACGCCGGATGGTCGGCGCCTTCTCACCGGAGGACGGGATGGCGTCCTGCGAGTCTGGGACACGTCCACGTGGGACGAGGTCGTGGGCCTGGACGGTCCGGGGGGCTATCTCTGGGCCCTGCGCTTTTCGCCAACGGGCGAGATGCTGGTCAGCGGGGGAAGCAACGGCGTCTACCGCTTCTGGCGTGCGCCGGCCGAACGCTGACGGGGGCGTTCCGGCACGCTCGGGGTGGCGTGGGGCGCAGCCGACCTGACCAGTCAGGGCGTCTTGATGCCGCCGGCCCGTCCGCGCTTCGTGGGATCTTGGGGGATCTGCCAATGGCCGTGGGGATGGGCTTCGAGCGGACCTCGTCTCGTCGCGTCTGAGTGGAGGGAGTGGGGCTTCTCCCTCGGCGCGAGGCTGTCCCATGGTCGGGCCCATGGTCGGGCCCATGGTCGGGCCGCCCTCGTTTCGGCTCGGGCCGCCGTGCCTCTCCGAGGGAAACCAGAAAAGCGCGAACTTCCCTGTCGGTCCGCCGCCCAATCCCTGGGCTGTGGGATGGAGCGTCTCGTCCCTGGCTGTCCCACGGTGGGCCATGGCCTTGGGCGGAGTGCGAATTCACCGAAAAAGGACTGACCGAGATGAACCCGAAGGCGAGCATGACCACTGGACTGTGCGGGCTGGCGATCGGCCTTGCGATCACGACGTCTGCGCTGGCTCAGACAGTGACGGCGGTCGCCGACAACCGGAGCGGGCTGATCTACGCGTCGGACGGCGCCGGCGAGGACGTCACGAGCTCGTATGCGATCACCCCGCGAACGATGTACGCCCCGAACCACTTCAGCCAGTACATCAATGACGGTGGAGCGACGGCATTCCTCAAGAACGACTCGGAGTGGATCGACCTCGGCGTCGGCGGGCAGACCAACGGATTCGCGAGTTCGGCCTCGCTGTCCGTGGGACTCGGCGAGAACGCGGGCAACTGCTTGGCGTCGGATCATGCCCAGATCAGCCTGTCGGTCGCCGGTCTCGCGAGCGGTCAGACGATGGCTTTCGATTTCCACGGCTGGATGACGAACGCCTTCTCGAGCGGGTCGGTCCACCTCGTCGGCCCCGGCATCGACATCGCCTACGGCGGCATGGCGGACTGGGGCCAGACCCTGCAGCTTCAGAACGGCGTCTACACGCTGACGATCGACGCGACGACCTCGCTCATGGGATTCGGGCCGGACACCGGTGCGGTCAACTACTACGTCGTCCTTCTGCGCATTCCGCCGGCCCCCCCGAACGACAGTTGCGATACCCCGCTCACGATCACCGAGGGCATCACGCCCGTCACCATCGTCAACGCCACCGGCGCGACCGCCGGCCCCGAGAGCTGCACCGGGACGATCCTGCCGGCGATCTACCACGACGTCTTCTTTCGATACGTCGCGACTGCCAACGGGACGGCGACCGTCTCGACGTGCGGCACCGTCGATTGGGACACGGAGCTGGCCGCGTTCACCGGCTCCTGCGCGGCACCGGTCTTCGTGGCCTGCAACAACGACTCCTGCGGGAGCCACTCCTCGATTCAATTTCCGACGGTCTGCGGCGAGACCTACACGATCGTGCTGGGCGCCGCATCTCCCGAGGTGCTCGGGACCGGCATTGGCACGATGAGCCTGACGCAGACGGGCGGTTGCCTCTCGATCGACGGATGCGAGCATGCCTTCCCCGCCTTCCAGGGCGACAACAACGTGGGCAATTGGTATGACTGGGCAAGCGACGTCGTGCTCCCGCCCTCATGCGGCCTTGGCGGCGACTCGACGATTCACCGCGGGAGCTTTTGGACGTGGATCGCTCCGGCCAGCGGTCCGGTGGTGATCTCGACCTGCGGGACGCTCGACGCTCCGGTCGACTCGCGCCTGGCGGTCTTCACCGGCACCTGCGCTGATCCGCATTGGATCGCGTGCAACGACAACGCGTGCGGCATCTTCTCGAGCGTCGGCTTCGTCGCCGTCTGCGGCGAGGAGTACACGATCGCCGTCGGCTCCGCGAACGGCGCGATCGGCAACTGGACCCTGGGCATCAATCAGACGGGCCTGCTCTGCAACGACCAGTGGGCGGGGGCCACGCCGGTCGTGGCGGGCTCGAATCCGGTCACGAACGTCGGCGCGACCGGCTCGACGACCACGCCGGCCGGCTGCGGCGGCGGAGCGCCCATGGTGATCGCCAACGACGTCTTCTTTACCTATGTCGCCGCCGCGAGCGGGATGGCGACCGTCTCGACCTGCGGCGGCGTCAACTTCGACTCCCGGCTCGGCGTCTTCGCAGGGTCGCCCGCTGCTCCGTTCTGGATCGCGTGCAACGACGACGGCGACGGTTGCCACCTCTACAGCTCGACCCTCACCTTCGAGACGGTCTGCGGGCAGGCGTACACGATCGTCCTGGGCAACAACCCGGACAACTTCGGCCCCGGCTCGGGAACCCTCACCATCGCCCAGCAAGGCGCCTGCCCTGACGTCTGCGAGACGGCCGCGCCGCTCTCCCTCGGCGCGAATCAGGTGAGCACGCTCGGCATGACCGGCGCGACGTACCTCCCCGACGCATGCAACGAGGGCTACGGCGTCTCGCTCTTCAACAGCGCGTTCTACACCTACGACGCGACCGCCGACGGTGTGGTGACGATCTCGACCTGCGGGGCGGGCACCGATTTCGATACCCGACTTGCCGCCTACATGGGCACCTGCGGTTCGCTGGAGCTGATCGGCTGCAACGACGACGGGCCGGCGTGCGGGCTCTCCTCGCAACTGAGCTTCCCGACGGCGTGCGGCCAGCGATACACCATCGAGCTGGGCTCCTTCGACGGGCAGATGGGGCACGCGACCCTCACCGTGAGCCAGACCGGCACCTGCGGGCCGATCTGCGTCGGCGACCTCAACCAGAGCGGCGCGGTCGGCGCGGACGATCTCGCCATCATGCTCGGGCAGTGGGGAGGACCGGGGAACGCTGACCTCGACGGCAACGGTCAGGTGTCGTCCGCGGACCTTGGAATCCTGCTCGGCGCGTGGGGTGCGTGTCCGTAAGGCGCGGCTGCCGTGAGGCGCGAGCGATCGCGCCCGAGCGGATGCGAACGACGCGGGACGGAGCGCTTGCTCCGTCCCGCGTTGCGTTGCGCTTTCGGGTGGCTGCACTACCGCGGGCTCCGCCGGTGCGGCGTAGGGTGCTCTCGTTGCCCTCGCTGATCGCCAGCGCTGCGGCGAATGCGGTCGCACTGACCGGCACCGATCGACCAGACCCAAGGAGATGTCCCGTGCTCTCATCACTCACCCAGGAACTGCAGAATCAGGTTCGCGACCTCTACAGCGCCGAGGTCCAGCTCGTGAAGGCCCTTCCGAAGGTTGCGAAGGCCGCATCGACCGAGTCGCTTCGCAAGGCCTTCGAAGACCATCTCGCTGAGACGAAAACGCACGTTGCCCGCCTCGAAAAGGTTGCGGCGTTGCTGGAGGTCAAGCCCGGCGGCAAGACCTGCAAGGCGATGCAGGGGCTGATCGCCGAGGGCAAGGAGGCGATGGAGGAGGAGGGCGAGAAGTCCGTCCTCGACGTGGCGCTCATCGCCGCGGCCCAGCGCATCGAGCACTATGAAATCGCCGCGTACGGGGTCGCGCGAGCGATTGCCGAGCATCTCGAGCGGAAGGACGTCGCCAAGATCCTCCAGCAGACCCTGAACGAGGAGGGTGCCGCCGACAAGAAGCTGACGGCCATCTCGCAGGACGAGGTCTTCGCCGCGGCATCGCTGGGGAGTGCCGCGAAGCGCTGACTCGGGGCGCCGGCTTCGGCAGTCGGGCCGTCGCGATCGTGCGTTTCGGAGCTCAAGGCACGGGAGGAGCGAGTCGCCGCCACCCAGCAGTGACCCAGCAGTGACATGTCCGTGACGCGTCCGGGATGGCGGCGGCGCCGGGCGCAGACTACGCTCGGCCCAAGCCATCCGACGCGGGTGGAACGCCACCGACGCCGGAGCACCTTGCCATGGACGAACTGTTCGGGACGCCGACCACCGAAGGCCACATCGCCGCCGCACACCACCGACGAACGCAATGGCCGCGGAGGCTCCGGTCCCTTGCCGTCGGCCTCACGATGACGCTGGCGACGCTTGCCGGTCCGGCCGCCTCGGAGGACACACTCGCTCCCCCGGCGCTCGCTCCATTCGCCAGGATGATCGGCGGCGAGTGGCGCGTCACCTTTCAGAGCGGCACGAAGCAGTTCGATCGATGGCGTTGGGGACCGGGGCGACACTCCGTCGTGGCGGAAACGTATGGCCCCGACGCGGCGGGCAACCCATGGCGCGTGTGGAGCGTGTACTTCCGCCAACCGGGCAGCGACGGGGTGCGCCTCATCAGTCTGCATCCTCGTGCCGGCGAGCTGGGACGCGGCATCGCGGAGGGCACTGCGGTCATGGAGGGCGAGCGCATGGTGGCCCGGACGACGCTTCGGCAGTCGGGCCGCGTCGATCAGCCTCGTCATATCGAAACGCGTTGGGAGTTCCACGGCCCCGACGCCTACCGCGCCGCGCTTGCCGAGGACGGCGGTCGCGGCCTCGAGGAGTTCGTCGCATGGGAGTACACGCGCTCCCGCGAGCTCAGTGCGCTGCCCGCGGTCGCCGAGGGCGCCGAGGCGCCGAGCGGTGCGCTTGCGTTCGTGCGCGACCTGGTCGGTCCGACGTGGACTGCGGAGGGTCGCTCGGCCGAGGGAGTGCCGCTCGACGCGAAGGCGACGTTCGACTGGATTCCATATCTCGGCATCCTGCACGCCCAGATATCGTTCGCGCCGAGGGATCAGCCGGCCCGCCGATCGGTCGAGGTCTCCTTGATGCCCGCCGCGTCGCCCGAGGCGTTTCGCATCCTCGTCCTGACCGACGCTGGAGGCGTCCTCGAGGGTGATGCGGCCGTGGCGGACGGTCGAGCCATCACGAGCGTGCTGAAGGAGCGTGACGGAGAGAGGATCGTGGAGCGGGCGATGCGGCTGACGCTCGACCCGGACGGAGCGCCGCGGGTTCGCCTGTGGCCGGGGCCTGACACGGCTGTTGCGCCGGTCCTTGACCTCGTGCTGCGGCGATGACCCGTCGGCGTCCCGTCCGAGCGGTCAGTTGCAGCTGTTCACGAGCTGCAGCTCGAAATTGCCCCGCGCTCCGTTGTAGCCCGCGACGCGCACGTAGTAGGCACTGCCTCCGGGAGCGCTGAACTGCACGTGACTCTTGCGATTGAAGCCATTGATCTGGCAGAGCGGGCTGGCGAAATCGTCGTTGCAGACGACGAACTCGCCGATGCAGCCGGCGGGGTCGGCCTTCCAGACCGAGATTGTCGTATCGAAATCGGTGCCGGGGAGGCAGGTCGTGATGGTGATCGTCGGGACGTCGAAGATGCAGCCGTCCGGCACGAACTTGTACCACTTCGCCGCCGTGTCACCGGTGGCGCAGGGAGACTCGTCCGCGTCGTGGTCGGCATCGAGCGTCGTGCCGTACACGGTCTCGTCGAGAACGCCGCCGAGGTCGATCGCCGTCGCACACGAGGAGCCGTCCGGATCGAAGTCGAGGTGAAGGGTGCCCTCGCCGCTCCAGCCGACATAGCCGCCGACGCGGATCTTGTACTGCTTGCCCCCGAGCACGTCGAAGGTCACCTGCGAGGCGGTCGAGCAGCCGGGCGCGTCATCGTTGCAGGCGACGATGCCGATGAGGTCGAACCCGCCGGTGGGGCAGCCCGCGGTTTGCGAGAATGCACTGGCGTAGACGGCCAGGCGCGTGTCCCAGGTCGCCCCGCAGGTCGACAGCGTGACCGTGCCGAAGTTGGGGGCCGTGAAGACGTACCAGACGTCCGCGGTCATGCTGTCGTACCCGAACTCGTTGCAGGGCGAACCCGGCGAATACGCGGGGCCATCGGTGTTGGCGCCGAGCGTGCAGAAGGGCGTGTCGCCCTCGGTGATCGGAAGCGCGTCGGCGCAGAGATCGTTCACCGGAGCGGAACCGCAGAAGCCCCAGCCCCCGAGAAGAATGCCGAGGTCTGCGGCGTCGGTGATCCCGTTGCCGTCGAGGTCCGTGGCCGAGGAACCCCACCCGCCGAGGAGGGTCGCAAGGTCGGCGCCGTCGATCGTGCCGGAGTGGTCGAAGTCGCCCGGGCAGCCGCAGAAGACGCCGGCGAGTCCGCCGCCAGCGGGCTTGTTGGGGCGGTCATGGGAGGGGCGGTCATGGGTGGCGGCAAGCGAGGCGGTGACGGCGAGCAGAAGCGGGGCGACATTCAGCATGGTGCGTCCTTCACAATCCGGTGGAGGTGGTATCGGGTGCCGAATGGCACTCCGGGAAGGCGTCACGAAACGCCCGAGCGCGGTGCTCGCGGCCGCACACGCAGACGCCCAATTCGAGGCGCAGTGATGCGGGAAAAAACCTTGCGACGAGGAATCCGTGAGGGAGCCCGCCGGTGGGAGGCCGGCGTTTCCCCTCCATCGTGCGATCGTGAAGCGAAGCCTCCACGGATTGCGTCCGATACGCAGGCGGGGTCGGCGATCGATCGACGATGGAGCGGCCGAGCGCGGGCGGCGAACGACGCGAGGAGGAGCCTCTTCGTGGAGTTGTCGGGGCGAGGTTGGTACCGTGGCGACCGGCTCGCGCGGTCCGGTGTGCGTTCCGGCTGAGCCTCCGATCGGAGAGGAGCCGATTCCGATGAAGCCGTGCCCTGCACTGTCGCGTCCTGTTGGTGCGGTGCTTTCGTCCGCGGCGTGCGCCCTCGCCGCAGCGTCCGCGCCGTCCGCCCTGGGTCAGCTCTGCATCGAATCGACCAGCGTCACCGTCCCGGGCGCTCCGGTCCCGATCGCGGTCGCCGACATGAACGCCGACGGCGCCAAGGATCTCGTCGTCGGTCAGCTCGCGGCGGGGTCGATTGCCGTCCTGTTGCGGGATGGACAGGGCGGATACGCGATCAACGCAACGTATGACGTCGGACCGCTGGTCTATGGCGTCGCGGTCGGGGACCTGAACGGCGACCTGCTGCCGGATGTCGTGGCCGCTTCCCTGGGCACCGCCGGTGCGCCGACCAATCACGTTGCCCTTCGCTTCAACGGAGGGGGAGGCGCCCTGGGGCCGGAGATTCCGTTGGCGACGCCGAACGGACCGGTGACCGTCGTCATCGTCGACCTCGACGGCGACGGGAAGAACGATGTGCTCGTCGACGACTTCTATGGCGACGCCGTCTCCATCTTCCGCAACACGGGGAAGGGCACCTTCGCCGAGCGCATTGACCTGCAGACGCCGAGCCGGCCGCAGGGACTCGCGGTCGGTGACGTCACCGGCGACGGCCGCTTCGACATCGTCACCACGAACATCTCGGCCGACTCCATCACCGTCTTTGCGGCGCAGCCGAAGGGCGGATTCGTCGGCACGAACTACGCGACCGGTCCCAATCCGTATTACACGACGCTCGCCGATCTCGACGGCAACGGGACGCTCGACGCGGCGACCATTCACTACAACGGCGGCGGCCCGGGCTCGGCGCGGATTTTCCTCAACACGGGCGGCACGCTCATCGCCCATGGCGACGTGCCGACGCCTCCGGGGCCGCTCGGCATCGGCCATGCCGATTTCGATTTCGACGGCGACATCGACCTCGTGGTGTCGACGAGCACCGGGTCGGCGGTGACGTTTCTCCTGAACGACGGCACCGGCTCGTTTCCCGCCGCGCAGTCGATCGGTTCGAGCATCTCCCTGTATACGCTGGCCGTCGCCGATCTTGACGGGAACGGCACGCCGGACGTTGCGGCCGCGGCGTGGGGGGCCGGTGTGGGCGATTCCGTGCTGCTCCTCACGAACTGCCTCGCGCCCTGCGCTGGGGACCTCAATCACGATGGCGCCGTGGACGCCCCCGACCTCGCCCTCCTACTCGGATCGTGGGGCTCGGTCGGCGTTGAGGCCGACCTCAATGGCGATGGCAGCGTCGGCGCGCCCGACCTTGGCATCCTTCTCGGCGCATGGGGCAGCTGTCCGTAACACCGCGCGCGCCGGGTGAGTTCGACGCATGACGAGGGGCCACACCCTCCGCGCCCCGGCACGGAGTCGTGCCGCTCGACTATGTTCTGCGCCATGCGCACACGCCTCAAGGTCTGCTGCATCGCGTCGCCCGCGGAGGCTCGCCTCGCCATTGCCGCGGGAGCCGACGCCCTCGGCCTCGTTGCGGCCATGCCGACGGGTCCCGGCCCGATCTCGGATGACCTCATTCGCGAGATCGCCTCGGGCGTGCCCGCGTCGGTCGCGACGTTCCTGCTGACGAGCCGCGACGATCCCCGCGCGGTCGTCGAGCACATTCGCTTGACCGGCGCGAGCTGCGTGCAACTGGTGGACGATACGGTGGGCGACGACGTCTGGAGCGCGATTCGCGAGGCCTCCCCGGCCACGCGCATCGTGCAGGTGATTCACGTGCGCGACGAGCGATCGGTCGCGCGGGCCCTCGAGGCAGCGGAGCACGTCGATACGCTTCTCCTTGACTCCGGCCATCCGGCGAAGCGCGAGCTCGGTGGGACCGGCCGCGTTCACGACTGGTCACTCTCTCGGGCGATCGTCGAGCGTTCGAAGGTCCCGGTCTTCCTCGCAGGCGGACTGAATCCCTCGAATGTCGCTGACGCGATGAGGGCGGTGCGGCCCTTCGGGATCGACCTTTGCAGCGGCGTGCGAACGAATGGTTCGCTTGACCACGGCAAAGTCCAGGCGCTCGTGCAGGCCATGCGGGCTGCGGACGACGAGCTGGCGGCCTCGGCGCCGAGGGAACGTTGGCCTACTGAGCTCGACGCGATGGTCGCCGCTCCCGAACACCATCTCCGGCTGCTTGAGAACGAACGCGTCCGCGTGCTTGACACGCGCATTGGGCCCGGCGAAACGGTTCGCTTGCATACGCATCCGTGGCCGGCGGCGTATTACGTTCTGGAGTCGGGCGACTTCGTTCGGCGCGACGAACATGGACGCGTGCAGGTCGACACACGCGTCGCGGCGACGAGACCGGCGGCGGCCGCGGGGCAGGCTGTCTGGTCAGCGCCGCTCGGGCCTCACACCTTGGAGAATGTCGGCGCGACGGCGATCCGGGTCATCTCCGTGGAGGTGAAACCTAGCCTCGGCGCGACGTGACGACGGGGGACGAGATTGAGGAGATGCTGGAGCGAGGGGGGATAAGGGGGCACCGCTCCGATCGGCGGTGTGATCGATTCCGAAACGGTGCGTGACGACGCTTGATTCCCGCCGGTCACCGCTTGAAACGTCGCATGCCGGTTGGCTACGCTCACTGTCCCTCACGGTGTTTCGGGAACGAGCGTCGCAGGTGCGTCCGGTCGGACGTCGGCGCTGCGTCCCATCGCGGGAGGTGCGGAGCGATATCCATGATGTGCGTGACTGCATCGGCGTTCGTGTGTTCGCTTGCGGCGAGCGGGACCCCTCAGGCCTACGTCTTCGGCGGGATCGGGACGTCGCCCGGCGACTCATGGAATTGGACTGGACCCGGCATGGATGCGTTCCGCGCGAAGATCGCCGATCCCGCGGTCTTCGGCCCGAGCGGTGTGGTCAGCCAGAGCGCGACGACGACGACGCTTGCCGTCGTTGACGCCGCCAGCCTCCAGACGATCGACTGCTTTGTCGCGCCAGCGATGCGCGAGGGCGATCTCACCGCCGCGCAGGTGAGCGCGATCGTCGCGTGGTTCTACGCCGGCGGCGACCTCCTTCTCTTCGACGACCGCGACGACTTCGACCGAATCGGTGACGCGCTCGGCTTCCCCACCGTGAATGGTCCGGGCATCAGCGGTGGCGAGTTCCAGGCCACGGCGGTCGGGAGCGGCCCGCTCGTGAATGGACCCTTCGGCACCGTCACGACGTTCACGCAGCTCTTCCTGGTCGGGCACCTGGACGCGGCGGCAATCCAGTCGACGGGTGGGTCGGTAGCGGCAACCAACGTGGCGGGAGCGGCAATCGCGGTCTGGAACCGCGGTCGTCTGGGCCCGACCTCCGGGCGACTCGTGATCGTCACCGATGTTGACACGTTCGCCGACAGCACGGGCTACCCCGGTGCGGCGAACTACGACGTCATGAACAGCAACGCCCGCCTTGGCCTGAATGCCGCCGCGTGGTTCGTCAAGTCGGCAGCGTGCCCATTCGATCTCGACGGCGACGGGCTCGTCACCGCGCCCGACCTTGCCGTCCTCCTCGGACAGTGGGGAAGCGCCGGAACCGCCGATTTCGACGCCAACGGCAGCGTCGGTGCGGAGGATCTGGCGATCCTGCTCGGGGCGTGGGGCGGGTGTCCGTGATGACCAACCTGTCCGGTCACGGGACGTGAGGGCGACAGGCGGGCCATCGCAACTCCGCAGCCCGCGCTGACGAGGCGCTCGAGGGTCGATTGATGCGGCGATGGGCCCTTTCGAAGGAAGCGCGAGCGAGGAGAATACATCGCGGGAAACTCCGTCCTTCTCGTCGCTGCGCTGACGGCGCCGCTGCGGCCGACCGCTCGACGATGAGCGTCGCCTCCACCATCTCGAGCGCATTCGTCCGACGCGAGCCGGACTCGCGCACCGCTTTCGCCGCCCGCGGAAGTCTGGGCGACAACGACGGATTGCGCCAGCGGCGCGCGGCCGGTAACGGCCGCGAGCGAGCGAGCGGCACTGGCGTCGGCACTGTTCCGCGGTTACAGATACGCCGCGAACTGGGGTTCGAAGGTCCGTCGACCGAAGGGCAGCGGAGAGTGCCGCGGACCCTTCGGGAGTCGGGCGTCGCTGTCGGCGGCGGCGCTTCGGATTCGGGGTGCCGGCCCCGCGGCAGGACCGTCCGGCTCCGTTCGAGGATGTGACCGTGAGCGACCAGGACCGCAAGGAGTACATGTCTCTCGCGACGCCCGCCGAGTCCGATCGCGTGCTCTCGCTGGTGTACGACGAGTTGCGCCGCGTGGCGTCGGTGGCCCTGCGGAGCGAGCGGCGCTCCCACACGCTGCAGCCCACGGCGCTGGTGCATGAGGTCTTCCTGAAGCTGCAGCGCGAGGCCAATCCGATCTGGAACAACCCGCAGCACTTCTATTTCGCCGCGGCAAGAGCCATGCGGCAGATCCTCATCGACCGGGCCCGGGCCAAGGCCACCAAGAAGCGATCGGCCGACGGGATCCCCGCGCCCGTCGCGTTCATCGATGTCAGTCCGACATTCGAGACGGAGGCGGAATCGCTTCTGGCCCTGGATGAGTCCCTCCTCCGCCTTGAGGCGCTGGATCCCGAAGCCAGCGAACTCGTGCGGGTCCGCTTCTACGGCGGCCTCGGCATGGAAGACGCCGCGAAAGTGCTGGGCATCTCCTTGCGGACGGCGAACCGGCGCTGGGCCTTCGCCAGGGCATGGCTCTTTCGCGACCTGAACGGGAGATGCGGCAATGACGCCTGACCGCCTCCTCCGCCGGGCTCGGGAGATATTCGAGACGATCGTCGACGCCGAGGAGAGCGAGCGGCAGGCGTTTCTTGACGCGGCCACGGAGGGCGATCCGCAACTTCGCGCGGAGGTGACCGGACTGTTCGAGTCGCATGCGGTCTCGGCCGGCTTCCTGAATCTCGGGTCGCGCGTCTCGCTCGACTCCGATGCGGCGGCGCCGAGTTCGCCCTCGCGGCTGGGCGATCTCATCGGGCCCTACCTCCTCGGGGAGAAGCTTGGCGAGGGCGGCTTCGGCGAGGTCTTTCAGGCCGAGCAGCTGCATCCGATTCGCCGCACGGTGGCGATCAAGATCATGCGGATCCCGCTGATTTCGGTGCGTGCGCGTCAGCACTACCAGCTTGAGCGCGACGCGCTGGCCCGGCTCGAGCACGTCAACATCGCTCGCATTCTCGACACCGGCGTCGCCGGCGATCACCGGCCGTATTTCGTCATGGAGGTCGTAATCGGACCGATCATCACGACGTATTGCGACCAGACGCGGCGAAGCGTTCGCGAGCGGGTGGCGGTCCTCCTGCAGGCGGCGCTCGGGGTACAGCACGCGCACCAGCGCGGCATCATCCATCGAGACATCAAGCCCTCCAACATCCTGGTGATGGAGCAGGACGGCCAGCCGATCGCGAAAGTGATCGACTTCGGCGTCGCGAGCCTTGCGTTGGGCCGTGCCGGCGCCGGCTCCGATCCGCTCGGCGGTCGCGGCGGCACGCCGGCGTTCATGAGTCCCGAGCAGTTTCCCAACGCGACGATCAGTGTCGATTCCCGCACCGACATCTACTCGCTGGGCGCCGTCCTCTACCAGCTCGTGACTGGCGAGGGACCCTATCCGGCGCCGCAGACCGATACCGGCCTCGTGGACCTCGGCGGGCGGCTGCGGGTCTCGACAATCGAGCACGCATCGCAGCGCGTGCTTCGCCCGAGCGGCGGCGACGACGGTGTCGCCTCGCTGCGAGGGTGCCGCACGAGGCAGGCGTTGGCGCGATCGATCGGCGCGGAACTCGATGCGATCCTCGCGAAATGCCTCGCGATCGATCCCCGCGACCGATACCAGTCAGTGGGCGAGCTGATCGATGACCTGCGACGCTATCTCCGGGGCCTGCCGGTGGACGCCGTGGGAAACGGTGCGGCCTATCGCGTCCGGAAGTTCGTCAGCCGCCATCGGGTGCCCGTCGTTGCCGCGATCCTGGTCGAGTGCTCGGTGGTCATCGGTGGGCTCGGCACGGGCATCGGCCTCCTCCGGGCGGTCGAGCAACGAAACATCGCCGAGAAGGCGGCCGCCGAGCAGGAACAGCTGAAGAGGGTGGCTCAGCGCGAAACCGCCATCGAGATGGCGGCGCGACAGGAAGCCGAGGAGGCCATCGAACGAGCGGGTCTGCTTCGCGGCCTCGTGCAATGGGCGACGCTGGCCCCCGTCGACGGCGAGAGCGCGGCCGATCTCACGCGGATTCTCCGCTCCGTTGCGGCGCTCGTTCACGAGCGGTACGGCGAGGACCCGCGCCGCGAAGTGCAGGTGCGCATCGCCCTTGCCGAGCAGTTCACGCTGATCGGCGCGCTGAGCGATGCGTGGGCTGAGTGCGAAGTCGCGGGCGAGGCGATCGTCGACTCGAAGCTGGGTGGCATGCTCGTGATCGACGCGGCCCAGGTGGCAATGATCGTGAATCGCGGCGTGGGCACGCCGGTGATGGACTCGATGTTCTGGCTTGAGCTCCTCCGCCGCGAGGCACCGGCGACGCTCGAGCCGATCGATCCGAAGGTCGGTGCGGCGGCGCGGGCCCTGCTCGACTCGCTGGCCAGTCCCGACCCGCTCGAGCCCGCGCGGCTCGCGACGCTGACCGAAGAGTTTGAGCGCGAAGCGGACCGGCTGTCGGGGCGGATTCCGGCGTCCGTCGCGGGATCGCTCGCGGCGGCGGCGCTCGAGGGCTGGTCGCTCCGGATGAACGAGCCCTCCGAGCGGGAGTTGGGGCCCGCGGTCCTAGGTTTCTTCGACTGGAGCGTCGAAATCGCCCGGCGACAGGGCGCCTCGGCTGATCGAATCGCCGCGCTTGAGTTGGAAGCGCAGTGGGTCGCCAACGAGTCGGGCCATCCGCAACAGAGCGCGGGCAGGGCGTCACGGCTCGTGGAGTTGGCCGACGGCCTGCCGCGGGGCGCATGGCAGCAGAGCCTGGCCCGATTCGCCGCGGGACAGGCGCTGATCCGCTACGGACGCGCGAGCCACGACGCCGCCTGCGAGGCGCGCGGCGATGAGCTTCTCGTCGGTGCTCTCGATGCGGTGCGGAATGACCGCTCGGCCTTCGCCGGGAATCTGGTGCGCATGGCCGTTCACGTCATCGGCCTCCATCGCAACGATCGCTCGAAGGACCTCGCGGCACGGGCGTTCGCCCTCGAAAGCCCGGCGACGCTGCAGGCTCTCCTCGACCTTCCGCCGCTGGATGCGGGTTGGGCGCGTTGCATGAGTGTCGAGCAACTGGCCAGCCTGCTCGCGACGATCAGGGAGGACGTCGCCGCCGGCCATCGACCGAGCGGATTCGTGACGGCGTTCATGGTCCCGGAATTGGAGCGGCTCATCTTCTACCGGTCGATGGACTCGTCCGCGATGGCCCAGGCCCGCGAGCTGCTCGAGATCCTGCTTCGCGCCGATGACGGTCCGGGACCGCTGCCTCCCACGGTGCGAGTCCGGGCGCTCGAGGCAAAGATCCTGATCGCCCGGCGACAGGGCGACGCGATTGCCGCCGAGCGGGCCGCAGTGGAGATGGAGTCGCTCATGGGCGACACGCTCGCGACGATCACGCGGGAGTCGCGCGTCCTCCGCGCCGTCCTCTCCAACGCGCAGTTGGCGGTGCGGGCGACGAATGCCGTCCCGACGGAGTTCCTGCGATTCCTCGACGAGCGCCTCGATGCGGGGAGCTTTGGCCTGAAGGCTGCGACCGTCGCGTGGAGCATCGACCAGCGCTGCCTTCTTGCGGGCGACTGGAAGCTGGCGGAGGTGACCATCGACCGCGTGCTGGGCGTCCTGCGACAGCACCCCGCGTCCACGCTGCCCGAGTCGACGTCGCTCATTCTCCAGTCGGCTGCGTACCTGCCCGCGCCGACGGACCGCCTGATCGAGACAGCTCTCGAGGCTGCTGATGCGTGGGTCCGGCACGACCCTCAAGAGGGGGGGGCCCGCATCGCGTACGCCCTGCTCCTTGAGCGGGTTGGCCGCACGGACGAGGCCAGCGCCCAGATGGACGCGGCCGAACGAATCCAGGCGACGGGCGATGAGACGATGCCTTACCGGCGCCAGGCAATTGCCTTGGGTCGCCTCCTGTGCGCGATCCGGTCCGGTGACCGAGCGAGGTTCGAGAAGGCCCTGCTGACCTATCGAGAACAGACGCCCACCGGCAAGTCCGCGGGTCCGATCGGGAGCATCCGCGAGGCGTACCTCTCCCGCCGCGGACTGCCGAACCTGAACGGTCCAGTCTCATAAGAGCCCGGAGCATCGGCCGCGAGGAACGATCGCGAAGAAAGTCGTCGCTCCTTCGCCCAACGTTGGCACGCGAGCCGCGGCTTCTCGCCTGATTGGTGCGTCGGAATCCGGCCCGGGGCGGCCCTGCCATCAGATGGCAGTGCCGGGGACGATCGCCACGCGCTTCTCAGGGGAGAAACCTCATGTCTCGAATTGCCATCATCGTCTCGGGCAGCCTCGCCGCGGCCCTCCTCGTCTCGGGCTCGACCTTCGCGGGCGAGACCCTCGATCCGCTCGAGCAGCCGTTCGCCGGCGACGCCGATACCCCGGGAATGGTGCTCGATGCCATCCCGGGCGACAACGTCGCCGAATTCGCCGAGACGCCGACGCTCGAGGGCGGCCTGCTTGCCGGCTGGTCGCGCGTGGTGCGGGTTCACTCCTTCGGCATGGTCCAGTGGACGGGTCTTGCGTATTCGACGATCTCCGAGGCGGGTGTCATCCGTCTGGGCTCGCAGGGCAACCCGTCGGGCGACAACGTCGTCTTCGACAACTGCAGCTGGCGGATCGAATACGACGCGCCCGTCAACGCCAACGGCCAGGCCGTGTCCTTCGCCGACTTCACCACCGGGAATGCTGACGCGATCTCCTTCCGCGTCAGCAATACCGGTCTCGACGGCGACAAGGACCGCATGTACACGCTCATCATCGGAGCTCGCGACGCGGCGGGGCATCACGTCGAGGGGAACTTCAAGAAGCGGCTGGGTGACGAAGGCACCTACGTCCTCCGCTTCGAGGAGATCGCCAACGGCAACACCTCGTTCCACTGGAACTCGGTGAAGCAGCTCGAGATCCGCATCACTCGCGGGGACCTCTTCTCGAACGAGGCCGACAAGGCGATCGACTTCGACGTCGCGGACCTCCGGCTGCTTGACTTCGGCGGCGAACCGGTCGAGCTTCGCGTGGACGGCCATCGTGCGGACGATGCCACCTCAACCTTCCGCATGGAGCAGATGGTGCCCACCATGACGGGCGGCTGGGCTCCGGGGTCGAAGATGGTCGAGCTGACCGGTGCGCTCGGCAAGGTGACGATCAAGCCGAACGCCAATCCGTCCACGCACTACCAGAAGGACTGCGTCGCCACCGCGTGGCTGAATGCCGACGAGTCGCTCGCGTGGAACTCGTCTGGCGGCCGCAACGAGGGCATGGCGATCGAGTACTCCTACGATGACGCCCAGGACCTCTCCGCGGTCAGCTCGCTCGGCTTCCAGGTGTTGGCCTCGAATCTCACCGGGATGAATGACCGTCCGATTCGGGCCACGCTGATCGTCACCGACGCCGACGGCAGCTCGTGCACCAGCCTGACCACGCTCGGTTTCAAGCAGGCGATGTCGAACTCCGCGCCGGTCGTGAAGACGTGGGCCCGTGGCCTGCAGTTCGCCAACGACCGGGCCGTCGGCGGCACCGAAGCCGGCATCAATTGGGCGGCGATCAAGTCGATTCGCCTGCAGCTCAGCAGCGGCAACTTCGCCGACGCAGGCAGCTGGGGCATCAACAGCCAGGGCCTGGAGAAGGTCAGCATCTCATCTCTTCACGCGATCAGTCAGTGACACGCAGTCGATCGGCAGTCGTCGGCCACCGAGTTGTTTGGTGGCCGACGGCTCATCGACGGGGGGCGGGCCTCCGGGTCCGCCTCCCTTCGTTCTTGAGCCCCTTTCCATCCGAGATCCCATGAGCATTCCGCGCCATCAACGCACCTTGATCGTCTCTGCCGTCGTGACCGCAGGGACTCTTCTCGCCGTTCATTCCCTCGGCGGCGCTTGCTTCGCCGGCGACTCCAGCTGCTGCGAGGCATGGGGCGGACCCGGATGCGATGACCCCGTGTGCCAGGCTGCGGTATGCGACATCGACGGGTTCTGTTGCGCGATCGAATGGGACTCGATCTGCGCGTCCGAGGCTCACGGCATCTGCTTTACGCTCTGTTCGATTGCCTGCGACACGACCTGTCCGTCCGGGTCGGTCGCTGAGATCGAGGCCTGCGGCGAGGATCTCAACGGCGGCTGCAACGCCCGCGGGACCCCGAGCTCCTGCTGCTCCGCTGGAACGGCGCCCGGTTGCGACGACCTGGGCTGCGCGAAGGCGGTGTGTGCAATCGACAGCTTCTGCTGCACGAGCATCTGGGATGCTTCGTGTGCGGAGCAGGCGCATCTCCTCTGTGGAGCGCTCTGCGCGATTTCCGACGAGGTGCAGCCCATAGCATGTGACGTTCCCGTGTGCGGTACATTCGCGGCGGAGAACGGCATCCGTGACACCGACTGGTACTCCTTCACCGTCAGCAGCACCAGCGCCTACACATGGTCGGTGTCGGCGGGCGTGAGCGTGACGCTCGCGATCGTCAACGACGGGTGCCCGCCCTTCTATTACGGGCTGACTTCAAGCTCCGGATGCCCTTCGGAGCTCTCGGCGTGCCTTGAGCCAGGCGAGTATCGCGCGTTCGTCGCTCCCGATCTCTATCAGGGGCTGCCGTGCGGGAGCGGCGAGGCGAACCACTATGTCGCGACGCTTCATTGCGGCGGCGCCTGCGTGCCGCTGTCGTGCGGGGACGCCCGGGTCGGCGACTGCTGCAGCGTGAGCCCGCTGCCGTACTGTCAGGACGCGAGCTGCTGCGAGACGGTCTGCGCCGTCGACGTCTTCTGCTGCTCGTTGGCATGGGACGTGGCCTGCGTCAGCGAGGCCAATGCGCTTTGCCCCGGACTCTGCAGCGTTCCGTGCGACCTGAGCTGCCCGGAGGGGAGCCACGTCGAGCTGGAGCAGTGCGGCGAGGACACCAACGGCGGCTGCAACTCGGCCGGCGGTTCGGGAAGCACGTGTTGCACCCCGTGGGGAGGTCAGGGTTGCGACGATCTCGCCTGTCAGACGGCGGTGTGCGAGCACGATCCCGTCTGCTGCGAGATTCTGTGGGACGAGACCTGCGTCGCCCAGGCCAACGAGCTCTGCGGGACACTCTGCGCGAGTCACGTCCCCTACGAGTCCATCTCTTGCGGCACAACCGTCTGCGGGACGATGTGGGCGGATGGCGGATCGCATGACAGCGACTGGTACGCGTTCACGCTGAGCGAGCCTGCCGTGGTGACGTGGACCGTCACCACCCTCAATCCCGTGAAGGTGGCGTTCTACACCGCCGAATGCCCGCCCAGCATCCTGAACCTGGCGATCAACGCCGGCTGCCCCTTCGAGCTGACGCAGTGCCTTGGAGCGGGGAATTACGTCGCCATGATCGAGCCGCTCTTCATCAGTGGCCTCCCGTGCGGAACGGGAGACGGCAATCGGTATCTGGCGACGCTGACCTGTGGGCCAGAGTGCGTTCCGCTCGTCTGCGGTGGAGCGACAGCCGGAGATTGCTGCGTCGGCCATGAGGGGCCGTTCTGCAACGATGCGGACTGCTGCGCCCTCGTGTGCGAGTTCGATCCGTGGTGCTGCATCTCCGTGTGGGACGAGTTCTGTGCGCTTGACGCGGCGGGGCTCTGTGCGGCCTGCGTGTTCGATCCGCCGGCCAACGATGGCTGTGAGGGCGCGTCGTCGCTCGCCGACGGGTCGCAGCCCTTCACGACGCAGGGCGCGACCGGTCTCACGAACGTGCCCGAGTCGTGCGGGTTCGTCGATTGGGTGAGCATCTTCAACGACGTCTGGTTCCGCTACGACGCGACCGCGACGGGCACGGTCACGGTGTCGGTCTGCAACAGCGCCTCGTTCGACACGCGTCTTGCGGTGTTCGAAGGGTCGTGCGCGGAGCCGACGATCGTGGGATGCAACGACGACGCGAAGAGCTGCGCGGCGCTGACGTCGGAGGTAACGTTCGCTGCGACTTGCGGCACGACCTACCTCATCGTCCTCGGCGCGTACAACGAAGGCGTGACCGGTGTCGGCACGATCTCCGTGACGCCGTCGGGCACCTGCGGGCAGCCTTGCATTACCGATCTCTCGGGCGACGGCCTGACCGGCGGCGCCGATCTGGCGATCCTGCTCGGGGCGTGGGGCGAGACCGGCGTCGCCGCCGACTTCAACGGCGGGGGCGTGGATGCGTCGGACCTTGCCGTCCTGCTTGGCGCTTGGGGACCGTGCCCCTGACCGAGTCGCGCCGCTGGTCCGCCGCGGGTCGACCCGGGCGTGATCGACTCGTGGGTGCGACAGGCGTCCAGTCGCTCGCTCGGCTGTGTGCGGAAGCGGCTCGATGGGCCAACCTCGGAATCAGCGATGCTGTCACATCGAGCGGTCGGTGGTGCCAGAGCACGCAGACCCAGATCCGCGTGCGATCGATCGCATCGCATACGTCGTTCGCACGGGGGGGCTCCGGGATGGCCCTCATTCGCATCAGGGCGAACGGCGTCCGCAGCCCGCGTTTCTCGAAGTAGGGCGTGTCGACAATGGCCGGCAAGAGGCAGTAGAAGCGAATGCCTTGGGGCCGAACTCGGCCTCCGGCGTCTCAGTGAGGGCGCGAAACGCCGCCTTCGAGGCTGCGTATCCGTTGTGGCCCCACGGGTCCATCTCCGCCGACGAGGAGGCGACAGTGACCACGCGTCTGCGGCCGAGCTCGAGTATGGAGGAAAGGAGCGCGGATCAGGGAGAGCGGCGAGAAGGAGTTGACCTGCATGAGGCGGCGCTGGCGCCGTGGGCCGCGAGAATGCGCAGAGCCGCATCATCGGCCGCCTCCGGATCGGCGCGAGCGGT
This sequence comes from Phycisphaerales bacterium, assembly GCA_044220875.1. Taxonomy (GTDB): domain Bacteria; phylum Planctomycetota; class Phycisphaerae; order Phycisphaerales; family SM1A02; genus JAEUIT01. The sequence continues at coordinate 51,532 of JBGAQH010000002.1, read as the reverse complement.
GAGAGCTCCAGGAGCAGCCGCACGCCCTTCCCTTCCCGTGACCTCCGTGCCTCCGCGAGAGCCACGCTTGCCGCGCGGACCCCGATCGCGCCCGCCTCATTTCGACGCGGGCAGTGTGCCGCGAAGCTCGTCGAGGAAATGCACAGCCAGATCGATGCGCGACGCCCGCTCGTTCTCGCCCTTCAGCACCATGAGCAGGCGTCCATCCGGCGCGTACGAGGCCGCGCGGTAGTTGTACTTCCGGATGTCGAACAGCTTCTTCGGCATGCTCACGGAGAAGCGTGGCTCGCAGTGGACGTCCACGCTTAGCGCATTGAGCTCCTCGTCGACATAGCGAATCTCCTTGCCATCCGCGCTCCACCAGCCGCCGCCCGCCGCTCCGCCGGTCGAAACCTGTGTCCGGCCGGTCGAGGCATCCTCCGCTCCCGACCCCGGGCCGGTGAATCGCTGCACATAGAGCTCCTGTCGTCCCGACACATCGCTTGTGAAGGAGACCCATTTCCCGTCCGGCGAGAAGCCGAGCGCATCATCGTTTGCCGACGAATCCAGGTAGGGTCGCGCCGTCCATGTCTCGCTCCCCTGCTGGCGCACAAGCATGAGGATGTCGGTCGAACTCGTGGTGAGATCGACCTGCAGGAGCGCGATCGACGCGCCGTCCGGGGCCCAAGCCATCGGTACGAGAAGCGTCTGACCGCGATCCAGGGTGAAGAGCTTCGTCGCGTCGCCCGATCCGTCGGCCCGGCGCATCCAAATCGAGGCCGCCTCGTTGCTGATCGTTCCATACGCGATACGCTCGCTGTCCGGACTCCAGCAGATCTGAGGGAATGCCGGCTCCTTGGTCGAAAGGCGCGTGAAGGTGCCGCGCGTGAAATCGTGCACCCACAGCTCGGCCTGGAGGTTGGCGTCGTTCGGGTTGTCGAGCTGGGTGATCATCCTGCTTCCGTCGGGCGAAATCGCGAAATCGCCATACGCGCGGGGCGGCGCGTCGATCGGTTGGGCGTGGCCCTGCGGGTCAACCCAAAGCATGGTGCGCTGCGAGATGTCGCCCGAACCGCTGGTCCACGCGAGCGTCCCGTTCTTCGAGACGAAGAACGCGGGTTCCATGCCGCCAACGGGGAGGGTCACCGGATCGCCGACGATCTGCATCGTCGACAGATCGATGCGCTCCGCGACGAGCGTGTCGCGGGAGCGCCGAGCGAGGAGAATGTCGCCATCGAGGAGTTGGGCTTCGCCGGCGTTCGCCAAGAGGGGCGTGCGCGTTCCGGCCGTGAGGTCGATGACCTCGGTCCGCTCCTTGATCGTCTTCCCGGAGAGCGCCCACCGGGTCGCGAGGACCGATTTCCCCGCGATGAAGGGCATGACCGTACCCCAACTCTCCATGCCGGATGACTTTTCCTCGCGGAGGACGACCCGAGGCTCGCCGCCCGACGCGGGAATCGCGAGGATCGTCCCTTGCCATGACGAGGCGATGACGATCTCGCGATCGGAGCTCCAGCAGAGGCTCGACGACGGATTGACCTCGAGTTCGCAGAGCTTCTCCGCGTTGCCGACGGGACGGCCGTCGTCGAGGAGGAGCTTCTTGAGGGCAATCCTGGACCCGGCGCGATCGCTGACGGCGAGGAAGGCGATCGAGCGGCCGTCCGGCGAGAGCGCCGCCTGGGTCGCGCCGACGCTGGCGGCAATCACGTCATACCCGTCGCGATCGAGTCGGCGGACGACCAAGGTTCCGTCGGGCTTCGAGCTGTCACGTTTGGTCTGGAAGCGGGCGAGATAGATCACGAAGCGCGCGTCGGGGGCGATCGCGACCAGGGAGGAGAGCGATGGTTCGGACGGCACGGTCGTCGAGACCCGAAACGTCTGCGCCGGCGCTGCGGGTTGGGGGCGGATCAGTGCGCCGCGCGCAAACCAGCCCGCCGTGAGGAGCGCGAATCCGGCGACGGCCGCGACGCCCCAGCCAAGCGAGCCCGAACGGTTCGATACGGTCGCGGCGGCCTGCGTCCATTCCTTGCCGTCGAGCGATCGCTCGATGGCGACGCGAGCGTCGGCGATGTCATGCAGGCGATTCCGCCGGTCCTTCGCGAGGCAGGTGCTCAGGAGCTCGCGCACGCGAGCCGGCGTCTCCGGCGGCAGCGCCGCGAGGTCGGACTCCTGATGCAACGTCGCCCCGATGACGTCGGCCAGCGATTCGCCGTCGAACGGGCGGCTGCCGGCGAGCATCTCGTAGAGGACGCAGCCGAACGAGAAGATGTCCGAGCGCTTGTCGACGGGCTTGCCGCGGGCCTGCTCCGGTGACATGTACCCGGCGGTGCCGAGGATCACGCCGGGAATGGTCGGTGAGTGCGCCGGCGCCGGTGTCGAGAAGGAGGCGAGCGTCGGGGAGTCGGAAGTCACCGGCCGTGAGATCGAGGAGCTCGGGCCGTCCGCGGTGCGGGCGAGTCCGAAGTCGAGCACCTTGACGTCACCACCGGGGGAGAGCATCACGTTGCCCGGCTTGAGATCGCGATGGATGACCCCCTTCTCGTGGGCGGCCTCCAGCGCGTCGGCGATCTGCCGCGCGATCTGCAGGGCCTCGTCGACCGGAAGCCGGCCCCGGTTCATGCGCTCCGCGAGCGTCTCGCCTTCGACGAACTCGAGCACGAGGTAAAGGTGGCCCTCGACCTCCTCAAGGCCGTAGATCGCGGCGATCCGCGGATGATTGAGCGAGGCCAGGACTTTCGCTTCCCGCTGAAAGCGAGCGAGCCGGTCGGGCTCCTGGGCAAGCGGTGCGGAGAGGGCCTTGATCGCAACATGGCGATCGAGGCGGGCATCGCGGGCGAGAAAGACCACCCCCATGCCGCCCCGGCCGAGTTCACGTACGAGCTGGAACGGTCCGATCGCGCTCGGCTGCATCGGGGGCGAGTATACGGTCGGGCGAGAGCCTCACGCCTCGGCAATCCGATTCCCGCGCGAGGTTGTCCGAGCGGCACGGCGAGAGAACGCCCCATCCTCTGGTACTCTTGGCCGCGAGGAGATTCGGCACATGGCAACGCTCGTCGTGATCGAGGGCCCGACCAAGGGCTCCCACTTTCCGCTCACCCAACCCTTGGTATCGATAGGACGAGACGACTCCTGCAACTTCCAGGTGCTCGACCCGCGCGTCTCGCGCACGCATCTTCAGCTGCGGTATGACCAGGGGCGAAAGACGCATGTCGCGGCCGATTACCGCAGCGCGCACGGCGTTGCGGTGAACGGCGTGACCATCACGCTCGACACGCCGCTCCTCGACGGCGATCGCATCAAGATCGGCGACACGACGCTGATGTACCTGGCCGCCGACTGCGCCGACGCCTCGGCGGCGATCGAGGCGGCGAAGAAGAAGGACGAGTGGAAGCGCTCGACAATGTTGGGGCCGTGAGCGTGGCGCGGTGCTGAGGGGGACCGCTCGTCGCAGTCGGGACCGGTCGTCGGGGAGCGTGCGAGCGCACGACCCTCTCTTCCCGTGTTGTCTGTGCCTCCGTGAGAACGTCTCTGGGAGCCGTTCGACGCGCCCGTGCGCACTCCGGCCGTCGTGACCACACCGCGTGCGCTCACGAAAGCCTGGTACGCCTGCTCACCGTGAGCATCCACACCGCACACCCAGTTCGAGCTCATTGCGTTCTGGCCCCACGACAGTCGGCGTGGGGGGATTGATCGTAGGGAATCGTCGCCGGCGAGGAGAGTGCTCTTTGCGTCCCGGGGTCATTCTCGGCTATAAACATATGTGTGCTGACGAACGACACCGTTGCTGTGTGTTGGAGGCGTGCTGAAGCAACCCGCGGAATGTCGCTGGGGCGGATGATCAGATCCGATGCATCCGATCTGGTCGCGCGGGCGTGTTTTCTCGCCGCCGCCTTTGGAATCGTCGGCCTGATTTCCGTGGCGTTCGCTCGCGGTGGAAGCGGGCCGAGCTCTGGGGATGAACGCGCTCTGACCTCGCTGAGCGCCCTTCCGCCGTTTCCTCTCGAGCGTCCGATTGCGGCGAAGAAGCGGTCGATGGATGCACTGCCCAGGCTCTTTGCCGGTGTCCTCGTCGGCGTCTATGCCGAGGAGGAGGGGCCAGTCGGCACGGCGGATCGCTGCCACATGGAACTCGGATTCTGGCAGAGAGAGAGGTTCTCGTCGCTCGGGTCATTTCGACTGCCGCAGGGGGCGAGTGGAGGTCGCGGATTCGATCCCGCAAGCGTCACGCCATCGAAGTTTCAAGAGCTCGTTCGTGCAATTCTGCCGCCGGGCATCCGGCTCGGCGACGCTTGCTTGGTCGCGAAGGTCGAAGGCGAGCCCATGTTCGTGACGCGCGACACCCCGGAGGCGAGGTCGAGCTATTTCGCCCGCTACGCACAGGTAATGCTGGATGACATCGCCTTCCCGCTATCGAGGGTGGATGAGCGGTCCATCGCCGAGGGGAGGAGCGCCGTGACCGCGCTCTCCGTAGCGGTCGATCGCTTCAAGGCAGCGAACGGCATGGAGCGGACGAGCCGCCTTCATGACTATCAGAAGGCGCTGCCCGCTGCGGCCTCGGTTCGACTCCAGCAGAGCTCCGCCGCCGAGTGTCTTCGCAGGTTGCTCTTCCTCAAGGATGTCGTATTGCCCGGGCAGCGACCGCTGTACGAGGGATTGCTTTCATATGCACAGGCGTGCGTGGACGAACTCACGCCAGAGGTCAACAGGCTGAACCGCTTGACGACGGAGATGCTCAAGTGAGGGCAACGAATCGATCGATTCAGGCGGGATGCTGGGGAGCGATGGCCCTTGCGATGCTGGTCGCAGCGGCGGCGCGGCCGACGATTCAAGACGCGGCGGAGCGCAAGACCGTAACGGTCGCGCCGGTGCCGTCACCGGGTGCCGGCCATCGGGTGACGCTGTTGACCGCGATGGCGCATGTAAAGCTGGTGGGCTGCTCGCTCACCCAGGCGCATCCGCCGGCGCCCACCGACCGCGATTGGATGGAGCATCCCACGCTTCGACCGAGGTTGGACTTCCTGATTCTCGATGTCTACTCCCCGGGAGCGCAGAGGGCTCACTCGCTGTGGCGCATCTCGGTTGGTAGAGATATTCCACTCGACGGCGTGTCTGCGGAGTCATACTCCGCGCTCCTCACCGAATCGCTTTCATTCACAGCGGTCCTCGGAGCGGAATACCTGATAGTCGCGCACGCTGATTCTCAGGGAGGGGAGCCCGTCGTCGAGATCATTCCGTATGAGATCGGGGCGCGTGGGCCATTTCTCCGTAGCCATGCGGCGGAGGCACGGCAGGCGATTGAGCACCGGATGAACCTGCCAGGCATGAGGGAGCAGCTGGCGAGGGCGAACAAGCTGCTGGCCGAGCTCGCCAGCATTGCCGAACCGAAGAAGGATCCCGCGAACCAGAACCGGATCCACGAGTTCCGGCACCTCCGCGAGGGCATTCGCTGGTCATTGGCAGGCCAGAGCGAGATGCGCGAACTCGCGACCGTCCTGTCCGACGGACTGGGGCCCGAGGGAGCGAAGGAGCGAGAGTTGCTGCACCGTTTGATGGAACCCACCTTCGAGATCGAACGCGACTTGATTGAAGCTGCCGCGAGCTTGAGCGAGGCGCTTGCGCGGATCGAGTCATAAGAGGAGACGCGAGCGATCGGGCGGTCACGGCGTGAGCGATCTTGGTGTCTATGACGCCAACGGCCTCACGTCTCAGGTCCACTTGGCAACACTCATTCCATGGCGTGGCAGAGCCTCCCGAGTGGGAGGCCGAGTGTTACCCATGTCCTGTCACAGGTGTTACCTATGTTTTGTCCCCGTACAGATGCGGCGGGAGAAAGCAGCTGCGCGCCGTTGACCGCCTCTTCCCGTGTTCTCTGTGCCTCCGTGAGAGAATCTCTGGTGGACATCGCGTGGAGTCACGACAGCCGGGGCGCGCACGGGCCTGTCGAATGGCTCCCAGAGAATTTCTCACGGAGACACGGTGGACACGGGAAGAGAAAGGGTCGCGATGATCGAGCTCGCGAGCCACCTCGAGGCCGATGCCCGACGAGGCGCCGGTCACCACGGCGTACCGTCGTCTCGATTCGGATGCGGGTGCGGGCATGAGGGCGGCCATTCGGGAACGTCGTGGCTCCCGAAGCATGCACTGTCGCATTCGGCTGTCGGTCGACTGTCGGGCTCACGCCTGAATTGCGGTGGGCAACTGGGCGGACGGAGTCGCGCGAAGGGAGGCTGCGGCTCGATGGCATCGACCTCTCCTCCGACGGGCAGCGGGGGCGCGCGGCGCGATCCGGGTCAGCACGCCACGCCCGAACGGCGAACGCATCACCATGGCCGAACCAGCAGCCAACCGCTCAGCCCCATGCGCCGAGCAGCACCGCGAGATCCGCCGCGTCGACCGCGCCGTCGCAGTTGAGGTCGGCGACGCTGGTCGTGCGCTGCCACTCGCCGAGCAGGAGCGCGAGGTCGGCGGCGTCGACGTGTCCGTCGCCCGTGAGATCGGGGCTCGTTGTGGGATACACCTCGTAGACGGTCGTCGAACTGTTGACGGCAAGAACCGACCCGGACGGAGCCATCGCCAGCCGTCCTTCGTAGTAGCCCGAGACGACCAGTCCCGAGACGAACGGCGCGAGGAACCCGTTCTCCGCACGTCGCGACACGAAGAAGCTCACCGTCCCATCCGAGAAGTTGCCGAGATCGCCGAGGTAAAGATCGGTTCCGAAGGCTCCGCCGCTTCCTTGGGCGATCGATTGCGGATTGAAGAGCTGGGTCCCAGCGGCGGAGTGGAAGAGGACGGGCGGACCCGCCGGTGGGCTCACCCAGAATGCGCCGTCGTCGGAAGCGCCGTTCGCGACGTCGGCGTACAGAACCGTCCCCGATCCGAACTCTCCGCCGCTCGCGATTCCCAGGCCGGTCGGGCTCTCGCCATTGTCGATGAGGACAACGTTGGGCACACCCGACGGATCGAAACGGTAGATGCGTCCCGGGGTGCAGCCACATCCGCCGAGATCGGTCACGTACAGGTCAGAGGTGTAGCCGGCCACGCCCGGACCGAACATCACGTCCATCAGATCGATGAAGGCCGCCGCCGGATAGATCGCAAAGGGGTGAACGACGCCTGTGGCGTCAATGCGAACGATCGTCTCCGTCCCGTCGAGCGCGACATAGAGATAGTCACCGAACGCCTTGCTGGCGCTGAAGGCAATGCCCGAGGGCTGCGCAAGCCCGGAGGCGAGCGTCGACATCGATCCGTCGGGCGCGATGCGAATGATGGCGTCGCTCGTGGACGCGTAGAGATCGTTGCCCCACGCTCCGCCCGGTCCCCACGCCAGATCGCGGGTCGCCACGGTGGCGAGCGGCTGGATGCAGAACCCCGGCGCGACGGTCGGTACGTCGACCGTGGATCCTCCGGCCCAGGCCCATGACGCGAGCGCGAGCGAAGCTGCGACGACGGAAACGAACGTGCGAACGCGTGCGATGCCCGTTGGGGGCGGAGAGGTGCGAGGGCTCATACGTCCAGAGTCTACTGGTCGGGCTCTCGGCGCCGGCGCTGCTTTTTGAGCACTTTCCGTACCCGGTGCGGGAGCGGGAATGCCTCGCTGGGCGATGAAACGGACAGACGGGGCGGCGCTGGAGCGCCGCCCCGTCGTGCTGATTCCGCCGTCCGTGAGGATGTCTCTCCCCTCGCTCACCCACCGCACTGGCAGGCGTTATTGCACTGGTTGGCTGCCTCCAGGACGCAGAGGTTGTCCCATTGGGAGTTGCAGCAGAATGGATCAAGATCGCAGACGCACTTCGTGCAGCCCGGCTGGTCCGATCCAACGCCGCTGTGTGCGACGCAGGCGCTGCTCGAGGCGCACGGCCCCCAGCCGCCGAGCAGGACCCCGAGGTCGGCGGCATCGACCTTCGAGTCGCCGTTCAGGTCCGCGATCGAGCTCGCGCTTCCCCAACTGCCGAGAAGCACGGCGAGATCCGCACCGCCCACCGTACCGTCGCCGTCGAAATCGCCCGCACAGGGAATCTCGACGATCGCGGCGACGACGAACGTGCCGTCCAGGTCGTTCCACTTGCCGTCGGCGTTCATGAGCGTGAAGTCCTCGTCGTTGGAGTTGTTCGGCTCACCGGCGCCCCAGTTCGTGTAGCTCACCGGCTCGTTGCTGACCCACTGGAACTTGCTCTCGACCGCCTGATCGTGCAGTCCGATGTAAAGCTGCTGCGGGTTGCCGGGAATCGCGATCGTGTTGAGGCGAATCCACTCGTTCTCCGCCGCAGAGTTGATTGCGGCCAAGTGCCCGCCGAGCGAGTGGGCGATCTTCTCGGCTTGCGTCCACGAGCCGCCGGAAAGCATGACATAGGTGTGGTGCGTCGCCGGATTCGGAATCGGTGCGCCCAGCGTGGTCGCGCTGCACCACATTTGGGCCTCGCTGACGCATTGGCCGTCCCAGGAGTTCTGGCAACAGAATGGGTCCGCGAAGCAGACCTCGTTGCAACACGACTCGTCGCTGCACGCGGGGCCGTGGATCTGGAAGCAACTGCCGCCCTGACCGCAGTTGGCGAAGTACGCATCGCCGATCGTCTGCACGAGCGTCGACGTCGATATGTCGTTCCACAGTCCCGTCGCTCCGACGATCTCGGTGTTGTCCTCGTTGTTGAAGTTGTTCGGCTCGCCCGGCGCCCAGTTGTAGTACGTGGGTGCGACACCGGGCCAGGTGTAGGTTCCTTCGGAAGCGATGTCGTTCAGGCCGATGCGGCTCGTCGGCGCGTTCAGCCCCGGCAGGTTCTTCGCCATGTTCCGAGTCAGCCAGTCATTGTCCGCGGCGCTTGCGATCCGTGCGGGAGCCAGACCGTCGGTGCTCAGGAACGTCACGCTGTCCGACCATGGTCTCGGCGACATCAGACGGTAGCGGCGGCCGTTGAGGGGATTGATCACCCGGTCGGTAAGGAACCGCTGCGAGCAAACGTTGGCGGCCTCGATGACGCACTGGCTGTCCCAGAAATTGCTGCAGCAGAAGGGATCCGCTGCACAGACGGAGCTGCAGCATTCGACGTCATCGCAGCCGCCGGCGTGCGTCGAGAAGCAGCTTCCTCCCTGAGGTCCGCACGCAGGGGGGATTTCGGCCAGCGTCACGTCGAAGGCGATCGAGGCGTTCGCCGCCGCGGACGAGGTGGCGATGAGATTCGCATCGACGGTGAGCGTGTAGGTGCCGTTGACGAGGTTGACGGTCTGATCCCAGGTCCCGGTTGTCGAGAACGAAAGCGAGACGCCGGGGCCGGTGAGGGAGATGATTCCGTTCGCGACCGCGCCGCCGGTTTCGGTGAGCGAGCCGATGAAGTCGAACGGCACGTTCGATCCGGACGCCACGCCGCTCACCTGAATCGCGAAGGAAACGAAGCCGTCGGAGATCGCATGGCCCGCGCCCGAAGGCTTGACGATCTGCATCTGACCGTTCGCCTGCATGCCTTCGGTGACCAGCCCCGGCCCGATGTTGAGGTAGGAGGACGTCACGTTCATGCACGCCGAGCGACCCCCGTCGTTGACGCACTGGTTGAACGTGATCGGGTCAAAGTCGTTCCCGCCGGGGGTGACGCTGAACCCGCCTTGCACCGGATCGCCGATTCCGTCGAAGGCAGAGATGCTGCCCGACCGGTTGTCGGCCGTGGCGGTGATGGTGGCGCCGATGCAGGCGCTGGAGAGTCCAGTCCCGAGGGAGAGACCGATGGTGCTGGCGGCGATGAAACGGGCAATTCGCATGGACGATTCCTTCAACGAAGTCACGAGGTGGGCCCGAGGAAGCGGGTGGTGGTGTCGAGCGGAGCTCAGGCCTGAACCAGCGGGCGTCGGAAGGCGAGGCTGCAGCGCCACGCCGAAGTTCCGATCAGCCTGAGTTCCCCAACTTCACCAAGGGCCGAATGGTGACTCTCGAATCGACCCCGCCGAATGCATGCGAAGTGCGAGGACCGACCGGACCAACGAATTCGAGGAATTGATGGACGGCCCTCGCTGGCAGTGAGCGGGTAGGCGAGTTCCCTGCGAGGCGGAAAGTTGCTGCGGATGAGTTGGAGGGCGAGACAGGAACTCAAACGAGACCGACAGCTTCGGCCGGGTCGTCTCCGCAGCGACTGGGCTTCGTCTGAGCGATTCGGTTCCGGCGGGACACGCTTCCTTGGCCCCAAGATTGCACACGGGTGATCCCGCGGAACGGCCGATGGCGCGAGCGGGAGGCCATGCTCCACGACCATCGACTCGTTCGCCTGTCCGCATCGATTGCCTCGGTAGCGTTGGCGTGCTCAGCCCACGCCGGGATTCGCTACGTTCGCGCGGGCCAAGCCCTTCCGGCGAACCAGCAGGACGGGCTGAGCTGGGCGACCGCCTTTGCGAGCCTGCAGGCCGGGATCGATGCGGCCGTGTCCGGAGACGAGGTCCGGGTGGCGATCGGCACCTACGTTCCGACGACGGGGACGGACCGCGCCATCAGCTTCGTGCTGAAGCAGGGGGTCCGAATGCGCGGCGGCTATGCGGGCACCGGGGCGGACCCCGACGAGCGCGTCATCAGTCTCTACACGAGCACCCTCAGCGGCAACATCGGCGACCCCGTCAGCAACGCCGACAACAGCTTCCACGTGGTCCGCGCCAACGCGGTGACCGCCTCCGCGATCCTCGACGGGTTCGTCATCCGTGACGGCAACGCGAACGGCACCGGCAACGACGGCATCGGCGGAGGCATGTTGGTCACGAGCGGTTCGCCCGCAGTCGTGCGCTGTCTGCTCGTCAAGAACACCGCTGTGAAGGGAGCTGCGATCGGACGGGTGTCGGGGTTCTCGGCCTCGAGTCCGATGGCGATCCACGGCTGCATCTTCACCGACAATGCGGCCGACCAGGGGGCGGCGATCTTCGCCCAGTTCGCGCCGATCCAGCTCATGAACTCGACGGTCGCCGACAACGACGGCGTTGCGGCGGTCGACCTCGCCACCATCAGCGTCGCGTCGACCTTCTCGAGTTCGATTCTCTATCGGAACGCGGGCGGCGCCACGTCGGAGCTTTCCCAGTTCCGCACCACCTCGGCCCCGCTCACGGTCGTGCGGTGCTGCATCGAGGGATGGGACAACGTAGCCCCATCGAGCCCGACGACGATCTCGAGCGACCCGAAGTTCACCTACGACGAAACGATGAGCCTGCGCGAGTACCGCCACATCCTCCGTGGCGACTCGCCCTGCATCGATCAGGGCGAATGCACGGTCGCCGACATCGCCGACACCGACGGCGACGGCAACGTCAGCGAGCCCCTCGCCCTCACCTACATCGGTGGTGACCGGTCCGTCGACGACCAGTTCCACCCGCAGGGCGGCGCCCTCAGCAATCCGACCACCGACATGGGTGGTCATGAGAAGTACCGGCCGCGCACGATTCTCGTGAACCACGCGGCGACCGGCGCGAACGACGGCACCTCGTGGACGGATGCCTACGTCAACCTGCAGAGCGCCCTCGCCGAACTGGCCAATCCGCGCACCGGTGGAGCGGGGGAGATTTGGGTCGCTCAGGGCACGTACAAGCCGACCACCGGGACCGACGTCAACGCGACGTTTCTCCTCACCGACGGCGTGGTCATCCTCGGAGGTTTCGTCGGCGGCGAGAGCATGCGTTCGCCGCGCGATTGGCGGGCCCACCCGACCGTTCTCTCCGGCGAGCTCGGCGCGCCGGGGCCGAGCGGGAACTCGCGACACGTCGTGACCGCGGGGCCGGGGTTCTCGGCGGTCGATGGTTGCATCATCCGTGACGGCAACGCCCAGCCGACCATCGGCGGCGGCGGGCTGCTGGTCCAGCCGGGGGCGTTTTCGCAGATCACCCATTGCGTCATCACCGCGAACACCGGCACCGGACCCGGCAGCGCGATCCGGGTGCAGCCGGGAGCCGACACCACCTTCCGGCTGGGGTACTCCGCCGTCGTCGGCAACAGCGCCACGAGCGGCGGCAGCGCCGGCGTCGTTCTGGATGGGATGAGTGTCGCCACGATCGACCGAACGATCATCGCCGGCAACGCGACGCAGAGCGGCTCGCAGAGCGGGCTGCGCGTCCAGGGCTCGCCGGGGACGAATGCGGTGATCATCCGCAACACGATCGTCGCCGACAACACGATCGCGAGCGCGCACACGCTGGACGCTCAGGTCTCCGGGGACGGCAGCCTCTTCAAGCTGGATCGCTGTGCGATCGAGTCGTTCGTTGCGCCCATCGCGGGGGCGACCCTGCTCGGCTGCTTCGCCACCGGTCCGGATTGCGGCGTCGCCGACGTTCGCGGCGACGACGGCGTTCACGGGACCGGCGACGAGGACTACCTTCCCGTTCCGTGCGGAGGCCTGGCCGATGCGGGCTCGAACTTCGTCTCGATCGGCGAGCCAGCCGCAACGGATCTCAACGAAGACGGCTTCGGCAATTTCTCGCTCAACGACTTCTATGACCGGACGCTTCTCGTCGACCTCCCGGTCGCGAACGTGACGATCGGGGCGGACATCGGGCCCGCGGAACTCCAAGTGGCGGCGATCGCCAACCCGGATTTCGACGGCAACGGCTTCGTGAACGGAGCGGATCTCGCAGCGCTCCTCGGGGCGTGGGGCACGCTGGGGAGCGAATTCGATCTCAGCGGCGATTGTGTCGTCGACGCAGCCGATCTGGCGGTGATTCTCGGCGCGTGGAACTGATACGGATCGACGTTGCAATCCACGCGTGGCAGGGCACGCGATTCCCTGTCGCGCCGAAGGAGTGTGCGCTCGAAGGGCGCCACGGACTGCTCGCATTGGCTTGACCGTGGGAGATCGCGTTCGCCTCCGATGGGGAGCTTGAAAGGGGCCGGTCCAGATGGCCCCTCAAGCTGGCCCCCCAATTGGGCGCCCCGTCACCGCGCCTCGATCACGGACCGCACGCACCCCACGCGCCGAGCATGACTGCGAGATCGGCACCGCCGACGACCCCGTCGCCGTCGAAATCGCCGGCGCATCCGGGACCCCAGCCGCCGAGCAGGATCGCAAGGTCTTCGCCGCCGACGATGCCGTCGCCCGAGAGGTCGGCAGGGCAGGATGCGACGCCGGTCTCGACCGTCAGGCCCGCGAGCCAGACGCGTTGCACGCCGATGTCACCGGTGTCCACGATTCGAACGAGTTCGAGCTTCTGGCTCAGGAACTCGGGCGGGAGATCGAAGCGGACCTTGTCCATGCGCACCTGACCGTTGCCGAAGACCTCGACCGTGGTCGTCCCGTTGATCGAGTTCGTGTAGAAGCCGTTGAAGTGATCGCGGATGTCCTCGTTGCCGATGAGCGGCTTGCTGTAGAACGCGCCGTTGCATCCGTAGAACTCGACTGTCGCGAGCGACCCCGGTCCCGGCACGCCCCACCAGGAGTTGATCAGGGCATGCACGGAGATCGCGTTGGCCACGTTCACGGGCACCTCCAGCACGCGCGGGTTCCGCCCGGGCACTTCCTTCGCGTGCCAGGCGTTGAGTCCGGTGGAGGGCGGAATCGAGAACGCCACGCCGCCGAGGAGAAGATTGCCGGTCGGATAGAGCTCCCCACCGGTTTGGAGCGAGGTCGACCAGTTGAAGAATGCCGAGAAGTCGATCGGGACGAAGTTCTCAGGCGGAACGAATTCCTCGAGCGCGATCGAGAGGAAGCCTGCGCCCGAGCCGGTTCTCCCACCGGCGCGAATGAGATAGCTCTCGCCATTCTGGACGGTGAAGCTCATGGTCGACGTCCCGCCGCCGCAGCCGGCGGTGTCGTCGTCGCAGGCGATGAGCGTGAGCGCGCCGCATGTGCCCGCGTAGGCGGCAAGGCGGGTGTCGTAGAACGCCTGACCGCAGGTCGAGACGGTCGCGGTGCCGTTCGCGTCCGCTGTGTACGTAAACCACACGTCCTGCACGAGGTCGACGCCACTGCCTTCGTTGCATGAGGAGGGAAGCGCGACAGGACTGTTCGTCGCACGCGGCGTGGTGAAGAGCGTCCGTCCCCGATGGACGACCATTGCGTTCGCGCACTCGTCGTTCAGCGGGGCTGACTCGAGTCGGAGCGCCGCACTGACGACGCCTCCAGCCGCGATCGGGCCGGTGGAGTTGGCGACCTGCAGATTGACCTGCGGACTCGTCTGGCCAAACTCATTCGAACCCCACTGGACAAGCGTTAGGTTCGACCTGCGGGCAAGCGTGTGATCGCCGCCGCCCGCGATATCGATCGCCGTTCCCAGGTTCGCCGGCACGGTGCACTGGCCGCTTGCGTTCGACCCCCAACAGACGACGGTGCCGTTGGAACGAAGGGCAACGCTGTGGCTGTTACCGGCGGCAACCCGCACCACGTCGGTCAGGTTTGGCGGGACATTGCATTGACCGCTGCCGTTGAGCCCCCAGCAGGCGACCGTTCCGTCGGCCTTGAGGGCGATGATGTGCGACGAGCCTGATTCGACGTCCACGACCGGGCCAAGGTTGGCTGGCACGTTGCACTGACCGAACACATTCGATCCCCAGCACACGACCGTTCCGTCGCTCTTCACCGCGGCGGTGTGTGTCGAGCCGGGCGAGACATCGATGCACGCCCCGAGACCCGCGGGCACCGAGCACTGGCCATGGCCGTTCAAGCCCCAGCAGACGACCGTGCCGTCTGCCTTGCGGGCGGCCGAGTGAGACGCGCCAGCCGCGACTTGGATTGCCGGGCTGATACCTGATCCCGAACCGGAGCCCTGACCAGAACCTACATCGGCGGGGACGTTGCATTGCCCGCTGCTGTTGAGTCCGATGCAGAAGACGGCGCCGTTCTGCCGGCGGGCAATTGTGTGTGCGACGCCTATGTCGACCTCGACGATCGGGCTCGCCTGCAGCACGGCAGGCGTGGCGATCTGGCCGAGGTCGCTTTTGCCCCAGCCGGCCACCGTGCCGCCTGAGGTGCGCGCGACTGCGAAGTGGGAGCCAGCAGCGATCTGGCTGACGGCGACGAGGTTCGCCGGCACGGTGCACTGACCATCGGTGTTGTCGCCCCAGCAGACGACCGTACCGTCGGTCCGAAGCGCCATGGTGAAGCCGTCGCCTGCGTCAATCTGGCTGATGGGCCCGATGTTCGCCGGCACGGTGCACTGGCCATGAGCGTTGCTGCCCCAGCACACCACACTGCCGTCGCTTCGGAGTGCGACCGTGTGATCGAAGCCCGCCGCCACTTGGACGACCGAGCTGAGGTTCGAGGGAACATTGCACTGACCGAAGTCGTTTCCGCCCCAACAAGCGACCGTGCCATTGGTCTTGACCGCGGCGGTGTGGCTGTAGCCGCCATCGGCGTCGATCACTGTCCCCAGGTTCGCGGGAACGTTGCACTGGCCAAAGGCGTTCCAGCCCCAGCAGATGACAGGACCGCCGTTCGGCTTGATCGCGATCGTGTGGTAATCGCCCGCGGCAACCTTGTCGATCGAGCCGATGTTCGCCGGAATGTTGCACTGACCGAAGGCGTTGCTCCCAAAGCACGCGAGCGTGAAGTTGTTGCGGAGGAGGACGGTGTGGGATGCACCCGCCGCCATATCGATGGGGACGAAGTCCGCAGGCGTGTTGCACTGGCCGTTGAGATTGCTGCCCCACGCCATGGCCTTGGTGGTGTCCGCACTGACCGTCACGACGGTGTGCGCCCCGCCCGCTGCGATCTTCGTCGCGCTCGGAATGGAGAGTTGGCCCCATCCGGCATAGCCCCACGTCTGGATGGGCCCAGCGTCCTGCGGAGCAGCGCCGGAGGTTCCCGAGAGGACCAGCACCGCCGCAGCGACGAGTGCCGTCTGCACCGAGCGGAACACCCCGCGAAGCCGGGAGCGGCAGTGCCGCTCCGGCGAGGATCGTTGTTCGGGTTGCAGGCGCGCTGGCGGCTGTGGTGTCGAGCTCGTCACGGTGGGTCACCTCATTGCGTTTGGTCGGTTACGAAGCGTCCAACGCAGGCACTTATCAGGGCCTCGCGTAAGGGCCTCGCGGAACGCTCCATGGGCAGTGCGACGCGGGGCTCCGGCGAGGGCCACATTTCTCTTGAAGGGGCCGAATCGGGCCGATACCGTCCCGCTGGGTGTGCGGAGGCGGCTGCGGTCGCGGCCCGGCGTCTCGAACTGCAACCGACATGGACCCATCTGGGGCTAGCACCTCCTCTGACGTGACCCGCCTGCTCGTGGCGATTGGGGCCGGCGATCTGCGTGCCTCGGACGAGTTGCTTCCCTTGGTCTACGGCGAGCTTCGCAAGCTGGCGGCTCAGCGGCTTCGACGCGAGCCGCCGGGGCAGACGCTCGATGCGACGGCGCTCGTCCACGAGGCGTACCTCCGTCTTGTGGGCGACGGCTCGTCGAACTGGAACACCAAGGGGCACTTTTTCGGGGCCGCCGCGCTGGCGATGCGACGGATCCTGGTCGAGCGGGCCCGGCGCGTCGGCCGCGAGCGGCACGGCGGAACGCGGCAGCGCCTCTCGCTTTCGGACGTGATCCAACGCGAAGGCCTCGTGGGGCACCGTATTGAATCGGACGGGAAGGACCGGCCGGAACGATACCCAATCGATCTCGTGGCCCTCGACGAGGCGCTTCGTCGCATGGAAGAAGAGGACGAGCGGATGGCCCGCATCGTCATGTTGCGGTTCTTCGCCGGTCTCTCGATCGAGCAGACGGCCGAGGCACTGGATCTCTCTCCGACCAGCGTCAAGCGCCAATGGGCCTGCGCGCGGGCGTGGCTTTTCGACGAGCTGAAGCACCCCCATGAGTGAGCCACGCTCCGGATCATCAGATGCTGCGAATGCTGCGAAGGCTGCGAATGCCGCCCGCGTACGGGAGATCTTCCTCGCGGTCATGGATCTGCCCGCCGCGGAGCGCGACGGCGAAATCGATCGGCTGTGCGGATCGGAACGCGATCACGCGGGCGGACTCAAGGCGAAGGTCCGCCGGATGCTCGAGGTCCACGATGGCGACGCCGGCAACGGCGACGCGGACTTCTCCTCGTTCATGACCACGCCCGCGGCGGCGCTCGTCGACCCGAGCGACCACGAGGGCGCGCCGCTCCCCGAGTGCATCGATCGCTTTCGCGTCCTCTCGCTTCTCGGCGAAGGCGGCTTCGGAAGCGTGTACCGCGTCAGCCAGACCGAGCCGATCGCCCGAGACGTCGCCCTCAAGGTCATCAAGCCGGGCATGGACTCGGCGAACGTCATTGCCCGCTTCGCGGGCGAGCGACAGACGCTGGCGTCGCTCCAGCACGAGCACATCGCGTCGATCTTCGATGCCGGCACCACCCCGGACGGCCGACCCTACTTCGTGATGGAGCTGATCGAGGGTCTCCCGATCACCAAACACAGCGACGAGCGGAAGCTCTCGATCGACGACCGGCTGTCGCTCTTTCTCGATGTCTGTGCGGCCGTCGAGTACGCCCATCGCAAGGGCGTCATCCACCGCGATCTCAAGCCGTCCAATGTCCTCGTGCACATCGAAGGCAGCCGTGCGGTCGCGAAGGTGATCGACTTCGGCATCGCTCGGGCGATCGACGCCTCGGGCGACGCCCGGATGACAACAGAGATGCAGCTCGTCGGGACGCCCGACTACATGTCACCGGAGCAGGTCGATGCCGAGCCCGGCGGAGTCGACACGCGGGTCGATGTCTTCGCTCTCGGGGCGCTCTTGTACGAGCTGCTCGTCGGCGTGACCCCACTGGGCATTGCGTCGCGAACGGGATCCTCGCTCGCCTCGACCTTGCAGGCGATCCGAACGGAGGAGCCGCCGCGGCCGTCCGCCCGACTCGATGGGCTCGGCGCGCGTCGGGCCGAGGTCGCCGCAGCCCGTGGGACCGATTTGAAGCGACACCGTGCGGCGCTGGTCGGCGATCTCGACTGGATCGTTCTGCGGGCGATCGACAAGGATGTCACGCGACGCTATGGCTCGGTCGAGGCACTTGCCGCGGACATTCGTCGACATCGTGCCCACCAGCCGGTCTCTGCGGCGGCGCCGAGCGTGTGGTACCAGACGCGGAAGTTCGTGCGGCGCCACCGCGTTGGCGTGACGGCGTCGGTCGTCGTGTTGCTCGCCCTCACCGCCGGGCTGGTCGCGACGCTGGTGTCGTTGGCCCGCACGCGTGAGGCGGAGAGCGTCTCGCGTTCTGCCCGCGAAGAAACGGCCGCGATCAATGCGTTCCTGATCGACGATCTCTTCGGCGCGGCGTCACCGGAGCGGGACGGCGTCAAGGTGACGGTGGTCGACGCGCTCTCGAACGCCGTCGCGAACGTCGACACGCGGTTCAAGGACCAACCGGTGCTCGCCGCGAAGGTCCGCATGGTGGTCGCCCGCCTGTACTGCGGGCTTGGTCTGTTTGCGGAAGCGCGGCAGGCGATCGATCCCTGCCCGAGCATCTTTGGGGAGGCGCTTGGACCGGCTGACGTCGCGACGCTTGAGGCGCAGAACATCCTCGCCGAGGCGCTCAGCTTCCTCGGTGATCTTGCCGGGGCGGAGAAGATCCTGCGCTCGGCCTTCGCTGCGGCTTCGGCGTCGACGGCCGACATCGGAACCCACATAGGAACTTGGCCCCACACCATTGAGGCGTCGCTCGGCGAGGTGCTTCAGAAGCTCGGCCGACACGCTGAGGCGCAGCAACATCTTCGTCACGCCATCGAGGCGCTCGACCGGACGTATCCGGTCGGGAACGTCCTGACGCTAGACGCCACGCTCTCGCTCGCCGCGAGCTTGGGTGCGGAAGAGCGCTATGAGGAGGCGCTTCCCTACGCGACCGCGGCTCTCCAGCACGCTCGAGCGCAGCCCAAGAAGGACCATCCCGCACTCTTCGCAGCCCTGACCCATGTCGCCGCGCTCGCCATGAACTTGGGTCGACCGGCCGAGGCCGAACCGTACTACCGCGAGCTGCTCGCGTTGACGGAAAGGGCCAACCCGGAGGGGCACTGGCAGATCGCCCTGTCCCACTACATGGTCGGCGCGTGCGTCGAGCGGCAAGGCAGGGGGGAAGAGGCCCAGCCGTTCCTCTCGAAGGGAGCGGAGGGCCTGTGGGCGTCACTCGGCCCAGATCACCCGTTCACGGAGCGGGCGTGTCTCGCGCTCTGCGAGACCCTGCGGAAGAACGGCGATCCTGCGTATCTGCCGACACTGCGGAGGGCCGTCGGCATACGACTGCGCGTCTCGTTCCCCAACGA
This sequence comes from Phycisphaerales bacterium, assembly GCA_044220875.1. GTDB lineage: Bacteria > Planctomycetota > Phycisphaerae > Phycisphaerales > SM1A02 > JAEUIT01. The sequence goes on along the minus strand of JBGAQH010000002.1, from coordinate 32,393 downwards.
GGCGGAGCGGGTCGTCACCGCGGCGAAGACCTATGTCGCCGCTTCGAAGGAAGTGCGCCCGGAGGTCGGCGACGACGCTGCGATCCAATCGCTCGCGATGCAAGAGCTCGAGGACATCGGCGCCGGCATGCTCGCCAGGAACGAACACCGTACCGGGCGCTACCTGTCCAACATGGGCTGGGCGGCCCTTGAGACCGGCGACACCGCCCGCGCGGAACGCCTGCTCCGCAAGGCCGAGTCCCACATGGCGGACCCCGCGCAGAAGACCGACGAACCCGCGGATCACCAAGCCGTGGTCGAGCGTCTGGCGACGCTGTGCGAACGAAGCGGCCGAGCCGAGGAGGCCGCCCGATGGCGGGCGGCGGTGCAGCCGGCGAGGTAGGGACGGGCGGGGATTTCGACTCCTTGCCCTGCTCGATCGTGCTCTCGAGCGAGCTGTTGGCTGCGCTCGGAACATTTCAGGGCGATGCCGGAATCCCAAGCAGACGCTGAATCTCCGCGACGAGGGGCGACACATCGATCGGCGGAGTCGTCTCGCGAGTCGCCTGCGCTTACTCCATGAGGCGAATCCGTCCAAGGCCATCGTTCGAGGTGAACAACTCGTTCATCGTCGATTGCGCCTTCGCCAACTCAGGAGAGCCCGCGTGAGCCTGCGCGAATTGCGACGCCAACCGATCTTCCGGCTCCGTGATACACCCAGTGATGCAAAACCTCTGATGGACGTCGCATGGAGTCACGGCGGCTTGGGCGGGCGCGGGCGTGGGGAACGGCTGCCGGAGAATTTCTCACGGAGGCACGGAGAACACAGGAAGAGGAAGCCCGGCGGCGCGCAGCTGCTCTCCCCCGCCGCACGGCGGGGAGATGTCGACGCAGTCGACAGAGGGGGCAGTCGCGGGTCGCCCGACCGCACCCTGGCATGCGTCAGTGCCCCAACGAGACGATCGCACGCAGAGACGCAGAGGCGCGGAGGAAACGCAGGTCGACGGGTTGCCCCATCCCCACTCACCGCTGCCTCTCCTCTTCTTCCCGTGTTCTCCGTGCCTCCGTGAGAGAAACTCTGGTCGAGTTAGCCGACGAGCGTCCGCAATCGCGGCGTTCATCGCACCGGAGCATCCTCACGGCAATCGATAGAACGTCGACCGACCGCCGCCGGCGCGGGTGAGGAGGTTCAGCTTTACCAAGCGGGCGACGAGCCGATGCTCTCTAGGGTCGCGACCCGCCGCAGCGTGCTCAGTCGTTGCGGAGCGAGCGTGTCGAGCGCCGGCCACGCGCCCTCGAACTCATCGGGCTCCGTGAGGAGGCCGACCTTGGCGGGTTCACTACAATGACGATCGACCGCACTGCGCCTCGGGCAACCTTAGCCCCAGAGAATTCGAGCTATTGAAAGCTCAGGGAGATCCGGCCGGATGAGGGTCGAGGACTCACTCTGCGATTGACGAAGGGTTGCGGACGGGCGCAAGGGGCGGCGAGTACCCGCTCTGCGATAGCACAAGATCGTCGACAGGCGCGAAGGGCCTGAGCATCTTAGATCTCAGTACTGCGAGGCGCTTACGATTGCGGCGAGCAGATCGAAGCAGAAGCGCGAGCAACATCACAACCTAACGGAGTTGGGACACCGATGTTCCCTCTAGACGCTGAATACGCGAAAACGTTCTTGAAAAAGTGGGATCTGCGCCATGTGATCTTGGACTCGAACCAGCAATCGGTGCGTGAGTATCAAGGGGAGCTTGCTCTCTTGTGCGAGTGGCTGGACTCTCAACGGCTCTCCGGAGCTGCCGGCCTCCACTTCTTGATCGCGAAGGGCGACAAGTTTGGAGCTCAGGCGAAGGCTGATCCCGATCCGTACCAACCGTGTGTGGTTACTCGGTACTGCACACTAACTGTTCTGGAGGACATTTGCTCCCGCTTGGTGAGCACCGTCGGTGCCATGCGCAAGTTCGCGGGGGAGTGGGAAACTTCTATTGCGGCTCCGTCTCTGACCGTGCCAAGTCTCTTTCAATCCAATATTGAGCGAGGCTCGCTCAGCATCGCCGGACATGCAGAAGATTCTGCGTATCCGTTTCTAGCGTGTTCCCCGGCTGCGGAGCGGGTAAAGTGGGCTCTGTTTCGAGCTGCGATGGCTTTCGTTCTAAATCATGAAGCGTGCCATGTGGTCAATGGCCATCTCCGGCTTCAGTGGGTGCCGCAAGTGCGCTCGCTCGGAGAGGATTCAGCGGTTCGGCGATCCATCAGGCTAGCGCTGGAGATGGACGCCGACGCGTATGCGGTGTGTCGCATCCTTCGGCGCTGCCTTCCTCATGTGCCGATCGCGCCGGCGATCGAAAAGGAGAACCTCTATTTGGCGTGTTTCGGGCTCACGATGTCTCTGGCGTTTCAACGGGGATGCGCGGCGGACCTCGGCGAGCGGACGGTTGCGACCCTACTCAGAGAGTTGAGGGTGGGCGGCACTATGCTCGATTGGGTTAGCAAGAGACGTCCGGGTGAGAGCGAAGAGCTGCGTGCCCTTATCGTACAGGCGCGGATCGATGTCGAGCACGGCCTCCGGTGTGTGTTCAAGAACTCGCTGTTTGATTCAGTTATAGGGTCAGCAGAAGCGCATGCCGCCGATGAGGTTCAGATTCCACACCGAGCGTACCGTCTTGTTTATCCCTATCTCTGTAATACAGCGCATTCCCGCTCGGAACTGGTCTTGCCGAAATTGGAGGAAGAACTCGGGCCGCTAGAGGGAACGCTAGCGGAGTTCATTGCAGGTGGCTGACCCGGCACCAGTGGCCTGCGATCGGCCTTAAGGGCCGAGTCACGCACATCCTGAAATTGGCGGTCGAAGCTGATCCCGGGTTGTGAGGTCTGGGCGGGGGCGCTTTGTCCACGGCCCGAGCCAAACCCGATCCGAATGAGGCTGTCAAATGTGAGCCCGGCACGGGGCGACAGGTCCCGCCCCTTTCACGAATGTGGCTATCCAAAGCGGCCCTCTGATTGCCCCCCCCCTGGATCGGATGCCGGATTGTGCCGGATTGCAGATAGTGGCAATAAGAACGGGCGGGACGGGATTCATTGCCGGCTTGGAGGCGCGACCGTTCGAAGGGTGCCTGTCCAAAAAAGGGCACCCCTGAAGGCCTACGTGCGAAGGGACGCCGCACGTGGCCGCGCCCGGTAGCCCATCGCCGAAATCACTGTGACCACTTCTTCGCATCCGCGGCTTGGATCTTTCCATTTGCGACAAGTGCGTCAAGCCGCTTGCGATATGCACGTTCGACCACTGCCTTGCCATCGATCTCCCGGCATGGGAAGAGGAACTCTTCGCCGGCGGCAGTTCCCTGTAGACCGGCTTCAATTCGCGACTGGAGCAACCGCGAGCGACGTCCCGAAATGACATCGACCACGTCCGCCAAATCGTCCATCTGGTCTGCACGGCATTCTGGGCACGCCTCATGTAATCCACCGAATATCTTCTTCAATGGGTAGCGGCACCGAACGCATACCTCCTCGCGTCGACGGCGGTCCTCTAGGGTCATCCAATTGAGCGATCGAAACCTATTGTAGAAGTCAATGCCCTGGCAACACAATTCCCGATAGTCCCAGAACACGCCGCCATCGCGACAGGTTCCTCGTGTGGCGTGGTTCGGGCAGTACCCAAGGGGAAACTCGCGTCGCATCGTGGTCGCTACCGCTCCGGTGCCGCTCGAAATCGACACTGCGAGCATGGTGACTTTGGTGGCCGAGAGGCCGCAGACGCAACACGATCCGGCGTCGGGGAAGACCCACAGTGGCAGGGGTCGCACGTTTGCCAACGGCAAGCGAAACTCGAGCTTGTGGGAGACAAATCCCGCAGGCACTTGCGACCATCCCGTCTGCGAAGGGCGCCGCGACGATGCATCCATGATGGCGATTGAATACGCGCCGCAGCTATCGCACTGATCGGAACTCGAGAACGCAGATCGCCTCATGTGATATCCACATTCGGGACATGGAAGTGAAGGCACTTGCCTGAAGAGGTTCTTTAACCAGCCCATTCGCATCCTCCATTGTCTGGATTGCTGGCCGCTGAAACCGATCGAGGTCGCAATCACCGAAACGTTGGATTGTCATTTGCCGCTGCGCGCCTCCGGATGCGTCGACCTTTTCCGCGCCTGCGTGACGACATGCGGTTTGTGATTCAGCACTACGGCTCGCAATCCAGATCGAAGATCGAGAGGATCTGAACCGAAGCAGATGATCCTTCGACGCTTCCGATCGCCTTGTCGTTGCTGGGAGTGAGGCGCACGCCGCTAGGGAAGACGTCCTAGCGGAGGATCCCCGCCTCAGTCTAACGCCGCGACCGCTCTGCGCGAAATGCCATGAAGCGAAAGAGGGCGTCAGAACGCTTCACGGTCCTCGCCCTAGTTTGGCAGCATCTAGAAATCTCACACGTTAGGGGCTCGAGCCTTCTAAATTCCGGGGGTCGTCGGCCCATGTCATGGCAAGCGCTAGCCCGTGGCAACGTCTACTTTCGACTAGGCTAGGGTGGAAATGTCTGGATTGGGGTCGCAACTACGTGTCCAAAAGCGTTCCATCAGAGTGTGACTGATCATGCCAAGCCTCTCAAGCTCGGTGTCGAGCTGCGGTCTGTCACGCCCCTTTCGCCATCCTCACAGCAATCTGCGCCGACCTCGTCGCGATCTCGCGCGCGAGCTGGGCCACAAACTCACCCGCCCCCATCGCCCCAAGGTTCTCCTGCACGCCGCGAGCTCGCACGCTCACCGCCTTCGCCTCGGCGTCGCGTTCGCCGACCACGAGCAAGTACGGGATCTTCCACTCCGTCGCAGCCTTGATCTTGCCCTGAATGCGCTCGGAGCTCTCGTCGAGCGTCGCTCGCACGCCAGCGGCCTTGAGCATCGCGAGCACCTCGCGGCCCCAGGATTCGCTCTTTTCGCTGATGGTGAGGACGCGGACCTGCTCCGGCGCGAGCCACGTCGGGAACGCGCCGGCGAAGTGTTCGATGAGGCAGCCGATGAATCGCTCGAAGCTGCCGAAGGGCGCTCGGTGAATCATGACCGGCTGGTGGACTTGGTTGTCGCTGCCGATGTACTCGAGGCCGAAGCGCTTCGGCAGGTTGTAATCCACCTGCACGGTGCCCAGCTGCCACGAGCGGCCGATGACGTCCTTCACGACGAAGTCGATCTTCGGGCCGTAGAACGCCGCTTCGCCGGCCTCTTCGCTGAACGGTACGCCGAGGCTTTGGGCCGCGTCGCGGCAGGCCTGTTCGGCCTTGTCCCAGTTCTTTGGATCACCCACGTACTTCGCGCTGTCCGGGTCGCGGAGGCCGACGCGCACGCGGTAGTCGGTCATGCCGAGGGTCTTGAAGATCAACTTCACGAGGCTCAGGCAGCCCTGCAACTCCTCGGCGATCTGGTCTTCGCGGCAGAAGAGGTGGGCATCGTCTTGGGTGAAGCCGCGGACGCGGGTCATGCCGCCGATCTCGCCCGACTGCTCCCAGCGATAGACCGTGCCGAACTCGCAGAGGCGAATCGGGAGCTCGCGATAGCTGCGCTGCTGGCTCGCGTAGATCTTGATGTGGTGCGGGCAATTCATCGGCCGCAACAGATACCCATCGATATCGCCTGACTTCATGCGATTCGAGAGGTCGCCGCAGGAGCAGCCCTCGTGCGCGAGCAGCTTGAGCTGGTCGTGATCGACGAGCGGCGGGTACTGCGAGTCTTGGTAGTAGGGGAAGTGGCCGCTGGTCTTGTAGAGATCGAGCTTGCCGATGTTCGGCGTGAACACCTGGAAGTAGCCCTGACGCCTGAGCTCCTCACCGATGAAGTTCTGGAGCTCCTGGCGAATCACCGCGCCGTTCGGGGTCCAGAGGATGAGCCCCTGGCCGACCATCTCGTCGATGTGGAAGAGCCGCAACTGCTTGCCGAGCACGCGGTGGTCGCGCTTCTTCGCCTCTTCGACCTGGGCCATGTAGGCGTCGAGCTCGGGCTTGGTCGCGAACGCGGTCCCGTAGACGCGGGTCAGCCGGTCAAGCTTCTCGTCGCCCTTCCAGTAGCTCGACGCAAGCGAGAGGATCTTGAACGCGCCGATCCGGCCGGTGCTCGGGACGTGCGGACCGCGGCAGAGATCCTCCCAGTCCTTGCCCGGCTGGCCGGTGGCGTACCAGCTCAGTTCGGTCGAGCCCGCCTCGATCGCCCGTTCGGCGTTGTCGAGCTTGAACTTCGAGCCCTCGCCCTTCAGCTTCGCGAGGCCGTCCTTCATCGGCAGGTCGTAGCGGGTGAAGGGGCGGTCCTCGGCGATGATCTTGGCCATCTCGGCCTCGACCTTGGCGAAGTCCTCGGTCGACATGACTTTCCCAGCCGGAAACAGCATGTCGTAGTAGAAGCTGTTCTCCAGCGGCGGGCCGTAGACGAGCTGCACCCCCGGGAAGAGCCGCTGGATCGCCTCGGCCATCACGTGGGCACAACTGTGCCGCAAGAGGTAGAGGGCATCGGCGTCCGGGGCGGTCGCACCCTTCGCCTTCGCGGTCACGATCCCGAGCTTCGCGTCCTTCTCGATGCGCGTGGACAGGTCGCGGAGCTCGCCGTCAATCTTCGCGCCGAGAGCGGCCTTCGCAAGGCCAGCACCAATCGACGCGGCGACCTCGCCGGCAGTCACGGGGCGATCAAATTCCTTGACGCTTCCATCGGGAAGGGTGATTCGGGGCATAGGACGGGCATGGTACCGGGGGGATCCAGATTCAACACAGAGGCACAGAGGACGCAGAGGTTCACAGAGCAGACGTGAAGAAGGGGCTGCGCAACCGAGCCCGGTCGCGCAACCCCTCATTCTCTTGACTTCTCTGTGGCCCTCTTTGTTCTCTGTGCCTCTGTGTTGAATCTCTCTCCCCCTCACCGCGGCGGGAAGAGGTCCGTCTGGTTCGGCAGGTTCTTCGGTCGCTGGCGCAGGGCGTCGAGTTCCTGTTCGAGGTCCTCGAGGGTCTTGAAGTCGTAGTGCTCGCTTGCGAAGCGGATGTACGCGATCGGGTCGAGCTCGCGCAGGCGCAGGGCGACGCGGCGGCCGATCTCCTTGCTTTCGACTTCGCGTTCGAACTCGCGGTGGAGGTCGTCCTCGATCGACTTCGCCAGCTCTTCCTTTGTCTCGGTCGGGATCGGCCGCTTGCCGCAGGCGACGAGGAGGCCGCGGAGGATGCGTTCGCCGTCGAAGGGGACCCGCGAGCCGTCACGCTTGATGACGAAGAGCCGCTCGGTCCGCTCGACGCGCTCGTAGGTCGTGAATCGCTTGCCGCACGCCTCGCATTCGCGACGCCGACGGATCGCGCCGCCATCTTCGGCGCCACGGCTGTCGATCACGCGATCGCGATCCTGACCGCAATACGGGCAACGCATGCCCCGAAGTGTCGCGGGATTCCGCCGGGGAGTCAATCGGGCCGCCGCCCGCGCCTCGACGCCGCGAGATCACGTCCGCGGCGAGCCGTCCCGCTCGGTCCCGATCACCGGAGTCCGAAGCCCGCCTTGCGGCTCGCCTCGATCTCGCCGTCGATAAAGAGGCGGAGCGTCGCGAAGCCGTCCAGCTCGAAGTGCTCGACCACGATCTCGACCTCCTTCGGCTCCTCGAAGGTGAGCGTGGCGCTGCTCTCTCGCGGGGTGTGCCAGGTCCAGTCCTCGATCACGGTCTTGCCGTCGACGATGACCCGCACGCCGTCGTCGCTGATCGTCCGCAGCGTGAAGGTGCCCTTCGGGAAGGTCAGCGTGGACTTGGCGATCGTTCCGAAGTGATCCGCGCCGAGCTTCGATCCGGTGATCGCCTTGAGCGTGTCGCCGGCGACGCCGGGGAGCTTGAGGGCGAGCGGGCCGTCGTTGCCGAACTCGAAGTCGACGGTCGGGACGTCGACCGTCACCGACTCCTCCGAGGTCGCGCCCTCGCGCCACGTTGCGAGATCCGTGCGCGGGTCGACGGCGCTGGGGAAGAACGCGACGTGCCAGTCGCCGCGGTAGACGCAGCCTTCGGCGAAGAGCGTCTTGCCGTCGAAGCGAACCCGCAGCAGGAACGGCGACACGTTGCCGGGCATCTCCATGTTCACGACGACGGCCTTGGTCGCCACGTTGATGTCCACGCGGAGCGAGCCGCCGCCGGCGACCTCGCCGCCGCGGAAGTCCTTCGCCCCATAGAGCTGCCACGACATCTGTCCCGGGTCGCGGCGATTCAGCGACAGGATCGCGCTCTTGCCGTCCCACGGTCCCCACGGCGTCATGCGAATCGCCTCGCGGCCGCCGAGCTCGCGGTGCTTGCCGATCGGGGTGTTGATGCCGGGAAGCCTCGACTCGAGTTCCGCCACCGTCGGGATCGTCGGCAGGGCAACCGCGCCGGAGGGGGCCGCGATGGTGCTGGCCTCGTCGTGCGTGACTTTCACCTCGCCCGCGGACGAACTGTTCTTGCCGACGATCGTGTCCGTCGCCTGCAGGAGCCCGAGCGCCGTGCCGCACTCCTCGAAGGTGTTTCCGACGATCACGTTGTGCGAGCACTCGGCGCCGTTGGCCTTCGCCCACGGTCCGCTCAGGAGCGCCTTGTCGTCGTCCCACCAGAACTCGACCGCAACGCCCTCCTTGCGGAAGCTGTTGGCGACGACGAGATTGCCCTTGCCGTGTTCGATGTCGATCGCGCCGCCCTCGCCGTGGCCGGTGCCGCCGCCGTTGCCGGCGAAGCGGTTCTCGGTGATCGTCGTGCCCTGTGAGTAGCCGCCCCAGATGCCGCAGATGCCGTTCTGCTCGAAGGCGTTGTGGGCGATGACGTTTCCGAAGGAGAAGGTCATCTCGAGGCCATGGGCCGCGGCGAAGGAGAAGTCGTTGCCGACGATGATGTTGTCGTTGCAGCCGCGCCGGCTGCCGTAGTTCTCGGAGGGCCGCTCGCCCAACGCTTCCTTGCCCGCGAATCCGAAGAGGCCGTCGCCGCCGTGCGTGACGCTGTTGAGCGCGATCGTGTTCTTCGAGCACTGCTCGAAGACGAGGATGCCGGCCGAGTCCTGCCCGCGGTTGTAGACGCCGTGCGAATAGCCGCGCACGCAGAAGTCGAACGCGTTCCGGCAGACCACGTTGTTCGACGACCGCCACATCGCCAGACCCCAGCCGCTCAGGAACGAGCAGTCGTTGTCGTAGATGCGGCTGTCGCTGACGCGGTCAAGGATGATGCCATTCTGCGATCCGCGCACGACGACGTCGCGGACGGTCACGCCGCTCGACCGCTCGATGCAGAGCGAGGCGCCGTAGCGCGTCACCCATTCGCGGCCGTCGTTCTCATGCGGCCAAAGCCAGTCGGCCGAATTCTCGGCGGCCGTCGTCGAAAGGAGATGCGTGGCGAAGTTGCCCGAGAGGTCGAGCTTCTGGAAGGTCGACTTGTCCGCGCCGGTGGCGAGGACGCCGCAGCGGTAGCCGCGCACGCCGCCGTTCTGGAGGGTCACGTTCGAACCCAGGACGACGATGCCCGTGCCGGTGAAGCCGTCCGCCGGAGCCCTCGCGTCGGTTCCCTGGAGCTTCGCACCGCCGAGGTCGACGGTGATCCCCGAGCCCTCGATCCGCACCACGCCGTTGCCGTTGGCGTCGACGATCGGTTTCGGGCCGAACGCCAGCCGGCAGCTCTCCCGGATCACGACGTCATCGTGGTCGACGGTGACGAGGGGGAGGTCAGGCTGGGATTGGGCAGGCGGGGATTGGGAAGGCTGGGCCTGGGCTGGCTTGGGCGCCTGACCTGCGGTCGCCGGCGGGGCGCCCTGCACCAGTTCGGCGCTCTGCAGCGACGCGAAGGGCTGTGCGGTGGCGGAGAGCAGCAGGACGGTCGCGGCGAGCGTGGAGGGTGCCATGGCTGGTGTTAGATCTGTTCGACTTCGCCAATCTTCTTGGTGGCGACATCGTCAATCGAGGCGGTGTACTTCTTCGTCAGTTCGTCGACCTCTTCCTTGGCCTTGTCGGCCTGATCGTCGGAGATCGGGTTCTTCTTGTCGCCGATGAGGACGTCGATGTGCTTGTTCGCGTCCCGCCGCTCGTTGCGGACGGCGATTTTGGCCTCCTCGGCGGCCTTCTTCACCTGGGCGATGAGCTGCTTGCGGCGGTCGGCGGAGGGAGCCGGGATGTTGATCCGGATGGCCGAGCCCTCGACCTGCGGGTTGAGGCCCAGGCCGGCGACCTCGATGGCCTTCACGATTTCGGTCTTCGAGGTGGGGTCGAAGGGCTTCACGAGAAGCTGGGTCGCCTCGGTCACGGCGATCGCGGCAAGCTCGCGGAGGTCGGTCTGGCTGCCGTAGTAGTCGACCTTCACGTACTCGAGCATGGCCGTGTTCGCCCGGCCGGTGCGCATGCCCCGCAATTCCCGCTGGAGGTAGTCCAGCGACTTGGACATGCGGTCGTCAGCTTCCAGGAGGATCGTGTCAAGGTCCATGGCGGTGTCTCTTCGGTCGGGGGGGAACCATCCGAATCGCGTCGCGGGCCCGCACGAGGGCGGCGGTCGGCGCGGGGCGGGCGACGCCGGCCCGTGGGGCGCGGCGAGGTGGCCAGCGAATGGCGTGAAGGTCAGACTTGCCGGGAACCCGGCAGAGTGAGGGACGGATTGTACGGCAGCCGAGCCGATTGCCGAGGTCGTCCGTGATGGCCGAACGGCGATCGAGCCGAAGGAAGCCCCGACGGAGCTCCGCGCGAAGACCGGTCGTCGCCGTCGCGACGGGATCCGGTCTTCCGTATTCTGTGGTCGCCCATGCTGAACCTCATGCTTGCCACCGCCGCGCCTGCGGCCGCCGCCAACGGAACGGGAGGCGCCGCTCCCGCGGCCTCGACCATTCGCCTCTGGGACTACATCAACGACGGCGGCGTCCTCAGCTACGTCCTGATCTGCCTCTCGATCCTGGCGGTCGCGAGCATCATCTATAACCTGCTGGAGATTCGACGAACGCGGCAGGCGCCGCCGATCGTCCTGGGTCACCTGCAGCGGCTCTTCAGCGAAGCCGACTACGAGGGTGCCCACGAGCTCTGCCTCGCCCAGACCTCCGACTCGCTCCTGACCTCGATCGTCGGCAACGCCCTCGGTCGCTGTCTCTCCTCGCCCTTCGGGATCATGGAGTTCCGTGAGGCGGTCGAGTCGGCGGCGCCGCCGGAGGTTGACCGCATCCACCGCAACAACGACTGGCTCGGCATCCTGGCCGCGATCGGTCCGATGCTCGGCCTCCTCGGCACGGTCATCGGCATGATCGGTGCGTTCCGGACCATCGGCACGCTCAGCGGCGCCCAGCGCTCCAACGAGCTGGCGACCTTCATGTCCATGGCCCTCGTGAACACCGCGGAAGGCCTCATCGTCGCGATTCCCTGCACGGTGGCCTTCGCCCTCTTCCGCCGCCGCATCGACCAGCTCGTCGACGAGGTCGGCGGGCACATCGAGCGCCTCGCCGCGATGACCGCGGCCACGGGCGGCGCGGCGCAGTCGCGCGGCGCGGCCCATGCGGCGCCGGCCCGCGAGCAGAGCAGCGCGGGCGCGAGAGCCTAACGTGCTGCGCAGCAGGCCACGACCGACCGAGGCGACCTTCGACCTCACGCCGATGATCGACGTGGTGATGTTGCTCATCGTCTTCTTCACGCTGACCTCGCAGTTCAAGGACGCGATGCCGACCAAGGTCGAGCTGCCTCCCGAGGTTGGCCAGGAGAAGTCCGAGGCGGCGGCGTCCACGATCTACCTCGAGCTCAGCCGCACCGGCGTGCTCTCGAGCCACGGCAAGGAAGTCAAGCTCGATCAGGTGCTCGCGGACCTTCCCGGCGGAACCTCCTCGACCGGCGCCGAGCGGGCCGAACTCGTCCTGCGGGCCGACCGGCTCTGCGCGATCGGCGACGTGAATCGCGTGACCAAGGCGATCGCCGCGGCGGGCGTCCGGCGGCTCAAGATCATCACCGCCGGCGCGGGCAACGCCCCGGCCGCGGCGGCCCCGTCGGGCGGAGGCGCCGGCCGATGAAGCTCCGTCGAAAGACCCGCGGTCGTCTCGACCCCTCGATGCTCCGGCTTCCGCTGGTCGCGCTCATCGACGTGGTGCTCTTTCTCCTCTTCTACTTCATGATCGCCGGCAACATCGACAACGAGGAGGCGGAGCTCGAGGCGACGCTGGCCCTCGTCGGCGGCGGATCGGGCAAGCCGAGCGAGTCCTTCCTCGACGCCCAGGTGCTGCAGGTCGGTTCCGACGTGCAGGGGCCGATCTATCGAATCGGCGGACGCGAGCTGCGCGATCGCGCGTCGCTGCAGGGAATCCTGCAGGGACTGCCGAAGGAAGCGGGCGTGGTCATCAAGTCCTCGGCGACGGTGGCGTTCGAGACCGTGGCGGGTGCGCTGCAGGTCGCGCACGACGCGGGCTTCACGAAGATCACCTACGTGCCGGAGGGGTGAGGCGCGTGTGGCTCACCACGGTGCGTGTGGCTGAACGCGGAGGCGCGGAGGATGCAGAGACCAAGCGGAGACTGGGGTGCCTCAGACGTTCGTGCGGGCGCCACTCCCCATCACGCCCCGTCACGCCCCGTCCCATCCCGTCCCACCCCGTCCCACCCCGTCATGGCGTCCAAGCGCCGAGCACCTCGGCCAGATCTGCACCATCCACCCAGCCGTCACCGTTGACGTCGGCGCGCTCAGCGGTCGTGGGTCCCACGGGTCCCCAGCAGCGGACCACGTAGCTCAAGTCGTTCGCGTCGACACGGCAATTGATGTCGACATCGGCAGGCACGACGCCGATAGGGCGGAGCAGGTACATCTGCGACTGGTTGCTCGCCGTGATCTCGCCCTTCTCGTTGATGTCGTAGACGTCGGAGAGGCCGTTGGTGAAGGTTGGCGTGATCAGCGAGGACAGAAGGGTGGTTGTGCCGTATTGCCAGAAATACGCCTTGGGGGCTCCCGGCTTGTCGCACTCACCGACGATCTGGCCGATGTCGTTCATGCCGCGGACGTTGGACCACGTGAAGCCCGGAAGGAGCGGGAGGAAGGTGTAGGTCCCGGCCTCCCACACGAAGGCGTGCCACGCCGGGTTGGGCACCTGCCGCGAGGCCAGTTGACGGAACTGGCTCGCGATGCGACCGAAGCAGTCAATTTCCATGCCGTGGCCGCGGCTGTATCCCGCTGGGAGGCCGAGCGCTACCGCGTCGGACTCGCCATCCCAGAAGATCGGCTGGTCCTCCAGAGCCGAAGTCACGTAGTGGCGACCTGTCGCCCATCCGCTCCTGTTGACTGCTCTGAAGCCACCGTGCTCTTCCGCGAGGGGCGCGGGGAGTGGGAGGTACTTCTCATCCTTCAGGATGAATGCGTTCAACTCGCCATCGGACTGGAGTTCACCGAGAATCGCGCCGTCGTATCGAATGGCGGGCTGGTTGACGTTCGGTGCGACGCCCTCCATGAAGTAGATCTTCACTGACCCATCTGGGCGCCAAACAATGAGGTTGTTGAGACCGTTTGTCTTCTCGGCGTAGCCAGCAATCGTTCCATCGTTCGCGACTCGCACCGCGATCGCGCTAACAATCCCCTGCCCTGGCGGAACGGGCAGGTAACTCGTGCCGCCTTCTGCCGTCCAAACGAAGGGCTTGTGATTCGCAGATGTACACCCGGCTTGCGAACCCACGACGGTCGAGTGGTCATTGATACCCCGGGGGGACCACGCTCCGTTACAAGTCTCGGGTATCGCGATCGCCTCGTACTGGCACTGGGCGAAGACGCTCGCAGAAATCGCCAAGGTGACGGCGCATACGAGCGAGTTCACGACTGTCCCCCGTTGGTGCCAAGTGCGGAAAGCACCCCTGCACGCGATTGAGGTGACAGGCCGCCCAGCCACGGCGCGAACGAGTCCAAGGACTCGAATCCCATGAGACCGCAGAGCGTCATGCCGCGCGTATGGACGTCCCATGGTGAGCCTCCGGATCAGGTGGGGAGGAAACGAGTGTCCGCAGCGACGTATCGGCCATTCGCACCCCGCTGCGTCGCTCGAATGCAAACTACGCAGCGGGACGCGGGTTCGCAAGAAGTTTTGTTGCGGTTTGCCTATCGAATACGTCGATCGCCGCGCGGAGGCGCGGCCGGCGCACTGCCGAACTCATGGCAATGGCAATCTGCGTCTCCGCCAAAGCCGATCGCCCGCGGCTGCGGAACCATGGACTATGAGATCAAGCGGGGCTCTGCCCGACGCGTGGACTTCCCGGTGCAGGGGACAATCGCTCCGCCCACCCTCTCCAATGGATGGTGGCCTCTCCGCTCTCGTCGCGCGCTCCGTGTTCCTTCGGCCTCACCGCCCGCTGTCGGTGCCCTGGCTCACCCACGTTCCGATGCGCTCGCCGCGCACCACGCGGCCGATGTTGCCCTGCGTCTTGAAGTCGAAGACGCAGATGGGGAGGTTGCGCTCCATGCACATCGTCATTGCGGTGAGGTCCATCACGCCAAGCTGACGCTCGATTGCCTGGTGGAAGGTGAGCGTGTCGTAGCGCGTGGCCTTGGGGTCCTTCTTGGGATCGGCGGTGTAGATGCCGTCGACCTTCGTGGCCTTGAGGAGCGCGTCGGCCCCGAGCTCGATCGCCCGCAGCGACGCGCAGGTGTCGGTGGTGAAGAAGGGATTGCCGGTGCCGGCGACGAGGATCACGATGCGACCCTTCTCGAGGTGCCGGACCGCGCGCCCGCGGATGAAGGGCTCGGCGACGGCGGTGAGGTTGATCGCCGAAAGGACGCGGGCTTCCTTGCCGAGCTTCTCCAGCGCTTCCTTCAAAGCCAGCCCGTTGATGACCGTGCCGAGCATGCCCATGTAGTCGGCGGTCGACTGGTTGATGCCGCCCTTCGCCGCAAGCTGAGCGCCGCGGATGATGTTGCCGCCCCCGACAACCACGGCGATCTGGACGCCGGTCGAGGTGGCTGCGGCGATCTCGCCGGCGATCACCATGAGCTCGTCGGGGGAGATTCCCAATGCCCCGGGCTGGGCGAAGGACTCGCCGGAGATCTTGAGGACGACGCGGCGCGGCTGGCCGGATTGGCCCGCCGGCTGGACCGGAGCGGATGCCTGTGCAGGAGCCTGCGACGGGGCGGCTCCGGGAGTGTGGGTGGTGGTCATTGGCGGGAACAGCAAGGGGCCAGGGCCGAGCGACGCGGGGGCGAAACCGCCGGGGCATCGATCCGCACACCTCGAATTGGACCAGAGCCGAGGCGGATCGGCAACCGACCGCGCTGATTCGGCATGATCTCGCGGTCTTCGGGCAACGATCTGCCGATGGGTTCCGTAGAAGTGTGCGTGCGATGGGCCCATCCGGACCCGCGCCGCGGCGCCCCCCCTCACGATGACCCACGGCGGCCCACCACGAGGGTCCAGTATCGTGGTTTCCCCACACGTGCCGACGACCACCCCGAATCCGAATCCGCCCGCCACGTCCCGAGCGATCGGCGTGGCCGCCTCGGGCAATCCCGCCGCCACGACCGCGGCCGGCATTCGGGCCCTTCGCGCCGAAGGCAACCGCGGAAGCCGTTCGGCGATTCAGACGCTGCAGGAGACGATCGATCGTCTTCACACCGAGCGGATGAAGCTCCTCCGCCAGCGGCGCTTCCACGTGGCGCTCCTGGGGTTTGCCCTCTCCATTCCCTTCCATCTCATCCTGATCATCTGGTTTGCGACGACCTACCTGCACGGTCCTGCCGGCTATGGCGGTGGATCGGGGCCGGTCACGACGATCGAACTGGGACTCCTCAACGGCGAGGAACTCGTCGACCGTCCGGCCACCGACGACTTCGCGGTGGCCGACGGCCTCGGCGAGACGGATACCCCCGCGGGTCCGGCATCGCTCGAGGCGGGCGCGCCGGCAATCGGCCTGGAGATGGGCGGCACCGGCTCGCTCGACGCCCAAGGCGGCGGTCCGGTCGGCGTCGGCGGACCCAGCGGACAGGGCGGCAGCGGTCTCGGTCCGGGCGGCGGCGGTGGCGGCGGCGGGGCGAGCTTCTTCGGTCTCGGCGGCCGCGGCAGTCGCTTCGTCTACATCGTCGACATCTCGGGCTCGATGGCCAACGGGGCTCGCTTCCAGGTGGCGATGGACGAACTTCGCCGTTCGATTTCGGCGCTCCCCGACTTCGCCGCCTTCGCGGTCTACCTCTTCTCCGACGCCGCGTACGTGCCGCCCTTCCAGGAGGCGTACCTCAAGGCGATGCCGGCCAATGTCGCCCGCATGAAGAAGTGGCTCGACACGCAGAGCCCGATGGGCGGCACCGAGCCGAGTGACGCGTTCCAACGAAGCCTCTCGCTCTCGCCGCTGCCGGACGTCATCTTCTTCCTCACCGACGGCGAGATTCCCGAGCACATCCCCGACTACCTCTCGCAGCGCAACGGCGCCAACGGAAAGAAGCGGGTCGTCATCCACTGCATCGCCTTCTCCAACGATGCCGGGCAGGACTCGCTTCGGCGCATCGCCCGCGACAGCGAAGGCACCTTCCGATTCGTGCCCGTGGGGGGCCCCTGAATGCGCGGCGGCCGGGCGCCCGTTGCGTTGGTCGTGGTGTGGACGATTCTCCTCCTCGTCGGGCTGGCGAGTCCGGCCCTTGCGGTGACGGTCGAGCTGCGCGGCGGCGCCGCGCCGGTGAATGCCGAGAAGGTCGACTTCGAGCGCGGTGGCCTGCGCGTGACGTTGGCCGGCGTGCAGACCACGGTCATCGCCTGGGATCAGGTGCGGAGCGTCACGGGGCGGCCGCTGAGCGATGCGGAGCGGGCGATGCTGGTGGTCGCCGAGGATCTCTGGCGGGCCCGGTCGCGCGTGCAGCGCGGCGACCTCTCGCTGGCGACGGGACTTCTCGAGCGCCACTTCGCCGATTTCCGCGGCACGAACTCGGAGACGGCGCTGGTCGTCGCCGAGGGCTTGCTGCGCTGCCGACTCACGCGGGACCCGATGCAGGCGATCGTGCCGGCGATCGAGGTCGCGCGACTGCGACGAGCGAAGGTCACGACCGATCGATATCTCGCGCTGCCGGTGGTGCTCGACGAGACCACGCTGCTTTGCCCCGCGCTCGCGCCGACCTGGCCGAAGGACGCGACGAGCGAGGCGGTCGCGGTCGAGCTGAACGCGATGCTCGGCGGCGCCACCGCGATGTTCGATCCCGAGACGCGACGCGTGGGCGAGATCTACGTCGCTCTCCTGCGGCGCGCTCCGCTGGCCGCAGCGCGGCGCGAGGAGGGTGGCGTCGGACTGCTCGCGGCGATGATGGAGCTCGATCGACTCGGGCCCTCGGACCCGCCGGAAAACAAGACGCGCGTGCGTACCGCCGTCCTCGCCGCGGCCAAGGGCCTCGGCCCATGGGCCGGCGGCTGGGCCCGCTATGCCGTCGGCCGCTCGCTCACCGAAGAGAGCGACCGCTCGGTCCGCATGGAGGGCGTGCTCTCGCTCCTTGAGATCCCCGCAAGCCGCGGCACGCTCGCGGTCGCCGAGACCTCGAATGCCCCCGCGGCTCCGAACGGTTCGGCCGCGGCCGCGCCCGCCGGGGCGCCGGTGCCGCTCTCGCTCGTCCGCGCGGCGCTCGCTCTCGCGGCGTCGACGTTGCGTTCGGTCGGTGATGGCGAAAGCGCCGCGATCGTCGAGCGCGAACTCGCCGCGACCGGCGGATCGGTCCCGACGAAGCCGGCGCGGCCGAAGGCGGTGAAGTCGTGATGGGCCGCGCGGATGGTCAACCCGAACGCACTCGTCCCCGCCGATCGCTTGCGGCCTGCGTCGCGGCGCTCGCCCTGTCGTTGGGGAGTTCGACGTTCGGCGCGGCCGACGACACGCTCGGTCCCTATCTCGAGCGGCTGCGGCTCACGCGACTGCTGGCCACGCATCTGGAGCGTCAGCTTGCCGGGGCGACGATGCCGGAGGATCGCGTGAAGCTGGTCGAGCGCCTCGCCGAGGTTTACCCCGAGCTCCTCGAACGCGAGACGGATCCGGCGCAGCGCGACGAGCTGGTGGCCCGATCGACGGCGTTCCTCAAGCGCGAGTCGCCGAAGCAGGCCGATCCGCTGCGGCTCTCGCTGCTGCGGGCTCGCTATCGCGCGGCGTCGCGCATCGCGGAGGACTTTCGCGCAGCGCTCGCCGCCGACGCCGCCGTGAACGATGCCCGGGCGACGCTCGTGGCCGTCGAGAAGGAGTCGGCCGAGCTGCGCACTCGATTCGACGCGAAGGTGCGCGAGCTTGAGAAGCGGGGCGAGCGCGTCGACGGACTCGAGGGCGAGCGCCTGCAGGAGCGACTCGACCGGGCCCGCGGCGAACTGGCCGAGGCGCACTCGCTCGAGGCGTGGGGGCTCTACTACCGCTCGCTCCTGAGCGGCGATCGGGCCCTGGCCGAACTCGCCCAGCCGCACTTCGCGAAGATCCTCGACGCGGGCCGCGAGTTTCCGAATCCGCAGGAGGTCTCGCTTGACCTTCGCTCGAACGAGTTCTTCGCCAACGCCATTCTCGGCATGGCCCTCTGCCGGGCACGCACCGAGTCCTACGCCAGCGCCTTCGAGTGGCTCAAGCTCCTCGACGTGAGCCAGGTCGCCGAGTCCATTCGACGGCAGTTGCCCGCGTGGCAGCTCGTCGCCGCGATCGAGCGCTCCGAGTGGACGATCGCCCGCGGCACATTGCGGGCCTTCTCGCCCGACGCGCCCGCCGCGTGGCTGCGGTTGGCGGCGGTCGGCGGATTGCGCGACGGCGGCGGCCGGCGCGAGGCGGTGGCGCTCTCGCGCGAGGCGATCGCGACGCTCGCGGCGCGGCGCGAGCTCGGGCACATCGCCGACCTCGCCCGACAGTTCGGCGACGAGGCGATCGGCTCGCGCGGCTTCGCGTCGAAGTACGTGCGCGGCGTCCTGAGCTACGAGTCGGCCCGCAAGGAGCGTGAGGCGAACAAGTCGGAGGCGGCGCTTCGGTCCTTCGAGGACGCCGCGAAGCAGTTGGAGGAGGCCCTGACCGAACCGGACGTCTCCGACTTCGCCGCCGCGGCGGTCGCGTGCAAGACGATGGCCGGCTGGTCGCGCTTCGAGCGCGGCGAGTTCGCCGCGGCCCGCACGCTCTTCGCCGAGGTGAGCGACGCGAGCGAGGGACGCGAGGAGGAGGCCGAGTGGATGGCCCTCGTCTGCGTCGAGAAGATGCTGGCGAGCGCGACGGGCGACAAGGGCGAGCTCGAGAAGGAGCTGGGCGCTCGCGTGGACACCTTCGTGAGTCGGCATCCGGCGAGCGAGCGCATCCCGCAGGTGCTGTTGCGGCGCACGACGCTCGCGGCGCTGCCGCGGCGCGACGACCTCGAACGGCTGCTCGCCGGCGACGGCGAGGTGAGGCGTCAGGCGGTCGGCGGGCTCTACAAGCTCTTCCGCGCAGCGAGCGGACCGGAGAAGGTCGAGATCGGCAAGCGATTCCTCGAGGTCTCGCGCTCGCTGCCGCCGACGGGCGGCGCCGACGCCAATCTCGACGGGCTCCCCGGCGCTGACCTGACGCTGACGAGGCAGGCGCTTGAGATCGCACTTTCACCCGAGATCGGTGACGTCACCTACGCCGAGGCGATTCTCGACGTCGTTGATCGGCTGGTGAGCGCGAAGAAACTCATCGCCGGACCGGTCGCCGCGGAACTCGCCGTGCGCCGCGTGCAGCTTGACCTGGCCCGCATGCGGGTCGGCGACGCGCTCACGCGGCTCAGCGAGCTCGAGCGGGCGGCGAACTCGACCGGCGACGAGGGCAGCCGCAAGGCCGTCGATCTCGCCCGCCGCCACATCTTCCGCTTCGTCGCCCCGCGGGTGCGCGACGCCTCGATGGACAGCGCTGCGCTGGACCGTCCGGTGATCATCGACGCCGCGATCCGGACGGGCGAGGGGATCGTCGCCGCCGCGGCGATCTCGGCGGGCACGCTCGAGAAGGCCCTCGCCGACGCCTCGACCGAGACGGTCGCGACGACCACGGTGCAGGCCTTCGTCGAGGCGGCCACGAAGGGCGGGAGCAGGGAACTCGGCGAGCGCGGCGTCCGGCTCGCCCAGGCGATCCTCGCCCGGCGCCCGCGCGATCCGCAGCTTCTTGAGCTCACCGCGGCGATCGCAGCGGCGGCGGGTCAGCGCGAGCTCGCGATCGACACGCTGCGGCAGGTGGTCTCGGGAAGCGCCGAGCGCAGCGACCGCTGGTTCCGGGCCAAGGTCGTCTTGATCGAACTGTTAGCCAAGATCGACGTGGCCAAGGCCCGCACGCTCCTCGCCCAGCATCGACAGCTCCATCCCGATCTCGGCCCGGAGCCCTGGCGGACGAGACTTCTTGACGTTGAGCGCGAGATCGGCGCGGCCCCGCCGCCCGACGCCCCGCCACCGGCGCCAGTCGCCCCGGCCGCTCCCGCCGCCCCCGCGAGCGGAGGCGGGGCATGAGAAGCGCCGCAAGCCACCGATTTCTCGGCGTTCCCGTCGGCGCGCCGCCGCGCATGCTCCTGGGGCTGGGCGACGGCGAGGTCACGCCCGAGTCGATCGCGGCGGGGCTCGAACGGCAGCGGCAGCGGATCCTGAGGCATCCGGCCGGCCGCGACCGCGAGGCCGAGCGGCTGATCCGCGAGCTCGAGGTCGCGGCGGAATGGCTGCGCGGGCAGATCGGCGCCGCTGCCCCGACGGCGGCGCCCGCGACGGCGGCCACAGCGCCGGCCAACCCGCCGCCCGCCGCGCCCACCGAGGCGGCGCGGACGGCCGTGGCGGCGCCGGTCGCGCCGGCTGCGGTGCGCAAGGCGTTAGGCATCAGGGAACCGCCGAAGCCGCCCAAGCCGCGCACGCCGCCCACGCCGGTCCCTCCGCGCCGGCCCGAGCCCGACCGCGCCGCGTCGGTCGAGCTCACCGAGTTCGACCGCGAGGTCCTCAACACGCTCGGCTCCGGCGGCGGCTGGAACTCGAAGACCCGCCCGAAGCTGATGACGATCGCCGACCGCTATGGCGTCTCCCGTCAGGGACTCATGACCGTGGTGCGGGCCCTCGGAACGGCGCTCCGCTCCGGTCGCGTGCGGGCCGAGCTCCGGCCGCGGGCGGCGGTGCAGGCCGCGGACATGACGCTCTGGCGGGCGGAGTCGCCGTCGCGGGTGAGCGAGGCGCTCGAGCGGCTCGACGAGGCCTTCGCCCGCGAGGTCGCGGGGGACACCCCGGCCCGCCTCGTGCGGCTCCTGCTGGTCTTCATCGGCATCGGCATCTGCGCGGTCTTCGTCCTCTACCGCATCCTCTCGCAGCCGCCGCCTCTCGTCCCCGGACAGCAGCAGGCGCAGCAGGCCGCAGCACCGCTCACGGGCGAGGAGATCGCCCGACGCGCGGCGCCGCCGATCGCGCCGGCGGTCGAGGTGGACCGTCCGGGCGTGGTGCGACCGGCGAAGTGGGCGAAGCCGCCGGAACTTCACGGCGCGCCGCCGCCCGATTCGGTGAAGGCCGCGCTCCGCGACGCGCTCCAGGCCCCGGAGCGACTCGCCGCCATCGGCCGTCGGCTCCAACTCGAGGCGAGCCGCCCGAGCGCCGCGATCGTGCGCGACTGGACCGCGGCCCAGTCGGCGCTGGCGGTCTCGTGGCCCTCGCTCGACGCGACCACGCGGGCCGCGGCGATCGAGGCCGGCGTTGCCGCGCTGAGGAGGATCGAGAGCGACGAGGTCGCCAAGCAGTTCCTCGACGCGTGGTCGGTCGAATATGTCCGCGCGGACGAAGTGTTAGGCGTCTGGTCCGCGGCGTGGTCGGCGGGAATGCTCGCCGAGATCGCCGCGCGACCGAGCTCGCCCGCCGCCGTGGCCGCGCCGGCGATCGACCGGCTCGATCCGGTCGTGCCGCGCAGGGCGCTCCTTCGCGGCAAGGGCACCACGGTCTTCGACGGCGCGGCGGGAGCGTGGCTCGACGGCGCCGCCCGCACGCTCGTCACGTCGACCTCGGTCGACGCCGGATCGGCCGATCGGTGGGAGCGGTGGTTCGACGCCCAGAAGTCGGTCCGTTCCGGAGCGCCGCTCCAGTCCGCCTACCTCGACGCCATCGGCGAGGTGCTCGAGAGCGGCCTGAACATCACCGAGAACGGACGCGGCGCCGAGCTTCTCGGGCGGCTCGTCAACGGCGTGGATTGGACCGAGCGGGCCCCGGACCAGTCGCGGGTGCGGGACGCGATGACGCTCTGGTTTACCTCGACCAAGATCGGCGCGTCGCGACTCTGGGTGCTGACCAGCCTGCTCGACCTCAGCTACGACACCGCGTGGTTCCTGCCGGAGTTCGTCGTCGATCCCGATGCGACGCCGGCGATGCGCTCGAAATCGATGGAGCGGATTCTCGCCGCCTGGCCCGCGCCGGTCGGCACCACGGCGTCGGGCGGCATTCGCGTCGACAGCGCCCTTCTCGAGCGCTGGCACGCGGCCTTCGAGAAGGCCACGAACGCGCCGCAGTCCGACGACATCGCGCGCCTCCGCGTCGCCATCGCGTTCGCTCGCCTCAACGCCGTCGCCCAGGCCTTCGCGACGGATGATGTTCCCGCCGCCGACGGGTTCCTCGACGAGACCGAACAGGAGCTCGCATCGCCGCCCGACCTGCGCGAGGCGACACTCACGGTCGGCCGGCAGAGCGGCACCGACGGCGAGTTCAGCGCCGCGTACGAGGCTGCGGGACGCGACGCCACCAAGCGACAGGATGAGTTGCGGGCGCTGCGGGCCCGGCCGGTCACCGGTGACCTCGGTCCGCGCGACGCCGAAACGCTGGTGAGCGAGGCGCTCCGCGGCACGCCGGCGGACGTGCGCGAGCTTGCCCAGACCGTGCTCGCCGAGCGGTTCGACTCCGGACCGACGGTCCTGCAGGAACTTCTCGATCAGCTTCCGTCGGCGCCGCAGAACTCGGCGACGCTCACCCTCATCGAGCAGGTCACGCGCGAGCGCCTGCCCGAGGGACGCTCGCATACCTGGATGCGAAACGCGCGGCTTGCGCTCGTCCAGCGACTGCTCGCCCTGTCGAGCGGACAGGGCCATGCGGTCGACGCGTTGGCCGACCGCCTCACCGCGGCATATGCCGAGCGGGGACGGCTCTTCCGCATCGGCTTCGAGGAGACGGTCCAGATCGTCCCTCCCGACGACTGGATGGCCCGACTCGTCGCCCAGTGGCGGATGAAGGCCGGGGCGATGTTCCTCTCCGAGGCGTTTCCCGCGTCACTTGACGAGATCGATCGGCGGCATGGCGTGCGCATGCGACTGGCCGATGGCGCGCTGCAGCGCTGCGCCGCGGGACAGGCGACGCTGCTTGAGCTGCTGGCCATGGTCACCGTCGCCGACCGCCCGAGCTTCCGCGAGCCGATCCGGACGATTCTCGACGAGGCCGTGGCCCGTCGGGCCCGAGTCGGTTCGGTGATGGAGCAGATCGTCGAGGGCGAGCGAGCCGTCGCTCAGCTCATGCAACTCCTCTTCGAGCCGGTGAGCGCGTCACCGCGCTCGCCGCAGAAGCCGGGGCAGGGCGGGGCGCAGAAGCCCGGCGCCGCGCCGGACGAGTCGCCGGCGGAGCCCGCGCCGGGCATCGGCGCGATGGAGAAGAAGAAGCGGCTATGAGATCGAGCCCGGCCATCCTCCTGATCACCGCACTGTCGCTCGCGTTCGCAGCGTCGCTGGCGCTTGCTCCGATGCCGGCTCCAGCGCCCGGCGCGGCGCCCGACTGGTCAACGCGGCTCACCGCGCTCACGCCGGCTCGGCCGATCGACTATCTCACGCTCGGCGAGGAGGTGGCCGATGCGGCCACGACCGCCGAGGAGCGTGAGCTTGCCCGCCATCTCTTCGGCCTGGCCGGCGCGCTCGCGCCGACCGAGCTCGGCCGTTCCTCCGCCCTCGCTCAGGCATCGCTCACCCAGGACCCGCGCCAGCGTCGAACGCTGCATGCCCTGGCGTCGCTCCTCAATGCATCGGACGACGCCGGCGGAACCAACGAGGTCGGCCGGGTTCGGCCCGCGCCGCAGCACGCCGTGGCGCTCTCCGAGGCCTTCTCGCAGCTTCGGCGGGGACAGGGGCCTCGGGCGCTGAGCCTGCTCAAGACCGCAGAGGTCGCGGGACTTCTCGAGGAATACGGTCCGCGACTGCCGGGCGGGTCGGAGCGGTTCCGCGAGGACTGCAAGATCTACAAGGGCGGCCTGCGGCCCTCCTATCCCGATTCACAGCGGCTCACCATGCTGGAGATCGAAAAGGCCCTGCTCGGCGCGGCGGTGCTCGCCACGGAGCGGCCGTCGACCTCGTGGAGTTCGGCCCTGGTCGAAACGGGCGGCGCCCCGCTTCTCGAAGTCGACACAGCGAAGCTTGACGTGGCGTTCGGCGTCGATCCGGGCCGGCCGCTGTGGCGCACGGGGCAATGGGAGCGGGTGGCGGAGCGAGGCGCCGGAACGCCGTAACCACCGATCGGCGACGGGGCGGGGTGGTGGGCGTTTGCCGCGATCTGCGAAATCTCGCCAATTGATGCGCTCGGGGCGCAAGGCCGACTGTTCTGATACGCAATGCAACTGTCCGGAGCGGTGCGCAATCGTCGCGCCACCGTTCCCGTCGAAGTGCCGTGTCACCACGCTCTCGATGTCGTGACGCAGTGCATTGGAGGAACCATGGTGGCAGCATCGACCCCGAATCAGAACCGAAGTCCAGTCCGCACCCGCTCTTGGCTGAGCGTCGTCGGCGCGGGCGGCGTCGCCTTCGTCGCCTCGTTCGCCCTGGGTGAGACCGTTCCCATCCAATCGAGCTACACCTCGGAAACGTCCTGCAACGCGAGCAACACCGCGTGGACCTGCACCAACACCTGTTGCTGTGACGTCGGCTCGCCGAGCGGCTCGCAGACTCCGTCTCAGCATCTGGTGCAGGGCGGCGTCCAGTACTCGCCCGCATCGGCAGGCCCGCCGACCGTCGAGATCACCGATCAGTACGGCAATCCGATCCAGATCGCCGGAGGGCTGCTCCAGCTCGTCCCGTCGCCCACGGTGACGAAGAAGCTCTACGCCGAACAGGGCGTCATCAGCTCCGACCACGTCTGGGCCGGCTTCCAGTCGAACGTTCTGATTCAGCCGCCGGTGGGGACGACGGCGACCGTGTACCGGGTGACCTACTCCTGGCCGGTGCCGGTGCAGCTGACCGGCGCGAGCTGGTTCAGCGACAACGGCGACGACATCAACGGCGACACCGTCATCGACGGCGTTGCCCAGATTCCGCCGCCGCCCGGCACGCCGCACATCGACGGGGCGAACTCGGGCGAGTACGGGAAGCCGCTGGCCGTGCAGAACGTGCAGACCCAGTTCGGCGATTCGAATCTCGGACAGCTTGGCTACGCCAGCGGCAGCGAGCTCGATGCCGCGTACGGCTTCATCAATCACGACACCGGCATGCTGTGGCTTCTGCTCGCCGGCAATCTCGAGAGCAACTTCAACAAGCTCGAGATCTTCTTCGACTACCGCGACGGCGGCCAGAATCGGCTCCGCGGCGACAACGCCGACGTCGACTTCAACGGCCTCAATCGCATGGGCGACGACGGCAGCGGCAACGGGCTCACGTTCGAGAACGGCTTCGCGGCCGACTTCTACGTGACCACGACCTGCGGCGGCGCGCCCTTCGCGACCTACGCGAACACCGCCCGCCTGCCCACGGGCGGCAGTGGACAGGGCGGCTTCATCGGCTCCGGCGGCGCCGGTGCCGGCGGCGTCCTCTACGGCGCCAACGGCGTGCTCATCGCGCTGAACAACTCGAACACCGGCGGCGTCGGCGGCGGCAACGGCCCGGCGAGCGGCGCGGGTGTCGGGACCGGCATCGAGCTCATGATCCCGCTCATCACCCTGAAGGGCTACACGGGCGGCGACATCAAGGTGACCGCGTTCATCAACGGCGGCGGCCATGACTTCGTGTCGAACCAGATCCTCGCCGGGGCTGGCGCGGGCACGAACAACCTCGGCGAGCCGCGGTTCGTCAACTTCGCCAACGTGCCCGGCATCCAGTGCTTCACGATTCCCGCACCGGCGGCTCCCTGCGTCGGCGACTTCGACGGCAACGGCACGGTTGACGGCGCTGACCTCGCGGTCCTGCTTGGCTCGTGGGGCGGCGGCGGCGCCGACCTGAACGGCGACGGCACCACCGACGGCGCCGACCTCGCGACGCTGCTCGGCGCGTGGGGCGGCTGCCCGTAATCGACGGACGAGATCTCTCTCTGTCTCCTCCAAGAGCAGGGGCCGCGCCGGAGCGATCCGGCGCGGCCCTTGTGCTTGTGCGGAGAGTCGCTGATTATTGATTCGCGCCGCGGGGCGCACGCGATATCGTGCGGCGACACCATCGCGCCATGCGCTCATGGCGGGTGATTCGTCCTTCATGATTGGGGATCGTGGGCCATGCTGCTTGTGCCGGTGGGCGTTGACGTATCGATGTCGCGGTGGCCGTGGATGAACTGGGCGATCATGGCCGGCACGTTCTTCGCGTTCTTCTACTGCTGGGACGGCGACGAGCCGCGCGACTTCCTGCTGTACTGCATCGCGAGCGGGCCGTACTGGATCGGCCACCTGCTGCATCCGCTTGCCCACTTCGATGCGTTGCATCTCCTGGGCAACCTGCTCTTCCTGTGGGTCTTCGGCAACGCGATCTGCGCGAAGGTCGGCAACCTCTGGTTTCCCTTCGTCTACTTTGGCGTCGGGCTCCTGGCGAGCCTCGTCAACGCGATGGTGAGCGGTGCGCCGGGGATCGGCGCGAGCGCCGCGATCAACGGCATCGTCGGGATCTTCCTCGTCTGGTACGCGCTCAACAGCGTGAACTTCTTCTGGTTCTTCTGGATGCGGACCGGCATGTTCGACATGCCCGCCTACTGGGCGATTCTCCTCTGGCTCGCGTTCGACATCTGGGGGGCGGTCCAGGGGGGAAGCAGCATCGGCCACACCGCCCACATCGCCGGGCTCGCCGTCGGCGTCGCGGTCGGCGTCGCCCTGATCAAGCTGGGACTCGTCGAGATGGACGAGGACGAGCGATCGATCCTCGACCTTCGGGCGCCGCGAAAGAAGGCCGCGGTCGCCGCGCCGGCCATCACCCGAGCGTCACGACCCTCCGCCGGCGCTGCGGCGCCGACGGGCGCGACGCCGCGTCCGCAGCGGGCCCAAACATCGCGTTCGGCCGACGCCCCGATTCCGCTTGCGGACGAGCCGACGCAGAAGCGCGAGAGGCGCATCTCCTAACGGATTGCGCAACGCGATCCAAGGTGCCGCAAGGCGCCGTCAGGCCTTCGCGAGGGCCCGCTCGAGATCGGCGATGAGGTCCTGGGGATCCTCGATGCCGCAGGAGAGCCGCACCAGCGAGTCGCTGATGCCGAGCTTCGCCCGGTTCTCCGGCGGGACGCTCGCGTGGGTCATGATCGCGGGATGCTCGATCAGGCTCTCGACGCCGCCGAGGCTTTCGGCGAGGGCGAAGATGCGAACGTTCTCGAGGAAGCGCTGGCTCTCGGCGAGGCCGCCCTTGAGGAACATCGTGATCATGCCGCCGAACGCGGGGCGTCCGTCGAGGCGCATCTGGAGTCCGGCGAGCGAGTGCTGCGGGTGGCTGCGAAGGCCGGGGTAGACGACCTTCTCGACCTTCGGGTGCTTCTCGAGCCACTCGGCGATCGCCATTGCGCTCGAGCAGTGCTGCCGCATGCGGACCGCGAGGGTCTTCAGGCCGCGGAGGGCGAGATAGGCGTCGAAGGGGCCCATGACCGAGCCGATCGCGTTCTGCATGTAGCGGAGCTTCTCGGCGAGGTCCTTGCGGCGGGTGACGAGGACGCCGCCGACGGTGTCGCTGTGGCCGCCGATGTACTTCGTCGCCGAGTGCATGACGATGTCGATGCCCAGTTCGAGCGGCCGCTGGAGCATCGGGCTCGCGAAGGTGTTGTCGCAGACGGTGATGGCTCCGTACTTCTTCCCGATGCGGGCGACCTCGGCGATGTCGGCGAGCTTGAGCGTCGGATTGGTCGGCGTCTCGGTCCAGATCATCTTGGCCTTGCTTGTGGCGACGGCCTCCTCGAGCTTCTTCGGGTCGGTCATGTCGACGTAGGTCGGCTTGAGGTTCATCGACCGCTCGCGGACCCGCGAGAAGAGGCGATAGGTTCCGCCGTACATGTCGTCCATGGCGACGATCGTGTCGCCCGCGTCAAGGAGTTCAAGGCAGGTGCCGGTCGCCGCGAGGCCCGAGGCAAAGGCGAAACCGCCGCAGGTGCGCTCGTCCGCCTCGCTCAGGCCGCTCGACTCGAGGTTCGCGATGCACCGCTCGAACGCGAAGCGCGTGACGTTGTGGCTGCGCGAGTACTCGAAGCCCTTGTGAACCCCAGGCGATTCCTGGGCAAAGGTCGACGAGGTGTAGATCGGCACCATCACCGCCCCCGTGGTCGGGTCCGGATGCTGGCCGCCGTGAATGCAACGCGAGGAGAGGTGGAGGTGATCGTGGGACATGGGGGCGGTTACACGGGGTGGTTCATTCACCACAGAGGACACAGAGGACACAGAGGGGGCACAGAGAAGCCACGAGGGGGGCAGCGGGCAGCGAAGATTCGTGGTGAGGGGAAGGACCAGAACGATTGGTGTAGGCCGCTGCGGTCGACATCCTCATTCGCATCGCCTCTGTGCCCGCTCTGTGCCCTCTGTGTCCTCTGTGGTGAACGTATCGCTCTCGAAACTCACGGAAGCTGCTTGCGCAGGTAGTTGATCAGGTCGATCTTCGTGATCAACCCATAGAACGCCGTTTCGTCGGCGACGATCGCGACGCGGTCGGCGCGGAAGATCGGCAGGAGGTCGTTGATCG
Organism: Phycisphaerales bacterium; assembly: GCA_044220875.1. GTDB lineage: Bacteria > Planctomycetota > Phycisphaerae > Phycisphaerales > SM1A02 > JAEUIT01. The sequence continues at coordinate 3,671 of JBGAQH010000002.1, read as the reverse complement.
TCGCGTTCGGGCGGACGGTCTCGAGCTTGCTCGTCATGAAGTCGCCGACCGGGCGCTTGGCGTTGTCGGCCGAGGTCGCGAGGGCCATCAGGACGTCGCTTTCGTCGAGGATGCCGACGACCTTGTCCTGCTCGTTGACGACCGCCATCTGGCTGATGCCGAACATCCGCATGCGGCGGATGACCTGGGCCATCGGCGTGTTGGGGAGGATGACGTAGTCCTCGCGCTCGAGGTGGCGGCGGGCGATCAGGTCGCGGAGGTCGTTGTACTTCGGCCGGTCGATGAAGCCGTTGTCGACCATCCAGAAGTCGTTGTACATCTTCGAGAGGTACTTGGCCCCGTTGTCGCAGATGAAGGTGACGACGCGCTTCGGCGTCTTCTGCTCGCGGCAATAGCGCAGGGCGGCGGCGAAGAGCGTGCCGACCGAGGAGCCGGCGAGGATCCCTTCCTTCTTCAGGAGTTCGCGGGCGGCGTGGAACGCCTCGCCGTCCGGAATCGTGTAGCCCTTGGTGAGGAGCTTGACGTTCAGGATCGGCGGCACGAAGTCCTCGCCGATTCCTTCGACGAGCCAGGAGCCCGCTTCGATCGTCTTCCCCTCGTTCACGAGCGGAGTGAGGATCGAGCCGGCGGGATCGGCGAGCACCACCTCAAGCTTCGGGTTCCGCTCGCGCAGGTAGGTGCCGCAGCCGGTGACCGTGCCCCCCGAGCCGACGCCGGCGACGAGGGCGTCGATGCTGCCTTCCATCTGATCCCAGATCTCCGGGCCGGTCGTCTCGTAGTGGGCCTTGGCGTTCGCGGCGTTGCCGAACTGGTTCACGTAGAAGCCGTTGCACTCCTTCGCGATCCGCTCGGCCATCTCCTGGTAGTACTCGGGATGGCCCTTGCCGACGTCCGAGCGGGTGAGGACGACTTCGGCGCCCATCGCCCGCAGGTGGCTGATCTTCTCGTCGCTCATCTTGTCGGGGACGACGACGGTGAGCTGGTAGCCCTTCTGGGCGGCGACCAGGGCGAGGGCGATGCCGGTGTTGCCGGCGGTGGCCTCGACGATGCGCGAGCCGCGGCGGAGCTTGCCCTCGCGCTCGGCCGCCTCGATCATCGAGACCGCGATGCGGTCCTTGATCGAGTTGCCCGGGTTCTGCGATTCGAGCTTCACGAAGAGCCGGCAGGGGCCGGTGTCGATCCGGGTGATCTCGAGCATCGGCGTGTTGCCGATCATCTCGAGGACGTTGCGGAAGATCGGGGCACGCGTGGTGGCGGAAGCGGTCGACATGGCGGTTCCTGGTGGGGCAGGGCAGTGTATCGGGCAGCCGAGGCCAAACGCGGGTACCTTCGCCGCCGTGGAGCATGGACGCCGCCCGATTCTCGAGCACGTCGAAGGGCGACTCGAAGCCCGCTGGCCGGAGGAGCGCCCCGGTGCGGGCATCACCGTCGACTTCTCGGCGATGCGATTTCCCGACGGTCCCGACTCGGTTCGCGGCATGCCGCTGGTGCGCGCGTGCGGCCGCGACCACCTTCGCGCCGGCGCGTCGCTTGTCGATGCGACGGCCGGGCTCGGGTACGACGCATTCTGCCTGGCCCTCGCGGGATTCCGGGTGACGGCGGTGGAGCGGGCCGCGGAGGTTGCGGCGCTTCTGGAGGATGGCGTTCGCCGAGCGGTCGCCGATCGTCCCTCGCTCCACATGATGGTGCGACGCGGCGATGCCAGAGCCATACTCGCGGAACTGCGCCCCGCGGTCGTCTATCTCGATCCGATGTACCCGCCAAAGAAGCGACCCTCGGCGCTGCCACCCAAGGACATGCAGATCGTGCGGGCGTTCGTCGGCGACGATGCGGATAGCCGCGAGCTCTTTGATGCGGCGGTCGCGGTGGCGGAGCGAGTGGTGGTGAAGCGTCCGATGCACGCCGCGCCGATGCGGACGCCGAGCCATTCGATCGCATCGAAACTCGTCCGCTACGACGTGTTCGTGCGCGGTGCGGACGCCGCGCCGGAAGGAGATCGCTTCCGATGAGCGAGCCCTGGTTCTTTGTCGATGCGCTGCCCGCGCCGGGCGAACGGTGGATGCTCTCCCGCGATGAGGCGAAGCATGCGATGGGCTCGAAGCGACTCGGGCCCGGCGACGCGGTCGTCCTCTTCGACGGTGCTGGGCGCATCGCGCGGGCGTCGTTGGGAAGCGAGCGATTGCGCGACGGTTCGCTGCCGGTGCAGGTCCATCAGGTCGAGCGCGTCGATCGCGTCGGACGCGAGGTGCATCTGGCGACTGCGCTGCCTAAGGGCGATCGGCTGTCGACGCTCATCGACATGACCGCCCAGCTCGGCGTCGCCAGCGTGACGCCACTGGCCTGCGAGCGAAGCGTCGTCGGCGAGACCGACGCCCGCGCCGACCGCATGCGTCGCGTACAGATCGAGGCGTGCAAGCAGGCACGTTGTCCCTGGCTGCCGACGCTCCATCATGAGCAGAGCGTCGACGAGGTCATCGCGAGCAGCCGCGCCGCTCGTCGCTCGCTTGCGATCTTCCATCCCGGCGGGGCGCCGGCTGCGACCGCTCCCCTTGGCGGTGAGGGCAAAGCGACGGTCGTCTGCATCGGACCCGAAGGTGGGTTTTCCTCGCGCGAGATCGAGGCGCTGCGCTCAGCCGGCGCGAGCGTCCTGTCGCTCGGATCGACGATCCTGCGCATCGAGACCGCGGCGGTGGTCGCGGTTGCCCTGATGCGCGAGCGGTAACGCGCGGATTGCCGGTCGCCGCCGAAAATGGAGCCTACCGGGATCGAACCGGCAACCTATGCCTTGCAAAGGCATCGCTCTCCCAATTGAGCTAAGGCCCCGAGGAACGGGCGGCATGGTAGCAGGCCGACCGGTGATGCACGGATCGCCATCGCCGATGCGTCTCGGCGAGTCGGCGGGCGCGTCACTTCCCGGTCGTTGCCGTGGCCGTCTTCTCCAGGACATCGATCGACTCGGGCTGGATGACGTTGACGCGGAGCGTCTCGTCGTAGCGGCGGACGCCCTTGATGCCGACGTTCAGGCCGAGCGATTCGCTGGGCTTGGTGTTCGGGCCGGGAATCACGTACGCGATGGTGTGGCCGGTCGTCGAGTCGACGAGCTTGTAGAGCAGCGGCAGGCGATCGCCGTCATAGACCGTTGACGCATTGAGGCGACCGACGGCGTCGTAGGGCAGGCGCTGCTTCATCGCGATCGCGATGTCCACGACGCCCTTCACCGCTTGCTCGCGGGCGTTCTTCCGCTCGGCGATCTCAAGCAGCGAGTTCTGGACGTCGATGCGCACGGCGATCTGGTCGGCGCGGAAGGTCGCGAGCTGTCGGGTCGACGCGGGGGTCACCGAATCGTCGGCAAGCGCCACGTAGCGCTCGCGAAGGGCATCGAGCTCGGCGCTCTCCGCAGGTTCGTTCCGCACCCGATTCCACTTCGATTCGAGATCGTTGTAGGTGACCTGGCGAAGCTGTCGCTCCATCTGCTGATGGCGCCGCTCCTCGGCCGCGGCCTCCTGGGCCTTGCGCGCCGCCTCGGCCTTCTCCTTCGCCTCGGCGGCCTTGCGCTCCGCCTCGGGATCGACCTGCGGTGCGCTGGGCGGATTGTTGGTGACGCCGGCGCCGCCTGCGGGCGTCGGGGCTGGCGCCTGAGGGGACGTCGGCGTGGGCTGCGGATTTGCAGT
>JBGAQH010000011.1:0-11910 GCA_044220875.1 Phycisphaerales bacterium | reverse complement strand
GCTCAAGAAAGCCCGCGGCACCGCCGCCACCCGCAGCGGCGGATTCACTCCGCCGCGCCCGCGGCGCCAGAGCGAGTGTCGGCCCGGAGGGCCGTACGGAGCGCTCAAGAAAGCCCGCGGCACCGCCGTCATCCGCAGCGGCGGATTCACTCCGCCGCGCCCGCGGCGCCAGAGCGAGTGTCGGCCCGGAGGGCCGTACGGAGCGCTCAAACACGCCCGCCACCCGCAGCGGCGGATTCACTCCGCCGCGCCCGCGGCGCCAGAGCGAGTGTCGGCCCGGAGGGCCGTACGGAGCGCTCAAGAAAGCCCGCGGCACCGCCGTCACCCGCAGCGGCGGATTCACTCCGCCGCGCCCGCGGCGCCAGAGCGAGTGTGCGCCCGGAGGGCGCTACGGAGCGCTCAAACAAGCCAACTGACCCTAAGGGGATTTGAACCCCTGTTACCTCCGTGAAAGGGAGGTGTCCTAGACCGGGCTAGACGATAGGGCCTGCGTGAGAAGCGGCGAAGAATAGCACGAAGGCTGCGGTGCGGCGAGGGGCTGGGCGGGCTTCGCGGGTGCGGGTTCCCGGAACGTCAATCTTCCGAAAGGTGCAAGAATCGGCGGAGGATTCGCGCTGCGCAATCGACTCCCTGTCGAGCGCGGTGGGCCGTCCCTCTCCGAACGGTGTCAGCCCGCCACGCGATCGCTCAGGGACCCACCACGTGACTTCCACCCCTGTCATCAGCCATCCATCGGCCGAGAGCGGAGATCCCCTCCTCCGCGTCGACGAGCTGCTCACCCACCTCGGTGCGATCTACGGCTTCGTGGCGATGCGGGTGGGACGCGAACGGTCGGTCGCGGAGGACATCGTCCAGGAGATCTTCGTCGCAGCGCTGCGGGAGCCGTCCCGCATCGCGAACGCGGCGTCGACGCGTGCCTGGCTCTTTCAGGTCGCCCGCAACAAGCTGAGCGATCACGTTCGGCTCCGCCTTCGCGCGGCCCTTCCGCTCGAGCATGCGACCGACCTGCTCGATGTCGACGCGGCGAACGGCGACCGCGAACGTCAGGAACGGGCCATCCTGGTCGGACGCGCCCTCGACGCGCTGACGCCCGAGCAGGTGGACCTGCTCGTTCAGAAATACATCTGCGGTGTGACGGTGCAGGCAATCGCGGACGAACGCCGCGCCAGCGAGAAGAGCGTCGAGTCCGCCCTCGGGCGGGCCAGGGACGCCTTTCGCGCTGCCTACCGGCGACTGCTCTCGCACGAGGAGACACGATCATGAACGACGCACATGACGATGCGATCGGGACGCTGCTCAACGATGCCGCTTCGGCGCTGCGTCCGACGCCCGAGTTCCGCGAGCGCCTTCGGGCGACGCTGGTCGTCGAGGCCGGAATCCCGACGCGCGAAGCGACGGCGCCCCGAGCCTTCCCCGCGGCTCGATCGCGGGCGAAGCGATTCGCGATCGCCGCGAGTCTCCTCCTCTGCGGCGGACTCGCGTTCGCCACCGTCGCACTGTGGTCGGCGCAGCCGACGCTCGCCGACGTCGAACGTCGCGTCGCCCAGGCCCCATGGGTGCGTCTTGATCTCTCGGACGGCCGCGTCCGTTGGTATGGCGCGGAGGCCGGCATCGTCATCGCCGACGATCGAGCGATCGACGGCATGCTCTCGTTTCGTTCGCGCCGGGCCGGTACCCACGAGTGGTATCTCCCTCGCGAACAGACGATCGTGCGCTGGCGCGTCGATCCGAAGTACTTCACCACCGATGCGTGGAGTGCCGAAACCGGTTCGGCGCAGGCCTGGGCGGTGAGCGTCGCGGGGAGCGAGAAGGGCGTCCCACAGGTCGAGACCGAGAGGCAGCGCGACGTGATCGACGGCCGCGAGCTTCTTCGCTTCGACGACTACGTCCGAAGCCAGCTTGGCGATCGCATGCTGATCCAGCAGCTCTGGGTCGATGAGGCGAAGCAGCTTCCGGTGCGCAAGCGCGAACGCGTTCGCTTCCATCAGCGACGCTCGCTCGAGACTGAGTTTGTCGAGGGAGCGTTCACCTTTCCCGAGTCGGGGCCGACGACGCTCGCGGCATGTGGCGTGGGGCCGGAGGTTCGCACGCTCGATGAGGAGGTCATCGAACGGGCCTCGCTCGACGCCGCGGTTGTTCGGGCGATGGACGCAGCCAGGGAGTCGAAGGGGAAGTTCCCCGATCGGTTTCGGCTCGTGGCGTGGAACGTCCAAGGCCAGGGACCGGGCGCGACCGCGCCTTCGGTGCAGCGCGTGGTCGAGGCCCATGTCCTGTGGTGGTCGGGTCGGGCGTGGCTCCTGCGCAACGCGGAGGGACCTGGCGTCGGCAACTTCGCGGGATGTCGAATTCGGCAGGAGCGAATCCGGGCGATCGACGGCCCGCTTCAGGCGAGCGTGCAACAGGCCACCTCGGGTGATGCGGTGCTCGCGGCGATCGCTGACGCCGGCCGCGGTGAGCTCTCGATCTTCGACGACGCGACCCAATTCGCGCTGACGTCGCCGATCGCGGATGGGCTCGGCGGACGAGTCTCCGCTCGGGCTGTCGCCTCCCCCATGCCCCATGGCCCCTCGACCTTCTGGCCGCTCATTCACTTCTGGCCGCTGGCCGACCAGGCTGTTTTCCAGTTCCCGATCACGCTCGCCGAATCGGGCCCGGCCGCTGCGGGCAGCTCGAAGCTCGTCACGCTTCGCCTGACGCAGGGCACGGAAGCGCGCGTCGACTACACCCTCGATCCGGACCATGATTGGATCTGCGTCCGCGAGTCCCGATCGACGCTCAAGGGCGGCGCGTGGACGGAGTGGATGGCGACCGAGCTCGGCGATTTCGCTCGGCTCTCCGGCGGCCAGTGGGTGCCAACGACATGGACCATGGTCTCGGTGATGCCCCAAGGAACGATCCGGTCACGGTTCCGGATCGACCTCACGCCGCTCTCGCCCGCGGAGATGCCGGCAGCGCTCTTCGACTGGAAGTCGGCGATCGAGAAGGCGAAGGCCGAGGGTGCGGCGGTCGAGACCTGGTGAACGGTGATCGGTGACTCGCAACGCCGCGGCGGAGCACGCGTCGGGTTGCGTACCGCACCGAGCGTCGGGCGGAGAACGCCGAACGCCGGGAGGGATCTCGCCGCCCCGTAGGCTCGGGGGCGACGATGCCGCACGACGAGACCCCATGAAAAATGCCGCCCCGGCTTTGTGGGCCGGGGCGGCGAGTGACCCCAAGGGGATTTGAACCCCTGTCCCATCCGTGAGAGGGATGTGTCCTGGACCGGGCTAGACGATGGGGCCCTGTGGTGGACGCAGGCTCGAATTCGTTTGCAAGACTCGGTGAGGAGTTGCTCGCGGACGTGTTCGAAGGCTGCGTCGCGGGCCTCGCCGGAGGTGGACGGTGCGATGCAACGCGGTTCGGCGGGGCAGCGCGATCGTCGCTCGGCGGCGAGTGGACGGGCGGAAGTATACCGGTGACGCCCCACAGATCAATCCCCTGCTCCCCTCCCCCTGCTACCGTCCCCGCTACCGACCCCCGCGCTACCGACCGAGGCTTCCCGGCGCCCGCGTCGCCGCACCGTTCCCTCGCCGATGGCCCAGCCTCCCACCATCGTTTGCCCGCTTTCCGCTGAGCGAACCGCACTTCGTCGCGCGCCCCACTGGCCCCCATCGCTCCCGATTGAGGTCTGCGGACCGGGGCCTGACAGCGTGCGGCGCTGGTGCGATCGGAACGCCTCGACCGGTGCCCTCATCGTCGTCGGCACCGCCGGAGCGCTGGTGTCGAGCGAAGGGCCGCTGAGCGTCGGTCTGGTCGGTGAGGTCGTCGATGCCCGTGGGGAATCGCTCGGAGCGGTCGTGGCTCCCGTGTCGATTCAGGCTCCGCGGTGGCGCGTGGTCGGTGCCGATCGGCCGGTCGCGACGCCGACGGGCAAGAGAGACCTCGCTCACACCAGCGGCGCGACGGCCGTCGACATGGAATCGCACGCCTTCGTCCGCGAAGCGAGCAGGCGCGGAATTCGTCTTGCCATCGTCCGCACCATCACCGACGGCGTCGACGACGCGCTCCCCGAGGGCATCGAACGGCTCGTCGATCGAGATGGCCGCACGCGCGTCGGCGCGGCGATGGCCCTGCTGGCCCGACGGCCCTGGATGCTTCCCACGTTGCGGGCCCTCGGTGACCGAACGAACCGCTCGATGGCCCGCGCCGCGCCGATTGTCCTTGCGCTCTACGCCTGCGAGGAACTCGCATGACGACGCATGACGCGACGCGAGCTCCGGCCCTCGTCTTCGGCGGGACCTTCGATCCGCCGCATCGCGTGCACGTTCGCATGGCCACGGCCGCGGCCGATTGCCTCGGGGCGAGGGCGATCCTCGTGATCCCCGCCGCGATCAACCCGCAGCGGGCCGCGAGCCCTCCCGCTCCCGCAGCCGACCGCCGCGCGATGACGCTCGCCGCGTTCGCCGGCGAACCTCGGGCGAGGGTATTGGATCTTGAACTGGAGCGCCACGGCCCCTCGTACACGGTCGAGACCGTGCGTACCCTGCACGACCAGGGAGCGGCGCCGCTTCGCCTCCTCATCGGCAGCGACCAGGCGCTGAACTTTCCCACGTGGCGGGCATGGCGCGAGGTCGCCGAGCTCGCGCCGCCGGCGATCGTCGTCCGCCCACCGCAGACCCACGCGACGCTCCTCCGCGAGCTCCATCGCGTCTTCGGCGCCGAGGCGGAGGCCTGGGCAGCCCGCATCCTGCCGATTCCTCCGACGGACATGAGCGCCACCGACGTGCGAGCCGCCCTCGCCCGCGGCGAAGGCCCGGACGCGTTGGATCCGGCGATCCTCGCCTACATCCGTCGCCATGGCCTGTATGGGGTGCCGCCGTCGCAATCGTCCCTGTCGGAATGGCCCTGACCGGCGCACCACCGCAAGAACCGGAACTCCCTTCCGGCTATCGTGGTGCCTCCCACGGCCCCCGCTCTCATGCCCCTCGACGACACCACCAACTACTGGATAGCCCGCGGTCAGCAGATGTTTGGCCCCTACACGGGGTCCCAGGTCCGCGAGTACGTCGCGGCCGGCAACATCGTCGCCTCGGACATGATCCGCGGCGAGCGCGACAGCGAATGGGTGCCGGTGAGCGTCTCACTCGGCCTCCCGACACCGCCGGCAATGCCGAGCTATCCGCCGGGCTACGGCCAGATGCCGGCGCCGATCGCCGCGGCGGATCCGGGACGGACGCTCGCCCTCTGGTCGATCGGGGTGAGCACCTTCGGCCTCCTCTGTTGCTCCTGCGCGTCGCCAGTCGGCCTGGTGCTTGGCGTGATCGCCCTGATCAAAGCCACGCCCGCGTCGAAGAACCTGGCGTGGGCCGGCTTGATCATCGGCATCATCGGACTCCTGCTCAACATCGGCTTTGCGATCCTGGTCACGGTGCGCCCCGAGCTCAATCCGCTGAATGACCTGATGAAGGGCCTGCAACAGCAATGAGCGGTCCATCACGCAAGGCCGGCGGCCCGGGTGACCGGGCGAAGGATTCGCGCAACGACAACCCACAGGTCGATCGCGTCAGCTTCGTCAGCCTCGGCTGTCCGAAGAACTTGGTCGACAGCGAGAAGATGCTCGGCGTCCTCCAGCAGAGCGGCCTCACCCTCGTGAACGAGGACCAGGGCTCGGACGCGATCGTCATCAACACCTGCGGCTTCCTCGAAGCGAGCAAGGACGAGTCGCTGGAGGTCATCAAGGACGCGATCGAACGGAAGAAGCGCGGCGAGCTGAAGCGGGTCGTCGTCGCCGGCTGCCTCGTTCAGCGGCACCGGGCGAAGCTCCTCGAGTGGGCGCCGGGCATCGACGCGATGATCGGCGTCTTCGACCGTGACCACATCCTCGACGCGGTTCGCGGCGGCGAGCGGGCCACGCTCGGTACCGACGACGAACGCCCCCGCTACTGGATCGCCGGCAACGCCCTCCAGGCCGCGAAGGAACGGGGCAAGGACGTCGTCGGGCTCACGGTCAACGGCCTCGACGGCAAGGGCGTCGGCTACTTCGAAGACGACGGCAATCGCTACCGGCTCACCCCGCGCCACTGGGCGTACCTGCGGGTGAGCGAGGGCTGCAACCAGCGCTGCGCGTTCTGCACGATCCCCTCGATCCGCGGCAAGATGCGTTCGAAGCCGGTCGAGACGATCGTGAACGAAGCCCGGGCACTCCTCGCCGACGGGGCATTCGAACTGAACCTCATCGGCCAGGACACGACGAGTTTCGGCATGGACATCGGCTACGGGCCGGGTCTCGTCGGCATGCTCGAGGCGCTCGACCAGGTCGCCCGCGAAAACGGCGGGGCGTGGATGCGGCTGATGTACGCCTATCCGACGAAGTTCGACGACGCGATGATCGACGCGATGGCTCGGCTTGAGCACATCGTCAAGTACATCGACATCCCGCTCCAGCACATGAGTACGCGGATGCTCGATCGCATGCGGCGGAACATCTCGAAGGAAGATCAGCTGGCCCTGTTGGACAAGCTGCGCGAGCGCATCCCCGGGATCGCCATCCGCACGACCTTCATCACCGGCTTCCCTGGCGAAACGCACGAGGACCACGAGGAGTTGCTCGAGGTCGTCCGCGACTTCGGCTTCGACATGATGGGCGTCTTCAAGTACTCGCGCGAGGAAGGCACGCCTGCCGGCACGATGGACGCCGATCCCTCGCTGCATGTCCCCGACGAACTGAAGGCCGAGCGCGAGGCCGAGCTCATGCTCGCCCAGCAGGAAGTCGCATTCGGGCAGGCGGCCTACGTCGCCGAGCAGAAGTGCCAGTTCGACGTCCTCATCGACGCGAAGTCGGCGGGCCGCACGAAGGGCCGGGCGACGACCGGCGTGACCAAGGGCGGCCAGCTCTACACCGGCCGCGCGTACTTTCAGGCGCCGCAGATCGACTCGATGACCTACGTCCACGCGACGGAGGATCTCTCGCCCGGCGAACTCGTCCGCTGCACGATCGTCGACAGCGACGGCTATGACCTGATCGCCCAACCGACGCATGAGATGGAGAAGAAGGTCCGCCTGCCGATCATGAAATGAGCGGACACTTGAGGCCATCCCGGGGCGTTGCGCCATGCGTGTTTTCCAGATCACCATCCCGCATTCCGGGATGCCCCTCGGCGCATGGGTAGATCCGCGCATACGGCGCCGCCCATTCGGCATTTGGAACGACTGCAACTCCTTCGCTGAACCCCAGTGCGGCGCAATCCGATGTCGCCAACACCGCGTTCCCATAGGAGGCAACGGTGTACTTTCAGGCTCATCATGCAGCGGCGCTTCTCGCCGCGCTACTCGTCGCGGGCAACGCTCAGGCCTTGCCCCAGGACGTCACCAAGGAATCGACCACGGCAGCAGTCGCCACTGCTGAAGAGGGCGCCGACCGCGCCACGACCACCTCGCCCGAAGTGACGAAGGCGGGGATCGCCAATCACTCGGCGATCTCCTCCAACGGCACCTTCGCCGCTCCCTCGCTCGAGTACACGCCGCGTGCGATCGGAGCCCAACACGGCAAGGCCGCGCCCTTCGAGGACCGGCCGATCCCCTCGATCGACTGGCTCTCGACCGCGACCACCGCAGCGGTGCTCGGCGCCGCGCTTGGCGTCGCCGCCGTCGCCTTCGTCGCCTGGCGTCAGGCCGGCATTCGCGATCCGAAGGGCACGCAGCGCCGCTGCATCTCCGTTGGCATGAAGCTCACCGCCGGATTCGGTGGCCTCACCTGCCTCATGCTGATCACCTCCGCCATCACGATTCACCAGCAGGCGGGCGTCATCGAGGCCAACCACGCGGCCCGCGAGCTCGCAGGCGAGTCCGACTACCTCAGCCGTCTCGCTGACGCCACGGTCGCCATGGACGACAGCGTCGAACAGTTCCTCATCAACGGCAGCGGTGGTGCGATCAGCTCGTACAACGACGCCGCCGCCACCGCGAAGAGCCTTCTCGCCGCGGTGAATCAGCACGTCGAGTCGCCCGAGCGCCGGACGCTGATCGCGTCACTCAGCAAGGACTTCGACGGCCTGTCTCAGGCCGCTGACGACGTCGTGGCGGCAACGGACGAGCGCGATGCCCACTTGGCCATCCTCCACCAGGCCGAGTCCCGCGGACAGGCGCTCGTGGACGCCATCGCCGAAACCTCTGTCGCGGACGGCGAGTTGAGCGGCTCCGTCGCGGTCCGCGAGCTCTTCAGTGACTTCCAGACGGCAAGCGCCGCCATCTCCGAGTACCTCAGGACGGGACGTTCGACCTCGTCGGCCACCGCCACGGCGAAGATCGCCGAGGCGACCGCCGACATTCAGACGCTCCGGCAGCAGATCCGAAACCCCGACCGCGTCAACCTCGTCGCCGAGCTCGGCCAGCTCACCGACTGGTGGTCGCAGCAGACCAAGCAGGTGATCACGCTGGCCGAACGCCGAGAGACGATCCAGTCGAAGACGATTCAGCCCCTCTCGGCCCAGATCGAGAAGCGCTGCGAGGAGGTTCTCGCCTCCATCGACTCCGCGGAGGCCGATGAGGCCACCATGGTCGCCAGCGTCCTGAACCAGGGGATGACTCTCTCCGGCAGCAGCGCCCTCATCGGCGTCCTCGTCGCCGCCGTGGGTGGAACCTTCATCGCCCGCTCCCTCATCCGTCCGATCCAGGTCATTACCGAGCGGGCCGCGGCCGTCGCCTCCGGCGATCTCACCGGCCACCCGCTTCCGGTCCTCGGTCGCAGCGAAACGGCGATTCTGGTCGAGAGCATCAACCAGATGAGCGAATCGCTCCGCGCCTCGATCTCCGACGTTCGTCAGGGCTCGATCGAGATCGACGCCGGCAGCAAGCAGATCGCCGAGACCTCGTCAACCCTCGCCTCCGGCACCAGCCAGCAGGCGGCGAGCCTTCAGGAGATCTCCGCGAGCCTCCAGGAACTGAGCGCCCGCACCGAGCAGAACGCCTCGGATGCGAAGACCGCGACCGAAGCGGCCCAAGGCGCGCGGACCTCCTCGGCCCGCGGCAACGACGAGATGAAGCTCCTCACCGAGGCGATGGGCGAGATCCAGTCGAGCTCCTCGGAGATCAGCAAGATCATCAAGGTGATCGACGAAATCGCCTTCCAGACCAACCTGCTCGCCCTCAACGCGGCGGTCGAGGCCGCCCGGGCCGGCGAGGCAGGCAAGGGATTCGCGGTGGTGGCCGAGGAGGTCCGAAGCCTCGCCCAGCGTTCGAGCGAGGCCGCGAAGAGCACCTCCTCGCTCATCGAGTCCTCGGTGAACCGAGCGACCCGCGGCGCCGAAGTTGCCTCGCGGGCGGCCAGCGCCCTGACCGAGATTACGACAGGGGCCGATCGCGTCGGCTCGCTCCTCGAGCGAATCGCCAAGGCCGGCCTCGAGCAGGCGGAGGCGATCTCGCAGATCAATACCGGCGTGACGGAACTGAACACGGTCGTGCAGAGCGCCGCGGCCAGTTCCGAGGAACTTGCATCCGCCGCCGAGGAAACCGCATCGCAGGCCAATGCGATGCGCGACAGCGTCGCGCGATTCAAGGTCTCGGGCTGATCGGCCCTCGACCCCATCCCTGACCTTTTCATACCCGGCCCGGCACGCACAGTGTCGGGCCGGGTGCATTTACCCCAGCGCGCGTCGGACGAACCAGACGATCGCTCCGTGCGGCGAGCACGCGCTTGGCCCGGATGGCTCCCTCTGGTTACGTTGCCCTCTCACGCGATCCCCCTCCTTCTGGGCGATCGCACCGGAGGCACCCGACCATGTCAGAACAGAGCGGCGGCACGCCAGCGAATCCCTTCCTCGATTCCAACATCCCGATCCTCCCCGAGGACGCGACGCCGGAACAGAAGGACCTGCACTGGTACACGCACGTGTATCAGGGCGACAGGATGCCGCAGTTGACCGTGCGGGCAATCCTGATGGGCGGCGTGCTCGGCATGCTCACCAGCGTGTCGAACCTCTACGCGACGATGAAGATCGGTTGGTCCTTCGGCGTTGCGATCACCTCCTGCGTCCTCTCCTTCACCATCTGGAACGCATTCCGGGCCCTCACCGGAGGCCGCGTTTCGCAGATGTCGATTCTCGAGAACAACTGCATGGCGTCGACGGCCTCCGCCGCCGGCGCGTCCACCGGGGCGACGATCGCGACCTGCTTCGGCGCGTTGCTGATCCTCGACGAGAAGCACGTGCACCAGCCGTGGTTCGTGGTGGCGGCGTTCACGCTCGCAACGGCGGCGATGGGCGTCTTCCTCGCCATCCCGATGAAGCGGCAGATGATCAACCAGGAGCGGCTGCCCTTCCCCTCGGGCATCGCCGCCGCAACGACGCTGCGCAGCCTTTACAGCGAGGGCATCGAGGCGGTGCGAAAGGCCTACGCCCTGATCGGCGGCCTCATCGTCGGTGCCATCGTCGGCGTCCTCAACACCGGCGAGGACACGCTGGGCGTCCTTGACCGCTTCTTCAATTGGATGCGAGCCCACGCATTCAACATCCAGCTTCCCGGCGAAGTGCCCGACGGCGGCTTCTGGAAGCCGGGCGGAAAGATCCTGCAGGGCTTCACCTTCGAGCCGAGCTTCATGCTCATCGCCGCGGGCATGATCGTCGGACTGCCCGTCTCGCTCTCGATGCTCGCCTCATCGGGCATCATCTACACGGTCGTCGTCCCCTGGCTTGCCGGCGTCGATGCCCAACATGTCGGCGAGGCGGGCTGGATCCCCTCGATCGAACTCGCCGGCGAGGTCCTCAAGCCGACGCGCTGGGGTCTCTGGGCGGGCACCGCGATCATGGTCTTCGCAAGCCTCACGGCCCTGGCCATGCAGTGGAAGACGATCGTGCGCTCGTTCTCGATCCAGCGCCGCGGCGACCGACCGACGAGCGACGCCGATCTCCAGGAGCGCATGAACGCCATCGAAGTGCCCTTCTCGTGGATGGTCATTGGCATGGTGCCGATCGCCATCGCCATGATGGTGATTCAGATCATGGCCTTCAGCATTACGTGGTGGGCCGGACTCATCGCTATCGGCATGTCGTTCGTCCTGTCCCTCGTCGCCAGCCGCGCGACCGGCGAAACCGACACCACGCCGATCGGGGCGATGGGCAAGGTGATGCAATTCACGTTCGCGATCCTCATGCCCGGACAGCAGACGGCGAATCTCGCGGCGGCGGGCATCGCGGCCAACAGCGCGTCCTCGTCGGCTGACCTGCTGACCGACCTCAAGAGCGGTTACCTGCTGGGCGCAAACCCGCGGAAGCAGTTCCTTGCCCAGTTCATCGGCGTCTTCTTCGGCACGTTGGCCATCGTGCCGGCGTGGTACCTGATGATCCCCAACGTCGAGGAGCTCCAGAAGTTCCCGCTGCCGGCGACCAACGTCTGGGTCGCGGTCGCGAAGGTGCTCTCGAACGGCATCGGCACGCTGCCGGTCTCCGCTCGGTGGGCGGCCCTGGTCGGTGCGCTCATCGGCATCGGCCTTCCGGTGCTCCATCGCGTGTCGCCGCCGAGCGTTCGCAAGTTCCTGCCCAGCGCCATGGGTCTCGGCCTGGGCGGCGTCGTTCCGTTCAGCAACGCCCTTTCCTTCGCCGTCGGCGCAGCGATCGCTCGCCTGTGGAGCTTGCTGTCGAGCCGGAGCGCCGAGGCCTACAACGTGCCCATCGCATCGGGACTCATCGCCGGCGAGTCGATGATCAAGGCGGTCATCGCCATGACCGCGACGGCGATTGGTCTCTACGAAAAGGCCGGCAAGTAGCGACCGTTTCGCGAGCGATCAATCCGTGTGACGCAAACGCACCGGCCGCCGAGGAAGTCCTCGGCGGCCGGTGGTGATTCACGCACGTCAGAGCGTCGAGTCGCTCAGTCCCATTCGCCCAGCAGGATCGCCAGGTCCACGCCGTTCACCTTCCCGTCCCCGTCGAGGTCCGC
>JBGAQH010000009.1:0-90277 GCA_044220875.1 Phycisphaerales bacterium | reverse complement strand
GGTGGGGGTCGGGGTGGGGGTCACCACCATCGGTGCGGGGACCGGCTTGCCGCCCTTGAGGGCAGTCTCGATCGCATCCGCTTCCTCTTGCGTGACCGAGGCGAGGAATTGGTTGTTCACCCACACTTCGGTCGTCGCGGGCATCCGAACGGAGTAGAAGGTGTCGGTGCCGGCCTTCTTCACCTCAAGCACCGAGAGCTTTTCGCCCGCGGCGACGTTGCCGAGGAGCTTCCAGCTCTTCTCGGGGGCGTATCCGACATCCATGTTGGCGGCGATGAGATCGGCCTTGCCCGTGACGGTGAGCGTCTGCGAGGCGGCGTCGTAGTTGGAGTTCGAATCGGCCTTGATATAGGCGAACATCGTGGCGAAGGCCGGGCCGACGGCGGCCACCTTGGCCCATCCGTACTCGACCACATTGACCTTCACCGGCTGGCCGGCCGACAGGCGCCCAATCGCGTAGGCGCTTTGCACGCTCGGGCCGCTGCGAACCATGACGTTGTCGCCCTTCACCTGCGCCCAGTAGGCGCCGCCCTCCGCGATGGGGCTCGCGGTCGGGATGAAGGGGGCCGCTGCGGATGCGGCGGGAGCGATCGATGCGGCAAGCGTGCCAGCGAGGCAGCACGCCATGACCCCGACGCCGACCAGAGGTGAGGCGAAGAGGCGGGTGAACTGCGGGCGCATGGGCAGACGCGGGGTTCGGGCAGGATTCGAATTCGAGCGAGTCTGGCGCATGCCGGATCTTACCGCGCGCAGCGATCGATGACCCGCGCGGCGAGCCCATGATGGGGTGACTCGACGGGCCTCTCGACGGGCCTCTCGACGGGACTGAATGGGGGACCGCTCCGGCATCCGCGGCGCGGGTCGGCCGAAGGGTTCCCCGAGAGCTCCTCCGGGTCGCCCTCGGCGGGGCGCATTCGGCGATAGCATCTCGCCCATGCTCTCCCGCTTCGTTCGGATCGCAGTCGCGGCCGCCGCCCGTTCGCCGGGTGCGTCTCCCGCAGCCTGCGCAGGTTCCGTGGCCACCGGGCCGCTCATGGCGGCACTCGTGCTCGCCGTTGCGCCGACCTTGTTGACCGGATGTGCATCGCCTCTTCGTCCGAAGGATGGCGTCGATGACGGATCGCGGCTCTCCCCGACCGTGACCGGCGCGCTCGAACGGGAGATCGCGAATCTCCCGACCGCACCGGCGGTTCGGCCCACCGGGACCGGGCCGAGCGACGTCGAGAAGACGCTCGCCCCGCGGCGCGAGGAGCTCGATCGATTGGGTCCGCAATGGCTGACGGCGAATGCCGGACTCGACATCGGACCGACGCTCGGCGGCGAGGGTCGGCAGGAAGTGCAGCTCAACCTCCAGTCGGTGATCCAGCGAGCGGTGCGGAACAACCTCTCGGTGCAGGCGGCAAGGATCGACGAGGGGATCAGCGAGGCCCGACTGGCCCGCGCCGAGGCGGCCTTCGACTTCACGGTGTTTGCGAACACGTCCTTCGACCGGAACACGCAGCCGCTCATGGGCACGGTGGCCGGGGCCACGGTGCTCAACACGGTGGCCAACGCCAGCGACTGGTCACTGACGACCGGCATCCAGAAGCCGCTCGTGACCGGCGCGATGGTCGACGTCTCGACGACGATGGCCCGAACCCGGCGCTATCCGCTCGACAACTACAGCCCCGATCCGGCATGGTCGAGCGCGGTCTCGCTGGGCATCACCCAGCCGCTCCTTCGCGGTTTCGGCACCGATGTCAACATGGCCGAGATCCGCATCGCCCGAAACACCGATCGGGCGGCCTATGAGGAGATGCGCGGGTCGCTCCTCCGCACGGTTGCCGACGTCGAGGCCGCCTACTGGCGGCTGGCGCTCGCTCGCCAGCAGGTCGTGGCGGCGCAATGGTTGGTCGAGGTCGGCACCGAGGTGCGCGACGTGCTCGAGCGACGCCAGGGCTTCGACGCGACGCGGGCCCAGTACGCCAACGCGGTCGCGACGGTCGAGCAGCGCAAGGCGTCGGTGCTGAGCGCCCAGCGGGCGGTGAACGAGGCGAACAACGCCCTCAAAGCCCTGATGAACGATCCGGACCTTCCCGTCGGAAGCGACATCGCCGTCATCCCGATCGATGCCCCGGTCGAAGTGCCCGTGACGCAGGAGTTGCGGGCGGCGATCGTGACCGCGGCCGATCGCTCGCCCGAGATCGCGAAGGCCCTGCTCGGTATCGACAGCGCGTCGATCGGGATGGAGGTCGCGGACAACGGACGACTGCCCCAGCTTGATCTTGAGGGGCGGCTCTCCTGGTTCGGCCTCGACGGCAACTTCGGCGAGTCCTACGAGGAGATCTCGAGCGGAGACTTCGTCGAGTACGTGATCGGCGCCAAGTTCTCGCAGGCGATCGGCAATCGCGCCGCCGAGGCGACCTACCGCGAGGCGCGGCTCTCGCGCTCGAAGGCCGTGCTGGCCTACCGGACGTCGGTGCAGAACGCGGTGCTGAACGTTCGCAACGCCCTCCAGAGCGTGAGCACCAGCTTCAACCTCATCAGCCAGAACCGCGCCTTCCGCGTCGCCCAGGCGGAGAATCTCCGAGCCCTGCTGGTCAGCGAGAAGACGCTCGGTTCGCTGACGCCGGAGTTCCTGCAGCTGAAGTTCCAGCAGCAGGACACGCTGGCCCGGGCCCAACTGCAGTTGGCCGAGTCGCTCATCAGCTACAACATCGCCATCAGCGAACTGCACAAGGCGATGGGAACCGGTCTCGAGATGAATCAGATTCAGATTGAGGTGGTCGACCCGCTTCTCGAGACGCGGGCGGTCACGCAGGAGAAGCCGGCATCGTGAGCGGTCCGGCGGGCGCCCGTGGCGCCGCTGTCCGGAGCCCCCACGGGCCCCCGCAATGGGGTCCGAGAGAACCGTCGCAAGGAACCGTCCGTGCCAAAGATCGTCAAGGCTGACGCTTCGAACATCCGCAAGGCCGCCTCCATCATCCGAGACGGTGGCGTCGTGGCGTTTCCCACCGAGACCGTCTACGGACTGGGGTGCGACACCTTCAACGAGCGGGCCGCGCTTGAGGTCTATCGCATCAAGCGCCGGCCATCGTCCAATCCGCTCATTGCCCATGTTCTTGATGTGGCGATGGCCAAGCGGGTCGTGATCGGATGGGATGTCCGTTGCCAGAAGCTCGCCGAGGCCTTCTGGCCGGGACCGCTGACGCTTGTCCTTCCGCGCCGCGCCGAGGTCGCTCCGAGCTCGATCGGAGGGCGTTCGACGGTCGCCGTCCGCTCGCCGTCGCACCCCGTCGCACGGCAACTCCTCGAGGCGATGGGCGGGCCGATCAGCGCGCCGAGCGCGAATCGCGCCGGACGCATCTCGCCGACGCGGGCCGAGCATGTCGTGGACGAGTTCCTCGATGAGCCCGAGCTGATGGTGCTCGACGGCGGCTCGTCAACGGTCGGTCTCGAGAGCACGGTGCTCGATCTCAGTCGGGCCCGGCCCATGGTCCTTCGTCCCGGATCGATCACCAAGGAGATGCTCCAGCCGATCGTGGGCGAGGTCGCGGATCCGCTCTTCGCCGGACAGGGGTCGAGTCCGGGGACCAGTTCCCGTCACTACGCCCCGCGGACCAGAACCGAATTGGTCGAAGCCGCCAACATCGAACGGCGACTGCAGAGCTGTCCCGACCCGGTCGTCGTGCTTGCGTCGCGGGCCGAAATCGTTCCGCCGCCCCACGTCGCGATCGTGATGCCGAGCGACGGCAGGGAGTACGCGGCCAAGCTCTACGAGTCCCTGCGCCAGGCGGACTCGCTCGACCGCAACCTGATCCTCGTCGAGCGTCCGGCCGGCAAGGGCGGCGTCTGGGAGGCGGTTCACGATCGCCTTCGCCGCGCGTCCGCCTAACGCGACGTCGACGCGGCAACCGGGCATTCCGCGAGCGCACGTTCGCCGAACGAGCATCGGAGATCGCTTATGAGGCGTTGCGACGCAGGACGTCGGCGCCGTCGGTGACTTCGTCGAAGAAACGATGACGGAGCGGAGTACGATGCGGTCGCGCGGCACGAGCCGCGAGATCAATCCGGAGAGGACTCATGCATCGATTGCAGTTCATCGCAGCAGCGGTTGTCGTCGTCGCCTCGCAGTGTGCCAGCGCCGATTACGCGTTCGTCAACATCGCCCCCCTGACCACGTCCGATCTCAAGACGTACACGGGAGGATCCGCCTATCCGGTCGGCGGACAGACGCTCAACTTCGGCGGCGTTCCCTTCGCGCTTGCCCTGAAGTCGGGACAGGCCAACACGCTCGGCGCGGTGCAGCTCCCGACCAACGGGCAGGTGACGACGTACAGCTTCCCCGTGAACGTCACCGGCGCGACGCATCTCTACACGCTCATCAACTCCGCGTGGGGCTCCTTCGGCGCCAACAACGGGTCGGTCGAGGTCGTCGGCACCAACGGTGCGTTCGTCAGCCTCTCGCTCGTGCAGGGTTCCAACATCCGCGACCACTACCAGGGCAGCTACCAGAACATCATCAACGATCCGACCGTGGTGCCGACGGTGTATGCGACCGGCGCCCGACTCGATCGGCAGGTCATCACGCTGCCGCCGTCGTTCGTCGGGCAGACCGTGACCGAGGTTCGCTTCAAGGGCATGGGCAACAACCCGAACGGCGCAGCCTTCATCGCCGGTGCGACCTTCGAAACGGCGCCCGCGTGCTTCGGCGACCTGAACGGCGACGGCTCGGTGGGCGCGAGCGACCTTGCCATTCTGCTCGGCGCCTGGGGAACCGCCGGCGCCGACTTGGATGGTGACGGGGCAACCGGCCCATCCGATCTCGCCCTGATCCTCGGCGCCTGGGGCGCGTGCCCCTAACGGCGCGGGTTCGCGCAGCGTGACGGGGGACGACGCTCCGTGCGGCGATCCCGATGGCATTCACGCCATCGGGATCGTGACGGCGAGACGCTGCGCGCACTCCTGCGCCAGCGGATAGCCGGCATCCGCATGGCGGAAGACGCCCATCATCGGATCGTTGGTGAGGACGCGCTCCAGTCGCTTCGCGGCTTCGGGTGAGCCGTCGGCGACGATGACCTGGCCCGCGTGCTGCGAGAAGCCGATGCCGACGCCGCCGCCGTGGTGGAAGCTCGTCCAGCTGGCGCCGCTGGCGATGTTGACGGCGAAGTTGAGGAGGGCCCAATCGCTCACCGCGTCGGTGCCGTCGCGCATGCCCTCGGTTTCGCGGTTGGGACTCGCGACCGAGCCGCAGTCGAGGTGATCGCGGCCGATGACGATCGGGGCCTTGACCTTGCCGGTCGCGACGAGCTCGTTGAACTTCAGTCCCGCCTTGTGCCGCTCGCCGAGGCCGAGCCAGCAGATGCGGGCGGGCAGCCCCTGGAAGGCGACGCGCTTCTGGGCCATGCGGATCCAGCGCTCGAGCGACGCGTCCTTCGGGAAGAGTTCAAGCACCGCCTCGTCGGTCACCCGAATGTCCTCGGGGTCGCCGGAGAGCGCCACCCAGCGGAAGGGCCCTCGCCCGAGGCAGAACTGCGGGCGAATGTAGGCCGGGACGAAGCCGGGGAACGCGAAGGCGTCGGCGAAGCCATGGTCCTTCGCCCGCTGGCGAATGTTGTTGCCGTAGTCGAAGACCTTCGAGCCCGCCTTCTGCAGATCAACCATGAGCCGGACGTGCCTGTCCATGCTCGCGGTCGAGAGTTCCTGATAGCGCTTCGGGTCGCGGGCGCGAAGCGCGTCGGCCTCCTCGCGGCTGAGTCCGTCGGGGTAGTAGCCCTCGAGCGGATCGTGGGCGCTGGTCTGGTCGGTGAGCGTCTCCGGAACGATGTTGCGGGCCTTGAGTCGGGCCAGGAGATCCACCGCGTTCCCGAGCCAGCCGATCGAGAGCGCCTCGCCGCGCTTCGCGCAGCCGACCGCGCGGTCGATCGCGGCGTCGAGCCCTTCGACGATCTCGTCGAGATAGCGGTCGTGCACGCGCTTCTCGAGCCGCTCGCGGCAGACGTCGGCGATGAGGCAGGTGCCCTCGTTCATCGTGATCGCCAGCGGCTGGGCGCCGCCCATGCCGCCGCACCCGGCGGTGACGTTGAGCGTTCCCCGGAGCGTGCCCTTGAAATGCTGGCGGGCGCATTCGGCGTAGGTCTCGTAGGTGCCTTGGAGAATGCCCTGCGTCCCGATGTAGATCCACGAGCCCGCGGTCATCTGGCCGAACATCATCAGGCCCTTCGCGGCGAGTTCGTCGAAGTGCTTCTGCGTCGCCCAGTGCGGGACGAGATTCGAGTTGGCGATGAGGACCCGCGGGGCGTCGATGTGGGTGCGGACGATGCCGACCGGCTTGCCGCTCTGCACGAGCAGCGTCTCATCGGGGGCGAGGGACTTGAGCGAGCGGATGATCGCGTCGAAGGAGGGCCAGTCGCGGGCCGCCTGGCCTCGCCCGCCATAGACGATCAGGTCGGCGGGACGCTCCGCCACCTCGGGATCGAGGTTGTTCATGAGCATCCGCATCGCCGCTTCCGCTGCCCAGGTGGAGCAGGTGCGCTGCGCGCCGCGGGGGGCGCGAATGGCGGGGCGGTGGGAGGGAACGGCGGTCGAAACGCCGGATCCAGCGGCATTGGCGAGGCTCATGCCGCCAGTGTAGCTCTCCGCACTCGGCCGCTGGTAAGCGCGAGCTGACCGGTTCGCCGAACGACTCGGTCGGCTTTTCCGCCCACGCCTAAAGGGCAAACCGACCGGAACGGATCAGCGTCTCGATCGCCGCGATGTCGGGCGAGGGCGGCCGGTCGGCGGTGAGCTTGGGGACGGCGCTTCGAACGACCGCAATCGCCCGTTCGACGGCCGCGCCGCTCTTCAGCGGCCGCTGGTATTCCATCGCCTCGCACATCGTGAGCAACTCGATCGCGATCACGCTCTCCAGGAGCCGCACCGATCGCAAGGCCTTGTGCGCCGCCGTCGCGCCCATCGAGTTGTAGTCCTCGATCCCCGCGCTGGTCGGGATGTTGCCGACGCTCGCCGGCGTCGCGAGGGTCATCATCTCGTTCACGCACGCCGCGGCGGTGTACTGGGCGATCATGAGTCCGGAGTGGAGACCGGGCTGCGGCGAGAGATATGGATTGACCGGGTTCTCGCTGTCGCTTGCGGTGAGCAGCCAATTGACGCGGCGCTCGCTGATGCCGGCGATGTGGGTCATCGCCACCGCCAGCGTGTCGAGGGGAATCGCCAGCGGCATGCCGTGGAAGTTGCCGCCGCTGACGATGTCGCCGGCGGTCGCGCTGCTCGGGAAGACCAGCGGGTTGTCGGTCACCGCGCCGAGTTCGCGTTCGATCGCGGCGCGGGCGTAGGCGATGGCGTCGAAGGCGGCGCCGAGCACCTGGGGCATCGCCCGCAGGCAGTAGGGATCCTGAACGCGCGGGTCGTTCTCCTTGTGGGCGACGAGCACTTCGCTTCCGGCGAGCATCGAGGCGACGCGCTCGGCCACCGCCATCTGGCCGGGCTGGCAGCGCGCTGCGTGGAGCCGCGGGTCGAGGAACGCGTTGGTTGCGCGGCAGGCGTCGATCGCCATCGCCGCAGCGGCAAGGGCGGCGTCCTGGGCCCGTGCCACATCCGCGAGCAGGAGCGCTGCGGTGCCGGCCATGAAGTGCGTGCCGTTGATGAGGGCCAGACCCTCCTTGGCCTCAAGCGTCAGCGCCGGGATGCCGCGAGCATGGAGGAAGACGCTCGTCGGCAGCGACTCGCCGGCCAGAGAGGCGTGACCTTCGCCCAGAAGCGTCAGGGCCACATGGGCAAGAGGGGCGAGGTCGCCGCTGGCGCCGACCGAACCGCGACTGGGCACCACCGGCGTGACGTCACGGTTGAGGAGCGTGCAAATCGCCTCGACCACGATCGGTCGCACGCCGGAGTGGCCGCGGGCGAGGCTCGCCGCGGTCAGGGTCATCATCGCCCGCACCTGGTCGTTGGGGAGCGGTTCGCCGACGCCGGCGGCATGCGAGCGAACGAGATTCCGCTGGACGTCGCGGACCTGATCGGGGGCGATCCGAACGCGCGAAAGCGAGCCAAACCCGGTGTTCACGCCGTAGAGCGCCTCGCCGCCGCCGCACCGCGCGTCAACGACGCCGCGGGCCTGCTCCATGCGTCTTCGGGCGACCGGACCCAACTCGATCGGACGGCGGTGCCGAGCAACCGACTCGACGTCGGCGATCGTGAGTGGCTGGCCGTCAAGCCGAAGCGACTCCGTCGGCGCTGTCGGGGCGGGCGATGGGGTGGCAGGCATAGCCCGCGGATGATAGTTGCTCGCGCAGGAGGCCGTGTTCGGTGGTGACCGTCGGAGTTGCCGCCCGGGGCGTCCTCCGCTACAACCTTCGCCGTGTCCAGCACCTTTCGCCACAACGTCGCGCTGACGGTCGCAATCATCCTGTCAGCGTCCGCCTTCTGGATGGTGGTGGGGCAGACGCTTTCGATGCGGGGCGTGGTCGGGCCAACGGTCGCGATGTCCGCGTCCCCAACCTCGGCAGCGGTGTGGACGGTCGCGGCGTTCGCGTTCTCGCTGGTCGTCGTCGCCGGCATCGCCCGATCGGTCAACTGCATCGTCGCACTCTTTGCGCTGGGGTGCGGCGTCGGCATGCTCGCCATGCAGAGCGGCACCATGGATGACTACAGCGCGGCGGGGGGGTCGCTCCTCTCGCTGGCCGTCGAGACGGCGCTGTGGGGGCTGATCGTCCTCGCCGGAAGCATCTTTGTCTTCCGCTTCGGCGGCCCGTTGCCCGATCAGATGGAGATCGAGCATCCCAAGCGCGACGGCATGTTCGGCTCGATGGCGTTCCTCTCGATCGCGACCGGCCCGCTCGTCCTCCTGGGCGTCTGGGCGATCGCGGTCGATCCGGTGAAGGGGCAGGTGCTGGGAGCGGTGATCGTCGGCAGCCTCTTCGTGGGGCTCGCGGCGCGTCTGCTTGCACCGATCACGCCGCCCGCGGTCATCTATGTCGCACCCCTTCTCTTCGGCGCCGCCGGGTACGCCGTGGCCCATCTGATGCTCAAGGGGGCGCCGATTCGCCCGGCCTTCGTCAGCGGAACGCTGCTTCGGCTCGCCTATCCGATGCCGGTCGACTATGCGGCGGGCACGCTCGTCGGCGTGTCGCTCGGGATCGGCCTGGCCCGTTCCTTCATCAAGCAGGAATCGCATTCGCCACAGACGAAGCACTCCTGACCCTCCGTCTCCGATCCCCTTGGGATCCGCTTGGACAGCGAGCGCCGTTCCGTCGCGCCGCGACCCGGCGCCTCCACCTCGCCGGCGGCGAGGCCACGAACCATGTCACTCATCGTCACCGGCACCATCGGCATCGACACCGTCCACGCACCCACCGGCAGCGCCGAGCGCGTCCTGGGAGGGAGCTGCGCCTACTTCGCGGCCGCCGCGAGCCACCTCACGCCCGTGCGTGTGGTCGGCGCGGTCGGCGGCGACTGGCCGGCGGAACACCGCACGCGGCTCGAGTCCTTTCGGGGCATCGACCTTCGAGGTCTTGAGCAGCGGCCGGCGAGCACGACCTTCGCATGGGGCGGTCGGTACTTCGAGAACATGAACCGGCGGGAGACGCTCTTCACGCACCTCGGTGTGCTCGAGGAGGCTCCGCCCCGCGTGCCCGAGGCCTTCCGCGACAGCCAGTTCGTCTTCCTCGCCAACACCCATCCTGCCGTGCAGCGCGATCTGCTGCAGCACTTCCCGCAGCGGCGGCTCGCGGTCGCGGACACGATGGACCTCTGGATCAACATCGCCCGTGAGGATCTCCTGAAGCTCTTCCGGGAACTCCATGGTGTCGTCCTCAACGACGAGGAGGCGATGCAGCTCACCGAGCGCCGCAACGCAATCTCGGCGGCGCGGGCGATCCTCGATCTCGGTCCGACCTTCGTGGTCGTGAAGAAGGGCGAGCACGGCGCGGTGCTCGTCCATCAGGAAGGTGCCGCAGCGATCCCCGCGTTCCCGGCCGACGAGAAGCAGGTCATCGATCCGACCGGCGCCGGCGACTCCTTCGCCGGCGGGATGATGGGCCATCTGGCCGCGAACGGCGCCACCGACTTCCGGGCCATCCAAACCGCGCTGGCGTGGGGCACGGTGATGGCGAGCTTCACCATCGAGAGCTTCTCGATGGATCGTCTCGCTCGCCTCGATCAGGCCCAGATCGACCGGCGCATGGCCGACTTCCGCGCTGCGGCGCGGGTCGGCTGATCCTCGCTCCCATGCATCCGCGGCGCCGATCATTCGGTACGCTGCGGCCATGAGCATCGTTGTCTCCCGTGCACGTCGCGCTGCCCTCGTTGCGGCGCTGTCGCTCGCCGTCGCCGCACCGGCCATCGCCCAGTGGGTGCCCTTCGAGCAGCTCCCTCGGGCCGACAGGGTTCGTTCGATCGGCGCCCGCATGACCGGGCTTGATCGCGGCGGACGCGTGCGCGACGTCCGCTGGGATCTCGCCAAGGGCGAAGTCCTGGTGCGGGTCGCCGACGGGTGGAAGGCCTTCCCGCTCAAGGGCGGCGAGCCGCGGGCGATCGAAGGCGAGCCGAGCATCGCCTCGGAAAGCGAGCGACGGCGCGATCGCCGACCGCCGGCGCCCTCGCGCGGCCGGCAGCAGGCCAGTGCCGCCTCGCCCGACGGCGCCTTCGAGGCCCGCTATCGCGACGGCAATCTCTACCTCAAGCCGACCACGGGCGACGAGAAGGCGATCACCACCGACGGCGACGGCAAGCTCAAGTATGGCTCGGCGTCGTGGGTCTACGGTGAGGAGCTTGACCAGACCACGGCGATGTGGTGGTCGCCGGACTCGAAGAAGCTCGCCTTCTACAAGTTCGATGACCGCAACGTGAAGGACTTCGTCCTGCTCAAGGGCTGGACCAAGCTCCACAACGTGGTGATGACCGAGGCCTACCCGAAGCCCGGTCAGCCCAACCCGATCGCGGGCCTCATGGTGCTGGACGTCGCCAGCGGGGCGCTCACCACCGTCGACGTCGGCAGCGACACGAACCAGTACATCTATGAGGTCGAGTGGACGCCCGACTCCTCGGGGCTCCTCTATCGGCGGACGAATCGCCACCAGGACACGCTTGATGTGGTCGTCGCCGACCCGAAGAGCGGGGCCACGCGGATCGTGCTCACCGAGAAGCAGGACACCTGGCAGGAAAACAGTCCCGACTTCGAGTTCCTCAAGGACGGCAAGCGCTTCCTCTGGGAAACCGAGCGGCATGGCTTCTCGCAGTACGAGCTGCGGTCGCTCGACGGGTCGGCGGGCATCCCGCTGACCGAGCCCGACTCGGTGGCCGAGTCGATCGTGCGGATCGACGAGGAGCATGGGTACCTCTGGTACATCGCCCGATCGAGCGCGACCCGCATCAACGGCCAGCTGCATCGGGCGAAGCTCGACGGCAGCGGCTCGGTTCGCCTGACGCCCGACGACCTGCACTGGTCGAGCTTCCGCATCGCCCCGGACGGCAGCGCGTTCATCGCGACGAAGGAATTCGTCGATACGCCGCCCGTCAGCGAGCTCTTCCGGATCGACGGCACGAAGGCCGTGAAGGTCGCGACGCTCTCCAGCGGCGACGCCGATCCGTGGGCGAAGGCGGGCGTGCCGAAGCCCGAGTTCCTTCGCATCAAGGCCGCCGACGGCGAGACCGAGCTTTACGGTGTCCTGTGGAAGCCCTCCGACTTCGATCCCGCCAAGAAGTACCCGCTCGTGGTCGCGACCTACGGCGGTCCTTTCTTCGCGACCATCAGCCCCCGCGTGCAGGGTCCCCGAGCGGAGTGCGAATTCGGGGTCATCGTCGCGTCGATCGACAATCGCGGCACGCCGGGGCGCGGGAAGAAGTTCGAGGCGGCCAATTACCTCTCGCTGGGTGAAGAGGACTGCGACGACCAGGCCGCCCTGGTGAAGCAGCTTCGCGAGCGGCCCTACATCGACGGCTCGCGCGTCGCGATCACCGGGCACTCCTACGGCGGGTTCATGACCATCAACGCCCTTCTCCGCTATCCCGACCTCTTCAAGGTGGGCGTCGCGGGGGCACCGCCGACCGATTGGCGCAACTACGACACGATCTACACCGAGCGGTACATGCGGACGCCGGAAGAGAACGCCGACGGCTACGACCGCTTCTCCTGCGTCAAGCAGGCCACCAAGCTCAAGGGCAAGCTGATGGTGCTGCATGGGATGGTGGACGACAACGTGCACCCCAACAACACCTTCCAGTTCGCGCAAGAGCTCCAGTCGAACAACATTCCCTTCTCGATGATGATGTTCCCGACCTCGGGCCACGGCATCGGCAGTCCGGCGGAGGAGAGCGTCAAGTGGTCCTTCATCCTCGAGCAGTTCGGCATGCTGAAGATGGCGTTGCCGGGCGACGCCGCGGGGAGTTCCGCGAGGCCGTGACGCTTCCCCCCGATCGATCGCACGTCCGCACCGAGCATCGCCATCAGGCGACCGAGCGATTCGATGCGCTGCGAACCGAGGAGCAGGTCCGGCTGATGGTTGACGATCACGAGGCAGTCGAGCGGGCGGTGCGCGAGGCCACGCCGGCGATTGCCGAGTTCATCAACGCCCTGGTGCCGCGGATGCGGGCCGGCGGTCGGTTGGTCTACGCCGGTGCGGGTACGAGCGGCCGGCTCGGCGTGCTTGACGCAAGCGAGTGTCCGCCGACCTTTCAGAGCGATCCGCGGCAGGTGGTGGGGATCATCGCCGGCGGGGATGCTGCGCTCCGTCGCAGCTCGGAGCGGCGCGAGGACGACTTCGAGGGCATCGCTTCCGAGCTCGAAGCGATGGCCTTCGACGCGAAGGACACGCTGGTCGGAATCGCCGCCGGTGGCACGACCCCCTATTCGCTCGGGGCCATTTGTCTGGCCAAGCGGCGCGGCGGCCTCACCGCATTCCTGACCTGCGCTCCGTCGGCCCGGGCGGAGGACTGCGACCACGAGATCATCCTCGACACCGGACCCGAGGTCCTCACCGGGTCCACTCGCCTCAAGGCCGGGAGCGCGACGAAGCTCGCCCTCAACATCATCACCACCGTGACCTTCACCCGGCTCGGCAAGGTCTACGGGAACCTGATGGTGGATCTGGCCGCGACCAACGACAAGCTCGTCGACCGGGCCATCCGAATCCTCTGCTTCATCGATCCCGCCCTCGAGCGGGACGATGCGGCGACGCTCCTCGGCGCGGCGGGAGGGGTCGTCAAGGTGGCGATCGTCATGCGCAAGCTGGGATGTTCACGAGCCCGAGCCGAAGCCCGGCTCGCCATGGCGGGGGGACTCCTTCGCGCCGTGATCGGCTGACGGCCGGGTTGAAATGCCAAGCCGAGGGCCAGACGCCACGGCCAGAACCCTTGGCCAGAACCCTTGGCCAGAACCCTTGGCCAGAACTCACAGCCAGAGCTCCCGGCCAGAGCTCACGTCGCGCGGCAAAGCTTCGGGGTCGGAGTTCCGCGTCGGCGTTTGCCGCTCGCGACCCGGCGATGGCCCACTGCGTTTCCGCTCGACGGTGATGCGTGCCCATGGCGATCAGAACGACGAAACCGCTGACTTCCGGGCCGAAATCAGCTTCTACCGACGGAGCCGCCTGCCCGTGGCGACACAAACGACCGCTGGCCCCGCGATTGCGGGGCCAGCGGCGTTGCATCGTGATCGTCGATGTGGGGCCTGATCAGCCGACTCCGGCAGGGAGGTCGAACTGGCCAGGCGCTTCACTTCGGCGGCCGAGACCGATGGGGTACGGAAGCGCATTCAGCGCTCACGGTCCGTCGATCCGGCCCACCTTCGATCGTTGGCGTCACTTAGATCATCGCGTTGAGGGTCTTCAGCGCGCGAACCTTGACCTTGCGCGAGGCGGGCTTGGCCTTGAACATGACCTCTTCACCGGTGAAGGGGTTCTTGCCCATGCGAGCCTTGGTCGCCGGCTTGTTGACGACGGTCAGCTTGAGGAGACCGTTGAACTTGAAGACGCCCGGGCCCTTCTTGCTGAGGTCAGCCTTGAGGATCTCGGAGATCGCGTCGAACACGCCGGAGACCTGCTTGCGGCTGAGGCCAGTGGCGCCGGCGACGGCGTTGAGGGTTTCGCTGCGGCTGCGGCCCTTGCCGCCGGCCGGAGTGATCTTCACGAGCTTCGCGGGCTTCGCCTTGGCAGCCTTGGTCGGAGTCTTGGTAGCCATTGTTGGAGAGTCCTTTCTTCTGGTCCGAGGACCAGTCCCGCCGGGTGCTTGGTGGAAGTCGGAGGTGGCGGGACCGTTCTCGTCTGGGGCAGTGCAGGACTTCGGCTTCGACGCGATGGCTCCATCGTCAGGTGCGTCTTCGGGAACGGCCTTTGGGGACGGGTTCCACACGAACTCTTCTCATGCGAGAAGGGCTCAAAGACGAACTCGAAACCGGACCAATGGAACGGTCCGATGTCGAAGATTCGGCCACGTTGTCTGATGCCACTGGGGAAGCGCTGCGGCTCAAGGCCGCGGAGCGGCGGAGGCTCACCGATTCGTCGGTCGCTGTTCGGCTCGGGAATCTCAACGAATGCTGAACATCAGCACCCGCCCCGAACCGTCGACAAGCGATCGCCAAGTCCCCGTCGGACGCTTCTCCGAGCAAATATCCTGCAATAACTCAGGGAGAACGCGCTGAAATGTAGCGGCGCGTCCGGCGCTCCACAAGCGGCATGACTGCGATTTTGCAGTTTTTGTCGGTGTTTTTTCGCCATCGATCGTCGGATGGTCAGTTCGCCCCCTCACGTCCGGGGGAGGTCCGCATCCCAACAGGGCTCGATTTCCCGGAAGAAACGCGTTGTCGAGCCCGCGAAGGCACTTTCGGCGGCGCTGACGAGCAATCACGCCAACGGCGACGCGCCATGCGGAGCGCCGCGTGGAGTTCTCCACAATGCCTGTAGATCCAGCGGAAACGCGCTCACCGCAACCGGACATCAACGGCTCGTCGTGGCGGGTCGAGCCTCATCGCGCCTCGGCGACGGTGACGCATCGCCGCCCGAGATGTCACCGTCCAGCGGCGGAGACCGGGTTTTTCAAGCGATCTGCCCGTCCCTGCCGGTCGTCGCTCCCGCTCGTCACGAATTCGCGTCGTCGTCAACGAACGCCGACGCCCGGGTCCGAACCGGTGCGACACGGCGATTTTCCCGCGGGTCGCGGGGGGCCCCGGCGCTCTGCCCATTCATCGCGGCGCTCGCGGCGACGAGCGTCTCGCTCGTGAGCATGCGGAGACGGAAGGAGCTGAGGTTCACCAGGCGGCCCGGTTCCAGCCGCTTTCGCAGGAACCGCTGCTCGCCGGAGAGGATCGCGCCTTGGGCGGCGATCAGAGCCCACGCGTGTGGCTCACGCACCAGCACCGCGTGCAGCGGGGCCAATGTGGGGCGGGCGGGAAGGCGAATCGCACACGCAAGGTCGCTTCCGATCGTCGCGTGCTGCACGCCGGAGAGGTCGATGCGACGGGTGCCGCGTCCCTCTCGGATGCCGATCTCGAGCAACTGCGAGGGCTCGCCTGCCGGCGGATTGATCGCCTCGAGGTCGACCGTGTCGTCCGGTCCGTACTCGACGGGCTGGTCGTGGTTGAGACCTTCGCCGCGGGACGCGGGCTCATCCGTGGGAAGGAGCCAGAGAACGAGCGGGCCGATCGTGACCCACGACTCGGTCGTCAGCGGGGCAAAGCGCGTCGTGCCAGCGGGGGTGCGAAGGCCGTGATTGGAGCCGACGTCAGACGTCCACCATCCGCCGGCGTGCGGGAAGAGCACCGCGTGTCTTCGGCTGATGCTGCCAGGCAGGAGCGCGATGTCACAGCGGGGCGACCGTCCGATCGAGTAGGCCCGATTGGGGTCCAGCGGGATGCGGCGGGCCACGCGGCCCTCAGCGGTTGCGATCAGAAGCGTCGGCACGGCCAGCGGTACTCCGAGGCGGGAAGCGTGGGGTCGCCCGAACGCATGGGCGGATCAGCCGGCGGCCGAAGCCCGGACCGGCTCGCGTCCCACGGAGTAGTACGTAAATCCGCGGTCGATCATGGCCTGTCGGCGGTAGAGATTTCGCCCGTCGAAAATGATCTTGGTCCGCAGCCGCTTGGCGACTTCGTCGAAGTCCGGCGAGCGGAACTCGTTCCATTCCGTGCAAATAACGAGGGCGGACGCCCCATCGAGGGTCGCGTACATGTCCGTGGCCCGATGGACCGCCGGCATTTCCTTGGCCAGGTTCTCGAGGGCGACCGGATCGAACGCCCGGACGGTGGCGCCGGCGTCGAGGGCCCGCTTCATGAGGCTCAATGAGGGCGCCTCGCGAATGTCGTCGGTCCGCGGCTTGAAGGCCACACCCCAGAACGCGAGGGTCTTTCCCTTCACGCTTCCCATCGCCCCGGTGATCTTCTCCCAGAAGTGGGCCCGCTGTTCCTGGTTGACCTCGTGCACTGCCCGGTTGAGCTTGCACTCGAATCCGACCGAGGTGCCCATCGAGACGACCGCGAGCGTGTCCTTCGGGAAGCAACTGCCGCCGTACCCGAGGCCCGGATAGAGGAACTGGTTGCCGATCCGCTTGTCCGCACACATGCCCTCGCGGACGCTCGTGATGTTCGCCCCGTACTTCTCGCAGAGGTTGGCCATCTCGTTGATGAAGGAGATCTTGCAGGCGAGCATTGCGTTGCTTGCGTACTTCACCATCTCGGCGCTGCGGACATCCATGATGAAGATCGGGTTGCCCTGACGCACGAAGGGTTCGTAGAGGTCCCGCATCATCTGGGCGGCCCCCTCCTCCTCGATGCCGCAGACGACGCGATCGGGCTTCATGAAGTCGTTGATCGCATCGCCTTCCTTCAGGAACTCGGGGTTGTCGGCGATGTAGAACGGGACCTTGGTCTTGCTCTTGATGAGGTCGCGCACCTTGTGGCTGGTGCCGACCGGCACGGTGCTCTTGACCACGACCATCTTCTTGGCGTGGCTCGGGCCGAGCTTCTCAAGGGCGTCGGCGATGTCACCCGCGACGGCGAGGACGTACTTGAGGTCGGCGCTCCCGTCCTCATCGCTCGGCGTGCCGACGCAGATGAAGATCGATTGGGCGGACTTGTAGGCCTCGAACTTGTCGGTCGTGAAGGTGAGACGGCCGGCGGCGATGTTCCGCTTCAGCATCTCGCTCAGGCCCGGCTCGTAGATCGGGCTCTCGCCGCGGCGGAGCATCTCGATCTTGCGGGGATCGATGTCGAGGCAGGTGACGTGATTGCCCGTCTCGGCGAAGCAGGCGCCAGTGACGAGACCGACGTATCCGGAACCAACCATCGTCAGGTGCATCGCAGATTCTCGTGGGGGAGTGGCATGGCGCGATGAGGTCGGGTCGAGGCGCCACATTCGGAGGAGACGGGTCGCGAAGGGTACAGCACGCCCGCGTCGGCCGCGCCACGTGTCCGGTCACCGGGATTCGGCACATGCCGAATTCGCCGTGACGGGGAGTGGTCTGGCATCGGCGTTTCAAGAAACGCGCTTGAGGAGCCCGGCAGAGGCGAACGGCTCGTCCGGGGCAGGCCACAACGCAGGCGAACGCTCCGCGGTTCGCTCATCCGGCGAAGAGCGCAGGATGTGCCGTCTTGGCGCTGGCAGTTCCGGTGGTTCCGGCGCGCCGCGCTTCGCGGGCCAGGAGTCGGGCTTTGAGCCCCGTCGAGCCGCCCTCTTCGCCCCAACCGCTCGACCACGCACCGGAGAAGCCACCGAGGGCGCCGCTGGCTGCGATCACGCGATGGCAGGGAACGACGATCGGCACCGGATTGCGGCGCATCGCCTGACCCGCGGCTCGTGACGCGCCGGGACTGCCGGCTCGCGTCGCCAGCTCGCCGTATGTGATGGTTGTGCCGGCTGTGATGCTTTGCGCAGCGCGGCGGCAGGCCTCGAAGAAGGGCGACGTGGCAGGCAACGACACGTCCGTGAAGTCGATGGGCTCGCCCGCGATGGCGGCGCGGATCCGTTCGACCAGCTCCGCCGCGCATCGGGGACGCTCGACCCACGCCGCGGGCATCGTCCGCATCGACGTCCATCCACACTCGACGAGGCGGAGTTGGCCCGTCGCGTCGAAGGCCTCCCGGTCGAGGGCGACGAAGTAGGTGCCGTCGGTCGTGGAGAAGGAGCGTGCGATGACCGGAACGGTGGGCTTCATGGACTCACTTCGTGGAAGGGTGTGGCGGCGCGGGCGCGGTGAGGTGGAAGTCGACAACGACGGGCTGGTGGTCGGAGGGTTCTTTCAGGGCGCTCGGAGGCAGCTTCAGGGCCGTGATGGCCGCGGGGCTGAGGTCTTCGGCACTGAAGACGAAGGCCTTCGCCGGGGTGAGCGATGATCCCGAAGAGAGGATCCAGTCGAGTCGGCCGGGGAGGAAGTCGTTGCCGCTCGAACGCCACGTCGCGTTCGAGATACCGTCAAACTGAAACGGCATGGCGGGATCGAGGTCGCTGCCGTCGAGGTCGATGGCCGTGCCGATGGCGCTCACCGGGGTTCGGGCACCGACCAGGTTGAAGTCGCCGCCGATGGCGACGCCCGCCAGCGGCGTGCCGGCATCCTTGAGCTTCGCTTCCGCCTCGCGGATCGCATCATGAATCGCCTTGGCCTCGGCGATGCGGGTCTCGTCCTCGGAGGAGTCGAGTCGGCCGCAGCACTTGAGGTGCAGCGACGCGAGAAGAAGCTTCGATCCGCCGACATCGAGAAGCGCTCCGGCGACGCGCACCGGTCGATCGCCCTTCTCCGCCGGGCGCTTCAGACCGTCAAGGAAGGGGGCAACGGCGAGCGGGCGACGGGCGACCACCGCGGTCCGGAGTTCGCCGCCCGATACGACCGCGGTCCAGGGCGAGCCATCGCTGCCGACCCGTTCGTTCATCCATGCCGCGAGCGACTCCGCCGTCGGGTCCTTCCCGAGCTCCTGCCAGAAGACGACGTCAGGCTGAATGGCCTTGAGCGTCGCCGCAAAGGGCTCGGGGTCCTTGAAGAGGGCGCCCTGCTCGGCGTTCCATGACACGATTCGCAGCGTGCTCTCTGGGGCTCGATCAAGCGCCGACGCTTCGGCCTTCGGCGCCGGATCCTTGAGCCGCGGCACGAGGAGCGCTCGGGTGATCTCGACATCCTCGCTCAGCTCGACGCGCCCCGCGCTGTCGGCGGTGAGGCACATCGCCCGGACGGCGGCGGCGAGATCGGCGAAGTTGGCGTCGGTGCGATCGAGGCGAATCTCAAAGAGGCGGCTGGCGTGGGCCGGCGCCATGCCAAGCCCGATGCTCGTCGGATTGATCACCTCACCGAACGAGCCATCGGTGTTCACCGTCCGGACCACCATGCCTTCGCCATGCTCCTTTGAGCGCTGTGGGCCGTTGCGCCGGGCGCCGGTGGCGGGCCGTTCCTTTTCGGTGGGACTGAAGATGATGACGAAGTCGGCGCCAGGCAGGTAGCCGCCCTGCGCACCGAGCTTCGGCCCATTGGCATCGACGAAGAGGGTCAGCGGTCGGTCGAGCCCTTGCAGCGAGACCTCGTTGGCGAACTCGAGCTCGATCCAGAAGCCGCGCGGATCGGACGCGAGCGAGACGGTGATGAGATCCGCCGCGCCATTGGCCGCGTCGCTGGCGCCGTCGCGCCGGGTCGCCACCGGATCGCGAACGGTCCAGTCATCAAAAAGCCCATCGAGTGCGCGGTGCACGATGGGCTTGCCTTCGACCGCCTTCTGCGGGGCGGCGGGATCGGCGGTGGGAACGGTGGAGGGGGGGTCGGCGAGCGACGCAGGGGCGGCAACCGCAACCACGAGGCCGACGCCGAGGCGGGCAACAACCGGAGCAAGCGAGCGAAGAGGCATGGCGGGGGCATGCTACGGCTCGGGTCGGCCATCGCACAGCGCATTTCGGTTGGTTGGGAGCGGTGAGCGGAGCGGCGTGCGACGCGGGTACGCACCCCATCCGCAATTCGGTTGTGGGGGGCGTGGCGGTACGATGCAACGCATGTCCTCGATCTCCAGCGCCGCCGCCACCGCCGTCGGCCAATCCCCGGTTCCGTCCGCCGATTCCTCGACCGCATTGGCCGCGACCTGCCTCGACCCGATCTCGCGCTCGGTCATGGACCTCGTGCGACGGCACGATCCCGAGGCGGCCGACATCATGGTCCGCGAGGCCGACCGGCAGGAGCACACGCTCGAGCTCATCGCCAGCGAGAACCACGTCAGCACGACGGTCATGCACGCCGCCGGCTCCTGGCTCACCAACAAGTACGCCGAGGGCTATCCCGGGAAGCGCTACTACGGCGGTTGCGAGTTCCACGACCAGATCGAGGATCTCGCCCGAAACCGGGCGAAGAAGCTCTTCGGTTGCCGCTTCGCCAACGTGCAGCCGCACTGCGGGGCCAACGCCAACACCGCGGCCTTCATGGCCATCTGCGATCCGGGTGACACGATCCTCTCGCTTCCGATCAAGAGCGGCGGCCACCTCTCCCACGGTCTCAAGCCGAACTTCTCCGGGACCTTCTATTCGATCGTTGACTACGACCTCGATCCGACCACCGAACTCCTCGACTACGACCAGATCGATGCCCTCGCGGCACGACACAAGCCGAAGATGATCATCTGCGGCTATTCGGCCTATCCGCGGACGATCGACTTCGCGAAGTTCCGGGCCATCGCCGATCGGCACGGGGCGTTCCTCATGGCCGACATCGCCCACATCGCGGGGCTCGTCGCCGCCGGCGTGCATCCCTCGCCCTTCCCCCACGCTCATGTCGTGACCACCACGACGCACAAGACCCTTCGCGGCCCGCGCGGCGGCTTGATCCTGAGCGACGACGAGGAGATCGCCAAGAAGGTCGACCGCAAGGTCTTCCCCGGCAGCCAGGGCGGACCGCTCATGCACATCATCGCGGCCAAGGCGATTGCCTTCGGCGAGGCGCTGCGGCCGGAGTTCAAGACCTACGCGAAGCAGGTCGTCGCCAACGCGAAGGCGCTGGCCGAGGCGCTCGTTGCCAAGGGCTATCGCCTCTGCTC
Source organism: Phycisphaerales bacterium (assembly GCA_044220875.1). Taxonomy (GTDB): domain Bacteria; phylum Planctomycetota; class Phycisphaerae; order Phycisphaerales; family SM1A02; genus JAEUIT01. Next base: position 69,318 of record JBGAQH010000009.1, on the reverse strand, counting down.
GGGCGGCACCGACAACCATCTCATGCTCGTCGACCTCCGCGGTCGCGATGCGAATCTCACCGGCGCCGATGCTGAAAAGTGGCTCGAAAACGCCGGCATGGTCTGCAACAAGAACGGCATTCCGAACGACCCGCGGCCGCCGATGGTGACGAGCGGCCTTCGCTTGGGCACGCCGGCGCTCACGACCCGCGGGCTCAAGGAAGCGGAGATGCGTCAGGTGGCGGCGTGGCTCGATCGCGTCCTCGTCGCGAAGGGAGATGCGGCGGTCACGGCGAGCGTGCGGACGGAGATCCGCGAGTTCACCAAGCGATTCCCGCTGATGGGTCACTGATGGTGGACGCGCCGACGGAGCCAGCGACGAGCGAACCGCCGATTGCCCTGCGCGATGCGCTGGTGCTCCCGCTGCCGCCGTTGCCCCAATTGGGCGGCTTCACGATTGCGACCGTCGGCAAGGTGCTTGTCGGCCTCGGCCTGGCGATCAGCGCGTGGGTTGTCGCGTTCTCGATCACCCGTCGAACGCCGGCTCCCGGCGTCTTGGGCCTGATGATCGTCATCGCGCTCACCACCATGGCGCTGACGCTCGTCCTGAAGGGGACGACAATCCGCCGTCGGCTTCGGCTCGCGGTGGCGGAGGGCGAGCCGATCGTCGGGAGGATCGTGGCCTGCGCCGACTTCGGCGATGTCCTCCGGCCGATGTCGACCATCCAGGCGCGATGGCAGCGGCTCCTCGGCGAAGGCCAGTTGGGCGCTCAGCGGCCGCGGGCGGTCGTCGACCGCGAGATCGCAGCCGGCGTTGCGTCGCTTTCGATTCCGACCGACCTCATCGAGCCGGAGATCATCAACGAATCGGACATCGGAAACCGCATCGCGGCCGCGATGTTCACGGTCTTCGGCGTCCAGCGCCTGATCCCGCCGCTCAACCAAGACTGGCCGTGGGGGGTCTTCTTCCTCTGTATGGCGCTGGTGATGATGGCCCGCATTCCGGCGATCCGCGACCGGATCCCGCTGCTCCGCGACTTCGGCAGCAACGTCGTCGCCGGACCCGGCTGGGTGCGCGACCGCCGCGGTCGACTCTGGCGAGCGGATGACTCGGTGGCAATCATCACCGCGATGCGTCAGCGCCGCTCGAAGCGCCGCGGGGTTCGCGTGCGGCTCGTCGGTCCGATGGGTGTGCGCGACGTCCGCTTCGAGCGGACCGACAACGCCGACCTGCGGGTCTTTTGGGAGCGATGGATGCACGCATCACCGCGCCCCGAGTTCGCCGACGCAGAGTGAGTCGCGGACACGCCCTTTGATCATGTGCGAATCAAGGACTTCATTGGCGAGTCGGTGCTCGACCTCGACAACATCTCCTTCTCGACCGCGCCTGCCCCGGCAAGCGGGCTCGCGCTCGGGCTGGGCATGGTCCTTCGGTGTCGTCGGCGAGCGTGACGGCGCCGCGCTATCGGACGACCACTGTGTCGACGCGCACTGCACTTCGGGCGCACTCGCATCGACTCCAGCGAATTCGTGAGCCGACAACATGCGAGTCTTCCGTATTGTCGAATCGCGTGCCGACTCGGATCAGCGTATCCGCGACGTGCGTATGTCCACACGAGGCGCATGGGCGCTTCGACAAGCGCCTGTTGCGTCGCACAGGAACACAAGGCGAACGCCATGCGAATTCCTATACGAATAGAATCGGTCTTCGGTCTTCGGTCTTCGGTCTTCGGTCTTCGGCGGGCGGATCGCTTGACAGCGAAGCGGCAGTTGCAAGCGCCGGCCTGCTCGATCTTGAGGGTGCGGCGACGGCGCTCGGATTCGTCGACTTCGCAAGCTTCAGGGCTGCGGTCGCGGCAGCGACGCCCCCAGAAGCGGAGTGGTTCGCCAGCATGTTTGCGTCCTATGTGGGAGGAATGCAATGACACAATCATCGCGATTCGGGGCGGTCGGGGTGACGCTCGTCGTGACAGTCGAGTGCCTCATGGCAAGCTCGGCGTCCGCGGCATTTACCACCTTCACCTCCTTCGGGGCGTGGCAAGCGACAACGCCGTCGTATTCGACCATCGACTTCGGTGGCTTTCCGCAGTACACGGTGCTCACAGATCAGTATGCGGAAGCAGGACTGACCATCAGCTCCGATTCCGTTGCGGTCGTTCTCTTCGGTGCGCCATTCCAGCTCGACGGGATCGGACTTCACACCGAAGGCTCTTGGATCGATTTCAACTTCACAACGCCCCAGCGCTCCTTCTCAGTCCTCGGGCTGGGGCTCTGGAAGCTCGAGTTCTTTCTCGGCGAGACGCTGATTGGATCGACTCCGTACAGCTTCCCGAACCTTCCGAACATGACCTTCGGAGGCGCCATGTCGGACACGCCCTTTGATCGCGTGCGAATCAAGGACTTCATTGGCGAGTCGGTGCTCGACCTCGACAACATCTACTTCTCGACCGTGCCTGCCCCCGCTGGCGTACTCGTACTCGTGCTCGGCGTGGCGCTTCGGCGTCGTCGCCGGGGGTGAACGTACATGCCGTCACGACAACGCCCGCAGAGGCGGAGTCGTTCGCCAGCCTGTTCGCGTCCTATGTGGGAGGAATGCAATGACACAATCATCGCGATTCGGGGCGTTACTCCTCGTGACCGTCGAGTGTCTTCTGCTCGATTCGGCGTCCGCGGCCTTCACCACGTTTACATCCTTCGGGGCGTGGCAAGCGGCAACGCCGACCTACTCGACCATCGACTTCACTGGCTTTCCGCAGTACACGGTGTTGAGCGACCAATACAGCGAGCAGGGTGTCACGATCATGGCCGAGACGGTCGCCTGGATCCAATTCTCTCCGTCGTATCAACTCGATGGGATTGGCTGTAGGACCAGCGGCTCCTTCATCGACTTCAACTTCACGACGCCCCAGCGCTCCTTCTCGGTCTCGGGGCTGGGGCTCTGGAAGCTCGAGTTCTTTCTCGGCGAGACGCTGATTGGATCGACTCCGTACAGCTTCCCGAACCTTCCGAACATGACCTTCGGCGGCGGCATGTCCGACACGCCCTTTGTTCGCGTGCGAATCAAGGACTTCGTCGGGGAGTCTGTGCTCGACCTCGACAACATCTCCTTCTCGACCGTGCCTGCCCCCGCTGGTGTACTCGTGCTCGCGCTCGGCGTCGCCCTTCGGCGCCGTCGGCGAGCGTGACGGGGCAGCATGCAACGACAACGCCCGCAGCGATGGTTGCGGGCGTTGTCCGTGTGTACGTTGCATCGGGCGTCAGGAATCCGATCACCTGTCGCGGCAATCGCTACGGAATCCGACTCTCGCCATTGGCCCGGGCAAATCGCAGCTCGACCGACGCCGGTTCGCCGTCGTCGACGACGCGAGCGCAGACGCTGCCGTTGGTTCGGTTGTACCAGAGGCTCCTCGCTGACGGATCGTGAAGATCGAAGGTCCGAACGGCGGGCAGGAACTCGTCGGACCGTCCGTCCACCACCTCCACCGTGAACGGCTCGCCGGTGTCCGGATGGATGGGCAGCGCGCCGCCGGGGAACCAATCGGGGCTGATGCCGGCGGGCCAGCCGGTCGCGGTGATGCGACCGAGGTTCGAGAGGCGATGCACACCGACGACGCTTCGCACGGCGTCGACGGAGGTGGCGAGCCGGTCGCCGCTGCTGATCTGCGCCGCTTGGGCCGGATCGGGCGCGGCCAGGCGCGCGACCACGGAAAGGACGCCGATGCACAGCGCGGTGCCGATGAGGCCGGTTCGGCCGCGGGAATGGGTGACTGGGGCTCGCATGGGATTCGTCCGTCGCTCGGGGCCCGCGGTCGCGGCAGAGCGCATCCAAGAGATCGAATCCTGCGGGCTGGATCGCAAGGCCGTCCGGGGGGGAGGGACGCATCGAGGGTCGGGTTGTGCGGATGATGCCGGTCGATCCGGCGCGATGGCCCGGGTCGCTGGGCGGAAGGGCGAGCGCGCGCGAACCGATCACCGCGCGAGCGGCGTTATCCTTCTCGCATGAGCGACGCGATCCATCGACAGCGGCCGAGCTGGGTACCGCCCGCGAACGACGAGCGATTCACCGAGGATCGGCGAGCATGTCCGCCGACGCTGCCCTTCGGCATTGACGATCTCCTTCTGATCGTCGTCGGCGCCCACCTTCGCTCGGAGATCGCCGATCGGCCCCTCGCCACGCGGCTTCAGCGGCTCATTCGTGATTGGCAGGCACGGGTCCTCGAGCAGGGCGACGCAGTCATGCTGCCCATCGTCTGCTCGGACGTCTGGTTCCTGAACGACCGCGATCTCATGCGTCAGCCCTGCATCACGATCGGTGAGCCGGGACACAACGCGGCGACGGCCTACTACGCCTCGCGACTGCCGAAGGCCTACGTCGTCGAGGGCGTCTGCGCGGTCCAGTTCGATCCGCAGTTCCTCGACGGCTCCGCATGCCTGTGGGGCGTGGACGCGGCCTCGACCGAATTGGCCTTCGACGCCTTCGTCTCCCGTCATCTGGACGCATACCTGCGGGCGGCGCACTTCGTGTGACGCCAGGGGCAATCGTCTCGCTACAGCGCCGCGAGCCGCTCCTCGATGTCCTTCGACGCAAGTTCGCGCACGACGGCGTCGAGATCGCCGGTCAGGAGCGCCTGTAGGTTGAAGCTCCGTTCGACGCGATGGTCGACCGCTACGTTCTCTTTCCACCGATAGGTGCGGATCTTCTCCGCCCGGTCGCCTGAGCCGATCATCGAGCGGCGGAGTTCGCCGCGCTTGGCGTGCGCCTCCTGCTGGCGGCGCTCGTAGACGCGGGTGCGCAGCAGGCGCCAGGCCTTCTCGCGGTTCTGGCCCTGGCTTCGGGTCTCCTGCATGCGGACTTCGATGGTGGTCGGCAGGTGAATCAGGTGCACCGCCGTCGCGACCTTGTTGACGTTCTGGCCACCCGGACCCTGCGCGGTGGTGATGATCTCCTTCACCTCGGCGGGATCGATCGTCGCATCCACCTCTTCCGGCTCGGGCATCACGGCAACGGTTGCGGTCGAGGTGTGGATGCGCCCCGCGGCCTCGGTCGCCGGCACGCGCTTCACCTGATGCGTGCCTCCCTCGTAGCCGAGTTCGCTCCACACCCCCTCGCCGACGACATTGGCGATCGCGTGAGTGATGCCGCCGACTTCGCCGGGCTTGAGGTCGAGCTGCTCCCAGCGCCATCCGCGGCGTTCGGCGAACTTCCGGTACATCTCGAAGAGCTCTCCCGCCCAGAGCGCCGCCTCGTCGCCGCCGACGCCCATGCGGACCTCGAGCATGACGCTGCCGACGGCCCGATCATCGCTCGTGACAAGCTGCGTCCGAATGGAGGAGGCGAGTTCGTCGAGACGGGCCTCGAGTCCGGGCAGCTCGGACGCGGCCAAGGCCGCCATCTCCCGATCGCTGCCGTTCCTGAGCGCCACGAGGTCGGCCTGTTCGCGCTCGGCGGCGAGGTACGCCCGCCACGCGCCGACCGTCGGCTCGATCGCCCGTCGCCGCTGGCCAATGGTCCGCACCTGGCGGTGATCCATGGCGACGGCCGGGTCACTGAGCGAACGCTCGAGCGAGTCGTCCTCGGCGAGGAGCTCATCGAGCGTGCGGCGGAGGTTGTCGGGAAGCGTGACGATCGGAGGTCTCGGCGGGTCCGCTGGAAGGGACGCGGCATTATGCGGCGGACACGGCAAAAGGAGAATCGCCCAACGAAGACGGAGGCGCCGATCGGGTGATCGGCGCCTCCGGATTCAGTGCAGACGGTGGCTCGCAGGCCCGCGTGGGGCTGCGTGTGCGACGAGTGATGCGGAGCGTGTGCCCGTCGCGCGTTGCGAGGGAGACTACCACCCGTCGCGCCACAAGGAGCGTGCGCCCCGCGGGCGCTACGGACTCCTCACCGTTGGTATTACTCGTCCTCGGCCTTGAAGAGCTTGTGACCGGCCGATTCCATCTTGCCGAGGCGCTCGTAGGCGGCCTTGGCATCGGCGGGCTTGTCGGCAAGCAGCGCCTCTTCCATGGCGACCGCCTCCTTGAAGGCGGCGAAGAGCTGCTTGCGGAGGTCGGCGCGGAACGCCGCCTCGTCCTTGCCAAACTTCTTCGTCGCTTCCTCGGACATCTTGACCTGGTTGATCATGCCCTTCGAACCGGCGAGGCCGGCCTCGATCGAGCTGACCATGTCCAGATCGGAGTTCTTGCTTGCCGCATTCCAGGTGGACTTCTCGAGACCCTTGAACCCACGGCCGGCCTGCTTCATGCTGCCCTCGAAGCTGCCGCCGCGCTGACCGCCGCGGGCTTCCCCGCCGCGAGCTTCCCCACCCCGACCTTCACCCCGACCTTCGCCGCGACCCTCAGGCGGTCCGCCGGCGGCGCCGCGACCTTCGGCCTGCGACTTGAAGAAGGTGGTGAGCTCGTCCTTGTCGAGGAATCCGTCCTTGTTTGCGTCGGCCTTCTCGAAGGCCCGCTCCGCGAAGGGCGGCGGAACTTCTTCCTTGCTCAGCTTGCCATCGCCGTTCTTGTCGCCCTGCATGAATCGGTCGATGATCATCGCCGGATCGGGGGGACCGCCAGCGCCGGGACCAGCGCCGCCCACGCCCGGAGGACCGCCGGCCGGACGCCCACCCTGGGCGCTCGCGGCGGAGGCGATGAGAAGAGTGACGACGGAAGTCAGAACTCGAAGACGCTGCATGGTGAATGTTCCTTACGAAGCTCAGGCGGACCGCGGAGTGCTCGAACCACACCGTTCGACGCTGACTCGCTCCGATCCTGACGCTCTTGAACGCTGGATCGGTTCCACAACGGGACATCCGTCATCGGATTGCGGGCGGCGACGGAGGCAGAATACCGCTCGCGCATTCCCTCGGGTGCATCGACGCGGCGGAGTTCCTTCAGGGATTCGCCGCATTGCCGGCCAGCTTCTCGTAGCGACGACCGAGCGGTCGGGCCACGGCAGTCCAGAGCAGGGCAGCGCCGAGGGTCGTCGTCGTATAGATGGCTCCGACAGGGACGAAGGCCATGAGCCAGGTCGCGAGGGTGTCACCCCCGCGATAGACGAAGGTGTCGATGAGGTTCTTGGCCTTGTACTTCTCGTCGCGACCGAGCGGCGAGAACAGGGCCTCGCGTGAGGGCTTGTCGATGGCGTAATGGAGCGACGATCGGGCAACCATCGCGATCATCAGGGCTTGGGCCGAGGGATCGAGTCCGACCAGCGTGAAGGCCGCGAGCGTGACGAGGGGCGTGACCAGCAGCGTCAGGCCCACGCCAAGCCAGCGCGTCACTTGGGCGGTCAGCAGGACCTGGGTCACCAGGACAATCACGTTCGAGGTGAAGGTGATGTTGGCGCTGAACGCCGTCCGGAGGGACCGGGCATTCGGCACCACCGACTCGTCGAATGCGGCCTTCATGATCGCCGACTGCTGGAGCGAGAGGAACGTCGAGGTGATCGTGTAAAGAAGGATGTAGAGGGCGATGAGCAGCAGGTAGGGAGTGCTGAACACGGCTCGCACGCCGTCGAGGACGCCGCCGCCGATCGGCGCTTCCGAGGCGCCGGCGGCGCGACCGCCACCCGCCCGGCGGCTGACGATCCAGCCCAGAATCACCGCGACCTCGAGGAATCCGGCCGACACCAGGAGCAGCATGTTCGAGCCGAGCCGATCGACGAGGAGCGAGGTGAGACCCGCGCCGGTCATCGCCCCGGCCGTTGCGCCGATGCTGATGCGGGCGAAGAGCCGGCGTGACTGCTCGACGGTGAAGCTGTCGGCGAGGACCGACCATGCGGTCGAGATCGCCAGCAGGTTGAAGACGCTGATCCAGACGTAGAAGGCTTGGGCGACCCGCGCGGCCGTCTCGCCCGCGGTCATGCGGAAGAGAGCGAAGAAGAGGAGCGTGACCAGCACGAAGAGCTGGAAGGCAATCGGCAGGATCCACCGCCGCGGCATGCGCGACGCGATGAGCGAGAAGAGCGCGTTGCAGAGCAGCATGGTCACGAGCGTCGCGGTGACCACCCACGGCAATTCGGTCTTCAGGTTCTGCTCGCTCTGGATCGCGTCGCGAATCGGGCGGAGGATGAAGTAGGAGCAGAAGGTGAAGAACGTGAGGCCGCACGCCGCGAGCAGGGGGAGCAGTTCGCCCGGTTCGACCAGAACGATCGCACGCCATCCGGTGGGGGCCGTGCGCTCGGAACGGTGGGCGGATGGCGGGTTCATGAAGGGTACACCTGGGGAACGCTTGATGGTTGCGGCGCATGGTCCGCGGTGAGCAGTCGCGAAAGCGCGGGCCGCGGCGGGCGCCGAGCCCCTGCGTTGCCGGCGGTGTCCAGATCGGTCGCGAGAGCGTACCTTGCCCCGACTCGCATGACGCTTCTTGTTTTCCTCCTTACCGCCTTCGCGCTCTCGATCCTCGCCGGAACGGTCGGGGCCATGCTCGGGCTCGGGGGAGGGATCATCGTCGTGCCGACGCTGACGCTCCTTCTGGGCATCGACATCCGATTCGCGATCGGCGCGTCGATCGTCTCGGTGATCGCCACCTCCAGCGGAGCCGCGGCCACCTACCTGCGAGACGACGTCTCGAACCTGCGGGTCGGCATGTTCCTCGAGGTCGCGACAGCGGCCGGAGCCCTGGCCGGTGCCTTCGTCGGCGGGCTCATCGACCCGCGCTGGCTTCATCTCCTCTTCTCGCTCGTGCTCGTTGGCGGGGCGTTGGCAATGTGGCGGCACAGCGAGGCGAAGGAAAAGATTCCGTCGAACGATCCGATTGCCGACCGCCTGCGGCTGCATGGCCATCTGCGGGAACGCGACGGCCGCGTCATCGAATATCGCGTGCGCCGATCGAGAACGGGCCTGGCCATCAGCGGAGTGGCGGGCCTCGTGAGCGGTCTCCTCGGCATCGGCGGCGGCATCATCAAGGTGCCGACGATGCACATGCTGATGGGACTGCCGATGCGGGCGGCGACGGCGACGAGCAACCTCATGATCGGCGTGACCGCGGCGGCCAGCGCCGGCGTCTACTTCGCCCGCGGCGAGATCGACCCCTTCGTCGCCGCACCGGTCATCGTTGGCGTCGTGATCGGGGCCCGCGTCGGCGCGAAACTCCTGCCCCGCGTGCGCGGCACGCACCTCCGCTGGGCGTTTACCGCGGTCCTTCTCATCATCGCAGCCCAGATGCTCCGAAAGGGGATCGCGTGAACGATCCAGCCACGCCACTCCCCGTCGGCGATCCGGCCGAGTCGCGCGTCCGCCGGGCCGAGGTCGCGGCGAGCTGGTGCCTCCGCATCGGCACGATCAGCAGTCTCGTCCTCGTCATCAGCGGCGTCGCCGTCACGCTCGGCCGCCATCCCGAATGGCTGCTTGACCCGGAAGCGTTCAAGACGCTCGTCGCCCAGGACGCCGACTTCCCGCACTCCTTCAGCGAGGCAATCGACGGGGTCCTCGCCTTTCGCGGGCGGGCGATCATCCAGCTCGGGATTCTCTGCCTGATCATGACGCCGGTCCTCCGCGTCGTGGTGAGCGCCATCGCCTTCGCCCGGACGAACGACCGGATTTTCGCGGCGCTCGCGCTGGGCGTGCTCGTTCTCCTCGGCGCAGCCTTCGCCGCCGGCGGACTTCACTGATCGCGACGAAGCGTCGGCAGGCCCATCGTGAACGTCGCGCCGCGGCCCACGCCGGCGCTCTCGGCGATGAGCGTTCCGCCGTGCAGCTCGATGATGCGCCGGGCAATCGCCAGCCCGAGACCGAGGCCGGTCGGGGCGGGACCGTCGCCGGCGAGGTCCGCTCGCGCCGCGTGCAGCGTCGGCGCGAAGAGGTGCGGAAGAAGCCGCGGGTCGATGCCCGCGCCGCTGTCGGCGACGCGAACGATGGCCGTCACGCCCGAGCGCTCCGAGCTGACGGAGATCGTGCCGCCGCGCGGCGTGTGTCGAAGGGCGTTCGAGAGGAGATGCGAGATCGCCTGGCGAAAGCGGTCGCTGTCGAGCGCCGCCGACCCGCATTCGGCGATCGCGTCCTTGACCGTGACGCCCTTCAGCTCGGCCGCCGTGGCGATGAGCTCGAGCGACTCGCGCAGCAGCGTGGCCACCTCGTTCGGCTGCCGCTCGAGCGTGATGCGCCCGCTCGACACGCGGGCTGCGTCGCCGAGCATGTCGACGATCCGCTTCTGGTCGCGGGCGCTCTGCTCGATGGCGGCAAGCGCCTGGTCGACCTGTTCCGGCGGCACGCGCCCCTCGCGGAGGAGGCTTGCCCAGATGAGCGTCACCGACACCGGCGTGCGGAGTTCGTGCGACATCGACCGGAGAAACTGATCCCGCGACCGAACCGCGAGGTCAGCGTCGTCGGTCGGAGCGGGAACGGAGTCGGTCATGGGAGAGTTCCTCGGTCAGGTGCGGCAGAGCGCCCTGATCGTCGCGACCACCGACACCGGATCGACGGACTTCGAGATGAGCCCCTTGCATCCGGCGGCGACGGCCCGCTGGCAGGTCTCCTCGTCGTCGTATCCAGAGAAGGCGATGATCCGCACCTGCGGACGCTGGGCGACGAGTCCCTTGATCGCCTCCCACGAATCGCGGCCGGGCATCGACAGATCGAGCAGCACCACCGTCGCCCCGAGTCGTTCGACGTCCGCCTCCAACGTGTCGGCGTTGGTCAGCGTTCCCGCCGACATCATGTCGTCCTCGTAGGCGAGGATGTTGGCGAACAGGCGGGCGAAATCGACGTTGTCGTCGACACAGAGGACGCGGAGGCGTCCGTCCGCCCCAGCCGCGGTGTGCGCGGCGGAACCGGAGGAGGAGTTCGGAGGTGGGGCGGACGCCATGGGGTGGGCCGCAGGATACCCCGGTTCGGGGCGCGAGTGACGGAGCAAGGTTCGCTGATCGGCTCGCTCGACTCCTCGCGGGAGTTGGCGTAGAACGCGCGGTCCGCATGGCGACGGGGAGCTCTTTCGAGCGCCACACGCCACGCCCCACACGCCACACCCCACACGCCACACCACACACGCCACACCACACACGCCACACCACACACCAGGAGGACCGCTTCCCATGTGCACCTTCCGTCACTCTCTCGCTCCGTTCTGCTCGATCGCCATCGCCGTCGCTCTCACGACCGGAGGATGCGCCACCCAGGCCGGGCATGATGGGGCCGCGATGGCTGCGGCCGCCGAGTCGCCAGCGGGGCCGGCGGCCGAGCCGGGCACCATCGCCTACGACCGCGCCATCTGGCTCTCGCTCATCGGCAACCACGAGAAGATCCGACGCGACATGAAGGAGCTCGCCAACGGCGTCGAGGCAACCACCGAGTCCGACGATCCCGAGATCGCCGCGATGATCCGCAATCACGCCTTCGCCATGCAGCGCCGCATGCATGACGGCTCGCGGGTTCGGCAGTGGGACCCGGTCTTCGTCAAGCTCTTCGACCATCACGAGGCCGTGCACCTCGACGTGCAGGCCACCGACAAGGGGGTTCGCATCCTCGAGACGAGCGACGACCCGGAGGTTGTGCGCGTCCTGCACTCCCATGCTGCGGGCGTCTCCGAGATGGTGAAGCGCGGCGGCGAGGCGGCACGGAACGAAACGCCATTCAAGTGATTCCACCGACGGCATGAATCGCTGCGGCGCGGGAGGGACCGAGGTCGGCACGACGCTGGTGTTCCCTCGCGCCGCCCTCAGTCCCTCTCGCGCCGAAGCGTGTCAGCTCTCGGGGAAGACGCCGCCCAGCGAAAGGTAGCGCTCGCCGGTGTCGTAGCAGAAGCCCAGCACCCGCGACCCCGGCTTCAGCGAGGGCAGCTTCTGGGCGATGGCCGCGAGCGTCGCCCCGCTCGAGAGCCCGACGAAGATGCCCTCCTCGCGCGCCGCCCGCCGCGCGAACGTGACCGCGTCCTCCTCGGTCACGAGAATCGTGCCGTCGAGCACGGTCCGGTCGAGGATCGATGGAATGAAGCCGGCGCCGATGCCCTGGATCCGGTGCGGCGTATGCGAGCCTCCGCTGATGACCGGTGACTTCGAGGGTTCGACCGCGAAGATGCCCATCGACGGAAACCGCTCCTTGAGCACCTGGCCGCAGCCGCTGATGTGGCCGCCGGTGCCGACGCCGGTGATGAGGGCGTCGAGTCCCTCGGGGAAGTCGCCGAGGATCTCCCTGGCCGTGGTCGCGCGGTGGACTTCGACATTGGCGCGGTTGTCGAACTGCATCGGCATCCACGCCGGCCTTGACTCCTGGACGAGTTCCTCGGCCTTCGCGATCGCCCCGCGCATGCCGAGTTCCTTCGGCGTCAGGACCAGTTCGGCGCCGAGGGCAAGCATGATGCGGCGGCGCTCGACCGACATCGACTCGGGCATCACGAGGATCAGGCGATAGCCGCGCACCGCCGCGACCATCGCCAGACCGATGCCGGTGTTGCCGGAGGTGGGCTCAACGATGGTCGTGCCGGTGACGAGTAGCCCGCGGCGTTCGGCATCGTTCACCATCGCCAACGCGATGCGATCCTTGATGCTGCCGCCGGGATTGGCCCGCTCGAGCTTCAGCCAGACCTCGTGGGTCGAGCCGAAGAGCCGATGAATGCGAACGTGTGGCGTATTGCCGATGGTGTCGAGAATGGTGGTGGCGCGCATGGGGCGGAGCGAGGGACGGTGACGACGAAAACACCCGCACAGGGCGGGTGTTGGGCGGGTGTCGGGTCAGGCGTGGGAGCAGCCGGTTCGATGGTCGCCTGAGGCGTCTCAGGGCGTCGTGTCGGGGCTGCTCACCGGGTCATGCGTGACGTTCGGTACCCGCGGTGCAAGGACAACAACAGCTTCGACCCGTCGAAGCGGCAGTGGCCTGATGGAGGGCGGAACCGAGCATGACCACTGGAGACTACTCGGCCATGGGGGAGTGTCAAGCGCCACGCTCCCCCTCCGCTCGAGAAGGGGGACGCAACCGCAGGGAGTCGCGGACGCGGTCAGAGCGCCCACCGCGGATGCGGTCAGAGCGCCCACCGCGGATGCGGTCAGGGAGCCGATCCGCCCGAGCAGCCGCGATCGGAGCATGAGCATGTCGCCGTAGGAGCCTGCCGGTTCCACGGCATGCGAGCAATGACGTTGGCAAGGGGGCATGAGCCGGTGAGACCGGCCATCACCAGACCGCATCCCATCGCGACCGACAGCAGAGAGCCCGCCGGGTGGACGAATGTGCCGAGTCCAAGGCCGATGAGGGTGACGAGTCCGATCGTGAGCTGGGTCTGCTGCATGACCCCCATCCGCGGCGTCGGCTGACTGGAATCAACGGGAAGCCTGGCCGCCTTCCATGCATCGAGTCCCCCCGCCATGCTGGCGACGCGGACGCCCGATCGGGCCAGGTCGGCGCACCGTGCGGCGGCATCCGCCGACCTTCGACCGCCGCGGCAGTGCAGGACGAGCGTCGGCTTCGGTCGATCGGTCGGGCGGGCGTCGAGGAGCGAGCGAAGCTGCGACGGCTCGAATCGCGAAAGGGGCATGAGGTGCGAGCCGCCGATGCGTTCGCGAGCGTGCTCATCCGGTTCGCGGACATCCACCAGGACGCAGGTGCCAGCCCGGAGCCACTCGTCGATCGTCGTGGGAGGGACATTCTCAAAGGAGGCGGAAGGGGCGGAGGCCGATGGGGCGGTGGCGGAGGTCATGTCGGCGCTGGGAGGCGGGGCACCGGGGCTCGGTTCCCAAGCGAGCGTGATCGTCGTCGCTCGGTCGGCGCACCCCGTCGCCGCCGGTTGGCGGCTGAAAACGCAGCCCTTCGGCCGGGATCGGAGCCCCGGGAAGGACGAGGCATAGGGCAGTTCCCCGCCGCGCCGTAGAGCCGACCGACACGAGACCGTATCCTGTGGCCATGTCCGCAACCGCAACGCAGCCCTCGCTCGGAACGACTTCGAATCTCATGGCCGGCAAGCGTGGCCTGGTCGTCGGCATCGCCAACGACCATTCCTTCGCCTATTACATCGCCGAGAGCCTCCGGAAGCACGGAGCCGAGTGCCTCTTCACCCACCTTCCGGGGGAGAAGATGGAACGGCGCTGCCGCAAGGCGATCGAGATGCTTGGCGTCAACGACCCATGGCTCGAGCCGATGGACGCGTCGAGTGACGAGGACCTCGACCGGGTCTTCGCCAAGCTGAAGGCGGATGTCGGGACCATCGACTACCTCGTCCACTCGATCGCCTTTGCCGACAAGGACTGGCTCCGCGAAGGCGTCTTCACGTCGACGCCCCGCCAGGTCTTCACGCAGGCGATGGACATTTCCGCATACACCTTCGCCGCGATGGCCAATCGCGCGGCGCCGCTCATGCCCAATGGCGGCTCGATGATCGCCCTCTCCTATTACGGCGCCGAGAAGGCCGTCCCCGGCTACAACGTCATGGGGGTCGCGAAGGCGGCGCTCGAGGCGACGACCCGTTACCTCGCGATGGAACTCGGCGCGAAGAACATCCGCGTCAATACGATTTCGGGCGGCCCGCTCCGCACGATGAGCGCCCTGGCCGTCGGCGGCTTCAGCGAGATCATGGACTGGGTCGAAAAGAAGGCCCCGCTCCGCCGCAACATCACCGGTCCGGACGTCGGCGACACCGCGATCTGGATGCTGAGCGATCTCTCGAAGGGCGTCACCGGCCAGAACATCTACGTTGACGCCGGCTATTCGATCATGGGGATCTGACCGCCGCGGCGATCCGCGCTTTCCGAGTGATCGACTCCGGACTTCAGCCGGTCCACGCGCCGAGCAGAATCGCCAGATCGAGCGCATCCGTGACGGCGTCACGGTTGATGTCGCCGCCGCAGTTCCCCCACTGGCCGAGCAGGATCGCGAGGTCAACCGCATCGACGTGACCGTCGGCGTTGATGTCGGGGTTCCCGCCGGGCACGAGCTCGACCTTCACGTTGTCGAGGATGAAGGCATTGTCGTTGGTGCCCGATTGGGGATTCTCGCGGATCCGCAGCCGGAGCTGGTGGCCGGTGCCTGTGAATCCGACGGTCTCGTGGTGGAGGAGCGAGTCGACGACCAGATTGACGTGGGCCAGTTCCTCGCCGGTCGAGAGGTCGGTCACCGCGATGTCCATGTGGGGCACGGACGTGATGTTCCAGCCGCTCCAATCGAAGGTGAGCGCGTACACGCCGCACTCCACGCTTCCGAAGTCCTGCCAGAGATCCGCGTTGCTTCCGCCGTAGCCCTCGCCGTCCAGGTTGATGCTGTAGCCGCCGCTGATGGTCGGATAGAGGGCGGTGTTGTGGACCGTCACGGCATGTCCGCGGGCGATCGTCCAGCCCGGGATCTGCAGGCCGGAGAGGAGCGAGTATCCGGCGTCCCCCGCGATGCCGGCGCCCCAGAAGGGCTCGGCCTCGAAGTCGCCGTTGGTGAGGATGTCAGCCTGCGCCGTCGGCGCGCTTGCCAACAGAACGAGCGCGAGCGCACGACGCAGGCCACGGGGACGTTCACTTCGCATGTCGAACCACTCGCTTGAGCCTCGGGAGACGCGTCGATCGATCCATCAGCGATGGCGATCACGCCGAGCGAGAGCGTAGCGAATCGCGCATCGCGATCGCAACCATTCGCCACACGGAACGCCCGTCGACGCGCTGCGCGGAGCCCGGTAACGTCGCGTCGCTCACGAGCGCGAGCGTCTCGTGCTCAGGGCTTCGACCACCGCTTGGGCAGCGGCGTCGCGGGCTCGGCCTGCACCGGCTGCAGCAGCGGCATGAAGAGCCCGCCGAGAACCGACCGGGCATGCATCCCGCGGTCGCGGGCGGTATCGGTCATGTACCAATCGGACATCGGCACGCGATCGGGCGTCTCGCGGGCGAAGGTGGCGATCGGAGCGACGAGCCGCTGGAAGTCCTCGCGCTTCTCGGCGAGCGTCGCGGCCCAGACCATCCACTCCGGCTTGGTGTACGCGGCGCGGCTGTCCATCGGGACGCCGAAGCGGTTCAGCTTCGTCATGTAGAAGGCGACTTCCTTCGCGGCGACCTCGGCCGGGAAGAGCTTCGTGCCGAGGACGCGATCCCAGGCGAGGTTGTACTTGAGGCTCCAGGTTCCCTTCGAGCCGAAGGCCAGCGCGGTGTGGTCGCCGTCGGCGGCGAGTTCGAGCCAGCGCTTCGCGTACTCCTCGGCCGTGCGGCGCCACGCCTTCGCGTCCTCCTCGGTCCCGTTGCTCTCGCAGAGCTGGGCGTACGCACCTAACGCGACGATCGCCTTCACGGAGAGGTTCGCGTTGCGGGCCAGGTGTCCGGCAAAGTCGTCGGTGCAGAGCTGGTTCGCCGGGTCGAGCCCGTGCTCCTTCAGGTAGTTCGCCCACGAGGTCAGTTGCGGCCACCAGCCGCCGACGTCGAAGCCCGGCGATCGGGCGCTCAGCGCAGCGCAGAGGATGAGCAGGTTGCCGCATTCCTCGACCGGCATCTGGTTGGCCTCGTCCCGCTCGCCGCCGCCGTAGACCTGGCCGTTGGCCTTCGGATAGGTGCCGAGGTCGTGCGGCGCGAAGGGGAACTTCCACTGCGGACTCGCGGCATAGGTGAGGATCGCCCGCAACTGGGCCTCGAGCAGGTCGGGGGCGAGGGCCAGGAACATCGGGGCGCTCGGGAAGAGCACGTCCACGGTGCCGATGCAGCCGTTGCTCGTGTTCTCCTTCGAGAACATCAGCATCGTTCCCTCCGCATCGGTGGCGATGACGTGGGCGGCCATGATCTGGCGATAGGCGAGGGCGCAGACCTTGGCGAGTTCCGGACCGCAGCGTTCGTCGAGCGCGGTCCGAAGCCGCTCGTCGAACATCGCCGCCCGCTTGACCATCTCGTCGTGCCATCGCCAGGCGAGGGTGAGCGTGCCGCCGAACTCGGCCTCGTCGTGGGTCCAGTAGGGGCGGAGCTTCGTCCCCATGAACTCGACGCACTCCCGTTCGTCGTAGGCGAGCATGAGCGTCGACTCGCCCTTCGCGTCGGGGGTGACCGAGCCGAGCTGGACGCGCGTCGCAAGCACCGGCCAGCGGTCGCCCGCGGCCCGGGGCTTGGCGTCCGTTTCCCCTGCGGCCTGCACGGCGAGCGAGCCCGCGCTCGCGAAGGCGTTTCGGGCGACGTCGGCCTCGGCCACGGCCATGGTGGTTCGCTCCTCCTTCGCCGCCGTGATGGTGAACCAGCCCCAGTCGATGCGGGTCCGGTCGCCGCAGCGGGCCAGGACCGCCTGGCTCGTGGTGCCGACCCGCAGGAACTGGGTCTCGTCGCGCTCGCCGCGGTTCCAGGTCACTTCCTGCGTCGGCTCATGCACGGCCCATTCCGCCGAACAGTCGACGTAGAGCGTCACCTCGTGGGACTTCCCGTCCGCCGAGCGGGCCGTGCAGGTGAGGTAGCTCGCAGCGAACGAGGCGACCATCGGATCGTCGGCGAAGACCGGCGACAGGAAGGTCACATCGAGCTCGATGCCGCCTCCCGCAAATGCGTAGGTCGTCCGCGTCGGGGTCACGGTGAGGGAACGCTGCTCAAGCGCCGCTGCCGATGCCGGCGCCGGTCCGCACCATCGGTACGTGGTGCCATCGATGCGGACGAGTCCGGCGATCGCCTGAACCGCGCCGCTCCAGTGGGTGGGCCAACCGTCGGTGAGCCGGTCATGCGGCGACCAGACCGAGAGGTAGGGGTTGTGCGTGACGAGCGGGACGGCCGGCGGCCGTTCGACCGAACCGGCGAGAATGCAGGCGACCGTTGCGAAGGCGAGCATGGCGGAACGATACAGTGCCGATCCCACCGGAGACCTCGATGCTCGGCCATCTCATCCAGGACGAAATCGAGGAGCTGATCGCCGCCAAGCAGTGGGATCAGCTTCGGCAGGCGCTCGACGGGATGACGCCCCAGGACCTGGCGGAGATCATCGTCGACCTGCCCCCCGAGGACGAGGGCATCGTCTTCCGCTTGCTGCCGAAGGACCGCGCCGCGGAGTCCTTCTCCTATCTGCCGCTCGACCAGCAGGCCGAGCTGATGCAGTCGCTCTCGAATGCCCAGACCCGCGACCTGCTCGAGGGGATGACGCCGGACGACCGCGTCGCGCTCCTCGACGAGCTCCCCGCCGACGTCACCCGCCAGCTCGTCGAGTCGCTCTCACCCGAAACGGCCGCGGCGACGCGGGCGCTCCTGAACTATCCCGAGGACACCGCGGGCCACGCGATGACGCCCGAGTATCTCGCGGTGCGCCCGTGGATGACCGCGGCCGAGGCCATCGATTCGATTCGCCGCTCCACGCGCCGCGCCGAGACCTCGTCGACGCTCTTCGTCATCGACGAGACCGGCCGGCTCTCGCACGACGTGCGCCTCACCGCCCTGGTCCGGGCCGATCCGAACGTCACGTTAGACTCGCTCCTCGAGCAGCCGCCGGTCACGATCAACGTGAAGTCGAAGCGCGAGGAGATCGTCCGCGCGTTCGAGCGCTACGACCGCTCGACCCTTCCCGTCGTCGACGACGACGGCCGCATGCTCGGCATCCTCACCATGGACGACGTGATGGATGCGGCCCGCGCCGAGGCCACCGAGGACATGCTGAAGATCGGCGGTCTCGAGGCGATCGACACGCCCTACGCGGCAACGCCCTTCATGACGCTGCTGAAGAAGCGGGCGGGCTGGCTGTCGGTCCTCTTCTTCGGCGAGATGCTCACCGCGACGGCGATGTCGCGCTTCGAGGAGGAGATCGCCAAGGCCGTCGTGCTGGCCCTCTTCGTGCCGCTCATCATCTCCAGCGGCGGCAACTCCGGCTCGCAGGCCTCGACCCTCATCGTGCGGGCCCTGGCCCTCGGGGAGCTGACCCTGCGCGACTGGTGGAAGGTCGCCCGCCGCGAGCTCGCCTCGGGACTCATGCTCGGCGGCTGGCTCGGCGGCATCGGCTTCCTGCGCATCCTTCTCTGGTACGAGCTCGGCTGGGCGACCTACGGCGGACATTGGTTCCTCATCGCCATCACCGTCTGGCTCAGCCTCATCGGCGTCGTGACCTTCGGCTCGCTGGTCGGTGCGATGCTCCCGTTCGCGCTGCGGCTCGCGCGGCTCGATCCGGCGACGAGCTCGGCTCCCTTCGTCGCCACGCTCTCCGACGTCTCCGGCCTCATCATCTACTTCTCGATCGCCGCGCTCATCCTGCGCGGCGTGATGCTCTAGCGGGTCGAAGGAAGAACAGCGCGACGCCCGCGATCGCGGCCATCGCAGCGCCGAACCAGAACGCCGATGCGGGGCCAACCGAGTCCCAGAGCGAGCCGGCGACGAGGTTGCCGGCGAGCGTCGCGCCGCCGACGGTGGCCTGCATGATGCCCATGGCCCGCCCGCGCGCCGACGCCGGAGCGTGATCGGCGATGAGGGCCTTCGCGGCGCCGTCGGTGCAGGCGATCGAGGCGCCGTAGAGAACGAGCAGCGGCCACGCCGCGAACGCCGATGTGCTCAGCGCGACGCCCGCGTAGCAGAGGGCGTAGAGCGCCCAGCCGAAGGCGATCACCCGGCGGCGCCCGAAGCGGTCGCTGACGGCGCCGGCGGGATAGGCCCAGAGCGCAGCGCTGACGTTGTACGCCGCATAGGCGAGGGCCACGAGCCACGCGGCCATCCCGAGGTCGCGGCAGCGGAGGAGGAGAAACGCGTCGCTCGAGTTCGCGAGTCCGAAGAGCGCCAACGGGACGAGCGCGAGCCAGTAGCTTCGCGGCAGAGCTTCGGCGGTCGAGGGCCGATCGCGCCGCGCCACCACGTCGCGGAGCGGCAGCGTGCAGAGGAACGCGGCGATGCCGATCGCCGCGGCGACGAGGAGCGCCGTGCGAAGCGACTGCTCCGGCGCCGGGCTGTCGCGATAGGCGTAGAGAAAGACGACCGCGCCGAGCACGCCGATCACGGCGCCGGCGGTGTCCATCGCCCGATGGAGCCCGAACGCCCGGCCGCGCATCGAGGGATCGACCGCGTCGACGAGGAGCGCGTCGCGGGCGCTGCCGCGCAGTCCCTTGCCGGTCCGGTCGATGACCCGGCCGAGCAGGAGCACCGGCCATGCGCCGGCGAGGGCAACGATCGCCTTTCCGACCGAGGGCATCAGGTAGCCGACGCGAATGAAGCCGACCCGCCCGATGCGGTCGCTCGCCCGACCGGCGGCGATCGAGGTGGCGGCGATCGTGACTTCGGCGAGTCCCTCGATGAGGCCGACGACGAGGGCCGGAGCGCCGAGCGCGCCGGTCACCAGGAGCGGCACGAGCGGATAGGCCATCTCTGAACTGATGTCAGCGAAGAGCGAGATGGCGCCGACGAGATACACCGTGCGGGGGAGTCTGGCCCGAAGGTGGGGGGCGGTCGGCACTCGGACATTCTCGTCGAAATGGTCGATTCGTTCCGAGACGGTCTTCCCCGACTGCGCCTTCACCGATGCCCGCCGTCCCAGCCGTGGCGCGCGGCGGCCCACGCATCACCGTCTTCGGAGAGAACCATCGTGCCATCGCACACGCTTGTGTCCATGCTTGCCCTGGGCGCGCTGCCCGCCATCGCCTCGTTCGTCGCCGCCGCTCCCATGACCGGCTCGACCTCCTTCACCTACCAGGGTCAGTTGCGCGAGAGCGGCCAGCCCTTCGTCGGCGCCGCTGACCTTCGCTTCTCGCTCTTTGACAAGGAGCAGAACGGAAGCCAGATCGGTGCGACCATCACCTTCTCTGCGGTCGCCATCACCGACGGGCTCTTCACCCTCGACCTCGACTTCGGCCTGAGCCCCTTCGACGGCAACGATCGCTACCTCAAGATCGAGGTCCGCTCGCCCGCGGGGGTCGGCGCCTTCGTCGACCTGGCTCCGCGCCAGCCGATGCGGGCCGCGCCGTACGCGCTCTTTGCGCTCTCGGGCAACGCCGGTCCGACCGGTCCGACTGGTCCGCAGGGCCCCACTGGCCCGACCGGCCCCGTCGGTCCGGCCGGCGCGCCGGGTGCCGCCGGCGCCACCGGTCCGCAGGGAGCCACCGGCCCGCAGGGACTCAGCGGTCCCGCCGGCGCCACCGGTCCGCAGGGACCGCAAGGCCCCGCGGGTCCCGCGTCGCCATGGTCGCTCGCCGGCAGCGTCGCGTTCTACAACGGCGGCAACGTCGGCCTCGGCACATCGGTGCCAGCGGCGAACTTCCATGTCCTGAAGTCGCAGGCCACCGCGCGACTCCAGTCGAACGTCAGCACCGCCGGATCCAACTTCGATCTCATGGGCGTCGAGCCGAGCGGCTTCGGCAGCTCGACCCTCGGCTCGCTCCGCTTCCTCAACGAGACCGGCGCGCTCGCCTCCCGCATCCGCTACGGCGCGGGCTTCCTCGGCGGCCTCTTCTTCGAAGTGGGCGGCGACAACATCTTCTGGATGACCCAGGGCGGCACCTTCTTCGGTGACACGACCCAGACCGGGGCCTTCAACATCCTCTCCGGCACCGACGTCACCGCATCGAGCGGCGGCCAGCTCGTCATCGGTGCGACCAATGCCGGCAACATCGCGATCGACGGCAACGAGATCATGGCCCGCAACTCGGGCGCCGTCTCGAAGCTCTCGATCAACGCGTTAGGTGGCGACGTGACCTTGGCCCAGAGCGGAGGCGGCCGCGTCGGCATCGGCGTCGTCACGCCGACCGAAACGCTGCACGTCAACGGCACCACGCGAACCAACGTCCTGAAGATCACCGGCGGCAGCGACTTCTCGGAGACCTTCGACGTCGCGACCGGCGGCGCGGTCACCGCCGAGCCGGGCATGGTCGTCTGCATCGATCCCGATCACCCGGGCAAGCTTCGCGTCGCGACGAGCGCCAACGACCGCACCGTCGCGGGCGTCATCTCGGGCGCCGGCGGCGTCAACACCGGCATGACCATGGGCCAGCCGGGCACGCTCGCCAACGGCGAACATCCCGTCGCCCTCTCCGGCCGCGTCTACGTCTACGTCGACGCGACCTTCGGGGCGGTGAAGCCTGGCGACCTCCTGACTACCTCGAACACCCCGGGCCACGCGATGCGCGTCGCCGACCGCGGCGATGCCCACAGCCTCGCCCAAGGCGCCGTGATCGGGAAGGCGATGACCTCGCTCGACTCGGGCAAGGGACTCGTCCTCGTCCTCGTCAACCTCCAGTGATTTCGCTGCGCAAGACTGAGGAGGCTCCATGCACACAACACTCATCACCCTCGCCATCGCCCTTGCCGGAGCGAGCGCTCCACGGCAGAACGCCCCGGGCGATGGCCGCTATCCGGTCGTCTCGCAGGATGCCGAGCGGCTCCCCGCCGAGCCCGCCCGCGTCCGCCCCGTTCCCTTCGGCTGGAACGGTCCGGTGCAACCGAACGCCCGTTCGCTGCAGCTCGCCCCGGTGAATCCCAACGAGATCGTCGACGCCGACCTTCGCGCCGAGCGCTGCGACACCTGCGGCGTGGGTCTGGGCGACAACGAGAAACGCGGCAAGGTCGCCCGGCCGCGCATCGGCTTCGCCCGATCGGTGGAGGCGACGCTCGGACGGAGCGCTCGACCGGAGAGCGACTTCGCCGTGACGCGACTCGACGACGGTCGGCTTCTCGCGACCCTCGCCGTCACCTCGCCCGGCGCGAAGCGCATTCGCCTGCACTTCGCCTCGATGGACCTCGGCGATGCCCGCATGATCGTCTGGGCCCCACACGGCGACGGCTACGTCGTCCGCGGCACCTACGGAGGCCAGGGGGTCGGCTCGAGCGGCGAGCTCTGGACGGCGTCGATTCCGGGCGACACGGCGTATATCGAAATCGTCGGCAGCGACATGCCGCAGTGCGAACTGGTCGAGGTCCTCCATCAGGATCGCGACGCGTCGTCGGCCGGCGCGGAGGCCGGCGGCAGCGGCCCTTCAGAAGGTCAGGCGGGAGGCCACGCGAGCGGCCAGGCCGACGAAGGCGATGGCGGCGTCGCCGGCGGTGCGCTGCCCTGCAACAAGGACGCGACCTGCTCGGTCACGCCATCCACGCAGGCCGCCTACGACGCGACCGGCCAGATGAACTTCATCGAAGGGGGCAACGGCTACGTCTGCACCGGCACGATGCTCGCCGATCAGGACAGCGAGACGAGCGTCCCCTGGTTCCTCACCGCCTACCACTGCATCAGCACCGAGGCGGTGGCCAACACGCTCGAGGTCGTCTGGGGTTGGCAAACGAACTCCTGCAACGGCTCGCTGCCGGACTACGACCTCCTCGAGCGAAGCACCGGCGCTCTGGTCGTCGCGACCAACCCGACCGACGGCGGCAACGACATGTGCTTCCTGCGCCTCGACGAGCCCGCGCCGCCGAGCAGCGCCTTCAGCGGCTGGACGACGGCGCTGCCCGACCTCGGTCGAAGCTTTCACCACCCGGCCGGCAGCTACAAGCGCTACGCCGAATGGGAAGCGGTCGGCGTCTGCATTCCCTGCGGCTTCTGTGCGGATTCCTCGGACTACCAATTCTACAACCGCACCTTTGGCCTTTGTGAAGGCGGCTCGAGCGGCTCGGGCATCTTCGACTCGACCGGCCACCTCTTCGGCCAGCTCTTCGGGACGTGCACCGACGTGATCGGCAATCCCGATCCGACCTGCGCGACGCTGAATGATTACTGGTGGTATTGGGGCGAGTTCGAGGAGACCTATCCGATCATCGCAACGAAGCTGAGCGTCGGCGGCACCTTCTGGATCAACTCCGCGCTGCCGAACGGACTTCCCGAGAACGGCTCCCAGGCCTTCCCCTTCAACACGCTCGGCGAGGGTTACAACGCAGCCTTCACCGGCGCCCAATTGAAAATGATCGCGGGCGACTATCCCGGCACCTACACGCTCACGAAGGTCATCACCATCAAGGCGATCAACGGAACCGTCACCATCGGACCGTGATCGCTCGGATCTCCTGACGACAAGGAACACACCATGAATCTCATGTACCCACTCTTGCTCAGCGCCGCGATGCTCGCCGGCGGCAACGACGACAGCGCCGCGACCTTTTCGATCGGCTGGTCGAGCATCGACAGCGGCGGGGCGCGGCTCGCCGGCGGCGCGTTCGAGCTGCACGGCACGATCGGCCAGTGCGACGCGGGCTTTCATGCCGCCGGTGCATTCGACCTGATCGGCGGTTTCCACGCGGTCAACCTGTTGATGGGGCCGCCGGCCCTCGGCGATCTGGACGGTGACGGCACCGTCGGAAACGTCGACCTGGCGATCCTCCTTGGTGCGTGGGGCACGAGCGGCGGCGTCGCCGACCTCGACGGCGATGGCGTCGTCGGCAACACCGATCTGGCGATCCTGCTCGGCGCGTGGACGGTCTGACGGCGGCGCCGGGGCGCTCGCACGCCGTAGGCCCCAACGCGCACTCCGAGTACGCTGCCACCTCTCCCAGGAGGTCGCATGCTCGCAGTCACCGTGGGTCTGGTCGTCAGCGCCGTCGTCGCCGGTTCGCAGGTCTCCTCCGATACGCTCCTCCGCGAGCTGGCCGACCCGGTGGCCGTCACGCGATTTCCCGATCCGCCCTTTCGCCTGATCCAGAGTTCGAGCTATGACCGGGCGTCGGGCTCGCCGGGCCACAGCGAGCGGGCCAATGCCGACAAGTGGTTCGCCAACGGCGACGCCGGGCAGTTCCTTCGCGTGGACACCCGCGACGGGCGCAGCGAATCGGTGATGCTTGACGTGCAGGGCCCCGGCGCGGTGGTGCGCATCTGGACGCCGAACCCCAAGGGCACGCTGCGGGTCTATGTCGACGGCGCCGACACGCCGGTGATCGCCGCGCCGATGGCCCAGCTGCTCGACGGCACCACCCTCTTCGGCGCGAAGAACGCCAACCAGCCGCTCGCCGCGGAGCTCAGCCGCGGCTGGAACCTCTTCGTCCCGATTCCGTTCGCGAAGCGCTGCGTCATCACCACCGACGACGGCGCCGGCGTCTACTACCAGGTCGACTGGCGCAGCTACGGCGAGGGCGTTACCGTCGACGCCTACGACCCGACCGCGATTGCGCGCTTCACCGGCTTCGCGCCGCCGGAGCGCGAGCTCTACGCGCGGGCGAGGCCGAGGCCCGCCGAGATCGTCGCCGGCGAAACGGCCACCATCGCCGCGTTCGACGAGCCGGGCGTGATTCGCTCCATGCTCGTCCATGCCGATCACGTCGATCACCTCGTGCTGGTCGCGACCTTCGACGGCGAGCAGACGGTCTGGATCCCGCTCGCCGAGCTCTCGCGCCACGCGACCGACTGGCGCGGCGAGGTTCCGCCGCAGGGCAATCCGCCCTCGCCGCCCTCGACCTTCTACGTCGACTGGCCGATGCCCTTCGCGAAGAGCGCCCAGCTGCAGGTGCTCAACGTCGGCACCGAGACCGCCCACGCGTCCATCCTGCCGATCGTGAAGCCCTACGCGTGGGACGATCGCTCGATGCACTTCCACGCGACATGGAAGCGCGACTGGCCGATTCATACCCGGCCGATGCGCGACTATCGATATGTGAGCGTGAAGGGGAAGGGCGTCTTCGCCGGCGACGCGCTCCACGTCGTCAATCCCGTCGATGCGTGGTGGGGCGAGGGCGACGAGAAGATCTCCATCGACGGCGAGGATTTCCCCTCGCACTTCGGCACCGGCACCGAGGACTACTACGGCTACGGCTGGTGCTTCCCGGTGCCCTTCAGCAACCCGCTGCACAGCCAGAGCGTCTGCGAGGGCGAGAAGGCCGGCAACAACTTCGGCCGCACGATCGTCACGCGCCTTCGAGGCCTCGACACGATTCCCTTCCAGCGCGACTTCACCTTCGACATGGAGCTCTGGCACTGGGCCGAGTGCGACATGAGCTACTCGCCGGCGACCTTCTTCTACGCGATGCCCGGCGCGACGACCGACGTGCAGCCGGCGCCGGAGGAGGCCAAGCGCGGCTGGCCGCCCTCGCCGGAGCGGCCGAAGCCCTTCGTCATCGAGGGTGCCCTCGAGTGCGAGTCGATGGCGATCGTCGCCGAGACCCCGGGCCTCGTGACCGAGCGACAGGGGCTCAAGGTCTACGGCACGAACACCTGGTCAAACGACGAGCATCTCTGGGTGAAGGCCAAGGGGCCCGGCGCGGTGATCGAGCTGGCCGTGCCCGTCGAGGGCGATGCGCCGGTGCGGGTCCTGCTCTACGCGACCAGGTCCTGGGACTACGGAATCGTGCAGTTCTCCGTCAACGGTGCGGAATGCGGCGGCCCCTTCGACCTTCTCAGTGGACAAGCGGAGGGCGCGCGACCGGCGACGGCGGGACGGGTGGAGTCGACCGGTCCGATCGACCTGGGCGTCCACACGCCGCGGCGCGGTCGGCTGGTGCTTCGAGCCGAGGTCGTCGGCAAGAACGAACGATCCGTCGGTCAGGTCGCCTACTTCGGCCTCGACTGCGTGCGGCTCGAGCGTCCCTGACGCGCCTCGCCTCACGTCGCCCGGGCGGCGCCGCTTCGTCCTCAGCTTTCTGCACAATTCAGCCGGAGTCAACACAGAGGCACCGAGGGCACAGAGGGCCACAGAGAAGACGGGAACCGAAGTGGCATTGCGCCTTGGATTCGGCTGGTCGAGCAGGTTCTCCGGGCTACCGACGGAACGTTGGACCGGGACGCACGCCTGGCCTGGCGACTCTGGACGACTCCTCGGAGGATGCCCCCGACAACGCCTTTTCTCCACCATTCTGCTCTGTGGCCCTCTGTGCCCTCGGTGCCTCTGTGTTGAAGGTACACCGCGAATAGTGCTGAAGGCCGTCCTCTCCGCGCTGCGGCGCGGCACATCTCCGTTGCGGCGCGGTGTATCGTTCGTCCCATGGCCTCGTCCCGTCGTCTCCCTCCGATCGTCGCCCCCGCGAGCTCTCCGCTCCCGTGGGCGCTGGCGTTGGCGTGCGGGACGGCCTTGGCCATCGGCGGCTGCACCTTCGTGCGAAGCGCGGGGACACCGCGGATGCCGCCGGAGCAGCCCGCCGAGCTCTTCGTCGGACCGGTCGACGGCCGCATTCAGGCCCCGCAGATCGAGGAGACGGTGCAGGGCTTCGCCGACCGCTATTCGGCACTCATCACCAGCGCCTGCGACAAGCTGCAGAAGACGACCTCCGATCCGGCGATCCGACTCCAACTCGACCGGTTCCAGACGCGGACGATCTCGGCGGTCTTTGACATCGCCACCAACGAGGACGCCTACACCAAGCTCCTCGATCTCATCGTCGTCGTCTCCCTCACCGCCGACGCGGCGATCTCCGAGGGCACGGCGGTCGAGACCTTCGGCGAGAACGCCGAGGTGCTCACCGAGCCGCTGCAGCGGGCCCGCGAGGAGATCGATCGCATCGCGGAGACCTGCCTGAGCCCCGAGGAACTGGTCGAACTCGACAAGCTCATCACCGGCTGGCGCCGCGAGCATCGCGACGTCGAGAATGTCGCCTTCGTCCGCTTCGACAACTTCGCGGCGTCGCGATCGAAGGACGTCCTGGCCAGCGCCCGCAACGGCTCCGGGCTGCTCGCCCCGATCTCCGACGCCGTCGACGAGGTCACCCGCACGCGGCTTCTCGCCGAGCGGGCGTTCTACATGGCCAAGCGGGCGCCGATTCTCGTGTCGCTTGAGACCAACTCGATCATGAGCCAGTTCGCGGCCATGCCCGAGGTGCAGAAGGGGCTCGCGATCGGCGACAGCGTGTCAAGCAGCGCGAATCGCCTCTCGGCGGCGGTCGAGGCGATGCCGGCCCAGCTCGAAAAGGAACGCGACGCGGTCGTCGGCTCGATCGAGAAGACCTCGGGCATGCTGCAGAGCACGCTCAACGAATACCGCCGCGCGGTCGAACGCACGGACGAACTCGTCGCGAGCATGAAGGGGCTGAGCGGCTCGGGCAAGGAACTGCTGCAGAGTCTCGATGCCGCCGCGGCGACGCTGACCCAGACGATCACCGCGGCGGAGCGGGTCGCGGTGATCTTCGCCGGCGAGCCGCGGCCCTTGCCCGACGGACTCGCCGGTCCCCCCGACAAGCCTTTCGATCCCGAGATCTACGCCCGCATGATGGTTGACCTCCGGCGCTCGATCGAGGAACTGAACAAGGCCCTCATGCAGACCCAGACCCTCGCGGCGGGGGGACTGTGGGAGAAGCCCGCTGCCGAGTTCGACCGGATCAGCAAGGAAAGGATCGAGAGCGCGTCGGCCGAGGCGAAGTCGATCGTCGACCTGGTCTACCATCGGGCGCTCACGCTGCTCGCGGCGATCTTCGGCATGCTCGTCGCGTACAAGGTCGTCGTCGTGGCCACCCAGCGATTCGCCGCGGGCGGCGTTGCCAAGCCCTCAGGCCAGTAGGACCCAAGAATCATGCGCATCCCGTCCCTCCATTCGGTCGTTCGTCCGGCAGTTGGCATGCTCGTTGGTGCGCTCTTGGTCGGCAGTGCCGTCGCCGCCGCGCCGCAGGCGGTCGATCGGGCGCTCCCCGCGTACGCAAAGTCGGGCGATGTTTCCGGCATCGTCCGCATCGCCGGCAGCTCCGCGGCGAGCGCGCTCCTCGCCGACGCGTGCGGCGCCTTCAAGAGCAAGCAGCCCAACGTGAGCCAGAACGCCGACGGCAAGTCAAGCGACGGCGTCGGGAGTCTCGTGAACGGCACCGCGGACATCCTCGGCCTCGAGCGTCCGCTCACCGCCACTGAGCGATCGGAGTTCCAGGCCAAGTTCGGCTACGCGCCGACCGAAATCGTCTTCGCCCTCGATGCGATCGCCGTCGTTGTGCCCGAGAAGGCGCCGGTGACGACGCTCACCGTCGCCGACGTCGCCGCGCTCTTCGGCGCATCGCCGAAGGGGCGGACCACCGCGAAGACCTGGGCCGACGTCGGCGTCACCGACAAGGAGTATGCGGCCCTCGCCGTCGATGCCCATGCGTCGAGCTCGATCGTCGGGCTCGCCACCGCCTCGACCTCGCTGGTTCTCGGCGGCGGTGCGTTCCGCGGCGATCTCCATGACCAGAGCCGCCAGAGCACCATCGCCTCGGGGGCCGCGAAGCGCGGCGGCGTGGGGCTCATTCACCCGTTCTTCATCAGCGAGCGCACGCGGCCCGTCGCGATCGCGAAGGCCAGCGGGCAGCCGGGCGTCGCGCTGACGCCCGAGAGCGTCGCCAGCGGCGCGTACCCCTTCGGCCGCAGGCTCTACGCATACGTCAACATGAAGGCCGGCACCTCGCCGCCCGCCCACGTCACCGAGTTCCTTCGCTTCGCGCTGAGCCGCGATGGCCAGGAGGCGATTGCCAACAAGGGCGGCCTGCCGCTCACGGCGGCGCTTGCGGCCGAGGGGCGGGGGACGCTCGGGGCGAAGTGATACCCATCCGAGCGGTCCGTAGCGCCCTCCGGGCGCACACTCCTTCCGGCGCGACAGGCGGTTGCGTCCCCTGTCACGCGCGGCTTCCAAACGCGATCCGCATGAGCGAAGCGTTAGGGGGCGGGTGAGGGCGACAGGTCCTGCTCGAACTCGATCTCGCCGCCGACGTACCGCGACTCGCGGAGCGCCCGCAGGGCGGCCGACGCATCGCCGCGCACGCGGATGCGACAGCGGCCGAGCCGGGCGGGGACCGGCGACGCCTCGAACGACAGCGGAGCCGTCTGCGTCGGCGTGAGCAGGCCGCCGAGATCGCGGACCAGCACCGTTTCCTCGAGGTGCACCGCCGGCTCCTCGAGATGATCGATCGTGATGCGCAGGGCGACCGCCCGTCCGGTGGGGGCCGGACCCTCGCCAAGGTCGAGCGGCTCCTCGAGCCAGGCGATCACGGCCGCGTTGGGTTTCCCCTCGCGCGGCACCGGGCTGAAGCGGATCCGAAGCGCCGCCCGCAGGCGCTCAAGGAAGAGCGGATCGTCGATCGGCGTGACCACCTCGGCGGCGCTGGTTGCCCGGGCGATCGGCAGCGTCATGTCGCGGCGATACGCCTCGCTGCCGTCGCCGTGGCGCAACACCATCGCGAAGCGGACCGAGTCGCCGTCGCGCACGCTGTCGGGCAGGGCGATGGTCGGATCGCGCCAGGTCCAGCTTTCGCCCGGGCGGGCGTAACTTCGGCTGATGCCGCCCCACGAGGTGGCGACGCGCTCCTGACCGTCCGGCGCGACGATGACCAGCTCGAGCTTCGCGCCGGAGCGGAGCTCGTTCAGCGTGTCGCGATTGAGCATGATGCGGACGGGTTCGTCGGTCGGCCACGTCGGGCGAGAGACAAGCAGGCGACCGTCGCCCAGGGCCGCGTCAATGCCGCGAATGAGCAGCGGCTCGAGGCGATCGTTGGTGAGTTCGCCGCGGACGATGCGGTCCTGCAGCTCGAACGTCGCCAGCGACGCGATGCTCCCCGCCGCGCTCTGCGGATCGGCGAAGGGATCGGCAAGCTGGAGCAAGATCGCCGATGGCAGCGCAGCCACGCCGTTGAGGGCAACGAGGCTCGCCAGGCCCGAGGCCGAGCCGAGCAGGATCGAGCCCAGCGCTCGGAGCAGGATGCGCCACCACCACGCCCGCGTGGCCTGGCCAATCGTTCGTCCGCACTCGCTGCATCGCCGATCGCCGGCGGGGCGGCCGCCATAGCCGCAGCAGGGACAGCCCGTCCGCGGCGAGCCTCGCACAACGGCGAGGGCGCAGCTCACCACGACGCCCGCGGCGAAGAGCGTGAAGGCAAGCAGGGGGACGGCCAGGAGCGTGTTCATCGCGCGGGTCGCTTGGCGCGAGGGGCCTCGGCGGCATCGATGTCGATCCCCGGGAAGGCCCGTCGCATCGAATTCGCATCCTCTGCGGTCAGGTAGTTCACCCGCAGCGTACGGAGATTCGGCATGGCCTTCACCAACATTTCGATCGTCTTCGTCGAGAGCGTTGCACCGTTGAGGTTGAGGACCTCGATCGAGCCGAGCGGCGGCAGTGCGTTCGCGTCGGCGGCGAGGAATCGCGCGTCGTCGAGCTGGAGAACGCTCAGTTCGCTGAGGCGGGTGAAGTCGACGAGCGTCGCGGCCCGCGCGATGGAGCCGTGGATCCATGCGTGTCGAACGAGGGGCATGATCGCGTCGGCCACCGGTCGGTTCGTTTCCGGCCCGACCTGGGCGATGACGCCGGCGACGCGGGCGTTGTGGACGAGCCCCGGCGGCAGCAGCCGTTCCATCCATTGCGTGCGATTGGTGACAAGGGCGCGGCAGAAGGGCGAACCGAATGGCTGCACGAGAAGCAGCGTTCGCGTCTCCTCTCCGTTCCGAACGCGCTCGGCGATCCAGCCCCAGCCGGCGAGGACGGCGGCGGCCGCGGCGATCCGCAGCCACGGCCGGCTGGGGACCGGCTTCAGCCGAGGCTGTCCCCCGAATCGTCGGCGGCATCGGTCGATCGCCGGCTCCGCGGCGAAGACAAGGAGCGCGATCGAGGTCTCGACGAGCAGCACCGCGGCCGTGTCCCAGGACGCCGCGCCGAGCATGATCCAGATGAGCTGAGCGGCGATGCCCAGGGCCATCAGCGCCGTGGCGGAGCGGAGCGCATCAACGTCCAGCGCCGGGTCGCGACCGCATTCCGTGCAGACGTTCGAGAGCGGCCGATCGCTGGGGACGGGCGAAGCGGTCGGCACCGTCAGCACGTATCCGCACTGCACGCACTGCTCCCGGCGGCGGCGGCCCGCGATGCGGAGACCGCGAAGGAGCATCGCCAACCCCGCGGCCGAGACGACCACGGCGAGCAGGAGAAATGCGTAGGTGCGAAGGAAGGGGAGAAGCATGCGGCGAGAGCGACGGCCGCAGTGTCGCCGACCGGTGCCGCGAGGGCAACGATCGACACCGCATGCCGTGGCGCTCGGGGCCGCCTCGTCAACGGTCCGTTAGCCGATCCGATCGGCTCCGCCCATGTAGGGCCGCAGCGGGGCCGGGATGGTCACGCTGCCGTCGGCGTTCTGATGCATCTCAAGAATCGGGATGAGGACGCGCGGGCTGGCGATGACCGTGTTGTTGAGGGCGTAGGCGAAGTGCGTCTTGCCCTGTTCGTCCTTGTAGCGGAGGTTGAGCCGGCGGCACTGGTAGTCGGCAAGGCGGCTCGCCGAGTGGGTCTCGCCATACGCGCCGGTCGGCAGGCCGTTCGGGCCGGTCTCGCCGCGGCCGGGCATCCAGCTCTCGACGTCGATCATGTCCTCGTTCTTCACGCCGAGGTCGCCGGTGCAGCATTGCAGCAGGCGATAGGGAATGCCTAACGATTGGAGCATGAGCTCGACCGACTCGAGCATCGTCTTGTGCCACTGGCGGCTCTCGGCATCGTCGGCCCGGCAGACGACCACCTGCTCGACCTTGTCGAACTGGTGGATCCGGTAGAGGCCCGCGGTGTCCTTGCCCGCCGCGCCGGCCTCGCGCCGGAAGCAGGTCGAGCAGGTCGTGTACTTCAGCGGAAGCTGCTCGTGGGAGAGGATCTCGTCGGCGTGGATTCCCATGAGCCCGACCTCGCCGGTGCCGGTGAGGAAGAGGTCGTAGCTGCCGCCGCGCTTGCTCTCCTCGACGTGATAGGCCTGCTCGCGTCCGGCCGGGAAGAAGCCGGTGCCGACCATGCACTCCTCGCGGACGAGGACGGGCACCGTGACGGCGGTGAAGCCGCGGCGATCGACCATGAAGTCGACCGCGTAGCGCAGGACCGCCTGGTGCAGCCGGGCACCCATGCCGGTGAGGATGTAGCTGCGCGTGCCGGCCATCTTCACGCCGCGCTCGAAGTCGACGAGCTTGAGGTCGCGCACGAGCTCCTGATGGGTCTTGGGCCGGAATCCCTTGTTCTGCTCGAAGGTCTTCGAGGTGTCGAAGGTCGGCGGGTTCCACCGGCGGATCTCGACGTTGTCGTCGCTCGAGGCCCCCTTCGGCACATCCGCGGCCGGCGGCTGCGGGATCTGGAGCATGAGGGCCTTGAACTCGGGCTCGATGACGGTGAGCTCGCCCTCGAGCTGCTGGGTGGTCGCCTTGAGCGCCACCGGCTTCGCTTCGAGCTCGGCGATCTGCCGCTCGAGCGCCGGCTTGGCCGAGGCGTCGGCCGACTTGAGCTGTCCCTTGAGCTTGCCGAGCTGCGGCCCGACGTCCTTGCCGAGCCGATTCTGCTCGGCGCGGGCCTCTTCCAGCTTGGTGAGGATCGCGCGCCGCTGTTCGTCGAGCGCCAGCACGCGATCGATGTCGACGGGCATGCCCTTGTCGCGGCAGCCGGTGCGGAAGCGGTCGGGGTTCTCACGAAGTTGCTTGATGTCGATCATGGCGATGCCTGCCCGAAAAGCCCACATGGACTCACCGTAGGGTTCACAGTGGACGGTTCACAGTGGACACGCAGTGTAGAGGAGAACCATGCTCCGTTGGACGCGGGTGCTCCGCCCAGTGGATGGGACATCGCCGACGCGATGACGCTGCCGACGTACCGTTCGCGTGTTGTCGCCGCCGTCGCGCCGCGCTCAGGTGCGTCCGGTCCAGCCGGCCTCGGAGGCTTCCTTCCAGCGGGCGCGGATCGCCTGAATCCGCTCGGCCGAGAGCGCTCCCCCCTCGCGGAGCATGTCGGCGTTCTGCTTCCAGCGCTCGGGCTTCGTCGTGCCGACGATGGCGACGTGCAGTCCCGGCACGGCGAGCGTGAAGCGCAACGCCACGCCAGCGGCGCCGTCGGGGCCGGTCGCGTTGCGGGCGTCGCCGCGGGTGAAGTCATAGTCGAGCTTGCGGAGGCGCTTCCAGTAGTCGACGACGTAGCCGTCCTTCGGTTCCTCGTCGTAGCGCCACACGGCGTTGGCGATCGGGCGCTTGGCGATGACGCCCATGTTCTTCGCCTTGGCCTTCGGCAGCGTGAGCTCGAGGCACTCCTGATCGGCGATGCTCACCGAGGTCTGCAAGGTGTCGAAGCGTCCGCTCTCGACCGCGTAGAGCGCCGCGGTCGAGTCGCCGCTGTAGCCGATGTAGCGGGTCTTGCCCGCCTTCTTCGCCTTCTCAAGGGCGGCAATGCAATCGCCCTTCTCGAGGAGCTCGCGGCTGCAGGAGTGAAGCTGCACGAGATCGACGTGGTCGGTCTTCAGCCGCTCGAGGCTGCGCTCGATCGACTTCTCGATCGACGCCGCCGTCCATCCGGCGTCGCCCGACTCCATGTGACCGACCTTCGTGAAGAGGTGGAAGTCCTTGCGGCGGCTCGCGACGGCCTTGCCGATCGCCTCTTCGGATCCCGCGTAGCACTCCGCGGTGTCGATCACGTTCAGCCCCGCATCGAGGGCCGCGTTCAGCAGACGATCGACGACCGCCTGATCGACCTTCTGATAGCCGATCTCCGCGCCGCCGAAGCCGAGGACGGTGACGGTGAGATCGGTCGCGCCGAGTCGGCGACGCTCGATGCCGACCGACGTCGTGGGCGCCTTGTCACCAGCGGATTGCCCTGCCCCATGGCATGCGGCCAGCGTTGTGGGGAGTGCGGCGAGGGTGACGGCGCTGGCAAGGAACTCGCGTCGGGTCGTGTGGTGCATGCGGACCTCCAAGGTGCGTTGTGCTCTCGCCGCCAGCAATCGGTAGCGACGAGGCGGGGATAGGCTACCTTCAGCGGAGACATCGCGATGCCCCGGGGGTTCGGTCCATGGGCAGATCGCGCGGAGCCGCTGTCGCTCGCGGGCTTTCGCAAGGCCCTCGCCGCGATGGAGCGGTCAGATGCTTACGGCGCCTTCGCCGTCTCATTCTTCGGAATGCGGAACCGGGCGTCACTTGGGTGTTGCGTTCCTGCGCAGCCGATCCGGACGTCCATCCGTGCGTCAGCCGCGCGGGGCGGCGCGTGGCCCGTGATCCGTAGGCGGTGCGTACCAGCGGCGAGCCGGGCCGGGGCATATCGCCAAGCGTCTCCGCGAACGCGGGCGATGGTCACGCCGTCCATCTCGACGACGGCTTCGGTGTTCGTCTTGATCTGCAGTTGCCAAAGGTCGATGGCCGGCGCGTCGAAGAGGCCGGTGATCTCGAAGGCGCCGCCGTCCTGGGCGCGAGAGGCGATCCATGCGGGATCGAGCGTCTCCGGGACAAGCTTCCGCGGGGCGGATCCGGCCACGATGGCGAGACCCGGCACCGTGCCTGTCGGCGCGGACGAGGAGGGAAGAAGCGGAAGCTCCACGTCAACCATCGCGGGTGCGGAGCGGGTCTCTCTGCCGTCACGATGGGCCGCGGCCACGAGTTCGATCGGGCCGACTCCAACCGTTTCGAGGTCGATCTCCGTTCGGCCGTGCGGCCCCTCGATCCGCGCGACGGTCCGGCCGAAATGGAGGATGTCGATCGAGGCGGCGCCGTCGCAGGAGGCCTCGACCGAGATGGGCCTGCCGAAGACCGCCTTCGCAGGCAGCGAGAGCGTTGCGCCGCCATCTCCGCGGTTGGCAACCGTGACCGCGCATTCCACCCGATCGCGAGTTGCCAGTGCGTCGCCTCTCGTTGCGGCGAGCGACAGGAGGTGACTCCCGTCGGCAAGTGCCGCGGTGTCCAACCCGATCTTGCCGCCGCTTGGGCAGCGGCCGAGTCGCCGACCATCGACGAAGAGCTCGTACACCCGGGGTGGGCCGTCGCCTGGCGCGGCGTGCGGCGTGACCGTGACGGTTCCCCTGATGGTGTCGCCGGGCGCGACGCCATCGAAAGCGGGCGTTCGCTCGCCGCTCCAAGGGCAGCAGAGCGGGTCGCCGACGATAAGCAATTGATAGGGGCCCTCGAGCGATTGGTAGTAGGCCTCAGCCAGGGTCGCGCCGCGGACATAGTGGGCCTGGATGAATGGGCTCGGAAACTTCGCCTGGAGGGCGTAGGGTTCGGTGACCGCGCCGGAGCTTCCCGCGGCGCCGGCGCGGATGAACTCGGTGCAGGGTGTCTGCCCGTCGCGCTCTCCCATCATGCCGCCGCAACTCGTGAGGTGCTCGCAGATCGCCCCGGGCAGGATGGCGCTTCGGGAATCGGACCAGCGGAATTCGGCGGTCCCCACCACTGCGCCGGCGACGTCGATGTGTCCTTGGGGAAGGACGCCGTCCTCGACACGGGCAGCGATGCCAAGCGGACGAAGGGCCTCGACGAGCGGCACGAAGGCCCATTCGCGGGTTGTGGAGCGGACGTCGCCGTTCCGCATCAGATAGATGGTGCCGGGAGGGACCGTGCCGTCGGCAAGCCGGGCGCGGCGCAGGCAGGCGAGGACCTCGGCGACTGAGTTGCCGCGCCCCGACGCGACGCCGAGCATCGTCGAGAGAAGGTAATGCGGGCCCTCGGCGGCAGGCTCACCCGAGGTTGACCAGGCCGTCTCGGCGCGGAAGCCGGTCGTTGGCTGGACCTCGATCCGAGCGGCCTTCATGCGTCCAACGAGCGCCTTGAAATCTGCGCGTCCGGCCAGGGATGCCAGGTCGGGGTCGCTCGCCATCTGCCCGTGGTTCCGCCAGCCGATCGCGGCGGCACGGTTGAGTGAGGCGATCGCGCCGTCCGCCTGCCCGGCGAGGGCCTGACAACAGGCGAAATTGTAGTAG
Source organism: Phycisphaerales bacterium (assembly GCA_044220875.1). GTDB lineage: Bacteria > Planctomycetota > Phycisphaerae > Phycisphaerales > SM1A02 > JAEUIT01. Next base: position 33,002 of record JBGAQH010000009.1, on the reverse strand, counting down.
ACAGAGGCATCATTGCACGGGCTGACGAGGACAGGTGCGATCGCCGTGACCGCGTCGGCATACTTCTTCTGGTCGTAGAGGGCAATGCCGCGCTGGTACTCGGCGCGCTCCGCTGCACTGAGCGACTTGCCGTCGGGCAGGGGAAGCGTCCGGCGCGCGTAGCGGTTCACGTCGAGATCGAGGTACGCAGTGTCTCTGCGCATGAAGAGCTCGTGCAGGTAGGTCACGCCGTTGGCGCTGGCAGCCGGAGTGATCACTTGGGCGAAGGCCTTGCCCTGCATGTCGCCCTGGACGAGAACGACGTTCGGCAGGTCGAGCGAGTAGGCGATGCAATCGATCTGCGGGCGCAGGCCGCGCGAGTCGAGGGCTTGGAGCGTTGGACCGAGGACCTCGCTCCTGAATTGCTCCGCGCCCATCGCGTCGAACGAGGAGAGCCCGCTGAGGACGACAACGTTGCTCGGCGGGATGTGTCGGAGGTGGATGTACTCGTTGGCAACAGTCAGCGACGCCCAGCTGTCGCCGTTCACCACGACCGCGACCGACTCGGGCGCCTGTGCCGCAGAGGCGGTGCTGGCGAGCAGAAGGGAGGAGACGAGTGCCGGAAGGAGGAAGCGGGATCTCGCTCGGTCGTATTGCATGTGCGGCAGCGTACGGTGCCGGGGAGAAAAGTCAGTGAGGGAGGGCAAGGGTCGGAGGGAGAGTGCGGTCGCAAGCGACGTCACGGTACTCGCGAGGAGGGAAGATTCGCGGCATCGAGGCCGATCTCACTCATCCACTCCCGTCGGAGGACGTCGATAGGACGACCGCTCAGTCGTTCGTACTCCGCATGCTCGTGCGCGAAGGCCCTGATCGCGACGAGAAGACGTCCATAGCCGCCGTCCCGGCGGGCAAGGTGACGCACGAACGAGGACGACGCCGCATAGAAGGCTGCCGCGTAGCGCATGCGGTCCTCGCCGAAGAGCTCCGGTAGCTTCCCTCGCCCGCCGACATACGACAGCACGCGCTGTGGGTCCGGACAGGCGCGGATCCTGTCCGCGGCAAGACCGTCGAGCTCCGTCGCGGGCACGGCCGCAGCGCTGCGAAGCCATGCGAGGAGCGCCGCCGATGGCTCGCCCATCGCGGGGACCACGATGATCGTCGGCTGCGGCGCGTTCTCGAAGGTGTGGGTCGGGACGATGGTCATGCCACCCGAGCAGACCACAGGGTCGAGGCTCTCTGCGACGGTGAAGAGGTGGAAGGGGTTTCCGCCGGCGCTGTCGGTGTTGGCGTACTCGAAGACGCCCCATGGTCCGGCGAAGTCCACGACTTCGGCGTCCGGCGCCACAACGAACGCGACGTCGATGATCCCCGTCGCAGGTGGAGTGAGCGGCGGGACGGGCCGTACGGAATCGTTCGCGCCGGGCGGTGCGGCGATGACATGGTCGGTCGCGCAGCCGGTGGCGAGGCTTGCCGCAGCAAGGAGACCGGCGAAGGCGAGGAGGCGGAGCGATGCCACGATCTGGGGCGAAGCGAGGTGTGACGTCATGAGGGCGAATCTCGAGTGAGACGGAGGATGGTGGCCATCGGCAGGCGCCGATGGGGGGCAGTGCGGGGGAGACCTTCGATCGCAGGTCAGTGCCGACGTCGAATGAAAGGGCGAGAGATCCGTTGGGTGGACGTGCCTGCGGGCGACAGGCCGATTCCCAGACGGCGCATCGAGTGCGGACCGAGGCGCCGCAAGTTTCGGACCGACCATGGGAGTGACGGTCCGGGAGGGCGCCTGCAGCGCATGTGATGGAGGCTTGGAGGCGAGGCGTGCGGGCGAGGCGTGCGGGCGAGGCATGCACGCTGCCACATGATCGTTCATCAGGGTCGATGATCAGCGCGGGTGTCGGTGCAGACGCGAATCGTCGTCGCGCGAGTCCTCCGGGGAGTGACGCGCTGACCGCCCCCGCACGAGGCGGGGGCGGTCGTGAACGGCGTGCGGCCTGGAGAACCAGACCACAATCGTCGAGGTTCGATCAGCGGTCCTGATCGACCGACTCAATCAACCCCACGCCCCAAGAAGCAGCGCAAGATCCGTCGCGTCCGTCGTTGCGTCTCCGTTCAGGTCGGCCTCATGCGTTCCCCACGCGCCGAGGAGGAACGCGAGATCCGCGGCGCCGACAGCGCCATCCCCGTCAAAGTCCGGCGTCGGCACGTGCGCATGCACGCGAACGACCACCGGGTCGCTGTCGAGGAAGATGCCATTGAGGTCCCACGCGACGAGCGTCACGTCGTACTCGCCATCCGCCGCGAGCGCGAGAATCTGGCCGTGTGGGTGTCCTCCGACGCCGACGTGCAGGCTCCGCTCGATCCGGGTCTCGCCGAGGCTCGTCGCCTCGACGTTCACCTCGCCGGTGACCTCGTCGGTGGTGCACCACGCGCCGTTGGTGGGATCGCCCTCGACGGGAACGATGGCGACCATCTCGTAGTACATGTCGCCGCCGTTGAGGACACCCTCCTTCGCGTAGAAATCGCTGGTCAGGGAGAGGCCGTCGCCGGTGAACATGCCCGCGAGCGGGCCGCTGTCGATCAGCGTCGGAAGGGCAACCACGAACGTCGAATCGCCGTCGAGAATCTGGCCGCTCGACGGGTCGATCGAGAGGTCGAGCTCGTCCTCGTAGTAGCCGACGACGAGCTGAAGCTGCTCGCCTGGCGTTCCGGTCGGGGTGCGGACAGTGACGTGGTGATGATGGGCGAACGCCGGCGCCGCGGCGAACGCGATGGCTGCTGCCGAGGCAAGCAGCGTGGTCTGAATCTTCATTGGAGTCCTTGTATTGCAATGGATGTCATTGATGGCGCCGCGCTCGCCGTCCAAGCACTGTGGCGATGGTGCGCGACAACCAAATGCCGATCGCTCACGCACGGTGCGGAGGATCGGTCGTCTTCGTTGAAGTGAATGTCGATGAGGCTCAGGCCCGCGGCGGAGGGACCGATGGCTCTGGGTCGCCGAGCGTCAGCTTGCGATCGATCGCGGGTTGCACGAATCCCACGAGTGGCGCCACGTACCGAAGTTCTGAGGACTTCGGAGCGAGGCACAGGAGTGCGGTGCCGCCCGCGCTCAGCGCGGGTCGCTGCTTGCACGTGGCGTGGTCATTGGCGCCCTGTGCGGTCGGGCCGAGGAGCCGGGAACGGCAGCAGGCGGGAAGCGTGGCGAGATCGACGGTCGGGTCAAGCGTCGCTTGGATCTCGTTGACGGCCTCGAGTGTTTGGCGGGCCCACGTCGGCACGGCGACGCCATTCACGAGCGCCCAGCGAGCTCGCTCGAGCGGCGTGTGGCAGCAGCAGTCGCTCCAGCATTCGGCGGCCGAGGCGCAGCCGCACAGGCAGTGCTCGCACGGGAACCTCTCGTCGGTCGCCGGCCCAGCAAGCGGCCCGAATCCGACCCCTGTCACCGCAAAAACGAGCAGCCACGTCAGCAGCACGCGAACGGCAGGTTGGACGTGGCGGCGTTGCACGAGGTCGAGACGGGAGTCTACCGCACACCGGCTCATCGGCAACGTGGCGGCGTCGCGTTGCTTGGCTGTGTCATCGCGGTGCCCGCGACGCTCGCTGCGGCATGTGCGACGATCGAGATGGCGACACTGAGACCAGGCAAGGACCGAGTGGTCGAGACGTGTCAATCAACATCACCGACTCGCCGCGCCTCGGCTGCGAGCGCATCGAGATCAAGCCGTCGCGTGTGCATCGCAAGTCCACCGTCCGGTGTTCGCGGCCACTCGCTCGCCGGGCGATCCCAGGCGAGTTCGACGCCGTTGCCGTCGGGGTCGTTGAGGTAGAGGGCCTCGCTCACGCCATGGTCGGAGGCGCCGGTGAGCCGAATGCCAGCGCGGAGCAGTCGCCGCAGGGCGTCGGCCAGCGCGGCTCGCGTCGGATAGAGGATTGCGACATGAAACAGGCCGGTCGTCCCCGGTGGCGGCGCCGTGCCGCCGCGGCTTTCCCACGTGTTGAGTCCGAGGTGATGGTGATAGCCGCCGGCCGAGAGGAAGACCGCGTCCTGGCCATAGCGTTGCGTGACCTCGAAGCCGAGGACATCGCGATAGAAGCGAAGCGACCGTTCGAGGTCCGCGACCTTCAGATGGACATGGCCAATCCCGACGCGCGGATCGATGGGTGCGACGCTCATGGGGGAATGCTACAGCGGGCGGCCGTCCGACTCCGGCGCGTCTGCCGCGAGCGCCGATCGCTCCCCATGCGCCGAGCAGCGTCGCGAGGTCGGGGCCGCCCACGACTCCGTCCCGGTCGAGATCGGCGCCGCATCCGCCGCAGCAGATCCCCCACGAGCCGAGCGAGAGCGTCAGGTCCGCGGCGCCGACCTGGCCATCGCCATCGATGTCGCTTGAGGTCGCGCAGCCTCGGCCCGCGATGAATTGCAGGTGATCGACTTCGATCCCGCCGTCGGCGGACCACGATGGTGCTGCCACCCCATTCGCCGAGCGCCCTAACGCATCGCCAGCGCAGTTCTGGCGACGCTGGCCGCGGTGTGGGCGTCGATCGGCGTGTGCAGCGGGCCGATCCGGAGCCGAACCCGCCGTATGTGATGTCGGTCAGGGGAGTTTGGGCGCAGCGGAGTGGCGCGAACGCAACCTCCCAGCCCCATTCGAACGGCATGCCGCTCTCGTTGCCCAACGCGGACCGGTACGGGGACAGGCCGTGAACGAGGCAACCATCCAGCGGACGGGAGCGCCGCGTCGCCACATTCCGCAGCGACTTTCCTCGCGGAGCGATGTTCCGTGTATCCGGTCACCGGGCGCCCGCACTTCCGTTCCCGCTCGCGATCGACGTCCGTTCGGAGATCGTGGGCTTCGGGAGCACACGCATGAATCAGCGATGGTCCGCATGGCTCGGTCGTGCCGCACTTGCATTCGCTGGCGGAGCATCCGCCCGCGCGATGGCCGCCGACTTCAACTTCTCCATGAGCTACTCGGGGCAGTCGATCACCGGACGCCTGATCGGCATTCCGCTCGACGCGAACGGCAATGGCACCGAGGTCGATCCCGCGAGCATCCTGATCTTCTCCGCGCCGGCTGCGGTCGGATTGCCCGCGAGCCCCACGAATCCGTATGTCTTCGTTCCATATCTCTTCGAGCGGTCGACGCTCTTCTCCGGCACGTTCTCGTCGACGGTTCCTGGTGTGTACGGATTCCAGGTCTCGAACTACTCGATTGCGATCAGTTCGCAGAACCTCATGATGGTCGAGCAGTCGGGCGACGTGAGCCTCCTCTTCAACTTCGGCGCCGTGATCGGTCCGAAGGGCGGCGCGCTTGCCAGCGACGGCATCATGGCCGAGGAGGACGCGCTCTGGCCGGCGATCAACACCGGCGTCTCGTTCACGCTGGTGCTGCCCGGGGACGTGAACGGCGACAACAAGGTCAATGGGAGCGATTTGGCAACGCTGCTCGGCAGCTGGGGCACGAGCGACGTCAACGCCGATCTCAATCACAACGGCACGGTGGACGGCGAGGACCTCGCCGTCCTGCTTGGGGGATGGACGGGCTGAGGAGCGCGGCGACGGCAATGGTGCCTGTCCACGATGAACCCACGATGAACCGCGCAACATGGTCCTTCCGCGTGGACGGTGCCTGTCCAAAAAAGGCCTACGAAGGGCCTCCCAGATGAGAGTGCCCGTCCACGATGGACCACAGTGGAACGCGTGGAACCAGTCGCCAAGTGATCGCAGCGGGGGCGCGAGGATTGCCGGTGGCATCGCTTCACACTGGACGGTGCCTGTCCAACATGGTCCTTCCCAGTGGACGGTGCCTGTCCAATAGGGGCCCAATAGGGGCCTCCAGAGCCTCCGAATGAAAGTGCCTGTCCACGATGGACCCTGTCCACGATGGACCCATTCATGATGGACCCGAAGGACCACAGTGAACGGCAATCAACGCGGTAAGCCACACCGGCGATGGCCTGAGCCAGCGTCGCGGCACGAGGAATCGGGTCAGTCGCCGACCTCCTGCGAGGTGAGGTAGGGCGACGGCTCCCCGAAAAATGAGGCCACTGAGGGCGTCATCGCCACCGCTCAACCCCAATCGCCAAGGAGGATGCTCAGGTCCGCCGCGTTCACCTGGCCGCTAGCGTCCAGGTCTGTCAAACACTCCGACGCGCCCCAGGCGCCGAGGAGAATCGCTAAGTCGGACGCGTCGACATGCCCGTCACCGTTGAGGTCCGACCACCTGAGTCCGGCCGCCGCGTACCGCGATCTGAATGCGGCGACGTCCGCCGCTCCGATCACGAAGTCCCCATCAAAGTCGAACTGCTCCCGCCCCCGCGACACGTCGCCAACTGCTTCGCACAGCGCAGCCCGGTCGGCCGCATCGATGTCCCCATCCTGCTCCGCGTCGCCGAGCTTCGCCGGTGGATAGATGCTCCATTGGCCGGCAGGCACCGACACGAAACTGCGCGACGGACCGCCCGATGGCCAGCGCACCACCGCCGATCTGGCGACGGAGGCCCTGTCGAGGCCGAAATGCAGCGTCAGCTCATTCTGTCCAAGGTAGCTGTTGCCGCCCGCATAGCTCTCCCGATACATCGTCACTCCGTTGGCGGTCACTTCCGCGTTGGCGCCGATCGCAGCGGCCCTGGACCGCTCGCCGATCACGCGAAGGCTGATCGAGTGCCGCTGCTCGCCCTCGTTGTTGATGAACAGCGTGACCGGCTCGCCCAAGTTGTTCATGAGAATGTCGATATCGCCGTCTCCGTCAATGTCGCCATAGGCCGAGCAGTAGCTCGCCAGGTTGCTTCCGCCCACTCCCGCCTCGGCCGCTACGTTCACCAGCGGCGGCGATCCGTTGTTCTGAAAGAGAGAGTTCGGCGCGAACTGGTCGTGCACGTAGAGGTCCAGCCGGCCGTCGTTGTTCCAGTCAAAGAACGTCGCGCCCCAGCCCCAACCGATGGCCGGATACGCGACGCCCCAGACATTCTGGGCTTCGGCGAAGTTGCCCTTGTTGCCCTGCAGAAGGAGCGGAAAGGCGCCGAGCAGCGGCGGTGTCGGGTCGTTCGTGTTGGTGCAGTAGAAGTCGACTCTCCCATTCCCGTCGAGATCGCCGCACGCAAGCCCCATTGAGAACAGACTCACGCCGGCGTTGCTTGCCTCGCTGACATCGGTGAATGTCCCATCCCCATTGTTGCGGTAGAGCTCGTTGTCCCGGGACCCGGGATTCGGCCCACGATCGTTGCTCACATAGAGGTCGAGATCGCCGTCCCGGTCGTAGTCCGTCCAGACCGCTTCGAATGAGGCCCCGGCGCTATTGAGCCCGAGCAGCGGGGCCACATCGGTGAACGTGCCGTCTCCGTTGTTGCGGTAGAGCTGATTGTCGGAGGCGTTGGGCGGTCCGAAGAAGGAAACGTAGTTGGCGACGAACAGGTCCGCCCAGCCGTCACCGTCGTAGTCGCCCCAGCATGCTCCCTTAGCGAATCGGATCGTGTCGATCCCCGCAACGAATGTGACTTCGGTGAAATGGAAGTCGCCGTCATTGCGGAGGAGCATGGACGATTCAAACACGCGGGTCAGAAGGAGGTCCTCGTCGCCGTCGTTGTCGTAGTCCGCGGTTGCGAAGGACGAGAGTGAGGTCATCGGGAGGATCCCGCTCGTTGCCGAGCGGTTGACGAAGACCCCCCCTACATTCTCGAAGATGCCAACCTGACCGTTTGCGGCGCCGATGATGATCACGTCGGGATCGCCGTCGGAGTCAAAGTCGGGGAAGCCGCAGCCGAAGCCGAAGTGCCCGCTGAGCTGCGGATAGGCCATCATCGAATAGGAGAGCCCCCGGCTTCCCGCCTCACTGGTAAACGGCGTGATGTCGGCGAAAACCGCTGACGTCGCGATCAGTGCCCCGGCAATACCGATGATTTGACGCTCCATCCTTGACTCCTCTTGTCGCGGCTGAGGTGCCCCCGATCGCGGTGTCCGCTCTGGGGGCGCACCACGTCCGTTCCCCGGAACCCAGGCCCACAGAAAGGGGGGATCGCACGCTCTCCCGGCGATCACGATCACTATGTACGAGCCACCGATGGATGCAAGCAACATGACCGTGAGAACTGCGACACGTGGTGAACGAGAGCGTCGGAGGCGTTCCGGCGTCGACGGGGACGAGTCATGACCCCAATGCGGGCTGACGCCCCTAAGCAATCTCGCGGGCGGATCGAGGGGCTCGCAGCGTCGACCTCGCGCAACACTGGACGCATCACCCATCACGGCGTTGTGGACTGGGCGCTGTGGACATGGGCGCTGTGGACAGGCACCTTCGACGGACTGGGCGTTGTGGACATGGGCGCTGTGGACAGGCACCTTCGACTGTTGGGTTGGCGTGAAGCCGGGTCTCGCTCGCGACCCCTCCTTGCGCTCGTCAACGTCGAGAGGCAATGCCCTGAAGACTGCTGGCATGCGGTGGTGGGGTGGGGGGTGCGAGGTGCCGGCGCGAGGTGCCTGTCCAGTCTGCCTCAACGTTTGCCGCATGGACAGGCACCTCCGAACGTGGACAGGCACCTTCGACTCTTCAGTTCTTCAGTTCATGGGGCATTATGGACAGGCACCTCCGAACGCGATGTGGACAAAAAAGTCCTTGCCACTCCGCCGCGTTCTTGCGAGTCGCGCCGTGGCCAACGCTATGTTCGTCCCCAAGCGACGGACGGCACCGCGCCGCACGTCGCGTGGAGGGATTCGATCACATGGGAATTCCGCGTTCACGTACCGTCGATCCGACCGTCTGCGGCATCTTTCACTGCATCTCACGCTGCGTCCGGCGGCACTTTCTCCTCGGCGACGTCGTCCGCGCCGTCTGGATCGCCCAGCGGCTCGAATTCCTCGCCTCGATCTTCGCCATCGACGTCATCGAGTACGCGATCCTCACCAACCACATCCACCTGATCCTCGGCACACGGCCCGACCTCGCGTGGTGCTGGACCGACGAGGAGGTCGCCGAGCGATGGCTTCTCCTTCGCGCCGCAGGCCCCATGGGCATCGGCGTCGAGCCCGCCGCTCGGCCGTCGCCCGAGGCGATTCGCGCAGCCGCGGCGGATGAGGCCGCAGTCGACGACTGGCGCAGGCGGCTCGCCGATCTCGGCTGGTTCCACAAGGAGCTGAAGGAGCCCTGCGCGAAGGCCTGGAACGAACTCGACGGCGTCACCGGCCACTTCTGGCTGGGCCGCTACACGGCGAAGGTCGCTCTCGACGATGCGGCCCTGGTCAGCCAGGCGCTCTACGTCCTCCTCAATCTTGTCCGCGCCGGCACAGAGTCGGCGATCGGCGAGTCGGAGCTCACCTCGATGGGAAGGAGGATGAAGAGAATCATCGCCGAGATCCGCGCTGGAGGACACGCCAAGGCGCTCGCCACGTTCGAGTCGCGAGTCGTGAACGGGCAGTGGACGGCTGCGTTTCCATGTCGCCCGGGCAGCGTCGCGGAGCTTTCCGACGAGGCGTACGCGGAACGCGTGGCCCGCGGTCGTCACCGCGCCTCGATCAGGCATGCGGTGCGGAAGGAGGCCGAGACGATCGGTCGACTCGCGACGGACGCGACTGCCGACGAGTTGGAAACGATGCTCGCGGATGAGCCGGCTCTCGGGCAGGCGATAGAGCGTCGAGCCGAGGCGGCCTCCCCTCACGTTTCCCGTCAACGCCTCAGGCCGCGCCAGAGCTCGCTACCCGCCGCCGACCTGCGACCATCCGAGTCGTCGTGGCGCACCGCGATGGAGAACCCGTTCGCGACGAGTCGCGTGGGTTCCGGGCCCCGTCCGATCCTGCCGGGATTGACGCTCGCTACGCTCATCCGCCTCGCCGATGCGGCGGGACGGCAGGCAAGGCCGGACAAGTCTGGCCGCATCTCTGCAGAGAGCCGTAGCGCGCTTGACGCGTTTCGCGCCCGTGCACTTGCCGACGAGGATCGCGCTCCCGACGGAGCGATCGCCGCCAGCCGGCAAATCGACCTGCAATCATCGTCCTGGGTCAGCGAACTCGCGGCCGGCGTCCGAGCGACGGCGAACGCGGCGATGGCGACTTTGGCCCGACACGGCGAACTGCTCGCGTCCATCGTCGAGGCGAAGGAGAGGAATGGGACGACTCCTGCGCAGGCCGCCGACGCCGAGCCGGGGCCGTCAGCCCGCCCGCCAGCCCCTCATCCTCCGAGCGAAGTCGGCGCCGAGGGCGCGGCGCCCCGCGTTCGCTGGTTCGGCTCGGTCGTGGGCGGCGAAAGCTCGCGCGGCGCCGAGGCTCGGCGCCGCGCGTCCCGCCACGTGGTGGACGTGCGACCGACGGCGGCGTGAGTTGGCCTGAAGGCCACTTGGAGCGTCCGGCGGACGCGCGAGCGAGCGAGTCGCGGTTCATTGCGCCGCGCGAGTGTGTATCGCGACTGAGCCGCGGCGCGAGTCACCAGAGGATCCCGGACGCAATCGCGAGGGTGTCGACTCGGGGCGAGTGCACCTCGGAAGGTGCCTGTCCACAGCGGATTGCAGCGGATTCGTCCACGGAGGCTTCGACAGCGGACTCTTGGTGGCAGCTACGATCTCGGCGGAGGTCGTAGCCACTTTTTGTCCGTGAGTTCCATGGGAGCACTTGCAGACCGCCAATCGGTCAATTAGACTACGGCGTCTCCTAGTGGGGAGGAGGCAGTTCGTGGCGGCTGGCCGTCGCGAAGGGATGCGAGGGAATTGGTGGGGGACGAGGGCCGTGACCATCTGCGTCACGCGTCCGTTGTCTGTTTCGGGCGGTGAAGCCCGAGTTTCAATTCCCTTCGGCCATTGCGGCCGTCTTGGTCGGAAGACCGAGTTCCCTTGAGGTAGAGAGAGATATGAAGAACGTTCTTCTTGCGGCCGTGATTGCCGCCGGCGCGACTGCGGTTGCCTCGGCTGACGTCAAGCTTGATTTTGGCAGCGGCACCTACGTCGGCGGCCAGTCGTCGCTCATCACTCTGAGCGACCTCCAAGGCTCGTTGACTGGTTTCTCGGTGTCGTTTGACTACGTCACCAACACGACCGGCTCGTGGGCCTCGGACGCTGCTCTGGTTCTGAACGGCGCCCAGTGGGGCGGCTACGACATTTTCCTGAGCAGCGGTTTTGCCTTCAACGGCGTCTGGGGCTTCGATGGCCCTGGCTCCGCTGGCTCGGGACACTACTCCGATGTCAAGTCCGCTTCCGATTCGTACGTCTTCGGCAACTCGTATACGTTCGAGTGGGGCAACGGGTATAGCTTCTCAGATCCGGTCGACTACAACAACGTCACGGTGACGCTCTTCGGCGTGAGCCAAGTTCCGGCCCCTGGCGCGGCAGCGCTCCTCGGTCTGGCCGGCCTTGTCGGTCGTCGTCGCCGGGCCTAACTGGCTCGCACGCAATCGCGTTGATTCACGGCCGGCCTCTTTGCGGGGGCCGGCCGTTGTCGTGCGCTCGGGAGACGTCTCGCCTTCTGGATGCGGCAATTCAACAGGTCGGCGAAGGCGCCACCTTTTGCGGCATGCGGCTGGTCATCACTGCCGTGGGCCAGTGACCGCTGTCTGAGCGTGCCGGATACGGCCATGGTCGCTTGCTCAGGCCATCCGTCGCGATCGACTCCAGGAGCCGTCGGTCGGATGGCTTCTCGCCACCAATTTGGGGCCGAGGTTGCGATCCGTTGGTCGTACGGTGTTCAGAGTGTGCCTGTCCAGAATTGTCTTGCGACTCCGTAAGCCGCCTTGTATTGAAGCGCGATGGCCGTCCCCTCGGCGAACTCCTCGAAGTCGATCACGCTGATGAGCGAGTCGACACCTGCGGAGGCAGGCCTTGCAAGGACGGCGATCAGACAACCCGCGAGGAGGATGGGGTGGCGCATGCCGGGATGCACTCGTCCCGCATCGCGAGCTGTCTCTCCTGTTCGTTCGCGTGGCCGTATCCGACGTCTGGACGGGAACCTTCCGCCGTGCCAAGAGCCCCTGTCTGATCGGCCTCGTGGTGCGTCAATGCCAGGGACTTGGTCGCCAGTCCGAGGGCGTGGGCGATGACGGCGTGTGCTGCTTCGTGGACGGCGGTCTGGATCAACTCCACGCGGCGTTCTCCATGACGGACTGCGTTGAATGTCCCGCGGGGGCCCGGTATTCAACCGGCACATGTTCAGGCGACCGAACGGCGGCCCGAGGCTTGCTGGCACATGAGAGTGACGCGCTTTGGTGGAGGAGCGCGACTGCTGGTTCGTCGAGAAACGGCGTAGTCGGTCATCGCGAGGGATTCGCCGGCGAACTCGCCTACTCGGTTCGAACGCGGTTGGGGTCGTCATACTCGCGATATCGAAGAGTACGCGGCAGCCAACTCAGTTGATGCATGATTTCCACTCGCTGGCTCATTGGGAAGCTACGCAGCCTACTCTCATACTCCCTACTTGCGTCGGCCAATAGATCGTAAAATCGTTGCGCTCGATTAAAATATCTAATGGGCGATGTTGCCGCCAGCACGACGCACTCGGCGATTCCGCCAATGAAGAACACGACAGCCGATAGATTCTGATCGAGAAAGGCCTTGTAGCCCGACCCGCGGAGGTTCATGAGATGCTCAATCTCGAGGTAGTTAGCCCAAACGCGAAAATCCCTGAGGTAATCAAAAAGGGTGAAGCGAACGGGGTTGCTCCCGGACTCGCCACGTCGACGGAACTCAGAAACAACCCTCCGCGCAATCTGACTGGGCGACCGGTGGGGTTCTCGCGGGTGGTGTGAGTAGGCGAACCGCAAGGGCCGGAGCGATAGTGCTGGGGGCAGAGCCTGACGAGGGAGCTGCGGGTTGTACTCTAGATCGAACGGAAACCGCCACGCGTGGCGGCTCAATGGCGATAGGACGCACGCCTTGAAGTTGACGATCGTCGCGTTGTGCTCTTGAAGTCGAAAAGATGGTTGCTGAAGTCGCGCCAGTGCCCTCAGATAGAAGTAAACGGAGTAGTAGGCGGTGACGATGCGCCACGACGGAAACAAGAATCGGCTTTCGGTGACCTTTTCGTTCTCCCGTATGTCTGAGAAGCTCAGTCCCAGCGTCGCCGTCTTCGCGGGGAAGTTGAAGGCGAACTCGTTGTACCACCCACGCGAGAGGTCTTGCCACACGCCGTCGGGGACAGATTTTGCCGTAAAGCCGAAGTCGCGACGAAGGACGCGCGGAGTGACGTCGTTGGCACGAAGGTAGCGGGAATAGAGTACATCAAGGCGGAAGCGCTTGCGCTTGAGATCCTCAACATCTGAGTAAGCCGCCTTGATGAGCCAGACGAACTCGTCCAGAAAATGATGCCACGCGGCATATCGACCGATTCCCTCGGGAACATAGGACCTCGGCCGATGAATTCCGTCTCGCATTCGCTTGCGGACAGTCTCATTCAGGGGATGCGACTTCACTCTCAGTGGAGATGACTGAGGAACAACCGGGAGGTGTCCTTCCGCGATCCAGCGCCGGATGGTCGTGGGTGTGACGTGAAGGACTTCTGCCGCTTGGGCGACGGTCCATTCACTCAGGCGATACAGGCTGACATCGGGCATAGTGTGCGGGTTGCGACTGCGATCCATGCTGCACGCACGTGCGGCCGAAGCCGTAGGCCTCGGACAAGTGTAGAGCCGCATGGGCGTGTCGGCATAAGCGACGCGCTAGGCAGGTCTGTGCAGTATTGGCGGAACGGTTCCCTGACGGAAGCCCAGCTCGTTGACGTCGGAACAGAGGACAGCGTCGGGGTCGTAGCCGAATCGGAGGAACGCCTTCGCTCGGAGGAACCATGCAAAGCAGGGCAGCTCGTCGCAAAGCGCATCAGCGACCGGATGGACGGCTACGAGCCCAGCACTTTGAGTGAAGTGCAGACCGTGTTTGGCTGCATGAAGCGTGTTGGATTGGGCGGAGAACGGAAACTTGCCCGAGTAGAGATGGTGGATTGACCAGCTGTTGGAACTTCCGGACCTTGGTGGACGCCTGCCACCTGCCAAAAGAAACGACGCAACAGCGGGTCCATTCGCCCGTGAATCAAGCGGGATGCCGAAGCTCTTCCCGGCACATGCGATGGACGACGGGTACCGGTGATAGCACTGCTTGGCGGGCGCAACGACCATCCGCGAGCAGCCGTGCCAGAGCAGCTGAGCACGAGCTGGGAACTGGACAAACACGTCCAGATCGCGGATTACGGTCGATGCGATCTCGCGGAGCGGGGCAAGAGAGATCCGGGAGAGCTCGCGATCAAGCCAGCCATCAAGATCGTCAAGTGCGCACGGAGCAGCAATCGCGTCTGGAGACTTGAGATTGAAGCGGCTCATCTTCAGGGGATCTGCCTAACGACCGTGACCAAGCCGTCCCGGTGAACCTCTCGCGAGAGTTCGAGAGTCGTGGGTGAAGAGTGAGTGGGCGCAGGCGGCAGAGCCGTCAACCACGCTCTCTCGGTGTGTCCCACCATGAAAGGGAAAGGCCGGTCTCGGCGATCGCAACTCTCGGTTTCCCCGGAGCTTGGCGGCCGCAGCGGGGGGGCGTCACTAATCGCGTGTGAAACGACAACCGCCACCTGCACGTGGCGGTGGCGGTTGGCAGCTCCCTGTACAAGACCGTTTCGGAGGGTTGGCGGACCACTCTCGGGGTGGCCCGATGGGTGTGCGATCGACACGGGTCGTTAACGGGGACGGGTTGAAACCGCGTTTTCAGGGCCGCCAGCGGGGTACAAATACTCCAGCCCCTTCCATTGGCGTCGCGGGGTGACCTCCGCGCGGTCCCGCCGGGACGATATGGGCGACGCCCGCGTTCTGCCGCCGCGCCCGCCGGTTGCGGCCAGGCTGAGAAGTCTCACGCCGACGACTGGTTGAGACCGGATTGGGGGTTGGGCGAGCCAGAATCGCTGCTCGGCGGTGCCGAGTCTCAAAGTCGCACGTTTTTGCACACTCCCCCCGCCCCCCACCGCGGAGCCCCGACGATTGAGGGTTCCCGACCACACTTGCACATCGTCACGTCGCCTCAGATATGCCGGCCACTACCCGAACCGCATCGATGGCTGTGATACGATTCGCGCCGGCGGGGCCATTACCCGCATGGAATCCGTCCAATGGGTCTTTCGGACTTCGATTTTCTGACGGTCGTGATCAGCCGCAACGAGGTTGAGAGCTGCGACACGTCCGGACCGATCGCGACCCTGAAGGGATTGCTCCAATCGCCGGCCAAGATTCAGGCCTTTCGAACACGTGTCAACGTTGCGTTCTTTGGCTATGACGACTCCCCAGAGGAGTTGTTCGAGATTCCCGCTGTCCGCAATTATGTCAGCGAACTCGATGCGGCATTTCCGTACTGGCTCTACTTCATGGCTCGCGAATACACCGGGCTGCAGTGCCTGGCGCTCTGCATGCTGCCCCCATTCCTGACAGAGGAAGCGAGAGCCAGAATCCACGGCGAACGGCTCGCAGACTTGATGGACCGCAGGTGGGTGCCGGCGCTCAGTCACCTGTGCGCGGCAATGGGCGAATCGGATGCCGAGGCTGAGGCGTTGGTCGAGAGTGCACTCAGCTACTTCATGGATGGTCCCACTCCGATTCCGCCGCCATAGCCTCCGCGCCACCAGATTCTCGGGTGTTGGTGCTTCTGGTTGGCGGTGCGACTCACTGAAGGAGGTCCACGATCAATGCTCGCAATCTGCCCGCGGCCCACCCTCCAGCTTGAGGAAGGAGCTGCTCCAGGTTGCCGCGCACGGCCGTAGCCAGAGGCCTATAGCGGTGGCCGGAACGTCCTCGCAACAGGCGAGAGAGCGCCGACGGCGCGTTCAATGCACAACTCGCCCTGAGCAGGACACCGAAGAAGGCTTGACGGTCGGTCTCGTTCGCGGCACGTTGTTCAGCAACTTCAGCCAGCAGATGCGGTAAGTGCGGAAGCCACTCCGGGGCCCGCCGTATGGCGTCGTCGGTGAGCGCGTAGCCGAGCGATTGAACTGCTAGAGGATCAAGCCTGGGCCAAACATCTCGTTTCCAGCCATCAGAGGAGACGATTTTCCATAGCTCGTCACCAATCAGAGTTGTGGTGGAGAGTCGCTGACGCACAGCATGGGACACCCAGCGCTGTACCGAGAGCTCTTTCTGACCAAAGCCATCAAGAGCCTTCTGGAGTGAATCCGCGTTTGTCCAGTCGATGCCCTCTGCCCACACGCTCAGCATCTCTCGCTTGTCTTCCTCCTTGATCCCAGCGGCAGCCCAGCCCAACGCCTCTCGGGCATTCTCCGCAAATCGGAAGCGAGACTGATCCAACGGTAGATTCGCAATCTGCATCGCGATGGTGATCAATGCGGCCACACGCTCGTCCGCCGTCCCGATCCCGGAACCGACCATCAACCGATTCATGTCCTCGCTGCTCCGAACAGCAGATATCAGAGACAAGGACCATGGTGATGCTCCGTGTAACGTCAGCCATCGCAGCGGCGACGCGCTCATCGCCGAGCCGAGAATGTCCCACGTGCTGGCCGTCGCACCGCCGTACACCTGCTCTAATTGCTGCCCGAACCCGAGCATCTCTTCTGCTGGGCCGTCGAGCACATGCATCACCCGGATCGTCATCCACCATGCCATCGATGAAATCGCCTCGCCGTGGTCCGATGGGAGCCGGACCTCGAGGTACTGAACGAAGTACCGAGCCATTTGAGCCATTAACGACCATCCTGCCTGAGACTCCGAGGGCTTCAAACCCCCTGCACTTGGCAGCACAGCCTCCCAGAACCAGGCGGACACTTCGTCAAACTGTGCCGGAGACAAATTGCCTGCCCTGGCCAGCGCGGCTTCACATGCGTGGTACCTGACGACTGGGCTCAGCGTCTTGCTGGCAGCTTCGAGCACAGCAGCAAGCTTCGTGGCTGTAGGGTCGCCCGGAGCAGCATCCATCAGCGTTGAAGTGAGCGAGCACCCCAGCTCGAGCGGCACGTGCCCAAGCGTGTGAATATACCGGTGCAGATGCTCCGGTGCAGGCAATTGGCTTCCACCGAGTGCTTCAGCCGCATCGTGCATTGCTCCATGGTGGAGCCCCGGACAGAGCATGCTGGGGGAGCACCGGTTCACTGCGGCAACGGACGGCCGAAACACGGCATTGACGTACTCGCTCCACAACTCTCGCATAGCGGGATGCTTGCTTTGGTGCATGCCGGCGACATTGAGGAGCCAGTCATCGTCGACCGCATCCACAACGTTGATCGCGGCGCGCCGCCACACCTGCCCGTCGGCTGAGGTGATCGCATGTGCCTCGCGCTGGATGACATCTCGCGTCCATGGGCACATCTGCATTGGCAAACGAGCTGCTCCCTGGAGATGCGCGACCCCAACCTCTCGCACCTCGCGCCGTTGGTCCAGGATGAGATCTCTCGCCCGGACGACCGACTTCCCGCCCTCCTCGCCGGGATAGAACAGCAATGGCCCAGGAGGCTCTGTGCCGGAGACGGCAGCGGCTCCCTTCCGTAGCGACTCAACCTCACTCGCTGAGCTCGACTCTGCCTCAGGTCGAATGACATCGCAGTCGATAAGGACCATGGCATCCCGCCGATCAAGGCCGCCTTTCGCAGGTAGCGCGAGCCGCGCCATCCGTGCCATGAACGCTCGCCGCGCCCGCTCAAGTTCACCTGCGTTGGCTGCCGAGTCCATCGATGGTCTCCGTAATGACGCGAATCACTTCGTGTGCGGGTATTCCAAGTGACTCTCCCACAACCTCGACACCGCGTCTCGCTCGCTCAAACAGCCCCGAGCGAGAGGACAGTGCGAGCCGAACAAGGAATGATGACCAGAACATCGGCATGCCCAAGTCTCCGACAAATCGAAAGCGAGGCTCCATCACCGCGGGCGGTGACGGGAGGAGGTGGGTCAGACCCCACTGCGTGAACGACATCGCGCGATCCTCGGAAACCGACTCATCGCCCCACAGAGCACCGAGGAACTCGCCCACAGCGATCTCGATCGCTTGGTGGAACTTCATTGCAATCGTGGATGGAGGGTCTGTCGGCTCGAATCCCCCGAACAACCCTGGATCCCGCAGGCATGCTCGCAGGTACGTGGCCACTGCCTGAAGGTCAGGGCCCGGTACGGCAGACATTGCCTTGCGCGCCCAGTGCACGAGGAGTTCCGAATCAGGGGCGATGAATCGGTACCGGAAGCCCATCAGAGTACGGATGCTGTCCGCGTACCGCTCCTGCGTGATGTGCCCGTTGTCGGCCATGGCTGCCAGCAGCTGTACAGTGCTGAACGCGCTGGACGGTGAAGTCGGACGAGCATTCAGCGAGGTTGCCTGTAGACAGCGATCGTCTACTAGAAATGACAGACTCAGACGATCCGCGATGACCAGCGCCTCGAGAGACACCTCGCGCTCGCCTGACTCGTCCTCACCATCGTCGGGTTCGTCTGCCGATTCTTCGTGCCCGACGTGCCGCTCGACGCGAGGATCGTCCCGCAGAAACTCCCACAAAGTGCGGTGATCTGTTCGTAGTTGCTCCTGCCTGTCGAACCACAGTGATTCACCCTGCACTACTTGCTGGTCGTCGGCGTCCAGGTGCACGCGGAACTGCGCTACAACCGTCTCTAACAATCCACATCCGTGGAGCGTGGACAGAGTGGACAGGCTCACCGACAGTGGATCGCCAGGCTGAAGGGCTTGATGACTCGCCGAAGCTGTCGCGGGACGGTGCGATACGGAGGCCAACCGACTGAGCTGAGCGTCCGTGGCAGTGCCAGCGCCTTTGATCGCTGCGTGAAGGTCGGCGAGGTGATAGACTCCCGCACGGGCCCGCTCGATGGGATAGTGCTCATCGACACGTCGATAATCGATACCCTCATCGTTCGTCTCGATGAAAACTCGTCGCTCCGAGAGCGCCGTGCGCAGGACGCTGAGGACTGTGCGACGCGACGGTTGGTGAGGACGCAACTGGTCATTGTCCCTGAACATCTTGAAGAGATAAGCATCCGGGACATGGAATCGGTCGCAATACGCAGCCGCAGTGTCCAGCATCCCAAGTTTCTGGAGCGTGATCAGCGCGCTGAGATCCACAACGACCGGTTGGCCCCGGCCCGATGCTTCAATCGGCACGAGGTGCCGTGAAGACTCGACTGACGCTACCGTGAAGCCATTGGTGCAGTAGATCGCGGCATTCGCCAGATTGACCGGATGCTCAAAGACCCAAAGCCGCTCGCCAGTCCGCTGCGACCACGCACGGAACGCTGGGTCCCGACTCCACTCCGCGGCCGTGAGCCAAGGAATTCTTCCTTGAAGGACGGCGGTCGCGATGCTGCGTTCGCGTTCCTGGTGAATCTTGGACATCTCCACGAGATCGTCGATCGTCTTCTCAACAATAACGTCCTTGGGCGCGGCGCCGGCGGCCTGCAGTACTCGCATCTGAACGAAGCCATCGTGCCCCGCACTCTCTTCCTCAGCAGCGAACGCGATCGACCAATACGCGCCCACGAACTGGTACTCATTCCAAAATCTGGCTCGATGCCGATTCAGCAACTCAAATGCCACCTTCGGCTGATCCCGTTCCACCAGCACCTGGGCAAGCCCGATGACCGCCTGAAGCGGAGGCTCCGGGCGCTCGCACGCTTTCGTGAGGACTTTGACCGCGTCGTCTGGGCGTCCCGCTTTGATGAGGCAGGCTGCCGCGTTCACGCCAAACGCCGGATCGTCCGGCTTCTCGTGTGCGAGAACCAAGAGAAGGTCAGCAGCGCGGCCGTGCTGCTCCAGTCGGTGAAGAGTCATCGCCAAATTTGCGCGAGCGCGTGGATCGCCCGGCTTCAGGACGAGGAACCTGTCCAATAGGGTGGCCGCAACTCCCCATTGCCTATGCGCGAGCGCCAATGCCGCAACTCCGCCAAGCATGTCCGGCTGGTCCAGTATGCGGGCGGCCTCCGACAGTTCCGCAACGCCATTTACCGGGTCGCCGGTCTGCAGAAGACGCTGACCGTGAAGCTGCAGCCAGAGCGGGTCCGCCGGATCGCGCAGTTTCTGCAGTAACTCATCGAGCTCGTCAGTGCGTCCTGCCTTGAAGAGTCGGGTAATAGACCACAGCCGCACTTGGCGATCTTCTACACCAACGAGAGAAGGTGCTAGCGCCTCGAGCTGTTTCTCCGCGGAGTCACCAAGCTGCTGGGCAAGCTCCATCAATAGACCGTGCAGCCGTTTACGTTGATCGTCGGTCGACGCCTCTTCCGCGAGTCGCAGGGCGGCTCGGAACGCCGCATCGCGTGTGCCGGCGTGCCTTCCCTCGAGCGCCGCCGCCACGAGGCGCCGATCAAATGACGCTTCTCCTTCAATGCGGAGACGTTGTGGCCAGTCAGCTCCTGCCTCGATTCGGCCTCGCACCGCCATGACTCCCAGCGAGATCTCCAATGGACGACGCCGCGCCAACTTGGGTACGAGTCGCTGTACCTCCGCCGTCTTATCGAGACGCACCGCCACCTCGGTCGCCAGACGGAGGATGCTGTAGTCCAGCTCGTGCCGCGGCTCAGCAAGGGAAAGCACATCCTCAACCAGCGGCCAGAGGAGTTCATGGGAGCGATTGAAACGCGCGCGGGCATCTGCCGCCAGTGGGGTGCGAGTCTCCATCGATTCATCTGGGCGGTCGAGAATGACGCTCTCCACAAAGAGCAAGCGGCACATCTGCTGTAAGCCCGGTCGAGTGTTTGCCAGCGCCCAAGAGAGCACACGCTCGACCTCGGACCATTCACCACACCGTGCAAACACAACGATGCCCTTGTCGACCCACTCAGGCAGCGGCGTTGTTCCACGAATCATGTCGGCGCCGTCGCCGTAGCGCTCGGCATCGCAAAGTATCGCCAGCCGCCTCCTGATCGAATACGGATCATGCCGGCCATCAAGTTGCGCCAATCCTGCTGACGTCCCGTAAACTACCGATGCGACATAGGCTGCATGGCTAGACACTCTCAGGCGCTCGGGTTCGTCGAGCCGCGTCAAAAGGGGTTGTGCCCGCTGGCCGAGTTGCCGAAGGTGCTCCAGTGCTTCCGCTCGATCGCTCTCCCTCGCCGTTCGCGCTCGAACCGTCGCCTCCTCAATGAGTCGCTCAAGTAGCTGCGCGCGTGCTTCTGCCGGGAGAGTGTCACCTGTCCGCAGGAGCCAGGCGTCACACCGCTCTGCGAAACCACGGGCGTTGATGTACTCCATCTGGTCGAAGAGCCCTTGGAGTCGTTCGGACCTGAGGCGACAATTGTCGGCTTCGTCGATCGCCGTCGCGGCAAGTTCCTCCTCCGATGGTCCCTTGTCCTGTTGCGCTCGGAGCTCATCGAACTTCTGGTGCAGGCCATCGACCCCCTCAGCGACCGCTCGCACGGCTCCGTCAATGCTCCCAAGCAACTCTGCCTGCCGCTCCAACGCCGCAACCGTCCTCGCATCCAAGTTGTTTAGTCGCGCGGAGACCACGCCGAGCAGTGTGCGGACGTCTGAATCGTGCTCCGCCAACGTAGACACACGATCCTCGGGTGCTGAGAGGATGCTGCGGAGCGTGTCCGCTGCCTTCCGGCTCACCAGTTGATTCGCTTCTCGACCTTCAGCGATAGCCGTCACGGCGGCGTCGAGCCTGCCGTGACGGCGCACGAGTTCCTCCAGCCACAGCTCGATGCGCGAGAGCCGAGCGTCTGGTTCGAGTGCCTCCGTTGCCGTTTCGGTCACGACACACAGGGCGACGAGTCCCAGGAGCCCTGCAAGTCCTAGTGCACCGGCTGGCCCCCCGGTAGCGGCGGCCAATGCCATACCAGTGGCCGCGCCACCGGTGTAGTTGGCTGATTTGCGCAGGAGTCTAAGGGCCGTAGTAATCATGGGGTGCCACGCCTGCTTCTGACATGTAGGGCTCCCTCAGGTCCGCTCCGAAGTGACCTGTGGGTTGTGAAGTCACTCGCGATGGCCTACACCCTTCCGCCCGCTGGGCTCGACGCCGCCGGTGTCGCCGCTGCTTGGAGGTCCGACGCGATGGACGCACATAGTTCCACGGAAGCGAAGCAAAAAGCGTTGGCAAAGCCTGGCTCTACTTCCTCTCCCTCTGGGTGTTGCGCGAAATCACCGACGGCCGCCACAAAGTCGAGCAGGTTGGACGTTGCTTTGGACAAGAATTTTGCCACTCTCCGCGCCCCCACATCGCCAGTCGCGGTTCTCAATACCGCGAGGATGGCCTTCGGTTTCGCGGGGAACTTCCCGGTTCGAAGGGCTTCGTCCATGATCCCGGTGAACGTGCGTCCGCTGCTCTTCCACTCAGATAGCCAGGATGCCGGGATGGCATCACCCTGAATGTTCTCCAGCTTCGCCACCTCCGACAACGCCCGATCCAGCACGAGCCGCCCTCGTCCGATCGATACTCCAGGATCCGATGCGAGATCTTGAATGGCCGCTCGCACGGCACTCTCCAGACCGGCGGACACGGTGCCCCGAAGCCCATCAAGGCGAAGTTCAAGCACGCGACGCATGTTCCTGTCAAATCGCGTTGCATCGCTAAAAAGTCGATCCACCTCTTCAACGGACTTGGCTTGTTGTTCAACGAACGACTGCCAGACACGGCACCCAAGTCGCACGCGCCCAGATGTCTCCACGATAAAGCCCCGTGACAAGAGGTCTCGGCGTCGCACCTGGGGAATCTGAGAACTTGGACATCCGTCAGAATGCGACGCAGCTCGCAGGTCGTCTCGAAGCTCTGAACTGCAGCCATCCCACAAATCATCAAGAATCGTGGCATGGGACGCCAGTGCCTCGGCCGCCGTGTTGTCCACCATCTCCTTTGTGATTGAGCCTCGCGTCGCGGAGGCTGCGTACAGCTCGCCGAGGAGGGCGAGGGTCAGCAACGGAACGCCATTTGTCCAGTTCTTGAGCTCTGTCTTCGCCGGCCCCTCGACGGTAAGCCCAGCTTCAACACACGGTCGGAGCAGATCGTCCCAATCGCCATCGTCGAATCTGCCAATCTCGATGGGATTCGGATTGAAGATGTTCCAGAAATCGGACTCCTGCGCCGCGACGGTGCGACAAACCTCCCGGAGCTTGGCGCGACTCCCCGTTACGAATCTGAGGGCAGATCCATCGGCCAACTGTCGGAGTTGGCCGAGTAAATTCACAGTCAGTCCATCCCCAATCGGTGCATGGTCGAATCCATCGAGGACCAAGAGCACTCGCTCTTTGGTCTTCGCGAGCTCATCAACCACCATCTGCAGGCCTAAGCCGGCGGGGTCGTTGGGGTCCAACAGCGCAGCAAAGTCCGGTCGATTCGCCACCAGCGCTTGTTTCAGATGAGCGGCGAGCTTGCTACGGAACGCGGCGTCAGATTCGGGGCGATCATGGCGAAGATCCCAGTAGCCTGCACCCACGTAACCCTTCTTTGGATCGGAGAGCACTGCCACTGTCGCTCGCAGGACCATCGTTTTTCCAAAGCGCTTCGGACCGACGATTGTGAGATGATCAGGCGTGGGCTTCGTGAGGGCGCTGACGATGCGTGTCATCTCGCGACCGCGGCCGAGTGTTGGCCCGAGATTCACGGCAGACAACGAGTATGGCGTAGTGCTCACTGAAGCTTCTCCACAGCCTCCCGAGAGGCACGCCGCATCTGGTCAGCAACGTCCACGTTGTTTCGGACCCAAGCAGCCATCAAGGGTACGAGCAGGCGATACACCGAGCCCTGCGGCGTCCGATTTAGCGACACAACCTCGAGCTGCCGGAGGACATCCAGATCCTCGCCGAGGCTGTCACTCTTGGGCAAGGGAATGCGTTGCTCGGCAAGCTTGGCCTCCAGCAGTTCCAATGTGACGGGGTCCGGTCCTTGAGCGAGGCTCTCGCACAGCGCGATCAACAGGCGACGGCGCTCCGTGCCGGCCGCGTCCCAAAGGGTGGAAAAATGCTCGCTCCGCTCTGCGACCTGGTCCAATACCCTGCGTGCCAGCTTCTCGTCAACGAGTCGGCCGCCTTCTGCCGCAAGGCTGTCAAACAGCTCACTGCACACACTCTGTATAAGGAATGGCTGACATGCGCACTCCGAGACCACCATGTCCCGGGCACCCGCTGTGAAGCGCACTCGCCCCTTCACGGGCTCCTCAACCAGTCGTGCAGCATCGGCAGGATCCAATGCGCCCACTGGCATCGGGATGCCCATGCCGAAGAGAATCGACCAGTAGTGCCGCCGTAGCCTGCCCATGAGCCGCGAATAACTGAACACCGCCGAGATTTCAGGGTGGGACTGCAGCAGGTATCGGAGGTTCTCCGGTACTTGGGGGCTTGTGACACCGCTGTCGATACCCTCCTGCAGCTTGTCGAACTCATCGAGCAAGAGCAACAGTCGCTTCGGCTTCATCGCGACAAGCACCTGCTTGACGTACTGCTCGAAATCCTGGAACGGCTGGTCGCTACCAATCACACGATCGAGCGCTCGCTTGAAGGCGAGATCAAAGGAGGTTCCGGGTTCACGAGCAGCGACGCCGTGAGGCCAGACTTCCACGCCGCTCTTCATGGCCGCGAGGCCAATGTCCCTTGCAACGAGGCGAAACACTTCTCTAGTGGGCAGACCTGGTTTGGTCGGGTCACCCTCGCCCCCCTGAAACTGGCAAGGAACCACGAGCCAATCGGACAGCATCTCCGGGGACTGAAGCCGGCGCAGAACAGACGATTTGCCGCTCCGGCGATTGCCCTCCAAGAGGATGACCGTCTGGCGATTCGGCGAGTTCACCTGACGGCGCACTCGGTCAACCAGTGGACCACGCCCGAAGAACATCTCATCGCGGTCAACGATCGGGCCGACGATGTAGGGGTTGGTGCCAATGTCACGCGGCTGGGTGTCGGACGAGTCGGGCTGCACGTCCAGAACGAGCGAGGTTCTCCCTTCATGCACCTTGCCATCCAAGGCCGTGGCCCGCCATGTGATGTGCAAAGGCAACGGCCCCGGAACGAGCGGCAGTGCGAACTCGAGCGGTACGGCTTGTTCGGCCTGCTCCGCGAGCAGGGGAAGCATGACCTCTCCCGCCTGCGGACTGGTCTCGATCTCAAGCTCCCGCACGGGCAGCGATGAGCGGTTCTGTACGAGCAGCCACACTCCGTCCGGGGAACCAACCACGTATGGATTGGGCTGCAGCTTGAACTCAAGCCGCACCTCGCCGTACATGGCGGCAAGCGCCTCCCTCACACGGGAGCGCAGCCGATCGTCAACTTCCCTCCACTGGAACGACGTGCTCGCGAGCCACTTGGTCAGGTGGTCATCGCGGGTATCGAGGCTCGACCGCACAGCTTGGAGCAGGGCGACCCACGACGTGCCAGACTTCAGCCGGTCGGTGTCAGCCAGCGGGCGCAGTGCGTCCGATGTGCGAAGCAGCCACTCTCGAACGGGCTGGTCCGCAGGCCGCTCTCCGTGAACCGTCTGGTTTCTCCAGTGCCTAAGGAGCTCAGACCAGCGGCGCAACACCGGAATCGGGTCAGACGAGGACCGATCGATCGATCGAACCTCCTCCCACAACTGCTCAAGCTGCTGGTCTACGGCCGAGGGCCTACGGACGACAGAAATGAGCTCCGCCAATGATCGCCGCGACGATGCGGCCATTTGCTGCTGCACCGCCGGCGGAACCATCGGAATCGGAAGTTCCGCGAGTAGTCGAGGCGAAAGGTGCTGAATGGAAACACCACGAGCATGCCCTTTCATCCATGCCTGGTATGGCTCCGACGCCAGCAAGGCAGCAAGGAAACCGACACCGATGGTGCTGTGTGGGCGGATAACCGCAATGCTCTTTGATGCCACAAACCCCTGCGAGTGCACGTCGACGGCCGCGATCTTGCCGACCGAGCCTGAGATCGAAGCGACGATGTCACCCGCCTTGAGCACGGCGCGTTCGTCCAGCTCGCCTGTGACGGCCAAGTCCATAAACATGGTCGGCGGTCGGATGCGACCCTCGACGAGGTCCGCAACGCGAATGAGACCCCGGCTCGCCGCTGGATCGCCCCCAGGCACGTCGGTCACCCGGTCACGCTGATATGACACACCGGCGCGAACATCGGCGACTTCGCGGAGGGAGACAATTCGAGATGCGGGAAGCTCCCGCCTCACAGAATCGAGGAATGTGGTCAACTCCTCGTCGCCGGATCGGCGGGCCACCAGTTCGCAATCGTGGCGGACGAGGTCTTCGACAGTCCGGTCCCAGGTGTCGGCTCCAGACCCGCTCCGGAACTGCGCCACCATCTCCTCGTTCTTCAGGGCGGCGAACTCGCCGATCACTTCGGGACGCGAAGCAGGGACCGACAGGAATCGCACCGTCTTGCGGCTCGGCGCTCGACGAAACAGCAGCAGGCTCGTGCGGATGCTGGTCAGTGGGGCAAATGCGCCTTCGGGGAGGCCGATGACCCCCTCGACGTCGAACTCCGTGAGCAGGCGCTTGCGCACCTGGCGGTCTGGCCCTGATCGGAACAAAACGCCCTCTGGCAGCGCGACAACAGCGCGGCCGCCGGGCCTCATCGAAGCCATGATGTGCTGCAGGAACTGATTGGCCAGGTCGCCAGATGGCACCGGGAGCCCGGTCCGCTCCGGCAGCACGTCGGAACGGCGTCCCCACGGGGGCACTGAAACGATGCAATCGAAGCCAGCGCCGGCCGACTTGCCGGTCGGCCGTTCGAGCGCGTCACCGAGTTCAAGACCGGCCTCGGGGATGCCGGCAAGCGCGACGCGCGTGGCACCGATGAGGAACGCCAGAGGATTGATCTCGACGCCGAACAGGCTGTCGGATCGCACGCGTTCCCACTCCGGCACGCGTATCCGTTTGGTGGACTGCAAAATGCGCCGGCCACATGCCACCAGCAGTCCGCCCATCCCGAAGCATGGGTCGTAAATGCGCTCCCCGGCTTTGGGGTCGGCGAACTCAACGATCAGATCGACGATCCGCCGCGGCGTCGAATACTGCCCAAACTCCCGCCGCTTAGTGCAGCGGTCGATCGCGAGCTCCAAGATCGCTGAGGCGCGGTCATTACCCGTCCTGGTGCTGAAGTCCAGTTCCCCGACCCAGTCGACGAATCGATCCAAGATCGCCGGCGACGAACCTTTCGCGGCGAAGAACGTGCCCGCGAAGAGCGTGTCCAAGCGCCGGGGAAGTCGACCCAAGCCGCTCGATGCGCCATCGGGGACGGTGTGCTGCACGAACTCCCACAGCTTCTCGCCTCTGAAATGACGCCATGCCTCCCACCTCAGGATCCGAGGCATCCTGCGCTCAAAGTGCGCATCGTCAAACGAGGCAATTGCCTCGCGTTCAGCTTCGTCGTGGTCGAGCCAACGGAGATACAGCAGGAGCGCGAGGAGACCGACATCCTCAGGGGAGAACTCGATGCCCTTGATCCACCGGCCTTGCCGGCGGAGTTCTTCGAGCGATGTCATCGCGTTGGTTGGCCAGGCCTCGTTCATTCAGTTGGATTCCAGGACAATGGCCAGCTCATGACATTCCCCGCACTGGACTGCCCCGCGACCGTCGCATTGCACATGCAGTTGCTCAAAGCTCACCTGCAAATGCGCGTTGAAGTATGGACCCCGGAAGGTACTCAATCGGCCGAGCGGACAACTCGTCACGCAGGGCGGAGGTAAGCTCGCGTGCGCGACGTATCTTGTCAACGATCAACGCTTGGATATGCAGTGGCGGAAGCGGAATCACGAACCGCTGAATCTGCTGCGCGTTGATATTGACCATCCCGATCGCACGACGGGCGTTCGCGTGAACGAAACGCCGACCTAGGCGGCTATTGATGGCTGCAGTCACGAACTCCGGCACCACACGCCGCCGATCGACAACGAGTCGAATCAGATATGACGCGAACACCCAATCTCCGGATAGCCCCGAGACCGTGGCGGCCTTGCCGACAAGCTCTAGGCTATTGGTGCGGTTGAAAAGGATGTCTCCCTCGTTGAGCCGGTACTTTGCCAAATCAGGCGCCGAAAGCGTTACGTGCTTCAGACCCGACACATCGAGATAGCCGTCACGAATGTTCCCCATCCTGAGGATTGGAGTACCCTTAGGATCTGGATTGGCACGCTGGGAACTTCCATATTGGGCACTCGTGATTAGCTGGCCCAACGGGACATGCTCCACCTGAGCGTGGCGTCCCCCTTCTACTTGCTCGACGAAGTCTGCAAACACAGCGGTATCTAGCTGCCTGGCATCTTGCATGGATTCAGAACTCAGGCGGGACACCTCTTCGATTCGAGACACGATGTCGTCAAGGCTCGACGCAATCCGCCGTTGTTCAGCCAACGGCGGGAGTTGCGCCGTGAGAGACTCGAATTTTCCTTTGGTAATGTGCTTCATTGTCGAACCATGGGTGCGTTCGCCCATTTCAGCGAGTTTGTGCTGCACCAAGTAATACAGAAACTGCTTGTCAACGAACTCGGCTCTTGGCTGCACCTTGAAAATGTGCTGATTCAGCACAGCGTTGCCTCGATCCCAGATAAACGCGCCCAGCGTGGCTGACCACGAAATCAAAAGGTCGCCATCAGAGACGAGGTGTCTTGGATCTACTTCGGCATTGAAGTGGTTAAAGGGGGCATCCGGATTCGTGAGATTCTGGATGCGGATGATGGGCCGTCCGCTGGTACTCCAATCCGAGGGAGCAAACGCACGGCCATTGATGTACTGCGCCAATTCACCCAGTGTGACCGGCCGCCATTCGGAGAGGGGCACTCTCATTCAGTGTCCTCCAGAATCGCTTGTAGCTCGCTCAACAGTGCGGTGACTCGCTCTTCCTTGGCCTTGATTGACCGAACGATATCTGCAGCAGCCTTGTGCTCGTAGGCGTCTTTTCGATTTGGGTTCCGTGCAGACAGGTCATCCCCATGAGCGTGGAGCTCCTTGATCTCGATGCTCCATGAGTTCTCGCCAGCAGCCCGCTTGGGCCATTTGGCCAAGAAATCAGATATCTGCTCGCCGACGATCGGCCGCCTCGTCTGCTTCAGCTCGAAGCCATCATTTGTGAGTTCGTAAAACCAGACGCTCTTGGTGCCGTTGCCATCTGAGCGACGGTCGAAAAACACGATGTTTGTCTTGACTCCCGTGTATGGGAGGAAGCAGCCAGCGGGGAGCGAGAGGACCGTATGAAGGTCGAACTCATCGAGCAGCTTCTTCCTCACTTTGGCATCTGGCCCGCCTCTGAAAAGCACCCCCTCCGGAACGATGACCGCGGCACGTCCGCCTTTGGCCAGATTTGCCATGATGTGCTGGAGGAACAAAACTTCAGTGGACCCGGACTGGACCGTGAAGTTGGTCTGCAGCTCGCGTGACATCTTGCCGCCATACGGCGGATTTGAGAGAATGACGCTGTACTTGTTCTTCTCCGGCACATTGGCGCTGTGCAGCTCAAGAGTGTTCGCCATTTCCAGACGCGCACCTTCGATGCGGTGAAGCAGCATGTTCATGGTGCCGAGCAGGTACGTGAGGGGCTTCAGTTCGACACCAAAGAAAGTCTCGTTCTGGAGACGTTTCAGGTCGCTGTCGCTCAGCCGCCCGGAGTTCTTGCGAATGTACTCTGCGGCTTCCCCAAGAAAGCCAGCAGTGCCGAACCCGGGGTCGTACACCCGGTCCTGCTTTCCTGGCTTCACCACCTGTACCATCGCGCGGATGATGTGCCGCTGGGTGTAGAACTCCCCCGCGTATCCGGCCGAGTCCGCAGCCACCTGCTTGAGCAGATTCTCGTACAACTCCGACAGCACGATGACATCCGACTCATCGCTGAAGTGGAGGCGGTTCACCTGCTCCACGGTCCGAGCGAACGCCGCGCCACGCCGTGAGTGATTCCGCACGGAGGTGAAGATGCGGCGGAATCTATCGCCAACAGCGTCATCGCCGATTCCGTCCTTGCCTGTCCCCGTCAGCTTGTCCCAAAGGGGACCGTTGACGAACTTGAGCATGTCGTCGGGCTTGTCGGTGAGCGATGCCCAAGCGGACCAGCGGAACTCGCCGCGAAGACGGCGCTTGTAGGTCTCGCCCTCGAACGCCGCTTCCTCCTCGAGCCTGCTCTCAGTTTCGTCGAACGCCTTCAGGAAGAAGAGCCACGCCAACTGCTCGACGTAGTCGCGTGCGTTGACGCCGTCGCTGTTCAGCTGGTCACAAGCGTTTTTGACGGCCTGCTGAACCTCTTGGCGGCGGTGCTCAAGCGAACCATTCTTTTTGGCGGGGGCGACTGGGGGCATCGAGATCCTTCTCTCACGCGATCATGGGGACATACAGGTGCTGCTTGACAGCCTCAAGGTCCGCCTTGAGGGCTGCGGCTCCGCCGTAGCGAGCCAGGAGACTGCTGAAACTGCCGAACTGCTCGACGAACTGCGGGGCGCTGTAGGTGGCACCCTTCTCCAGATCATCGATTCCGAAGAGCGCGTAATGATCAAGGCTGGTTGCCCAAACCTTGGACTTGAAGCGCTCGGGCTCCGGGACGGCGTCCTCGCCAAGATTGCGGATCAGCCACGGGGAATCCTGGTCCCAGAAGCGGACGACTCGGTCGTGGCGTGCCGGCACGCGGGGAAGGTCGAACCCGACTTTGGAGAGGATGTCGACATCGTCGGTCTCCTCCAAGTCGAGAAAGTGACGGAATGCGGCGAGGTGGATGTCTTGATCCACGAGTTCTGCCCGGATATCGCGCCGGGTCGAGCGATCAACCCAGAGCTTCAGCAGGTCTGCCACTGAACTGGGAGCGATCTTGCGAATGATCGCCTTCGACTGCTGGATGTAGTCGTCAAACGGGATCTTGCGCCCGTCGGCCAAGCAGACGTACCGCTCTGATGCGGACAGGAAGAGGGTCGCGCCATTGCCGATCGGCTTCTCGGTGGGCGTGGTCGTTGAAGGCTTCTTCTTGGAAGCCGCCTTGCTCTTCTGCACGTTTGCAGGATGGCCGTCGAACTCGGCATCTTCGAGCGACGCGGCCCCGACGTAATCGAAGATCGTGAAGTACCGCTTGTCGATGTCCTCGCACAGGCGTGTGCCGCGGCCCTTCATCTGCTTGTACAGGATGCTGCTCTTGATCGGCCTGGCGAACACGATGTTCTTGACATCGGGCGCATCAAACCCAGTGGTCAGCAGGTCGACGGTGACGGCCACGCGCGGCTTGGCGCGACCAACCTCGGCAAACGTCCGCTCCAGCATGTGCGAGTTGCGCTCGGAGCGCGTAATGCGGGCCGCGTAATCGGGATCGCCCGAAACACGCCGAAGTTCCTGGGCCATGAACGCCGCGTGCGTGTCGTCCACACAGAAGACGATCGTCTTCTCATCGCGCAGAGCGTACTGCCCGAGCAAGGCCCAGAGATCCTCCGCGATGAACTTCGTGCGGTCCGGCATGCGGATGTCCCGCTCGAAGTTCGCGGTGTCGTACGTCTTGCCATCTGGCGCGGTGAAGCCCGCGGCGTCCAAGTTTGTCACCCGCTCCTCGAGCAGGTACGGCACGAGATAGCCATCTTCGATTGCCTGCCGAAGCGAATACGTGTAGATCGGATCGCCGAAATACTCGTACGTGTCGCGCCGCTTCTCCTCGTCGGTCAGGGGGACGCCCTGCTGGTCGAGTTCGCGAGGCGTGGCGGTGAGACCAAGCTGGTACGCGGACTTGAAGTGCTCAAACACGCCGAACCAGTCGCCAAAGCCTGACCGGTGGCACTCGTCGACGATGACGAGGTCAAAGAAACCGGGCTCGTAGTGCTCGAAGAGCTTCTTGCCGTCGAGTTCCTCGTCGAGGTTCTGGTAGTTCGCGAAGAACACCTTGCCAATGCGGTGACGACCCGCGGAGACGGTGTCCTTGTCGATCACGACCCGCTCGTCCGCGGCAAACGAGGCGAACGCTCGGTACGCCTGATCCTTCAGGGAGTTCCGATCAGTCAGGAACAGCACCCGTCCCTTCGGGAGAACGCCACTCTGCGCGAGCTTCCAGACCAGTTGAAAGACCGTGAAGGTCTTGCCGGTGCCGGTCGCCATGAGCAACAGAGCGCGACGGCGACCCGACGCGAATGCGCAGATGACCTTGGTAATGGCCATCTCCTGGTAAGGCCGAACGTTCTTCCGCGTCACCTGGTCAATGTGCCACGGAGTCTCCAGGGCCGGTGCCCAGCGGTCCCAGTCGATATCGATTCCGAGCTTGTGGAGAATCTGCGCCGGCGTTGGCGGTGCGGACAGAGTTTCGAGATCGCCGGATTCGGTGTCGGTGAGCAGATACTCCCGGCCGTTCGTGGCGATTGTGAACCGAATCCCAAGGCGGCGGGCATACCGCGATCCCTGTTGGATTCCATCGGCAGCCGATTCCAGCTCTGCCTTTGCTTCGAGCACGGCCAGCGGGAGCTGGCGGCAGCGAAGCACATAGTCGGCGATGATGCTCTGCGACTCGTCGTACATCGAATCGCCGGTGATGTTGACCCGTCCGGGACCAATCTGGACGTCCGACGTCCAAGCCCATCCAGCCGACGTAAGCGCCGGCTCGATGAGTTCCTTTCGGGTTGTGCTTTCATTCCGGCTCATCGTGGTTCTGATCCTTCCAGTGACCCTATTGCAAGCTGCGTGCCAACGGTAAGGCCTCCCTAGACGCCGCTTATTCCCTCGTCCCAATCTACCTTTAGACGTTCGAGCTGAGCCGCAAGCGTCTGGTAGCTGGGATAGCCGAGGAGCTTGGCAGCCACGGTCTTCTTGCCGTTCGCCTCCTGCATGGCGCGGGCCAAATAGCGCCGCTGGACTTCTTCGAGGTGCTTTGTGAGCGAAAAACCCTCGCCGATAGGCAAATCCGCACCGCGCAGGCGATCGCCGCGTGCAGAGTCTGACAGCCCCGCCTCGATGTCTCGTGGTTCAATCGAGGGACCATCAATCATCACTGCCGCCTGGAGGAGGACATTCTGGAGTTGTCGTACATTCCCCGGCCAGGCCTGCTGGCAGAGAAACCTCTTTGTGCTCACAGAAAGCCGTTTGTCTTGGTAGCCGGGCTCGGCCTTGGCGAAGTCGGCATTAATCCGGGCGAGCAGGTGGTCCGCGATGGCGGGGATGTCGGTCGTTCGATGCCTCAGCGGCGGGATTTTCAGCGAAAACGCGGCCAGCCGGTAGTACAGGTCC